>NZ_JAALFH010000062.1:22375-238418 GCF_011058255.1 Thioalkalivibrio sp. XN8 | reverse complement strand
TGGCGCTGACGCCCGAGGCCGTCGCCGCGCGGCTGACTCCGGCCGAGCGCACGGAGCTGGCCGCCGGCTTCGTGCGCTTCGAGCTGGCCGAGGCCGCCCGGCTCTACGTCGCCTTCGACGCCGAGGAAGGCGAGACGCCCTTCTGGCTGGCCGCGCGCGGCTTCGAGCGCCGGGCCGACCTCGATTTCCTGGTGGCGAACTCGGACCGTTACCAGGTCTGGGCCGGCGTGGCCGGCCCCGGCCTGGTCGAGCTTGGCGTGCCGAGCTTCTCCGGCGAACTCAAGCCCTACCTGGTCTTCCTCGCGCCGGCGGCCGGCCAGGGGTCCGTGCGGGCGACGCCGCTCGTGCCCGGCGTCGACCTGGTGCCGGCGCGGGCGGGGGTCCGGCCCTTCCTGGACGACGACGATGAACTCGGCGCGCTCCCGCCCGCGCTCGACGGCCTCCCGGTGCTGCGGTCCTACGAGGCCTGGGAGCTGGTGTCCTGGGTGGCCGGTTACTTCCGCGCGACCCCGTATCCCGCCTCGCCGGACCCCGACCACCTGGTCCTCACCTGGCACGGCGACCCGCGGAGCTCGGTCACGGTCCAGTGGCGCACGGACGACAGCGTCGGCGGGGGGCTGCTGTGGCTCGCGCCCAAGGCGGACTTCCTGGCCGATGGAGGCGCGGCGGGGCGCAGGATCGCGGCGCGCCACGTCGAGCTGGTGAGCGAGCAGGTGGTGAACGATCCCGTGATCCGGCTGCACCGCGTGCGCCTGGACGACCTCGAGCCGGGGACGGACTACCTTTACGCTGCGAGCGCCGACGGCGGCGCCAGCTGGACCGAGGTGCGCGAGTTCCGCACGGCGGCGGAGCGGGGCGCCGAGCCCTATTCCTTCGTCTACCTCGGCGACCCGCAGAACGGGCTCGACCAGTGGGGGCAGCTGCTGCGCCAGGCGGACTTCCGCTTTCCCGAGGCGCGCTTCTACATGATCGCCGGCGACCTGGTCGACAGGGGCGCCGAGCGCGACAACTGGGACGAGTTCTTCCGCGAGGGGTCGCCGGTCTTCGACGGCGCCATGGTGGTGCCCGCGATCGGCAATCACGACAGCCACGGCGGCCACCCGACGCTGTACCTGCAGCAGTTCGCCCTGCCGGCCAACGGCACGCCCAGGCTCGATCCCGGCCGCACCTACCACCTGGCCTACCAGGACCTGCTGGTGGTGGTGATGGACTCCAATTACCAGCTGCTCGAGCCCGAGCTGCAGGTCTATTGGCTGGACCGCGTCCTCGGCGCCAGCGACGCCCGCTGGAAGGTGGTCATTTACCACCATCCCTTCTACGCTTCGCGGCCGGGGCGGGACAATCATCCGCTGCGCGACGCCTGGGGCCCGGTCTTCGATCGCCACCAGGTGGACATCGCGTTCCAGGGCCACGACCACGCCTACATGCGCACCGTGCCGATGCGCGCGCACCAGCCGGCGCCGCCGGGCGAGCACGGCACGATCTACCTGGTCGCCGTCTCCGGCACCAAGATGTACCGGCAGCAGCTGCCGGATTTCGCGGCCTTCGGCGCGACCGACACCCGCACCTTCCAGGTGATCGACATCGACCCGCGCGCCGGCACCCTGTCCTACCGGGCCTTCGACGCCGCGGGGCGGATGATCGACAGCTTCGCGCTCGACAAGGACTGAAACCGGGGCAGACGCCGGGCGGCGGCGGTGCTGTCCGCCTGCTCTTTGATGCTGCACTGCGGTAAACTGGGACCGGTCCTGGGGACTGTCCCCAGGACCGGTCCCTAGAGCAGAGCCCATGAAGAAGATCGTCATCGTCGGCGGGGGCGCCGGCGGCATCGCCTGCGCGACCCGGCTCGGGCGCAAGCTCGGCCGCAAGGGGAAGGCGCACGTGACGCTGGTCGACCGGGTCGAGAGCCACGTGTGGAAGCCGCTGCTGCACGAGGTGGCCACCGGCGCGCTCGACGTCGGCATCGACGCGCTGAGTTTCCGCGGTCACGCCGCCGCCAACGGCTATCACTTCCAGCAGGGCAGCCTGGCCGACATCGACCGCGAGCACCGCCAGGTGGTGCTCGCGCCCATCGTGGTCGACGGCGAGGAACTGCTGCCGGCCCGACGCCTCGACTTCGACTACCTGGTGGTGGCCGTCGGCAGCATTGCCAACGACTTCGGCATCCCGGGCGTGAAGCGTCGCTGCCTGTTCCTCGACAACACCGAGCAGGCCATGGGCATCCGCAAGATCCTGCTCAACCGCTTCCTGCGCTACGCCAGCCACGAACAGCTGGAAGAGCGGATCAAGGTGGCCATCGTCGGCGCCGGCGCCACGGGCACGGAGATGGCCGCCGAGATGCACCATGCCGTCGACCAGCTGCGCGGCTACGGCTACAGGATCGACAGCTCGCTGCTCGACGTCACGCTGGTCGAGGCCGACAAGCGCATCCTGCCCAAGGTGAGCCAGGAGGCGATCTCGGCGGCGGTGGCCCGCGAGCTGGAGAAGATCGGCGTGCAGGTGTTCACCAACACGCGCGTGGTCGAGGTGACCGACCAGGGGCTGACGTTCCAGGGCGGTTATTTCATCCCCGCGGATATCGTCATCTGGTCCGCCGGCATCCGCGGCGCGGACTACCTCGAGAACATCGGCGGGCTCGAGACCAACCACCTGAACCAGCTGGTAGTCCGGCCGACCGGGCAGGCGACCCGCGACGACACCATCTTCGCCATCGGCGACTGCTGCGCCTGCCCGCAGCCCGACGGCTCCTGGGTGCCGCCGCGCGGCCAGGCGGCGCGCCAGCTCGGCCATCTCGTCGCCGACAACATCATGCTGATGATCCGGGGACAGTCCCCACGTAAAACTTATGTATACAAGGATCTCGGCTCGCTGGTGAACCTGTCGAAGTTCCACACCGTCGGCAACCTGTTCTCCTTCCTCGGCGGCGGGGTCATGGTCGAGGGACGGATCGCGCGCTTCACTTACCTGTCGCTCTACCACCGCCACCTGCTCGAGCTGTACGGCCCGTGGCGCGGCGTGCTGATGATCCTGCTGAAGAGCCTGCACCGGGTGATCCGGCCGCACCTGAAGCTGCATTGAGCCGGAGCGGGCTCCGTCCCGATGCCGGGCTGGTGCCCGTGCTCGAGATCGTGGCAATGATCGTCAGACGCGACGGACCGGCCCGCCGTAGCTGAGCACGCGGTCGTCGGCTGTCAGCAGCAGGGCGCCTTCGACCTCGGCCTGGGCAAGCAGGATGCGATCGAAGGGGTCGCGATGCAGCTCCGGCAGGCGGCTGACAGCAATGACGTGCTCGCTGGTGATGGGCAGTTCGCGGTAACCGTTTTCGAGCAGCCCGCGCCGCAGCAGGACCGGATCGGCATGGAAGTCGTCCCGCCCCAGGCTCGCCTTGATAGTCACCTCCCAGAGGCTGGCGGCGCTGAACCACAGCGCATGCGCGGGGTTCCCGATCAGCTTGCGCGCCGCGGGCGACAGGCGCGCGGAGTCGCCGGCGGCCCAGAGCAGCACGTGGGTGTCCAGCAGCAGGTTCACTCCCGGCCCTCGAACTGCTCCTGTATTTCAGTCTCGCCCATCCGGTCGAAGTCGTCCGGTACGCGGATCTCGCCAGCGAGGAAACCGATCCGCCGGGCCTCCGTCGGCAGGGGCGCATCGATGGCGATCACCCGCACCATCGGCCGTCCGGCCTTGGCGATGATGAAGGGCTCGCCGTGGGCGGCGCGCTCGACGAGCCGCGACAGGTGTGTCTTCGCGTCGTGAATGTTGAAGATTTCCATGCTCGAGGCTTCCAAATGGACTTAGTTTAATGAACTTAGTCAAGTCTGCTCCACGCCGGTTCGATTGGCAAGCCATTTTCTCGCCGGGGGCGGTCACTGGGCGAGGCCGCTAATGGCCCGGAACCGTGGACATTCCCAAGGCTCCCACCGGTCATGGCCGCACCTGGACCTCGATTGAGCGACCAGCAGAATCTCCTTACATGACACAAAACCCCGGTTCCGCTGTCGCGTAAGGCCCGAAAACCGCCCCGTTTTCTGCCATAATCCCCGGGTCATCAGGTACTTGAGACGGTCCGACCCCAGCAATCATGAACAGCGGGCAATCGATTTTCATCACCGGCGGCACCGGCTCCTTCGGCAAGGCCTTCGTCCGCACCGTCCTGGAGCGGCACCCCGACATCAAGCGCCTGGTGGTCTTCTCCCGCGACGAGCTCAAGCAGTTCGAGATGGCGCAGGCGTTCAGCCCCGATAAATACCCCGGGTTGCGCTACTTCCTCGGCGACATGCGCGACGAGGCCCGCCTGCGCCGCGCGCTGGAGGGGATCGACACCGTAATCCACGCGGCGGCGCTGAAGCAGGTGCCGGCCGCCGAGTACAACCCCTTCGAGTTCATCAAGACCAATATCCTCGGGGCCCAGAACCTGATCGAGGCCTGCCTCGAGAACGAGGTGAAGCGCGTGGTGGCGCTGTCCACCGACAAGGCCGCCGCGCCGGTGAACCTCTACGGCGCCACCAAGCTCTGCTCCGACAAGCTCTTCACCGCCGCCAACAACATCAAGGGCGCCCGCGACCTGCGCTTTTCCGTGGTGCGCTACGGCAACGTCATGGGCAGCCGCGGCTCGGTGATTCCCTTCTTCCTCGACAAGCGCAAGACCGGCGTGCTGCCGATCACCGACACCGGC
This sequence comes from Thioalkalivibrio sp. XN8, assembly GCF_011058255.1. GTDB lineage: Bacteria > Pseudomonadota > Gammaproteobacteria > Steroidobacterales > XN24 > XN24. Next base: position 233,746 of record NZ_JAALFH010000062.1, on the reverse strand, counting down.
ATGACGCGTTTCAACATCACCCTGCAGGAAGGCGTGGACATGGTGCTCTGGGCGCTGGAGCACGCCCAGGGCGGCGAGATCTTCGTGCCCAAGATCCCGAGCTACCGCATCCTCGACGTGGCCGAAGCCGTCGGCCCGGACTGCCAGCGCGAGATCACCGGCATCCGCCCGGGCGAGAAGATCCACGAGGAAATGATCACCTCCAGCGACAGCCCCTACACGGTCGATCTCGGCCACTACTACGCGATCCTGTCGCCGACCGGCAGGCACGGCGTCGAAGCCTACTGCGAGCGCTTCGGCGCCACCCCGGTCGAACCCGGCTTCGCCTACAACAGCGGCAGCAACGCGGATTTCCTGACCGTGGACCAGCTGCGCGAGCTGATCCGCGAGAACATCGACCCGGACTTCACGGCCTGAGCGCGTGATCCCCTACGGCCGCCAGCACATCACCCAGGCGGACGTCGACGCCGTGGTCGAGGTCCTGCGCTCCGACTTCCTGACCCAGGGCCCGGCGGTGCCGCGCTTCGAGCAGGCCGTCGCCGGCCACTGCGGCGCGGCCCACGCCGTCGCCGTGAACAGCGCCACCAGCGCCCTGCACATCGCCTGCCTGGCGCTGGATCTCGGCCCCGGCGACCTGCTCTGGACCAGCCCGGTCACCTTCGTCGCGTCGGCCAACTGCGGGCTGTACTGCGGCGCCGACGTGGATTTCGTGGATATCGACCCGCGGACCTACAACCTGTCCGCAGGCGCGCTGGCGCAGAAACTCGCGGCCGCTGAGCGGGCGGGACGGCTGCCGAAGATCGTGGTGCCGGTGCACCTGACCGGCCAGTCCTGCGACATGGCCGCGATCCATGAGCTTTCCAAGCGCTACGGCTTCCGCATCATCGAGGACGCCTCGCACGCCGTCGGCGGGCGCTACCGCGGCGAGCCGGTCGGCAACTGCCGCTACAGCGACATCACGGTGTTCAGCTTCCACCCGGTCAAGATCATCACCACCGCCGAGGGCGGGATGGCGCTGACCCAGGACGCGGCTCTGGCCGCCCGCATGGAAATGCTGCGCAGCCACGGCATCACCCGCGACGCGGCGAAGATGACGCGCATGGACGGGCCCTGGTACTACGAGCAGCAGCTGCTCGGCTTCAACTATCGCCTGACCGACCTGCAGGCGGCGCTGGGACTGAGCCAGATGCTGCGGCTGGACGAGTACGTCGCCCGCCGGCACGAAATCGCCGCGCGCTACGACGCGCTGCTGGCGGACTTGCCCGTCACCACCCCCTGGCAGCATCCCGACGGCTACTCTGCCTTCCATCTCTACGTGATCCGCGTCGAGGAAGGCGCCGAGAACGAGCGCCGCCGCCGCGTCTTCGAGGGCCTGCGGGCGCGGGGCATCGGCGTCAACGTGCACTACATCCCGGTGCACACCCAGCCCTACTACGAGCAGCTCGGCTTCGTGCCCGGCGACTTTCCCGTGGCCGAGGACTACTACGCCGAGGCCATCAGCCTGCCCATGTACCCGGCCATGACCGAGGCCGACCAGGACCGGGTCGTCGCGGCGCTCGGCGAGGCCCTGGGCGAGGCGGGGACCTGATGAGGCTGGCCGTCATCCCCGCGCGCGGCGGCAGCAAGCGCGTCCCGCGCAAGAACATCCGCGAGTTCGCCGGCAAGCCCATCATCGCCTGGTCGATCGAGGCGGCGCGCGCGGCCGGCTGCTTCGACCGCATCCTGGTGTCCACCGACGACCCCGAGATCGCCGCCGTCGCCCGCGAGCATGGCGCCGAGGCGCCGTTCACCCGCCCCGCGGAGCTGGCGGATGATCATGTGGGGACAGTCCCCGTAATCGCGCATGCCGTCCGCTGGCAGGAAGAGCAGGGCGACGCGGTGACTGCGGCCTGCTGCATCTACGCCACGGCGCCGTTCTGCCGCGCCGAGGACCTGCGCGAGGGCCTGCGGCTGCTGGAGGAGGGCGGCGCCGACTACGTGTTCCCGGTGGCCGGCTACGGTTTCCCGATCCAGCGTGCGCTCCGCCTGGACGCCGAGGGCCGCGTCGGGATGTTCCAGCCCGAGCACGCCGCGACCCGCTCGCAGGACCTCGAGCCGGCCTACCACGACGCCGGCCAGTGGTACTGGGGCACGCGCGACGCCTGGCTCGAGGGCCGGCCGATCTTCGCGCCGGAATCGCGGGCCGTGGTGCTGCCGGCCAGCCGGGTGCAGGACATCGACACGCCGGAGGACTGGGCGCGGGCCGAGCTCATGTTCCGGGCCCTGGCCGGGCAATGACTGCGGCCGGCCAGCCACGCATCGTCCTGCGCGCGGACGCCTCGCTGGAGATCGGCACCGGCCACGTGATGCGCTGCCTCGTGCTGGCCGAAGAACTCCGCGAGCGGGGCGCGGACTGCGAGTTCGTCTGCCGCGAGCTGCCCGGGCACCGCATCGACGAGATCCGTCGCCGCGGCTTCGATGTGCATGTGCTGCCGCCGCCGGCGAGCCCCATGGGCTGGCTCGGCGTGCCGGTGGAGCTCGACGTCACGGAGACCCGGGCGGCGTTCGGCGACCGGCCCGTGGACTGGCTCGTGGTGGATCATTACGGCCTGGATGCGCGCTGGGAACGGCCGCTGCGCCCGGCCGCGCGCAAGATCATGGTCATCGACGACCTCGCCGACCGGCCGCACGAATGCGAGCTGCTGCTCGACCAGAATCTCGGGCGGGCGCCGGGCGATTACGAGGCGCTGGTGCCGCCGCATTGCCAACTATTGTGCGGGCCGGCGTTCGCGCTGCTGCGGCCGGGCTTCGCGCGCCTGCGGCCCCTGAGCCTGGAGCGCCGGGCCGAGGGCGGGCTGGAGAGGATCCTGGTGACCATGGGCGGCATCGACAAGGCCGACGCCACGGGACAGGTGCTGGAGGCGCTGGGCGCCAGCCGGCTCCCGGCCGAGATTGCCGTGACGGTGGTCATGGGCAGTCGCGCCCCGTGGCTCGAGCAGGTGCGCGCCAAGGTGGCGGCGCTGCCGTTCCGGGCCGAGGTCGTGGTCGACGTGGACGACATGGCGGAGCGCATGGGTGCCAGCGATTTCGCGATCGGGGCCGCCGGCAGCACGTCGTGGGAGCGCTGCTGCATGGGGCTGCCGAGCGCGCTGGTGGTGCTGGCGGACAACCAGGCGCCCATCTGCCGCGAGCTCGCCGCGGCCGGCGCGGCCTTCGATCTGGGCGCGCCGGACGACATCGCGCGCACGCTGCCGCCGATCATCGCGGACCTCGTGCGCGACCCGGCGGTGCTGGCGACGATGTCGGCCACCGCTGCAGCGATCTGCGACGGGCGCGGCACGGCGCGGGTGGCCGACGCGCTGCTGGCGGGCAGGGGAGAGTGAGAATGGACATCCGGCTGCGACCGGTTACGCTCGCGGACATCGACGAAGAGTACGTCGGCTGGTACACCAACGACGACGGCCATCTCGATTACTTCACGGGCAGCGGCCGGACCTTCGACCGCGCGACCCTGGTGCAGGACTTCGAGCTCGGCCGCGAGACCGGGCGCTGGTTTTATTACGTGATCGAAACCGCGGACGGCGAGCGCATCGGCACGCTGAAGATCGGCCCGATCGACACCCGCAACCGCACGGCGGACCTGGTGGCGCTCATCGGCAACCGCAAGTTCCTCGGCCAGGGGCTGGCGACCAAGGCCATCGCGCTCGGTAACGAGCTGGCCTTCGAGCAGCACGACATCCGGCGGCTGCAGAGCGGGATCTTCGCCACCAACATTCCGGCCATCAAGGCCTACACGCGCGCCGGCTGGGTCGTCGAGGCGACCTTCAAGGGCTACTACCTGCGCGATGGCGAGCCGGTGGACCGCGTGTGCGTGGCCTGTTTCAATCCGAAGTATTTCCCCGATGCGTGAGGGAATGCGACCTTGACGAAGCAGATCGTTATCGACGGCCGGCCGATCGGCCCCGACCATCCGCCCTACGTGATCGCGGAGATCTCCGCCAACCACAACGGCCGGATCGAGAACGCCATGGCGCTGATCGAAGCGGCCAGCGAAGCGGGCGCCGCCGCGGTGAAGCTGCAGACCTACCGGCCGGACACCATCACGCTGGATTCCGACGCCGAGGAGTTCCGCATCCACGGCGGGCTGTGGGACGGCCGCACGCTCTACGAGCTGTACGAGGAGGCGCACACGCCCTGGGACTGGCACGCGCCGCTGTTCGCACATGCCCGCAAGGCCGGCATCACCCTCTTCAGCTCGCCCTTCGACACCACGGCCGTGGACCTGCTCGAGGAACTCGGCGCGCCGGCCTACAAGATCGCGTCTTTCGAGGCGGTGGACCTGCCATTGATCCGTTACGTCGCCGCCACCGGCAAGCCGATGATCATCTCCACCGGCATGGCCGACGCCGAAGAGATCGCGGAAGCCGTTGCCGCGGCGCGCGAGGGCGGCTGCAAGGAACTGGCGCTGCTCCACTGCGTCAGCGGCTACCCGGCGCCGGCCGCCGACTACAACCTGCGCACCATTGCGGACATGATCGAGCGCTTCGGCGTGGTGACCGGGCTCTCCGACCACACGCTCGACAACTCGACGGCGATCGCCAGCGTGGCGCTCGGCGCGTCGCTCGTCGAGAAGCACTTCACCCTGGACCGCAGCGGCGGCGGGCCGGACGACAGCTTTTCGCTCGAGCCCGCCGAGCTGGCCGGGCTGGTGCACGGCACGCGCACGGCGTGGGAAGCGCTTGGGGCAGTGGACTACGGCCGCAAGTCGAGCGAGCAGGGCAATGCCCAGTTCCGCCGCTCGCTGTATTTCGTGAAGGACCTCAAGGCCGGCGAGGTCATCACCACCGATGCCGTGCGCAGCGTACGGCCGGGCTACGGGCTTGCGCCGAAGTACCTGCCGGAGGTGATCGGCAAGCGCGTGGTGGCGGACGTGAAGAAGAATACGGCGGTGAGGCGAGAGTTACTGGGGAAGTAAAGGTGCCCGTGGCGTCAGGCCGTGACCTCGATATAGTCCACCACGCTTGCGGGCGGCGGAGCTGAGATGCCGTCTTCGCGGAGCCCGCTGAGATGCATCGCGATGGCTTCTCGCATCCGGGCCTCGACATCAGAAATGGTCGGGCCTGCTGCGACGCAGCCCGGCAGGTCTGGCGCATATGCGGAGTAGTTGTCTCCGGCGCGTTCAATGACAATCGCGTAGCGCATTGGTCTCACCTCTTCAGGCCCGACTGCCTAAGTATGCTCTTTACGGTCCCGGGAGCAAGGTCGTCACTCGGCTTGCCGGCCACCGTAACACGGCCCCGCTTGGTGGGATGCTTGTACTGCCGGTGACTCCCGCGAGTCGCGACCAGGTACCAGCCGTCCGCGTGGAGTCGACGAATTATGTCAGCAACCTTCATGCCCCAGCGTGCCGTACGCGAAATGCGTGCTACCGATTCCGGGGTTTCGATTGTGCTCACATGACCCATCAGCTCGGCAGGCTCCGTTTCCAGCACTCCCATGCGGAAAGTTCCTTTGTCTTGTCCCCACCGCCCCCGCCACCTATCATGCTCGGGTCGCGCCCAGGCGGACTCATCTGGTACTGCACGACCAAGGGGAGCAGAAGCGCTCAAGGAGGGATCCGGGCGCGATGCAAATGACTGAACCCAAGCGCTTTTTTATCGCCGTCGGCGCCGTCCTCATGGCGCTGGTGGTGTCTCCCGCTGTAGGCGACCCCTGGGCCAAGCCCGGCGACCTCGCCCTCCGTCACGATATCCAGCTACTGGCCGACTCGGGGATCATCAAGTCGCCCGTCACCACGTGGCCGATTCCGTGGGGAACGCTGGCCGCCGACCTGGCCGCAAATGGGGACTGTCCCGGGGACTGTCCCCACCTCCGCCCGGCCGAGCAGGCGGCCCTGGCCCGACTCCAGTCCCGCCTCGACACCGTCCGCGGCCTGCGCGGCCTGCAGCCCAACGCCCGGATCGCGGCGCGGACCGACGACGGCATCTGGCTGCGCACTTTCGAGGACACGCCCCGCGACGACCTCGAGGGGCGGGTCGGCGTGTCGTGGATGGGCGACCGCTTCGCCGCCCGGGCCCAGGTCGCCTACGCCAACGACCCGCGGCCGGGCGACCGCGAATGGCGCGGCGACGGCTCCTACCTCGCCGGCACCTTCGCCAACCAGGTCGTCCATGCGGGCGCGCTGGATCGCTGGTGGGGGCCGGGCCACAGCGACAGCCTGATCCTGTCCTCGAACAGCCGCCCGGTGAGTGCGCTGGGCCTTGAGCGGAACATCGCGCGGCCTTTCGAAACGAAGTGGCTGTCCTGGCTCGGTCCCTGGAATTACTCGCTGGTCTGGGGCTTCCTGGAAAGCGGGCGCGACGTGCCGAACGCGCGGCTGACGGCTTTCCGCTTCAACTTCCGCCCCACGGAGAATCTCGAGATCGGCCTGTCGCGCGCCGCGCAGTGGTGCGGCGAGGGCCGGCCGTGTGATTTCGGCACCTTCACCGACCTGGTGCTCGGCCGGGACAACCGCGGTGACGACGGTCTCACTGTCGACACGGAACCTGGCAACCAGCTCGCCGCCGTGGACTTCCGCTGGCGCTCGCCTTTCCTGCGCCAGCCCTGGGCGATCTACGGCCAGGCGACGGCCGAGGACGAGGCCGGCGGCACGCCTTCGCTGTGGTTCGGGCAGCTTGGCTTGGAAGCCTGGGGCGATATTGAGGCCGGGTGGCTGTCCGGCCGCTGGCGCGCGCATCTCGAGTACAGCAACACGCTGGCTTCGTTCTACAAGAGCGAGCCGCGCTACGACACCGCCTACGAGCACTCCATCTACACCAGCGGCTACCGCTATTACAGCCGCACGCTGGGCGCCGGCCTCGACGGCGACAGCGAGGTGCTGAGCGCCGGCGTCACGCTGGTGGACCGCAACGAGCACACCTGGCACGCACTCGTTCGCGCCGGCACGCTGAACGAGCTCGGGGATGGTATCGGCAAGGATGCGATCCATTCGGCCGCGCCCGAAGAGACGAAGATCTTCAGCGCCCAGCTCAGCCACCGGCGCGACCTGCAGTACAACGGCGTGAAGCTCGGCACGTTTAGCGCCGGCTTCGGGCTACAATCCGCGGATAACGAAGTCACCGGCGAGTCGGAGGCCGACGCGCAGGTGTTCCTGCAATGGACATGGGACTATTCTGGCTTATGAGCGGACTATGAGGCACATGACGCGATTCTTCGGCCGCCTGCTGGCGGGAACGGTGCTGGCCGGGATGCTGCTCGCCGCCGGCGCCCAGGCGCAGACGCCGACGCCGCAGCAGCTCGAGATGCTCCGCCAGCTGCCGCCCGAGCAGCAGCGCCAGCTGATGGAGCAGTTCCAGCAGCGCAACGGCAGCACGGTCCGGGACCAGCCGCTGGAGCAGCCGGCGCAGGGCGACCAGCAGGGCGTGAACGGTCGCAACGGGCTCAACGGCACGACGAACGAGGGCCCCGCCGAACGCGAGCCGGTGCTCGACGAGGCGACCGGCCTGCCCCTGTTCGGTTACGACCTGTTCGCCGGCGTGCCGAGCACCTTCGCGCCCGTGACCGACATCCCCGTGCCGACCGACTTCGAGGTGGGCGTGGGCGACACCGTGCAGGTGCAGCTGTTCGGCAAGACGCCGGGCAACTTCAGCCTGGTGGTGAACCGCGACGGCGCCATCAATTTCCCCGAGCTCGGGCCGATCCAGGTGGCGGGGCTGAGCTTCGACCAGGTGCGGCAGCTGCTGCAGGACCGCGTCAGCCAGCAGATGATCGGCGTCAGCGCCAGCGTCTCCATGGGCGAGCTGCGTTCAATCCGTATTTTCGTGCTCGGCGAGGCGACGCGGCCGGGCTCGTACATGGTCAGCAGCCTCTCGACCATCACGAATGCATTATTCGCCAGCGGCGGCGTCAAGCCGATCGGCTCCCTGCGCGCCATCCAGCACAAGCGCAACGGCCAGCTCGTCGGCACGCTCGATCTCTACGACCTGCTGCTACGGGGCGACACACGCGGCGACGCCAGGCTGCAGCCGGGCGACGTGATCTTCATCCCGCCGGTCGGCACGCGCGTCGGCATCCAGGGCGAGGTGAACCGGCCGGCCGTATACGAGCTGGAGAGCGCCACCACGGCGGAGGAGATGGTGCGCCTCGCCGGTGGCCTCACGGCCACGGCGCACCCGCAGGGCGCCACGCTCTCGCGCGTCAACGACTCGCAGGACCGGGTGATCCTCGATCTCGACCTGAATGCGGCCACCGGCCGGGCCACGCCGGTCAAGGCCGGCGATCTCGTCGACGTGCCGGCGGTGATCGACCGCATGGACAACAGGATCGAGCTGGCCGGCCACGTGTTCCGCCCGCGGGCCGTGCAGTATCGCCCCGGCATGCGCATCAGCGACCTGCTGCCGTCGCTCGAGTACCTCAGGCCGCTGGCGGATGCCAATTACCTGTTGATCCGGCGCGAGCTGCGCCCGAGCCGGCGCATCGTGGCGCTGTCCGCGGACCTGGAGCAGGCACTCGCCGCGCCGGGCTCGGTGGCGGATGTCGAGTTGCAGCCGGGGGACCGGGTGAGCGTGTTCACGCGGGAGGCGTTGCCGGAAGAGCTGATGTCACCCGAGATGATGCTGGAGCAACAGGCCGCGCAGCAGCGCATGCCCAATGGGCAGCCCGGCAACGCGGCAGCCGCTGATACGGAGTTCTCTGAGGAGGAACTTGAGCGCCGGTTGGCGGCTGACCGCCGCACCGTGGTGGACGCGCTGCTCGAGGAACTGGAATTGCAGACCAGCCTCGAGGCGCCGGCGCAGCTGGTGCGCGTCGATGGCCGCGTTCGCGACCCGGGCGCCTACCCGCTGGAGCCGGGCATGACCGTCAGCGACCTGTTGCGGGCGGGCGGCAGCCTGAGCGAGAGCGCCTACATCGCCTCGGCGGAGGTGACGCGGTACCAGGTCGTGGGCGGCGAGTACCGGGAAGCCGAGCTGGTCGAAGTGGACCTGGCCGGCATTGCCGCCGGCGACCCCGCCGCAGACTTCATGCTCCAGCCCTATGACTTCCTCAATGTGAAGGAAGTGACCAACTGGCGCGAGCAGGAGTCGGTGACGTTGCTCGGAGAGGTCCGGTTCCCCGGTACCTACCCCATCCGCAAGGGTGAGACCCTGTTGTCGGTGCTCCAAAGAGCCGGCGGCCTGACCGACCGAGCTTTCCCGGAGGGCGCCGTTTTCACGCGCGTGGAACTGCGGCAGCGCGAGGCCGAGCAGCTCAGGCGGCTCTCCCAGCGCATGGAAGCCGACCTCTCGGCACTTGCTTTGGAGGGCGCACAGGCCGGGCAGGCCGGCGGGGACGCCCAGGCCATGGAAACCATCGCGACCGGGCGGAGCTTGCTCGGCGACCTGCAGTCGGCGACACCGGTCGGGCGGCTGGCGATGGACTTGAACAGGGTGCTGCAGTCCGAGCCCGGCTCGGCGCGGGATATCGTGCTGGAGGACGGCGACATGCTGATGGTGCCCGGTCCGATGCAGTCCGTGACCGTGCTCGGCGAGGTGCAGAGCCCCACCTCCATCCTGTTCGAGGAAGGACTTAGCCGCGACGATTACATCAACCTCAGCGGCGGCATGACGCGCCGCGCTGATACCGACCGAATCTACATCGTGCGGGCTAACGGGCAGGTCAGCGCCAGTGAGTCGCGAAGGTGGTTCAGCGCGGCGGATACGACGGTGGAGCCTGGAGATACGATCGTCGTGCCGACCGACATCGAGAGGATGAGGCCACTGCCGCTGTGGAGTGCGGTGACGTCGATTATCTTCAACCTGGCTGTCGCGGTGGCGGCGGTAAACTCATTCTGACGGGAAGATCGATTAATGCGAAATTCGTCGACAGGCGAAAACGACGGCGTCGACGTTACCAGGCCTGGGGAAGGCGGCCGAATGGTCTACGTCGTGCCCGATCCGAGATTCGATGGCAGTACCGATGACGAGATCGACTTGCGGGAACTTCTACGCATCTTATGGGATGGCAAGCAAATTATCGCTGCCACGACTATGGTTTTCGCCGTTGCAGCGATTGCCTATGCGTTTCTGGCGACAGAATGGTTTCGTACCGCGACTCTGTTGGCACCGGCCGAGGAGGTAACCACCCCCGCGATCGGCGGGCAACTCGGTGGGCTTGCTGCATTGGCCGGCGTAAGTATAGGCGGAGAGGGAAGCGCTGAGGCGATTGCGGTGCTTAGGTCTCGGGAGTTAGCTCGGGCTTTCGTGGAGGATTTTGGCCTGCTGAAATTGTTCTTCCAAGACGAATGGGATGCTACGCGCAAAGCTTGGCGTGACGATGACCCGGAAGACTGGCCTGACACCCGCGACGCAGTCGATTATTTCCATGACCACGTCTTGAGTGTGAGCGAAGACCGTGACTCTGGGCTGGTTACTCTCGCGATTGAATGGACTGATCCGGAGGTCGCGGCCCAATGGGCTGCCGAACTTGTTGTTCGTCTGAACAATGGATTGCGCGAACGCGCCTTGGCGGAAGCCGAAACCAACGTCGCTTTCCTCCGGGCTGAATTGGCGCAGACCAGTCTGGTTACCCTGCAACAATCAATAGGGCGTCTGCTGGAAAGCGAGCTTCAGAAACTCATGCTTGCCCGCGGGAACGAAGAATTCGCGTTTCGTGTGATTGACCCGGCCTGGATACCGAGGGAGCATGTGCGGCCAAATAGGCCAGTGCTTGCGATCGCTGGAGTCATTTTGGGAGCGATGGTCGGCGTGCTGCTGGTCTTCTTGCTCCATGTCGTTCGCTCGAACCCGGATTGACGATCCGCACGCAACTGCGCCCGCGGTTCCTTCGATACGGGGTTTTCTGCTTGATGGGCGATTATAGAGATGTGTGTCTCAACTTCAGTCTTTCTAAGGCAAGACGTCGCCCAGGGTAGCTGGCGGACACCATTGAAGGTTGAGTCTTAATGGCCGATATCCGTTTCTTTAACACCTATGAGCCAGTTTCACCTTTCTACCGGGACTTATTGCCGTTCCTGTCCGACCGAGGCCTCAAGGTCGAGGTTATCGTCTCCAGTCGAGAGTACCGCGAAGGCCGAAGGCCCTTGGAGGAGAGCTTGGCGCCGAGTGGCGTACGAGTCCGGCGCATCGGTTGGAGCAATGAACCCGTGCAGCGCAGGTCGCAGAAGCTCTTGGTTATGGTTACATACTTGGTTGGCGCCGTTCTCCTTTCCCTTTTCGGTCCGCGGGCCCAACTGAATTTCTTCCTCACTCAGCCGCCTCTTTTCTCTTCGTGGGGGATTCTTCTGCGAGCTTTCAGGCGTCAGCCATATTGCTGCCTAGTCATGGACGTCTACCCGGATCTTGCGGTTCGGGATGGAATATTGAAGGAAAATGGTCTGGCAACGAGACTCCTCGCGAAAGTCTCGGGAATCGTCTTGCGCCGGGCTGATGCTGTAATCGTCATCGGGCGATGCATGCGTGAGCAACTGGAGAAGATCGGCGTCGCGCCGGCGCGTCTTGAGCTTGTCCAGAATTGGGTGAACGATGCGGAGGTCTGGGCAGTAGATCACGAGCGAAACCGCCTCAGAGATGAGCTGGGACTAGGCGGGAAATTCGTGATCCTATATTCAGGGAATATGGGTGTATCGCATTCATTTTCCGACGTACTTGAAGCTGCTCGAAGACTAAAAGAGTTACCGGATATTGTGTTCCTGTTCATCGGAGATGGCTCCCGGAGAAAGGAGATATCGGAATGGCAGCAACGTTTCGGCTTGGAGAATGTAAGGTTACTTCCCTTTCAGCCGAATGAACGGCTGGCTGAAAGCCTGAGCCTCGGTGACGTTCACTTCCTTTCGCTTAGGGCTGGCTTCGAGGGACTCGCAGTCCCCTCGAAGGCTTACGGCGCTCTTGCTGCGGGTAGACCGATTCTTTATCAGGGCGAAAGTACTGGAGAGATTGCGCGGATGGTTTTGGAAGAGGAAATCGGATGCGTAGTGCCTCTGGATGATCCAGATACGTTGGTCACAGCTGTTCGACGTTATTACGAAGACCGCAGCTTGGGTGTCGAACAAGGCATGCGGGCCCTGCGCTTGAATCAACTGAAGTATGGTCGTGACCAAGCCCTCGAGAAATATTCTCAGATTCTCGAGGCGCTGGTGCGGCGAGTACCGAGCTGAGGGTACTGGCCGATGGCGCGCTCGCGATCTTCGGCACTGCTTCAATTCGAGTCAGCGGGACTGAATCCATCAGCAAGTTAGCCGACGAAGACCAGATTGGAGGAAACTCGAGAACATGATTGAACCGCGGCCCGTAATACTGATTGGCGCAGCCAGATCGGGCACGAAGTTTCTTCGAGATGTGCTGGCTGCCGGCGCGGGCGGTGCTGCGGTTCCGTACGACGTCAATTACGTATGGCGTTATGGCGCAGAGGGCACCGAGCATGATGTTCTTGATCCCGCCAGCCTGACCGACAAGCGCAAAAATTTCATTCGCCGGACACTCCGCTCGTTGGCGAAGGCAGGCCCGGGGGATGTCCTGATCGAGAAGACCGTAGCTAGCACATTGAGAGTCGCGTTCGTAGATGCGGTCTTTCCGGACGCGCGTTATGTCCACCTCGTGCGCGATGGCCGCGATGTCGCCGAGAGCGCAATGCGACAGTGGAGGAAACCGCCCGACTGGCGGTCCTTGTTCATCAAAGTCCGCCAAATTCCGCTCGCCAATGCCAGCTATATCGCGTGGTTCGGCGGTAACTTCATCAGGGGTATTATCTCGGGGCGAAAGGGCGGACACGTTTGGGGGCCCAGATTCCCAGGGATCGATCAACTGGCTGAGGATGCGCCGCTTGCTGAGGTCTGTGCCCAGCAATGGTTGGAGTCAGTCACGCGCGCCAGAAGAGACCTTGCGCGGCTCCCCGGTGCAGACTCACGCGTGTTCACTATCAGGTACGAAGATTTGATTGCTGGGCCTTCCGCATTGGAAGAATTGGTCGGCGCCTTAGGATTGCCAGATTCTTCCGGCATCCTCGCGTGCTACAGACGCAACATATCGCCGAGTCCAGCGAAGCCGTGGCTTGATCTACCTCAGGACGAGATCAGCACCTTGCACCGGGTGATGGGACCCGTTCTCTCAGAGTTGGAATACGAGATATGACAGCGGTTTCTGTGCCTTTCTTTCGCCCTAGCATCGGGGACGCCGAGATCAATGCCGTTCTGGAGTGTCTCCGGGGCGGTTGGCTCACAACGGGGCCTCAGGCCGCAGCGTTCGAAACCGAGTTCTCGGCCATGCTGGGCGGTGGGGTGCACTCGGTGGCAGTTAACTCGGCGACAGCTGCGCTTCACCTTGCGCTGGAGGCTCTTGGCGTTTCGCAAGGCGACGAGGTTATCGTCCCAACGCTGACCTTCACAGCTACAGCTGAAGTCGTCAGGTATCTCGGAGCGATTCCGGTCTTCGTCGATATCGATCCCAACACCTTGTGTTTGGATACTTCGGCGGCGGGTCGGGCGATTACAAGCCGGACGAAAGTGATCATGCCCGTCCATTTCGCGGGCAGGCCCTGTGATATGACATCGTTGCGCCGTCTTGCTGATGACCATGGGTTGTTGATCGTCGATGATGCTGCCCATGCTCTTCCGGCCAGGCATTTGGGCGAGCTTATCGGTAGTAGCACGCTGGGTGCTGACGTTACTGCGTTCAGCTTCTACGCCAACAAGACCATGACAACGGGTGAAGGCGGGATGCTCGTCACAAGCCGTGAAGACGTTGCAAGCCGGGCGCGAAAAATGCGGCTTCACGGAATCGATCGAGACGTCTTTGATCGGTTCACCAACGTCAAGGCAAGCTGGATCTATGATGTGGTCGACGCCGGGTTCAAATACAACCTTACCGATCTCGCAGCAGCAATTGGTCGTGTTCAGTTAGGGCGCATTAACGAGTTCCTCGACGCCAGACGTCGACTTGTCGATCGGTACAACATGGCTTTCGCGGAGCTTCCAGTGGCGTTGCCGCCGCCACCCGCCGAGGGCGATTCTCACTCTTGGCATCTTTATGTCTTGCAGCTAACGGAAGAGGCTCCGTTGTCTAGGGACGACTTCATCCGTTCTCTTCAACAGCACGGCGTCGCCACTTCGGTGCATTATCGCCCTCTGCACCAAATGACGTATTGGGCCCAGGCCACAAGCACCGGCAGTTTTCCCCGCGCGGACAAATACTTCGAGCGGTGTGTAAGTTTGCCTTTGTACATGTCGATGACTGAGGTAGAGCAACAGCGTGTCGTTGAGGTTGTCTGCCAGACTTTGACTGGTTGAATACAGTCTGATGCGGAAGAGAAGACCGCTATCGGGCATCAGTTTGGATTAACCAGGGATCGTTCCTGATGACTAAAGATCGTCGTCGCCTTCGGATTGGCTGGCTTAGCCACCACGTTGAGGGAGTCAAGCCGCTTCATGACCTCATCACTGCTGGTTACCCGATTGAATGCATCATCACGCTTGATGCCGAACGGCTCGCGATTCGCTCCGGAGCTGCCAATTTCGCAGAAATCGCGGTGGGCTACGGATTGCCATGCTTTCGTGTCCGAAACATCAACGATGAGGAAACGCTCGACCTGCTGACGCGCCTCGATCTGGACGTCTTGCTTGTCATCGGATGGTCGCAAATATTGGGTGAGAGAGTTCTTCGCTCGACGAAGATTGGGTGCTTTGGCGCCCACGCTTCTCTGCTTCCGGCGAATCGTGGAAGTGCCCCGGTTAATTGGGCGCTCATTCGGGGTGAAAGATACACTGGCAATACGCTGATTCGGCTTGCTGAGGACGTCGATAGTGGGGACATTGTTGCCCAGAGGCGAATCGAGATATCGCCGTTTGATAACGTCGCGACCCTATATGAGCGCGTCGCGATGACCAATAGTGAAATGCTTCTGGAACTCGTGGACACGTTGCTTTCAGGCCGGAGGCCTGATTACACGCCGCAGGTGTCAGATGGAGCGCCACTGTTGCCTAGACGACGCCCGGAAGACGGACTAATTAAATGGGAGCATTCGGCAGGAGATGTCTACAATTTCATCCGTGCGCTGACAAATCCATACCCAGGTGCGTTCTCTTTCCTTGAAGGGCGAAAGTACCTGGTTTGGCGTGCGGCGTTGTTGCCGCTGCAACAACAACTGGGATCGCCCGGGACAATCCTGGGGCCGGTCTATTCGGACTTGGTCGACGCTAGTGGAATGCTGGTCGCTTGCGGAGTAGGCGGGGTGGTCCTGCTGGAGATCGAGAACCACGACGGGCAGAGAATACAGGGTGCCTCGCTTGCCGAGGGAGAGTTTCGCGGCAAATGGGATACTGGAGGAAGCGGGCGTTGAGTCATAACAAGAGAGTGTTGGTGATCGCGGCCCACCCGGATGATGAACTTCTGGGCCTCGGGGGCACAATAGCCCTGCATACGCGTGCACGGCACCGGGTTACTAGCGTCATCGTGTGTGCCGGGGACCTGAAGCACGACGAGACCGGGGGTGAAGCTGTCCGGCGCCAAGCGCAGGAAGCTGCGCACGTCCTGGGTGTAGATGATTTGAGGTTGCTGCCATTTCCTGATCAAGGATTAGATCGATATTCTCTTGTGGAGATCATTTCTCCGATCGAGGAGATCGTTCATGAAGTCGAACCTAATGTGGTTTATATCCAGTACGGTTATGACATTAATCGGGACCACCAATTGCTCTTCCAAGCTGCCTTGGTGGCAACACGGCCGCTGGAGAGGAGTATCGAAGCGGTGTATTCGTTCGACACTGTCAGCTCGACCGAGTGGGCGTATCCGAGGAACTTTAACCCTGATACATGGGTAGACATTTCCGAGACACTTTCTCTAAAACTCGAAGCAATGGCTCGATATAAAACAGAGCTAAGGGAGTGGCCGCACCCGCGGTCGATCAGGTCGCTTCAGGCCAAGGCGGAGAGCGCCGGATCCCAGGTATGCTCCGAAGCCGCGGAGTCCTTTATGACCATCCGTCGTGTCCTCCGAGATGGCCAAACGCTTATTTGATCTTCTGTTCGGCTCCATAGGGGTCGTGCTCTCCGCCCCAATTGTCCTGTTGTCCGGGATCTGCATAAGAGTTTCTTCGCCAGGTCCCGTGTTCTACCCGGCCCGTCGTGTCGGACGCTATGGTGTTCCTTTCACTATGTGGAAGCTGAGGACAATGCATGTCCAAAACGGGAATTCCTCTTCGATCACGGCCCCCGATGACGAGCGCGTGTTCGCATTCGGGCGATTGATTCGAAATCTGAAGATCGATGAACTGCCGCAGTTCTGGAATGTGGTGAGAGGCGACTTGTCGATTGTCGGCCCGAGGGCAGAAGCACCCGAGATTGTGGAAAATTTCTACACGAGTTGGATGAGAGAGACGCTCTCTGTGAGGCCTGGATTGACGAGCCCCGGGGCCATTTACAACTACATCATGGCCGACCGGCTACTAGACCCCGGTGATCCCGAGATGAGCTATGTCAACGAGCTGATGCCAGCCAAGCTGGCTCTGGAACGCGCTTATTTGGAGCGAGCTTCTCTTCGACGCGATCTCATGTATATCGGCCTCACAGTATGGGCGATAGTCGGACGAGCTTTGGGCTTCAATGCGCGCTTGCCAGAGTCTGATATAGCCCGTGCTCAGGTCTGGGCGTCTGAGGGACTATTCCGCGGTTTATAGCGCTACGGAAAGTGTCCCGTTTTGTAGGGAATTCAATCTTCCCGGCCAATGCATTGGAAGCGCTCGCCGTTCTATGGGGAGGCGAAAATTAATGGTGACAGCGTGATGATGTATAGGCCGACTCTTTACACAGCCACGTGGCCTGCTTCGTGGCAGTTTATATAGTCTTTATATTGGTTCTTGTTCTCCTCGCGAATCTCCCGAAGGTTTCGCCTGGGGTACGCGATTTCCTTGTCGCCGGTATCTCGTTCTTTTTTGTAGGCCTACGTTTCGAAATGGCGTATGACTGGCCGTACTACAAGGAGATGTTTGATTACCTTAGCCAGTATCCCTTTCCCCAATTCCTGAGGAATTTTGTCGCAATACAGCTCCAATATCCGGCGGAACTTGGTTTCTTGTTCCTAACTTACGTATTCTCTCAGGTCGTTCCAGACTACGAATGGTTTCAGAGCGCCTTATATTTTGCATTCCTGTGCAGTTTTTGGACTCTCGGTCGCGCTGTCGGATGCAAGAATATTTCTGCTGCACTTATTATCGTGCATCTTTTTCTTTTGTTTACCCTTGAGTTCTCAACAATTAGGCAGGCGTTTGCCGTCAGTCTATTCAACTTTGGGCTCGCTGCATACCTAAGGGGCAGAGGTGCCATGGCATTTCTGCTGGTTTCCCTCTCGTTATTTTTCCAATTTTCAGCGCTACTTTACATTGGGGCGCTGTTGCTGGCAGCTACAAGCACGAAGAGAATGTGGTTGTCCGCCGTAATGGTTCTCTTTCTCGCATTTCCATTGGTATTTCCGGGGGTCATACTCAGTTTAATTCCGATATTTCCATCGCGGATAGCGGACAAATTGGTCTTCTATTTCACAGAAAGAGATCTAGATCTAAACATATTGGAAGCAATATTTGCTGTGACGTTCTACGTGCTAATAGTGGTAATGTCGTTTCGCGTGTCTTACGTTTGGCGACGATCTTTCGATCCCCGGTTGTATTTTCTGTTGCGGTTCTTGCTAGTCATGTCGATTGTGGCCCTAGTCTTTATTCCGGAACACGTTATTCGGAACAGAATTTTTTATGAAGTCGTCATTGTGTTCAGTTTGCTTGCGTTCTCACCATACCGTATCGCGCGCTCTAGGTACGTTTGGCCGGTGATCGCGATGGGGACCGTCTTCATGCTTGTCTCGTTTACCCGTCCATCCACGTTCATGTATGTGCCCTATCAAAATTACGTTGTGAACTCGGTCCTCGGACTGTCTGGCGACGGGGAAGACCGAAACAGGCGCTACCGTCAACTGCTGGAGGAGAGCCGGTGAGCGGACGTATCGCTTAGCAGGGGCGGGGCTGACGCGCGATTTGGCTTCCTAAGATCATTACCATAGTGGTTTCCGCGATTATCAATGTGGCGGCGATACCCTGCACGCCCCAGCCAAAGTGCATGACCGACAGAAGGGACAAAAGCTTGATGAAAATATTGCCTATCGCAGCGACAGTGACGGATTTTTGTTTTCCGCTTGCGATCAATACCTGTGTTAGTAGGAGCGCGAGTATCAAGGGTCCAAGCGCCAGCGCATGGATGCGGAATATGCTGGAGGTTAACGCAGCGGCTGTCGCGTCGAAGGCGCCGTACTGGTAGACCACTCTCACGATGAGGTCGCCCAATCCGGATAAAGCTAAGCCGATTACAGTGGCGACGCCCGTGATGGCAAAGATCAACCGCCATTCTTCCTTGGAGAGCCGGCCGGAATCTCGAATCGAGCGCCCCATTCGGGGGGCCAAAACAAGATTCGTGGAAGTCCCAAGAAGGGCTCCTACGGCCATTACCAGGGCGTAACTGTAATCGAGGGCGGCGAGCATGCCTTCCTCTATCAGGGTGGCGGCAGCCCGATCCATTAGCCTTCCGGCAGACAGAAGTATCTGCGTCAGGACCACAGTTGCCAGCGCGAACAGAGTTGGCTCCAGTACACGGAACTCCGGTGGCCGCAACTGCCCGACCACGTTGGCAAATCGTCTCCGGCCTTGTTTTCCGAGAGCAAAGATGTGGACAACGAGGACGGTGGCGCCGCCCACTGCCGCTGCCGCTGCGGGAGCCGTTACATCCTCGCGGCCAAGCACGAAAACGAGGACGAGGAGAACGACTACGAAACCGCCAGACCTAATTGCCTGAGATGCGGCGCCAGGCCAGATTCGTCCCCTAGCGCTCATCAAGGAACGCAAAGGAAGGGACAGAATTACGAACAAGAACATTGTCCAGCATACTCGGCCCGCGAATATGAGTTTCGCGTGGTCGGCTTCGCTCATTCCTGGCGCTAACCACCTTGCCTGCAACGGCATGGTTAGGAAGCCTATCGCATAAACTGCGAATGCCACTGCGACGCTGGCCCAAACCGCTTGCCGAAGAGCCTGGGCCGGTCGGTTTTTCTCCGCGCTCAGAATGAGTCGAATGAGTATCGCGACAAAAGACACCGCGAGGCTGTCGCTCAGGACACTCGGGAGGCCGAAAGCGACCCTGAAGATCTCTACCTCGCGGGATGTCCCGAAGACATAGGCGAGCAGGATTTCCCGGGCGAAGCCCGCGAATAATCCCAGAGCCACGAGAGCCGGTATCAGTACTTTGCCGATCTCAGGTCTCTCCCTTTGCTATGAACCCGGAATTGTGGTCTGTCCCTCGAGTTCCGCGCTTCCAATCAAACACGTCGGGTCCGGGGCCGATTCTTGCCTACTTCGTATTAGCCACGGGCCGTTCAAGGCCCGGGGGCATTCGATGTCAAATGATCGACATATGGCGAATGGCCGCCATTATCGAATCGGCTCCCGCCTCCGGTGTTTGGGTCTTGGTGTCGATGGACAACTCTGCGGCCTCCGGCCTCTCATACGGAGCATCAATCCCCGTGAAGTTCTTCAACTCCCCGCGCCTGGCCTTCTTGTAAAGCCCCTTCGGATCGCGCTGCTCGGCGATCTCCAGCGGCGTATCCATGAACACTTCGATGAACTCGCCCTCGTCGAACAGGGCCCTAGCCATCTGCCGCTCGGCCCGATAGGGTGAAATGAACGCCGTCAAGACGATCAAGCCCGCGTCCACCATCAGCTTCGCGACCTCGGCCACGCGGCGGATGTTCTCGACCCGGTCCTCCTCGGTGAACCCTAGATCACGGTTCAGTCCGTGGCGGACATTGTCGCCGTCCAACAAGTAGGTGTGATGCCCCATGGCATGGAGCTTCTTCTCGACCAGGTTCGCCACGGTCGACTTGCCCGACCCCGACAATCCGGTGAACCACAGGACACACGGCTTCTGGCCCTTCACCGCGGCGCGAGCGGCCTTGTCGATGTCGTGGTGCTGGTGGTGAATGTTCTGTGAGCGGCGCAGCGCGAAGTCGAGCATGCCGGCGCCGACGGTGTTGTTGTTCATCCGGTCGATGAGGATGAAGCTGCCGGTGTCGCGGTTCTCGACGTAGGGATCGAAGGGGACCGGCCGGTCGAAGCTGACGTTGCAGAAAGCGATGCCGTTCAGCTCGAGCTTCTTCGCCGCCGTGTGCTCCAGGGTGTTCACATTGACCTGGTACTTGATGTCGGTGACCTGCGCGCCGACCAGGTTGGTGCCGATCTTCGCCAGGTAGGAGCGGCCGGGCATCAGCGGCTCGTCGGCCATCCAGACGACCTTGGCCTCGAACTGGTCGGCGATCTGCGCCGGCGCGTCGGCGCCGGAAATCACCGCGCCGCGGGAGATGTCGATCTCGTCTTCCAGGGTCAGGGTCACGGACTGGCCGGCAACGGCCTCGCCCAGTTCGCCGTCGTAAGTAACGATCCGGGCGACGGTGCTCTCTCGGCCTGAGGGCTGCACGCGGATGCGGTCGCCGGGCCGGATCGTGCCGGAGACCACCATCCCGGCGAAGCCGCGGAAGGTTGAGGTGGGCCGGTTGACCCACTGCACCGGCAGCCGGAACGGCGCCTGCTGCATGCGGGTGTCGTCGAGCTCGACGGTCTCGAGGTAACCGATCAGCGTCGGGCCGTGGTACCAGTCCATGTGCGGGCTCGGCGCGACCACGTTGTCGCCCTTCAGGGCCGAGATCGGAATCGCGGTGAACTCCTCGATCCCGATTTTCTTCGCGAACTCGGCGTAGTCCTCGACGATCTCGTCGAACCGGGCCTGCGAATACTCGACTGCATCCATCTTGTTGACGGCCAGCGCCACGTGCCGGATCCCCAGCAGCGACACCAGGTAGCTGTGGCGCCGGGTCTGGGTCAGGACGCCGTTGCGGGCATCCACCAGGATCACGGCCGCATCCGCCGTAGAGGCGCCCGTGACCATATTGCGGGTGTACTGCTCATGACCGGGCGTGTCGGCAACGATGAACTTGCGCTGCTCGGTGGCGAAGAAGCGGTAGGCGACGTCGATGGTGATGCCCTGTTCGCGTTCGGCGGCGAGGCCGTCCACCAGCAGCGCCAGGTCGATCTCGTCGCCCTGGGTGCCCCACTTCCGCGAATCCTTGGTCACCGCCGCGAGCTGGTCCTCGAACAGCAGCTTGGAGTCGTAGAGCATGCGGCCGATCAGGGTGCTCTTGCCGTCGTCCACGCTGCCGCAGGTGATGAAGCGCAGCAGGGACTTGTGCTCGTGCTGGCGCAGGTACTCTTCCACGCTGGCGGCCAGCTCCATCTCGGTCACGCTGGCCATCAGTAGTAGCCCTCCTGCTTTTTCCGCTCCATCGAGGCGCCGCCGTCGTCGTAGTCGATCACCCGGCCCTGGCGCTCGGACGCCGTGGCCAGCAGGATCTCGCGGAAGATGTCGGGCAGGGTGGTGGCGTCGGATTCCACCGCGCCGGTGAGCGGGTAGCAGCCCATGGTGCGGAAACGCACCTGTTTCATCATCGGCTGCTCGCCCGGGTTCAGCGGCATGCGCTCGTCATCCACCATGATGAGCATGCCGTCGCGCTCAACGACCGGCTGCGTGGCGGCGAAGTACAGCGGCACGATCGGCACGTTGTGCAGCCAGATGTACTGCCAGATGTCGATCTCGGTCCAGTTCGACAGGGGGAAGGCTCGGATGGACTCGCCCTTCTTCTTGCGGGCGTTGTAGAGCTTCCACAGCTCGGGGCGCTGGTTCTTCGGGTCCCAGCGGTGCTGGGCGGTGCGGAACGAGAACACGCGCTCCTTGGCGCGCGATTTCTCCTCGTCGCGCCGGCCACCGCCGAAGGCCGCGTCGAAGCCATGCTTGTCCAGCGCCTGCTTCAGCGCCACGGTGTTCATGACGTCGGTATACAGCGCCGAGCCGTGGGTGAAGGGATTGATGCCCTCGGCCACGGCCTCCTCGTTGATGTGCACGATGAGCTGCATGCCGACTTCATCGATCATCTCCGCGCGGAAGGCGTACAGCGCCCGGAAGTTCCAGGTGGTGTCGATGTGCAGCAGCGGGAAGGGCGGCTTGGCGGGATAGAAGGCTTTCTGGGCGATGTGGAGCATCACCGAGCTGTCCTTGCCCACGGAGTAAAGCATGACCGGGTTCTCGGCCTCGGCCACGACCTCGCGCATAATATGGATCGCCTCGGCCTCCAGGCGCTCGAGGTGGGTGAGGGTGCGGGTGTCGAGATTGGGCGTTTCTTCGGCGACGGTCATTTCGGAGAGGTTTCCCGTGATGTTTGGCGCGCAATCTTATACGATTGCGGCCGGTCGAGCTTGTGACTTGAATCTGAGTTCCCGGAGCCTGGATTGGGAGTGAATGCCCAAATATGGCGTTCGGCGGAGTTTGCGGATAAGCTGCGTCACGGGCTTGTAACAGAGAAACGGAATTCTCAGTGTTTCCGGGGGGTTGGGCAATTCAGCGCATGCGCTTCTTGAGCGAAGAGTCGCTCCATCGACTCAGGGCTTACCTCGTCGGCTTGCCGCGGTCCGCCAAGCGCGCCCTGATGGTCGGCACGGACCTGGTGTTCATCCTCGGCGCGGCCGCCCTTTCCATCTGGCTGGTCAACCCCGCGGTCATCGCCGAGCACGGCCCGCCGTGGGTTTTCCTCGTCCTCCTGGCGCCGCTCACGATCGTCGTGTTCGGTCGCCTCGGGCTCTACCGGGCGGTCGTCAGGTTCCTGCGCAGCCGGGTCATCGGTTCGGTGCTCAAGGGTGTGACGCTGCTCAGCATCGTCATGGCGATCTACGGTTACCTGCGGCCCGAGTCCGGGATCAGCCTGGCGGCTGCCGCCGTATTCTGGGCTTTCGCCGTGATCCATACGGCAGGCTCGAGGTTCTCCCTGCGTGATTTCCTGCACGGCAGCCGCAAGCCGCGCGAGCGCGCAATCATCTACGGCGCCGGTAATTCGGGAGCTCGATTGGCGAACCTGCTTGGCACCGGCGGGCAATGCCTGCCGGTCGCCTTCGTCGATGACGATCCTGCGCTGAGCGGCAGCCTGGTGGCGGGCTTGCCGGTGTTCATCCCTGATCGCCTCGATGAACTCATCCAGGCGCATGATGCCGTTCGGATCCTCCTCGCCATTCCGTCCGCATCACGCCAGCGCCGGGCAGAGATCATCCGCTGGCTCGAGCCTTATCCACTGCACGTCCAGACCGTGCCGGACATGAACGACCTGGTCAGCGGCAGGGCCAGCTTCGACGACCTCCGCGAGGTCGATGTCGAGGACCTGCTCGGCCGTGATCCCATTCCCCCGCGGCCCGACCTCATCCGGGCCAGCATCGAGGGGCGCACGGTGATGGTGACGGGCGCAGGCGGCTCCATCGGCTCGGAGCTCTGCCGGCAGATCATTCATCTCGGCACGACCCGGCTGGTGCTCGTCGATCACTCTGAGCCTTCCCTCTACGCCATCGAGCGCGAGCTGCGGGCGGCGGCGGAGCTCCATGGCCTTCCCCTCGAGATCATTCCGGTCCTCGCCTCGGTGACCGAGAGCGACTTCCTGCAGCAGGTCATGCAGTCGTTCAAGGTCCGGACGATCTACCACGCGGCGGCCTACAAGCACGTCCCGCTGGTCGAATACAACATGGGAGCCGGCATCCGGAACAACGTTATCGGCACTTACCGGACGGCCGAGGCGGCGGCACACGCAGGTGTCGAAACCTTCGTGCTGGTTTCGACCGACAAGGCCGTGAACCCGACCAACGTCATGGGGGCGAGCAAGCGTTTTGCCGAGATGATCCTGCAGGGCATGGTCGAGCAGGGTTCGAAGATGCGGATCTGCATGGTCCGGTTCGGCAACGTGCTGGCGTCTTCCGGATCGGTCGTGCCGGTGTTCCGGGAGCAGATTCGCAACGGCGGCCCGGTGACGGTGACGCATCCCGAGATCGTGCGTTACTTCATGACTATTCCCGAGGCGGCGCAGCTGGTGATCCAGGCCGGCGCCATGGGTCGGGCCGGAGAGGTCTTCCTGCTCGACATGGGCGAGCCGGTCAAGATCGTCGATCTGGCGCGGAAGATGATCCAGCTCAGCGGCCTCCAGGTGCGGGACGCCGAACACCCGGACGGCGACATCGAGATCGCCTTCACCGGTTTGCGGCCGGCCGAGAAGCTTTACGAAGAGTTGCTGATCAGCGGCAACGCGGTCGGCACCGACCATCCGCGGATCTGGAAGGCCCGCGAGCGCCACGCGGCCTGGGACGAAGTACACCGCGCGGTCGAGGCCGTCAGCAAGGCCGTGTTGCAGAACGACTGCGACGCCATGCGCCGCATCCTGTTGGACGTCGTCGAGGAGTATCGCCCGCCGGCGACGCTGGCCGATCATGTGTATCGGGCGAGTCGGGGTCACATCAAGCCGGCGACCGGGAAAGTGGTTGATTTGCCGGCTCGTGCCGGGAAGAATCCTGGGGCTGCATAGTCACAAAGCTCTTGGGGATCGCCTTGAAAAAAGCACTAATCACTGGAGTCACGGGCCAGGACGGCTCCTACCTGGCGGAGTTCCTGCTGGAGAAGGGCTACGAGGTCCACGGCATCAAGCGGCGCGCCTCGATGTTCAATACCCAGCGCGTGGACCACATCTACCAGGATCCGCACGTCCGGAACCAGCGCTTCGTGCTCCACTACGGGGACCTGACCGACTCCTCCAACCTGACGCGCATCCTGCAGGAGGTGCAGCCGGACGAGGTGTACAACCTGGGCGCGCAGAGTCACGTGGCGGTGAGCTTCGAGGCCCCGGAGTACACTGCCGACGTGGATGCGCTGGGCTCGCTGCGCCTGCTCGAGGCGATCCGCTTGCTGGGCCTGGAGAAGAAGACCCGGTATTACCAGGCTTCGACCTCCGAACTCTACGGCCTGGTGCAGGAGATTCCGCAGAAGGAGACCACGCCGTTCTATCCGCGCAGTCCCTATGCGGTCGCCAAGCTCTATGCCTACTGGATCACGGTCAACTACCGTGAAGCCTATGGTATGTATGCCTGCAACGGGATCCTGTTCAACCACGAGAGCCCGCGGCGCGGTGAGACTTTCGTCACCCGCAAGATCACCCGCGGCCTGGCCAACATCGCGCAAGGCCTCGAGCCCTGCCTCTACATGGGCAACCTGGATTCGCTCCGGGACTGGGGTCACGCCCGTGACTACGTGCGTATGCAGTGGATGATGCTCCAGCAGGACAAGCCGGAGGATTTCGTGATCGCGACTGGCGTCCAGTACTCGGTGCGTGACTTCATCCGCTGGACCGCGGCCGAACTCGGCGTCGCGCTTCGCTTCGAGGGGGAGGGCGTGGAGGAGCAGGCGATTGTCGAGGCGGTCGAAAGCGATGCGGCGCCCGCGCTGAGTCCCGGCGATGTGATCGTCCGGGTCGATCCGCGCTACTTTCGCCCTGCGGAGGTCGAGACGCTGCTCGGCGATCCCAGCAAGGCACGCGAGAAGCTCGGCTGGGTGCCGGAAATCACCGCCCAGGAGATGTGCGCAGAGATGGTGGCCGAAGACCTCAAGGTGGCCCAGCGCCATGCCTTCCTGAAGGCGCACGGCCACGACGTGCCGATGTCCTTCGAGAGCTGACCGGCACTATGTCCACGGGCCAGGGCATCTTCGTCGCGGGTCATCGCGGCATGGTCGGCTCCGCGATCGTGCGGCAGCTCGAGCAATCCGGGGCCGGCAACATCATCACGGCAGGCCGGGAGGAGCTCGACCTCCTGGACCAGGCGGCGGTGCAGTCGTTCTTTGCCTCGCGCGCGATCGACCAGGTCTACCTCGCGGCAGCCCGGGTCGGCGGCATACATGCCAACAACACCTACCCGGCCGAGTTCATCTACCAGAACCTGATCATCGAGGCGAACGTCATCCACGCGGCGCACGTGGCGGGCGTAGAGAAGCTTCTCTTCCTCGGCTCATCCTGCATCTATCCCAAGCTGGCCGAACAGCCCATGCGCGAGGATGCCTTGCTTACAGGACCGCTCGAGCCCACCAACGAGCCCTACGCCATCGCCAAGATCGCGGGCATCAAGCTGTGCGAGAGCTATAACCGGCAGTACGGTCGGGACTACCGCAGCGTCATGCCCACCAACCTGTACGGCCCAGGGGACAACTTCCATCCCGAGAACAGCCACGTCATCCCGGCGCTCCTGCGGCGCTTCCACGAGGCCGTCCAGCGCGGCGACGAGGAAGTGGTGATCTGGGGCTCGGGCAACCCCATGCGCGAGTTCCTGCATGTCGACGACATGGCGGCGGCTTGCGTGCATGTGATGGGGCTATCTCCCGAGGTCTACTCGGCGCACACGCAACCGATGCTGAGCCATATCAATGTCGGTACCGGCGTCGATTGCACGATTCGCGAGCTGGCGGAGACGGTTGCCCGCGTCACGGGCTTCACCGGCCGCTTGGAGTTCGATACCAGCAAGCCGGACGGGACACCGCGGAAGCTGCTCGACGTCAGCCGGCTGAAGGCGCTCGGCTGGGAGGCCCGGATCGGTCTCGAGGAAGGCCTGCGCGATGCGTATCGCTGGTACCTGGAGCACATCGACGAGGCCCGCGGCTGAGCGATGAGCAAGCCCGGCTGGCTTGCTCCGGAGACCTTCTCGATGGCTTGCGCGGCCTTGCCGCTGGTCTCGATCGACCTGTTCCTCGTCAGTCCGGGAGAGGCCGGGCCCGAGCTGTTGCTCGGGTGGCGGAACAACCGGCCCGCGCAGGGCTGGTGGTTTACGCCGGGCGGGCGCATCCGGAAGAACGAGCCAATCGGCCAGGCGATGGAGCGGGTCGCGATCGAGGAGGTGGGCCTGGCTCCGGAAATCCTCCGCGAAGCTCGGCTGCTCGGCGCCTGGGATCACTTCTATCCCGACAGCGCATTCGACCCATCGGTGTCGACGCACTATGTGAACCTGGCTTACCTCGTCCAGGTTTCGCGGGACGTGGCCGGGTCGCTAGCCCTGGCTTCAGGCCAGGCAGCCCAGCATTCGGCGTGGCGGTGGTTCTCGCTGCAGAAGGTGCTGGATGAGCCGGCGGTTCATGAGAATGTGCGGGGGGTGGTCCGGAGGATCCTCGCCAGCTCTGGAACCTGAACTGGATGTGAGTCGCGCACGACAGAGCCGCATCCGGGATTCCTGCTCAATCACCCAGAAACTCGATCTGGCAAGGTTGCTCAGCATGACCTAGAATTCTGACCACATGGTCAGAATGGTGTGCAACCATGCGAAGAGTCCAGGTCGTTGAAGCCAAGGCCCATTTTTCGTCTCTCCTTGCCGAAGTGGAGGCGGGGGCCACCGTGGTGATCACCAGGCATGGGAAGGTGGTTGCCCGGCTGGTGCCAGATGCGCCCCGGATGGCGTCGGAGTTGTTCGAGCCCTGCTGGCCCGACGCCGCGGAAATCGATCTCGTGGCACCGGCAGATCCTGCACCGGAACCTGTGGCCGGGCTCTGAGTGCAATACATCCTGGATACCAACATCTTCATCGGCGCCATGAAAGGCTTGCCGCCGCTGCGCGCTCGCTTGGCCCGGGTTCCCGCTGAGGCGCTGGTGCTTTCCCCGATCGTTCTTGGCGAGCTGGAGCTCGGCGTCGCCAAGAGCGCTGCCAGGCAACGCAATGCCGCTCGCCTCGCCGAACTCGTCCGCGAGATGGCACTCGTTCCGCTCGATGCCGAGGTCGCGAGGCACTATGCCGAAATCCGCGCGCATCTCGAGCGCTGCGGCACGCCGATCGGCGCGAACGACTACTGGATCGCAGCGCAGGGACGTGCGCTCGGCGCAGTGGTCGTCACGGACAACGAGGCGGAGTTCAGCCGGGTCCCGGGCCTTGAGGTCGAGAACTGGTCTCGCGGGTAAACTTTACCGACATTCCTTTTGGCTAGCTTACGTGACACGAATACCGGCGTTTTGTGTGACGTAAGCCCTCAATCCACCGGGTTTTTCTGCCATAATCCGTCGCGTTTCAATTACTTGAGACGGTCCGACCCCGAACCTGAAGGGATATTGCGGTGAAAGTGACGATTTTCGGCTCCGGCTATGTCGGCCTGGTCACGGGCGCCTGCCTGGCGGACGTGGGCAACCAGGTCCTGTGCGTGGACATCGACCAGGACAAGATCGACCGGCTCAACGCCGGCGAGATCCCGATCTTCGAGCCGGGCCTCGAGGCGGTAGTGGCCCGCAACCGCGAGTCCGGCCGGCTGAAGTTCACCTCCGACATTCCCCAGGGCGTGGCCCACGGCCTGTTCCAGTTCATCGCCGTCGGCACGCCGCCGGACGAGGACGGCTCGGCCGACTTGCAGCACGTTCTCGCCGTCGCGCGCAGCATCGGCGAGCACATGGAGGACTACCGCATCGTCGTGGACAAGTCGACGGTGCCGGTCGGCACGGCCGACAAGGTGAAGGCCGAGATCGACCGCACCCTCACCGAGCGCGGCGCGGCGATCGACTTCGACGTGGTCTCGAACCCGGAATTCCTCAAGGAGGGCGCCGCGGTCGACGACTTCATGCGCCCGGACCGCATCATCGTCGGCACCGACAACCCGCGCACCACCGAGCTATTGCGGCTGCTCTACGAGCCCTTCAATCGCCAGCACGACCGCCTCATCGCCATGGACATCCGTTCGGCGGAGCTGACCAAGTACGCGGCCAACGCCATGCTGGCGACCAAGATCAGTTTCATGAACGAGCTGGCGAACCTGGCCGAGCGCTTCGGCGCCGACATCGAGCATGTCCGCCTCGGCATCGGTTCGGATCCGCGCATTGGCTACCACTTCATCTACCCGGGCGCCGGCTACGGCGGCTCCTGCTTCCCCAAGGACGTGAAGGCGCTGGCGCACTCGGCGCAGAAGGCCGGCTTCCCGGCGCTGCTTCTCGAGGCCGTCGAGGCCGTGAACGAGCGCCAGAAACGCGTCCTGTTCGACAAGATCAGCGCGCACTACGGCGGCGACCTCGCTGGGAAGACCGTCGCGATCTGGGGCCTGGCCTTCAAGCCCAACACCGACGACATGCGCGAGGCTTCGAGCCGGGTGCTGATGGAGTCGCTGTGGGAGGCGGGCGCGAAAGTGCGGGCCTACGACCCGCAGGCGCGCAAGGAAACCGGGCGCATCTACGGTGACCGGCCGGACCTGGTGTTGTGCAAGAACGCCGCTGAGGCGCTCGAGGGCGCCGACTGCCTGGCGCTGGTGACCGAGTGGATGGAGTTCCGCAGCCCCGACTTCGATGCGGTGAAGGAAGCGCTGGCCGAGCCCGTGATCTTCGACGGCCGCAACGTCTTCGACCCCGACCACATGCAGCGGCTGGGCTTCACCTACTACGGTATCGGGCGCGGGCAGCGGGTCGGACCGACCTAGGCTACTGTTTTTACGAGAGAAACCAGCGGAAAGCCACGCCGATTCGGCCCTTACGTGACACGAAACCCCCGGATTCGTGTCATGTAAGCCACTGCCGCGACGTGCAGCTGCCTGAATTGACCCTCTCCACCGCCGGCCGCAGAATCGACCGCGGGGACGGGCCGCCGACTGAAGGCGGCCCAGGGGAGGACGCCATGCACATGCCACCTGTGATGCGAACGCGGACGCCGGCGTCGTTCGGAGCGCCGTCGCCCGGAGTGTTCGCCGTGCTGCTCTGTCTCGCCGCCGGCCAGGCCGGCGCCACGCCGCCGCCCCGGGCCAGCCTGAACGGCAGTTTCCATGAGGCGGTGCAGGAAGAGGTCGCCGTCAGCGGTTCCGTGGTCGTCGGCGTGGCCGCCACGAGCGCGCTGTCCGGCGCAGCCGCGCTCGCCGGCCTGCTGGTCCCGGCGTCGGCCGACGCCGTCTGCCTGACGCTGCTGTCGCGCGACGGCGTCTACTACTCGCGCAACAGCTACGACGTCAGCGCGGGCGCCGGGGGCATGGTCGTGCTGCCCTACGAGGATTTCACGCGCCAGCGCGAGCTCATCAGCCGCTATCCCGCGGGCGACCTCGCGGTGCGCGCCATGCCCGGCAGCTGCGACGAGTCGCCGGCCGTGTACCTCGTGCCGGTCTCCGTCGATCCCGCCGCCAGCGTGGACGTGCTGGTGAACGCCTTCGGCGCCAACGACGTCTGGTTCCGCGGGCCGGACGGCGCCGAGCACGACTGCGAGGAGTTCACCGAGGGGCGGCGCACCAGCTACGACTACCGCTGCAGCATCCCGCTCGGCCTGCTCGGCGCCGGCCGCAAGCAGGTGGTCATCGAGCGTGAGCGCTACGGCCGGCCGCTCGGCGCGGTCGCCATCGAGTTGCAGCTGGGCGCCAACCCGTGAGCGAGGCGGGCGCCCGCGAGATCGGGTTCCTGCAGCTGCTCGACGACTCGTGGAACCTGTTGCTGCTGGCGCTGCGGACATCGCTGCCGCTGCTGGTCATTGCGCTCGTCGGGCTGGTGGCGTGGGCGCTGCTGTCGCGCCAGCCGTGGCCGTTCTCAATCGAGGCGCAGTCCGAGCATGCGACCCTGCTGCTGACCCCCGAGCTGGAGACGAACTGGCGCATCGACGGGGCGCTGCTCTGCATCCGCGCCGGCGAGTCGAGCGCGTCGGCCGGGCTGGACGAGCTGCCGGCGCCGGAGGCCGACTCGCCGTGCCCCGGGCGCCGCTGGCGCGCTTTCGACCTGCGCGGGCTGAGCGAGGCCACCCTGCGCCTGCCCGCCATGCCGCGCATCGAGGCGGCGTACTCGGTGCGCCTCGACGTCGGGGACGACGGCAGCCTCGCCCTGCAGGTCAGCGGCGAGGGAGACGGCCTGGCGCCGTTGGAGTTGCTGCCGGGCGGCGCTGCGGCGCCGCTGGAACTCGGCCACGCGGCCATCCTGCATTTCCCGCCGCCGGGCGCCGACCATCCCCCGCGCCGCATCCTGCTGCCCTTCGCGGGCGCCGGGTCGATCGGCAAGGACGTGTCGTGGCGCGAGCCCACCCTGCTGCGCGGCGGGACGGTGTCCCTCTACACCCGCTCGGACGAGGCCGCGGGCGGGCGCGACCTGGTCACGACCGCGGCACTGCTGCCGGGCGACCGGGTCGACCTCGGCCAGCGCTCGCGCGCCGGCGGCAGCGCGACCAAGGGCTTCGTGCACTTCGACCTGCTGCCGGCGCCGACGGAGCCGGCCGCCATGACCGTGGTCGCGCTGGGCGAGGCGGACGCGGTGCAGATCGTGCGCTTCGGCGACCAGGGCTACAGCTTCTCGCCCGGCCTGCTGGCGCGCCTGACCCGCCACAGCGCGGTGTCGACCTGGGCGGTGCTGCTCGTCTCGCTGCTGGGTTTCATGTCGATCTACAAGGACGGCGCCGAGCTCGGCCAGGGCAGTTTCCGCGAGCGGCGCCGCCGGCTGGCGGCGGACTGGCGGCGCTGGCGGGGCGGGCAGGGTGATGCGGATGCGTGACGCAAGACGCCCTGCGGTGTTCGCGGCGGGCGTGGCGCTGCTGCTGGCGCTGCCGCTCGCCCACGCGCAGCAGGCGGTGGTGCGCTCCTACGACGCCCCGGAGCTCGAGGTGGGCCAGGCTTGGCTGATGCATTCCGGCGGCCGCTGCTTCGCGGTGCTGCCGTTTCACGTGGCGCAGGAGACCAGCGTGCCGTCGCTCTTGCGCGAGGGGCCGCGCGGGCTGCGCGGCGAGGGCGTCGAGGTGGTGGACCTCGGCGACGACGCAGCCGTCGCGGTCCTGGCCGGGGGCATCGGCCAGGATTGCGGCTACAGCGTCGGCAGCATTCCGCGCTCGGTGGAGCGCCGGCTGCGCGACGGCGGGCTCGGCACGCTGCGCTCGGTGAACGGCGACGGCACGCTCGGGCGGCTGGCGGTGACGGTGGTGGACGACGACGGCGCCGGCCTGCTCCGGGTGCTGCCGACGGTGGAGGGCGAGCGCATTCGCAAGGGCCACAGCGGCAGCCTGTTGCTGCTCGGCGACCAGCCCGTCGGCATGCTGCTGTCGGTCAGCGCGCGCAGCGGCGTGGGCACCGTGATCCGCACCGATGCCCTGATGGCCAAGGTGGATGCCTTCGTGCGCGGCGGCGTCGCGGCCCCGGCGCCGGCCGTGGCCTCGAGCCCGGCCCAAGGTCCGGCGGCCGCAGGCGCGATCGCGCCGGCATCCGGCGCCTGGCAGGTCACGGGCTGGAGCGTCGATCCGACCGGCTCGGGGCACATCGCGGCGCGGCTCACCAGCGGCGGCAGCGAAGGATTCTGGGCGGCGCGCGTGCCGCAGTGGCCGGCGGCGGTGGAGCTCGGCGGCCCCGACGCGGTGCGCATCGTGCGGGGGGTGGAGTTCATCGCGGGGGAGGCGGGCGACTCGCCGGCCCTGCCGGCGCGGGTGCAGGTGATGACCTCGGTGAACGCCGAAAGGCCGGCCTGGCGCGCCGTGACTTCCGGCACGCTGGAGTACGTCGACGGCGTGGCGCGCCTCGAGTTCCTGCCGGTGCGCGCGCGCCTGCTGCGGCTGGAAATCTACGCGACCCGCGGCGCGCCGGCCGAGGTCGCGCTCGGCCGGGTCCGGATCCTCGAGGGCGAACGCTAGGCCGCGTCAGCGGCCCCGCGCTTCAGCGCAGCGGGGCCGTCGCCTTGAACTGGTGGTTGTGCGAACTCCACTGGTAGAACATCTTGCCGGCCAGGGTGTTGTCGTCCTGCAGGTGCAGCTCACCCGAGTGATAGCTGTACTTGAACGTCACCACCAGCCCGCTGACGTTGCCGCGGTACGAGGCCTGGCCGGCGCCGTGAAAGGCGCCTGTGCCGAAATCCCTGCCCTTGGCGTCGATGGTCATGGCAAAGCTGCTGCCGTTCTTCAGCAGGTAATCGCGCGAGCTTTCCTGGATTTCCTTGGGGGCGGTTTCGTCCACCTCCAGCGAGATCGTGAGCTGCGCCAGCCCGAGCACGGCGTGGCGCAGCGCCATCCCGCGCAGGACCTGGTCGGTGCTGTTCAGTCCCGCGTCGAGCGCCAGGTCCCGCATGAGCGGGTCGTCGCTGCCGACCATGGTCTCGAAAGCCGCCAGGCGCACGTTCTGGTCCGGGTCGTTCAGGACCTGCTTGATCTCCTCGACCTGGCGGGCCCGCGCCCGCGCCTGCTCGATGACCTCCGCGGCGCTTTGCGCCCAGCCCTCCGCCGCCACCGCCAACGCCAGCAGGCCCAGCGCCACCTTCCCCCAATGCCTGATGCTCATTGTCGCTCCCCCTTCGGCCCGCTGCGGGGCCACGCCACCCGTTGGATTTATTCTTCGCACGGTTCAGGCGCCCGATTCTAGGCTGAAAGGCGGGTTCCGAGGAAATGCCGCGCCGACCGGCAGCACGGACACGATGCCCGGGTTGGACCTCGCGCATGAGCCTTTCACAGTCCCCAGTTCGCCATTTCCCGCGCTATAACCGCCATATCGCCGGTTCCCGGCTCCGTCTCCCGCGGAGATGATCTCTGAAGCCCGGAGCAGAGTGTATATCCAGTTGATATATCCCTCGGCTGCGGCCATACTTGGCAACATGAGCGAGCGCCCAGTGACCCAGACCACAGTGTTCAAGAGCAACCGAACCCAGGCCGTGCGCCTGCCCAAGGATGTCGCCTTGCCCGAGGACGTGAAGCAGGTGGACATCCTCCGGATTGGCGACGCGCGCTTGATCGTTCCGTCCGGCCGTCGCTGGGAGGATTTCTTCGCCGGTCCGGCCGTGTCCGATGATTTCATGGGCGAGCGCGAGCAGCCTCCCATCCAGGAGCGGGACGCGCTCTGATGCTCCGCTACATGCTGGACACGGACAGCTGCGTTTTCGTGCTCCGGCATCAGCATCCCGCGCTGCAGGATCGCCTCGACCAGCATGCAGAGTCCCTGTCGATCTCCTCGGTCGTGCTAAGCGAGCTGCATTTCGGCGTCGAGCACTCTGCGCGGCCGGAGGCCAACCGCCGCGTGCTCGAGAGTTTCGCCGCGCGCCTCGTGGTGTTGCCATTCGACGCCCCGGCAGCTTTCCATAGCGGTCGGGTGCGCGCAGAACTCAGGCGCGCCGGGCAGGCTATCGGCGCCTACGACCTCATGATCGCGGGACACGCCCGCAGCGCCGGACTTGCGCTGGTCACCAACAATGAGCGCGAATTCCGGCGCGTGCCGGGGCTGATGGTCGAGAGCTGGCTGTGAGGCTCGCCCAGGCTCTCGACGCCGCGATTGCAAGCCGGCTCGGACCGTAGTAAGAATTCCTTACTCCAACATCCGGACGCGCCCCATGCTCGCCAAGCTCACTTCCAAGAACCAGCTGACGCTCCCCAAGGCGGTGGTCTCGGCCGTCGGCCGGTTCGAGTATTTCGACGTCGCGGTGGAACAGGGGCGCATCGTACTCACCCCGGTGCGCCCGGACGCCGCCCGCGGCGTGCGGGAGAAACTCGAGTCGCTGGGCATTGAAGAGGGCGATGTCGAGGCCGCGATCGAATGGGCACGTGAACAGCCGCTGCCGCAGGAGCGCCCCCCGCTCTGACCTGGGGACTGTCCCCAGTACCGGGACTTAGCGCGCCACCCCGAGCTCCCCGGCCCAGGTCATCGCGCTGACCTGCAGCGCCGGCAGCTCGTCCACCGGCCACCGGGAGTCCTCGCCGAGCAGCCGCGGCAGCAAGGCCGAGTCCTTCTTCTCCAGCGCCTCGACGAGGCTGAGCATCTCGCCCAGGCGGCCGCGGCGCGCGAGCAGCGCGTCGTGGATCGGCAGGCCGAGGTTGACCTGTTGCAGCAGGTCTTCCATCGGCATGTCGAGCAGCGTGTCGAGCAGCGACATGATCCCGGTCATGAAAGCCTGGTCGCGCAGGTCGGCGTAGTCGGGGCAGCGCTCGGTAATCAGTTCCATCAGCCGGCCGCGCGTGGCCGCCAGCGTCATCAGCGCGCTCGGCGCGCCGTCCTGGTCCTGGTGCGCGAACACCAGCACCTGCAGCCAGCGATGCAGCTGCCGGTCGCCGAGCACGACCAGCGCATGCGCGAGGCTCTGGATGCGGTTGGCCAGCCCCATGCCGACGGAGTTCACCAGCCGCATCAGCTTGAACGCCAGCTCGGGCGCGCGCTTGAAGGTCTGCTCGATCTCCTGGCGCGGCGCGTTCTGCGCCACTTGCTGCAGCAACTGCAGCAGCAACTGCCGGTCCGGCCGGGTATCGCGCCCGCCGAGCAGCATGGGGCGGGCGAAGTAATAGCCCTGGAACAGGTCGAAGCCGAGTTCCTTGCACCGGTCGGCGTGGAACAGGCTGTCCACTTTCTCCGCCAGCAGCTGCACGCCCGCGGCTTGCCCCGCCGCGGCGATGGCGGGCAGGTCGTCGCGGTGGGTGGTGGCCAGGTCGACCTTGACGATGTCGATCAGCCCGAGCACCTCGGGGCCGATCTCTTCCGGGCGCATGACATCGTCGAGCGCGAAGCGGAAGCCCTTGGCCTTCAGTTCGCGGCAGCGGTCCAGCAGCGCCGGCGTGATCTCCACGGTCTCGAGGATCTCGATGACGATACTGCTCGCCGGCAGCAGTTCCGGCACCTCGGAATGGAGCAGCGCGGCGTCGAAGTTGATGAAGCCCTTGCAGCCGCCGAGCACGGCCTCGATGCCGAGGTCGCTGAAGGCGTGCGCGATCACCGCGGCCGTCGCGGCGCGGTCGTCCACCACGTCCACGCCGTTGCGCGCGCTGGGGCGGAACAGCAGTTCGTAGGCCACCGTGCGCCCGTCGCGGTCGAGGATGGGCTGGCGCCCGAGGTAGAACCGCGGGGCCTCGCCGACCTTGGATTCCAGCTGCGTGGCGTGCATGGAACGCAGGATAATCGGCGGCCCGGGCCCGCAGCCGGACGCCCGTCACAAATCCCGCGCCTGGCCGTGGCAATCACCCCGCCACCCTGTCGTACAATCCGGGGCACCTTTCGACGCCAGGGATTGCCCAGATGATCGTCCCCGTGATTTTGTCCGGCGGCTCCGGCACGCGCCTGTGGCCGCTGTCGCGCGAGCTCTACCCGAAACAGCTGCTGCCGCTGGTGGGCGAGCAGACCATGCTCCAGGCGACCCTCGCGCGCCTCGACGGGATCGAGGGCCTGGCCGAGCCGATCATCGTCTGCAACGAGGAGCACCGCTTCCTCGTCGCGGAGCAGCTGCGCGCGGCCGGCGTGAAGCCGGCGGCGATCCTGCTCGAGCCGGTGGGCCGCAACACGGCGCCGGCGGTGGCCCTGGCGGCGGCGACGGCCCTGCAGGAGCAGGCCCAGGGCGTGGACCCGGTGCTGCTGGTGCTGCCGGCCGACCACGTCATCCGCGATCCCGCGACTTTCCGCCGTGCCGTGGCCGCGGGCGCGAAGCTGGCGGAGGAGGGCAAGCTGGTCACCTTCGGCGTGGTGCCCGACCGGCCCGAGACCGGTTACGGCTACATCCGCGCCGCGGCCAAGGACGGCGCCGCCGCCGTGCAGCAGTTCGTGGAGAAGCCCGATGCGAAACTCGCCGCCGAGTACGTCGCTTCGGGCGAGTACTTCTGGAACTCGGGCATGTTCATGTTCCGCGCCGGCCGCTACATCGAGGAGCTGCGGACGCATCGCCCCGAGATCGTGACCCAGTGCGTGGCCGCCGTGGCCGGCGCGAAGTCGGATCTCGACTTCGTCCGCGTGGATCGGCATGCCTTCGAGGAATGTCCCTCGGACTCCATCGACTACGCGGTGATGGAGAACACGGCGCATGCCTGGATGGTGCCGCTGGCCGCCGGCTGGAGCGACGTCGGCAGCTGGGCCAGCCTGCACGACGCCTGCGAAGCGGACGCGGCCGGCAACGTCGCGGTCGGCGACGTGCTCTGCGAGGACGCCACCAACTGCTATCTCTACGCCCAGAGCCGCCTGGTGGCGGCGGTCGGGCTGGCCGACTGCGTGGTGGTCGAGACCAAGGACGCCGTGCTGGTGGCGCCGCGCGACCGGGTTCAGGACGTGAAGAAGCTGGTGGCGCGGCTCAAGGCCGACGGCCGCTACGAGACCTCGCTGCATCGCCAGGTGTTCCGGCCCTGGGGCAGCTACGACAGCATCGACAACGGCGACCGTTTCCAGGTGAAGCGGATCGTGGTGAACCCGGGCGCGCAGCTGTCATTGCAGATGCATCACCACCGCGCCGAGCACTGGATCGTGGTGCAGGGCACGGCCCGCGTCACGTGCGGCGACGAGGTGTTCCTGCTGGGCGAGAACCAGTCCACCTATATCCCGATGGGCACCACCCACCGGCTCGAGAACCCCGGCAAGGTGCCGCTGCACCTGGTCGAGGTGCAGTCGGGCTCCTACCTCGGCGAGGACGACATCGTCCGCTTCGAGGACACCTACGGGCGGGGTTAGGTGGGGACTGTCCCCGGGACAGTCCCCATCAGAGCATCTGGCAGCTGACGCCGAGCGACCGTGCGGCTGCCGCCAGCTTCCGGTCGAGCGTCACCACGGCCGCGCCGTGCCCCGAGGCGATCGCCAGGTGCAGGGCGTCGCCAGCGCGCAGCCCGGTCTTCTGCTGGTCGGCAAAGCGGGCGGCCACGCGGAACTCCGTCCCGCTCGCGCCGAGCACGTGAAACGACTCCTCCACCAGCGCGGCGAATACCCGGAGCGCATCGGCCCGATGCCCGGCCGCCAGCGCCCGCAGCCGGAGCTTCATTGCCAGGGCCGCGGAGAATTCAGTGATCACCCAGTCGCTGATGGCGAGCGCCCCCGGCGCCTGCGCGGCGAGCCAGCGCTGTGTCGTCGCGGTCCTGGCCTCGTTCGTCAGGGCCGCGACCAGCACGCTCGTGTCGAGGTAATGCATCAGTAGCGCGAATCCTCGCGCAGCTTCCGGATGAAGGTGGCCGCGGACTCGTCCTGGCGCGGCATCGGTTCCGTCACTGCCGCCAGTATCGCCAGCGCGACCGGCTTGCGCTCCGGCGTCGCAGTCGTCAGCCTCGCGACGGGCTTGCCGCGACGCGTGATGACCACGGTTTCGCCCGACTCCGCCTGTTCCACCAGTTCGCTCAGCCTGGCCTTGGCGTCAGCCAGGTTCACCGTGTCGGCGCGCATGCCCTGTCTCCTAAAGTGACTACTTAGTTGGTCAGATACTAGCACTACTGGGCCGGGCATTGCAGGGGGCCTTCGTCGCCGGAGCGTGCAGAAACGCCGGGACTCGCCGACTGGCCCAGGTTTCACGCTGCGTTGCTAGAATGCCGGCTTCCGCCACTGGATGACCTCACATGAAATGCTTCAAGGCCTATGACGTCCGCGGCCGCCTCCCGGACGACCTCAACCCCGACATCGCCCGCCGCATCGGCCGCGCCTACGCCGCCGTCATCGGCCCGCGCCGCGTGGCGGTCGGCTACGACGTGCGGCTGTCGTCCCCCGAGCTCGCCGACGCGCTGGCCGAGGGCCTGATGGACGCCGGCGTGGACGTGGTCGACATCGGCCTGGGCGGCACCGAGATGGTGTACTTCGCCGCCAGCCACCTCGACGTGCACGGCGGCATCATGGTCACCGCCAGCCACAATCCGCCCGACTGGAACGGCATGAAATTCGTGCGCGAGCAGTCGAAGCCGATCAGCGGCGACTCGGGCCTGAAGGACATCGAGGAGCGGGTCGAGCGCGACCGCTTCGAAGCCACGCCGCGGCGGGGGCGGCGGACCGAGGTCGATATCTACGCGGAATACATCGATCACCTGCTCGGTTATGTCGACCGCCAGGCGCTCAAGCCGCTGAAGCTCGTGGTCAACGCCGGCAACGGCGGCGCGGGCCTGGTGATCGACAAGCTCGAGCCGCGGCTGCCCTTCGAGTTCGTGAAAATCCAGCACGCGCCCGACGGCACGTTCCCGCACGGCGTGCCCAACCCGCTGCTGCCCGAGCATCGCGCCGCGACCGCCGACGCCGTGGTCAAGGCCGGCGCCGATTTCGGCATCGCCTGGGACGGCGACTACGACCGCTGCTTCCTGTTCGACGAGACCGGCCGCTTCATCGAGGGCTACTATATCGTCGGGCTGCTGGCCGAGGCGTTCCTGGCCAAGCACCCCGGCGCGAAGATCGTGCACGACCCGCGCCTGACCTGGAACACCATCGACATCGTCGAACGGGGCGGCGGGGTGCCGGTGATGTCGAAGACCGGCCACGCCTTCATCAAGGAGCGCATGCGGCTCGAGGACGCCGTGTACGGCGGCGAGATGAGCGCGCATCACTACTTCCGCGACTTCGCCTACTGCGACTCCGGGATGATCCCGTGGCTGCTGGTGGCGGAGCTCGTGTCCCGCGCCGGCCGCCCGCTGTCGGCGCTGGTCGAGGAGCGCATGGCCGCCTTCCCGGCCTCCGGCGAGATCAACCGCTCGATCGACGATCCGCCGGCGGTGCTGGCGGCGGTCGAGGATCGTTACGCGGACGAGGCCGTGGCCGTCGATCGCACCGACGGCCTGTCCATGGAGTTCGCCGACTGGCGCTTCAACCTGCGCGCCTCGAACACCGAGCCGCTGGTGCGGCTCAATGTCGAGGCCCGGGGTGACAAGGCGCTGATGGAGGCGAAGACGACGGAGTTGCTGGCGCTGCTTGACGCCCGGTAGGCGGATCTCCCCGTTCGCGGCCGCGCCGGTGTTGCACCGCAGCACACGCTGCGGTTGCACTTTGGTCCCCGGCGAATATGATTAAAAATTCGTCACCCAGGCGCGGCGAGCGTGCCCCGCCCGGCGGGCGATCGAGAGGAGGTGCCCTGATGAAAGCGACTGTATCGAGGCTGGTCCTGCCATTGGCTGCGGCCGGGATGCTGGTGTCGGGCTGCGCGGCCGTGCCGCCGGGCGAGGAGACGGTCAAGCGGCACGCGATCGACCACGAGTACGTGAATGCGGTCGAGAAATCGGCGCGCGGGATGCCGGTGAAGATTTACTGGGTCAACCCGCCGACGAAGCCGGTGGAGCAGTCCACGTCGGTCAAGTTCAACGTCGACCTGCCGCAGGACTAAGTTTTGGGGACTGTCCCCGGGACAGTCCCCACCCCCAACGGCGCGCCCGTCCGCACACTGTTCCGGACGGCCTTCAGCTCTAGAGCATTCTCCGGGCGGTTGACGCGCTCGACCCACCGGGCGGGCAATCCGGCCGGCGGATCCAAGAGCTCGAAGGGCGCGCCGCCGCGACAGCGCCACGCCAGGCTGCCCCACGGCCAGTGCTCCGCCCGCTCCACCAGCGCGGCGCGCAGCGCGTTGCGCTCGACATAGCGCATGATCATCAGCAGGTAACCGTCGGTCCGGATCTCGAACGGCTTGAACCGTCCCTGCCAGACGTGGCCGCTCGTCTGGTGCACCCAGCGATGGCGCGCCACCTGCTTGGTCATCACCCAGTGCATCCAATCGCTCAGGTCCTTGTCGCCGGCCGGGCGAACCAGGAAATGGAAGTGGTTGGGCATCAGGCAGACGGCCAGGATGCCCATGCGCACCCGTTCCTGGGCCGCGCGCATGAAATCCAGGAAGGCCTGGTAGTCCTTGGTGTCGTGGAAGACGGTTTGGCGCGCACTGCCGCGGTTGATCACGTGGTAGTAGCGGCCGCCATGGAGCTGTCTCGGTTTTCTCGGCATGGGGACATAGCCTGGGGACAGTCCCCAACCCTGTACAGGGCGGGAAAGGCCGCAATTCGCGGGCAAACCGGGGCTTCCACCCGCTGACCCGAAACGGCAACACGGCGGCAAGCGGCGTGTCATCGGACGGTCGTACCGTGCGCGGCAAATCCCACACGGTACTGCCATGCTCGCGCAACCCGCCTGTTACCCGGTCGCTCCCGAATGCCTGCCGCCGCTCCTGCGCGTGGCTGGCTCGTATCGCCTGCGTTTTGCCGCCTCGGCCGACGATCTGGCCGCCGTGCAGCGGCTGCGCTTCGAGGTATTCAACCGCGAACTCGGCGAGGGTTTTGCCGAAAGCTGGCAGACCGGCCTCGACGCGGATCCCTGGGATCCGTTGTTCCATCACATCATGATCGAGCACCTGCCCAGCGACACGGTGGTCGGCAGTTACCGGCTGCAGACCGGCCCCATGGGCGAGCTTCACGGCGGCTACTACTCGGAGTCGGAGTTCGACCTGCGGCGGCTGCCGCCCGAGGTGCTTGGGAATGCGGTGGAAATCGGCCGGGCCTGCGTCGAGGCGGGCCATCGCAACGGCCGGGTGATTCACCTGCTCTGGCGCGGCCTCGCGGCCTACCTGCTGTGGAACCGCCAGCGCTACCTGTTCGGCTGCTGCTCGCTGCCGACGCGTGACACCGCCACCGGTGTCGCTGCCTGGCGCCAGCTGAAG
The DNA here is from genome assembly GCF_011058255.1 of Thioalkalivibrio sp. XN8. Classification (GTDB taxonomy): domain Bacteria; phylum Pseudomonadota; class Gammaproteobacteria; order Steroidobacterales; family XN24; genus XN24. The sequence continues at coordinate 192,572 of NZ_JAALFH010000062.1, read as the reverse complement.
CTCGAGGGCTTCCTGAGCGAGCGCTATTCGGTGGCCCCGCAGCGTGAGCACGCGATCGAGGTTCGCCGTGGGCCGAGTCGCCCGCTCGAGCCGGGCGAGCTGCCGCCGTTGTTCCAGAGCTATCTCAATCTCGGGGCCGAGGTTTGCGGCCCGCCGGCGCTGGACGCGGAGTTCGGCACGGTCGATTTCTTCGTGCTGCTCGATCTCGAGCGCCTGGCGCCGAGGACGCGCCAGCTGTTCTTTCGGGACCTGCCCGAGCCGGCCGTGCCGCGGATCGCTTGAGGAGGGCCCGGCCCCCGGGGACTGTCCCCAGGACATGTCCTGGGGACAGTCCCCAGGACCGGGCCCCGCCGCTCAGCTGCGGTCTTCGATCCGCTTGTTGACGCGCTCCTGGATGGTGGGGTCGGAATTCATCAACTGCGCGATGCGGTTGTACTCCTCCACCGTCAGGCCGGCGTCCTTGACGGCTTCGATCATCTCGCCCTGGGCACGCTCCTGGATCAGCCGGGCTTCCTCCATGTCCCCGCTCTGCTCCAGTTCCTCGGTGGCCTTGCTGCCGATGGCGTGTACCTCTTCGAGCGCCACCACGAACTGGTCGAGCTTGGCGCCCGGCACGTCCGCGGGCGGCGCAGCCTGCGCCTGGCCTGTGCCGTAGCCTTCTTCGGCGATGCCGGGTGCCGCGGCAAGGCCGGCCGCGAGAGCGGCGGTGGCGGCGAGGGCGAAGGCAGTGTGCTGGCGATGTTTCATGTCGGCTCCTTGCAATGGGATTGTTGGCCTGCCCGAAATACTGCAAGGCGCGTGCCACCCCGGCGGATGCCTGCCAGGACAGCGACTTACCGCGATCCGCCGGCCCGCGGCGGGGACCGGGCGAGCGCCCGGGTGTGCCAGGCTGGCACAATCAACCGGCGCATGTGCCAGGGCGTCACATGTTGTCGAGGCGCCGGTAGAGCGTGCGCCGGCCGATCCCGAGGACCTCCGCGGCGCGCCGCTTGTTGCCGTCGAGGCGCTCGAGCACCCAGCGAATGTAGCGCTGCTCCCACGCCTCCAGCGACGGCCAGTCCTCCGGGTCGTCGCCGCGCACGACCAGCCGCTCCGCCCCGTCCTCGCCGCCCGCCCCGGGCGCGTCGGAGCCCGCCGTCATCCGCCTGTGCCGCCGGATCCGCTCGGGGAGGTGCGCGGGGCGAATCTCGCGGCCGCCGCAAAAGGCGGTGGCGCGCTCCAGCGCGTTTACCAGCTCGCGCACGTTGCCGGGAAAACCGTAGGCCCGGAGGCAGGCCAGCGTGTCCTCGGCCAGCGCGGGTGGAGGCTGGCCGCGGGCCGCAGCGAAGCGCGCCACGAAGTGCGCCGCCAGCAGGTCCAGGTCGTCGCCGCGCTCACGCAAGGGCGGGACCCGGACCTGGAAGGTTTCCAGCCGGTAGAACAGGTCGGCGCGGAAACGCCCGGCGGCGACCTCGGCCTCGAGGTCGCGGTGGGTGGCCGCCAGCAGGCGCACGTCCACTCGCCGCTCGCTGTCGGTGCCGAGCGGCCGGATGCTGCCATCCTCGAGGACGCGCAGCAGCTTGGCCTGGATCTCCGGCGGCATCTCGCCGATCTCGTCGAGCAGCAGGGTGCCGCCGTCGGCCTCGGCGAACAGTCCGTCCCGCTGCTGGGTGGCGCCGGTGAAGGCGCCGCGGGCGTGCCCGAACAGCTCGCTTTCCATCAGCTCGGCCGGGATGGCGGCGCAGTTGAGCGGCACGAAAGCGCGGTCGCGGCGCGGACTCTCGGCGTGCAGCGCGCGCGCCACGAGCTCCTTCCCGGTCCCGCTTTCGCCAGTGATGATCACGGGCGAGGGCAGCGGCGCGATCCGCCGGACCAGCTCGTAGAGCTCGCGCATCGGCGCGCTGCGCCCCAGCATGCCGTGGAACTCTCCTTCCGCCAGCAGGCGCCGGTACTGGCTCAGCTCGGAGCGCAGCTGCCGCGCCTCCAGGGCGCGCGCGACCGCGAGCCGCAGGTGCTCGAGGCGGAGGGGCTTGGTGAGAAAGTCGTCGGCGCCCTGCTTCAGCGCCTCCACCGCCTGCTCGACCGTGCCGAAGGCCGTGATCATGATGAACGCCGGCGGATCCGGCAGCGTCCGGCAATGGGCCAGCAAGGCCTGGCCGTCCGCGCCCGGCAGCCGGAGGTCGCTCAGCACCAGGTCGGGCTTCTGCTCCACGACCAGGGCGTGGCCCGTGTCGCCGTCGGCGGCGGTGAGCGTCGCGTAGCCGGCGTCGTCCAGTTCCTGGTGCAGCATGTCGCGCAGCCCTGCGTCGTCCTCGACGACCAGGACGCAGGGGCGGCGGCCGGGGTCAGGCCTGGTCATCGGGCGGCTCCGCGGGCAGCTGGAGGGTGAAACGGGCACCGCCCAGCAGCGGGTCGTCGGTCACCACGAGGCGCCCGCCGTGATCCGCCGCCGCGGCTGCCGCCACGCTGAGCCCGAGGCCCGTGCCCTGGCCCACGGGCTTGGTGGTGAAAAAGGGCTCGAACACGCGGTCGCGCTCCGCCGGCGGGATGCCCGGCCCGTCGTCGGCGACGTAAACCCGTACGCTGCCGTCGTCGCCGGCCGCGGCCCCGATCGTCACCTTTCGGCGGGCGGCGTCCAGGCCGTTGTCGATCAGGTTGCGCAAGGCTTGCTCCAGCCGCAGGGGGTCGGCGCACACGGCCAGCGACGGGTCCGGGCACGGCAGCGCCAGCTGCGGCGGGTCCGCAGCGGCCGTGAGCGCCTCGTCCGCCAGGCGCCGCAGGAGCGGCGCGAGCTCCACGCGGCGGCGCTGCAGCGGGTTGGCGCGCCCGTAGTCGAGCAGCTGGCGGATCGTCTGTTCCATGCGCAGCGCCGCGTCCTGGATGGCCTGCAGCGCCGGGCGTTCAGCCGCTTCGAGCGGCGCCGCCCGCAGCAACTGCTGGGCGCGGCCGTACAGGGCGGCCAGCGGGGAACCGAGCTCGTGCGCCACGCCGGCCGCCAGCCGGCCGACCGCCGCCATCTTCTCGCTCTGGTGCAACTGCTCCCGCAGCCCGGCTTCCGTGGCGCGCTGGCGTTCCAGTGCCTGCTGGGATGCGGCGATACCGTCGAGCATGCGGTTGATGTTGCTGGCCAGGCTCCGGAACTCCGCCACGCCCGCCGGCGTCAGCCGGTGGCGGTCGTCGCCCTCGCGCACACGTTGCAATCCGGTCTCGATGGCGCGGGCGTGCCGGCCGACCCCGTAATGATGGCCGAGCACGATCAGCAGCGTGAGCAGGGCCCCGGCCGTGGCCACCCCGACCAAGGCCAGGAGCTGGGTGCGCTCGAGGTAGCCGCGTACCGCGCCGCTGTGGCGGGTCACCTGGAGCAGTCCGGCGATGCGGCCGTCGCCGGTGGTCAAGGGCTGGAACACGGACACCAGCTGCTCCGTGCCGATCGCCGCCGCTGCCTCCAGGCGCTCGCCCTGCTCGGCCATTTCGGCTGCGGTGCGACTCGGCACGGCGGCCCGGCGGCGGCCGCTCTGGGCCACCCGGACGCCCTTCTCGTCGTAGACATTGACAGCGTAGACCTGGTCGAAGCCGACCGTGGAATCGATGGCCGCCTGCACCAGGCCGGGCCGGTCCTGTCGTATCGCCTCGCTCAGCGGCAGCCGCAGGGTGCGGGCGATGAGTTCCAGGTCCTCCTGCATGCGGGCGTTGATCTGTTCTTCGAGCCCGCGCAGGCCGATCCAGCTCGCCAGCCCCATCACCAGCAGGCAGGGCAGGACCACGAAGGCCACCACCGCGGTGCGCAGGTTGAGCGATTCGCCGGCTCTTTGCTTGAAATGAGCCATGCGTCATTTTGGCACATCTGTCCCGCTCCTGGGGACTGTCCCCAGGACCGGGACCGGCTTGCCGCGACCATGCGGCGCTGTCAGGATGCGCGCCGTGAGCACGGAAACCACCCCCCGCGAGCCGGCCTTTGCCCGCGTCCCGGTGACGCCGCTCGGCCTGTTGCGCGCCCTGGTGCGCCTGCCGCTGCTGTTCATCGTCACCATCGGCATCGCGCTGGCCTGGGGCCTGGTGGCGCTGTGGCCCTGGAGCCAGTCGCGCCGCGCTGCGATCCGCCAGTGGGTGACCCGCCGCTGGGCCACGATCCTGTGCCGCCTCCTCGGCGCCCGCATCGAGACCGACGGCGGCCTGCCGCCCGGCCCGGCGTTCCTGATCACCAACCACGTCAGCTACCTCGACATCCCGGTGCTCATGTCCCAGACCGGCTGCCGCTTCGTGTCCAAGCACGAGGTCGCGGACTGGCCGTTGATCGGGCTGCTGGCAAAGTGCGCCGGGACTCTGTTCGTCAAGCGCGGCCACGGCCCGGAGGCCGCGAACGTCACGCTCGAGGGCATGCAGCGGGCCTTCGAGGACGGCGACCTGGTGGTGTTCTTCCCCGAGGGCACGACCGGCCCGGGCGACGCCATCCTGCCGTTCCGCTCAGGCCTGCTGACGCTGCCGGCCCGCGACGGCCATCCGGTGTATCCGGCGGTGCTGGTCTATGACACCCGCGACCCGCGCATCGACCCGGGCGAGGCGCTGGCCTGGTGGGGCAAGCTGTCGCTGCCGCCGCATCTCTGGCGGCTGGTGCTGTTGCCGGGGTTCACGGTCCGGCTGAAGGCCGGGCAGGCCGTGGAGGCGAACCACCGCAAGCACCTGGCCCGCGCCCTGCAGGACCGGGTCGAGGTGATGCACGCGGAGCTGAAGAGCCGCTCGGTCAGTTATCTCGGGACTGGATCGCCTCGATAAAGGTCGAGCGCGCGCTCGGCGAGCCGAGCCGTTCCGCTTCCTCCAGCAGCTTCAGTGCCCGGTCGATGTCGCCGGACTCCACTGCGCGCCGGATGGCGTCGTTGAACAGGGCCTCGGAGGTCGGCGCTGCCGGCACGGCCGGCGGCGGCGGGGGAGGCGGCAGGGCAGGCGCGGCGGCAGGCTGCGGCGTGGCGGGCTGGGCCGCTGCCGGGGCTTCGTCGCTGCCGCCGATCCTGATGCGATCGCGCGGCGGCTCACGCGGCGGCGCGTTCGGGCCGTGCAGCTCGGGCTGGAAGTGCAGGTAGCTTTCGTCGCCGATGGTCCCGGGCTCGGGCCCGAAATCGATCACCGTGCCGCAGCCGGCGAGGATGGCGCTGGCGACGAGGGCGAGGACAGGCTTGCTCATGGGGCGCTCCGCTTTCCAGAGATTCCCTAGCTTACATGATGGGGACTGTCCCCGGGACATGTCCTAGGGACAGTCCCCAGCTCAGCGGCCCGCGTTGCGGACGCGGATAGCCTCTTCCTGGTCCATGGCCTCGAGCTGCTCGTCCATGAAGCGCAGTGAATGCTCGATCTCCGGCAGCACCACGTTCTCCAGCGCCCGGGCGCGCCGCTCGGTGCGGATGTATTCCCGCACCAGCCGCTCCAGGCTGGCCCGCATCACGGCCAGCTCGAAGCCCAGCGGCACCAGCGCCGCAAAGGCCTCACGGCAACGCTCGGCCTCCGGACTGGGATTGACGGCGGGCGGCGGCTCTTCCTGGTCGCCGGTCTCGAAGGTCCCGTCCAGCAGGTTGACGCCGAGAAACCGGATCTCCTCCAGCGGCAGCGCGGCTTCGTCCAGCGGCACCGCCGGGTAGATGCCCAGGCCGTCCAGGCCGTGACGCCCCACGGCCCGGGCGAGCGCCGCCGCCGCCTGCTCGTGCAGCTCGTCATAGCGTTCGCGCGCCGCTTTCCACGCCGCCAGCCGGCGCAGCATTTCCTGGGCCAGGATGACGCGCTTCTCGTCGAGGAACTCGAAGCCCTCGCGCACCAGCTGGCGCTCTTCCTTGAGTTCCAGGAAGGCGCTGCGGCTGGGACTGAGGCCGGCCTCTGGCATGCGTCAGTACCCCGAGCCCTCTTCGCCCTCGGCGACCGCCAGGGACCGGTCCTGGGGACTGTCCCCAGGACCGGGCCCGGCCTCGATGTACTTCGCCAGCTGGGTGCTCGAAAGCCGCGTCAGCTCACCGGCCGGCAGCCCGCGCAGCAGCTCCCAGCCCAGCGCCATGCTGTCCTCCAGCGTGCGCGGCTCGGACTGGGACACGAAGCGCTCCTCGAAGGCGTCGCCGAACTCGAGGAACTTGCGGTCGTTCTCCGGCAGCCCCTCCACGCCCATGACCGACGCCAGCACCCGCACCCGGTTCGCCCGCGCATAACTCGCGAACAGCTGGTGGGCCAGGGCGGGGTGGTCCTCGTGAGTGAAGCCCTTGCCGGTGCCGGCATCCATCAGCCGCGACAGGCTGGGCAGCACCTCGACCGGCGGGAACACGCCCTTGCGGTCCAGCTCCCGCCCGAGCACGATCTGGCCCTCGGTGATGTAGCCGGTGAGATCCGGGATCGGATGCCCGATGTCGTCGCCGGGCATGGTCAGGATCGGCAGCTGGGTCAGCGTCCCCTGCAGCCCGCGGATGCAGCCGGCCCGCTCGAAAATCGTCGCCAGGTCGGAGTACATGTAGCCGGGATAACCCTTGCGGCTCGGAATCTCGCCATGGCTGGCGGACACCTCCCGCAGCGCCTCGCAGTAATTCGTCATGTCGGTCATCACGACCAGCACATGCCGCCCCTCCACGAAGGCCAGGTACTCCGCCGCGGTCAAGGCGAACCGCGGCGTGAGCAGCCGCTGCGTCGACGGCTCGTCGGCGTGGTTCAAGAACATCACGGTATGCGCCAGCGCGCCCGACTCTTCCATGGCGCGGGTGAAGTTCGCCGCGATGTCGTAGGGCACGCCGATGCCCACGAACACCACGCTGAATTCGCCGGCCTCGGCGTCGCGCAGGCGCGCCCGCTGGGCGATCTGGGTCGCCAGGCGGTCGTGCGGCAGGCCGCCGCAGGAGAACAGCGGCAGCTTCTGGCCGCGCACCAGGCTGTTCATCAAGTCGATGGTAGAGATCGAGGTCTCGATGAAGTCGCGCGGCAGGTCGCGCGCGGCGGGATTGATCGCCAGCCCGTCGATGCGCATCATCTGCGCCGCCGCCACCGGCGGGCCGCCGTCGATCGGCATGCCGACGCTGTTGAACACCCGCCCGGGCAGGTTGGGCCCGACCGCCATTTCCAGCGGCCGGTGCAGGATGCGGATGCGGGTGGCGTCGAGGCCGAGTCCGGTGGTGGACTCCAGCACCTCGATCACCATGTTGTCGTCGTCCACCGCCGAGACGCGCCCGACGCGCGCCGAGCCGTCGTCGCCGATGACCTCGACCGCGTCGTTGAGCGCCACGTCGGCCTCGCGCCGCGCGAACAGCAGCGGCCCCTCGAGGCGATGGGCGGCGCCGGACAGTGTCACGTCAGCTCGCATGGGCGGCCTCCTGCTTTTCCAGCTCGTTGAAGGCGGCGCCGATCTCGGCCGCCACCTTCGGCTTGTCCTCGATCATCTCCTCGCTGAACTCCTCGCCCAGGCGCTGCAGCTTCCGGAGGATCGGCATGGCCGCGATCTTCGCCGGGGCGATGCCCTTGGCGACGGCTTCCTCGGCCTGGTCGATGAACTGCATCAGCAGCCGCAGCATCGCGGTCTGGCGCTTGGGCGAGCAGTAGCGGTCGATGTCGGAGAAGGAACTCTGCCGCAGGAATCCCTCGTTCATCAGGTCCGCCGCCAGCAGCGTCATCTGCTGCTCGTCCGGCAGCGCATCCTTGCCGACGATGCGCGCCATGCGCTCCAGCTTGGCCTGCTGCTCCAGCAGGGTGAGCAGGCGCCGCCGGTGCTCCTTCCAGTCCGCGTTGCCCTGCAGCTGCCACCAGCGCGCGAGCGTGTCGACGTCCTCGGCATAACTGGTCAGCGGGTGGATGGCGGGGTAGAAGCGGGCCTGGGCACGGCTGCGGTCCAGCGCCCAGAAGCTGCGCACGTAGCGCTTGGTATGGCTGGTCACCGGCTCGGAGAAGTCGCCCGCCGGCGGCGACACCGCGCCGATCACCGTGACCGAGCCCTCGCCGCCGGCCAGGGTCTTCACCCGCGCGGCGCGCTCGTAGAAGTCGGCCAGCCTGGAAGCCAGGTAGGCCGGGTAGCCCGACTCGCCCGGCAGCTCGCCGAGCCGTCCCGACACCTCGCGCAGCGCCTCGGCCCAGCGGCTGGTCGAGTCGGCCATCAGGGCCACCGACAGCCCCTGGTCGCGGAAGTACTCGGCCACCGTGATGGCGGTGTAGATCGAGGCCTCGCGCGCCGCCACCGGCATGTTGGAGGTGTTGGCGATAATGACCGTGCGCTCCATCAGCGGCCGGCCGGTGCGCGGATCCTCCAGCTCGGGGAACTCGTCCAGCACCTCGGCCATCTCGTTGCCGCGCTCGCCGCAGCCGACGTAGACGATGATGTCGGCGTCGCACCACTTGGCGAGGCTCTCCTGCAGCACCGTCTTGCCGGTGCCGAAGCCGCCCGGCAGGGCCGCGCGCCCGCCGCGCGCGACCGGGAACAGGGTGTCGAGGATGCGCTGGCCCGTGACCATGGGCGCGTCGGCCGGCAGCCGTCCCGCCGACGGGCGCGGATGGCGCACCGGCCAGTCATGCTGCATCGACAACTGCCGCTCGCGCCCCTCACTGTCCTCGAGCACCAGCACCACGTCGTCCTCGGCATACTCGCCGGCCGCGACGACGGAGACCACCCGGCCCGAGATATTCGGCGGCACCAGGCAGCCGCGCCCGGGGCCCGGGCCGGCGACCTCGCCGAACACCTGGCCGCCCTCGAGCTCGTCACCCTCCGTGACCGACGGCGTGAAGTCGAAGGTCCCGCTGCGTTTCGAGGCCAGGCCCGGCTTGAACCAGTGCTGGGTCACGTCGCCCAGCGGCCGCAGCAGGCCGTCGAAGATGTGGCCGAGGATGCCGGGACCGAGCGCCACCGACAGCGGCAGTCCCGTGCCGGTCACCGGGTCGCCGGGACGGAGGCCCGTGGTGTCCTCGTACACCTGCGCGGTGATGACGTCGCCGGAGAGCTGGATGACTTCGCCGAGCAGGCGCTGCTCGCCGACCGCCAGCGCCTCGTGGACGTGGAACGGCGAGCTCACGCGGGCCTTCAGCACGGGCCCGCCGATCCACTGGATGACGGCCTTGCTCATGATGTCTCTCCCTCGGCGGCGTTCGCCTCCGCGCGGTTGATCTCGGCCAGCAGCGCGCCCTCGATGGCGCGCACGTGGGCCATGAGCCCCGCCACGCTCATGTCCACCAGCGCCCCCTTGCAGCGGATGCGCAGCCCGGCGGCGAGCTCGTCCGCCGGCGCGGCGGTTACCTCGGCGCCGCACTTTTCGCGGGCGTACAGGATGGCGGCGTCGCGCTCCTCGTCGGCCCAGTCCGCCGGGTGCTCCAGCGTCCACTCGCGGCCGAACAGCACGTAGCGGGCTTCCTGCATGGTCACCGCGGCCCACTGCAGCCGCTGCTCGCGGTCCTGCCAGCGCGCGGCCAGCGCCTCGCGCAGCACCTCGCGGCCGGCCTCGAGCAGCGCCAGGTCGCGCAGCCGCTCGCGCCGGCGCAGCTCGGTCTCGATCTCCGCCTCGACCAGCCGCACTTCCCGCTCCAGCCGCGCCCGTTCCTCCTGGGCGGCGCGGCTGACGCGCTCGCGGCCCTGGCGCCGCGCCCGGCGCCGGAGTTCGCGCGCCTCGTGGGCGGCGCGTTCCTTGAGCTCGCGGCATTGCTGCTCGCGCGATTGCTCGAGCAGTTCCTTGAGCGCGTCGGCCTGGGTGCGGACGATGCCGCCGTCGCCTTCCTTCATGCCTCGACTCCCAGCGCGCGCCGCACCGCGGCGCCCATGTCGGCGGGCTCCCGGCTGCGCGCGATATCGGGAATGACGGCCACCGGCGGGGCAGCCGCCAGGATGGCCTTCTCCAGTTGTGCCGCCGGCACGTGCGCCGCCAGCGCGGCGGTGATCAGCACCGGCCCGCCCAGCTCCAGCGCCTCGCGCAGCACGGGCCCCGCGTCCGCGGGTTCCGTCACCAGCGTGCGCAGGCCGGCGAGGCGGAACCCCGCCGCGGTCAGCCGGTCGCCGATGAGCACGGGCCTGGTCATGGGGACAGTCCCCTCAGCCTGCCAGCCCGGGGATCTTGCCCAGGATCAGGATGGCGACGATCAGGCCGTAGATGGCCACGCCCTCGGCGAGGCCGACCATGACCAGCACGCGGCCCATCAGCTCGGGTTTCTCGGCCAGCGCGCCGACCGCGGCGCTGCCGACCTGGGCGACGGCGTAGCCCGCGGCGGCGGCCGACAGGCCGGCCGAGGCGGCGGCGGAGATGAAGCCCCAGGTCATGATCGCGGGATCGATGACCAGGGCTGCGCCCTCGGCTTCCTGCGCCCCGGCCATGCCGGAGGTGACGAAGAGGTAGGTGGCGGTGGCCACCAGCCCCACAACGATGGCCGTCATGGCCATGACGAGGTACATCCCGAGTTTCATGAGGAACTCCTTCCGGTCGGTCGGATGGCGGAGCCTGGGCCGGTCAGCGGCTTGAGCTGGCGGCCCTCGGCGGTAAGGAAACGGATGAAGAATTCGAACAGCAAGAGGCGGGTGGTCTGGATGCCGACGATCAGGCCCTCGAGCGCGATCACCAGGGCGTTGCCGAGGATCATCACCAGCAGCCAGCCGACGCCGCCGCCGGTGGCCTCCGCCATGCCCATGATGGCGGCGGACAGGCCGGAGTGCGCCAGCGCGAAGGCGCCCACGCGCACGAAGGAAATGGTGTTCACCAGCAGCTGCAGCATGCCCTCGACCAGCTCGCCGAGCGCCTTGGGGATCTCCAGCAGCTTGTTGTGGTGCGAGGTCAGCGCGGTGCCGAGCACGAACCAGGTGAAGCCGATCCAGGTGAACAGCAGCAGGTCGGGATTGAGGAAGGCGCCGACGATGCCCATGTAAGCGACCAGGATCCCGGCGCGGGTCGCCAGCCAGTAACCGAACAGGCGGCGCCAGAAGGCGCCGAGCGCGTCGAGCAGCAGGCCCAGGGTGAGGACCAGCACGCCGAAGCCCAGCGCGATGACCATGATGTCCTGCGGATGCTCGATGGGATGCATCCACAGCGCGGGGATCAGGTGCTCGTTGGCGAAGATGCTGCCGAACAGGAAGCCGAACAGCATCGACATCGCGCCGTAGGGCACCAGCAGGGCGAACACCGGCACGCGCTTGCGCAGCCACAGCCCGAGCGCCAGCAGCACCGCGCCCTGGCCGACGTCGCCGAACATGAAGCCGAACATTACCGGCGCCAGGATCGCGAGGATGCGGCTGGGGTCGGCCTCGGTCGCGCCCGGCGTGCCGAGCAGGCCGGGGAACAGCTCGAAGGGGCGGACCCAGCGCGGGTTGTGCAGCACCACCGGGCAGACCACGCCCTCGGGCGGGTCCTTGTAGCGCAGCAGGTGCTGCACCTTGCCCCGGTCGAGCGCCTGGTTGATTTCGTGGCCGTCGAGGTCGCTGGTCCAGCCGGTGACCCAGGCGAAATGGTCGGTGACCGGCAGCGACGGGGCGTGGCCGGCGAACCATTCCATCAGCGCCATGGTGCCGATGGCGCGCTTCAGCTCGTGCCGGTCGTCCAGCGCCTCGAGCCGTGCCTTGACCTCGTCGCGCCGGCTGGTGACTTCCCGGCGCCGCTCTGCCACCGCCTCGCGCGCGGCGGCCGGGTCGGCCGGCAGCCATTCCGGCAGCTGCACACGGCGCGCCTTGAGCGCCTGCATCTGGCGCTCCAGCGCCTCGAGCTGGGCCAGCGGGCCGACGGCCAGCAGGTAGGGCGTGTCGTCGGCGCCGGTGAAGGACTCGGTCAGCACGGACGGGGGCAGCGAGCGCAGCGCAGCCCGCGGCGGCAGGCGATAGAAGCGCGCCGCCAGCACCGGGCCGGCCTCGGCCAGCCGGTGCAGGTCGGGCAGCGCGGCGTCGGGCGCCGCCAGCGCCTCGAGGAGCTCACCCAGCTCCCGGGCCTCGATCTCGAGGCGCTCGCCGTCGGCGATCAGCGGCTCGGCGTCGTGCGCCCAGGCCCGCAGCCGCTCGAGGGCCTCCTGCATGGCGCTGACCGGCTCCAGCGCGTCTTCGACCGGCGGCACGACGCCCTCGGGCCACCAGTGGCCGTAGCGCCGTTCCAGCTCGCCGTATTCCTCCAGCGCCTGGGGCAGCCCGGGCAGTTCCAGCGCCTGCTCGGGCTGGCTGTGGGTCTGCAGCTCGACGGCGCGGGTCTCGGCCAGGCACTCCAGCGCCCGGGTCAGCTCGTCCCGCGGCGTCAGCAGCTCGAACCAGCGGGCAGCCTGCGGCCTCATGCCCATGTGCGGCCCTCCGGGCGCTCCGGCAGCAGGCGCCGGGCCATCACGCCGGCCCGGACCCGCTCGAGCTCCAGCCCGTCCAGCACCAGGTGCGACAGGGCTGCGATCATGGTGCCCGCGTGGCGGCGGAAGTTGCGGACGTGGTGGGCCGCCAGCGTGTTGCGCAGGGCGCGGCCGTCCGGCTCCGGGCTGGCGCGCATGGCCTCGAGGTGGGCCTGGATGCGCCGCACCATCGACTCGAGTTCCCCGTCCTCGCCGCAGGCGCTGCGCGGCAGGCGGCGGCGCCATTCGTCGAGCCAGCGCTCTGCGACCTGGGGGCCGGTCCTGGGGACTGTCCCCAGGACCGGTCCCAGGGGGTGCTCCTCGATGGCCTCGAGGCGGCGCTGCGGCTCCTCGTAAGCGATGTCCTTCAGCACCGGGTCGGCGCGCAGCCACGGCGGGATCGCGCCGCCGCGCAGCAGGTGGTCCATGACCGGGAGCTCGGGCAGCCACCGCAGCCACTCGATGGCCGCGCGCCAGTCGTCCGGCGCCCAGGCGGCGACCTCGTCCACCGCATGCCGCCAGGCTGCGCGGAACTGCCGCTCCAGCGCCTCCGGCGGCAGCTCGTGGTTGATGTCGCCCAGCCAGCGTTTCAGGGGCGTGCGACGGAGCGCCTCCAGGTAGTGGGACAGGTCGGCGCTGGCTTCGGCCAGCCGCCATTCCTCCGGCGAGGGGCGATCGCCGTGGCGGGCCTGCAGCCGGGCCTGCAGGTAGGCGAGGCGCGCGCCGTCAGCCATCGCCGGGCCGGGTCAGGCGGTTTGCCAGGCGGTCCACCGCCTCCCGCAACATCTCCCGGTCGGCGGTGTTGAGTTCGGTGCGGACGGCCTCGTCGCGGGCGCCGGCGCGAATCGCTTCGATGCGTTCACGGACCAGCGCGTCGCAGTGGTTGTGCAGCTTCGTGATGCGGGCATTGGCGGTCCGGGCGATGCGGCGCGCATCCTCCCGGGCGGCCTCGAGGGTGCTCTCGGCCTCCTGGCGGCAGGCCTCCGTGGCCTGTCGCGTTGCCGACTCCGCGAGCAGGACCTCGTCGATCGCGGCGGCGGCGTCGGAACTGGTCGGGCGGTTGCCTTCAGCCATGCCCGTGGCCCCCTTTCCATGTGGGTAGGTAGACGCCACTGACTAGTATGAACGCACTGCAGCAGGACTGTATAAGGGACTACCGCAGCGGGGACTGTCCCTAGGCTAGGTCCTGGGGACAGTCCCCAGGACCTAGCCTAGGGACAGTCCCCAACACGGAACCGGGGCAGGGCCTCGGGGTACTCGCGCTGGAGGAAGCTCACCAGCCCCTCCCGCACATGGCAGCGCAACCGCCAGGCGGCGCCCGAGTCGCGCGCGCTGACCAGCGCCCGCAGCTCGTAGGTCGTCGGCCGGGCCTCGAAGGCGATGATCTCGGCCACGCGCTCGTCCCAGTCCTCGTGCCCTCGCACCAGCCGCTCCAGCTCCGCCCGCAGCGCATCCACCGGCACGGTGTAGTCCACGTGCAGGAACACCGTGCCCAGGATCTCGGCGCTGCTCCGGGTCCAGTTGGTAAACGGGTTCTCCAGGAAATAGCTGATCGGCAGCACCAGCCGCCGCTCGTCCCAGATCTTCACCACCACGTAAGTGAGCGTGATTTCCTCGATGCGCCCCCACTCGTTCTCGACTACCACCACGTCGTCGAGGCGGATCGGCTGGGTCAGCGCGATCTGGAAGCCCGCGATGAGGTTGCCCAGCGTGCGCTGGGCCGCGAAGCCGATCACCAGGCTGGCGATACCGGCCGAGGCCAGCAGCCCCTGGCCGAACTGCCGGAAACCGTCGAACTGCAGCAGGATCGCCGCGCCGGTGAGCAGCCAGATGATCAGCGTCAGCACCTGGCGCAGGATGCGGAACTGGGTATGGAATTTCCGCGCCTGGAGGTTGTCGGCCACGTCCATCTGCAGCCGCCGCCCCAGCGCATCCTCCAGCACGCGGACCAGCCGGACCAGCAGGAAGCCGGCATGGAAGACCAGCAGGCTGACCAGCACGGCATGCAGCCAGGGAATCTCGACCAGGCGGTCGGTCGCCGGCAGGGCGAGGTAGATGCCGAGCAGCGGCAGGAACGACGCCAGCACGCCCATGCAGCGGCGGCGCAGCGAGTCGGCGAGCGCGGGGTCGCGTCGCGCCAGCACCAGGTTGAGCGCCAGGCGGACGGCGAAGGCGGCGAGCAGGCCGGCGGCGGCGCCGATCCCCAGGATGCCCAAACCCTCGGCCCAGGGCCGGACGGCCTGCCAGGCGACGTCCACGATGTCGGCTGTTTCCTGCATGAATACTGCAGAAGTCTAGCAAAACGAGCGCTTGCCGCCGTTTTTGGCTAGTATTGCGATCGGTCAATCCTCTTGCACACCAACACGAATCGACGGAGCTGTACTGATGGCCAAACTCAGGGAAATCGAAGGTATCGGGCCGGTCTGCGCCGCCAAGCTCGAAGGGGCTGGCATCAAGAACCAGGCGAAGCTGCTCGAAGCGGGCGCCACGCCGAAGGGCCGCAAGGACCTGGCCGAGAAGTGCGGCCTGAGTGCCAAGCAGATCCTCGGCTGGGTGAACCGTGCGGATCTCGCCCGCATCAAGGGCGTCGGGGAAGAATATGCCGACCTGCTGGAGCATGCTGGCGTCGACACCGTGAAGGAGCTGGCCCAGCGCCGCGCCGACAACCTCTACAAGAAGATGGTCGAGGTGAACGAGGCCAAGAAGCTGGTGCGGGCGCTGCCGAGCGAGAGCACCGTGGTCAAGTGGGTCGCCCAGGCCAAGGAACTGCCGCGCGCAGTGCATTACTGAGCGCTCTGGGGACTGTCCCCAGGACCGGTCCTAGGGACAGTCCCCAACAAAAAACGGCAGCCGCGAGGCTGCCGTTTTCGTCTGTATGGTGGGCGATACTGGGATTGAACCAGTGACCTCTCCCGTGTGAAGGGAGCGCTCTCCCGCTGAGCTAATCGCCCGGGCAAGGCGCGAAATTCTAGTGGCCGCCGCGAACCCCGTCAATCGAGCCCCGGCCCGGCGGGCCTTGACCCAGGTCAGCCATCCCGCCACGCCGACTGACCGGCGTCATGATCGGGCGGGCCGGACTTGACGCAGGTTATGCTCGATCCACCCCGCCGCGCCGGCCGGGCTCAGAACATGCCGAGCTCGGAAATGCTCAGCACGGCCTCGACCATGTTGCCGTCCAGCGTGCCGACCCAGATGGCGTAGTCCCCGCTGGCAGGCGCGATGAACTCGAGCCCGGGATCCAGCCCGCGCCCGAGGGCGTCGTCGTTGCAGTGCCATTGCCCCGCCGGGTCGAGCACCACCAGGCTGGTGTCGAACTCCGAGGTGCCGTAGATGTACAACGGGTTCGGCCCGGCGGCGTAGTTCAGCACGACGTCCGGGTTGATCCCGTTGACGAACCCCACGCAGCCCTCGCCGAGGATGACCTCGACGTCGTCCGCGCCCCCGGCCAGCAGCTCGATCTCGTACGGGTCGGGCACGAAATCGAATTCCAGCTCGAGCCGGCCGTAGAGCGGCTCGGCCGCCGGGTCCAGGCTCCCCGTGCCCATGCCGACGCCGGCCGTGGCCATGCCGGACAGCATGGTCACGAGCATTTGTTCGATGTTCATCACCTCAGTGTCGCCGGCGTAGAGCACGCCGTCGCGCAGCTCGACGGCCGCCACGATTTCCTCCGGCGTGATCGTGACGAAGGGCAGCCCCTCCATGCCGGCGACCGCCGTCTGGTACATGCCCGCCGCCGCCTCGTCGAGCTCGGCCTCGCTCGGCTGGACGAGTTGGTCGGCCGCGATGCGCCGCGCGATATGGCGCAGTGCCGACTGCTTGAGCCGGAGTTCGGCGGTGGAGCGCAGGCCGCGGGCGAGCACGTCGAGCGACTCGAGCGACAGCTCGTTAACGCCCTCGACGGTCACGTGATAGTTGCCGACCAGGTCGTCGGGGGCCTCGAAGGCGACGCTGAGCCGCTCGACGGCCACCGCCGGGTTGCCGGCGACGATGCGTTCGAGCTGCGCCATGAACTCTGCCACGCCCTCGTCCGAGTCGGGCAGGCCGCCGGTCTCCGCAAACTCGTTGGAGAGGCGCCCGAGCTCGGCCAGGGCATCCGCGTCGAGATCGCGGACCGAGATGGTCATCTCGCCGCCCTGGATCGAGTACTGGTTGATCGTCGACTGGCCGACCGTCATGGCCGTCCTGGCGTGGACCCGGTCGCCCTCCAGCCGCGTGTCCGAGGCGACCCGCCCCTCGGTGAGCGAGAACGTGTCGTCCGGCGAGCTCAGGCTGATCCGGCCGAAGCCGGCGCCGCTGGTCCCGGTCCACAGCTGCGGCCGGGCTTCCTGCATGTCGGCGTCCAGGTAAAAGCCGGCAAGCTCGATCTCCCCCGAGTCCGCGCCCTCGTCGAAGCCGAGCAGCGCGCGGTCCAGCCGGAGTTCCACGACCGCCTCGTCGAGCCGCGGCGTGCTGCGCGTCATCGCCCGCAGCCCCTCCAGTTCGAGCCGGGCCGAGCCGGCGGTGTCGGGCGGGGTCACGCGGCCCTGGTAATCCACCACCCGGGTGTGGGTCTCGACCAGGCCGCCGAAGGTCATGATCCCGTCGACCCGGAGCAGCGGCTCCTGGCCCGGGTATTGCGGCAGGGCCGCGCGCATCGTCTCCGGCAGGGCGACACGGCCCTCGGTGCGGGCCAGCGCAAGGCCGGCGTTGCCCCCGACCCACGGGCCCTGGCGCAGCTGCAGGTCGCCCTGCAACGGAAAGCCGTCCTCGGGAATGAGGCCCATGTCGACCAGCGCCTGCAGCGACGGGTCGGCATCCACCGGTTGCCAGGTCACGTCGTAGTGCAGGACGCCGCGCCCGAAACCGCGCTCGTAGTCGAAGCGGTTCACGCGGACGTCGTCGCGCGCGGTCAGCGCGGCGGCGAGCTGGTCCATCTCGGCCTGCACCCGGTGCCCGACCCAGAAGGTGGCGAGGACATACGCCAGCACCAGGGCGATGGCGACGATGATGAGCGGCTTGAGTGTCTTCATCCGCGCATCATAACCTCCCCGGCGGCGCCGCGGGACCGCTCAGAGCCGGCCCGCGGGCACCGCCGTGGCTACGAAGCGCAGGGGGCCGCCGGGATCGGCGGCGTCGAAGGGATAGCACGTCACGAGGGTCAGCCGGGGCGCGCCGGTGTCCAGGGCCAGGCGCGCGCGGCGGCTGTCCACGACCTCGACCGCGGTGACCACGAAGGCCAGCCGGCGGCCGTCGCGGCGCTCCACCTCGATGCGGTCGCCGGCGGCCAGCGTGGCGAGGCTGCGGAAGTGGGTGTCGCGATGAGCTGCGATGATGCTGTTGCCGGGGTCTCCCGGCAGCGCGCCGGCCGGGTCGAGGGTCGGCCCGAAGGCGAGGTTGCGGCCGCTGTTGCCGGCCAGCACGAACAGCGGGCGCTCGGCGCCGGGCAGGCGGAGTTTCGCCACCGGGTGCGTGTCGGCCCACGGCCAGGCCCGCTCCTGGGGACTGTCCCCAGGACCGGTCCCCACCTCGAAAGCCCGCGCGATGAGGGCCTGCGCCAGCCAGGCCTTGGCGTGGATCCAGCCCGCCTGGCCGAAACACGCGACCGCGAGCAGCAGCGCCGCGACTGCCGCCAGCCGGCGCGTGCGGGCGCCGGTCACGGGTGCAGCCAGCGAGGCCGGCGCGGGGCCAGCAACAGGCCGGCCAGCGCCAGCAGCACGGTGCCGAACCAGGCCAGCATCGCGGCCGGCGTGGCGGTCCGGGCGAAGGCGGCCGAGCGGGACCAGGCCGTGCCGGCGGGCGCGGCGGTCGGCGCCTGCTCCAGCCGGCCGGGCGCGCCCTCAGGGCGGGCCGGCGTGACGTCCACGGCCACCAGGCTGGTGCGCTCGCTGACCAGGCCGTACTGCATGGCCACCGCCTCGATCTCCGCGTCGAGCTGCTCACGCGACAGCCGCCCGGTCATGGCGCCACTGGTCAGCCGCTTGTGCCGGCCCAGCTCCGCGATCCGCTCGCGCGCCCAGAGCCTGGCGATGCCCGCCTCGCCGGCGAGCGCTTGCAGGGGCGCCTGCCGGCTCCAGGCGCTGCCGCCGGCGTAGCCGAGCAGGGTGACGGAGGGACCGGTCCTGGGGACAGTCCCCAGGACCGGTCCCAGCCGGGCCACGACCGCCAGCGGATCCCCGCTGTACAGGTCCCGCGGCAGCGGCGTGGCCAGCTCGGGCGCCTGTCCACCCGGCCAGTGCAGCTCCAGGTCCACCAGCGCCGGCTGCTCGAGCTTCTGGAACAGCTCGCCCATGCGGGCGGCCACGGCCGCCGGGTCGGAGATGAAGGTGTAGCTGCCGCGGCCGGCGGTGGCCAGTTCGCGCATGAACCAGTCGTTCGGCGCCGGGCCGATCCCGACGCTGAACAGGCGCGCCTCGCCGAGGTCCCGCTCGATCAGCGCCAGCAGCTCGGTCTCGTTGCTGACGCTGCCGTCGGTGACGAACACTACCTGCCGCAGCAGGCCGGACGTCGCCGGCATCGCCAGCGCCAGCTCGAGCGCCGGTCGCATGTGCGTTCCGCCGTTGGCCTCCAGCCCGGCGACGAAGCGCTGGGCCGTGCGGCGGGTATTTGCATCGAGCGGCATGGGCCCGCGGAACAGGGCGCGCGCCTCGCTGTTGAACTCGATGACGTTGAAGCGGTCCTGCGGGCCGAGGCGGGTGATGCCGAGCGCCAGCGCCCGTTTCGCCTGTTCCATCGGCGGTCCGCCCATCGAGCCGGAAGTGTCGATGATGAAGATGACGTCGCGGGGTGGGGACTGTCCCGGGGACAGTCCCCAGGCGGGCGGGACCAAGAGCAGCAGCGCATAGGTCTCGCCGCCGAAAGTCTCGGTGTAGAGCGCCGCCTGGGTGTCCGGCGCCAGCACGGGCGTCCAGCTCAGCTCGAAATCCCGATCCATGGGCGCCGCGGCCGCCAGCACCTGGCGGCGCCCGGCCCCGGCCCCGGCCCCGCCGGCGTCCACCGCGATCGCATGGCTGCGGCTTTCCAGCTGCGCCAGCGGCAGCCCCGCGTTGAGCTCGATCTCGATGCGCGCGTCCTGGACAGCGGGGCCGACGCGCTCGGGCGTGGTGGTGGCGCCCAGCCACTCATTGGCGGCGCGGGAATGCAGCGCCGCCAACGGGGCGGCGGCATCGAGCGGCATGTCGGGCGAGAACCTCGGCGTGACGGCGAGCGGCAGCTTCAGCGAGTAACGCGCGTCCCGCCAGGGAATCACCGTGAGATAAGCGATCCGCACCGTGATCTCGCCGCCGGGCGGGATGTTGGCCACGCTGGTGGTGAACAGGTTCGGCCGCTCCTGCTCGACCAGGCTGGCCCTCTGACCGGCGTCCCGCGCCTTCTCATAGGTCTCGCGCGCCTGCTCGCGCGGCTGGATCTCGCCGCGGATCACGCGGTCGCCGACCTCCATCTCGAGCGAGTCCACCGCCGCGTCCGATGGCAGCGGAAACACATACAGCCCCTCGACCCACTCGTCGCGCGGGTTGGTGAAGCGTTGCGTGACCTCGATGCGGCCGGTGTGGCCGGTGACCCGCGCGCGGATTTCCGTGCCGACGCTCAAGGCCGCCACCGGCTCGTCGTCCGCGGTCGCCTTCAGCCACAGGCCGCCGTCGCGGTACGGGTCCGCGGCCGCGTCCGCCGGGAACCAGGCGATGCCGGGCAAGAGCAGCACGAACAGCGCCGCGATGCGCTTGGCGATCTCGCGCCAGTCGAGATCGGACCGGGAGGTGGGGTCGGGGGTGGTTGCCGGGTGCCGCATGTCGAGAGCTCCATGGAGGGATGCCATGGATGCATTGGGCGCCGGCAAGCGGGCGCGGCCATGGACCGGGGCGGGCGAATCCCGGACGGATCATGGCGAATTCTGGCGGCCCGGCGGGCGCCGGTTTGACGCTCCGTGGCGCGCGGCCGATGTTCATGGCCCACTTAGCAAGTTGACCGGGGGAGGGTTCCAGATGCGCAAGCTGTGCCAGGGGATAGTGTTGGTTGTGATGAGCTGTGCCGGGTTCGGCGCGGCGTACGGCTTCGGCGGCATGATCGCCGTCGGCATGAACGAAATGGCAGAGGTGAGCCAGGTCACCGCGCCGTTCCGCGCCGAGGCGCGCATGTCCGCCGAAGGCGAGCAGGTCGACAGCGTCATCTACTTCGACGACGGCCGCATCCGCGAGGAACTGATGATGGAGGGCCAGGGCGTGGTCATGCTCTATCGCCACGGCGGCACCAAGGCCCAGATGCTCATGCCGATGGGCATGTACATGGAGTTCGACCTCGGCACCGAGCAGAACGAGCAGGTCGAGGAGTACCGCCTCATCGAGCGCACGAAAGTCGGGCGCGAGACGGTGAACGGCTTCGATACGACGCGCTACCGCGTGATCTAGGGGGGGCCGGACGGGCGCTACGAGGGCGATGCGTGGTTCACCGACGACAACATCGGCGTGCGCTGCGACATGACCGCGACCACCGAAGGCGACAGCACGCGGGTGCTGTTCGAGATCACGCGGCTCGACCTCGGCCCGCAGGCGGATGAGCTGTTCGAAATCCCGGCGGGCTACCGGAAGTTCGACCTGGGCGCGATGGGCGTTGGCGGCATGGACGGCATGGACGGCATGGACGGCATGGACGGTACTGGCGGCGGGCCGGGCGGCAGCGACGGCCCCACCATCATCGACGAGGTGAGCGAGGCGGCACAGCAGGGCGCCGAGGAGGCCGCCAAGGAGGAAGCGAAAGAAGGCGCCGAGGATGCGGTGAAGAAGGGGCTGCGCAAGCTGTTCGGCGGCTGAGCCGCCGGCGCCGGGAGGAAGTGGCGTCCCCTAGGGGATTCGAACCCCTGTCGCCGCCGTGAAAGGGCGGTGTCCTAGGCCTCTAGACGAAGGGGACGCAGGTTTGCAGTGTCAGTTCGCTGCAGGAAGTTTGGTGGAGCCAGGCGGGATCGAACCGCCGACCTCTTGCATGCCATGCAAGCGCTCTCCCAGCTGAGCTATGGCCCCACGCGAAGTCGATCATGATATCCAACCCGGTTGGCTCGGGCAAGATGGGGACTGTCCCTAGGACCGGTCCCCGGGACCGGTCCTAGGGACAGTCCCCGGCCGACGCCGCAACGACAACGGCGTGGCGCAGCCGGGCCAGCGTCTTGTCCTTCCCGAGCAGCGCCACGGTCACGTCGATCGGCGGCGACACCGGGCCGCCGCTGACGGCCACGCGCAGCGGCTGGGCGACCTTGCCCATCTTGAGGCCGAGCCCCTCGGCTACGCCCTGGACGATGTCGTGGATCGGCCCTGCCTGCCAGTCCTCGAGCGCCTCCAGCCCCGCCATGAGCTGCTTCAGCGGCTCCGCCGCCGCCGCGCCCAGGTGCTGGCGCGCGGCCTTCTCGTGGTAGGTCTCGAAGTCCTGGTAGAAGAAGATCGCCGCCTGCGCCATCTCGTGCATGGTCTTGGCGCGCTCGCGGAAAGCCTCGGCCACGGCCTCCAGCGCCGGGCCGCGTGAGCACTCCACGCCGAGCCGCTCCAGCTGCCACTGCAGCTCCGCCGCCAGCCGCGCCGGCGGCGCTTCCTTGATGTAGTGCTGGTTCAGCCACAGCAGCTTCTCCGGGTTGAAGCTCGAGGCCGACTTGTTGACGTCGCCGATGTCGAACAGCTCGATCATCTCGTCGACCGAGAAGATCTCCTGGTCGCCGTGGGACCAGCCCAGCCGCACCAGGTAGTTGAGCAACGCCTCCGGCAGGTAACCCTCCTGGCGGTACTGCAGCACGCTGACCGCGCCGTGACGCTTGGACAGCTTGGCGCCGTCGGGCCCGAGGATCATCGGCACATGCGCGAACACCGGCGGCTCGGCGCCCAGCGCGTGGTAGACGTTGATCTGCCGCGGCGTGTTGTTGAGGTGATCGTCGCCGCGCACGACGTGGGTGATGCCCATGTCCATGTCGTCGACCACGACCGAGTAGTTGTAGGTCGGCACGCCGTCGGAGCGCAGCAATACCAGGTCGTCGAGTTCCTTGTTGTCGAACACCACGCGGCCGCGGACTTTGTCGTCCACCACCACCTGGCCCTGGTCCGGGTTGCGGAAGCGCAGCACCGGCGGCACGCCGGGCTTGGGCTCCTTGCGGTCCCGGCAGCGCCCGTCGTAGCGCGGCTTCTCGCCGCGTGCCATCTGCGCCGCGCGCATCTCATCCAGCTCTTCCTTCGTGCAGTAGCAGTGATAGGCATGGCCCGAGGCCAGCAGCTGCGCCGCGATCTCGTTGTAACGGTCGAAGCGGTCCGTCTGGTAGAGGGGGCCCTCGTCCGCGCGCAGGCCCAGCCACTCCATGCCGTCGAGGATGACCTGGATCGCCTCCTCGGTGGAGCGGGCGCGGTCGGTGTCCTCGATGCGCAGGACGAATTCGCCGCCGTGGCGGCGCGCCTGCAGCCAGGAGAACAACGCGGTGCGCACCCCGCCGATGTGCAGGTAGCCGGTCGGGCTCGGCGCGAAGCGGGTACGGACGGTGCGGGTCGGGGTGTCGGAC
This sequence comes from Thioalkalivibrio sp. XN8, assembly GCF_011058255.1. Lineage (GTDB taxonomy): Bacteria > Pseudomonadota > Gammaproteobacteria > Steroidobacterales > XN24 > XN24. The sequence continues at coordinate 169,819 of NZ_JAALFH010000062.1, read as the reverse complement.
ACGATGGAAGGCCTCGCTGGATCCAGGCTGCGAATTCTACCAGCGGTGGGCGAGGTGGGGACTGTCCCCAGGACCGGTCCTGGGGACAGTCCCCAAAAAGAAGCCCCGCAGTGCGGGGCTTCCAGCTGGTCTTTTCGTTCTTATCCGGTCAGTGGGTCGACATGCGCCGACGCACGACCACCAGTCCGAGCAGGCCGAGGCCGAGCAGCGCGAGGGCGCCGGGCTCGGGGACGCGCGTGGGGTTGAACTGGGTCACATGGCTGATTCGGACACCCTCGTCGAGCTTGAGGCCATCCGCGAAATCGCCGAGCCTGATCACGCCCCAGTCGAGGCTGTCGAGATTCTCGACCAGCGCCCACCACTTCGAGTTCTTGATGATGTAATACCCAGGCCCGAAGGCCAGTTTGAAGGCGATGACGCCGTTCATGTCGGTTTCGAAGGTCTGGACGCCCTCGGCTTTGCTGTCGTCGTAGACCAGAGTTGTCTTCAGTTCATACTCCGCCCAGCATTTCTCGATTTTCCAACTCGAACTATTGCCGTTCTGCTTACAAACGCCATCCACCTCCAGCGAACCAGCATCCTTGACAAACCTGTCAATTTCGCCGACATCCGTGCCGTTCAGGGCACCACCGCTGATCAGAATGGGTGCTGCGGACACTGCTGGCGCCAGTAGGGCGCTTAGTCCCGTCAAGGCGATTAATGCAATGAATTTTCTCATGACTTTGCTCTCTGCTCGGTTGGCCCTGCACCGAACCTCGTTTCCTGCTGTTATTGGCGACGGAGGGGCAGTTCGACGCCGAAATCCCGCTCTTAACATAATGGAGCACGAAGCGTGCCAGGCATCGACATCCTTTAAAAACAGGTGGTTATAAAGTCGAGACGAAGGGCTTTGTAAAAATTTCCGACATTACTCCAAGCTCACCCGGCCTTCACCGCTTCCCCCGCCCGCAACTTCTCCAGCTTCCGCGTGACGTGCTCCGGCGACTCGGTGTTCCGCGCGATCACCGCGTACGCCGCCGGCACCACGAACAGCGTCAAGATCGTGGTCAGCAACATCCCGTAGACCACCACGATGCCCACCGCCTGCCGGCTCTCCGACCCCGCGCCCGACGCCAGCAGCAACGGCAGGGCCCCGATCGCGGTACACGCGCTGGTCATCAGCACCGGCCGCAGCCGGATGGCCGAAGCCTCGATGATGGCCTCGTTGAACTCGCGGCCGCGGTCGCGCAGCTGGTTGGCGAACTCGACGATGAGCACGCCGTTCTTGGCCGCCAGCCCGACCAGCATGATCAGCCCGATCTGGCTGTAGACGTTGATCGAGCCGCCGTAGGCCCAGAGCCCGAGCAGCGCGCCGGTGATGGCCAGCGGCACGGTGAACATGATCACCAGCGGATGGCGGAAGCTCTCGAACTGCGCGGCCAGCACCAGGAACACGACCACCAGCGCCATGATGAAGGTGATGTAGAGCGAGTTGCCGGACTCCTTGAACTCGCGCGACTCGCCGTCCCAGCTGATGCGGATGTCGGGCGGCAGGATCTCGCGCGCCAGCTCCTCGAAGGAGTCCAGCGCCTCGCCCAGCGAAGTGCCGGGCTCTAATCCCCCGGAGACCGTGATGGAGCGGAGCCGGTCGAAACGCCGCAGCTGCGACGGCCCGGCGCGCTCGTCGAGCGTCACCAGGTTGCCCAGCGGCACCAGCTGCCCGCTGGTCTCGGAGCGGACGTAGATATTGGAAAGGTCGTCGGGCGTGGCGCGGCCCTCGGCCTGGCCCTGCAGGATCACGTTGTACTCGCGGCCGCGGTCGATGAAGGTCGTCACGGAGCGGGAGCCGAGCATGGTCTCGAGCGTGCGGCCGATATTCTCCAGCGACACGCCGAGCTCGGCGGCGCGGTTGCGGTCGATGTTGACGCGCATCTGCGGCTGGCGCTCCTCGTAGTTGGAGTCCAGGCCGCGGATGCCGGCATAGCCCTCGGCGGCAGCCATCAGCTCGTCCCGCCACGCCGCCAGCTGGGCGTACTCGGCGCCGCCGAGCACCATCTGCACCGGCCGGTCGGCGCCGCGCACGCCGAGGCCGGCCGGCGTGATCACGCGCGCCTGCACGCCGGGCAGCTGGTCGAGCTCGGCGCGCACCTCGGCGGCGATCTCGGTGACCGAGCGCTCGCGCTGGTCCCAGTCCTCGAGCAGCACGATGGCCCGCGCGCTGTCCACGCCGCCGCCGGAGCCCCAGCCGCCGGGCACGCGCAGCAGCACGCGCCGCGCCTCGCCGTTGTCGACGTAGCGCATCAGGATCTCTTCCATCCGGTCCGCGTACGCCTCGGTGTACTCCAGGCTGGCGCCGGGCGGGGCGGTGACCAGGGTGAAGAAAATGCCCCGGTCCTCGCGCGGCGCGTACTCGCTCGGCAGCACCCGGAACAGCCCGACGGCCGCGACGGTGACCAGCAGCGCCACCGCCAGCACCGGCCACGGGTTCGGCACGATCCGCCCCAGGACGCGGCGGTAGGCGTTGCTCATGCGCTTGAAGCCGCGCTCGACGAAGTTGGTCAGGCGGCCGCGCTGCTCGCCATGCTTGAACAGCTTGGAGCTGAGCATGGGGATCAGGGTCAGCGCCACCACGCTGGAAATGGCCACCGCCGCCGCCACGGCCACGCCGAACTCGCGGAACAGCCGCCCGACGTTGCCCTGGATGAAGGAGATGGGCAGGAACACCGACACCAGCACCAGCGTGGTGGCGACCACGGCGAAGCCGATCTCCTTGCTGCCGTTGACCGCGGCCAGCAGCGGCGGCTCGCCTTCCTCGACCCGGCGCCAGATGTTTTCCAGCACCACGATGGCGTCGTCCACCACCAGCCCGATCGCCAGCACCAGGCCGAGCAGGATCAGCACGTTGATGGAATAGCCGAACAGCGCCATGACCGAGAAGGTGGCGATGATGCAGATCGGGATCGTGACGGCGGGCACCAGCGTGGCGCGGACGTTGCCGAGAAAGAGGTAGATCACGAGGAGCACGAGCGTGAGCGCGAAGCCGAGCGCCTTCACCACTTCCATCATCGAGGCCTCGATGAAGGTGGCGCGGTCGAAGTTGATGCCGATCTCCACGCCCTCGGGCAGCGACGGCTGCACTTCCTCCATGGCGGCGCGGATGCCGCGCGAGACTTCGACGGTGTTGGCCTTCGACTGCTGCTCGATGCCCAGGCTGATGGCGGGCACCTGGTTGGCGCGCGCCACGCTGCGCTCGTCCTCGGCGCCGATCTGCACCTCGGCCACGTCGGACAGGCGCACGAAATTGCCGTCGCCGCCGCGGCGGATGACCAGCTCGCCGAAGTCCTCGGGCGTCACCAGGCCGGTGCGGGTGCGCAGGGTGAACTCGCGCTGGGTGGACTCGAGCCGCCCGGCCGGCAGCTCCACGTTCTCGCGCCGCAGCGCCGAGGTGATGTCTTCGGACGTGATGCCGCGGGCGGCCATGGCCTCGCGATCCAGCCACACGCGCATGGCGAAACGCCGCGCGCCGCCGAGCCGCACGCGCGCCACGCCCTCGACCACCGAGAGGCGGTCCACCAGCATGCGCTCGGCGATGTCGGTCAGCTCGAGGGTGGAGTGGCGGTCGCTGGTGAAGGTCAGCCACATCACGGGCTGGGTGTCGCTGTCGGACTTGGCGATGCGCGGCGGGTCGGCCTCGGGCGGCAGCTGCGACAGCACGCGGCCGATGCGGTCGCGCACGTCGTTGGCGGCCTCGTCGACGTTGCGGTCCAGCGAGAACTCGAGGTCTACCGAGGAGCGCTCGTCCTGGCTGCGCGAGGTCAGCTTGACGATGCCCTCGAGGCCGGCGACCTGGTCCTCGATCACCTGGGTGACGCGGGTCTCGATCACGTCGGCGGAAGCGCCGCGGTAGTTGACGTCGATGGAGACGATGGGCGGGTCGATGTCCGGGTATTCGCGCACCGAGAGGTTCAGCGCCGAGGCCAGGCCCACCAGCACCAGCATCATCGACAGCACCATGGCGAACACGGGGCGGCGGACCGAGATTTCAGAGATCTTCATGGCGGCGCCTCCGCGGGGTGGTGCGTCAGGACGCGCCGAGGACCGCGACCGGCTCGGCGCTGGTCACGCGGCCGCCGTTGGCGACCTTCTGCGTGCCCTCGACGACGACCTCGTCGCCGGCCCGCAGGCCCTCGAGAATCTCGACCTCGCCGGGCAGGCGGCGGCCCACGGCCACCTCGGTGCGCCAGGCGCGGCCGTCGCGCACCAGGTACACGTTCTGGCGGTCGCCCTCGGGCACCAGCGCGGCCTCGGGGATCACCACGCGCAGCTTCGACTCGCCGGTCAGCTTCACGGTGAGGAACATGCCGGGCTTCAGCAGGCCCTCGTCGTTGGGCAGGTCGGCGCGGATGGTGACCGCGCGGGTGACCGGGTCGACGCGGGTGTCGATGGTGCGGACCTCGCCCTCGAACCGGCGGCCCTCGTAGGCCACGCTGCTGGCGGCGATGGCCTGGCCGGGTGCGAGCACGCCGAGGAAGGTCTCGGGGACGGTAAAGTCCAGCCGCACGCTGGAGAGGTCGTCCAGCGTGGTGATCACGACGCCGGGGTTCACCAGGCTGCCCGGGCTGACCTGCCTGAGGCCGATGCGGCCGGCGAAGGGCGCGCGGACGAGGGTCTGTTCGAGGCGGGCCTGGGCGGCGCGCAGCCGCGCCTCGTCGGCGTTCATGTTGGCCTCGAGCTGGGTGACCTGGGACTCGGACACGGTCTTGGAGGCCAGCAGCTCGCGGGAGCGGCGGAACTGGGCGCGGCTGTCGATGACGCGCGCCTCGGCCTCGGCCAGCGCGGCGCGCTCCTCGGCGTTGTCCAGCTCGACCAGGACCTCGCCGGCCTCGACCAGTTCGCCCTCGCGGAAATGGATGGCCGTGATCACGCTGGCGATGCGCGGGGTGATTTCCACTGCTTCGCGGGCCCGGGTCGTGCCGAGGGCCTCGACCTCGTCGAACAGCGGCCGGGCCCGGGCGGCCACGGTCACGACGGCGACGGGAGGGCGGTCCTCCGCGCTGACGCCGCGCTGGGCGGGGGCGCCGCCATTGCCGGTGGCCAACCAGATCCAAGCCGCCAGCGCGGCCGCGGCCAGGACGACGACGGTGGTGATCGCTTTCTGCAAGGTCGTGAACCCCGGGCGTGGATACATAGCGGCCGGCACGCAACGCGCACCGGCCCACTTGGTCTAGGACCAGAAGATTGTATGAGAGTTCGCTGTTTTTGCGTATCCGGATGCGGCGGGACCGGTCCTGGGGACTGTCCCCGGGACAGTCCCCGCCGGCGCCGGATCAGGAGGTGGCGGACTGGACGTAGTTCTCCAGGCCCATCTTCTCGATCAGGCCGAGCTGCGTCTCCAGCCAGTCGACGTGCTCTTCCTCTGAGCTCAGGATTTCGCGGAACAGGTGGCGGCTGACGTAGTCGCCGACCGACTCGCAATAAGCGATGGCGTCGCGCAGGTCGGGAATGGCCTTGTTCTCCATGCCGAGGTCGGCTTCGAGAATCTCCTTGACGTTCTCGCCGATCATCAGCTTGCCGAGGTCCTGGAGGTTCGGCAGGCCTTCGAGGAACAGGATGCGCTGCACCAGCTCATCGGCATGCTTCATCTCGTCGATGGATTCCTCGTACTCTTTCTCCCCGAGTTTCTCGAGGCCCCAGTCCTGCAGCATGCGGGAATGCAGGAAATACTGGTTGATCGCGGTGAGCTCGTTCTTGAGGATCGTGTTGAGATGCTCGATGACCTTCGGGTCGCCCTTCATGCCGGTGTCTCCTGGGGAATTTCTGGTGCCGTCAAACCCGGAATTATACGGGGACGGCGGTCATATCCCCAAGCGCGGTGCGCGGGAGGCGGTGGCGCGGGCGGAAAGCGGGCAGGCTAGGCGTCGGAATGGACGGGTTCGCACAGGGCCCGGTTCGGGCCGGAGGGGGCGGGCGCATCGCCGAGCAGGTCTTCGGCGAAGCAGGCGCACTGGCCGCAGCCGGTGGCGACGCCGAGTTCGCGACTGAGGTCTTCGAGCTTGCGGGCGCCGCGGCCGATGGCCTCGTGGATCTGGTTATCCGTGATTCGCTTGCAGATGCAGACATACATGGCTGGCTCGACTCCTGCTGGCTTGAGCGCACTATGACTGCTAATGCGAATGATTGTCAATACGGAAAGTACGGATATGGGGACTGTCCCGGGGACTGTCCCCAGGACCGGTCCCGGAAAAAATCAGCCCCGGTCGTCCATCCTGGACGCCGGGGCCGTAGGGGTCGCGTGGGGGAACACGCATTTTGGGGGAACGTTGGGGGATTCGCTCCGTACGAACCTTATGGATTCAAATCCGGCTGAGAAGTTCCCACGGGCGGACGCGGGTAGGATGGCCGGGTTGGTCGGACCGCCCCAACTAATTGTTATTTAGAAGAAATCGTTCAAAAACGCGGCTCGAAACGGGCTTGCGCGACACAAAACCCGCGGATTCATGTCGCGTAAGCGACCATTGGTGTATGTAGTTCCGGGCCGGGAACTGCGAGACTCGCCTTACATGACACGAAACCCGGCATTTCCTGTCACGCAAGGGCCACTGGACGCCGGTTTTCCGAAGGAAAAAGCTTGCAGAACATAGTGTTGCCGTGGTCCGACCCGAGGGGAAAGCGGATCCTGCTGCTGGCGCTGCCGATCGTCGGCGGCATGGTCTCGCAGAACATCATGAACCTGGTCGACACGGCCATGGTCGGCAGCCTCGGCGACGCGGCCCTCGCCGCCGTGGGCCTGGGCGGTTTCGCCAACTTCATGTTCATGGCCCTGCTGCTCGGCCTCTCGACCGGCGTCCAGACCATCGCGGCCCGCCGCAAAGGCGAGGGCCTGCACGACCAGACGGCGGTCGCCCTCAACGGCGGCCTGCTGGTCCTCGTCTGCGTCGCCCCGCCGCTCGCCGCGATCCTATACTGGGCCATCCCCACGATCTATCCCTACCTCAACAGCGACCCGGCCGTGATCGAGCAGGGCGTCCCCTACCTCCAGGCCCGCGTCCTCGCCATGTTCTTCATGGGCGCCAACTTCGCCTTCCGCGGTTACTGGAACGGCATCGACCTGCCGCGCCTGTACATGGGCACGCTGATCGCCATGCACGCCAGCAACATCTTCCTCAACTGGGTGCTCATCTTCGGCAACCTCGGCGCCCCCGCGCTGGGCGTGCAGGGCGCCGGCATCGCCTCCGCGCTGTCCACCGTCGTCGGTTTCACGATCTACATCTTCCTCGGCTTCCGCCACGCGCGCGACGCCAGCTTCCTGCAGCGCGCGCCGAGCCGCGCCCACGTCGCCACGCTGTTGCGACTGTCGCTGCCGACCGGCATCCAGCAGCTGTTCTTCTCCACCGGCTTCGTGCTCACCTTCTGGATCATCGGCCAGGTCGGCACCCGCGACATGGCGGCCGCGACGGTGATCCTGAACCTCACCCTGGTCGCGCTGCTGCCGGGCCTCGGCCTCGGGCTCGCCGCTTCCACGCTGGTCAGCCAGGCGCTCGGCCGCAACGACCCGGAAGATGCCGCGCGCTGGGGCTGGGACGTGGCGCGCATCGGCATGGTGGCGCTCGCGCTCCTCGGCCTGCCCGGCGCGATCTGGCCCGAGCTGCTGCTCGGCATCTTCATCCACGACCCCGAGACGATGGCCGTGGCGACCTTCCCCATGCGCCTGGTCGGCATCGGCATGGCCGTCGAGGGGCTGGGGATGGTGATGATGCACAACCTGCTCGGCGCCGGGGACAACAAGCGGGTGATGAAGGTGGCGGTGGTGGCGCAGTGGGGCCTGTTCCTGCCGTTGGCCTACCTGGTGGGGCCGGTGCTCGGGTTCGGGCTCGCCGTGATCTGGTGCCTGCAGGTCGGCTACCGCGCCGGGATGGCGGGCGTGTTCACCTGGTTCTGGATGCGGCGGGGCTGGGCCGGCATTCGGGTGTGACGCTTTTGGGGACTGTCCCCAGGACCGGGACTCGGGACCGGTCCCTGAGCCCCGCCACCGCGCGTTTCCGGCCTCATGCCCCAAATATGACTATTTTCACACAATTGCTCGATATGATACGATCCATCCACCATTAGCCACGCTTTTCGAGGCCGCCAACCCATGGGCATCGCAGCACCAGAACTGAAGCCCGAGGCCGGCGACGTGCTGGCGAAGGCCCTGCGCAACGCCGGCGAGGCCCTCGGGCTGAGCCAGGCTGAGGTCGGGGAGGTCATCGGCCGCACCCGCTCGTCGCTGGCCCGTCGCATCGATCCCGATTCCAAGCCCGGCCAGCTGGCGGCGCTGCTGCTGCGCTGCTACCGCAGCCTGTTCGTCCTGATGGGCGGCGAAGCGGCGGTGATGCGCCACTGGATGAACACGGCGAACCTGCACACGGGCGGCGTGCCGCGCGAGCAAGTGAAGGATGTGCAGGGACTGGTCCGGGTGACCGAATACCTCGACGCCGTGCGCGGCAAGTTGTGAGCCGGGCCCTTGAGCCGGGCGCATGAGCCGGATCTGGGATGAGGCCTGCCGGGCCGCTGCCGGCCCCGGCGCGCAGTCAAACGAGGCGACTGTCGTGCCGTTCCGGCGCCTGCGCGGCACGCTGCTCCGCTGTGTCGAGAGCCAGGAGCAGGTCGCGACCAACAGCCTGGTGGACACGGCCGCCGAGCAGCGGGTGCTCGAGGAACTGCTCGAGCGCTCGAAGCCGCCGCTGCGGGCGGGCTCCGAGGGCATGCCTTACCTGCTGCAGACGCCGTTCCGCTACCCGCCGCTGCCGCACGGCTCGCGCTTCGGCAGCCGCTTTGAACCGTCGATCTTTTACGGCTCGCGCGAGCTCGGCACGGTGCTCGCCGAGACGGCCTTCTACCGCTTCTGGTTCTGGTCCGGCATGGCGACCCCGCCGAGCCGCGAGCTGACCACGCAGCATTCCGTGTTCAAGGCGGGCTATGCGACCCGGCGCGGCATTCGCCTGCAGGCGCCGCCTTTCGCGGTCTCCGAGCGCGTTTTGCGCGACCCCGCGGATTACCGCGCGACGCAGGCGCTTGGGGCGGCCATGCGCGTGGCGGGGGTCGAGGCCTTCGAGTACCTGTCGGCGCGTGATCCAGAGCGAGGCATCAATGTGGGCGTGATGGACCCGGCGGCGCTGTCGCCGCGCGATCGCATCCTTGGGCGAGAGGAGTGGACCTGCTGTACCGGCGCGGCGCGGGTGGTGTTCATCAGCATCGCCGGCGGCGTCACCCGTGAGTTCCCGCGCGAGCTGTTCCTGGAGGACGGGGAGTTGCCGTCGCCGGCGTGATGGGGACTGTCCCCAGGACCGGTCCTGGGGACAGTCCCCATCAGCGCAGCCGCCGAATCTCCTCCAGCAAGTCCAGCGCCAGCGCCACGCCCGGCAGGTTGACGTCGAGGTCGCGGTGCAGGCGCAGCGCCACCTGGGTGCGGCATACGCTGCGGCCGGTGAAGCGCCACTCGGTGCGGGTGGCGCCGGACGGCTCAATCACGCCCTCGGCCACCAGCGCCACGACGAAGGCCTCATCCGCCTGCGCCATGCGGCACAACTCCTCCAGGCCGAGCTCCAGCGACTCGTCCAGCACCTGGCCCATCAGCACTTCGAGTTCCTGGCGGGTCATGGGTCAGCCCTCCAGCTCTTGGCGCGGGTTGAACGGGACCTTCTCGCGCATCTCCTGGTAGAGGGTGCGCGCGAACGGCGAGTCCGCGGGCGGGGTGTCGATGCGCAGGGTCACGATCTGGTCGCCGGGCGGGTTGCCGGGCAGGCCACGGCCCTTGAGTCGCAGGCGGCGGCCGGACTGCGACCCGGCGGGGATCTTGAGCTCGACGCGGCCGCCGAGCGTGGGCACGTTGATGGTCGCGCCGAGCGCGGCCTCCCATGGCGTGACCGGCAGGGTCAGGAGGATGTTGCGGCCCTCGACTTCGTAGATGCGATGGGGCGCGAAGTCCACCTCCAGGAACAGGTCGCCGGCGGCGCCGCCATTCGCCCCGGGCAGGCCCTGGCCGGCCAGGCGGATGCGCTGGCCCGCGGTCACGCCCTTGGGGATGGCGACGCGGATGTTGCGCTTGTCGCCGGCGGGGCCGCGCACTTCGAGCGTGCGGCTGGCGCCCTGGTAGGCGTCGTTCAGGGTGATCTGCACGCGGGCGAGCTGGTCTTCGCCGCGCATGGGGCCGGCCTGGCGGAAGTTGAAGCCGCGGGCGCGCGGGCCGGCGTCGCTCATGCCCGCCATGCCGCCGCGGCCGAACAGCGCCTCGAAGAAATCGGAGAAGCCGCCGAACTCGCGTTCGGCGCCGCCCATGTCCGGGCCGCCGCCAGAGTAGTAGTAGCCGCCGCCGCCCGGGGGCGGGCGGAATTCCTGGCCGGCCTGCCAGTTCTCGCCCAGCTGGTCGTAGGCCGCGCGCTTCTCGGGGTCTTTCAGGACCTCGTAGGCTTCGCCCACTTCCTTGAAGCGCGCCTCGGCGTCCGGCTCCTTGCTGACGTCCGGGTGGTACTTGCGCGCCAGCTTGCGGTAGGCGCGCTTGATCTCGTCGGCGCTGGCGGTGCGTTCGACGCCGAGGGTCTGGTAATAGTCCTTGAAATCCATGCTCTATCCGGGTCGGACCGTCGTAGAGAGTTGTTTCTACGAGATATTGGGGCGCCAGGAGGCCGTTTAAAGGCCCTTACGTGACACAGTTTAGGCTCTTTTGTGTCACGTAAGGCGGCCTGTCAAGGACGTAGGGCACACTCGGCTCGCGCAGGCAGGTCAGGCCGTCGGCGTGGATCAGCTCGCGGTCCCGGCTCGGCCCGCCCAGTTCTCGGTGAACCCGGCGCAGGAACTCGCCCGGCCCGACCGCGAGGCTCTCGGTCCAGGCCGGCTCGCGGCGCAACCGGCCGGCTGCCAGTTGATGCTCGGTCCAGCGGCGCAGCCGGTCGCGCAGGTGCCGCGGCGAGGAGGCGCCGGTGAGGCGGCACACTGCAGGGATGTCGATGATCCGGTAGCGACTCTTGCCGCGCTGTATCTCCCGGAAGCCGCTCTCGGGCCACTCGCTCGGATGCGCGACTGCGCCGGCGCGGACCATGTTCAGGTCGATATAGCTCATGCAGCGGACCAGGTGGCCGTCCGACTCCACCGCCGTGGCATGGTAACGGTCCTGCCAGAAGGCGCCGACTCGGCCCATGCGCTGGTTGTAGGCCTGGGCCGTGCGGCCGGCGACGAGCTGCATGGACGCGGCGATCTCTCGTTCGCCGCGGTCGCGCACGAGGAGGTGGATATGGTTGCGGGTCACGATGTAGTTCAGCACGCAGATGCCGTAGCGGCGTCGCGCCTGGTACAGCCAGTAGACCCAGCGGCGGCGGTCCTCGCGGTGGCCGAGCAGGAAGTCTTTCTGGTGGCAACGGTGGGTGAGGTGCCAGACGTGGCCGGGGACGTAGACGCGGTTGGCGCGGGTCATAGGGGCGGGGCTCCTTACGCGACAGGAAACCAGGGGTTTCGTGTAACGTAAGGCGCCCATGGGGGTGGTTTGGAGACCCGAAATCTATGGATTTCATTTACTTAAGTCGGTCCGACCCCAGAGGTGTCAACAAACTCGACGGTAGCGTCGAGAAATCTTGCGATAATGCGACGCAAGTCACACTCCCAAAACCACCCAAAGCGACAATGACAGGCTAACCGAGAGGACCCGGCACGCATGACGCTGATCGGCACCCTGGGCTACGGACTGGCCGCCATCGCCTTCGCCCTGCTGGCGCTGCTGATGCTGACCAGCTGGCGGGGCCGGCTCCAGGGCGGGCTTCTCGTCATCGCCGCCGGCCTCAGCGCCGCCTGGGCCGCCGCCGCCGCCTTCCCTGGGGACAGTCCCCAGCACTGGCAGCTCGTCGGCGTCCTCGAGATCCTCCGCAACACCGCCTGGCTCGCCTTCCTCGCCCGCCTGACCCCGGCCGGCCAGGGCGTCGCCGGCCTCACGAAGCACTTCGCCAGCCTGGCCCCCGCGGCCTTCGTGCTCGTCTACGGCCTGCTCACCATCTTCCTCCCGGCCGCCGCCGACCCGGTCCCGCAGGTCATCCGCACCCTGGTCACCACCGGCCTCGTGACCGCCATCGCCGGCCTGGTGCTGCTCGAGCAGTTCTACCGCGCGCTCAAGCTCGAGCTGCGCCGCCCGGTCCTGCCGCTCATCCTCGGCGTCGGCGGCCTGCTGGCCTACGACCTGTTCCTGTATTCCCACGGCCTCCTGTTCCGCGGCATCCACGCCGAGCTCTGGCTCGCCCGCGGCTACATCGCCTTCCTGGCGGCGCCCCTGATTCTCCTCGCCGCCGGGCGCAGCAAGGAAGTGCTCTCGGTCGACGTGTTCATTTCCCGCCACGTCGCCTTCTACACGGCCAGCCTCGTCGGCATCGGCGTCTACCTCGTGGTGATGGCCGTGGCCGGCTACGGCCTGCGCGTGGCAGGCGGCGAGTGGGGCGTCGTGCTCCAGGCGGCCTTCTTCTTCGGCGCCGCCATCCTGCTCGGCTGGATCGTGCTGTCGCCCGGCGCGCGCGCCGAGCTGCGCGTCTTCATCGCCAAGCACTTCTACCGCGCCAAGTACGACTACCGGCGCGAATGGATCAACCTCACGCAGCGCCTGAGCGAGGGCAACCCGGCGGAGGGGCTGGAACAACGCAGCCTCGACGCCATGATCAAGCTGGCCGACGGCGCCGGCGGCGCGCTGTGGATCCGCTCCACCGACCGCCAGCCCGGCGGTTACGTGCTGGCCGCCGAGATCGCCCCTCCTGGGGACAGTCCCCGGGACTGTCCCCACCACCTCCCAACCGACGACCTGCTGGTCAGCTTCCTCGCCGACCGCCGCTGGATCATCGACCTCGCGCAGGCCCGGAACGACCCCGAATCCCACCCGAACTTCGTGGCGCCGAACTGGCTGGATGACCTTGGCCCTGCCGCACTCATCGTCCCGCTCCTCAAGGACGAGCAGCTCTGGGGCCTGGTCGTGATCCGCTCGCCGCGGCTGGTCGGCCACCTGAGCTACGAGGACATCGACCTGTTCCGCATCGCCGGCATGCAGGTCGCCGCGGTGCTGGCCCAGGCCGAGGCCGACCGCCTGCTGGCCGAGAGCCGCCAGTTCGAGGCCTACAACCGCTTCGCCGCCTTCATCATGCACGACCTCAAGAACGTCATCGCCCAGCAGTCCCTGGTCGTGCGCAATGCCGCCAAGTACCGGGACGATCCGGAATTCATCGACGACACCCTCGATACCGTCGCCAACTCCGTGGACCGCATGCAGAAACTCCTCGAGCAGCTGAAGCGGGGCCAGGGCGCGAACCTGGTCGAGCGGGTCGATGTGCACCGCATCATGCTCGAGATCGTGAACCGGCACACAGACCGCGACCCGGCGCCGACGGCAAGCTGTGCCGATGCGACACTCAGGCTGCGCGTGGACCGCGAGCGCTTCGCGGCCGTGCTCGGGCACCTCGTGACCAACGCCCAGGACGCGACGCCGCCGGGCGGCCGCGTGACCATCGAGGCCACGCTCGAGGGCGGCGCGCTGGTCGTGGCCGTCGAGGACGACGGCGAGGGCATGGACGAGGCGTTCCTGCGCGAGCGGCTGTTCAAGCCCTTCGACTCAACCAAGGGGAGCAAGGGCATGGGCATCGGCGCCTACCAGGCGCGCCAGTTCGTCGAGTCCGCCGGCGGGGAGGTGCGGGTGAGAAGCGCTCCCGGCGAAGGGACGCGCTTCGAGCTGCGTTTCCCGGCGCGGCTGGTGGAGTACGGGACGGGCGACACGGGCCAGTTCATGGCGCCGTCGTTCGCCAGGACGCAAGGAGGCGGCAATGCCACGGAGGAAGGACCAGGTGGCTGACGAAGCTCGCAAGCTGCTGATCGTCGAGGACGACCGCGGGCTGCAGAAGCAGCTCCGCTGGTGCTTCGACGGTTACGACGTGTCGGTCGCGGAGGATCGCGAGAGCGCGCTCGGCGAGCTGCGCCGCCACGAGCCGGCGGTGGTGCTGCAGGACCTCGGCCTGCCGCCCGACCCCGAGGGCGTGAGCGAGGGCTTCAAGACGCTGCAGGAAATTCTGCAGACGCGCCCCGCCACCAAGGTCATCGTCGTCACCGGCAACGAAACCCCGGAGAACGCGCTCAAGGCCGTCGGCTTCGGCGCCTATGACTTCTACCAGAAGCCCGTGGACGTGGACGTGCTGCAGCTGCTGGTCGAGCGGGCCTTCACGCTGCACGAGCTCGAGGCCGAGAACCGCCGCCTGGCGCGCGAGCAGGCGCGCTCGCCGCTGGAGGGCGTGATCGCCGTCAGTCCGCCGATGCAGGAACTCTGCCGCAAGGTCGAGAAGATCGCGGCGGTGGACGTGACCACGCTGCTGCTGGGCGAGTCCGGCACCGGCAAGGAAGTGTTCGCCAAGGCGCTGCACGGCCTCAGCCCGCGCGCCGAACACCGCTTCATCGCCATCAACTGCGCCGCCATTCCCGAGAACCTGCTCGAGAGCGAGCTGTTCGGCTACGAGAAGGGCGCCTACACCGGCGCGCACAAGCAGACGCCCGGCAAGATCGAGCTGGCCGACGGCGGCACGCTGCTGCTGGACGAGATCGGCGACATGCCGCCGGCGCTGCAGGCCAAGCTGCTGCGCTTCCTGCAGGAGCGCACGGTCGAGCGCATCGGCGGCCGCAAGGAGATCCCGGTGGACGTGCGCGTGGTGTGCGCCACCAACCAGGACCTGCAGCAGCTGATCGCCGACGGCCGCTTCCGCGAGGACCTGTACTATCGCATCAGCGAAGTGACGCTGAAGATTCCGCCGCTGCGCGACCGCGAAGGTTGCCGCGTGGTGCTGGCGCGCCATTTCCTCGACGTGCACGCGAAGGGCATGAACAAGCAGCTGCGCGGGCTGTCGGACGACGGCGTGGACGCCATCCAGCGCCACGCCTGGCCGGGCAACGTGCGCGAACTCGAGAACCGCATCAAGGGCGCCGTGGCCATCAGCGACGGCCCGATGGTCACGGCCGACGACCTCGGCCTGGTGGCGGGCACGGTGCAGCACAAGCTGCCGACGCTGCGCGAGGTCCGCGACGAGGCCGAGCGCCGCGCCGTGATCGACGCGCTGGCCGCGGCCGACGGTAATGTGAGCCGCGCGGCGAAGCTGCTCGGGGTGTCGCGGCCGACCGTTTATGACCTGGTGCAGCGGCACGAGATCACTGTCCCGGCAGCCGAGGCGCAGACATGACAGAGGTGAATCGAACGATGCAACGCTCCAACCCTCACGCAAGTGCCTGGCCGCCTTTGGTGTTGGCGCTACTGCTGCTGCTCGCGCTGACCGCCTGCGGCGCCCGCCTGACGGACGAGGAGCGCGTGGACGCCGCGCGCACGGCGATGGCCGACGGCGACACTGCCACGGCAATGATCCACCTGCGCAACGTGCTGCAGGCGGACCCCGCCGATGTGGACGCGCGCGTCCTGCTGGCCGAGGCCGCGTACCGGACCGCCGACTACGACAGCGCCGCCAAGGAATACCTCCGCGCCATCGATCTCGGCGCCGACGTCGAGGCCTTCCGCCTGCCGCTCGTCGAGTCGCTGGTGCGCGCCGGCGGCATCGAGCAGGCGCTGCGCTACAGCGATCCGGGCGAGACCGGCGTGGAGCCCGAGGTGGCCTACTGGCACGCGATGGCCCTGCTGCGCAGCGGCCGCGTCGACGAGGCGACACGGGCGCTCGAGGCGCTGCGGGGAACGCCCGACCTGGCCGGCCGCGCACAGGTCGGGCTGGCACGCATCGCGCTGGCCGCCCAGCAGCCGGACGAGGCGCTCGTGCTGCTGGACGAGGCCGCGGCTACGATGGCCGGCGACGCCGACTACTGGGAGGTCCGGGCCTACGCGCTGACGCAGGCCGGCCGGCCCGGCGAGGCGGTCGAGGCCTTCCGCCAAGGCGCCGCGGTCGTGACCGATCCGAGCGGCCGGCGCCAGTTCGTTTTTGCCGCCGGCGAGGCCGAGGCGCTGCTGTCCGCCGGCGAGCTCGAGGCGGCGCGGGCCGTGGCGACGCGCCTGCGGGAGCAGGCCGAGCGCAATCCCATCGCCAACTACCTCATGTCCCGCGTCGAACTGCAGTCGGGCAACGGCGAACAGGCCCTGGCGTACGCACAGGCGGTGCTCGCGGCCGAGCCCGATTCCCCCGTCGGCCACATGATGGCCGGCGCAGCCAGCCTGACCCTCGGACAGACGGTGCAGGCCGAGCAGCATCTCGAGCGGGCCATCGCCAGCGATCCGAACAACCTGGCCGCGCGCAAGCTGCTGGCCCAGACGCGCCTCGGCCTGCAGTCGCCGGAGCGGGCGCTGGAAGCGCTCGACCCGGTGCTGGGCGAGTCGGGAGGCGGCGACCGCAGCGTGGCCGCGCTGGCCGGCATGGCGAGCGTCCAGGCGGGCGATCCCGACGCCGCGGTGGACATTTTCCGCCGCCGCCTCGAGGCCGACCCGGGCGACGACGAGACCCGGGTGATGCTGGCAGTCAGCTTGATGTCGGCCGGGCGCACCGACGAGGCCCTGGTCGAGCTCGGGCGCGTGGAGGCGGGCGAGGGCGTGGCGCGCCAGCGGGCTGACCTCGTTGGCATCGCTGCGCACCTGCAGGGCGGCGACCTGCCCGCCGCGCGGACCCTGGCCGCCGAGGTGGCCGCAGCGGCCCCCGACAACGCCGCCCTGTACGGCGCGCTCGGGGCGCTGTTCCAGAACGCTGGCCAACTGGACGAGGCGGCCGCGTACTTCGAAGAGGCCCTGGGGGTGGCGCCCGACAACGCGGCCGCCGCCTTCAATCTGGGCCGCGTGCGGGCGGCGCAGGGCCGTCTGGACGACGCCGTGGCGCAGTTCGAGCGCATCCTGGCGCAGCAGCCGCGCAATGCGGCGGCGCTGAGCGCGCTGGCCCAGATCGACTGGGCGCAGGGCCGGCGCGACGAGGCCATCGACCGGCTGGAGCAGGCGCGCGCCGCCGATCCCGCCGACGGCGGCTCACGCTTCATCCTGACGCAGTACCTGGTGGCCACCGGGCGCGCCGCGGACGCCGTGGCGGTCGCCCGCGAGGCGGCGGAGCTTGCGCCTAATGCTGCGCCGACGGTCAACGCCCTGGGCGTGACCCTGCTCGAGACCGGGCAGCCGCGCGAGGCGCTCGAACAGTTCCGGCGCGCGCACGAGATCAACCCGCTCGAGGCGCGCTACCTGTTGAACGCCGCGCGCGCCCACGGCGCGCTGGGCGAGCTCGACCTGGCTCGCGAGCAACTCGTGAATGCGCTGGCGCTGGAGCCGGAGAACCCGGTCATGCTGGCGGCGCTGGTCGATGTCGAGCGTCGGTCCGGGCGGCTGGACGCCGCGGCCCGGGCCCTGGAGCGGCTGGCCGCGGCGGCTCCGGCCGGCGATCCCCAGGTCGCGGTGCTCCGTGGCGAACTGCTGCTGGCGCAGGGCCGCTACCGGGAGGCCGAACAGGCTTTCGCCGCGGCGCAGGGCCAGGGCGCCGGCAACCGCCCCGTGATCGGCATTTTCCAGGCCCGCCGGCTCGGCGAGCTGCCGGAGCCGGCCGCGCCGCTGCTGGCGTGGCTGGGAGAATTTCCGGAGGACGTGCCGGTCCGGGCCCTGCTGGCGGATTACTACCTCTCGATCGGGGAACAAGCCGCCGCGGTGCGCGAATACGAGCGGCTGCTCGAGATCCGGCCCGACAACCCGCTGTTTTTGAACAACCTGGCCTGGCTGTACGGCGAGGCCGGAGATCCGCGGGGCGTCGAGCTGGCGCGGCGCGCCCATGCCGCGGCGCCGGAGGACCCGATGATCGCCGACACGCTGGGCTGGCTGCTGCACCAGCAGGGCAACGACGCCGAGGCGCTGCCGCTGCTGGCCCAGGCCGCGGCCGGCGCGCCCGAGGCCGGCGACGTGCGGTACCGCTATGCGGTGGTGCTGGCCGAGACCGGGGATATCGAGGGCGCGCGGCGCGAGGCACAGGCGGTACTCGCGGATACGGGCGCAGCCAATTACCATGAGGCGGCCCAGGAGCTGCTGGATCGCCTCGAGCGGGGCAGGGAGTGAAGTGATGCGAGCCTGGATTGGAAATTGGATTCTCGGCCTGGCGGCCGCGGCTGCCCTGGCCGGCTGCGGGACCACCGGGCCGGGCCCGGTGCTGCCCGAGAGCGCCATGCCCGCGGCCGAGACCGACTACATCATCGCCCCGGGGGCGGTGCTGAACGTGTTCGTCTGGCAGCATCCGGACCTCTCGACCGAGGTGCCGGTGCGCCCGGACGGCAAGATCTCCACGCCGCTGGTCGAGGACATGATCGCGGCCGGCAAGACCCCGACCACGCTGGCCCGCGACATGGAAGAGGTCCTGGCGAAGTACATCCGCCAGCCGACGGTCAACATCATCGTCCAGACGGCGGCGCCCAGCTTCCAGCAGCAGGTCCGGGTCGTCGGCCAGGCCGCCAACCCCCAGGCGCTGCCCTACAGCGACGGCATGACGCTGCTCGACGTCATGATCCAGGTCGGCGGCCTCGGCGAGTTCGCCGCCGGCAACCGCGGCAAGCTGGTACGGCGCACGGCCGACGGCACGGTCGAAATCAACGTCCGGCTGGATGACCTCCTGAATGCCGGCGACATGCGCCAGAACGTCCAGATCCAGCCCGGCGACGTCATCATCATCCCGGAGGCGCGCTTCTAGTGAACGAGCTCCTCCGCCAGGTCATCACCGAACTGCGGGGCGCCTGGCGTTACCGCTGGGTGGCGATGGCCGTCGCCTGGGTGATCGGGATCGGCGGCATCGGTTATGTCCTCATGATGCCCGACGTGTACGAGGCGCGGGCGCAGGTCTTCGTCGACACCGAGGACCCGCTGCTGAACATGCAGCTCGGCGCCGGCATCGATGATCCCCAGACCAAGGTGAACTACGTGCGCCGGCAGTTGCTGTCGACGCCCAACCTGACAGAAGTGGCACGCGAGACCGATCTCGACCTGCGCGTGGATACGCCCCAAGGGCTCGAGAACCTGATCATTGGGCTGCAGGCCAAGATCCAGGTCCAGCCCGGAGGCTGGCAGGGCTTCGAGGCCAATCTCTACAACATCAGTTATCGCGACATTGACCGGGCCACTGCGGAGCGGGTGGTGCAGGTCCTGCTGAACAGCTTCCAGGAGCGCTCGGTGGAAGGCGACCTGCGCGACGACCTCCAGGCGTTGGAGTTCCTCGACCAACAGATGGCGGAGTATCGCCGCCGACTCGAGCAGGCCGAGAATCGCGTTGCCGATTTTCGTCGCCGTAATGCCGGACTCGCCCCGGGCGATGGCG
Source organism: Thioalkalivibrio sp. XN8 (assembly GCF_011058255.1). Lineage (GTDB taxonomy): Bacteria > Pseudomonadota > Gammaproteobacteria > Steroidobacterales > XN24 > XN24. The sequence continues at coordinate 150,545 of NZ_JAALFH010000062.1, read as the reverse complement.
GCGGGTTTTTTGGCCGGCTCGCCACGCTGCAGGAGCAGTTGCGAGAGGTGAAGACCAACCTCCAGATTGCGAGCCAGCGGCGGGCCGCGTTGGCAGCGCAGGTAGCGAGCGAAGGCGAGGGCGGCGACGGCGGCGCCGGGCTCCTGGAACTGGAGACGCAGGTACTGGAGGCGGAGCGGCGGCTCGATGAGCTGCGGCTGGTCTATACGGACGCGCATCCGTCCGTAATATCGGCGCAGGAAACGCTGGAGGCCCTGCGTGGGCGGCTGGTGCAGCGTCGCGAGGAGCTCGGGCCACTGGTCGGGGGTGGCGCCGGCAGTGCAGTGGTCGAGAACGTGCGCATCGCGCTGACCCAGGCCGAGATCGACGTCACCGAGCTGCAGGCACGCGAGCGGGACCTGGAGCAGCGCATCGGCGAGCTGCAGCAGAAGATCGACGTGGCGCCACAGCTCGAGGCCGAGCATGCCGGCCTGATCCGCGATCACGAGGTACTGCAGAGCCAGTACGAAGGCCTATTGGAGCGGCGCGAGCAGCTGAGTTTCGATATCGACCGCAAGCGCCAGGGCCGCCAGCTGGTGTTCCGCGTGATCGAGCCGCCGCTGGCGCCCGGGGTGCCGGTGGCGCCGAAGCGGTTTTTCCTGCTGGTGGTTGTACTTGCCGGGTCGCTGGGCGCCGGGGCCGTCTCGGCTTACCTGCTGCACATGTTGAAACCCGTCTATGTGTCCCCCGATACGATCTACCAGGAGCTGCAGGTCCCGGTGCTCGGCGCTGTATCCATGGCCTGGACGCCACGAGCGCTCCGAAGGCGACGGGCGGCCGAGGGGGTATTCCTCGTTGGCATTGCCGCATTGGCCGTGTTGTTCGGGATCGTCATCCTGGCGATGCCCTGGGCGGTGGACCTGGTTGGAGGTCTGAGGGGATGAGTTTCATCGAAAAGGCCCTCCAGCGCCTGAAGCAGCAGGAAGAGACCATGGTGCCGCTGGGGCGGCTCGACCCCGCGGACTCGCCCCCGACGCAGCCACCATCGCCGGAAGTATCGCCCTCCGGAAGCACGGTCGTGGCCACCCCGGCGGTTGCCGAAGCGGCGCCGACATTGCCGAGGCCCGCCACAACACGGCGCGGCAAACTGGTGTCCATCGATCGCCAGCGGCTGCGTGAGGAAGGCTTCCTCGCGCCGGACGAGTACCAGCGCCGAATGGCCGACGAGTACCGCCGCATCAAGCGGCCGCTGATTGCGCACGCGTTCGGTATCGGCGCCACGAAGATCGACAAGGGCAACCTGATCCTCGTCAGCAGCGCCGTCTCCGGCGAGGGCAAGACCCACACCTGTATCAACCTGGCCCTGAGCCTGGCGACGGAGCGCGATCGCACCGTGCTGCTGGTCGACGGCGACGTGCCCAAGCCGCACATCAGCCGCCTGTTCGGGATCGACCAGGAGCCCGGGTTGCTCGACGTGCTCGGCGACGACCCGCCGCCGCTTGAAGACGTGCTGGTGCGCACGGACATCCCGCGGCTGACGGCGCTCCCGGCCGGGCGCTGGAACGCCCATGCCACCGAGCTCCTCGCCAGCGAGCGCATGCGCCGATTGTGCGAGGAACTGGCCTCGCGCTATCCCGACCGGGTCATCCTGTTCGACTCGCCGCCCATGCTGGCGGCGACCGAGGCGCAGGCAATCGCGGCGACGGTCGGGCAGGTGGTGCTGGTCATCGCCGAGAACAGCACCGCGCGCGACGACGTGCGCAATGCGCTCTCGCTGATCGACGAGCAGACGCCGGTGAACGCCATCCTGAACAAGAGCCGGGTAGCGGCCAAGAGCGCATATTACGGAGGCTATGGTTATGGCTACGGAGACAAGCCCGAGCAACCGCCGGAAGAGCAGTAGCACTGCGCTGGCGCTGGCCGTCGCGGCGCTGTGCAGCGCCACGACCGTCCAGGCGGCACAATGGGAGTTCGAGCCGCGGGTGGCCGTGGGCGCGACCTGGCTGGACAACGTCAACCTCGCTCCCAGCGGGCTGGAGGAGTCGGAGACCATCGCCGAGCTCCGGCCCGGCTTCAGCCTGGTCGGCGAGGGGCCCCGGCTCGAGGCGGAGCTGGATTACGAGGCCCAGGGCGTCTGGTTCTCGGACCGCAGCGACCTCGACGACATCTACCACCAGGCCCTGGGCCGCGGGACCTACGAGCTCGCCGAGCGCAGCCTGTTCGTCGACGGCTACCTGCGCTTCGACCAGGAGAACATCGACCCGGCCCGCAGCCTGGCCGACAGCAACCTGTTCGATACCGGCAATCGCGCGGACACCTTCGTCTACGCCCTCAGCCCCTATCACATCGGCCGCTGGGGCGGCTGGGGCGAAAGCCTGGTGCAGTACAGCTACCAGGGCGTGCGCTACAGCAACTTTGATGACGCAACCTTCGACCTCGAGGACTCGAGCATCAACGCCTTCTCAGCTGCGCTGGGCTCGCCCTCCGATCGCCGGGGCTTCAGCTGGCGCGTGGCCGGCAGCACCCAGACCACCTCTTTCGACACGGCCGAGGATTTCGCCTACGACCGGGTGGCCCTGGACCTCGGCGTGCCGGTCGGGCTGCGGACCCGCCTGACCGCGACCGCCGGCCAGGAGTCCGACTTCGTCACCGACCGCAGCGCCGGCGGCCTGGACGAGTCGTTCTGGTATGTCGGCGTCGAGTGGCAGCCGAGCGAGCTCCAGTCGCTGGCGGCCCGCGTGGGTGACCGTTTCTACGGCACCGCCTACGAGCTGCACTGGAGCCGGCGCGGCTCCCGTGGCGAGCTCGCGGTGGACTACACCGAGGAACCGACCACCTCGAGCGGCGTGCTGGGGGACGAGGGCGTGTTCCAGCCCGGGTTCCGGCCCGGCGGCCTGCCGAGCCTCGATACCCGGGTGTTCCTGCTGAAGCGGCTGGCGGGGCTGGCGAGCTACGAGCTGGCGCGCTCCACCCTGGGACTGCGGCTGTTCTACGACGAGCGTGTTTACCAGGACGGCTCGGGCGACGTCGAGCGCAACCAGGGCCTGGGCGTCACCTACGACTGGCAGCTGGGGCCGCGCATGGTCCTGGGCGGCGTGGCGGAGTGGGAGCGGCGGTCCTTTGGCGGCGTCCAGCGCGAGGACGACCTGGCGGAGCTGACGCTGAGCCTGACGCGTGCCCTGACGCGCACCGTGTCGGGCGTGCTTTCGGTGTCGCGCTTCAGCCGCGACTCGGACGTCGAGTTCGACTACGACGTTAACCGCGTGTCGCTGTTCGTCGAGGCCCGGTTCTAAGCGGCACCCAGGTCAGTAGGCCTTGGTGTCCTTGAACACCCGGACGACGGTCAGGAGCAGGATTCGAAGATCCAGCAGCGGCGACCAGCGGCGCAGGTACTCGAGGTCGTAGGTTACGCGCCGCTCCATGTCCTCGAGTTTCTCGATCTCGCCGCGACAGCCATTGACCTGCGCCAGGCCGGTGATGCCGGGCAGCACCTTGTGGCGCAGCATGTACCCCTTGATCAGCTTGCGGTACTGCTCATTGTGGCTCACGGCGTGGGGCCGGGGGCCTACCAAACTCATGCGCCCCTGCAGCACGTTGAAGAGCTGTGGCAGCTCGTCCAGCGAGAAGGTGCGCAGGATGCGCCCGACCGGCGTCACCCTGGGGTCGACGCGCGAGACCTGCACGACCTCGTCGCCGTCTTCCAGGACCCGCATGGTGCGGAACTTGTAAACCACGATCTCGTGGCCGTCGAGGCCGTAGCGGCGCTGCTTGAAAATCACCGGGCCGCGCGACGTCAGCGCGACCATCAGCGCCACGACGGCCATGACCGGCAGTGCCGGAATCATGGCAAAGACAGTCAGCACGATGTCGGTGAGCCGCTTGGCCACGCCCTTCGAGCCCTGGAACGGCGTCTCGCACATCGAGATGACCGGCGTGCCGAGGATCTCCCCCGGGCGCGACTGGATCAGGTCGAAGACAAAGACGTCCGGCACGTAATAGATCGATGCCGTGGTGTTCTGCAGGTCGTCGATCAGGTTCATCACCCGCTCGAGGTGCCGGATGGGCAGGGCGATGAAGATGACGTCCACGTGGTTGGCGCGCACGTAGTCGCCAAGGCTGGCCAGGCCGCCGAGGATGTCGAAGGGCTCGGTGGCCTCGAGGCGATCCGCGCTGCGGTCGTCGAAGAAGCCGACGAAGCGCGCGCCCAGTTCCGGATGGGTTTCGAGCTGGCGGGCAAGGTGTACGCTATGCGGCGTCACGCCCGCGCAAATGGCGGTACGGACATTATTGTCCGCGGTGATCAGGCGGCGCTTGATCTCGTGGAGCCCGAGGGCAGCAGGAACGAAAACCAGCGGCGCGCAGGTCAGCCAGGTGAAGACCGTTCCCGGGCTGTAGAAGCCCGTGACGCCGGCCAGCCACGCGCCGAGCAGCAGCAGCGCCACGATGCCGAGCCAACGCCCGACCAGTTTTACGGAGATTTCGGCGAGCGGGGTCAGCATCAGCGGCCGGCCGTTGCGACGGACTCTCAGCAGCAGAAGGCTCAACCCGCCTGCGACCACCGCGAGCGCGCGGTAGGGCGGCGTGAACGCTTCGCCCTGCAGGGCGGCGACCAGGTACAGCAGCAGGACGACCAGGACCGCCGGCAACAGTCGCTGCAGTGCCGCGATCACGGCCAGCCGCAGGTCGTTGTTCAGGTTGACGGGTTCCGTCATGGCGTCACTGCCTCCGCGGCCCCGGCCAGGGCGGCCAGCGCCCGTTCCAGTCCCGTGTTCCAGTCGAATGTCGTCCCGTCCAGCGCGGCGATCGCGGCACTCGGCGCGAGCACCGAGTAAGCCGGGCGGCGGGCGGGCGCGGGGTAGTCGGCCGTCGAGATGGGGATCACCTCGGGCGCCTCGGCGAGGAGGCCCAGGGCGGCGGCGCGCGCCACGATCCGCTGCGCGAAGCCGTGCCAGCTGGCGATCTCTCCGCCGGTCGCGTGCCAGGTCCCATACGGCAGTTGGGGACTGTCCCCGGCCGGGTCTAGCGCCGCGATCAGCTCGGCGAGATGGCCGGCATAGGTCGGCCGGCCGAGCTGGTCGGCCACGATCCGCAGCGGGTTACCGCTTTCGGCCAGCCGCAGGACCGTCTTCATGAAATTGTGGCCGTACTCGCTGAACACCCAGCTGGTGCGCAGGATCCAGTGGCGCGGGCAGATCGTGCGGACGGCGAGTTCGCCGGCGAGCTTGCTGGCGCCGTAGACGCCGAGCGGGCACGTCGGCGCGTCCTCGGCATAGGGTGTGTTCGCGCTCCCGTCGAACACATAGTCCGTCGAAACGTGCACCAGCGCGGCGTCGAGCCGACGGGCGGCCCGGGCGGCCGCCGCCGGCGCTTCGACGTTGACCCGCCAGGCTTCGACGGGCTCGGACTCGGCCCGGTCCACGGCGGTGTAGGCGGCGGCATTGATGATGGCGCGGGGCGCCGCCTCGACCAGGCGCGCCTCCAGCGCCTCGGCATCGGCTACGTCCAGGGTCTCCCGTCCCCAGAACTCCGCGCTGGGGACTGTCCCCAGGAGGTGGCGGGCGAGCTGGCCGTTGGCGCCGAGGACGATGATGCTCATAGCGAGGCCGCCAGTTCCTTGAGCGTCGGCAGGGCTGCGTCCTTGGCAGACAGCCGCGGCACGGCCAGAGGCCATTCGATACCGACGTCCGGATCGTCCCAGCGCACCCCGATCTCGTCCTCGGGGTGGTAGTAATCGGTGCACTTGTACTCGAAGTCGGCCACCTCGGAGAGCACGACGAAGCCGTGGGCATAGCCCGGCGGGACCCAGAACTGCCGGTGATTCGTATCGGACAGCGTGACGCCGGCCCACTGGCCGAAGGTGGGCGACGCCGGGTCGATGTCCACCGCCACGTCGAAAACCTCGCCGCGCGCGCAGCGCACCAGCTTGCCCTGGGGGTGCTGCTTCTGGGCGTGTAATCCGCGCAGGACGCCGCGACGCGAGCGGGAATGGTTGTCCTGCACGAACGTGAGGTCGATCCCCGCCGCCTCCCGGTAGCGCTCCACCGAGAAGGTCTCCAGGAAGAACCCGCGCTCGTCGCCGTGGACCTTCGGTTCGATGACGACGACGCCGGGCAGCCGGGTGGGGGTGACGTTCACGCGCCCAGCTCCACCAGTTCGCGCAGGTAGTCGCCGTAGCCGCTCTTGGCCAGAGGCTTCGCCAGTGCCAGCAATTCTTCATCATTGATCCAGCGCTGCCGCCAGGCGATCTCCTCCGGGCAGCCGACCTTCAGTCCCTGTCGCTTTTCCAACGTCTGGATGAAGTGCGCAGCCTCGATCAGGGAGTCGTGGGTGCCGGTGTCGAGCCAGGCCATGCCGCGCTGCATGCGCTGCACGTCCAGCCGGCCGCGGGCCAGGTACGCGCTGTTGACGTCGGTGATTTCGAGCTCGCCGCGGGGCGAGGGCTTCAGGTCGCGGGCGATTCCCACCACCTCGTTGTCGTAGAAATACAGGCCCGTGACGGCAAAGCGGCTCTTCGGTTTCGCCGGCTTCTCCTCGATCGAGGTGGCGCGGCCTTCCTCGTCGAAGGCCACCACGCCGAAGGCGCTCGGGTTGGCGACGCCGTAGGCGAACACCGTGGCGCCCTCGGTCCGGGCTGCGGCGGCCTTCAGCTGGCCGGTCAGGCCGGTGCCAAAAAACAGGTTGTCGCCGAGGATCAGCGCGCTCGGATCGGGTCCGATGAAGTCAGCCCCGATGATGAAGGCCTGGGCCAGCCCGTCCGGGCTCGGCTGCACCGCGTGCTCGATGCGCATGCCCCATTGGGACCCGTCACCGAGAATCTGGGCGAAGCGGGGGCTGTCCTGGGGCGTGGAGATCACCAGGACCTCGCGGATGCCCGCCAGCATCAGGGTGCTAAGCGGGTAATAAATCATGGGCTTGTCGTAGATCGGCAGCAGCTGCTTGCAGACCCCGAGGGTGACGGGATGGAGCCGGGTACCGGAGCCGCCGGCGAGGATAATGCCCTTGCGGCTCATGCGGCGTCTCCCGTGCCGGCGCCGATGCGCTCCAGCCGGTAGCTGCCGTCCAGCACCCGCTGCCACCAGTCCCGGTTGTCCAGGTACCAGCGCACCGTGCGGGCGAGGCCGGTCTCGAAGGTCTCCTGCGGCTCCCAGCCGAGTTCACGCTGGATCTTCGAGGCGTCGATGGCGTAGCGGGTGTCGTGGCCGGGGCGGTCCTTGACGAAGGTGATGAGGTCCTCCAGCGGGCGGGCCGCGGCGGTCTCGGGCGCATGCTCGGCGACCAGCGCGCAGATCCGGCGCACCACGTCGATGTTCATGACCTCGTTGCAGCCGCCGACGTTGTAGGTCTCGCCGACCCGGCCGCGTTCCAGCACGGTCCACAGCGCCCGGGCATGATCCTCGACGTACAGCCAGTCGCGGACCTGGCGGCCGTCGCCGTAGACCGGCAGGGGCTTGCCCGCCAGCGCGTTGAGGATCATGTGAGGGATCAGTTTCTCCGGGAACTGGCAGGGGCCGTAGTTGTTGGAGCAGTTGGTGATCAGCACCGGGAGCCCGTAGGTGCGATGCCACGCGCGCACCAGGTGATCGGAGGCGGCCTTGGTTGCGGCATAGGGCGAGCTGGGCGCATAGCGCGTGGTCTCGGTGAACAGCGGGCCGTCCGGGCCAAGGTCGCCGTAGACCTCGTCAGTGGATACGTGCAGGAAGCGAAAGGCCTCGCGCCGGGGACCGGTGAGGCCCCGCCAATGATCGAGCGCTGCGCCAAGCAGCGTGCCGGTGCCGACCACGTTCGTGTCGAGGAAGGCGCCGGGGCCGTCGATGGAACGGTCCACGTGGCTCTCGGCGGCCAGGTGCATGACGGCATCGGGGTCGTGGCGGCGAAAGACCTCCCCCAGGGCGGCGGCCTCGCAGATATCGACCTGCTCGAAGGCGTAGCGGGGGGAGTCGGCGGCGTCCGCCAGGCTCTCCAGGTTGCCGGCATAGGTCAGCTTGTCGAGGTTGACCACGCGGGCATCGGTGGCGTCGAGGAGGTGACGCACGGTGTTGGCGCCGATGAAGCCGGCGCCGCCGGTAACAAGAACCGTAAGCATTTCTTCCCCTGATGGCCGCAAGCCGACCTTCCATGACCGGGCCGGCAAGCTTACTCGTAATCCGATAGTTATTGAAGTTTGAACGGGTTACGGTGATCTTGCTGAGACGGTGTTCGCATTTTCGACCGGCTTATGACAGCTGGGTCGGGTCGTCCCATAGACACTCGGCGTGCTGGCGCCGCACGAGGCGCGCGAGGCGCGGGTTGATCCCCGTGACTCGCGGTCGGCAGGGCGCCCCCGGCCGGTGGCGGAGCGCGTAGAGGTAGCCCAGCGCCCGGGCATCCAGGTAGTCAACACCGCGCATGTCGAGTTCCACCCCGGTCGTTTCGTCGCCCTGGGCCTTCTCCAAGACTGACGCGAGCAGGTCGAGATTGTTCGCCGTGATCGAGCCTCGTGGCCTGAAAACCCAGTATTTTCCGCAGCTTGTGGAAGGCGGGATCTCGAGGCCTGGCGCTGCCAGGCGCCTTTCCTGCAGCCAGATCGGGACGGCCGCGCTCACCAGCAGCCGCAGCAGGAACAGGCCATCCCCAAAATAGCGGCTGAAGAGCCGGGGTTCCTGGGCCATCCGCCAGGCCCACTCCAGCCCGAGCTTCTGCAGCAACGCCGGCGCCCTCCTGACAGTGCCGGCGAGAAAGTTGACGACCGCGCCCAGGTGACTGATGACAGCAGGCCTGAGCCGGTCCCGGTTGTGCTCGATCCAGGCATGCCCCTTGACCGCGCCAAGGGAAACCACGAGGAACACGGCGCCGCTTCGATTGATCGCCTCGATCACGCCGGGCGCGCTGAGGGTCTCGACGCTGCCGTGCCCCGGATTGAGCGCGCCGACGCCGCGGAGGCCCGAGGGCGGGTCGTTGACCCGCGCCAGCGCGCGCTCGGCAGCGTCGTCTTCCGCGCCGAAGAAAAAGGTCGGGATGCGTTCGGCGGGTTCGGTCGGCTCGACCAGCCGTTCGACCAGGCTGCTGCCGGCGACCCGCTCGGTGAACCGGATGCCGGCCAGCCGGCCGAGCCAGACCAGCGGCATGCCGTCGACCAGGGACAGGTCCGTCCGTAGCACGTCGTCGCGGAAGGCCGGCCGCTCGCGGCTGCTGCGCAGGAAGTTCAGGTTCGGCGTGGCGAAGACCAGTCGGCTGCCGGTCCGGGCATGGTCACGGATCAGCCGCGCGGCGCCGTCCAGGTCCACGGCGTCGAAAGGCAGGCCGAGAAGCCAGTAGACCGGCGGCGGCGTGGGGCGGGTCAAGAGGCGTGCTCCAGTAGATTTGCGGGCATTCCAGCCGCCGGCCTGGCCGGCGTCAAGGAGGCAGTTCACGAAACCGTGCGCGGGGTCGAGAAATGCGAACTGTGCCCGCAACGAACGCGCCGAGGCTGGTAGCATTCCCGCAACTATGTGGGCCAGGACGCTCGACCCGACCATGCTGATCGCCACGGCGCTGCTGGCCGCCGGGGCTATCATCGGCATGCCTTCGATCCTGTCGTGGGTGGCAGGAAGCTGGTACTCGTTTTTTGGGGTCAGTGCATACTCCCACGGCTACCTGGTGCTTGGGCTGGCCGCCTGGATCGGCTGGACCCACTGGCGTCGCGACCCGCCGGAGCGGATCGGGCCCGCCTGGTCGGCCCTCGTGCCGCTGGCGCTGCTCGTCGTGGCGATGGTCGCGATGGAGCTCATCTACATCAATTCATCTCGGGCCCTCCTGCTGCCGCCCATGTTCGTGGCCGCAACGGCACTGGTGTTCGGTTGGCCTGCCGCGAAGCGGGTCGTCATGCCGGCAGGGTTCGTGTATCTCGGACTGCTGCCGTTCTGGGTCCTGCAGCCGGCGCTGCAGGCGCTGGCGACCCGGATGGTCAATTTGCTGATGAGCTTCGGCAACGTCCCGGTTCATATCGAGGAATTCTTCATCCACATTCCCGCCGGAACCTTCGAGGTGGTGTCTTCGTGCAGCGGCCTGAGTACCCTGCTCTCCGCGTTGACCCTGGCACTGTTCTACGATGCCATGTACCTCCGGCGCTGGAGGCATCGCCTGATCCTGCTCGGGGCGGCGATAGCGGCGGCGCTGGTGTCAAACTGGGTCCGTATCTGGACGCTGGTGTTGATCGGCCAGTACCTCGGACTCGATTACTGGCTGATTGGCGATCACTACGCATATGGCATGGTCTTGTTCCTGATCTTCCTGGTGCCGGTGGGGCTACTCGCCGCACGACTGGAGGACCGGGAACAGGAGGAAGACGAAGAACCGTCTTCCGGTCGCACCATGCCCGCCCCGAGGGTTCGCGCCCGCACGGGACCGATGCTCGCCGCGGCACTCGCCGGGGCGTTGCTGCTCGCCGCGCCGCGGCTTTTCGCGACCGATGGCCGGGTGACTTACGAGGTCGAGCCCCTTCCGCTACCCGAGGTTACTATGGGGAATGCGGTTCGCGTCGGCGACCTGTCGAGCTGGCAGCCGCGCTTTCGCAACGCGCGTGTCGGGTCCGCTGTGTACCAGGCCGACGGCGGCCGGGTCGAGGCCTACCGCGCGGCATATCCCCAGCAGGATCGCGAACATCACCTGTTCCAGGACCGACGGAGCCTCCATGGTCGCGACTGGTGGGAGCTCGAGCACCGCCAGCGCGAGGTGCAGGTCGGCGTAGAGCGAATCACGGTCAACGAGTTTGTCGGGCGCCTGTCCGGCCGCGAGCGGATAACCCTGGCCTGGTACGAAGTTGCCGGGCAGCCGGTCACGAGCCGCCTGGCCGCCAAGTTGGCCGAGGCGCGAGCTCTCGGCAGCGGGCGAACCGACGGCGTGCTCGTTGCGGTGTCGAAGGAGTGCGAGCCGGGCTGCGACGAGGCCCGAGCGGTTCTTGAGCGGTTCCTGGAGAACTCTGGCGCCAGCCTGCGCTGGCAGCCAGGCCCCTAATCTTCTAACCGGCCGCCGCCTCGGCCATTTCCCGGAAGCCGGCATGGCTGGCGATGAGTTCGTCATAGGTGCCGGACCCGACCAGCTGTCCACGATCGAGCACGAAGATCTGGTCGCAGTTGCGGACCGTGCTGAGACGATGGGCGATCATTATGACCGTCTTGGTGGCGCCAAGGTTGTGCACTGCCTGCATGACGGCATGCTCGGTGATGTTATCGAGCGCGCTGGTGGCCTCGTCAAGAACCAGTACGCTAGGGTTGCGGTACAGGGCTCGCGCGATGCCGATGCGCTGGCGCTGGCCGCCCGACAGCCGCACCCCGCGCTCGCCGACGCGCGTCAGATAGCCGTCCGGCATCTGCGTGGTGACGAACTCGTGCAGCTCGGCCGCCCGTGCGGCTCGCTGCACAGCCTCCATGTCGATCTCGTCCGGCGACACGCCGAAAGCGATGTTCGCGGCGACCGAGTCGTCCACCAGGAAGATCGCCTGCGGCACATAGCCTATGGACCGCTGCCAGGCGCGGCGCTGCTCGCCTTCTACGAGCCGATCGTCCACCAGCAGCTGGCCGCTGTCGGGCTGGAGCAATCCCAGCAGGATGTCCACGATGGTCGTCTTTCCGGCGCCCGTCGAGCCGACGAAGCCGACGGTGGTGTTGGCTCTGATTACGAGGCTGACCTGGTCCAGCGCGGGACGATCCGCCCCGGGATAGGTGAAGCACAGGTCCGCCAGCTCGAGCCGTGCCTGCAGCGTCAGTCGCGTGCCGTCGGTATCCCGGCGCTTCGCGTCCCAGTCGAGCTGCTGGTCCTTGCTGGCCAGCAGCTCCTCGTGGATGCGCTCCAGGCTCCGGGTACCGAATTTCATCTTGGTGAGGTCGTTGTAGATCATTTGCAGCGACGGCATCATCCGATATCCGGCGAAGGCGTAAACCGCAATCAGCGGCAACGCGGTCCCGAGTCCTTCCGCCTGAACGGTGAGCATCACCACCACGATCGCGAGGATGCCACCGAAGGCGACGGCCTCGAGCAGAAACTTCGGAACCATGCCGATGATGCGCTGAGTGGCGTGATTGCGGGCATGTTGGAGCGCAGGAATGCGGTAGCGGTCCAGGTAAGCAGATTCGAGGCCGGAGACCTTGACGTCTTTGATTCCGGCGAGGCCTTCCTGGGAAGCGCGGTAGCGTTCCTCGTTAGTCTGCCAGGTTGCGCGGCCCAGTCGCACCAGTCGGCGACGGACGAGGAGATAAATCAGCGCATACATGCCGCCCAGCGTCATCACCGCCGCAACCGCGATGACCGGGTTGGCGGCGACAACCAGGCTGACAAGAAACAGCACGACGATCGCGCGGGAAACGATCCGGCTGGCCGGCAGGATGGCGTGGGCGACCATGTGCTGGATCTCGGAGACGACCGTGCGGCCGAGGTCGGCGCTGTGCTGGTTGAGGAACCAGCTGTAGGGGCGGCCGTAATAGCTGGACAGCAGCCGGACGCTCAGGCGGTAATCGCACATCTGGTTGAAGCGGTGCAGGAACCACTCGGTGAAGGCGCCGAAGAGCTGGCTGCCGACGAGCAGCACAAAAACCACGACGCCGAGAAACACCAGGAAATCACTCGAGCTGGTAAAACCGAGCCTCGTGTAGGCCATCGCCAGGTACTGGTTGGTCTCGATCATCCCGGGGTTCGCGGCCACAGCCATGAAGGGCATGATCGACGCCACGCCGACCATCTCGGTGAAGCCGCGGACCAGGAACAGCCCCAGCAGCAGGAAGCCTTGCCGCCGCTCGTGGCGGTCGAGTACCTGGTAAATCTTGCGGTAGATATCCAGCATTAAGCGGTCGGCCTCGATGAAGCAATGGCCAAGTTATCCCATCTCATGCCGCCCGAACTGTGAGCTGGCGCAACGATTGTGGCATCGCCCGACGCGATAGTAAGGGAGTTGCTTCGACGCGGGTCTCCCGTTGCCAGCCCGGCGGGCCAGCGGCGATGATAACGCCGTTCGGGACCCGGCAGGCCGAAACGCGGATAACAGGTTTAACCAGGGACAATGATCGAGCATGGCAAGCGTACTGGCTGAGTCACGACAATCGATCAAGCACGGGATCCGCGGACTGCTCGACCTTGGGGCTGCCGCGACCGGGCTGCTGCAGTGGCATGAACGCCGGGCGCGGTCGGGCCTCACTATCCTCATGTACCACCGTGTGCTGCCCGCCGAAGCTTGCACGGATTACCCGTTGGCGTCGCTCGTCATGCCGGTGGATGCCTTTGCCCAGCAGGTCGCGTGGCTGGCCCGGCGTTGCCGGGTCCGGCCGGTCGCCGAGGCGCTGGTCGAGTTGCACTGCCCGGCGGGAGACCCTCGGCCGCTGGTCGCCATCACCTTTGATGACGGTTACGCCGACAACTTCGAGCATGCCGCCCCGATACTGGAAGCTGCAGGACTGCGTGCTACGTTTTTCGTCGCCACCGGCTTCGTCGAGACTGGGGCCCCGTTCTGGTTCGATCGGGCTGCTGATGCCTGGTCTCGGCTCACCGAGCAGGACCGAGCCGGTCTTTTCGAGGAAGTGGCACCCGGCGCCGAATTGACGCCGGGGTTGGCATCATGGATGTCGGCGCTGAAGCGGCTCCCCGTCGCAGAGCGGGACAGAGGAGTCGCGGCGGCCATGGAGCGGGCGCCAGGAGCGTTCCCGAACGAGCAATACGCTCCAATGACGCCGGCCCAGGTCGCCGAACTGGCGGGTCGCGGGCACGAGATCGCTTCCCATGGCATCGACCATCCCATCCTGCCTCTGGTGGACGACGACGAACTCAAGCGGGAACTCACCGAGTCCCGGGCCAGGCTTGCAAAGTGGACCGGGAGAGAAATCACCGGCTTTTGCTTTCCCAATGGCGATTCCGATCCGCGCGTGGCGGCTGCCACGGCCGGGGCGGGTTATGCCTACGGCTGTTCTACCGAGGAAGGAATTAACGAGCCTTCGGGCGATCCATTCCGCCTGCGCCGCCGTCCTGTCTCGATGCAGCGTGTCTTCGGTCCAACCGGCCGCCACTCGATCCTTGGGTTCCGGGCGGAAGTCACTGGACAGCGGGAGCGCTGGCGGTGATATTCATGCTCCAGCCCAGGAGCCGGGAAGCGTCTTGAATTCCGTCTCGACCAGACCGGCCCTGGACAGCCTGGTGTCGCCCGTCGCGGATCACCTTCGAACCGGTGAGCTGCCAATAGGCGGCAGTATCGTTCACGAGCGAAGCGGCGGGCGCGGCCCTCTGCTCCGTATGCCCTATGGCGACGCGTCGACCGTGATCGTCAAGGTCTGGCTGCAGCGACGTCTCCGCGACCGCCTCAAGCGCTTTCTTGGCATCAGTAATGCACAGCGGGAGTGGCACACTCACTGTCACCTCCATGCTGCCGGCGCCCGGCTCCCCGAGCCATTCGGCTATTGCGCGTCGACGGCGGGAAAAGTCGGCTTCGAAATGGTGGTGGTTGAGGACCTCGGTGCACTGATCAACGGCCTGATCTACCTGAAGCAGTGCCTCCGCGACGGAGACGAGGTTGCGGCGAGCCAGTTCGAGCGGGATGTTATTGATACGACCGCCAGCCTCGTGCGAAACGGTGTTCTCGACATTGACAACAAGCTGAACAATTTTGGGGTTACGAGTGACGGGCGCGTGTTCAGACTGGATATCGAGTGTGCGCGCCGCTGGCGACGCAGCAGTCTGCCGCACGACCTTTACGGAGCAATGATCGGGCGGCTAGTCAGTAGTCACGCGTTTGCGTGCCAGCCTTCACTGGGCCGGACCGAATTGTTTGCCTTGGCGCTTAGGAAACGGCTTGATCCTCCTGCAAGGGTACTCACTCGGGCACGGGGCGAGATCGAGGATGTGTTGCAGCGGCAGAAAGATGCCAGCGGCATCGATTCGCAGCTGTCCTTACCCTGGTAGGCGAACGGTCGGCGCTATTTGGGATGATCCTGATTCGAAGCGAGTCAATGCGCCAGGCTCGGCCTGGCATCTGCGGTCTTTCCTGCCAGGCGCATCCGCATCACGGTCACGAGTCGACGGGTCTCAGCGTCGAGGTCGAACTCGCGGTTGACTACGCCCAGGCCGCTATCCGCTAGGCTCCGCGCCAACGTCCGGTCATCCAGAAGCGTTGCGAGCGAAGCTACCAATTCGGCTGTGCTTGCCGGCGCGTAAAGCAGTCCGGAGCGCCCATGTTCCACGAGCTCGGGAATGCCGGTTATACGCGGTGCTACCACAGGCACGGCGGCAGCCATCGCTTCCATCAGCACGACCGGTATGCCCTCGGCCAGGCTGGTCATCACGAATACGTCGGCCTGCGCTAGCAGCTGGCGAATCTCCGGCTGGCGAAGATAGCCGTGAAATATCACTTTCTCCGCAATCCCGGATTCGACGGCGAGTGTCTGGAGGTCGGCTCGCTCCGGCCCGTCGCCGACAATGTCGAGTTGAATGTCGGGGCGGCTCTCCGCCAGTACGGCGACCGCGTCGAGCAGGATCGGCAGTCCCTTGACATGGTCCAGCCGGCCGACGAAAGCGAGTCGGGATCCAGCTGGGTTAGTTCGCGGCGGTCGGGGTTCAGCGAGGTCCACGCCGCAATGTACGACGTGGAACTTTTGCCACGTCTCCCGCGGCGACCACAGCATGGCCTGGCTCCGCGCGTGCCAGCTGACACAAATCGTGAACAGGGCGCGCTGGAGCTTTTCGCGCAGCCGCCAGCGGCTTGGCTCCGAGAGGATGCCGTGGCCGTGGAGGGTCATGCTGAAAGTGAAGCCGCCCATTTCCGCGGCGATCATGGCGACGAATCCACTGGAGTCGGGCGCATGATTATGCAGATGGACCAGGTGCTCGCGGCGCATAATGTCGGCCACGAGCCCCGCTTCAGAAAAATAGAACAACTGGTATAGCAGGGCCCGCAGGCCCGGCGCGCGCACCTTCGAAGCCAGCCAAATGGCACGAAAGTATCGGCCGGGACCCGCCAACAAGGTGCGACCATGGGCGGCAAGCAGTCGCAACGGGCCCGTCGGCAGCAGGTAGGTCGTGCGATGCGCTTCTTCGTTGTCGGGATCCAGCGGCTTTTCGCCGGTTTGCGGGCGCCGCACAGAGATCGTGCGGACGTGCAGGCCCGCCTCCCGCAGTGCTCTCACCTCGCGCTGGATAAACACGTCGGTAGCGCGCGGATATTCTCCGCACAGGTAGGCAATCCGCTCCGGCGGTAAGTCTGATCCGGCGGCTGGGGCGGGAGAGGTCGAGTTCACGTAAGGCCTCCGGAGCGTCCAAGCGAGGCGCGCCTTGCGGCGCGCGGGCAGGATTGTGACATAAGTAACGGTGTAGCTGAGAATTTTTCCGGATCATCCTGCACTTTCTCGCATAGAATGGCACTACGAGTCTTGAGGTTCTCGCGCTACACAACTTACCGAGCAGCCGGGGTGACCCGCTGATGTCCATGAAGGCCAGTCTGCGCCAGAGGTTCGGGCCCTCCATCCAGTGGCTGGGTTATCGGAGCGGCTTGATGGCCGCGACCAGCTGGTTGTCCGGTCGCGGCGGTGCGCTCGTGCTGATGTACCACAGCGTGGCGGACGAGGAGGACGCGCGCTGGATCGATCCCCTGAATCACGTGCCTGCCGAAATCTTCGAGCGCCAGATGGAGTTCCTCGCCGAACATCGGCGAGTCGTCCGGATGGAACAGCTGGTCCAGGAGATACGCGACGGCAAATCGGTCGAGGATGGCACGGTCGTCATCACTTTCGACGATGGTTACCGTGACAACCTCACCGTGGCGGCGCCAATCCTCGAGAGACTGGGAATGACCGCGACCCTGTTCCTGCCGACCGGTTATATAGACCGGGGCGAAACCCAGTGGATCGACCAGGCCTACACGGCGTTCAAGCATGCGACCAATCGCCTGCTGGCCTGGGGCGAGAACGAGCGCCGATTCGACCTTGACGACCCGAGGGAATATCGTGACGCCTACCGGCTGGTCTGCCAAGCGCTGCTGATGGCCGGGTCGGAAGAGCGGCGGGCTCTCATGGACCGGCTACTCGGGTCGCTGGCGCCCGCTGTCGCGCCGCCGCGGCTGACGCTGACGTGGGACGAAGTGCGGACGCTGGTGGATAGCGGCGCCATGGAGCTAGGCGGCCACACGGTGGAGCATACCGACCTCACGACAATCAGTGTTGCTGCGGCGATTCATGAGATCGGGCGCTGCAGAGAGAGGATCAGGGACATGATCGGGTCCGAGCCGCGGCATTTCTCCTTCTGTTATGGCCGCAGCTCGGAGGAGTTGCGGCAGGCACTGCCCGGGCTCGGCATAGACGCTGCGTGTGCTGCGCGTGCGGGCGAACGCGTCGTTACGGGGAGTAGTGATTCCCTGTACCTGCCCCGGATTGCGGCGCCCCCGGACCTAAGGCGTTTCGAAGTGGCCGTCAGCACGGCAAATCGAGGCCTGTGGCGGAGATTGGGGCGATGAACCAATGCTCGAGGATTGGCGAGGCGTGAGATACAGGGTCATTCACGGGCGAGAGCTCGATGCCGGACTTGCCGACCGTTGGGGCAGCCTCCAGCGATCCGATCCCCAGTTCGCCAGCCCCTATTTTCGCCCGGAGTATGCCCAGGCCGTTGCGGCCACCCGGAACGACCTCAGGATTTGCTTGCTGGAGGACGGCAACCAGGTCGTCGGCTTTTTCCCGTTTCACCGCAGCCGAGGCGGGGTGGCCCGACCGGCCGGCCTGGGGTTGTCGGACCACCACGGTGTAATCGTGGAACCGGCCGCAGAGTGGCATGCCGCGGACCTCCTGCGGGGCGCCGGCATCGTGCGCTGGGAGTTCGATCACCTGTTGGCGAGCCAGCAGGCCTGGGAAACGTGGCACGCCGGCGTCGAGCGCTCGCCGGTCATCGGCGCGCGGGAAGGGTTCGAGCAATACGAGGCCACGCGCAGCAAGAGCCAGCGCAAGCACCTCCAGGACACCTATCGCCGGGCCCGCAAGCTGGAGCGAGAGCAAGGTGAGTTCCGCTTCGTCGTCAATACTCGAGACGAATCCGTTCTCGACACCCTGGTCGGGTGGAAACGGGAGCAGTGCCGGCGTTCGGGGGTCGTGGACTATTTCGGCCTCGGTTGGACGGTCGAACTGATCCAGCGCATTCACGAGCACGACAGTCCGGACTTCGGCGGGACTTTGTCCGCGCTCCATCTCGGCGACGAGTTGATCGCCGCGCATTTCGCCATGCGATCGCGCGATGTCTGGCATTCCTGGTTTCCGGGTTACGAGGACCACTACCGGAATTACGCACCGGGCCTGGTGCTGCTGGTCGAGATGATCCGCCACGCATGCAACGAAAAGTTTTTGTACATCGACCTGGGCAAGGGTATGGCGCCTTACAAGGAGGCGTTCAGCACGGATGCGGTCATGGTGGCCGAGGGCTGCGCCGTGCGACCGTCGCTGGTCAACCGGGCCTACGAGCTGCGCGCCCGCGCCGAGCGCTGGGGCCGGCAGTCGTCGCTGCGGCCACTGCTCCGGGCGCCGGGTCGCTGGATCAAGCGGCTCGAGCGCAAGTGGCGCTACGATTAGAGAGAACAAGGACGTGACAGAAACTCAAGACGAAGCTGCAGGATTCCATCCCGTCACCCGGCCCCGAGTGGCGCTGGTCGGCGCCGGCAAGATCGCCGAGCAGCACCTGCTGGCGCTGAAAAAGGTTGAGGGCGTGGAACTCGCAGGGGTATGCGACCTGTCCCCGGCGCTGGCGGAATACACGGCGCGATCGCATGGCGTCGAGGCTTGGTTCACCGACTACCACGCCATGCTGGATGCATGCCGGCCCGACGTAGTTCATATCCTGACGCCGCCGGCGACGCACGAGCCGTTTGCCCGCGAGTGCCTGGAACGGGGCCTGCACGTACTCGTCGAAAAGCCGGTTGCGCTGTCGCTACAGGCCTTCGAGGACCTGTGGGCCCTGGCGCGGAGCCGGGGGCTGAGGCTGGTGGAGAACCAGAACTACCGTTTCAATGATCCGATCCAGCGCCTCCGGGCGATTGTCGCCCGCGGGGATATCGGCGAGGTCGAGGAGGTCGAAGTGCGAATGGTGCTTGGAATCCGCGGCGGGGGGCGCTATGCCGACGAGAACCTGCCCCATGCCAGCCATCGGCTCCCGGCCGGAGTGTTGCACGAGTTCATCTCCCATCTCGCGTACCTCCTGCTGGCTTTCATGTCGGACGGCGATACGCGAGAACGGAAGATCTCAGCCGCATGGCTCAACCAGGGTGGCGGCGACCTGTTCAAATACGATTCGCTGGATGCACAGATCATTACCGCCAACGCGCATGGCCACCTGAGGTTCTCGTGCCACCAGTGGCCCGACAGTTTCAGCGTGACGGTGCGCGGCTCCCGGGGCCTGGCGAGCGCCGAGCTGTTCCACCCCTCCGTGCGCGTTGTGAAGGTGCGCCCCGGCGGGCAACACCTCAGCCCGCTGATGAACGGTCTTGCTGAAGCCGGTACGCTGGTGCGCTCGGGGTTCGGCAGCATCTGGCGGAAGATTCGCAACCGCACTGCCTACGAAGGGCTGCAGGCCTTCGTGGCCGGGACTTACGAGGCGATTCGGACTGGGTCCGAGCCGCCCGTCACGTACGGGGACATGGAACGAACGTTGCGTCTGATTGATGACCTGCTTGCCGAGGAGAACAGGCTATGAAACTCCTTGTAACGGGCGCCGGAGGATTCCTGGGCCGCCACGTCGTAGCGGCGGCAACGAAGGCCGGACACGAGGTCCGCGCGGTGGTCAGGCCAAAGTCCCCGGCTTCGGCTGCCTGGGCCGAAGATCCCGCGATCGAGGTTTTTCGCGCCGATCTGCGGACGCGTGCGGGCCTCGGGGGAATCTGCGACGGCATCGACTGCGTCGTGCACCTGGCCGCCGCAAAGAGCGGAGACTTTTATGAC
Source organism: Thioalkalivibrio sp. XN8 (assembly GCF_011058255.1). Taxonomy (GTDB): domain Bacteria; phylum Pseudomonadota; class Gammaproteobacteria; order Steroidobacterales; family XN24; genus XN24. Next base: position 130,668 of record NZ_JAALFH010000062.1, on the reverse strand, counting down.
CAGTTCGCCGGCACGGTCATCGCGACCGAGAACCTGCTCGGCGAGATGGTCGAGGCCGAGGTGGGGCAAATCGTCTTGACAAGTTCGTTCGCGGTGTATGAATACCTGAGGCGTCCCGCCAGGAGCGAGATCTCCGAGGAGTCCCCGCTCGCGGTTGATCCAGAGGCCCGAGACGAGTACTGCCGAACCAAGCTGCTTCAGGAACAGCTTGTCAGGAAGGCAGCAGAGGAATGGGGCTGGTCACACATGATTCTCCGGCCGGGCGTGATCTATGGACGTGACAACCTGTGGAACGGCCGGGTGGGGTTTCCCATCAACTCCCGCTGGTGGGTTTGCACTGCGCCATTCAGCACGGTGCCATTGACCTACGTCGAGAACTGCGCGGACGCCATCGTGAAAGCGGCGGAGCGCACGGCTGACAATGTGGCCCAAGTCGTCAACGTTGTGGACGACGATCTTCCGAATCACTGGATTTACTTGAGGCGGTTCGCATCGTTGCAGCCTGTAAGGCCGGGGGTAATACCATTGCCTTGGATAGTATTGAGGGTCCTCGCCGGGACGGCGTCTTTCGTGAATCGCCTGGCATTACGGAATAGCGGCAAGCTACCCGGGTTATTGGTTCCCGCGAGAGTTCATGCTCGATGCAAACCGATGCGATATCCTACCAAATATGTAAGACACGTGATCGCGTTCAGAATGAGCTGTGGGTGGGAAGTAGTGGGCAGAAAAGCGGACGGAACATCGTCGACGTCTTGATGGCTACTTCAGTGAAATATTAATAGTGGGTGTGCGGACATCTTGGGAAGCTAGACGATGCCTATTCGGACACTATTCGGAGATAGCAGGTTGAGTAAAATGTCGAGCATCGATGATGCCGTTGGTATTCCGTTCGCCCTGGTCATTACAGTGATGGCCATATGCATCCGCGGGTTTGGGCCTAGACTTAATCTAAGTTGCCGCCATCGTCAAGAGTGAAGCTCCCGCCTCTTGCTGTGTTTTTTGGCGGTATCTGGATCGGCTAGATCTGGTCTGATAAGCGTTGGTAGAGTCGCTCGAACGACCGAGTAGTTTCCAAACCGGCTCTAGGCCTAGGACAGTATCCAAGCCTGTCGATCGTCGCATAGCGCCGGACGATGCTGTTCCCGTCTCGGTTGTCCGCCACCCATGGAGTTTAGGAGTCCCATAACCGCAATCGAGTCCAATTTGAGCCTTCAGTTCCAGGACTTGTGCTAGGCTCTTCAGGAACTGACGGCTCGAAGAAATCTAGCGGCTCCATAGCAGCGACTAATACACTGATACCTGACCGACCGAGGATGGTAGGTTGACCAACAGAGAGGGTTGATTCGCATTCTGTGACGCTGTCCTCATTCCGTAAGCCGATACTGTCGCAGGCTCTTTACTCTTGATAGGTTCGTGTGATTCTTCATCGAAAAGCTGGCCCAAACGCCTTTGTGCGGGAGCTATAGCCATGTTTCCAAGTGTTGTTTACCAGTCACTGTCAAGTTTTGCACCGATTTTCCCCTACGGCACCGTAAGACGCGCCTTAGCCGCGTTCTTTGCCAGCTTGGCATTGTTTTTCAGCGCAGGATCGTTTGCGCAAGCGCCGCCGAACCCCCCAACGCTAATTGCTATCGACGACAGCGAATTCGAAGCAATACATGATTTTACAGGGCTCCCGATCGATCAGTTTGGGTGGACCGATTTTGGTGCGTTGACGGCTTCGGGGTACGACGATGCGCGTGTTGTTTTCGTCTCAAATGAAGGCAGCGACAATCTAGGGAAGGTCTATGGGATCGGTGATCTAACATTTGACGACAAAGGGATGTTTCAGCCAAGGGTACAAGTCAGCGCCTTCGCAACGATCGCCGCCGCCAATGCGCAGATGCGCGAGGGATACCCAGACATTTTACTGTTGCGCCGAGGAGACGAGTGGTCGGAATCGTTTACGAGTTCTAGTGCTGGAAGACCTAAATCCGGCAGGTCAGCATCCGAGCGACAGATTATTGCATCTTATGGCGCCGGAGATCGTCCGCGTCTCTTCCAAGGCTCTATCGATGCTTATAGCAAATCTTATCTTATAGTCACTGGTTTGCATATCTACAATGCCGATTGGACCACCGCAGGCCGGGCCCTTGATGTGAACGGATTTCCTGAACATCAGTTGTATGAGGACATACGTTTTGACCGGAACAGTAAGGACTTGATTCAAGGAGGAGACATTAGAAACGTGGCGATCCGCCGATGTTTCTATTCCCACTATCAAGCTCATGATGGTTTCGTATTTGTTTCCAAGACTAACGGCATGCTGTTCGAGGAAAATGTATTCTACGAGCCCTATCAAAAGAACTATCCAGACGGCTCGAGATTTGGCCGCCATCTCTACTTGTCTCCAACCGTCGAGGTTGGTGGCGCGCAGGACGGATTGAAGAATCTTATTTTGCGGAGGAACGTGTTTTTCAGAGGTGAGCGAGAGGCCGCTGATTTTCGTGCTGGCGGGCTTATCGAGGACAATTTATTTCTTCAAAATGACATCACCATGGTTGGTGGCCGCGGAGGAAGCATCGATTCCGTGCAATCAGCCACAATCATTAATAATGTATTTATGCAAGGGCCCCCTAACATAAATTCATCAAACATTCTTCATCTAATCAACATGGATGGGACCATTGTCAAAGGGAATATCTGGACTGATCCGCGAGGAATTAGCGCTGCGAACGTAATTACCATTACGGGTGTATCTAATACCTATATTCTTCGTAATACCAGTATATTAGAAAACGTCGTTTACAATTATGTTGAGTCTCCTGGTGGCGTCGCTCGCGCTGTAAGTCTCAGTAATGATTTCACCGAAGTCAGAAACGTTTCTATACAAGATAATGAGTTTCAGTTTGGCACGGGTTCTGCCGAGATCATCATGCATCGAGATTGGACCGGTGGAGCCGGAGATCGTTTTTCTGGATTCAGTTATCGGGGAAATAAATACTACAGTGGCGATACATCTGATATCTTCATGCCGGGTGATAATTTTGCGGGATGGCAGAGTGCGAGTGGTGAAACCGAAGCAGAGTTTACGCGTATCAGTTACCCAGATCCGCAGCGAACCATCGATTCTTACTTGAGTGGTCTAGGCCTCAGCGGGGGTGCTGAGGAGTTTGCGGCGCAAGCATTGTCGATGTCGAGAAGTAATTGGAATCCGTCTTTTACGGCCGGCGCTGTAAATGATTATATTCGTGCTGGTTTTGGAAGATAATGAGGCGGAACAACCATTACGTAGATTGCCAAGCGTGTTTCGGGAGAGATCCCTTAGTCATGCTCGACACTATCGTCGAGGCGGCTGCCGTTTTCGCTCTATTATTGAGTCGAGTTAACGAGATCTATTTCAAATGATTGCGGCGAATTTGCTGCATTTTCGCGGTTGTGTACCGTCTTAGGTAGGTGGAGTCAACGAATCTGCCGAATTTGTCCAAGGCCAAAAGGGAAAAACCATATCGGCGTATCGCCCATCTTCGCCTTTTGAATTTATTTTCTTTAATTAATCGGGAGCGAAGGCTGTCTGTTAATTTGAGTGGATTAAGGCCAGATAATGGGTAATCGAAACGTTCGAGAAGGGGGGCGATTTCGGCTTCCGTCGTCCGAATTTCGAATTCGGTCATTTGGCTCTGCCAGCTTTTTGCTCTTTCTTTATTTGGTAGCGCATAGGTACTTGTGCGGCTGAAATTATAGTAGTCGTCAGTGTGCGGGACGTTCAAAAACCGGCTTATCCGTGCCAACTCACTATCCGAATCCGCCACTAGGTTCTCGAACCGGAGTTCCAAGACTTGGCTGCTTTCGGTCGATGAAAGGAGCGTATCGTAAGCTTCGATTGCCGTTTTCCATAATGTTGTTGCGGCCCAAGGGTTGCCGTACCAGCCCATTCCGACACACGAGCTAGCGACGTCGCGTCCGTCCCTTATGAGGTGAATGTACCGTGCTTCCGGCCATATTCGGGGAAGCGATTGGAACCCTTTATGGATAGTCATTCCCACGGTGGTCTTGCCTGTGTTCAGAGCCTTCTGGCGCATGAAGCTCCTTAACAATTCTTCATAAGGTAATGTCCCATCAACCGTGAATCCGCTAGCTCTGAACGCGGGGGAGCGGTTAAGAAAGTCGTGATATTCCCGAAGTCTAGCCCCGACTGGTGGGGAGGCGGAATCCGCAAGCGGATGAGTTATGAAACCAGACTCTGAGTGGAACGCTATCGATGGGTGACTGCTCAACATGAGTCGCAAGAGCGTGGTGCCCGACCTTTCGGCGCCAATCAAGAAGACTGGGCTTTCAGCGAGGGATTGAAGGATCTGACTTTCCAAATCGCGCTCCAACGGTGTGAATTTATACGGACCCATATTGGTTCCGAAAACGATACGACATAAGGCAGGCGAGGAATGTGGAGTCCGTACCATGCATTGTCCGCCTTCAGCGACAGGGGTGTTGGACCCATGCCGGGCACCCCGTCGAGGGCCACAGTGACCCTCCGTCCGGTGAGCGAGAAATCCACCTCAATCAACGGACTCTCTCGACTCAACAGATCGACTACGGTGAGCATACGAAACGTCGGACCGTCGAACAACTGACCATGTACGAAAGCAATGCTCCAGCGCTCTCCTAGGGCTGCGGGCTGGGGCATCGGACCTTTATCCAGGTACATGTGCGTGCGCCGCCGGACCCGCATCCGGAGCTATAGAATCTTGAGCCGCTACAGGCGGCGATTGCGCTTCTTGGTCAAAAATGCCAGACCTTCCGCCGATGCATCAGATGATGCGCTAGAAGCCGAACCGAGGCCGCAAGTCAGCGATCTCCGGGGCCCGACGCGGCAAGGCCGGTTGGTGTTTAGCTTGGATTTTGCGGTGTACATCGAACACGAAGACTGCGCCAATTGGTAGGCCTTACGCGTGCTCTCCTAGTATCACTCCCTGATCTAGCCGACCAGCGCACGGCGCCTGGGCGGCTCCGGAGCTTTTTGCAACGCCTCGCTGGCGATGTCCTTGTCGAAAGTGAGATTCGCCACCACGCGCTTCAATCGAGTGTTATCGTCGCGCGGCTGGGGCGACTCCTGCAACTCGGTCAGATCAAGCTTGGCGTGCTTCTTGTGTTAGATATAGAAGCCCGCCTCGCTCACGCCCAGCGGCCGCCACACGTCCGCAACCGGCGTCCCGTCCTCCGCCTGATGCAGGGGCATATGTGATCTGCTCTTCCATAAATCGCGATTTCTTCATGTACTCATCTCCCCGATGGAGGACCTAAAAAGCAAGTGTAGTCCAGTTATAAACTGTCATCGAAAAGCGGGAAGATATCGCAAACTCGATAGGAGCATGAGTCGTCGCGAGAACCGCAGAGACAATGCCGTGCCGGAGTCATTCGTTGGCAGTTTGAAGAAAGAACGTGTCAAGGAGCGTATCTGCTAGACGAGTGATCTGGCCCGCGCCGATATCGTCGACTAACACGAGGCGATCAACAATTGACAGCTTCGTTAGGGCCATCTTGCGCGTGTTGGCCCGGAGGCCTTTGAGAAGGGCTCATCGTGAATCTCGAAGGTGTCCGGGATGCCCGAGGGCAATCCACTGCCAACGGTGCTGTGTCCGGTCAATTTGGAGTCATCCCAATGGGTGAACTGGTTTGCCCCTTTTTCTTGTTCGATTCATGCTGGAAGCATGCGCAAAAACGTTCGGCAAGTTTAATTATTTGAAACGCGTCGGCGGGACCGTCGCCCCATCCGTGTATCGGGCTTATCTTTGAATCGTGTGGTATTTGGATCGCAACTTACCACCAACCCCCAGCGCTCGCCAGCGTCTGAACCGATTCGCTATCAGCCACGAGATCAATTATTTGGTCACTAATATCTGTAGGTACTCGGGACTTCCATTTGTCACGTTGAGTCTTAGGATTTCTGAATACTGAAAAATAGTTTCGTTTCCGGCCTCTTGGCTTCGCGGCATTCGTACCTCCGTCATTCAGCAGTGAAAGGATGAACCGTTCAACCTCAGGCGCGAAGTCCAGACCGAAATGGCTAAGTATCCGGGATACGTGCGCGAAAGGTTCATCGCAAAGTTGTTCGTAAGTCATCAGCATAGTGTTTGGTCGCAGCTCCAGGGATTCCATTACGGTCTCCACATTGATCCGCCAAACCAGGGCATTTTTTTGGTACTCGTTCATATGAGCAAAATGCGGTGCCAGGCTTTCGTACAGCTTGGGATCGTGCGCGAGTAGCAAGGACGCGAACGCCTGAACACGGCCGGTCGGCATTCTTCCGCTCTCTTGGCCTACAACATGCGAAACCACTGTAGCGCAAGGATGGCGCGCAAGATAAATTAGAGGAATATCGGTTGCCTGGGCGAAACCTCGCGCGGTCATGCTTCCGACATCTTTGAACACTACAGGGGTGCCGCTGGGAGCGCTGTGAGCCGCTGAGTATATGACCCTCAGTGGAGGGAAGCCCCGTGCTGCTCTCCATAACCAAGTTTTTAGACGCTTCCCCTTAGCGTAAGACTTTTTGAAAAAAGGCGGCTTGTCCGTCAGGGGATGCGCGAGAAGCAGGAGATCGTATAGCGTCTTTCGGGCTTCAGTTGTTAAGTGGCCTTCCCTTAACTCCGCCTTGCATTTCTGAATTGTGGCGTCACGTTTCTGGCGCGTGAATGGCTCAAACCGGTACGCGATATCTGGATGTGCATTGATCATCGATCCGAGCCATGTTGTTCCAGATCGGCCCGGTCCAAATATCGCATTGATGTTCGAATTGGTTTCCTGCATTTCGGCGCACCTAATTCAGGATGCTAACTCTCGTGCCGCACTGACCTTGACCTGCCGGGATTCTTCGGGCCATTCGTTTCTGGAAAATGGCTCATCTGAAGCGTTGGCCCTTCCCGGACCACCTCGAAAGTTACTTTCCGGCGGCTATTTCAATTTTTGTTTGTATTAACGTCCCGTTTCGCAGCGAAAATTCTGTTGGCGTCAGGCCCCCGAGAGCCATGTGAGGCCGACCCTCATTGTAGTCCCGTCCCCAAGCTTCAACAGTCGCTGCGGGCTCGTCAACCGACCGGAACCAATTCAGGTTCAGGCACTCCTTGCGGCGCGTCCCATTGAAACTCTCGATGAAGGCGTTGTCCGTAGATTGCCCCTGCCTACCGAAGTCGAGTCGTACATGGTTATGGTACGCCTACAAATCCATCAGGCGCCGGGAAAACTCACTGCCATTGTCCATGAATGCTCGAACCGGCGGGCCGCGGCGCGCCGCTAGGCGATTGCATTCGTCGACCACATTTTCGCCACGAAGTCGTCGCCCAAGGCGGATCACGATCGACTCACGCGTGAACACATCGAGGTTTGTTAGCAACCTGAACCGTGTCCCGTCGGCCAGTTGGTCTGCTGAAAAGTCCATGCACCAAGCCTGGTTGGGCCGCCTCGGCCGGTAAGTCTCGCGACGATGGGTGGCCATCTTGCGCCGCCGCGGCCGCTTGCTGCGCAACTGCAGATGTTCTGCGCTATAGAGACGATACGCTTTGTCCTTGCCGAGTTGCCAGCCCTCCCGTCGCAGCAGGATATGCAGCCGAGGGTAATCGTAACGCACTCGGACGACAGCCAATTCCCCCATCCGCAATGCAACCTCAGGATCCTTGCGCGTGCGGTAGTACTGCACAGTACGGTGCTGTTGGACTATCCGGCAGCCCCGCCGCCGCGCGATCCCAGAGTGGTTTATAATATAGTCCATTGCTTGTCGCTTCAGCGCGGGCCGGGCTATTTTTTGAATTGATATCCTGCAGCATCGCCTTGTCCAGACTCAGCTCGGCGACCAGCCTCTTCAGTCGCGTGTTCTCCTCCTGCAACTGCTTCAGTTCCCGGGCCTGGTCCGACTGCAGTCCCGCGTGCTGCTTCTTCCACCGATAAAATGTCTGCTCCGAGATGCCCGCCTGTCGCGTCAGTTCTCCCACTGGCATCCTGAGCTCCGCCTGCTTCAGCTCGGCCGCGATCTGCTCGACCGAAAATCGCTTCCTCTTCACGGCAACCCCCCCTCCTGTCCCAAGGGTCAGTTTGCCGGAAAACTCACTCAAACAATGGCCCGATTCGGGCAGGGCGCATCATGTGATTCTCTGATAACCAAGAGTCGAGCCTGCTAATGCTATGCCCCCGATGATTGATGACTTGAGTTGACGGTCATTCCGGACTCCGCCCTTCCAATTTTCTGCGTTTCCGATGGTGTTCGGAGGGCGGGACCCACGGGAGCAAGCTGGGTTGTTCTCGACTTTCAGTCTGCACTTAGTAGAAGCTCGACCCCAACGACGTTTTCCGCTTTTTTTTTGCGCGTTATTCGGTAATCTTAAGCTCAATCTCTCAGGGTTGCGCCAGTCCAACTGACTATTGCCATATGCCTAATAGTTTTGCCTACATAGCGCTTTTCAGCTGGCCGTTGGTTATGTTCGCTTTGTTTCGGATGTTGCCAGTTCCGAAGGCCTTGATTCTATCCGTGCTTAGCGGGTACTTGCTTCTTCCATCCAGAACCGTTGTCGATTTGCCGTTGGTGCCGCCCCTTGACAAGGCGTCGGTGATTAGTCTTGTGGCTTTACTTTTGACACAAAGGATGTCGCTTGCCCATAGAGATGCAAGACGATCTTCCATTCGTTCTCTGCGTTCTCAGTCTATGAAGGCTGGTTTACAAGCGGAAGGCGCAAGCTTTAACGGGGTGCCGCTTGGCAGGCCGGGAACGAGGCTTTTTTTCGTATTCTTGCTTGCAGTAGTTTTGTCTCCCTTCTTGACGGTTTTTCGTAATGGCGACGGTGTGACGGCCGGCCCGCGGATCATCTCAGGATTGAGTCTATATGATGGGCTCTCGATGTCCATCAATCTTTTTATCGCGGTGATTCCATTCATCCTCGGATTGCGATTCGTGGCCACCAGGGATGAGCATCGTTACCTCGTCACAGCTCTTGCGGTGGCTGGCGTGGTCTATTCGTTCTTTGTTCTCTTTGAGTTCCGAATGAGCCCGCGACTGCATATCTGGATCTACGGTTTCTTCCAGCACGACTGGGTGCAGCATATACGCGGCGGAGGTTTTCGTCCGATCGTCTTTCTTGAGCATGGGTTGGCGGTCGGTCTTTTCCTTGCTACCGCGCTACTGGCTTCGTCAGGTCAATTCCGTGTGAGGGCGACGGCCGGCTTGGCGAAGGGCCCCTGGGTAGTCGGGGGTATCTGGATCGCGTTGGCCTTATTGCTCTCCCGCAATCTCGCAGCGGTTGTGTTAGTCATGGTATTCGTGCCGGCGGTTCTGCTATTGTCGGTACGCAATCAGCTGCTGCTGGCTGCGTTTGTAGCTGTGACTTTCCTCAGTTTTCCGCTTCTTCGGGGTGTCGGCCTTGTGCCGATTGAGACGATCATCAGTGCCGCGGAAATAGTGGATGAGCGTCGTGCTGCATCGTTACGTTTCAGGCTCTACCATGAGGATGCCCTGCTCGAGCGTGCCCTCGAGAAGCCGCTATCCGGTTGGGGAGGATGGGGCCGTAACCGACTCTACGATGAGGTGTCCGGGCGCGATCTAAGCGTAACGGATGGCGCATGGATTATCGTGATCGGGACGTATGGTTGGATCGGTTACATCGCGCAATTCGGCCTGGTGGCGTTGCCACTCATACTGCTTTGGCGGCAACAACGCCGACAGCAAGACCCTTTCGATCCCGCGACCGCAGCACTGGCGATGATCATTGCGTTGTCATTGCTCTACATGATTCCCAACGATTTCCGGAACCCGATTTTCTGGTTGGTCGCAGGCGCTCTAGCGGGGCGTTGCCAGATTGCCTTGACTGAAAAGAGAGTCCTCCCAACGCGACGTAACTCAGCAAGGCCATCTCGGCTGCCAACGCGTCAACCCCGGCCAACCTGAGCGTATGTGGAACGTAGAAGATTTGGCAGCGGCTGAGATGCGGTTGAACCACTGGTTCACGGCGGCCCCGCGCGTCGCCGTCGCATTCTCTGGCGGCGTGGACTCTGCACTGGTGGCCTTTTGGGCCCGCAGGGCCCTTGGCAAACGCCGAGCAACGGCCTGGACTGGCGACTCGCCCAGCCTGAAGCGCAAAGATCTCGAGATCGCCGAGAAGTTTGCCGCGACCCACGACATTACGCTACAGATGGTGAATCCCCGGGAACTGGATAACCCGGACTACGCGTCGAATCCGCCTAACCGGTGCTATCACTGCAAGAACTCCCTATATTCCGCGATCCGGTCCCATCTCGACCGGGAGACCGGCGAGTGGTGGATCTGTAGTGGGGCCAATCTGGATGACCTGGGCGACTATCGGCCGGGGCTTCAGGCGGCGAGGGAGCGGCATGTTCGCCATCCCTTGCTCGAGTGCGGTATCGGCAAGTCCCTTGTTCGGGAACTTGCGCGAGCGTACGGCCTGAGCATGTGGGACAAGCCCGCCAGCCCCTGTCTCAGTTCCAGGATTCCGTACGGGCAGCCGGTGGACCGGGGCAAGTTGGCGCAGATCGAGGCTGCCGAGGTGTGGCTGCAGGCGCGCGGGTTTGGCGTCTGCCGAGTCCGTCATTACGGCCAGTTCGCCCGGATCGAGATCCCAGGCGAGCGCATTCCCGAGCTGGAGAAGCTCTGGGGCGACGTCCGCCAGGCGTTCGCTCGGGTCGGCTTCCGTCACGTTGAGCTTGATGGCGAGGGTCTTGTCTCGGGCAAGCTCAATCGAGCTTTAGGAATAGTGTGACACCGCACCATGTCTCATCTTGATATTGACCTCGATTTCCAACGCCAGGAACGCATCGGCCTGCCCGAGATCATTTATGGCGCCGGCAAGTTGCCGGAGCAGCTTGTTGAGATAGCGCGTCTGCACGAAGAGCGGGGTCTGAACCTGTTGGTAACGCGGTGCCTGCCCGAGCAAGTCGCGGGCCTTGACGGCATCTACGAACCGGTCTCCCGAACCTTTCGCATGATCCGAACACTTCCGGACCCGCTGCCCGGACGTGTCGCCTTTGTATACGGTGGCAGTTCTGACCTGCCCGTCGTCCGCGAGAGCCTAATCACCCTGGAGTTTCTCGGCGGGACCGCCACCGAGTGCGGGGATTGCGGAGTCGCCGGCCTGCATCGGTTGCTGGCACATCGAAAGACCCTCGATGGTTGCCAGGTGGTCATTTGTTTCGCCGGCTTCGAGTGTGCTTTGCCGTCGGTCGTAGGAGGACTTTTCCCCCAGCCGGTAATCGCAGTGCCTACGAGCGTCGGCTATGGAGTTTCCGAAGGAGGCAGGGCCGCCCTGCATGCCGCGCTGTCGAGCTGCGCGAGCGGGGTCACGGTCATGAACATCGACAACGGCTGCGGGGCCGCTGCGGCTGCGGCCCGAATCCTGCGCCAGCTCAACGGCACGAGCCATGCGGTCGTTGCTGGTTGAGGCCCACGCCGGCATCAGTGGCGACATGTTCGTCGCAGCGGCGGCGGCACTCGCTGACTGTGAGGCAGAGGTCGTCGCCCTGCCCGGGTTGCTCGGGCTGGAGCATGTCCACTGCCGGTTCTCTGAAGTGATTCGAGGATCGTTGGCATGTCGGAAATTCGACGTAGATGACCACAAGCCACGACGAGACAGCCATCATCGTCCGCTTGCGCTGATTCTCGACATGATCGAGCGCGCAGCCCTTGAAGAAGGCATTCGGGTCCGGGCGTCGAAAATGTTCACGAGCCTCGCCATGGCTGAATCACAGCTCCACGGGATGCCGATAGCGGATGTCCAGTTTCACGAGATCGGCGCCGTGGACTCGATCATCGATATTGTTGCAGCTGCAGTATGCATCGAGCGCCTCGAGGTGGACGCGGCTTTTTCAACGCCGATTTGTGTAGGATCCGGGTTGGTTCACACGGCGCATGGACAACTCCCGGTACCCGCGCCGGCTACTGAGCAGCTCTTGCACGGCATGCTGGTGACCCCGGGTGACCTGCCGGGGGAGTGGACGACACCGACCGGGGCCGCGATCCTGCGCGAACTTGGCGTCAGCTTCGACTGGCCGGTGCACACGGTCACGGCGTCTTCTTACGGAGGAGGATCTCTGGATCCTGCCAGCCGAGCGAACGTCCTGCGCCTCCGACTGGCGCAGGCGCATGATGGTCCTGGTTCCATTCTTCTGCGAGACGAAGTGTTTGAGCTCCGTTGTAACATCGACGACTGTACCGCAGAAATGCTTGGCGGCGGCTTCGTCTCCGACCTCCTCGAGCGTGGCGCGCTCGACGTGGTGATTTTCCCCGTGACGATGAAAAAAGGCCGGCCGGGATATGTGCTTGAGGTCTTGGCAGGCAACGAAGGTGCCGAAAATCTAGCCAGCTATGTGCTCGAGCACACCAGCACCATCGGGATTCGCCTGAGACAGGTCCCCAGGTTGATGCTCCGTCGCCGGCGCTGCAAGGTCCATACGCCATTCGGCAAGGTCGAAGTCAAGGTCTCGATGCTGCCGTCTGGCAGCGAACGCGTGAACCCCGAGTACGAATCATGCCGTGAGCGGGCGCGCGTGGCGGGCGTTCCTATACAAGAGGTTTACGCAGCCGCGCTGCGCGCTGAGCGGCCCGAAAATCTCGGAGGTTCCGACTAGTGTCATCCACGCGACCCGCCAAAGGCGAGTTGCCCATTGCCATTGTGCTGGGAGGTGACGTCAACGGCCTGGGACAGGTTCGTGCATTGGGCCGTGCCGGCATACCTGTCGTGGTGGTCTGCACGGACCTGGCTGAGCCAGCTGCCCATTCACGTTACGCCACCGCGGTGACGGTGGCGAAAGGGGAGGACTACGACTCGCGCCTGGTGGATGCGCTGCGGTCGATTGCTGCGGGGTCGCCGGCGCTACCGCCGTTGTTCGCAAGCAGCGACGCCTACGTCGAGTTCATCGCCAGGAACCGTCGAGACCTGGCTGAAGTTTGCGCCTTTAATGTAGTTGATGATGCCACGCTCCAGGAAATCACGGATAAGGTGGGCAGTCACGATCTCGCCCAACGTTGCGGGCTGAAAGTGCCACGCTTGGTTCCCTTGCCCCGCTTCGCAGAGAATCCGTCTCTGGCAAGCAGCTTCTCTTTTCCCGCTCTCGTCAAGCCGCGCGATTCCTACACGGTCGAGTTCCCGTGGAAGAACAAGGTTGTGGCTGGTCCGGAGGAGCTAGCGCGGCTTTTCCGAGGGTCCCCGCAACTCGTCCCACACGCCCTGTTGCAGGAGATCATTGCTGGACCGGAGGACGGCATTTTTCAGTGCAACGTTTACATCGGCCGCCATGTTTCGACGCAGGTGTGCACGGTGCAGAAGATTCGCCAGCAACCCGTTGATTTCGGCACGATGTCGTTCGGCCGGACGCGATGGATGCCAGACTTGGTCACGGACACCCTGCGATTGCTCAACTCCGTGCAGTACACCGGATTCGCCTCGGTGGAGTACAAGAAGAATCCGCATGACGGTCGATATTATCTTGTGGAGATCAATCCCAGGCTTCCCTGGTACAACAGCCTATTCACGGCATGCGGAATTAATTTTCCTCTGATTTATTTCCAGGACGTGACGGGCCAAGGCGCTGAGATCGGCCCTATTCGTCAACGAGACAGCGTCTATTGGCTGCATCTTAGAAACGAGTTACGTGGCGCCTGGGAGCGCAAGAAGCGAGGCCAATGGTCTCATGCTTTCCGCGGTCTGGTCAGTATTCGAAGGGCGCGGGCCTTCGGCCTGTTCTCACTTGGGGATTTAAGGCCCTTTTTTGTTGGATACGGCAATTACTTTCGGGAATACTTCGGCGCCGGGGCAAGATCGAAGAGAGCGTAAACATGGTTGCAGGAAGCCACGACCCGAAATCGAACCTAGTTGCCCAAGAAGTTGTACTTCAGACCGGCTCGTGGTGTTCGGATTCTGAGGTTACCTTGAACTTGCCCACGCATTGGGACATTACGATCCACGACATGAGTCACCGTGTGCCATTGGGCCCGGAAGACATCAGGGCCAAGCTTGCCGGTGTGCGGGAGTTCCTTGGAAAGCGGGACGTCGGGCCGGGGCAACGCAAGGTCTCGATTGTCGTTGACGATCATTCGCGACCGACACCCGTGAGCGCGATCTTGGGTCCTTTGCTTGACGAGATGTTTGCGAGCGGCATCAGCCCTGGCAATGTCAAGGTGTTGGTTGCAGTAGGAACGCACGAGTTCGACGACCGCCGGATTCTTGATCGTAAGCTGGGGGGCATTCCCGCAGGCGTTGAAGTAATCGTTCCGGACTGTCGGGATGCATCCCAGTTTGCCGACTGTGGGAAACTGCCGGCGGGCGTGCCTGTCCGGATTCACAAGGACTTCGTGGCGGCCGACGCCAGGATCGCGATCAGCGGCGTGTATCCCCATGACGAGGTGTCGTTCAGCGGCGGGGCCAAGATCCTGATCGGAATACTTGCGCTGGAGACGATTTCCGGTATCCATCGCCGGCATGGGCTGCTGCAGCGGGGCGGCGAAGTAGACACCGCTTTCCGGCAGGACCTGGAGGATCTCGCCGACCTGGTTGGGCTGGGATACAGCGTCAATTGTGTCGTCAACCAGGACAAGCAGGTCGCATCGTTGCATTGTGGGGATTTCCGGCAGGCTTTCCGCGCCGCCGTGGTGGATGCGAGGGCCAGTTTCGCCACAGTGCCTGATACTGAAGCGGACGTCATTATCGCCAGCGCCTATCCCATGGACACCGCGCTTTGCGTCCTAGGGAAGAGCAGGTGGTGTTTCCGCTACGCAAAAAAGGATGCTTGCCGCATTCTGGTCACTGCGCTGTGCGACTGTCCGCTGGGCCGGGTCCCCCTGGCGTCGAGCGCCAGGGAGCGGATGGTCCAGGCGCTCAAACGTCGCTCGGGTGCCTCCGCTCTGAAGCGGTGGCTGAAGGAGCAACACCGGCGGTGGGAGCTCAGGCGCGATCCGGGCCGGAGATGGGATTCGGGCCATGTCATTTTCGTCCCGTTTGTGGAGGACTCAGTGCGGCTTCGACCGGACCTGGTCGATGGAGCGCCGGTCTTCTACGACTGGAGCGCGCTCGTCCGGGATATTGGCGAGCGCATCGGTCCAGGCAGGCGTGCCAGGGTGTCAATCTACCGCTGCGCTCCGATGCTGTTCCCTGTCCAATCATCTGTTGATCGAGGGGAGTTTTGAGTGGCGACGGAGCAGCTTGGCTTCGTGGTTATCGGGCGCAACGAGGGACCCAACCTCGTTGACGCTCTTAAGTCGCTGCCGGCGGATGTGGAAGCCGTCGTCTACGTGGACTCCGGCTCCACCGACGACAGCATAGAAATTGCCACGAGCACCGCTGTTATGGTGCATGAGCTCGACCCGAGTGAGCCGTTCTCTGCCGCAAGGGCAAGGAAGGAGGGTGTCGAGAAATTGCTGGAGCGACATCCCGAGTTGCAAATGATCCAGTTTCTCGATGGGGATTGTGTGCTTGAGCCCGGCTGGATTCAGGCTGCAGCCGACTTCCTGGGCGATAACCCCTCCGTGGGAGTAGTGTGTGGGATGCTGAGGGAGCGTTATCCGGAGGCTTCCATTTACAACCGCTTTAACGCGTCGAGATGGCGCTCACTCCCTCTCGGCGACATCGCCGGAAGTGGCGGAATCTTTCTTGCACGGAGAGAGGCTTACGAGAGCGCAGGCGGTTTCCGGTCCGAGCTGCTCACCGGCGAGGAACTGGATTTCTGTAACCGGGTACGTGAGGCGGGCTACCGCATTGCGCGAATCCCGGTTCCCATGGCGGACCACGATTCGCAACTGCTTCACTTCAGCGAATGGTGGTCGAGGGCTGTCTGGGGAGGTCGGGGAGATGCGTTACAGCTGGATGTTCTCGGCGAGGCATCATGCGCACGCCTGCGTCGGGAGGTCCGCAGTGTGGTGACGTGGGTTTTGGTGGTGCCCTCGGTCGTTTTGGCGGGTGCCATACTGTCGCTGTGCGATGCCCGTTTCCTTTTGGTGGTGGCGATGGCGCTGGCCGCATACGCGGTGCTCGCCGCGAGAATCATGGCCGGGCAGGTCAGGCGGGGCGACGGGTGGGGCGAGGCATTCAATTATTCAATGCTGGCGGTGCTCAGGAAACTGCCGTACTCGCTTGGCTTTCTCGAAGAACGACGTCGGTAATTGGTCGGTTCTTTGTCGTTAGATCGGGCCAGTTTGATCATAGAGCGCCCATTCGCGAGTGATCGGTTTCATGGTGGCGATCGGGTGGTATCCGGCCTTCTGCAGGCTGCGTCTTGAGGGCTTGTTGTACAACGCGCAATCGGCATAAACCCGGTCCTCCGGGGCCAACTCCGAATGCATGATGTGCCTGTGCATTGAGGGGCTGATGCCCTGGCCGCGAAACTCGGGGTAGGTTCGGCCGCGGAAAATCACCATGTCGTTTTCTCTGATTGGCACGAACCAGTGCCGAAACTGTTTGCCACGCCGCGAGTGCCTGACTCCCGCCACCGCGCCATTGACCGTTGCCACCCAGAGCACGGATCCATCCTGGACCTCGGCCAAGTCTTGTGCGAAATGCGCTTCACTCTCCCTCTCCACGATGGCGGCGGCGACGGGAGGAGGGATTACCTCGATCTCGCGATAAGCCATAAATTCGGCGGTCGGGTGTTTTTCGGGTCCATAGGGGCCCTCTCTCATGAAAACAATGTGGTTCCCCCGAAACCGCCGACGGTACCAGATGCGGAGTTTCCGGGCTGGGCTTCTTGCCAGGGCAACGAAATATGAAGAGAGGCTGGCTAAGCTCACGACAACTCCGACCAATAACGCCGTTTCATGTTTTTATGTCCCGATCAGCCCCGACCAGGGAGGCTCCGAAGTATAGGTGGATTCGGAGCAATCCGCCGATGGCCGTGGCCGGAGCCAAGAAGTCCACTGTATGTCTTCCGCTCATTGGGTTCAGGCTGGACCATGACGCGGCAGCGGCCGGTACCGTCTACTTTTTTACCATGGCATTTTTGGGGCCAGACCGACCTGCCGTGCAATACGCTTGACAACCTTTCGTGCGATCGGTCTCGACCAGGCGAAGGTTGATGCGTTGGCCCGTAAACCGGGAAGGGGTCCGTACCATTTTCGGATCGGGGCCGGCCAGGTTTTTAATTCCGGGGCAACCCGCGTCTTGAATCGTGTCAGCCCGTCTTGCTGCTGCAACGAGATTCCGAGCATGTCGTATAGCGAACAGCCGTGGTCCCGGGCCCATTTCATAGCCTCGTAGTGCAACAGGTAATTCGCCGCGAGCTTGCTTGCCGCGTCGCTTCGGTCGGTGCCTCCCCAGCCATAGAGCATGTGATCGCCGACGATCGCATTCAGGATCGCTGCTACTGGCTTGCCGTCGTGAACAGCGATGAACTGCTGCACCCGCCCACCATCGGCGAACAGTGACCAGATGTAGTTGTAGTAACTGCGGGGGAAGATAGGAAAGCCGTGATGCTCGGCGGTCATCTGGTGTAGGGCGAAGAATTCTTCGAGTGTGTCAGCGCCACCGACTGACACTACAACGCCGGAGCGCTTTGCGAGACGCGTCTTGTAGCGGCCCTGCTTGGCCATGCGAGCAAGCAAGTCCTCGTCCGAAAAGCCGAGGCGCGCAACCGTCGTGGTCTGCCGCCCCACCCAGGACTCGTCCTCGATGAATCCGTCCATTTCGAGGGCGGCCCTCGCATTCGCCTGGAGGCAGAACGTCTGGACACGCAGCGAAACCGCTCTGGCCTCTTGTGCCACCTCGTCGAGCCGCTCGACGACCGCAGCGAGGACGTCGGGATCATCTTCCCGGGCCAGCGGCCCGCGTTGCAGCACGCCGAACGTCCCGATCGGCGTGCGCCGAAACAGGACCTGGGCTCCGCCCACAATCTGCCCGGATGAGTGGATTACCACCCGCTCGCATGAGAACCCGTAGGCTAGGCGCATGCGCGCATACATGCTCGTCTGTTCGTGATGCCCGAGCGGGTTTCGGCTCACGAAGGCGTCCCATTCCAGCTCCTCGGACGTCAGGACGCTTGAGTTGGTTTCAGTGGTCATAGCTGCTTCAATCGCGTTGCGAGCGCGTTCGGATCCATATACTGGTGGATCGGGAAACACACCAACCTTCCCCAAAGGCGCATCGCGGCGGCGTCCTCGGCGACGATGTCCAGCGGGAGCGTTGGCCAGGAGTGGATGTCGATGCCTGCCGCGTGGCCTTTTTGAAACCATTGCCGCGCCTCGCTTGGGTCCGAGACCAGCGCCGGGAATACCAGCGGCATGGATCCCGGGTCCGCGCATTCGAACACTGGCTCGAGGCCCCGGGTCTCGGCCCATTCAGACCAGACCTCGAAGATCGCCTGGCGCTGCTGCCGGATTGAGGCCAGGTCCTGCGTCTCGAGCATCGCCGCGGCATTTGAGTCCATCCCGTAATCTTCCGCGAGGGGCGGGTCCCGATACGCGTACTGGGAATGATAGGGTGGAGCGGGTCCGCGGCGTCGCCGGAGTTCGCGCCGGCTGGCCAGCCAGCGAGGGGACTGCCGGGCATGACTTGCCAACCACGCCCTGAGCCGGTTCCTTGGGTCTGGCTGGGGTGCCAACTCGGGAAGATCCATCTGCCATTCGTTCCCGAGATGCAGGTATGCGCCATTCCTGACCGGAAACGATTTTCGCGGCGCGGTAATTCCCATTGCTCCGAACGTGCCCAATAGTCGCCCGTTCCAGGTGGCCCCGAATCCGTGCGCGTTGTCTTCGATCAGTAACAGGCGATGGCTTTTGCAGAACGCGTTTCCGGGGGCCAGGTCGTTGGGCTGGCCAAAATAATGGACCAGCACCAGTCCGCGTGATCGCTCTGACACATTGGCCTCGACATCCGACCATATCGGCCGCAATGAGGAGTCAACCGCATAGTAACTCGTCTCGATCCCGAGCTCCTGCAAGGGATGCATCAGCGATTCACAAATGAATGCGGGTACCAGCAGCTCGTCGCCCCGCTGCAGGCCCACCGCCAGCAGCCCATACTTGAACGCAGTCCGAGCGTAGGCGAAGGCGTAAGGCGACTCCGTCGACCGAACCACTTGGCGAGTCGAGTGGTCCGGACCCGGTTTGCCCGGATGACGGTCGAACCGTCTGAAGTCGCTGACTGACATCATCGAGTCCCGTTCCTTGCCGATGTGGCGGCGACAGCGACCTGCGCCGGCGCGGGCAATCGAAATTTGGGCGCTCGAAGCCGACCTGCAAGGGTCGGATAGGGTCGGCCCCTGGTCCTCTCGATGACGGCGCGAGCGCACATCAGCACGAGCTCTCCGGCTTCCATTACCAAAGCCGCCGGCCAGCCGTGATGCTTAACCATGTAGTACATCCGGCTCCGGAAGTAGTGATCGGAAATCGTGCCCCACATCATCGCGTCGCCGGTCTTCTTTGCCGATGCAGCGTTCACGTGCTCGCAGACCGCTTGGCCCGAAGTCCAGACCTCCCACCCGGCTCTGTGCGCCCGGGCGCAGAGGTCGGATTCCTCGAAATAGAGGAAGAATCGCGGGTCGAATCCCCCGATCTCCTTGACCATCGACATCCGGACCAGCATGACAGAGCCGCAGATCCAGCTCGTCCGGCGCGGCAACTCCCCCGGCTGCACATGGCGCATCCCGCGGCTCGCCCATCCGGGGAAGGCAGGTTTCCACATCACGGTCCATGGCGTCGGCAGGGCCCCGGAGGGCTGCAGCTGCCCCGATGCCTCGACCACCGCGGGACCCAGGATGCCGATGGACGGCCGGGACTCCATCAACGCCAACATGGCCTGAAGCGCAGGCAGGCCGCAGACCGCGTCCGGATTCAGAAAGAGCACATAGGGCGATGCGACGTCGCGTAACGCGATGTTGCATCCCTTGCCGAAGCCCACGTTTTCGTGGCCTCGAACCAGGCTGACCCAGGGATGGTACTCGGCCACGAAGTCGGCGGTCCCATCCGAGCTGGCGTTGTCTACAACGATGGTCCTGATGCCCATCGATTCCCGGGCCCGTTGCAGGGCGTCGAGCGTGCGGCCGATCGTTTCCCTCGACTGGTAGGACACGAGGACCACCGATACCTGGGGCTCTCTGGGGTTCAGATCGGTCAATTTGATGTGTCCCTGTCTGTCTTGGCAACCAAGCGGTCTTGCTATTATCCGGGCGACTGAGATCTGAACTTAGAGCCAGTTAACATTATGGCCGGATGGTTTGAAATACTGTGTTTCGAAAGGAGATTTTGGAGTACCGATGGCTACACGCGAAAGGCGCTACGTTCTCGTCTCGCCATGCAGGAACGAGGCCAGGTACATGCGCCGGACTCTCGACAGTGTCATCGCCCAGTCCGAGCAACCGGCCAGGTGGGTGATCGTGGACGATGGGTCAACCGACGAGACGCCGGCGATTCTGCGGGAGTATGCGGAAGCACATCCCTGGATAGAAGTGGTTACCCGGGAAGACCGGGGGCACAGGGCCGTCGGTCCCGGGGTCATCGACGCGTTCTATGCCGGTTACCGGACATTTGATCCAGAGGACTTCGATTATCTTTGCAAGCTCGACCTCGACCTGGAGCTGCCGCCGCGATACTTTGAGTTGCTGATGAGACGCATGGAGGCAGATCCCCGCATCGCGACCTGCAGCGGCAAAGCCTACATCGAGCGGGACGGGGAATTGGTGTTCGAACGTCACGGGGATGACACGTCGCTCGGCATGACGAAGTTCTACCGGGTCTCGTGCTTCGAGGCGATCGGCGGGTTCGTGCGCGAGGTCATGTGGGACGGCATTGATTGTCACATGTGTCGAATGCGAGGCTGGGTGGCTTGCAGCTGGGACGAGCCGGAGCT
Organism: Thioalkalivibrio sp. XN8; assembly: GCF_011058255.1. Taxonomy (GTDB): domain Bacteria; phylum Pseudomonadota; class Gammaproteobacteria; order Steroidobacterales; family XN24; genus XN24. Next base: position 109,870 of record NZ_JAALFH010000062.1, on the reverse strand, counting down.
CCGGTTCGTCCATCTCCGGCCGATGGGCTCCAGTCAGCAGGGCATCCTGACCGGCCGGATGCGGCACGGCTACGGGCAGTATTTCATGGGCACAGGATTGCTTTACATGATGGCCAGCGCGGCGTTTCGGCTCAATGAGCGGCCCTACGTTATCGGCAGCATGGCAGTGCTCTGGGGCTGGATTCGTAGCGCCTTGAGGCGGCTTCCTCGCTACGAGAACCCGGAGTTCCGCAAGTTTCTCAGGGAATATCATTGGCATGTCCTGACCAGGGGCAAGCGTCGTGCCGTGGCTCAGCTCGCGGTCTCCCCAGGGTCCCGGTAGGCTGCCGTCGAGGTCTTCGCTCATGATCATCCGTCCCTTGGAAGGCAAAGACATTCCCGAAGTGGCGGCTCTTTATCAGAGAATCATCCGCCGGGGCACGGGGCCGGCGCCGGCGGGCCTCGAGAGCGAGTTCCGGAAGCTCTTCATCGAGGCGCCGGTTTGCGCAGCGGATCTTCCCTCGCTGGTCCTGGAGGCCGGCGGTGAGGTTGCAGGATTCCAGGGCGTACAGGTCCGGGAGTTCGAGTTTGATGGCGTGCGCCGCAGGCTTGCGTCGGTTGGGCCCGTGTTCGTGGTTCCCGAGCTCCGCACCAAGGCTGCGGGCGCCCAGCTCATCAAGGCAGCCGTACAGGCGGGACAGGAGCTGACCCTTTCCGATGGTGCGGGCGCCGGCGTCAGCAAGCTTTGGGAGCTGCTCGGGGGCAAGGTGGCGGTCCCGCAGAGCATCGAATGGACCATTTCGCTCCGCCCGGCAAGAGCGGCAACAAAGTCTTTGGCCAGACGCCGGCGCAGGGCCTTCCGTTTCCTTGCGCGCGCCCTGCACCCACTGGCTGTGGTGGTCGATCGATTGGCCGACGGGCGCTGGAACAAGGCTTTGCACAGGCCCCCTGTTCCGTTGCCGGAGGCAACGCCGCTGTCCGCCGGAAGATTCGCAGAGCTTGCGGCAACCGTGGATACCGGGGTCCGGCTCCGGATGGTGTATTCCCCGGAGCTCGTGGATTGGATCTTTCGCCAGCTGACGGCGTACTCCTATTTCGGCGAAGCGGTGGCCTGCGAGGTAAAGGATTCGCGCGGCGTGATCGGCTGGTTCATCGGCCAGGCCCGGCCCGACGGGGTGTTCCAGGTGCTGGACCTGCAAGCTGTCCCCCGCAGCTTGCCCCGTGTTTTCGCGGCCCTGATGGCAGAGGCGGCGCGCAGGGACGTACACGCGGTTAGCGGTCGGATCGATGGCCGGGTCGCCGATGTCCTGGCCTCGTATCGCTCGCGCATATCGTTCGGCCACCGGGTACTGGTCCATTCCGGCAACAAGGAAATCCTGGACGCGGTGCTGACCCTCGACAACAACATTTCTCGCATCGAGGGCGAGTGGTTGATGGGCATTCGCTTCGAACCCTTTGAAGAGGCGCCCGGGAACAACTGACCACCAGCACGATTTGACGAAAACCCCACGCAATCTCAGGAGTCGTCGCGCAAGTTATGTCCAGTGAAGTTAACCGCAGTACAACGCCGACGTTCCGCGATATCGACGTCTTCTCGACGTGCCCGCAATCCAAGGACAGCGCGAGTCCCGATTATCTTGCGCGCGTGGCCGATGTGGCGCGCTGGAGCGAGGAGGCGGGCTGCCGCGGCATCCTCGTCTACACCGACAACTCGCTGGTCGATCCATGGCTCGTCAGCCAGGAGATCTTGCATGCGACGGAGTCGCTGGCGCCCCTCGTCGCCGTCCAGCCCATTTACATGCATCCCTACTCCGTGGCCAAGATGGTGGCCTCGATGGCCTTCATGCACGGACGCCGGCTTTACCTCAACATGCTGGCGGGCGGCTTTGTCAACGACCTCCAGGCACTCGGGGACGAGACCCCGCACGACGACCGTTACCTGCGCACCGGCGAGTTCACCCAGGTCATCCGCGGCGTGCTGGAGAACCCGCGCGGCTACAGCTTTGAGGGGCGCTACTACAAGGTCCAGGGCCTCAAGATGTCGCCCCCGGTCCCGGACGAGCTGCAGCCGGGCATTCTGCTGTCCGGCTCTTCGCCGGCCGGGCTGGCCTGCGCCCAGCAGGTCGGCGCCACTGCGATCCGCTACCCCCAGCCGCCGGGCAAAGAGCCCGGGCTGCCGCCGGACGCCGGGATCGATTTCGGGGTCCGGGTCGGGATCATCGCGCGCGACACCCCTGAAGCGGCCTGGGCCGTCGCGGAAGAGCGGTTCCCCGAGGACCGGCGCGGCGAGCTGGAGCACCAGATGGCGATGAAGGTCTCGGACTCGCACTGGCACAAGCAGCTGTCGGCCAGCGACGAAGGCCCGGCGCGCGACGTCTACTGGCTGCACCCCTTTAAGTCCGGCAAAACCTTCTGCCCCTACCTGGTCGGCAGCCATGCACAGGTGGCGAAGCTCATCGCCGGTTATATCGCGCAGGGCTTCCGCACCTTCATCCTGGACATCCCGCCGGACCAGGAGGAGCTCGAGCACACTGGCCAGGTCTTCCGCCTCGCGATAGCGGGCCAGGACTGAACTGGATGGCCGTCCGCGAACTGCAGGACTACCTGCACCGCGCCGCCGAGCGCTGGCCGGACGGCGTGGCGCTGCGCGACGGCGACGACACGATCTCGTTCGTGGGCCTGGCCCGACGGGCCGGGGTGATCGGCGCCCGCCTGGCGGCGGCGGGACTGGCGCCCGGGGATCGGGTGGCGGTCATCGCGCCCCGCTCGATCGATACGATTGCCGGCATCCTCGGGGTGCTCGAGGTCGGCGGGGTCTACGTCCCGGTCGATGCCGACAGCCCGGCGCCCCGCGTGGCCCATGTGCTGCGGGCAGCAGCGCCGCGAGTGGTCATGGTTTCGGCGGCTGCCGCCAAGCTCCTCGATGGTGTGTTGGCCGAGCTCGATACGTTGTCCGCCCAGGTCATGGCGCTGCAGGAGCAGCCGCTCGCCGGCGATCGATTCCAGAGCTCGCTCGACCTCGGGGGCCTCGAGAGCGATGCGCCGCTGCGGCGCAAGGGGCGCTCCTCATATTCCCCGGCGCACCTCCTTTTTACTTCTGGCTCCACCGGCGTACCGAAGGGCGTGGTCATCACCCATGCCAACGTGATCTCTTTCGTGGATTGGGGCGTTAAGCATTTCGGCATCAGACCCGGTGAGCGGATCTCGGCCCATTCGCCGCTGGCTTTCGATCTCAGCACCTTCGATCTCTATGGTGCCCTGGCCGCCGGCGCGGAGCTGCATTTCGTCCCGAAGAGCGCCAACATCCTCGCGCCGAAACTGCGCGAGTTCATCGCCGATCGCGAGCTCACCCAGTGGTTTTCGGTGCCCGGGGCGCTCAACTTGTTGGCACGTTTCGATGTCGTGCGGCCAGGGGACTTTCCTGGGCTGAAGCGGATGATCTGGTGCGGCGAGGCGCTGCCGACTCCGACCCTAATTTACCTGATGGAACGCTTGCCGCACGTCCAGTTCACCAACCTCTACGGCCCGACCGAAGCAACCATCGCCTCGAGCTGGTACTCGCCGACCGAGAGGCCCGCAGACCCGCGGGCCGAGATTCCCATCGGGCAGCCCTGCGAGGGAGAGCGACTGCTGGTGCTGGATGGCGAGATGAAGGAATGCCCGCCGGAGGTGGTCGGCGACCTCTATATCGCGGGCGTCGGCCTCAGCCCCGGCTACTGGCAGGACGCGGAGAAGACGGCCGCCGCATTCCTTGACTGGCCGGCGCCCGGGGGTGGCGCCCTGCGGATCTACCGGACCGGCGACCTTGCGCGTCGAGGAAGCGATGGCCTCTATTACTTCCACGGCCGCGCCGACACCCAGGTCAAGAGCCGCGGCTACCGCATCGAACTGGGCGAGATCGAGGCCGCAATGCATACGCTGGCCGGACTGCGCGAGTCCGCGATCGTCGCCGTGGATGCCGCGGACTTCAACGGTAAGACCATCTGCTGCGCTTTCGTTCCTGACGGCGACGAGATGGCGGAAGCGGCGGTTCTGCGCCGCGCCTTGTCGGCGTTGCTCCCTTCCTACATGTTGCCGAGCCGTTGGGAGCGGCTGGAAGCGCTGCCGCGCAATCAGAACGGCAAGGTCGATCGTGTCGCTTTACGAGGATTGTTCGGGGCCTGAGGTGCGCTTACTGGAATTGGATAACGAACTGATCGAGCTTGCAGCCGGGTGGACCGCCGACCCGGCCCATTCACCGTGGTTGGATTTCGGTGAAGATGTCCACAGCCTCACTCCGTTGACGCTGCGCGCGATGTGCTTGCGACCCGTGCACTGTCTCCGGATATTTACGGCGGGCGATGAGACGGAGACGCCGGCCGGCCTGGTGGCGTTTAGCAATATCGCTCCTGAGTCACGCACCGCCATGGTCTGGTACGTCCTCGGCGACAAGCGTTTCGCGCGCCAGGGCCTGACCAGTCGTGCCGTCGGCGCGCTGCTGGCGCATGGCTTCGGCGAGCTCGGACTGGAAAGCGCCTGGGCGTGGGTGGCCACGGGCAATCCTGCCTCGGAACGCGTGCTTGAGCGGCACGGGTTCCGTCGCATCGGCATCCAGCGCCGCTGCCACCGTCTCGGCGACCGCACGGTCGACCGGACGCTGTTCGACCTGCTCCAGGAAGAGTTCGCTAGCCAATGAATACCCCGACGCCTGTCACTATCGAGGACCTCACCCGACTCTTCCGCGAGCGGCTTAACCTCATCGTCGACTCGCCGGACGAGGACCTGTTCGAGTCGGGCCTGGTGGACTCGCTGTCTCTGGTCGGGTTGATCTACGAGCTCGAGCAGCAGTACGGCATTAAGATCGACGTGCTCGAACTGGACTTCGAGGAACTGCAGTCCCTGCGCCGGATCGCGAATTTCGTGGAGCGGCAGGTCGAGGCGCAATAGCCAGGCCAGCGATTGATCCGGTCCTATCGCTGCCTAGCGCGTCTCGCCCCAGTGCTCTTGATGGCTGCCAGGCTCCGGCGCGCGAAAACAGCAAACCGTCCAACCGAGGCTGATCAGTTCTCCCATGACGGCTTTCGCACCCGCGCTGCTGCGCCACCAGGCCGTCGGGTCGTAACCGTCCGCCTCCGCCGCGAGGATGCCGACGCGAACACGGGGGCCGAGCGCCAGCCGGAAAAGCCGATGCGAACGTCGTGCATGGACGCCGCCGGACAGGATGTCGAGTGCTGCGGGGGCGAGTTCCTGCTCATCTAGCCAGTAACGCAGCATCACCGCAGACAGGAACGTCCGGTTCTGCGCCGAGGCGGGCGCTGGGACGGAGTGGATCTGATCAGCAGGCACGCCGCTGCGGACCAGGTAATCCGAGGCGCGGTCGGCATACGAGGGGAAGTCGTCTGAATCGGACCAGGACTCGATCGGCCCCCCGGTGGTCACGACGAGCCGATAGGCTCCGTCTCGATACAGCGCGACGGCCCGGTCCAGCGCGCCTTGCGAGAGCCAGCCCTCCACGACCAGGATGGTCGCATCTTCGGCAGGGCGCTCCACTGCCAGGAACCCGTGCACGTGGCGAGCGGCAGCGAGGACCCCAAGCGCGAGCACGCCAATGATGACCAGCCAGCTCCGCCACGTCGGCAGCATCACCAGGCGGCGCGTGAACCAGCGGCTCACTACCGGATCTCCGGCACGTCCTCGACCAGCAGCGGCGGGAGCTGGAGATAGCGGGTCGAGCGGCGCTTGGCGGCGATATCCTTGCAGACGAATGCTGCCTGGTCGTCGGTGATGCCGAGTCCCGCGGCGATCTCGTCGGCCCCGAGGCCGTGGTTCACGCCCCACAGCGCCAAGTCCATCTGGTGGTAGGGCAGGGCGAAGTAGAACTCATCCTGGCCCTGCACCAGGCTGTAGGTGTCGGTGGTCGGTGCGGCGCGTCGTACTTCTTCGGGAATGCCCAACTTCTCGGCCAGCGCATACACCTGGGTCTTGTACAGGTGGGCGATCGGCTTGAGGTCGGCGGCGCCGTCGCCGTTCTTGACGAAGAAGCCCTGGTCGTACTCCAGCCGGTTGGGCGTGCCGACTACGGCGTAGTTGAGCCGGTCGGCGTGGAAGTACTCGAGAGTCTTGCGGATACGCTGCTTGAAGTTGGTCGCGGCGACGATCTGCAGGTAGCTGTTCAGGCCGAGGCGGCGTTCTTCCTGTTCCCCGTCCGGCCGCTGCACCACCAGCACGAAATGATTCACGCGGCCCTCCTGGCCGCCGCGGATCGCCAGCTTGTGCGGCCAGCTGCCGTCGTAGTCCGGGAATTCGGCCCGGATCGCCTCGTCGCGCCAGCGGTAGCAGCCGATGGCCTCGAGCGTCCCGGAGATGTCCTCCGTCAGGGTGCGGATGCCGAGGGTGTCGGCCACCAGCTGGCCGCGCGGCGTCGTCGCCGAAGACGAGTCGGTCTCGGGCATCAGCAATCCCTGGACCCGCTCGGCGCCGACGGCACGCGCGCTGAGCGCGGCGCAGACGGCGCTGTCGATGCCACCGGAGATGCCCAGCACCAGGCCGCGCCGGTGCAGCTTCGTCGAGAGCTGCGTCCGGATCGCCTGGCAGATGCGTTCGATCTCGGCCTCAGCGTCGAGTTCGAGGACGCCCGGATGCAGTCGGCTCATGAGTCGGTTCCTCCGTGGGGCGGCTCGAAGCGCGCCTCGATCACGCGAATCTCGCCCCGCTTGTCGGCATGTTGCAACACCTCGCTCCAGGCCGGCTGCCCAGCCAGGCTGCGGGCGAGCCCGGGACCCTGGCCCAGGCCGACCTCTAGTACCAGCCAGCCGCCGGGGCGGAGCAGGGCGGGCGCCGAGGAAAAAAGCTTCCGAATGATGCCGACGCCGAAGGGTCCGCCGTCGAAGGCGAGCCTCGGCTCGTGCCGGCTGATCTCGCCCGGCATCTGCTCGACCCGGCCGCTGGAGATGTAGGGCGGGTTGCAGGTGATCATGTCCACTCGGCCGAGGAACTCCCCGGTCTCGAACGGGGCCAGCAGGTCGCCGCAGCGGAACTCCACGCGCTCGCGGTCGAGGAAGCGGGCGTTTTCCCGCGCCAGGTCGACCGCGTCTTCCGACAGGTCGGCGCCGAAGACGCGGGCCTCCGGCAGCGCGCCGGCCATTGCCAGGGCGATGTTGCCGGCGCCGGTGCAGACGTCGATCACCAGCGGCGATGCTTCGCCGATCGACCTCAGCCGGTCGATGGTGGTGCGTGCCAGCTGCTCGGTCTCGCGGCGTGGCACAAGGGCTGCGGGTGAGGCCAGCAGCACTTCGCCCAGGAAATCCTGGCGCCCGGTCAGGTGGGCCAGTGGCGTGCCTTCGAGGCGCTGCGAGACGAGTGTCTCAAGCCGGGCTGACTGGTCTGTGGACAGCGCTCCCGGAGCGTAGCTCGGCAGTTCGCTCAGCGCCAGCCGGCGGCCCTCGGCCAGCGCCCAGAGGCACAGCAGGGTCGAGCGCGGGGTTTCGTCCGGCTTGTCGGGCAAGATCTCCAGCTCGGCCTCGAGCCTTGCCAGCAATGCGTCGAACTGCGGCTGGAGCTCGGCCGTGTCGCTCATTGCAGTGCCTTCCGATCGATCTTACCGTTCGGCGTCTTGGGGAACTCTTCGAGCACCACGACTTCCTGCGGCACCATGAAGTTCTCCAGCCGTTGGGTCAGCTCGAAGCGCAACCGCCGCGGGTCGAGCGCGGCTCCCTCGGCCGGGACGACGAAGGCCTTCACGGCCTGGCCCAGCGTCGGGTCGGGGACGCCCACCACCACCGCCTCGCGGACCCCGGGGATGCTGCACAGCGCCGCCTCGACCTCGGCCGGGCTGACTTTCTCGCCTCGGGTCTTGATGATGTCGTCGCTGCGGCTGAGGAAATACAGGCAGCCATCCTCGTCCATCCGGAACCAGTCGCCCGTGCACAGCACGCGCTCACCCTCGAGCTCCCCCGGATGCAGTATCTTGGCCGTGCGCTCCGGGTTGTTCCAGTAGCCGCGCATGAGGTGCGGGCCGCGCACGTGGAGAATCCCAGGCTCGCCGACCGGCACCGCTTCGCCCTCTGGGGAGCGCAGGTAGACCTCGGTGCCCGGGATGGCGATGCCGACCGAGCCGGGCTTGCGCTCCAGCCACTCCGGCGGCAGGTAACTGACCCGCTTGCACTCGGTCAGGCCGTACATGGAGAAGATCAGCGCATTGGGGAAGATCTCCCGCAGTGTCTCCAGGTAGGCAGGCGGCAGCGCGGCAGCCGTGTTGGTGACACGCCGGACCGAGGGAAAGCTGAGCGGGCTGCGCCGGTGCGCGGCGATCATGATGGCGTAGACGGTGGGGACGCCCGGAAAATGGGTGACGTCGTGCTCGCGCATGCGCGCGAATACCTCGGCGGGGTAGGTGAAGGAGCGCTCCAGCACCAGGGTCGCGCCGATGCGCACCGCCATCAACAGCTGGTACAGCCCATAGTCGAAGGCCATCGGCAGCACATTCAGCATGACGTCGTCCGGCGCGAGGCGCTGGTATTCGACCAGGCTCCCCGACGCGAAGGTCATGGATTGGTGGGAGTGCATCACGCCCTTCGGGTTGCCGGTGCTGCCGGAGGTGTAGATCAATGCCGCCAGGTCGCTCGGGATGGTGCCCGGCGGCTGGGGCGCAGCGGGCGCGGCATCGAGCACGCCGGCCAGCGGCTCGGCCTCGACCTGGCGGCCGCTCAGCGCGCCGGCCGCCGCCGGGTCGCCCGAGAACAGCACGCTCTTTACGCTCGGCACGTCGTCGGGCAGGCCGCCGGCTACGGGCGCCAGGTGGCTATCGGTGATCAGCGCCCGGACCGAGCAGTCGTTGCAGATGAAGCGCAGCTTGTCGTGCTTGGTCTGGGGGTTGACCATGACGAACACCCCGCCCACCTTGAGCACGGCATAGATCGCCGGTGCGCAGGCCAGGGTGTTGTCCATGAAGATGGCGACCCGGTCGCCGCGGCGGACGCCCCGCTGCTGAAGGGCTGCGGCGAGCCGATCGGACTGACTGGCGAGTTCGGCGTAGGTCAGCTGCTCGTCGCCGACATGCACCGCGACCTTGTCGGGCGTCGCCTCGGCCCCGTCCGCCAGCGCGTCGTGCAGCAGGGCGCGGTATGCGGGGCGTCCCATGGGTGGCCGGGCGCCGCTCAGGCGGCGGCGCGCTTGCGCTCGACGAAGGCGGTGAGCCGGCTGACGGAATCCAGGTTCTCGGGCAGCAGCTCCTCGTCGGCGATCTTCACTCCGAACTGTTCCTCCAGGAAGAAGATCAGCTCGAGGACGCCGGTGGAGTCGATGATGCCGCGGTCCAGGAAGGACTCGTCGTCGCCGAGCGCACTGGTGTCGCTCGTAAACAGGTACGTCTCAAGGATGTACTGCTTGATCTGGTCCTTGACCTCGGTCGACATGAGTGCGCTCCCCCAAACCCGATGCTGTCTGCTTGTTATCTATGACGTGACCTGCGCCGGCCGCTCTTCGACGAACGTCCGGTGCCACAACTGGGTCGACAATACGCCAAGAAACGCCATGTTATCTTTGAACCCGATCACACGCCCATGCTCGATCTTCTTCAACAGGTGCTGCACGCGCTGGGCGTCGAAATAGCCGGTAGCCTGCAATGACTCGGGGCTCAGGCACTCCCGCACGTAGTCCGGCGGGCCGCCTGCGCCGAAGAAGGCGGCGATGTCCGGAGCCCTGTAGGGCTGCTTGTAGCGCGCCACGGTCTCCCGTGGCAGGTGCCGTGTCAGTGCCTTCTTCAGCAGGTATTTCTCGTTCAGCCCGCGCATCTTCATGGTCGGGTGCAGACGATTGGCGAACTCGATGATGCGGTGGTCGAGGAAGGGGAAGCGACCCTCCACCGAGTTGGCCATCAGCATCCGGTCGCCCTGGCTGTTCAGGAGATACCCGGCCATCAGCGTCCGGGCCTCGAGGAACTGGGCCCGGTTGAAGGAATGCCAGCGCGAGAACCCGGCGGGCAGGCGCGCGGCCAGTGTCGCCTCGGGATCATCGGTGATGGTGGCGCGGAATTCCGGGCTGAAGAAGTCGCGGGTCTTGCCGGTCGTGGACCATCGTGGCAAGTGGGAGAACCCCATCGCCTCCGGGTCGTCCAGGCCCTGGCCGAAGAACTGCTTCAGGTACGCGCTGCCGCTGCGCTGGTTCAGGTCGAGGTACGGATAGAGCTTCTTCAGCAGGGCGGGGCGCCACTTCGAGTCCGGCTGGCGGGCCCAGAACTGGCGGATCTTGGCCTCCTTGAACAGGTCATAGCCACCCAGCACCTCGTCGGCGCCTTCGCCGGTCAGCACCACCTTGTAGCCTTGCTGCCGCACCAGGCCCGAGAGGATCGACATCGGCGCCGGGGCGGTGCGCAGCACGGGCGCCTCGGTGCGCGCGATCACGCGCGGGAAGATGTCGGCGATGTCGGCGTTGCGGCACAGGATCGAGGTGTGGTCGGTGCCGAGGTGCCGGATCATCCGCTCCTGGTGCTCGGTCTCGTCCACGCCCGGGTCCTCGAAGCGGATCGAGAAAGTCCGGAGATGAGGATGGCCGGAGTGCTTCACCAGGCCCGCGATGCCGGAGGAGTCGAGCCCGCCCGACAAGTACGCGCCCACCGGCACGTCGGCGCGCAGCCGCAGCCGCGTCGCGTCGAGCAGCAGCTCGTGCAACTCCTCGGCCAACTCTTCGGCGCTGCCGCGGAGGTATTCGCCGTCCCCCGGGAAGGTCCATTCCCAGTAGCGCTGTCGGCGCAGGCGGCCGTTCTCGACCACGACCATCTCGCCCGGTGAAACCTCCTCGACGCCCTGGAACAGGGACGCCGGGCTGACCGGTGCCCAGAAGGTCATCAGCTGGTTCAGCGCGGCCGGGTCCAGTGCCGGCCGACGCCGCATGGCGGGCAGCAGCGCCTTCACTTCCGAGGCGAACAAGAGCCGGCCCGGGTCGTGGGTGAAGTACAGCGGCAGGATGCCGGGCCGGTCGCGCACCAGCAGCAGCCGGCGGCGCGGCGCGTCCCAAAGGGCGATGGCGAACTGGCCGTTCAGGTGGCTCGGGAAATCGTCGCCGTATTCCTCGTAGGCGTGGACGATGACCTCGGTGTCGGTCTGAGTGTAGAAACAATGGCCGCGCGTCTCAAGCTCCGCGCGCAGCTCGACGTAGTTGAAGATCTCGCCGTTGAACACCGTCCAGACGGTCTGGTCCTCGTTGTGGATCGGCTGGTCGCCGCCGGCGAGGTCGATGATGCTCAGGCGGGCGTGCCCGAGGCCGATGCCCGGCTCCGTGTAGTAACCGGTGCCGTCGGGCCCGCGCGGCGCCAAAGCCGCCACCATGGGCTCGAGTTCGCGGCGTGTTACGATGCCGTCGCCTTCGAGATGGAGGATGCCCGCGAGGCCGCACATCAGTTGACCGACCCCAGCCGCTGCCGTCAGCCTTTGATCGCCAAGACGAACTGGCTGAAATACTCTGCCGTAAGATCCGGGTTAATCACTCGCGCTGGAACGCCTGCAACGATGGTGTTCGAGCCTACCGATTCGATCACGACGGTATTCGTTCCGACAACAACTATGTCTCCGATGCTAATTGGACCGAGTACTTTCGAGCCAGCCGACATGATCACGTTGTCGCCAATCTCCGGTCGAGGCCCGGTCTTGGTGCCCAGCTTGTCGCCGATCGTAACCCCCTGGAAAGTTGAGAAATTCTTACCGATTTTCGAGCGGGCCCCAATTACTGTGCCGACGCCGTGTATGACCTTCAGTCCAGGCCCGATCTCAGCAGAGTAGTAGATCTCCACTCCCGACTGGATTCTCGCTGTTGCAGCGAGAATATCCTGCAGTTTCTCCGCTCCGGCTAGGTAGAGCTCGTGATTGATCCGATAGAACAGTGTGGCTACGACGGTAGGCAAGAGGGTGATCTGGTCGAAAAGGTCGCCGGGCGAAGCGGGCTTGATACTCCAACGGCCGAGATCCGCGCCGAATTTCTGTAGTCCCAGAACGACACAATCTGCGAGCGGGCCTTGTGACAAACGGTCTATGGCACCCAAGTGGCGGACGAGTGGTGTAGCACGCATGCAATCCCTGAGGAAACCGACCGTACCAGAAATCCACGGAGACGCATCAACTGGCGTGTCAAAGAGAACCACCGGTTCGTCGCCATACGGCAATCTCATAATCTTACCAGCCCTGTCATTTCTCTTTAATAGCTTGATTGTGTCGGCGAAGTCCTAACTTCCTGAGGCCATGCTTGACGGTTCTCCTAAGGAACGGCAAGTGCCTTTTTCTCCAAACCCGTCTGACGTAAAAAAATAGAAATGAAGCTTGAGCGCTGAGCTTTTCCGATAGTGACATATTCGACCGCCATGCTACTGTGGAAAACTCCCGCAATAGCCTGGTGGCCGATGTCTTGAGTTCCAGGTGTTGCTCTGGTCGGTAACTTTTGAATACTGCTTGACGATTCTTGTAGTGGGCTACTCGCTTTAAGCGATGCGCCAAAACATGATTCACATGCGCGAAGTGGCCGATAAGGCTGAGTTCCACGGATAGCACGAGATCCGCATGCTCCATCATCCGGATCAGGCCCGTTTTCATCAATACATCGCGGCGAATCGCGCTGTAGACGGGGTCGTATTCCGCATCACCGGCTTTGAAGAAGAACAGCATCATCCGGAGACGCTCTAAAGGACTTTCGCTTTCGAGTCGCTGACCTTGATACTGGCCAATGCGCACGTGACCGTACTCATCGCGGATATCGAAATCGGTTGTCACCACGATGGCTCCCGGATTGTCTTCCGCCGCCGCGACACATCCTTGCGCGTAATTCGGTTCCAGCCAGTCATGACCACCGATCAGGCGGACAAACTCGCCCTGGCACGCGCGAATTACGAAATTGACATTGTCGATTAGGCCAAGGTTTTGCTCTTGGCAATAAAGCCGGACCCGGCCATCTCTCTCTGCGTACTTCTGCAGAATCTCTCGCGTGCCATCGTCGGATGCATTATCCGAGATCACCAGCTCAATATCCGCCAGCGTCTGGCCGAGGATACTGTCGATGCATGTCTCTATGGTCTCGACTTCGTTGCGAACAAACAGGCCGAAGCTGATACGCGGCGGTGGATCAGAATCGCGGTGCGTGTCGGGCATTGCTTTATTCCCCTTGAGAGAACGCGGCATGGTCGCGCTGGTGCAGGTCAGTCATCAAGTAGGGCGACCTTTGTGCCTATCGCCAATGATGCCGTCAGGCCCGGCGACTCGATCCCCAGGAGAGAGATCAACCGGGCGCCGCCGTTTTCATCTTGGCGGCTGATTACGAAATCACGGTCCGTTTCCCCGGGAGCCGCGAGCTTGGGCCGCACGCCCGCATAGGCCGGCACCAGGTTGCGGTCTCGCACCTTCGGAAAGTACCGGGCGACAGCAGTGCGGAATGCCTCCGCTCGGTCTTCGCTGACGTCATAGCAGGGGGCGTCGAGCCACTCCGTATCGGGCCCAAGTCGGGCCCGGCCGGCCAGGTCGAGCGTGACGTGCGTGCCCAGGCCACCGGCCGCCGGCATGGGGTAAATCAGGCGAGAGAACGGGCTCTTGCCGCTCAGGGTGAAGTAATTGCCCTTGCAAAAATACATTTTCGGGACGTCACTTCTTGGAAAACCCTCGATGGAGGCAAGAACGTCAGCCGCCTCCAGCCCGGCGGCATTGATCACGAGGGGGGTTGCCAGGCAGGGCTCCGGTGCACCGTTGATGGCCACCTCGAAAACACCCGGCCCGCGGGAAATCGAGGTGACCCGATTGTCATAAGCGACAGCTCCGCCTGCAGCCTCGAGGTCCGCGACCAGGGATTGCATCAGCGCGTGACTGTCGAGAATGCCGGTTGAGGGGGAGAGCAGGGCAGAGTCGCAGACCAGCTCCGGCTCAAGCGCCCGGGCTTCGGCCCCGGTCAGCCATTGCAGGTCTGCGACGCCATTTGCGGCGGCCCGCTCGGCCAGTTCTTCCAGCCGGCTGCGTTCGGTTCGCTCCACCGCGACGATCAGCTTGCCGAGCCGCTTGTGGGGAATCCTGCGCCTCTCGCAGTAGTCGTACAGCAGCGCCTTGCCCTCGACGCACAGCTTGGCCTTGAGGGAGCCGGGCGGGTAGTAGATTCCGGCGTGGATGACCTCGGAATGGCGGGCACTAATGCCTGTGCCGAAGGTCGATTCGGCTTCCGCGACGATGACTTCGCGACCGGCCAGCGCGAGTTCCCTTGCGACCGCCAGGCCGACGACCCCGGCCCCGATGACGATCGCGTCCACAGTATCCATAGACCTGAGCTCGGCGCCCCGCTACAGGGCGTGCAGTTGCGGTTGCAGGCCGAGCCGCTCGAGATCCCGCTGGATTTCGGGGACGTAAACCCGGTTCATCACGATGACGACATCCGGACGGAATCCAAGCAGCTCTTCCGGTGAAAGGATTCTTTGCCCTGTGCCCGGCATGAAGCAGCCCTGGCGGAAAGGGTTGATATCCACCGCGTGGGCGACATGATCGGAGCCGGGAACAGCCGCGAGGAAGGCGACGGCCTTGGAGCCGGAACCCCAGAGCACGACTTTCTGGCCGTCCGCCCGCCAGCCAGCGAACTTGTCGCGCCACTCCTCGATCCGGGCCGCGAACCGCGCCGGGAAGGTGGCGACCAGTCCGGCGAGTTCCGCCAGGTCGTCCGCGGCCGCGAGACCTGCGGAATCCTCGTTCGCCGTCGGTGCGGCTTCGACTGCCAGATACTGGTCGCCGTAGGTGATGTCAATGTTGCGGACGGCAAAGCCCAACTGGGAGAACAGCCGGGACAGAGACCCCGCAGTGAAATAGGAGCAGTGCTCGTAATAGATGTCCTCGAAGGCCACGTCGGCCAGGATGCGCTTCGACTCGGGGACCTGGATGAAGACCAGCCCGTCCGGCTGGCGGGTGACCCGGGTGGCCGTGCCGAGGAAATCGTTCGGCGTGGGGATGTGCTCGAGGGTCATCTTGCAGCAGACGAAATCCGCGCTCCGGTCCGTATAGCTCTCCGAGAAAAAGTCGCGAATGACCTCGAAGCGGCCGGAGCCTAGCGCCTTGCCGCGCGACTCGGAGTATCCGGGGTCGTAGCCCAGGCCGCGATTCTGGCCGAGCTCGCACAACAGGTTCAGGAACTCGCCCTTCCCGCAGCCGATCTCGATGATGTCCTTGTCGCGCAGCTCGTGCCGCTCCACGATGTCCCGCGCCAGCCGCTCGTGAAACTCGTTAAACGTGGGTGAGAAAGCCTGCGTTTCCTCGTAGCGGCCGGAATACTCGGTCAGCCTGGGATCGAAGGCCGTGTTCGAGACGAAGCCGCACTCCGGGCAGAAGCCGAGGCGGATGTCGCCGCGCGGCCACGCCTTCGCCGCCTGGGGCGTGTCGAAGAGGATGCAGCTGTTGGTCGGCACCCCGCTGATCTCGAGAAAGATCTCCATGGCTCCCGACTTGCAGGCAGGACAGGACGGCTCCGGTAAAGGTGCGGCTTGGTTCAGCATTGCGTTGGTCTTGCTCATGGCTACCTGCTGGCGCTCGTTCAGACGATTACGGGTTCCGGGATGGGGATGATGAACTTCCCGCCGCCTCTACGGAACTCCGCCTGCTGGGCGAGAATCTCATCGGCGAAGTTCCAAGGCAGCAGGAGAGCGTAGTCAGGGCGGTCCTCCAGCAGCCGGGCCGGGTCGAAGATCTCCTGGCCGGTGCCGGGCATGAATCGTCCCTGCTTCACCTTCGCCCGGTCCACTACGTAGGGGACCAGGTCGGAAGAGATACCGAAGTAGTTGAGCAGCGTGCAGCCCTTCGCGGGCGCGCCGTAGCCGGCGAGGCGATGGCCCTGGTCGCGCAACCCCCCGATCATCTCCAGCAGGCGCCGTCGAATACCCGCGACGCGGTCGCCGAAATCAGTGAAGTAATCGATTCGCGTCAGTCCGAGCTGCTCCTCTTCGGCGAGCAACGCGGTCACCCGGGCACCGACGCGCTCGACGGGCTCGATGAAGAGCCGCAGCGAGCCGCCGTGGATCGGTATCCTGCGGATGTCGTTGAGGTAAAGACCGTGGCGGCGCAACAGGCGGTCCACCGCGGTGACCGAAAAATAGCACAGGTGCTGGTGGTAGATGGTGTCGAACTCACAGTGATCGATGAGATCCCGCACATAGGGGAACTCGATGACCGCGACGCCATCCGGCGCCAGGATCCGGGAAATGCCCGCCACGAAACCGTTGGTGTCGGCCACATGGGCCAGCACGTTGTTGGCGTGCAGGACGCTCGCGCGCCGGCCCTCGGCCGCCAGGCGCTCGGCGAGTTCGATCGTGAAGAAATCCTGGATGGTTTCAACGCCGATGGCCTGTGCCGCCTTGGCCGGGCCTTCCGCCGGGTCGATCCCGAGCACGCCGATGCCGCGGGCCAGGTAATGCTTCAGCAGGTAGCCGTCGTTGCTGGCCAGCTCGATCACGAAGTTCTCTGGACCAAGCCGGCGCTGCGCGATGATCTCTTCGACATTCGCCAGGGTGTGGCGCTGGAGCTCGTCCGAAACCGAGGAGAAATAGGGATAGTCGCGGCAGAACAGCTCTTCGGGCGGCACCGTGTAGTCGATCTGGACCAGGCTGCAGTCATGGCAGAAGACAAGCTGCAGCGGATACTGGGGCGCGTTCTTCGCGGCCTCGAAATCCCGCATTAGGCCGTCCGCCAGCGGGCTCATACCCATGTCGAGCACGGTGTCGATCCTCGACGATCCGCAACTGCGACACGATTGGATTTGACCATACATGGGCTGGGTCTCGCTTGGACTCAGGCGGATCGGGACAAAGATTCAGGCGCGATACGGCGCAGCCGATTGTCGACCACGCCGTCAGCGACGAGCTTCTTGATATGGGCAATGCGTTTGAAGCGCTCGCCCTCGAAGTCCTCGAGCTTCAGGCCCACCTCCTGGAACTTGGCATACAGCTGCTCGATACCCCGGCGCGCCGTCCACTGCGGCTTGAAGCCATGCAGGGTGCGGGCGATGTGGTTGCAGTCGACCCGATAACACCGCAGGTCGGGGCCGGCATCCGGCGCGAACTCGACTCTGGAACCGGGCACGATCTCCTCGACCAGCCGGGCGATTTCCTGGATCTGGTAGTTCTCGGTCGTGGTTCCGACGTTGAAGGCTGCGTTGTGTACCGCCTCGGTGGGCGCCGTCAGGGCGGCGATGTAGGCCCGGCAGATGTCTTCGACGTGGACGATCGGGCGCCACGGCGTGCCGTCGCTCTTGAGGTAGACGCGTCCCGTGGTAAAGGCCCACGCCGTCAGGTTGTTAACCACCAGGTCGAACCGAATCCGGGGAGACATGCCGTAGGCCGTCGAAGCGCGCAGGAACACCGGGCTGAAATCATCGGTCGCCATCTGCGATACGGCGCGCTCTACGTCCACCTTGGAAATACCATAAGGCGTGACCGGATTGAAGCTGGCCGACTCGTCGAGGAACCTGTCGCCCGCCGCACCGTAATTGCTGCAGGAGGAGGCGAAGACGAACCGGCCGACGCCGGCCTTCTTGGCCAGTTCCGCGACCCGGACCGACGCGCGATGGTTGATCTCGTCGGTCAGCGAGGGGTCGTAATCGCCCAGCGGGTCGTTCGAGAGGCCGGCGAGGTGGATCACCGCATCGTGGTCTGCGACGTCCTCCAGGGTGGCGTCACGCGTGTCCTTGATAACCTCCGGGACCTCCGCGAGTTCCCCGTCGAAGGTGCACTCCTTAAAAAGATCGCTGTCAAGCCCGGTCACCTCGAGGCCCTGCTCGAGCAGCATGGGCACCAGGCAGGAGCCGATATATCCCTTGTGTCCAGTCACCAGTACTCGCATCGTTAACTCCAGGTTTTCCAGGGCGCGTTGCCGGAGTTCCACAGCGTCTCGAGCAGGTGCTTCTCACGCAGCGTATCCATGCATTGCCAGAACGAATCGTGTTTGTAGGCCATCAGCTGGCCGTCCGCTGCCAGCCGCTCCATCGGCGCATGCTCGAACATGACATCATCGCCGTCTATGTAATCGAACACCCCGGGCTCGAGGATGAAAAACGCACCGTTGATCCAGCCCTCGGCGGTCTGCGGTTTCTCCGAGAACTTCGAAACCTGCTCGCCGGCGAATTCCATGTAGCCGTAGCGGGCGGGCGGGCGTACGGCAGTTACCGTCGCGAGCCTGCCATGTGAGCGGTGAAATTCCAGCAAGCGCCCGATATCCACGTCCGAGACGCCGTCACCCCAGGTCAGCATGAATGGCGAGTCGCCGATCCACGGCTGCAGGCGTTTCACGCGCCCGCCGGTCAAGGTGCTCATGCCGGTGTCAACCAAGTCTACTTGCCAGTCCGGCCTGTCGCTCTCGTGGCGGCGAATCTCGCCGTTGCCGGTTCGGACGCTGACACTGGAGCCCAGGGTGGCGTAGTCGTAGAACCAGCGCTTGATGTATTCGCCCTTGTAACCGAGTGCGACCAGGAACTCGTTGAACCCAAAGTGCGAGTAATGGCGCATGATATGCCAGAGAATCGGCATGCCGCCGATCTCGACCATCGGTTTCGGGCGAATCGTGGTTTCCTCAGCGAGGCGCGTGCCGGCGCCGCCGGCGAGAATTGCAACTTTCATTTCGGTCCTTTTCGCGCCGCATATGCGGCAACCCAGGGCTTAGTTTCCCATAAGCTCTGACTCTTATTACCCTCGTTAGAACATAATCACGAGGCTAATTCACCAGTGTTGTTCGCAAGCACAGTTGCCTGCTCGAATAACGCGTGGCCGGTTGGCATTAGAAAGAACTGCAGCGATGAGCATCCTGCAGGTCCCACCAATAGTTTCCCGCATATAATCATCAATTTGGACAGATTGGAACGTGAACCAATTCCGAATTCTCCAAGACCAGAACCCCCTTGGGCGCTATCTGGTATCCGGGTATTCGTGGCACGTCCGGTAATCGCAGGAAAGAACAAATGAGAACAATGTTGACGTTGTTACTTGTTGGTGCGTATAGCCTGGCTGTATTCGGTTACGGCGTCGGGGTCGGTAAGTATCAATGGTTCCCCTACGAAGCCATCAAGATTCTGAAAGGGTCGGGAAAGGAGCCGTCAGGCCTGGAATTCGATGCCATCGGAAGATTGGTGGCTGACGCATCCAAAACTGAGGCCAAATGCCCGGTTCAAACGGACAAGTTGGGAGTGCTGCTCGTTATCGGCCAGAGTAATGCGGCGAATCACGCCGAGTACAAATACCAGTCAAGCGAGCTCGCAGGGGTGTACAACTATTTTGATGGCAAGTGTTATGAGGCATCCTCGCCGCTGCTGGGCTCGACCGGACGAGGCGGAGAGTGGCTGAGCAGAGTTGCAAGCCATCTGGTATCTCGGGGCGTATACGAGGAAGTTGTTGTCGTATCAAGTGCTATTACGAGTACACCGGTAGCAAGATGGGCGGCCGGGAACGATTTGAATGAAATGCTGAGGTCCGTGGTCGCGAATGTTCGACCGATATACCGGGTTACGGATGTGGTCTGGCATCAAGGCGAGTCCGACCATAGATACACTTTCACGGAAACCTACGAGGCTATGTTCTTGAGCATGTTGAGCACCTTGAGAGGTGAAGGTGTCCAGGCTCCGATCTTCCTGTCGATCGCGAGCACTTGCGGAGAGGACCTGAAATATCCGAACAGGGTTACTGAGGCGCAAACCCGGCTGGCGCAACTTGACGGTGTAGAAATCGGAGTGAATACGGACGAACTACTGACCATGGAGATGCGTTACGACACCTGCCACTTTGCACGAGATGGGCAGGAGTCTGCCGCCTTAGAACTCGCACAGATAATCGCCGATTATCACACCGACTGACCCTGGCCGCGCCTTGAGCTGATCTGGCAGCCTCACAACTGGGCCAGAACGCTAGATCGTCTTGCTCACTTCCTGCGACAGCTGGCTTTCGAGCCCGTCGGCTGTCTTGGAGCGGATGGCGAAATACCAGGTGCCCGGTCCGAGGCCGCCGATGAAGTAACGGGTCGTGCCGGCACCCAGTTCTACGACGTTGTCGTAGTCCCGCGAACGCTGTCCCCAGAGGACTTCATAGCCCTCCAGTTCGCCGATCGGCGAGCCGTCCACCCGCTCAGTCGGCGGCATCCAGCTTAGCGTGGCCGAGCCCGTGGCCGCGCCCTGCGCGATCACGTTGACCGAGAAGGGGCCCAGGCTCGAAGTGGCCTGGCCGTCGCTCACCGTGAGAGAGATGCCGCTCCAGGTGCGCACGTCGCCTGCGCTGGGCGTCCCCTGCACCAGCCCCGTGCTCGAGTTCAGAGACAACCAGTTCGGCAGGCTGTTGGCCGAAACTGTTAGCCGGTCGCCGTCCGGGTCCGAAATGGTCGGCTGGAACCGCCAGGACTGGCCAACCGTCACCGACGACGGCGGGGTGCCCGAGATCGACGGCGGGGAGTTGCTTCCCGGCGGCAGCGTGCCGCCCGCTGACCGGTCATCGTTACCGAGACAGGCTGCCAGGAAGACGCTGGCGACCACGGGCAAGAACCTGAGGCTTCTCGCGTACCTGAAATTCATCAGAACTCCGTCGGGCGGATAGGTGCGCCGCCCGGCGCTGGCTGGGTTGAAATTCGCGCTGTTCTAGCAAGTCGAATTAAGTCAAACAAGGGGTAAAAGCCGAAATTTTAATTAATAAACAGAAACTTGCGCATGGGAGGGCAAAAGTCCAGGCCCGTTAAAGCTTAGAAATCGGCAGCTTGTGGCGATTCTTTAACCAGACCTCTAGGTGTGCTTGGGCGCAGTTCCTAGAAACGTTCTCAAGAAACGTGTACAGCTGGTTGTTGCAATGCGGAAAATCGGCTCAGGAAGGCTTGTTTGAGCCGGTCAGTGCCGGGCAGGCATATCAGGCGTTGCGCAAGTGGCGCGCAGGACAGCGCAGCACGCGCAAAAAGAAAGGGCCCCGAAAGGGGCCCTTGCAAGGTCGGCTCGAAGGAGCCGTAGACGTGTCTGTCTGTCAGCCGCGGCGGCGCATCAGGCCGACGCCGAGCAGTCCGAGGCCGAGCAGGGCGAGGGTGCCGGGCTCGGGGACGGCGGCGACGAAGTGGATACGGGCGACCAGGTCGTCATAGTCGTCGTCGTTAGTGGCGCCCGAGTCGTCCCAGAACAGAACCCAGGAAGTCGGAGTCTCCTCGAGGAAGCCGATACTCCGGTAGCCGTTGTCGCCGTACTGTTCAATCAGCGACGCAGGATCGTCGTTATAGGCGCACTTCATGGAGTCTCCAATCGAGTTGCCACCATCCGTGCAGATACCGAATGGCAGCGCGCCGGCAACGACGTTGAACAGGCTTGACCATTGGCCAGAAGCGGGCGGCGATCCCGTGGTGAAAACAGTGGGCTGGCCATTGAATGTCAGAACCAGGCTGTTCGTGTAGCCGGCTTCCTTGTAAAGGTACTGGAACTTGACTTGGCCGTCCTTAGTCGCCTCCAGCTGGCCGAAGTCGATCGTAGCGTTCTCGAACTCGCTGTAGTCGTACTTCGCCCCGAGCGTCGCGGACGTCGGATCCCCTGCCTCCGGAAACTGCGACTGGTCCAGGATCAGGTCGGCGCTGGCCGTTCCCGAGAAGCACGCCAGGGGCAGTGCGACGGCCGAAACCTTGAGCGCCTTGGAAATCTTGCGAATCATGCAGCGAATCCTTTGTGAACACTGTAACTTGTCTGCTCACAAGATATGCATGTCGCGTGCCAAGCGGGATAAGGGTCTATAAAACAGTGGCTTGAGAGGGCCAGCCAAGACGGAGTAACCGTGAACCGTAAAGTGTGCCGACGTGAACTACGTCACACTTTTCCCCGACCAAAAAAAAGCGGACCGCATCGCGGTCCGCACCAAGGGAAGCGGCCTCGCGGCCGTTGCACTGCTCCCGGAATCGTGGTCGGTCAGATCGTCTTGCTGACCACCTGTGATTTCGCGCTCTCGAGCCCGTCCTCGCACACGGCGCTGACGGCGAAGTACCAGGTGCCTTCGTCGAGGTTGTCGATGAAGTAGCTCGTGATGCCGCCGCTCACGGTCACCACCTGCTCGAGGTTGGCGGCGTCGCGGCCGTAGTAGATGCGGTAGCTGGTGATGGTGCCGATGGCCGAGCCGTCCACGCGCTCGGTCGGCGGCGTCCAGCTCAGGTTGGCGGAGCCCAGCACGGGCGCCGGCTCGGTCACCGTCAGGGTGAAGGCCGGCAGGCTGGCGGTCGCCTCGCCGTCGCTGACGCTGATCACGATGCCCTGGTAGGCGCCGGCGCTGCCGGCCGGGGCCGTGCCGGACAGCCGGCCGGTCGAGCTGTCGATGCTCAGCCAGGCGGGCGCGCCGCTGACAGAGAAAGTCAACGTATCGCTGTCGGGGTCGGAGACGCTGGGCGTGAAGCTCCAGGACTCGCCGACCAGGATCGAGGTCGTGGGCGGCGTGCCGGAGATCGTCGGCGCCTGGTTGGGCGGCGGCGGCGGCGCGGTCACCGTCAGGTCGAAGGCCGGCAGGCTGGCGCTGGCCTCGCCGTCGCTGACGCTGACGACGATATAAAGGTGCGTGCCCACGTTGCTGGTCCCGGGGGTGCCCCACAGGCGGCCGGTCGCGCTGTCGAAGCTCAGCCAGGCCGGCTTGTTGTCCACCGAGAAGGTCAGCGCGTCGCCGTCGGCGTCGTACGCCTGGGGCTGGAAGCTCCAGGCATTGCCGGCCTCGACGCTGGTCGTCGGCGTGCCGGAGATGGTCGGCGCGGCGTTGGGCGGCGGCGGCGGCGGAGTCGGATCGGGATCCGGGTCAGGCGTCGGCGTGGGATCCGGATCCGGGGTCGGATCGGGGTCAGGGTCGGGCGTCGGGGCCGGGTCCGGGTCGGGATCCGGGGTCGGCGCGGGATCGGGGTCCGGGGTCGGTTCGGGGTCCGGCGTGGTCTCCGGCGGCGCTTCGCCGCGGCCGACGGCGTTGATTACGTCGAGCTGCGTCTCGGCGGCGAAGGCCGTGTCGAGGGTGGCCTGCTCGAGCAGGATGTCGATGTCGGCGGGCAGCGCCGCGGCCAGGTCGGCCGGCAGCGCGCCGGGCGCCAGGGCCTGCAGGGCCGCGATGGCGTCGTCGAGGCGCGAGTCGGCGGCCAGGGTCCGCGCCGCCTGCAGCGCGCGCACGGCCTGGTCGATGGCTTCGGCCGGGATAGCGATGTTGGCCGTGTTGTTCTCGGCGGGCGTGTCGGGGCGCACCTGGCGGATCGCGTTGTCCATCGCGCTGGTGGCGTCGAAGCCATAGACGTGCAGGCGGTTGGCGATCGCCTGCAGCAGCACGGCGGCGCTGGCCACGTTGGCCACGGCGGCGGTGCGGGCATCGACGCCGTCGGCGCCGAGCCCGTCGATCCAGCCGTCCACCAGGTCGGCGGTCAGGCGCTCGACTACGACGTTGCCGTCGATGCTGGCGCCGGTGATGACCAGCGCGTCGCGCGTGCGGCGGATCATCTCGCCCAGGGTCTCGCTGGTCTTGACGATGATATGGACGTTGCTTTCGTCGATCGGCGTGTTGGCCGGGTCGGGGATGATCGCCGGGTCCAGCCCGAAGCCGTAGCGGGTGGTGACGGCATGGTGGGCGGCGGTCACGGTCGAGTCCTCGATGCCGCCGTTGCGCCGCGCGGTCTCGAAGATCAGGGTGGTGAAGGGGTTGATGTTGCTGATGGTGCGCTCGTTCGGCTTCGCGATCGCCGTGACGAGGCGGAAGTCGGGCGCCATGCCGGTGACGAGGTCGATGCCTTCGTCGGCCTCGATGCCCAGGGCGTAGTTCTTGCCGCGGGTCTTGATGACGATGTCGTAGTCGGCGCTGGCGCTGCTCTCGGATTCCATCAGCAGCGAGCCGTTGTTGGCGCGCACGCGGATTCGCGCGCCGACGATCGGGCCGTCGCCCACGCTGCCAATGACGCGGTTCTCGATGATGTCCGTGTCCGGAGGCGTCGTCGTCGCGGGCGGCGGGGTCGTAATTGCGGGCGGCAGTTCGGCGGCCGAGCCGTGCGACCCGTCGACCATTTCCTCGAGCTTGCAGCCGCCCAGCGTCAGCAGGGAGACGGCGGCCAGCGCGGCGAGTGCTGAAGTTAAATAGTTGTTCCGGATAGCCACGGCGAAACCTCGCTTCGCAACATGGCCACGGAAAAGTTCAACTCACGGGATGCAGTGCAGAGCGGGTGGCGCAGCAGGTCGCTGCGCCGGCGGGAACGCGCCGGGCTGGGCAATCGGTGGCTGAGCCGTTGTCGGTGGGCAAGCCTGAGCTGTATGCCGATTCTGTCCATGTTTCCTGGCGGCCCCGCTATCTTAGGATTTGGAGTCCCTTAGACCGGAGGCTTTGCGTCCCCACCTTTCGGTGAGTTTGCCTTTTTCAGTGGCCCTTTCGTCTTCGAATGGTCGATCCCGTTACCGGGTCGTACCGACCAGGGCAAACCGCCTCGAGGCGAGGCTGCCGGGGGCGTCGAGACTGGGGGTTGCCGAGGAAGAGAGTGCGCCCAGGAGGAGGGGGGGAGTCGTAGCGCGAACCTCTGTTTGTCTGGCAACCCCGCTGTCGTAGGACGACGTCCTTTAGACCGGTGGCTTTGCGTCCCCGCCTTTCGGCGGGTTTGCCCTTGTCAGTGGGATTGAAGGTAGCGGCGGGGGCGGGAAAAAGCAACGAAGTTTCGTGACTCGGGTCACGGTTTTGGGAACTATTGGGGTCGGACCAACTTAAGTTATTGAAATTGTTTCGAAGAGTTATCGAAAAAGGCCCCTGGCGGGGCCTTGCGTGACACAAAAGGGCGGGTTTTGTGTCGTGCAAGGGGACGCGCCGGGTCAGGTGCCGGCGGCGAGCACCCGGATCCCGTATGCGCTGAAATGGTTGTCTGCGGTCAGCAAGAGCAGGCCTTCGGCCTGCGCCTGGGCGATCAGCATCCGGTCGAAGGGATCGCGGTGGTGTGGCGGCAGCGCGCCGGCCTGCTCACCGTGAAAGAAGGTAACGGGAAGATGGGCGAACCCGCTTCGCTCGACTTCGCGCTCGAGGTCGCGGGGCGCGTCGAGCTTGCCGAGCGCGCGTTTGATCCCGATCTCCCAGCCAGTCGCCGCGCTGACGAATACCGTGTTGTCGGAATCGGCAATCAGTTGGTGCGCTTCATGCCCTAGCCGCGGGTCATCGACTAGCCACCACAGGAAGACGTGGGTGTCCAGAAGCAGGCGTTCCATCAATCCTGCTCGAAGTCCTCGAGCACGGCCGCAGGCGTTGCGTCGAAGTCGGGCGCGATAGTGATGCGGCCTTTCAGTCGGCCCGGCTCGCGTGGTCCTCGGCCAGGGCGGTGCGGCACCAGGTCCATGCATGGCTTGCCGGCGCGCGCGATGACGATGGTCTGGCCCTGCTCGACGAGTTCGGCGAGCCTTGAGAGTTGTGACTTGGCCTCGTGCATGTTGACTTTCATAGCGTTTGGATCGCTGGCTGGTACATGATTAGCTAAATTTAGTCGATCTCTGAGCATGACTCAAGATTCATCCATAAGCCATTAGTATTCAATGCTTAATTTCTATGCCTAATCGAGGGGAAGCTGGGGTTGACGGTCGGGTCCATGTCCTAGGGACAGTCCCCGGGACAGTCCCCAAACCTACGCGCCGTACCGCGGCGTCCGCTCCCAGGCCAGCGACGACGCCACGATCCCATCGAGATCGTCATGCTTCGGCGTCCAGCCGAATAGCTCGCGGATCCGTGCGGCGTCGGCCACCAGCGACGGCGGATCGCCGGCGCGGCGCTCGGCCTCCCGCACGGGAAGCGGCTGGCCGGTGACGCGCTCGAAGGCCTGGACCACCTCGCGCACGCTGTAACCGTGGCCGTAGCCGCAATTGAGTACCTGCGACTCGCCGCCGGCCCGCAGCCACGCGAGCGCATCGAGATGCGCCGCGGCCAGGTCCTCGACGTGGATGTAGTCGCGCACGCCGGTGCCGTCGGGCGTGTCGTAATCGGTGCCGAAGATCGTGAGCGCCTCGCGCTTGCCGGTCGCGACCTCGGCCCCGACCTTGACCAGCAGCGTGGCCTTCGGCGTGGACTGGCCGATGCGGCCCTCGGGATCAGAGCCGGCGACGTTGAAGTAGCGCAGGGCGACGTAGCTCGGCCCGCCGGCCGCAGCCAGGTCGCGCAGCATCCATTCGCTCATCAGCTTCGACGTGCCGTAGGGGTTGATCGGCGCGTTCGGCGAGTCCTCGCGCGCAACGCCGCCTGCCGGGATGCCGTACACCGCGGCGGTGGAGGAGAACACGATGTGCTTCACACCGGCCTCGGCCGCGCATTGCAGGAGGTTGCGCGTGGAGCAGGTGTTGTTGCGGTAGTACTTCAGCGGGTCGGCGACGGACTCGGGCACGATCGTGTGCGCGGCGAAGTGCATGATCGTGTCGATGTCGTGCTCGGCCAGGATCTTCGCGACCAGCTCGCGGTCGCCGGTGTCGCCGACCACGAGCTCGCCGTGGGTCACCGCCTCGGCGAACCCGGTGCAGAGATTGTCCAGCGTGACGACACGTTCGCCCGCCTCGCCGAGCTGCTGCACGACGTGGCTGCCGATGTAGCCGGCGCCGCCGGTGACCAGGATTCCATTAGGCATCGGGTGACTCTTCCTAGGGACTAAGGCTCGGGATGATAAGGGCTAAGCGGGTCGGACCGACATAACGGATTGTTTTATTTGTGAAACAGGTCCCAGGAGGCCGGGTTTTCTGGCCTTACGTGACAGCAGATCCCCGCTTTCGTGTCGGGTAAGGAATTACATCGATTTGCGAGTACAATGCGCGGCCGCCCTCGCGGGCGCTTACATCGCACAAAACCCCCGGTTTCGTGTCACGCAAGGCCCCTTTCGAGGGGCTTTTTCCACCCTAAACCAAACAGATTCAATCACCTACGACGGTCCGACCCCGTACATCTATGAACCTCAGGAACATCGCGATCATCGCTCACGTCGACCACGGCAAGACCACCCTGGTCGACAAGCTGCTGAAGCAGTCCCAGACCCTCGCGGATCGCGAGGAGCTGCAGGAGCGGGCGATGGACTCGAACCCGCAGGAGCGCGAACGGGGCATCACGATCCTCGCCAAGAACACCGCCATCCGCTGGAACGACTACCGCATCAACATCGTCGACACGCCGGGCCACGCGGACTTTGGCGGCGAGGTCGAGCGTGTCCTCTCCATGGTGGACTCCGTCCTCCTCCTCGTCGACGCCGTAGACGGCCCCATGCCGCAGACCCGCTTCGTGACCCGCAAGGCCTTCGACCACGGCCTGAGGCCGATCGTGGTGATCAACAAGGTGGACCGCGAGGGCGCCCATCCGCACCGCGCCGTGGAGCTGACCTTCGACCTCATGGACAGCCTCGGCGCCAGCGACGAGCAGCTGGACTTCCCGATCGTCTATGCCTCGGCCCTGCTGGGCCGGGCCGGCTTCGACCCGGAGCACCTGGCCGAGGACATGCAGCCGCTGTTCGAGACCATCGTCAATCGCTGCCCGCCGCCCGACGTCGACCCGAACGGCCCGCTACAGCTGCAGCTCAGCGCGCTGGACTACTCGAGCTACGTCGGCGCGATCGGCATCGGCCGCATCAAGCGCGGCCGCCTCATGCGGAACATGCCGGTGACGGTGGTCGGCGCCGACGGCACCAGGCGCAGCGAAAAGGTCATGCAGGTCTACTCCTTCCTCGGGCTGAAGCGCATCGAGGTGCCCGAGGCGCAGGCCGGCGACATCGTCGCCTTCGCCGGCATCGAGCACCCGCTGATCTCCGACACCCTCTGCGACCCGGCCAGGCCCGAGGCGCTGCCGCCGCTCACGGTGGACGAGCCGACCATCCAGATGAGCTTCGAGACCAACGACTCGCCCTTCGCCGGCCGCGAGGGCAAGTACGTGACCAGCCGCCAGCTGCGCGAGCGCCTCATGCGCGAGGCCGTGCACAACGTGGCGCTGCGGGTCGAGGACACGGCAGACCCGGAGCGCTTCCTGGTCTCCGGCCGCGGCGAGCTGCATCTGTCGGTGCTGCTCGAGACCATGCGCCGGGAGGGCTACGAGCTGGCCGTCTCCCGCCCGCACGTCATCACCCGCGAAACCGACGAGGGCGTCACCGAGGAGCCGTGGGAGCACGTGACTCTCGACATCGAGACCCGCCACCAGGGCGCCAGCATGGAGCAGCTCGGCAGCCGCGGCGGCGAGCTGCTGGACATGCGCCCCGATGGCGCCGGCCGCGTGCGCCTCGACTACCTCGTACCTTCCCGCGGGCTGATCGGCTTCCAGTCGGAGTTCCGCAGCATGACCTCGGGCACCGGCCTGCTGCACCACGTCTTCGACCGCTACGCGCCGGTGAAGTCCGGGCCGCTGGCCCAGCGCCCCAACGGCGTGCTGATCGCCAACGCCACCGGCAAGGCGCTGGCCTACGCGCTGTTCAACCTGCAGGAGCGCGGCCGGCTGTTCACCGCCCCGGGCGACGAGGTCTACGAGGGCCAGGTGGTCGGCATCCACAGCCGCGACAACGACCTGACCGTGAACCCGCTCAAGGCCAAGCAGCTGACCAACATCCGCGCCGCCGGCAAGGACGAGAACCTCAACCTGAGCCCGGCCATCCGCCTGACCCTGGAGCAGGCGATGGAGTTCATCGACGACGACGAGCTGGTCGAGATCACCCCGGCGGCGATCCGGGTCCGCAAGCGGTTCCTCAAGGAGCACGAGCGCAAGCGCGCCGAGCGCAGCGGCGCCGGCCTTAAAGCGTGAGCTTAATCACGCTTTGCATCCCCATGATCTACCTATAGTTCATGTCACTAGCGGCATTATGTTCAGCCGCGACGGACAGGGCTTGCATGCACCCGATCCTGAAACAGCAGCTCCAGGCTGCGCTGGGCCAGGGAGCGCCGGAGAAATCCCGCTTCCAGGCGCTCGTGCAAACCGTGCACGAGCAGTACCGGCGCTACGAGAAGGAGCTGATGGACCTCGAGCAACGGCTGGCCGATGCCGAGCGCCGGGCGTCTGCGCGGCTGGAAGTGGCCGGCGACGGCGGGCTGCAGGTCCTGCTGGACAACATCAAGGACGGCATCATCTCGGTCGATGCGCTCGGCCGCATCCGCTCCATGAACCTCACCGCCGAGCGCATGTTCGGCCGCCAGGCCACTGAGCTGGTCGGCCAGAGCCTCGGCCTGATCCTCGACATTCCCGGCGCCCGGCGCGAGGGCGACTACCTCAAGGAACTGTCCCGGGTCCGGGAGAACACCCAGCTCGACCTGTCCCCGACCGCCGGCAGGGGCCGGCGCGCCGACGGGCGCAAGTTCCCGCTCGACATGGTAGCCAGCGCCACCGAGGTGGACGGCCGCAAGATCTACGTGCTGGCCATCCGCGACAACAGCGAGCGCCTCGAGGCCGAGCGTGCCCTGCGCGAGAGCGAGGCCCGCTACCGCTCGCTGGTGGACAGCGCCCCGGAAGCGATCGTGGTGCTGGACCCGGCGACGGGCCGCTTCGTCGACGCCAACGACCAGGCCCTGAAGCTGCTGCGCACCAGCCGCGTGAAACTGCTGGAGAAGGGGCCGGGGGATTTCAGCCCGCCCGAGCAGCCGGACGGGCGCGACTCGGCGACGGCCGCGCGCGCCGTGGTGCAGGAAGCGCTCGCCGGCAGCGGGGACTGCTTCGAGTGGACCCACCGCGACAGCAAGGGCGAGCTGATTCCCTGCGAAGTGCGCCTCACGCCGGTGAAGGTCGAAGGCAAGGTCATGGTCCGCGGCTCGATCATCGACATCCGCGCGCGCAAGCGCGGCGAGCTGCAGGCCGCGGGCGAGCGCAGCGTCCTCGAGCGCATCGCCGCCAGCGCGCCGCTGCCGGAGATCCTCGCTGCCTGCGCCGAGATCGTGACCAGCATTGCGCGCGGCATGCAGCCCGCGTTCTTCGTGCTGGAGGACAGCGCCGAGAACCTGGAGCTGCTGGCGGCCCCGGGGCTGCCGGAAGCTTTCCGCAACGCGGTCGGGCGCATCCGGTTCGCCGATCTCGAGCACCAGTCGACCTCCTCGCGCTCCCTCGACGAGACCTTGTGTATGGCGGACATCGGCACCGCGCCGGTCTGGGCGAGGCACCGCGCGGTGGCCGCCCAGTACGGTTACGAGGGCTGCTGGTCGGCCCCGATTCGCGACGCCGACGGCCGCGTGCTGGGCGCTTTCGCTGTCTACCACGGCAAGTCCGGCGCGTCGGTCCTGCACCAGCTCGACCTGTTCGACCGGGTCATCCAGCTGGCCGGCATCGCCATCGCCCGCAAGCGCGACGAGCGCGCCCTGCGCGCCAGCGAGCGCCGCTACCGCGGGCTGTTCGAGAAGGTGCTCGACGGCGTCTACCAGGTGTCGATGGACGGGCGCTTCATCGCCTGCAACCCCAGCCTGGTGCAGATGCTCGGCTACGAGTCGGAAGAAGAGCTGATGGCGATGCCCAGCACCGCCGCGCTGTACGTCGATCCGGAGGAGCGCGCGGTGTTCCAGGAGGCGCTCAACCGCGAGGGCAACCTGCGCAACGCCGAGCTGCGCCTGCGGCGCAAGGACGGCAGCGAGATCGTGGTGCTGGAGAACGCCCGCACCATCCTGGACGAGCACGGCAAGCCGATCGGCCACGAGGGCACGCTGTCGGACATCACCGAGCGCAAGCGCGCCGAGCTCGCCGTGCAGGCCGAGAAGGAGCGGGCGCAGGTCACCCTGAATTCCATTGCCGACGGCGTCATCACCACCGACAACGCGGGCATCGTCGACTACCTCAACCCGGTGGCGGAAACCCTGACCGGCTGGCCGCTGGAACAGGCCCGCGGCCGCCCGGTGAGCGAGATCATGTCGCTGCGGCACGAGACCAAGGGCCACACGCTGGACAACCCGGCGGAGGTCTGCCTGCGCGAGGGCAACGTCACCGAGGTCGGCCAGCACTCGGTGCTGATCTCCCGCGACGGGCGCGAGATCCCGATCCAGGACTCGGCGGCGCCGATCCGCGACACTGCCGGCCAGGTCGCCGGCGCCGTGGTCGTCATCCACGACGTCAGCAAGGAGCGGCAGCTGCGCCGCCAGCTGGCGCACCACGCCGCCCACGATTCCCTCACCGGCCTGATCAACCGGCGCGAGTTCGAGCTGCGGCTGAAGCACTCGCTGGCCACCGCCCGCGAGGGCCAGCATCACGTCCTGCTGTACGTCGATCTCGACCAGTTCAAGGTGGTCAACGACACCTGCGGCCACACCGCCGGCGACCAGCTCCTGAAACAGATCACGGCGCTGATCCGCGGCCTGGTCCGCTCTTCGGACACCGTGGCGCGGCTCGGCGGCGACGAGTTCGGCGTGCTGCTGGAGGGCTGCTCGCTCGAGCGTGCGGTGGAGATCGCCGACGACATGCGCGCGGCCATCCGCGGCTACCGCTTCGTGGCCAAGGACGCGGCGTTCGAGATCGGCGCCTCCATCGGCCTGGTGACCATCGATTCGAACTCGGACAACATCGAGTCGCTGCTCTCGGCGGCCGACGTGGCCTGCTACTCGGCCAAGGACCTCGGCCGCAACCGGGTGCACGTCTACCAGCAGGCCGGCGCGACGGAGCGGCATGCCGAGATGCAGTGGGTCTCGCGCGTCACCCGGGCGATCGACGAGAACCGCCTCGAGCTGTACTTCCAGCCGATCGTGCCGATCGGCGAGACCGCCGACCGCCGCGGCCACTACGAGCTGCTGGTGCGGATGCGCGACGAGAACGGCCGGATGGTGCCGCCCAACGCCTTCATCCCGGCGGCCGAGCGCTACAACATGATGCCCATGGTCGATCGCTGGGTCGTGACGCAGGTGCTGGAGAACCTGGTCTACCGGCCGGCGGAGGGCGACGACGGGCGTGACGGTTACCTGATGTCGATCAACCTCTCGGGCACGTCGCTGAACGACGACAAGTTCCTCGAGTTCCTGGTCGGCGCCATCGACGAGCACCAGCCGGCGCCGGGCACGATGTGCTTCGAGATCACCGAGACGGCGGCGATCCAGCGCCTCGAGCGGGCGGCGCATTTCATGAACGAGTTGAAGGCCCGCGGCTGCGAATTCTCCCTGGACGACTTCGGCAACGGCCTGTCGTCGTTCAGCTACCTGCAGAACCTGCCGGTGGACTACATCAAGATCGACGGCAATTTCGTGCGCAACATCGCCTCCAACCATGTGCACCAGTGCATGGTCGACGCCATGCACCGGGTCGGCAAGGCGATGGGCATCCGGATGATCGCGGAGCACGTCGAGTCCCGCGTGACCCTCGAGGTGCTGGAGAAGATCGGCGTCGAGTTCGTGCAGGGCTATCACATCGCCGCGCCGGCCTCGGTCAAGCGTTTTCCGCGCCTGGCGGCGCGCAACGGCCGCCCCAGCCTCAAGTTGGCGTAATGGGGACTGTCCCGGGGACTGTCCCCGGGACTGTCCCCACGCGTCCACCCTTAGGTACACTCGGTCCATGAGCAGGACCGCGGGCACCATGCCCGGTGTCCGGGAACCCGCGGCCCGCGAGGCCGGCCCGGCCGCCCACCAACATGCGCCATTGATCGGCCCCGGCGAGCCCGGGCCGTTCCGCGTGGTCAATTCCCAGGGCCGCGCGCGCCTGCTCCTGGTCTGCGATCACGCCAGCAACCGCATCCCGGCGCCGCTGGAGAACCTCGGCCTGGACGAGCTGGCCCTCGGCCGCCATATCGCCTGCGACATCGGCGCGGGCGAAGTGACCGAGCGCCTCTCGCAGCGGCTCGACGCGCCGGCCGTGCTGGCCAGCTACTCGCGGCTGGTGGTGGACTGCAATCGCGGCCTCAGCGACCCGACCTCGATCCTGGCCGTCAGCGACGGCGAGTTCATACCGGGCAACCAGGGCCTGGACGAGGAGCAGAAGGCCGAGCGCGCGCGCCAGTTCTTCCATCCCTACCACGACGCCATCCGGCGCCGGCTGGAGAGCTTCGAGCGCCGCGGCATCGTGCCGGCCTTCGTGGCCATCCACAGTTTCACCCCGATCTTCAAGAACGTCCGTCGCCCCTGGCAGATCGGCATCCTGTGGGATGCCGACCCGCGGATTCCCGTGCCGCTGATGCAGGCACTGCGCGCGCAGGGAATCAACGTCGGCGACAACGAGCCGTACTCGGGCAAGGCGCCCGCCGACCACACGGTGGACCACCATGCCGAGGGCGGGGGGCTGCCCCACGTGTCGATCGAGATCCGCCAGGACCTGGTGGATCATCCGGACGGGGTGGCGCGCTGGGCGCGCATCCTCGGCGACGCGCTGGCGCAGATCCTCGCGGACGAGAGCTTGTACAGGAGGTTCGGGGAGGCCTGAAATGAGCGATACAGAGCCCAGTTTCTCGATCGGCGTGGAGGAGGAATACCTGCTCGTCGACCGGGAAACGCGGAACCTCGTCACCGACATGCCTGAGTCGATGATCGAGGACTGCGAACACGAGATGGAGGCCGTCGGCCAGGTCAGCCCGGAGTTCCTGCGGGCGCAGATCGAGGTCGGCACCAAGGTCTGCCGCAACATCAGCGAGGTGCGCGAAGACCTGGCGCGGATGCGCGACTGCGTGATCCGGGTCGCCGACCGCCACGGCTGCGCGCCGATCGCGGCTTCGACGCATCCCTTCGCCCACTGGCTCGACCAGCGCCACACCGCCAAGGAGCGCTACGACAACCTCGGCCGGGAGCTGCAGGCGACGGCGCGGCGGCTCCTGATCTGCGGCATGCACGTGCACGTCGGGATCGAGGACGAAGAGACCCGCATGGACCTGATGGGGCAGTTCGCCTACTTCCTGCCGCACCTGCTCGCCCTGTCCTGCTCCTCGCCCTTCTGGGAAGGCCAGAACACCGGGCTGAAATCTTTCCGCCTGACCGTGTTCGACGCCCTGCCGCGCACCGGCATGCCGGAGAGTTTCGCCAGCTGGGCGGAATACGAGCGCCACGTCGAGCTGATGGTGCACGCCGGCCTGATCGAGGACGGCACCAAGATCTGGTGGGACGTGCGGCCGAGCGCGCGCTACCCGACGCTCGAGACGCGGGTGATGGACGTGTGCACGCGCATCGACGACGCGGTGTGCATCGCCGCGATCAATGTCTGCCTGCTGCGCATGCTGTATCGCCTGCGCCGGTCCAACCAGCGCTGGCGCACCTATGCGCGCATGCTGCTGATGGAGAACCGCTGGCGGGCGATGCGCTACAGCTTCGACGAGGGCCTGGTGGACCTGGGGCGCGGCGAGATCGTGCCCCACGCGGAGAACCTGGGCGATCTCATCGAGCTGATCCGCGAGGATGCCGAGGCGCTGGGCTGCACCGCCGAGGTGGAGCACGCCTGGAAGATCATGGAGCGCGGCACCAGCGCGCACCGCCAGGTGGCGGCCTACGAGCGCGCGCTGGCGGGCGGCGCCTCCGAGCACGAGGCGCTGCAGGCGGTGGTGGACCTGCTTATCGAGGAGACGCGGGTGTAAGCGCCGCCATGCGCATGCCGACGCCGCGGGCGGTGGCGTGCGTGACGACGGCGCGCTTGCGGTGCAGCCGGATCAGTCCCTGCACCGGCACATGGAACACCAGCTCGACCAGCGTCCCGGTGGCCAGCTCGGGATGCTGGCCGGCGATGAACACGCCGCGCGCGGAGAGGTTCAGCGCCCGCGCCTGCTTGCGGATGCCGCCGACGTCGATATGAACGTTGGTGGCGACCGGGCGGCGTTGCGCATGGCGTCTCTCGTAGAGCATGGGCCCGAGCATACCCAAAGCCGGGGCGAGGGGAAATCCGCCGGCGTTACGTTAAATCGTCCCCGGGGCGGGCCGCCGGCGCGGCGCCGAGCTGCGGCAGCCGGATCGCCTCGAGGTCGGCCTTGAAGAAAGGGAAATAATCCGGCGTGCCGATCAGGTTGCCGCCCTCGACCCGGAACGGCAGCCGGTAGCCGCCGACCTGCCGAAAATCCCCGAGCTCCCCGCCGAAGGGCTGTTCCCGGTACTGCTGCTCCGGGTTGGCGTTGCTCCAGCGCTGGATCACCACCCGCTCGGGTTGCCCGTCGGGTCCCACCGTCAGCTCCACGTCCTGGACGAAGCCGCCATAGCTGACGATCGCCCGCGCCCGGTTGGCGTCCACCGGCTCCCAGCGCACGTGCTCGCCCGGCAGCAGGCTGGCCGGCACCCAGAAGGCGCCCTCCGCGATCACGCGGCCGAAGGCGGAGCGGTGATGGTCCGGGCCGGCGGCGCGCACCACCGGCACCAGGCCGCCGAGCCAGAAGCGCGTCCAGGAGGTCGCCGGGGCGGCGCCGTCCGAGCCGCGAAACAGGTTCGTGCGCAACCGCCAGACCAGGCCGTGCGGCGGCGCCAGGACCTGCGTCGCCTGCATCGGCTGGTAGCGCGGCTCGTCCTTCGTGCCGAGGCCGATCTCGCCCCGCATCTCCAGCTCGACGACGGTGGCCAGCGGCGTGCCCGGCTCGATGGCGAAGGCGAAGAAGCGCCGGGCCGGTTCGGGCAGCGCCGCCACCATCTCGGGCGTGAATGCCGGCCCGGCAGACCCCGCCAGGGTCTCGAGTTTCCGGGCTAGCGCACGGTCCGCGCCGGCGTCCAGCGCGCGCCAGCCGAGGAGCACGCCGGCGACGAGAACGAGGCCGGCGACCAGGCTCAGGAAGGCGGTCATGCGACGCTGCTACGCGCTAGGTGCCGCCAATCTTGGTCGGGTAGAAGGCGAACAGCTCGGTCACCACCTTGTCGATCGCCTCGCGGGGATTCTGCATGGCCTCCTTGGTGAGGCGGCCCTCGGCGACGCCCTCCCAGATCAGCATCTGGCGGTCCGCGTCGACCACGTCGATGTTGGCGGTACCGACCTTGTAGTCCACCGTCTCGATCTGGGTCTCATAGACCGGGAAGGGCGCGTAGAGCCCGCCGCGATAACCGTAATAACCCGTGTAGCCCATCACCGGCGACGGCCGCGAGCGGACCTCGGTCTTCTCGGTCGAGCTGGCGTTGAAGTTCACCAGCAGGTCGGGGTCCTGCTCGGTGTAGGTGTAGCCCAGCCGCTCCATCTCCCGGCGCGTGGCGCTCTTGAAATGCTGGGTCACCAGCGAGGAGTAGCCGGCCTGGTCCGTGCCGAGTTCGTCGAAGAACCCGTAGGTCCGGTACTGGCTGAAATCCACCGTCGGGTCATAATCCACCCGGTAATTCGGCGTGGAGGCGCAGCCGGCTGCCACCGCGACAAGCGCGGCGACGAGCGTCAGCTTCATCAGTTTCATGGCTTGGTCCTCTCGAGCTGTGATACTGGTAACGCTAGACCACGGCCGGCCGGGGGGCAAGGAAACTTCGCAATCGCATGCGCGCGCGCACCGGGCACCAGCACCATCCAGGACCATCCGGGACGCCGGCGGGGCGCCGGCCGTGAGCGGCTTGTGGCCCGTGCTGCTGGTGGCGCTGCTGCCGGCCGCCGGGAACTTCCTCGGCGGCATGATCGCCGATACCACCCGGGCTCCGCCGAGGGTGCTCAACTGGGCGCTGCATGCCGCGGCCGGGATCATCATCGCCATCGTCGCGGTCGAGCTGGTTCCGGCGGCACGCGGCGTGCTGGCCGGCTGGTGGATCGCCCTGGCCTTCGTGGCCGGCGGCGGCGCGTACATCGCGGTCAACTCGGCGGTGAAGCGCCTGCAGTCGAGCAGCGCGGCGGACGAGCGCCGGCGGATGTGGATGATCTACGCCGCGATCGCGGTGGACCTGGTCAGCGACGGGATCATGATCGGGACCGGCGCCGCCGTGTCGCTGCAGCTCGCCGTGGTCCTGGCGGCCGGCCAGGTCCTGGCGGACGTGCCGGAGGGCTACGCGGCGATGGCCAATTTCCGCGACAAGGGGGTGCCGCGCAAGACCCGCATCCTGTTATCCGCCTCGTTCTTCATCTTCGTGCTCGGCGCGACCCTGGTCGCCTACCTGCTGCTGAGGCACGCGCCCGATTCATGGCAGGCGGCCGGGCTGGTGTTCGCCGGCGCGCTGCTGCTGGTGGCCGCCGTCGAGGACATGCTGGAGGAAGCGCACGAGACCCGCGAAGACACGCGCGGCTCCGTACTGGCATTCGTCGGCGGCTTCGCGCTGTTCGTGCTGGTGTCGGCCGGGCTCGAGCGGGCCCTCGGCCAGGTGGGATAGACTCCTGCACCCTAATTGGCGACGGCAATCCACGGGGCTGACGCATGAACACCCGCACGCGCGACGTGCCCGTCTCGACGCTGGCGGTCATCTTGCTGTCGCTTGCGACGGGCCCCGGGTTCGCAGCCTCGCCTGAGGGCCTGCGCGATGCGCTGCAGGCGGAAGCGGCAGCGATCGTGCGCGATCACGGCCTGCCGGGCATGACGGTGGCGGTCGCCCGGCCCGACGGCCTGCGGGTGGAGGCGGCGGCGGGACTGGCGGAGGTCGAAACCGGCCGCGTGATGACGCCCGGGACTCCGATGCTCGCGGCGAGCATCGGCAAGACCTTCGTGGCCGCGACCGTGGTGGCGCTGGCGGCGGAGGGCAAGCTGGGGCTCGACGATCCGCTCCGGCGCTGGCTGGGCGACGAGGACTGGTACGGGCGCCTGCCGAACAGCGAGACCATCACGCTGCGGCACCTGCTCGGCCATCGCGCCGGGCTGCCCGACCACGTCCACGAGCCGGCGTTCGCCGCGGCCTGGCAGGCCGGCGCCACGTCGCTCCAGCCGCGCGAGCTGGTCGGACTGGTCCTCGAGCGTGAGCCCCTGTTCCCGGCCGGGGAGGGCTTCGCCTATTCGGACACCGGCTACCTGCTGCTCGGCCTGGTGATCGAACAGGTCACGGGCGCGCCCTGGGAGACGGCCGTGCAGCAGCGGTTCATCGAGCCGCTCGGCCTGGCGCAGACCGGGCCCTCGAACACGCGGCGCATTCCGGGGCTCGCGAACGGTTACGTGAGCCGGCCGAACTTCCTGGACCTGCCCCCAACTACGCTGGACCAGGACGGCGCGTTGCGCTGGGATCCCGCGGTCGAGGCCAGCGGCGGCGGTTTCTATTCGACGGCGGGCGACCTGGCGAGTTGGGGCGCCGCGCTGTTCTCGGGAACGGTCCTGCCGCCGGCTGCCGTCGACGACATGGTGGGCGGCGTAGCCGCCTCCGACGCCGATCCCGACTCGCGCTACGGCCTAGGCGTCGCGATCATCACCACGAGCCCTTGGGGCCCGAGCTACGGCCACCGCGGCTGGATCCCCGGCTACACCGCCAGCCTGCGCTTTTTCCCCGCGCACGACACGACCATCGCCTTCATGATCAACACGGACGCCGGGATCATCGACCAGGAACGGCCGGTCATGCGCGAGATCGAGGAGCGGCTGGCGGAAAAGGTATTGCATACGGTCGCAGCCAAAAAAAAGCCCCGCTACTTGAGCGGGGCTTTGTTCGAACAACAGCTTCTCTTGTTTCGTCAGATCTTCATCCTGCGACGTGCCGCGATTCCAATCAGGCCGAGGCCGAGGAGGGCCAGGGTGCCGGGCTCGGGGACCCTGCTGACCTCGATCAAGCCAATCGCGAAACCGCTCGGATGAGTTTCACTCCTGGCCACGATCTCAAACACCGATCCGCTGAAACCGGTCGCGAATGCGAAGTCGTCAATCGCGCCAAAGGTGCCCTTGGAGACGTTATCGACGAACAACTCGAAATCATCGCAGGGACCTTCAGCATCGTTGGAACTGCTGCAGTTCTTGTCGTTGCCAGCGTTGAAGTCGATTTTCAGCAGCGAGACCATGGTCTCGAACGTAAAGACGATGGACTCGCCTCTGTTGGCCTGGACCTGATCGTCTTGATTCGACTCGTTCGGCGACAAAACGGCAAGGCCAGAGTTGTCGGGTTTGACATCCTGCAACAGCGTAGCGTCACCGCCAGTATTCTTAGCAGTGGCAGCGACAGTCAGCCCATCCTTGAAGTATACGAGGCCATCTGCAGTTGTGGCGCAATAGTCGCCGCTGGTGACCGCGATACCGCTGC
This sequence comes from Thioalkalivibrio sp. XN8, assembly GCF_011058255.1. GTDB lineage: Bacteria > Pseudomonadota > Gammaproteobacteria > Steroidobacterales > XN24 > XN24. The sequence goes on along the minus strand of NZ_JAALFH010000062.1, from coordinate 70,981 downwards.
ACGTGCTGCCCGTCGTGAAGGCGGTTGCGGCCGTCGGCGTGTCCGCGCCCGGGTTCTGGAAAACAAATTTCACGGGCGCTGCGTAGGCCGCACCTGCCATCGCAAACAGCCCGAGGGCGGCTGCCACGCTAGCAATTGATTTCTTCATGATCGGTCTCCGGTCTGTGTTGATCCAAGTTGCAATAAGATATGCAGGAATCATGCCGATCTGTGAAATACATACAAAACAGCATGTTACAAAATCGCCGCTGTTATTCGGCTCAGTACTTGTAAACTATCCCGACAGGATTTTTCTGTGTCCTTGCGGCTGGATCCCCGGCTACACCGCCAGCCTGCGCTTTTTCCCCGCGCACGACACGACCATCGCCTTCATGATCAACACGGACGCCGGGATCATCGACCAGGAACGGCCGGTCATGCGCGAGATCGAGGACCGGCTGGCGGCCCTCGTGCTCGGCCTGCCCTAGGGCGCGGCTTCCACTTCCTCGGCGAGCCGGAGGAGGGTCTCGTTCTTCGGGCTCGCCGCCAGGGCCTCGGCGAGGACAGCCCGCGCGGCTTCCCGCCCGCGCGTCGCCGCAGCGATTCGGACCAGCATCGCCCAGGCCTCGGTGCGCTGCGGGTCAAGCACCGTGGCTTCCCGGAACGCGCTCTCGGCCGCCGGGATATTGCGCATCGCCGCGGCCATCCCGCCGAGCACCAGATGAGTCTCCGGGAAGTCCAGCCGGTTCGACATCGCGTCCTGCCACTCGCCCATGGCGGCCGCGATTCGCTCTGCCACGCTCGCCGGCATGCGCGCGATCGGCGCCGCGATCATCTGCTTGGCGGCCTCGATGCGGACCGACCGATAGGGATCGGAAAGCAGGGGCAAGACGCGCGGCACCCCTTCATGCGGCGCAGCGGCGCGCTGGATCTGCAGCGCCGCGGCGCGGACCAGCGGGTCGGGGTCCTCGAGCAGCGGCGCCATCCGGGTCGCGGTATCGGGATCCGCCGCCTGGGCGATGAGCCAGAGGGCGGTGGCGCGGACGATCCCGGGCTGGGCGGTGTCGGCGGCGAGTTCGACCAGGCCGTCCCGCCCGGCGCGCGGATCGGCGCGCCCGCGGGCCAGCGCCTCGCCATAGTGCGGCCCGCGCCGGGGGCTGTCCGCATACCAGCCGGCGATGGCCGCCGCCGCCCACGCCGGGGTCTGGCCCTGGTGGCAATCCGTGCAGGCGTCGGGCCCGCCGGTCACTGCGGCCAGGTCCGGCCTCGGGATGCGGAAGCTGTGGTCGCGCCGGCCGTCCACGCCCATGTAGACCCGCTCGATCATGTGGCAGCTGCTGCATTGGGCGCCCGCGCTGCCGGGCTGGTGGAAATGATGGCGGGGGCTGTCGTAGTCGCCCCGCGCCGCTGCCGGGAACAGGGGATTCCCGGCCGGCGAGTGGCACTGGACACAGACGGCGTTGCCGTCGGCGACGAGGCGCGCGGAGTGCGCGTCGTGGCAGTCCAGGCAGCTGACGCCGTTGGCATACATCTTCGACTGCAGGAAAGAGCCGTAGACATAGACCTCGTCGAGGATCTGACCGTCGGGGTGGTACAGCCCCGGCCGCAGCGTCGCCAGGGTGTAGGCATCGTGATAGGGCGTGCCGGGGAGCGGGTTGCCGTCGCCATGGGCCTCGCGCCGGGAATGGCAGCCCGCGCACTGCTGGATCGTCGCCTCGACGCCGGCCCGCGCCAGGTCCAGGCTGAACCCCGCCGCGCCGAGCGCGGGATCGATCTCCTTGCCCGCCACCCAGTCAAGGTGGGCGCTGCCGGGCCCGTGGCAGGCCTCGCAGCCGACGCCGATCTCGGCCTGGGTGGAGGCATAGCGCCGGGCTCCGGCGTCGTAGTTCTTCTCGTAGCCGGTGGCGTGGCACTCGGCGCAACGGGCGTTCCAGTTCTTGTAGGGCCCGGTCCAGTGCAGCCCGTCGCCCGGCGGGAGGTCGCTGTCCGGGTAGAGGTGGAACCAGCGTTCCTGCTCGGTATCCCAGACGACGTCGAAGCTCTGCAGCCGGCCGGGTTCGGTTTCGAGCAGGTACTGCTGCAGCGGCTCGATCCCGGCGACCGAATGCACGCGATAGTCGCGCTTGCTGCCGTCCTTCTCGGTGACCTCGACATGGTAGTGCGCGCCCTCGCGGCGAAAGCGCGCCGTCATGCCGTCATGCGTGAAGGAGGTGCCGTCGAAGTCCGCCACCACCGTGTCCGGGCCCGGCAGGGTCCAGGCCAGGGCGTGGTGCGAACCGGACCACGCGGCGGCGGCCGCCTCGTGGCACCGTGCGCAGGCCGCCGAGCCCACGTAGTCCGGCGGCGTTGACGCCTGCGCCATGCCGCTGCCGGCCGACAGGGCCAGCAGGGCGGCGAGGGCGGTCAGTCTGCGGGCCAAATGGTGTTCCAGTCCCGGGCCATGTCCACGATCAGCCAGCCACGCTGCGGCCCTTCGTCGAGCCCCCGCTCGAGCTTGCCGATGTGGCTGTCCCGATCATAGGCGAATTCGCGCTCCGCGTCGGTGTGGTGCACCAGCATGGCGAAGCGCGGGCCCGCGCCGGCCATGGTGTACTCCAGCATCTGGAAGTCGCCGTCCGAGTTGCCGGCGGCAAAGATGGGGCGCTTGCCGATGCGGCTGTCGATGCCGACCGGTTTGCCCACCTTGTCATCCATGAACTCGATGCCCGGCAGCTTGACGATGGTCGGCACGCCGTCGATGACGCGGTACTCGGTCGGGGCTGCGCTGCCCATGACCTGCTGCGGCGGGATGCCGTAGGTTTCGGCCGCGAAGGCGCGCAGGAAATGCACGCCGCCGCCGGAGACGATCCAGGTCTGGAAGCCCTCGGCGCGCAGGTACTGCAACAGCTCCAGCATCGGCTGGTAGATCATCGCGTCGTAGCGGCGCCCGGTGGTCGGGTGGCGGGCGGACTCCAGCCAGGCCAGGACGTCGGCCTGGAAGTCCTCCACCGACATGCCGGCGTGGGAGACGGCGAGGACCTCCATGAGACCCTCCTTGCCGCCGGCCAGCATGCCCTTCACGTCACCGCCGGCGGCTGCCTCGAGCACCTCGGAGGTGAGGATGGCGGGGTCGGCTTCGGCCCTTTCCCTCAGCCGGTCGAGGGCATAGACCAGCTGGAAATAGACCGGCTGCTCGGCCCACAGGCAGCCGTCGTTGTCGAAAGTGGCGATGCGATCCGCCGGGAAGACGTAGTCGGCAGAGTCTGGATCGGTGACGCTCTGAACGAACTCGATGATCCGCGCTTTGGCCTCGGTGTCAGCCCAGGAGGGGAGGGGATCGGCGGCGAGCTGGGCGGCGAACAGCAACGCTGCTGCGCCCACGGCAAGAATACGATTCATGTCATTCGCTCCGGGTGGGCTGGTGCCTCAGGAGAGAGAGGATGGGAGGGCGCCAGGGCGGCGCCCTCCCGGCACATCAATTGCCGATACCGGACCTGAGCTTCTCTTCGATGGCAGAGAGGTTGAACGAGCCCGGGCTCTGGCTGGGCGGGTAGTCCTGCATGCTCTGCAGGAACCGTGCGGCCAGCGCCTGGATCGGCACGATCACGAAGGCGCGGTCGAGGAACCAGTCGTCGTAGGTGTTCGCGTTGTGCTGGGCCTTCTCGAACGGGTCCCGCCGCAGGTGGAACAGCAGCGGTACGCGCAGCTCGACGAAGGGCTCGCGCCAGACGCCGAAGGCCTCGCCGCGGTTCTCCAGGAACACGACTTTCCAGTCGTCGTAGCGCGCCGCCACAACCTGGCCGTCGTCGTTGACGTACCAGAACTCGCGTCGCGGCGACTGATTCGTCTTGCCGCTGAGATAGTCGGACAGGTCGTAGCCGTCGATGTAGTTGCGGTAGCTGCGACCGTTCAGCTTGACGCCCTTGCGCAGCTGTTGCTTGACGTCCGGGTTGCCCGCGAAGGCCGCGAAGGTCGGCAGCCAGTCCTCGTGGCTGACGATCCCGTTCAGCGTCTTGCCGGCCGGGAAGCGGCCCGGGAAGCGCACGAAGGCCGGGACGCGGTAGGCGCCTTCCCAGTTCGAGTTCTTCTCGCTGCGGAACGGCGTCGTCCCGGCGTCCGGCCAGGTGTTGTAGTGCGGCCCGTTGTCGGTCGAGTACATCACGATGGTGTTGTCCGCGATGCCCAGTTCATCGACCAGCGCCAGCAGCTCGCCGACGTGCATGTCGTGCTCGACCATGCCGTCGTGGTACTCGTTGCCGCTCGGCCCGGAGAGCCCGGTGTGCTCGTCGCGCACGTGGGTGCGGAAGTGCATGCGGGTGGCGTTCCACCAGACGAAGAAGGGCTTGTCGGCGCGCACGGCCTCGGTGATGAAGCGCTTCGCCGCGGCCACGGTCTCGTCGTCGATGGTCTCCATGCGCTTCTTGGTCAGCGGCCCGGTGTTCTCGATCCGGTGCTCGCCGTTGGGCAGCTTCCAGCTGTGGATGACGCCGCGCGGCCCGAACTGCTCGACGAAGGTCTTGCCGTTGGCCAGCACGAGGTCGCGAGGGTAATCCCGGTTCTCCGGCTCTTCCTCGGCATTCAGGTGATAGAGGTTGCCGAGGAACTCGTCGAAGCCGTGGTTGGTCGGCAGGTGCGTGTCGCGGTCGCCCTGGTGGTTCTTGCCGAACTGGCCGGTGGTGTAGCCCTGCGACTTCAGCACGGTGGCCATGGTGACGTCCGATTCCTGCCAGCCCTGCTCGGCGCCGGGCAGGCCGACCTTGGTCATGCCGGTGCGCACCGGCACGTTGCCGCCGATGAAAGCCGCGCGGCCGGCGGTGCAGCTCTGCTGCGCGTAGTAGTCGGTGAAGCTCAGGCCTTCCCGGGCGATGCGATCGATGTTGGGCGTCTCGTAGCCCATCATGCCGCGGTTGTTGTGGCTGATATTCCAGGTGCCGATGTCGTCACCCCAGATCACCAGGATGTTCGGCTTTTCAGCCGCGGTGGCCGCGCTGGCGCACAATCCCAGCGCCACGGCCCCGAGCAGGGCGCGGGCGCCCCGAAGCTGCTTTTTCATCACACAATCTCCCTTTCCGGCACGGCCGGGCCGTGTCAGTATCTTGGTTGCTCACGCGGTCGTGGACCCGACCGTCGCGCGCAGAATGCCAGCCTGGGGAGGGCGAGATTGGCTCATTTGGATCAATCAGCACGCGCCGATATAGGACGCCTCGGGATTCTCGGCCGGGTCGGCTGGCTGTCGCGCCAGCCGCCCGATTTCCAGGCTGCCGTAGCGCGGCTGGGACGCTGGCGCGAATACAAGCCGAGGGAAATCATCTACCTGGCGGGGGGCGCATCCGATGGCCTGTACGGTCTCGCCGACGGCACCCTGGAGATTTCCTTCCCGCTGGTCGGCGAGGAGGAGGTAACGGTACATCGCGCCGAGCCGGGCTTCTGGATCGGCGAGGCCTCGATCCTGGCGGGCCAGAATCGCTTCGTCACAGTGTCGGCAGCGACAGCGGTGCGCGCCCTGTTTCTTTCCCAGATCGAATTGCGGCGCATGATCGAGGCGAATCCGCGGTATTGGGGTGCGTTCTACGAACAGAGCGTGGGCAACCAGATCATCACGCTGACGCTGCTCGCAGAGGTGTTGTCACTGACGCCGCGCGCCCGGGTCGCGCGTGTGCTGCTGCGGCTCTCTGACGGCGAGGGCGTCGTCGCCGGCAGCCAGGAGGATCTCGGCCGCCTGCTCGGCATGACCCGTTCCAGTATCCGCCGCGCTATCGCAGACCTGACCGACAACGGGCTGATTTCTACCGGTTACGGCAAGCTGCGCATCCTGGACAAAACGGGCCTCGAAGGGCTGCAACGGGAAGCCTGAGCGCGTGGCACTTCTGTGAAATGAGCGACCCAACCGCATACCGGCGCATTCAGGTCGCCCCGATGATGGACTGGACCGATCGGCACTGCCGCTATTTCCTGCGGCTGCTCTCGCCGCACGCGCTGCTCTACACCGAGATGGTCACCGCCCAGGCGATCCGCCACGGCGACCGCGAACGGCTGCTCGGCTTCGACCCGGCGGAGCACCCGGTGGCGCTGCAGCTCGGCGGCTCGGAGCCCGGCATGCTGGCCGAAGCGGCGCGGATCGGCGCGGACTACGGTTACGACGAGATCAACCTCAATATCGGCTGCCCCAGCGACCGGGTGCAGTCGGGCCGCTTCGGCGCCTGCCTGATGGCCGAGCCCGCGCTGGTTCGGGACTGCGTGGCGGCGATGCGTGAGGTGGTGGACCGGCCGGTCACGGTGAAAAGCCGCATCGGCATCGACGAGCACGAGGACTACGGCTTCCTGCGCGACTTCGTCGGCACGGTGGCCGAGTCGGGCTGCACCGTGTTCGTGGTGCACGCCCGCAAGGCGATCCTGCGGGGACTGTCCCCAAAAGAGAACCGCGAGATTCCGCCGCTGCGCTACGAGTTCGTCTACCGGCTGAAGCAGGAATTTCCGCAGCTGACCGTGGTGCTCAACGGCGGCGTGCGTGACCTCGAGTCCGTGCATGCCCACCTGGCACAGGTGGACGGCGTGATGATCGGCCGCGAGGCCTACCACAATCCCTGTTTCCTGGCCGAGCTGGAACAGGCGCTCTACGGCACGGCGCCGCCGAACCGGGAAGAAGTCATGGGGCGCTACCTCGAATACATCGAGCGCCAGCTCGAGGCGGGGGTGCGGCTGTCGGCCATGACCCGCCACGTCCTCGGGCTCTACCTCGGTGAGCCCGGCGCGCGGCGGTGGCGGCGCCAGCTGGCGGAGGGTGCCTGCCGGTCCGGCGCCGGGGTCGAGGTGATCCGGGAGGCGATGGCCGCGCTCCCGGAGTCGCGCGCCTCATGACCGGCCTGACAGCCTAATTCTTCGGAAACTCCCCGAAGTCCCCCTCGACGTTGGCCGCGATCCATACCACCGCAGCGTAGGCGGCGACTGCCTGCTTGAGCGCCTCGGGATCGACCGTGGCCAGCGTGTCGTTGGCGGTGTGGTGCAGGTCGAAGTACTCCGTCGCGTCGTGGCGCAGCGACAGCACCGGCATCCCGCGCTCGCGCAGCGTGGACAGGTCGGCGCCGCCGATGGCGCTGTTGTCGCCCGCTTCGATGCCGAGCGGCTCGAGCACGCCCTGCATGGCCTCGATCACCGGGAAGGCGTGCTCGGCCACGCCGCTGTCGAAGCGGTAGATCACGCCGGCGCCGCCGTCGGCCTCGATCCCGACCACGTGCCGCGCCTCGGATTCCATCGCCGCGGCGGTGTAGGTGCGCGAGCCGTCGAGGCCGCGCTCCTCGTTGGCGTACAACACCAGGCGCACGGTGCGCGCCGGCCGCCCCGGCATCATGGCGATGAAGCGCGCCGTCTCCATCAGGATGGCGACGCCCGTGGCGTTGTCTTGCGCCCCGGTCCCGAGGTCCCAGGAGTCGAGGTGGGCGCCCATGATCACGATCTCGTCCGGCTTCTCGGCACCCCGGATGTCCGCGATGATGTTGGCCGAGCGCGCCGGCCCGAGCATGCGGGCGCTGGAATACAGGTACAGCCGCACTTCCTCGCCGGAGGCGAACTGGCCGCCGATCAGGTCGGCGTCCGGGTTGGAGACGGCGAAGGCGGGGATGCGCGGAATCCCTTCCGCATAGCGCAAGCCGCCGGTGTGGGCGACGCGGTCGTTCGAGGTGCCGACGGAGCGGATCACCAGCGCGACGGCGCCCCGTTCGGCGGCCACGGAGGGGCCGCGGCTGCGCTTCTGGACCGCCGGCCCGTAGCCGCTGCCGTCGCGCGCGCGTTCCATGCGCTCGTCGATGAACACGATCCGGCCGCGGACCTGCTCGGGCTTGGCCGCCTCGAGCTCGGCGAGGCTCTCGAAGCGCACTACCGGGGCCTCGATGCCTGCTTCGGGCGTGCCGACGCTGCGGCCCAGCGCGGTCGCGACCAGCGGCTGCGGGAAGGGGGCGGTGATCCGCACTTCCGCCGTGCCGCGCTCCCAGGCCGTGACCTCGACCGGCTGCGGCCGGATGTCGTCGAAACCCAGCTCGGCCAGGTTGGCCAGCGCCCAGGCCACGGCCGCGCGATCCGCAGCCGAGCCGGCCGGCCGCGGGCCGACCTCGGTCGTCAGCGACCAGGCGTGCTGCCAGGCGTTGCCCTCGGCCAGGGCCCGGTCGCGCAGCTCGGTCGCTTCCTTGACCAGCCGGGCCGAGGGCTCGGCGGCCGTCGCCAGGGCCGGCGCCAGCAGCGCAGCGGCCAGGGCGAGCAGGGGGCGGAAGAGGGGGTGACGCGGGGATGCGGCGAACGACGGCATCGGGCAGGCTCCGGGTGCTCATGGGGTCGGGACGTGGAGGGCGCTTACTCTACACCATCGTCGCGGCCGGTCACGAGCCGCGGATGACGCTAGAATGTCGCGCTGCGAACGGCGTCGGGCAACAAGGCAGGGACATGGCGAACCAGCGCAAGGGCGGCGGCAAGCGGCAAAGGAAGGGACGCGGCAAGGGCCCGGTCTACGCGACCATGGCCGACGTCGCCGACCGGCATGTCCTGTACGAGGGCTCGGTGCAGAGTGTCGAGCACGAGGTCGAGTTCCTCGCCACGAGCTTCAAGGAACTCACCGGGCGCAAGGCGCTGAGCCTGCGCGAGGACTTCTGCGGCACCGCAGCTGCAGCCTGCACCTGGGTCCGGAGCGACCGGCGCCGCCTGGCGGTGGCGGTGGACATCGACCCGGAGGTGCTGGACTGGGGGCGCACGCACCATGTCGCCGAACTGAAGCCGAAGCAGCGTGCCCGGGTGGCGCTGATCGAGGGCGACGTCCGCAGCACGGATACGCCGGCCGCCCTGGCGGCGCTGGCCGACGGCGGCGAGGGCGCCGACGGGCTGGCCGACATCGCCGTGGCTTTCAATTTCAGCTGGTGGACCTTCAAGACGCGGGCGGAGCTGGTGGGCTATTTTCGTGCCGTGCACGCAGCCCTGGCCGCGGACGGGGTGTTCATGCTCGACATCTACGGCGGTTCGGACGCCTATGTCGAGCAGGAGGAAGAGACCGAGTACCTCGACTACACCTACGTCTGGGACCAGCACAGTTTCGACCCGATCACGGCGCGCTACCGCTGCTACATCCACTTCCGCTTCCCCGACGGCTCCGAGCTGCCGCAGGCGTTCAGCTACGACTGGCGGCTGTGGACCCTGCCGGAGCTGCGGGAGCTGCTGGCGGAGGCCGGCTTTACCCGCAGCGTGGTGTACTGGCAGGGCGAAGACGCGAAGGGCGAGCCCAGCGGCGAGTTCTCGGCCGTCGAGGAGGGCGAGAACGACCCGGCCTGGATCGCCTACGTGGCCGCGGTCAAGCAGCGGAAGTGACGGCAGCCGGCGGCCGCGGACTCCAGAAAAATCCAGCCCGGCCGCTACTATTGCAGTGGATTTGAATTAACATAACCAGCGGAACGCCGCCGGATGCCGGCGTACGGGGACCACGGAAACCATGGCCAGGGATAACTCAGTTGCCGTCCTGTTCGCCGACGTCGTCGGCAGCACCGAGCTGTACGAGGTGCTCGGGGATTTCAAGGCGCGCGAGACGGTCGGCCGGTGCATCGACGTCATGCGTCGCGCGACCGAGGCTTACAACGGCCGGGTGGTGAAGACCATCGGCGACGAGGTGATGGCGACCTTCCCGACCGCGGACGGCGCCATGAACGCTGCGCGCGACATGCAGACGGCGATCAGCAAGGGCGAGGTCGTCTCGGTCGGCGGGGCGCCGCTGGCGATCCGCGTGGGCTGCGATTTCGGCCCCGTGATTCCCGAGGAGCGCGACGTGTTCGGCTCGACGGTGAACACTGCCAACCGCGTGACCAGCCAGGCCAAGGCGGCCCAGGTGCTGATCACCGAGAACATGGTGGCCAACCTCGGCGCCGAGTGGCGCGCCGCCGTGCGCCAGATCGACCTGGCGCCGCTGAAGGGCAAGAGCGGCGAAGTGGCGATGTACGAGGCGCTGTGGCAGTCCGAGGACGTCACCAGCATGCTGCCCACCATCAAGTGGGGCGAAGAGCAGCAGAAGAAGCCGCGCGGCCGGATGCGGGTGCGCTATCTCGGCAAGGAAGTCATCGTCGATCCCTCGCGCCCGCACGCCACGCTGGGCCGCAGCGAGGAGAACGACCTGGTGGTGAAGGGGAACCTGATTTCCCGCCTGCACGCCCGGATCGAGATGAGCCGCGACCGCTTCATGCTGGTGGACCAGTCCACCAACGGCTCCTTCATCCTCAATCGCAAGGGCGAGGAGCTGTTCGTGCGGCGCGACAGCGTCCAGATCAGCGGCGAGGGCGTCATCGGCCTCGGCCGCGTGGTCCAGCCCGGCTCCGCCCAGGCCATCACTTTCATCCAGGAAGATTGAAGGCCCGCCCCAGCCAGCCCGGCCCGGCCCCAGAATGCAACGAGGCCCTCCGGAGAGGGCCTCGTACGCATGGGTCAAGGCTCGAAAGGCGACCGTCAGGCGGCCTTCTTCGCGCTGGTCTTGCGCGTCCCGGCCTTGCGGGTGGTCCGCTTCTTGGCCGTGGTCTTGCGCGCGGTGCGCTTCTTCGCGGTCGTCTTGCGGGCGGCCGGCTTCTTGCGGGCCGGGGCCTTCTTGGCGCCGCCGAAGGCGGAGAAGTCCACCACGATCACGTCCTTCAGGTCCTTGACGTCCTTCGCCTTCGCGGCCTTCTCCAGGCGCTCGGCGCTGCCGTCGATCAGCTCGTCGAGCATCTTGGCCTGCTGTTTCAGCAGCTGCTCGATGCGCTTGTGCGACATGTTGTTGATTTTCAGGGCGCTGTCGGCGAAGGCGTCGACCGGGCCCTTGGTCCGGCTGATCAGGCCGGCGGTCTCGAGACCGGCGGTCCGCAGGCCGGCAACGGCGCGGTCGGCCAGCTGGCGCGACTCGCTCATCAGGCTGTCGGCAAATTGTTCGATTCGGTTCATCATGTCCTCAACTCCAGTGTCATGGTGCAGTGCATCATTGCTGCAATGCACAATATACGCTTCCCAGCCCCGGAGTCAAGCGGGTGAGGTCAATTTTTAGCCAGCTTTTTCTCTTTGCCGGCCTGCTGGCCGGGCCCGCGGCCGGGCTGGCGCAGGAGGGCGCGGCGGCGCCCGTGGATGAAGGGCTCCGCCCGCCGACGGTGACCCTCGAGGCGCCGGCGGTGACGGTCAGCTGGGGCTGGATCGTCCCGGGCCCGGGAGGCGAGGGCGAACAGCTGGTGCCCGTGCCGCCGGCGGACGCGGCCCAGGCCCAGGCCGTCGAGCGGCTGGGCACGGTGCGGTTCCGCTACGAGGGCGAGGTCGCGGCGGGCGCGTTGCAGATCGAGGTCGCGGTGCCGCCGGAGCTGCAATACATCCCGGACAGCGCCACCGGTCCCGGCGCCGAGACCGATTATCTCCCCGAGCCCCGCCGGGTGCAGTGGCTGCTGCCGGGCCCGCTGGAGCCGGGCACCACCGGGCTCGTCTCGTTCCGCGCCGTGCCGCGACCGCCCGAGGATGTCGAGGCCGCAGAGGCCGGGCCGTGAGCCGCCAGCGCGCCCGCAAGCCCGGGCCGGGGCCCTGGCGGCGCCTGAGGCGGCCCCTGCTGTGGCTGGCGCTGGCCGGCGTGCTCGCGCTGGCAGGGTGGCTGGCCTGGCTCGACGCCCGCATCACCAGCCAGTTCGAGGGACGGCGCTGGGACCAGCCGGCGCAGGTCTTCGCCGAGCCGGTAGAGCTGTACACCGGCCTGCCGCTGCGCATCGAGCCCTTCGTCGAGCTCTTGGGTGCGCAGGGCTACCGCGAGGCCGACGGCAGCGCGCCGCGCCCCGGTTTCTGGTGGCGCGAGGGCAACAGCGTGCGCCTGGTGACGCGCCCCTTCCGCTTCCCCGACGGCGAGCAGCCCGCGCTGGCTGCCCAGGTCGATTTCACGCGGGCGGGCGTCGGCCGCATCCGGGATCTCGAGGGCCGGGAGCTGCCGCTGCTGAGGCTGGACCCGATGCGCATCGGCAGCATTTTCCCGGCGCACGGCGAGGATCGCATCGTGCTGGCGCCCGACGAGGTGCCCGAGCTGCTCGAGGAGGCGCTGATCGCGGTCGAGGACCGGCGCTTTCGCAGCCACCCGGGCATCGACCCGGAGGGCATCGGCCGGGCGCTGGTGGTGAACCTGCGCGCCGGGGAGGTCCGCCAGGGCGGCAGCACCCTCACCCAGCAGCTGGTGAAGAGCTACTTCCTCGACAGCCGGCAGACGCTCGGCCGCAAGGTCACCGAGGCGTTCATGGCGATGCTGCTGGAACGCCGCTTCGACAAGGACGACATCCTCACCGCCTACGTCAACGAGGTGTACATGGGCCAGGACGGCCCGCGGGCGATCCACGGCTTCGGACTGGCCAGCGCCTTCTACTTCGGCAAGCCCCTGGCCGAGCTCGACCCGGTGGAGATCGCCACGCTGGTGACCATCGTGCGCGGTCCCTCCTATTACAACCCGTGGCGGCATCCGCAACGGGTACTGGAGCGGCGCGACCTGGTGCTGTCGCTGCTGGCGGGGCAGGGGGTCCTCGAGCCCGAGCGCGCGGAGCGTGGCGCGCAGCGTCCGCTCGGCCTGCGCAGCGCGGACACCCAGGCCACCGGCGCGGGTTTCCAGCCCGCGTTCCTCGGGCTGGTGCGGCGCCAGCTGCAACAGGACTACCGGGACTCCGACCTCGACTCCGCCGGCCTGGTGGTGCTGACGACCATGGACCCGCTGGCCCAGCGCCGCGCCCAGGCGGCGGTCAGCCAGGGCGTGGCGGAGCTGCGCCGGCGCGGCGCGGCGACGGCGGAGCTGCAGGGCGCGGCCGTGGTCACGCGCCCGGCCACCGGCGAGGTGCTGGCCGTGGTCGGCGGGGCCGAGGCGGGCTTCGACGGCTTCAACCGGGCGCTCGACGCGCATCGGCCGATCGGCTCGCTGGTCAAGCCGGCGGTGTATCTCGCCGCGCTGGAGTCCGGGCGCTACCATCTCGCCTCGACCCTGCAGGACCTGCCGGTCGAGGTCACGCTGGAGAACGGCGACACCTGGGCCCCGACCAATTTCGACGAGCAGCCGCGCGGCCCGGTCTCGCTGCTGCGCGGCCTGGCCGAATCGCTCAACCTGGCGACCGTGAACCTCGGCCTGGCGCTCGGCCCCGAGGTGGTCGCCGCGCAGCTGGCCGGGCTGTCCGGCGAGCCGCCGCCCCCGGCCTACCCCTCGCTGCTGCTCGGCTCGGTGGAGTACCCGCCGCTGGTGGTGGCGCAGTTCTACGGCGCCATTGCCGCCGGCGGCTTCCGTGCCCCGCTGCGCGCGGTCCGCGCGGTGTTGGATCCGGCGGGGCAACCGTTGTCGCGCTACCCGGTGGACATCGCGGCGGTGGCGGACCCGGCGGCGATCGTGCAGCTCCAGCACGCCATGCTGCAGGTGTTCGAGCGCGGCACCGCCCGCAGCGTCGCCGGCCGCCTGGCCGGGCAGGCCTATGCGGGCAAAACGGGCACTTCTGGCGACTTTAGGGACAGTTGGTTCGCCGGCTTCGGGCGCGATACTCTGGCGGTGGCCTGGGTGGGGCGCGACGACAACGCCCCGACCGGGCTGACCGGGGCCGGCGGCGCCTTGCCGATCTGGGCCGATATCATGACGGGCCTGGGCGCGCAGGCCTTCGTCCCGGCGCGGGCCGACGGCCTGGTCGAGGTCGAGATCGACTACGCCTCCGGGCTGCTGGCGCGCTCCAGCTGCGCCGACACGGTGTTCGTGCCGGTGCCGCAGGGCGTGGAGCTTTATGCCATGCGGGATTGCGCGCCCGACGCGCAGGACCTCGGGGAGAGGGGATTGGAATGGTTGCGCAGGTTGTTCCGGGACGGGCCGTAGTGCGGCCGCGTCGCCGGCTCGCGGCGGTCGGGCTGCTCGCCCTGGCGGCGGCAGGCTGCGCCCCGTTCCCGGTGGTCGAGCGGCCGCAGCCGGAAGCCCGGGAGCCGGTTCCCGCCGGCGAACCGCCGCCTGAGGTGCGCACCATGCCCGCCCCGCCGGCGGCCGAGCCGCTGCCGCGACCGGTGCCGCAGCCCGCGCCGCAGGCGCTGCCGGAAGTCCCGCCGAGCTATCACCCGGCCGGCGAGGCGCTGGTGGAGCAGGCCCGGCGCGAGGCGCTGCTGGGCAACGTCGCCGCGGCCGGCTCGACGCTGGAGCGCGCGCTCAGGATCGACGGCGGCAATCCCTGGATCTGGATCGAACTCGGCCACCTGCGGCTCGAGGCCGGCCAGGCCGGCGCGGCCGAGAGCATGGCGCGCAAGGCGCTCAGCCTCGCCATGACGGACCCGCAAGCGCGCCAGGCGGCCGAGCGGCTGCTGGCGCTGGCGGACGGGGGACGGTGAGCCTCGCCGAACGCATCGGGGCAGCGTTCGAGGCCGACGGGCCGCTGGCCCGCTCCCTGCCGGGCTTTCGCCCGCGCGAGGGCCAGCGCGTCATGGCCGAGGCGGTGGCGCAGGCGCTGGAGGCGCGCGAGGTGCTGCTGGTCGAAGCCGGCACCGGCACCGGCAAGACCTACGCTTACCTGGCGCCGGTGCTGGACGCCGGCCTGAAGGTCGTCGTTTCCACCGGCACCAAGACGCTGCAGGACCAGCTGTTCCGGCGCGACCTGCCGGCGCTGTCGGGCGCGCTCGGCCGGCCGGTGCACGTGGCCCTGCTGAAGGGGCGCAGCAACTACCTCTGTCGCCATCGCTTCGACCTGGCCGTCGAGGAAGGGGCCGCCAGCCGGCGTGACGGGCGCTGGCTGGGGCAGCTCCAGTCCTGGCTGCCGACCACCACGCGCGGCGAGATCGCCGAAGTGCCCGGCATCCCCGAGGACGCGCCGCTGTGGGGCCGCGTCACCTCCAACGCCGACAACTGCCTGGGCCAGGAATGCCCGGAGTTCCAGCGCTGCTTCGTGGTCAAGGCGCGGCGCGAGGCGCTCAAGGCCGAGGTCGTGGTGGTCAATCATCACCTGCTGCTGGCGGACCTGGCCCTGAAGGAGGAGGGCTTCGGCGAGCTGCTGCCGGGCGCCGACGCCGTGGTGGTGGACGAGGCGCACCAGCTGCCGGAGATCGCCGCGCGGTTCTTTGCGATTGGGGTCGGCACCCGCCAGGCCCTGGCGCTGGTCGGCGATGCGCGCAGCGAGGCCGTGCAGGCGGGGGCCTGGCAGCCGCCGCTGGAACGGGCGGTGGACGCGCTCGAGCGGACCGCGCGCGAGGCCGCCGCGGCCTTGGCCGGGGCCACCCCCCGCGTCGCCTGGCCGGAACTGCCGCCCGCAACCGAGGCGCGCCTGGAGGCCTGGGAAGTCGCGGCCGGGGAACTGGCGGAGGCCTGCGAAGCGCTGGCGGGCGCCACCCCGGGACTCGACGCGGTCACGCGCCGGGCGCGCGCCATGGCGGCACGGCTCACCCGGTTGCGGGCGGGCGGCGAGGGCTGCGAGCTGCGCTGGGCCGAGACGCACCGGCGCAGCGCGAGTTTCCACGGCGCGCCCCTGGACGCCGGCCGGGCGCTGGCGGAGAAGCTGGCCGGGCGCGAGTGCGGCTGGGTCTTCACTTCGGCGACGCTGGCCGTCGGCACGGACTTCGGCGCCTTCATGGACCGGCTCGGGCTGGAAGAGGCCGGCACGCTGCAGCTGGACAGCCCTTTCGATTACGCCCGCCGCACCCGGCTGTACGTGCCGGAGGGCATGCCGGCGCCGTCCACGCCGGGCTACACGCACCGCGTGGTGGAAATCGCGCTGCCGCTGCTGGAGGCCAGCGGCGGGCGCGCCTTCCTGCTGTTCACCAGCCACCGCGCGCTGCAGCTGGCGGCGCGCGAGCTGCGCGAGCGGGCGGCAAAGCTCGGCTTCCCGGTGCTGGTGCAGGGCGACGAGCCGCGGGCGCGGCTGCTGGCGGAGTTCCGCCGCCTGGGCAACGCGGTGCTGCTGGGCACCCAGAGCTTCTGGGAAGGCGTGGACGTCAAGGGGCCGGCGCTGTCGGTGGTGCTGATCGACAAGCTGCCTTTCGCCGCGCCGGATGACCCGCTGCTGAAGGCGCGGCTGGAGGCGGCCCGCGAGCAGGGGCGCGATCCCTTCCGCGACGTGCAGCTGCCGCAGGCGGTGCTGAGCCTGAAGCAGGGGATCGGGCGCCTGATCCGCGACGCGGACGACGCCGGGCTGGCCGTGGTCTGCGACCCGCGGCTGCTCGGCAAGAGCTACGGCCGCGTGTTCCTGCGCAGCCTGCCGCGCATGCCGCTGGTGCGGCGCGAACAGGAGGCGGTGGATTTCCTGGTCGGGCTGGGCCTCACCGAGCCGGGCCTGACCGAGCTGGGAGAGGCCGGTTGAACATCCTGGCCCTGGACACGGCGGCCAATGCCTGCTCGGTGGCGCTGCTCACCGGCGAGGGCGTCATCGAACGCATCGAGACGGCGCCGCGCAAGCATGCGGCGACACTGCTCCCCATGGCGGAAGACTGCCTGGCCGAGGCCGGCCTCACGCTCAAGGATCTCCACGCGGTGGCCTTTGGGCGCGGCCCGGGCAGTTTCACCGGCCTGCGGATCGCGACCAGCGTGACCCAGGGGATCGCCTACGGCGCCGGGCTGCCGGTGGTGCCGGTGTCGAACCTCGCAGCCGCGGCCGTCGCGGCCCGGCGCAAGCACGGCTGGGACCAGGTGCTGGCCGCCTTCGACGCCCGCATGGGCGAGCTGTACGCTGCCGCCTATCGCTTCGACCGGGCCGGCCTGCCGGTGCCGGTGCGGGCGGAAGCGCTGCTGTCGCCGGCGGCGCTGCTGCTGCCGGACACCCTGGGCGCCTGGATGGGCGCCGGCTCGGGCTTCGCCGCCTGGCCGGAACTCGGGGCCGCGCTCGGGCTGGCCGGCTGCGATCCGGCCGTCGAGCCGGTGGCGCGCGACCTGCTCGGGATCGCCGCCGAAGCCGTGGCCGGCGGGCGGACGGTGACCGCGGCGGAAGCGTTGCCGGTGTACCTGCGCGACCGGGTGGCCTGGCAGGGCGGGGCCGGCCGACACCGCCCCTAGGGCGCGGTTTTTAATCGCCTTGTCACACTACGTTGCTGTAATGTTGCAGTCACATTAATGGGCTGTGCCATGACTGCCAAGCAGATTCTGATCGTTGAGGACGAGAAGCCGATCCGGGACATGATCGCCTTCGGCCTGAAGCGGGCGGGCTACGAGGTACGCGAGGCCGAGGACTGCCGCGAGGCCCGGGTCCAGGTGGCCGACCAGGCGCCGGATCTCGTGCTGGCGGACTGGATGCTGCCCGACATGAGCGGGCTGGAGCTGACCCGGCTGCTGAAGAAAGACCCGGCGACCAAGGATGTGCCGGTCATCATGCTGACTGCGCGCGCCGAGGAAGAGGACAAGATCCGCGGCCTCGAGGGCGGCGCCGATGACTACATCACCAAGCCGTTCTCGCCGCGCGAGCTGGTCGCGCGGATCAAGGCCGTCATGCGGCGCCACGGCGCGGACGACGAAGACGAAGTCCATACGCTCGGCGGGCTGACGCTCAACGCGGCCAGCCACCGGGTCACGGCGGCCGGCCAGGAGGTTTCGCTCGGGCCGACCGAGTTCCGCCTGCTGAAGTTCTTCATCACGCACCCGGAGCGTGTCTACAGCCGGGCGCAGCTGCTGGACCGCGTCTGGGGCGGCAACGTGTACGTCGAGGAACGCACGGTCGATGTCCACATCCGCCGCCTGCGCAAGGCACTCGAGCCCTCCGGCTGCGACCGGCTGGTGCAGACGGTGCGCGGGGCGGGTTACCGCTTCTCCGAACAGGTTGGCGGGTGACCCCGGGGCCGTGGGGCTATGTATTGTTCCGCTTCGCCGCGCTGCTCGGCGCAGCGATCCTGTTCGGCACCCTGTTCGGCCGGCCTTTCGCCTGGTTGTCGGCTTTCCTGCTGGCCTACCTCGGCTGGCATCTCTGGCACCTCTGGCAGCTGGAAACCTGGCTGCGCAAGAAACTCGGTGAGCCCCCGCGCGACGCGGCGGGCCTGTGGGGCGACGTCTACGCCAAGCTGCATCGCGTCCGGCTGCAGAGCCGGGCGCGCAAGAAGCGTCTCGCGCGCGTGCTGAAGGAGTTCCGCAAGTCCACCCAGGCCCTGCCCGACGCCGGCGTGCTGCTGGACGCCGACCACGAGATCGCCTGGGTCAACAAGGCGGCGGGAAAGCTGCTCGGACTGCAGCGTGAAGACCGCGGCCAGCGGATCGAGAACCTGCTGCGCGCGCCGGAGTTCGTCGAGTTCCTGCGCCAGGACGACCCGGAGCGGGTCCTGCGCACGTCCTCGCCGGTGGATCCCGAGATGCGCCTGGCCCTGCAGGTCGTGCCCTACGGCGAGACCCAGCGGCTGCTGCTGGCCCGGGACACCACTCACGCCTACCGCCTCGAGTCGGTGCGCCGTACTTTCGTCGCCAATGCCTCGCACGAACTGCGTTCGCCGCTCACCGTGATCTCGGGCTATCTCGATGCGCTGGCCGAGGAACCCGACCTGGTCGAGCACTGGCGCGAGCCGGTCCAGGAGATGGCCCGCCAGTCGGAGCGCATGCGCCGGATCATCGAGGACCTGCTGACCCTGTCCCGGCTCGAAGCCTCCGGCGCCGAAGCCGAGCGCGAGCGCGTCGATATCGCCGGCATGCTCGCCTCGCTGCGCAAGGAGGCCGTAGCGCGGCCGGAGCGGCCGGCGGTTATCGAGGTCGAGGTGGAATCGCAGCTCGGCCTGTGGGGCGCCGAATCCGAGATCTATTCCGCCTTCGCCAATATCATCGGCAATGCCCTGAAGTACACGGCCGCGGACGGCAGTGTCCACATCCGCTGGCGGCTGGAGGGCGACGAGCCCTGCCTCACCGTGACCGATACCGGGGTCGGCATCCCGGCCGAAGCGATCCCGCGGCTGACCGAGCGCTTCTACCGGGTCGACAAGAGCCGGGATCGCGCCACCGGCGGCACCGGGCTCGGCCTGGCGATCGTCAAGCACGTGCTCCAGCGTCACGGCGCCTGGCTCGAGGTCGAGAGCGAGCTTGGCCAAGGCAGCAGCTTCACCTGCCGGTTCCCGGCCGAGCGCGCCTGGCTGAAGGACTGAGGCGCCGCTTCAGTCGCCAGTCCAGGCCCGGTAGGGATTCCGGGCCAGCGCGGCGTTGTAGTAGCGCGGGTCGCCGGAGACCTCGAGGCCCAGCCAGGGCGGCCGGGTGAAGTCCTCGTGCTCGTCCCGGAGCTCGAGCTCGGCCACCACCAGGCCTGCGTTCTCGCCGTGGAACTCGTCCACTTCCCAGGTGCGCCCGTCCCAGCGGACCTCGTAGCGCGTCTTGTCGATCACGGCGCCCTGGCACAGCGCCAGCAGCTGGACGGCGTCGTCGACCGGAATGCCGTATTCGAACTCCAGCCGCCGAATGCCCTCGGTGCGGCCCTTGATGTTCAGCCAGGCCCGGTCGCCGGTGACCCGGACCCGCACGGTCCGCTCGGGGTCGAAGGACA
Source organism: Thioalkalivibrio sp. XN8 (assembly GCF_011058255.1). Taxonomy (GTDB): domain Bacteria; phylum Pseudomonadota; class Gammaproteobacteria; order Steroidobacterales; family XN24; genus XN24. Next base: position 51,584 of record NZ_JAALFH010000062.1, on the reverse strand, counting down.
GGTAGCCCTGCCGCAGGCGACGGCCCGCGGCGCCCGCTTGCCAGCCGTCGCCCGTCACCAGGAACTTGCGCTCGATCTCCACGCCCATGGCCCGCATTGTAGCCGCGGTGTGACCGTCGTTCTTGTTCCGGGCGCCGGGGCAGTGCGACACTTGAACCTTCCCGGCGGCCGCAGGTCGAGCTATTCGATGGAACACCAGGACATCACCCACCACTGGTCGCGCCGTTTCAACGCGGAACTCGAGGCCGTGCGCAACAACGTCATGTCCATGGGCGGCATGGTCGAGGACCAGCTGCGCCGCGCCGTCGAGGCGCTGGAGCGCGGCGACAGCGCGCTGGGCGAGGAGGTGGTGCGCGACGACCACAAGGTCAACCGCCTCGAGGTGTCCATCGACGAGGAATGCAGCCGCATCATCGCCCGGCGCCAGCCGACCGCGAGCGACCTCCGGCTGATCATGGCCATCATCAAGACCATCACCGACCTCGAGCGCATCGGCGACGAGGCCGAGAAGATCGGCTACCTGGCCGCGCGGCTCGCCCTGCAGGAGCGGCCGGTGGACCGCTACCGTGGCCTGCGCCACATCGGCGACCTGGTCGGGGGCATGCTGCACCAGTCGCTCGACGCCTTCGCACGCCTCGATCCCGAGCTGGCCATGCAGGTGTTGCGCGACGACAAGGCCGTGGACCAGGAGTACGACGCGCTGACGCGCCAGGCCATCACGCTGATGATGGAAGACCCGCGCAGCATCCGCCGGGTGCTCGACATGTTGTGGGTCGGCCGGGCGCTGGAGCGGATCGGCGACCACGCCAAGAACATCTGCGAGTACGTCGTCTACATGGTCCACGGCAAGGACATCCGGCACGTCGCCATCGAGGACGCCGAGCGCGAGGTCGGGGGGGAGAATGGCTGAGGACAGTCGCCCCGCCTGGTTCGACCGCCGCATGGTCAACCTCTATGGCGCCCTGATTTGCGGCGCGCTGCTCGGCTTCGCGCTGTTCTCCGAATACGCCCTCGGCTACGAGCCCTGCCCGCTGTGCATGCTCCAGCGCGGCTCGGTGCTCGCCCTGGGCGTCGTCTTCCTGGCCGCCTACCTCCACAACCCCGGGCGGGGCGGCGCGGCCGCCTACGGCGTGCTGGCCATCCTCGCCGCCGGCACTGGCGTGCTGTTCGCCGGCCGGCAGGTCTGGCTGCAGGGCCTGCCGCCGGACCAGGTCCCCGCCTGCGGCCCCGGCTACGACTACCTGATGGACGTGTTCCCCGCCCACGAGGCCATTGCCATGATGCTCGAGGGCTCCGGCGACTGCGCCGAGATGGGCTGGACCTTCCTCGGCCTCAGCATGGCCGGCTGGGTGCTGGCCTGGATGGCCGGGCTGGCGTCGGGGGCTGCCTGGAACAACTTCCGGCGCTGACCAACCTCCACCGCGGGCTGGATCTCTCAGGACCTGGCCGCGAAACCGGATCACGTGAGCCTGACCGCGCAACCGCGCCACGTGATATCCCCCTCGCTCGACATGTCGCTCGGCGGACATCACGCGTCGCGATTCCGCTGCCATACGGGGACCGGCACGCCCACAACGCACCGTGGCCACCGCGGCTGCTCCCGGCCCCCCCGCTCGGACTCGGCAGCCGGACCCTGACTTGCCTCGGCAGCTGAGGCTCCGGCTCCCGGCTCGGACGGCGGGGGTTGGCGTTGCCGATCGAGTCCGGCTGCGCCCTGGCCCGAACCGAAACTTGTGTGGCAGCGAGGTCGGGACGTGTCATGCGCGTCGAGCGGCATCTCCTCAAGCGAGAGGTGCATGACACGGCGCGGCCTCGCGGTCGGGCGACAAGGCCCGGCTTCGCGGCGGGGCTACAGGCGCGGCTCGTGGTTCAGGCCAGCAGCCGCCGCATCACCCCGAGGTAGAGGTCCTTCAGCGGCTCCAGGTCGTCCACGCGCACGTGCTCGTCGATCTTGTGGATGCTGGCGTTGACCGGGCCGAGCTCGACCACCGCGGCGCCCGTCGGGGCGATGAAGCGGCCGTCGGAGGTGCCGCCGCCGGTGGACAGTTCGGGGTCGACGCCGGCGATGTCGCGCACCACTTCCTGCACGGCGCTGAGGAAGGGGCCCGGCCGTGTCAGGAAGGGACGGCCGGCGTCGCGCCAGCTGACCTCGTAGTCCAGGCCGTGGCGCTGCAACAGCGCCTCGATGCGCTCCTGCAGGCCTGCCATGGTCTGCTCGGTGGAGTAGCGCAGGTTGAACTTCAGCTCGGCCGAGCCGGGAATGACGTTGCGAAAGCCGGTGCCGGAGTGGAGGTTGGTGAGCTGGAGGCTGGTCGGCGGGAAGGATGCGTTGCCTGCGTCCCACTCGATGCCGACCAGCTCCTGGAGGAACGGGGCGAGCTGGTGCAGCGGGTTGCGGGCCTTCTCGGGATAGGCGACGTGGCCCTGGATGCCGTGCACCAGGAGGTCGCAGGACAGGGAGCCCCGGCGGCCGATGCGCAGCATGTCGCCCAGCCGTTCCCGGCTGGAGGGCTCGCCGACGAGGCACCAGTCGATCTTCTCGCCGCGGGCCTCGAGGGCCTCGATGACCTTCTTCGTACCGTCCTGCGCCGGGCCTTCCTCGTCGCTGGTGACCAGGAAGGCGAGCGAGCCGCGGTGATCGGGACGGGCGGCGAGAAATTCCTCGCAGGCGACGATCATGGCCGCGAGGCTGGCCTTCATGTCGGCGGCGCCGCGACCCCACAACAGCCCGTCTTTCACCTCGGCCTCGAAGGGCGGATGCGTCCAGGCATCCAGCGGGCCGGTCGGCACCACGTCGGTGTGGCCGGCAAAGCAGAGCAGGGGCCCCGCATGGCCGCGGCGCGCCCAGAAATTGTCGACCTCGCCGTAGCGCTGGCGCTCGACCTGGAAGCCGATGCGCTCGAGCCGCTCGGCCATCAGCGCCTGGCAGCCGGCGTCCTCCGGCGTGACGGAGGGCCGGCGGACGAGTTCGCGGGCCAGTTCGAGCACGCGCCCGGCGCTCATGGGCGGGCCCCCGCGGCGCCGGTCCGAACCTTGTGTATAACCTGTAATATTTCTTCTAACACAATGTTTCAATTAGCTTTGTATTCCGGCCGTCGGGCCCTTGGGCCTGGGTGGCGGGACCTTGCTGCAGCATTTCTGTAACATCCCGGCCGTACACTCCCTTGACTTAATTGCCAGTCCAACCCGAGGGGAAACCTGTGATCAAGAAGACCTTGACGTCGGCTTCGGTCGCCGTGGCACTGATCATGGCCGGCTCCGCCCAGGCGCAGTCTGCCCGTGATTCTATCTTCATTGTCGGTTCGTCGACCGTCTACCCGTTCTCCACGGTGGTCGCGGAGAATTTCGGTCGCTCTACCGCCTTCAAGACCCCGAAGGTCGAGTCCACCGGCTCGGGCGGCGGCCTGAAGCTGTTCTGCTCGGGTGTCGGCGTCGAGCATCCGGACATCACCAACGCTTCGCGCGCCATCAAGAGCAGCGAGGTGGAGCTCTGCAAGTCGAACGGCGTCGAGGAGATCGTCGAGGTCAAGATCGGCTACGACGGCATCGTGCTGTCCAATTCCAAGGACGGCCCGGATTTCGATCTCACGCTCAAGGACGTCTGGCTGGCCCTGGCGGCCGAGGTGCCGGACCCGGCGAATCCGGACAGCGGCGAACTGGTGAAGAACCCCTACATGACCTGGGACCAGGTAAATGCCTCGCTGCCCGCCATCAAGATCGAGGTGCTGGGCCCGCCGCCGACCTCCGGCACGCGTGATGCCTTTGTCGAGCTGGCGATGGAGACGGGTTGCAAGGCCTTCCCCTGGATCGAGGAACTCGACAAGTCGGATTCCGGCCGGTTCAAGGCCATCTGCCATACCGTGCGCGAGGACGGCGGCTACGTCGAAGCCGGCGAGAACGACAACCTGATCGTGCAGAAACTGCAGGGCAACAAGAACGCCCTGGGTATCTTCGGTTTCAGCTTCCTGGACCAGAACAGCGACGTGCTGAAGGGCAAGGCGGTCGACGGCGTGCGGCCGACCTTCGACAACATCGCCGACGGCAGCTACCCGGTCTCCCGCTCGCTCTACGTCTACGTGAAGAAGGCCCACGTGGGCGTGATTCCCGGCATGCGCGAGTTCCTGGCCGAGTTCACCAGCGAGAAGGCCTGGGGCCCCGAGGGCTACCTGGCCGATCGCGGCCTGATTCCGCTGCCGCAGGCCGAGCGCAAGGCCGTGGCCGAGCGCGTGCAGAACCTCGAGACGCTGTAAAGCGCCGGGTGGCCACGCTCCTCTCAGCGGAGGAACTGGCGGGGGCGACGGCCGGGCTGGCTGTCGCCCCTGCGACTTAATAGACTAGGGCCGGCTTGAGCCGGATACGAGTCTCGCATGCCAATTTCCACGGTCATCCTCGTACTGCTCGTCATGAGCGCGGCGGCGTTCGTGCTCGGCAAGCGGCGGTCGCTTGCCCTGGCCGGCGAAGCCGGCGGCATCCGTGCGCTGCATTCCCTGCCGGCGCACTATGGGAGCTGGGCCGCGGTGCTCGTCGGGGTCCCGGCGGTGCTGCTGCTGTTCGGCTGGCGCGTCGCCGAGCCGGTCGTGCTGGAGCGGCTGGTCATCGCGGACCTGCCGGCCGAGATCCAGGCCCTCGACGAGGGCCGGCTCGGGCTGTTCATGAACGACGTGCGCAACACCGTGGTCGGGAATATCGTTACCGGCCAGCAGTCGGAGGCGGTCCAGGCGGCGGCCCGGCAGTACGTGAGCCTCCAGGCGCAAAGCGCGACGCTGCGCACCGTGCTGGTGCTGGCGCTGGCGGTCGGGGGGCTCGCCATCGGCTACCGCAGCATCTCGACCACCCTGCGCGCGCGCAACCGGGTCGAGAACCTGGCGCTGTTCTTCCTGATCGCCTCCTCGACGCTGGCGATCTTCACCACCGTCGGCATCGTGCTGTCGGTGCTGTTCGAGTCGATCCGCTTCTTCCAGCGAGTGCCGATTACCGAGTTCCTGTTCGGGCTGAACTGGAGCCCGCAGACGGCGCTGCGCGCCGACCAGGTCGGCGCCTCGGGCGCCTTCGGCGCGGTGCCGCTGTTCGCCGGCACGCTGCTGATCTCGTTCATCGCCATGCTCGTGGCGGGCCCGATCGGTCTGATGGTCGCGATTTATCTCGCGGAGTACGCCCCGCGCAAGATGCGCACCGTGGCCAAGCCGCTGCTCGAAATCCTGGCCGGCGTGCCGACCGTGGTGTACGGCTTCTTCGCCGCCCTGGTGGTGGCGCCGCAGGTGCGCGCCATGGGCGTGACGCTCGGGCTGGACGTGGCCTCGGAGAGCGCCCTGGCGGCCGGGCTGGTGATGGGCATCATGATTATTCCCTTCGTCTCGTCGCTGTCGGACGACGTGATCAACGCCGTGCCGCAGGCGATGCGCGACGGCGCCTATGCCCTCGGCGCCACCAAGGCCGAGACCATCAAGCAGGTGATCATTCCGGCGGCGCTGCCGGGCATCGTGGGCGGCTTCCTGCTGGCGGTCTCGCGCGCCATCGGGGAGACCATGATCGTGGTGATGGCGGCCGGCATGGCGGCCAACCTGACGGCCAACCCGCTCGAGGCGGTGACCACGGTGACGGTCCAGATCGTCACCCTGCTGGTCGGCGACCAGGAGTTCGACAGCGCCAAGACGCTGGCGGCCTTCGCGCTCGGCCTGGTCCTGTTCGTGGTGACGCTGATCCTGAACGTCATCGCCCTGCACGTGGTGAGGAAGTACCGTGAGCAGTACGAATAACGCCGGCGGGCGCCCGCCTGTGCTCGAGGTGGTGCGCGCCAGCCTGCCGCGCCGCTATCGCGCCGAGGCCCGCTTCAAGGCCTACGGCATCATAGCGCTGGTCCTCGCCATCAGCTTCCTCGGCCTGCTGCTGACGACCATCATCGGCAACGGCTATACCGCGTTCCAGCAGACCTACATGAAGCTCGAGTTCAACCTCGACGCGGAGACCGTGGACCCCCAGGGCGACGCTTCGGAGGCCTCGCTGCGCGCCGGCAACTACCTCGCCGTGGTGCGCAACGCCCTCTACGGCCTGTTCCCGGAGGTCACCAGCCGCAGCGACCGGCGCGCGCTCAACAGCCTGGTGAGTACCGGGGCGATGTTCGAGTTGCAGAACATGGTGCTGGACGACCCCTCGCTGGTCGGGCAGACCATCGAGCTCTGGGTGCCGGCGGACGATGACGCGGACATGTATCGCAAAGGCCGCATTACCACGGAGGTGCCGGAAAGCGAGCGGCGGCTGAGCGACAAGCAGCTCGGCTGGCTCGATGCGCTGGCCGACCAGGGCCGGCTCGAGCTGAAATTCAATACCGCGCTCTTTACCAACGGCGACTCCCGGGACCCGGAGCTCGCCGGCATCCTGGGCGCCGTGAAGGGCTCCTTCTTCATGCTGCTGGTGACGCTCGGGCTGAGCTTCCCGATCGGTATCGCCGCGGCCGTCTACCTCGAAGAGTTCGCGCCGAAGAACCGCTGGACCGACCTGATCGAGGTGAACATCAACAACCTGGCGGCGGTGCCGTCGATCGTCTTCGGCCTGCTGGGCCTGGCGGTGTTCCTCAACTTCTTCGGCATGCCCCGTTCGGCGCCGCTGGTCGGCGGCCTGGTGCTGACGCTGATGACCCTGCCGACCATCATCATCGCCAGCCGCGCCGCGCTGAAGGCCGTCCCGCCTTCGATCCGGGAGGCGGCGCTGGGCATGGGGGCCTCCAAGATGCAGACCACGTTCCACCACGTGGTGCCGCTGGCCATGCCCGGCATGCTGACCGGGACCATCATCGGGATGGCCCAGGCGCTCGGCGAGACTGCGCCGCTCCTGATGATCGGCATGGTGGCCTTCATCGTCGACGTGCCGCAGGGTTTCACCGATCCGAGCACGGCGCTGCCGGTGCAGATCTTCCTCTGGGCGGACAGCCCGGAGCGCGCCTTCGTCGAGCGGACTTCCGCCGCCATCATGGTCCTGCTGGGCTTCCTGCTGGCGATGAACCTGCTGGCGGTCTTCCTGCGGCGCAAGTTCGAGCGCCGCTGGTGAGCGGGCCCGGCAGATGGACACGAACATGCACGATGTACTGACGAAAACTCCGCGAGAGCGAGGGGTCAAGATGCCAGCTGAAGCGAATCGGGCGGTCTCCGAGCGGCCGCGACCCGAGGGCACCACCGAGGCCGTGCCCGGCAAGACCATCGGGGATTACACCCATCCGGACGCGGTCATGAGCTGCCGCAACGTCGACGTGTACTACGGGGACAAGCAGGCGGTGATGGACGTGTCGCTCGACATCGGCCGCAACGAGGTGATCTCCATGATCGGGCCCTCGGGCTGCGGCAAGTCGACGTTCCTGCGCTGCCTCAACCGCATGAACGACACCATCGACATCGCGCGGGTGACCGGCGACATCACGCTCGACGGCGAGAATATCTACGACAAGCGGCTCGACGTGGTGCAGCTGCGCGCCCGGGTCGGCATGGTGTTCCAGAAGCCGAACCCGTTCCCGAAGTCGATTTTCGAGAACGTCGCCTACGGGCCGCGGATCCACGGCATGGCGCGCGACAAGACGGATCTCGAGGAGATCGTGCACGAGTCGCTGGAGCGCGCCGGCCTGCTGAAGGAGGTCAAGGACCGCATGGACCAGCCGGGCACCGGCCTCTCCGGCGGCCAGCAGCAGCGGCTGTGCATCGCGCGCGCCATCGCCGTCAATCCCGAGGTCGTGTTGATGGACGAGCCCTGTTCAGCGCTGGATCCCATCGCCACCGCCCGCATCGAGGACCTGATCGACGAGCTGAAGCAGAAATACACCATCGCGATCGTGACCCACTCGATGCAGCAGGCGGCGCGCGTGTCGCAGCGCACCGCGTATTTCCATCTCGGCATCCTGGTCGAGGTCGGGACGACGGACCACATCTTTACCAATCCGACGCACAAGCTGACCGAGGACTACATCACCGGCCGCTTCGGCTGACGGGCCAGAGGACACTGCCATGACCGAGCTCTCCGAGTCCCATACCGTCAAGGCCTACGACAACGAGCTGGACCAGCTCCGGCTGCTGGTGCTCAAGCTGGGCGGCCTGGTGGTCGACCAGATCCTGCTCGCGCGCCGGGCGCTCAAGGAGCGTGACGACGACCTCGCCCGCAAGGTCATCGCGCGCGAGACGGAGGTCAACCAGCTCGACACGGACGGCGAGGAACTGGCTTTCAAGCTCATCGCCAAGCGCCAGCCCATCGCCACGGACCTGCGCGTCGTCCTCGCCATGATCCGCACCATCACCGACCTCGAGCGCGTCGGCGACGAGGCGAAGAAGATCGCCAAGACCGCGCGCAAGCTGATCGTGGACGAGGTCGAACCCGTGCCGCAGTTCTCCCGCGCCATCGACCGGATGGCGGAGCTGGCCGCCAAGCTGATGCGCGAGGTTCTCGAGGCGCTCGACGTCTTCGACGCCGACAAGGCCATCCGCGTGGCCGCCGAGGACCGCCACCTGAACTGGGAGTACAAGCAGTGCCTGCGGCTGGTGCATGAGACGCTCGCCCAGGACAGCTCGCGCATCGAGCATGCCGCCGAGATCGTGATCGTCATCAAGGCGCTGGAGCGGATCGGCGACCACGCCAAGAACATCGCCAAGTACGTCATCTACGTGGTCCAGGGCCGCGATGTGCGGCACATCAAGACCAAGCAGCTGGCGAAGGAGATGGGCGCCGAGGTCACGCCGCCGCCCGGCAAGGACGCCTAGCGACCCAGGTCGATCCCGCGCTGCGCGCTGCGGTGCGGGTCGATTCGGGGACGCTGTGAATACGTCCCTGTACGCTCGCTCGCGAACATCCCTGTTCGCGAGCGCCCCGAATCGACCCGCACCACATCACCCAGCGCGGCCACCGGGTTGCCTCACCACGCGTCTCGCCACGGCATGCTCCACCACCCACGGCTCCTTGCCCAGTGGCCGGGCGTCGCGGCACAGGTGTTTGCGGGGACGCTGTGAATACGTCCCTGTTCGCGAGCGCCCCGCAAACACCCATGCCACGCCTCCCGCCCCGCAACCCCCGAACCCGTTGCTGACGCTGTCCGACCTCGCGCTGCGCGCTGCGGTGCGGGTCGATTCGGGGACGCTGTGAATACGTCCCTGTACGCTCGCTCGCGAACATCCCTGTTCGCGAGCGCCCCGAATCGACCCGCACCACATCACCCAGCGCGGCTACCGGGCTGCACCAACGCGCGCTCGGTGGCGACACGCGGCGCGATAGCCTCTTAGTGGCTGGGCCTGTCGCTGACTTCGGCATCATGGGTCGGGGCCAGCGCCGGCGGGGAGCGCGGGGGTGCGCGGCGATCGGCTTTGTGGCTGGGGGAGGGCGCTGCGTGATGTGTTGCAGGCCAATTCGGGGCGCTCGCGCACAGGACGTGCGCGAGCGAGCCTACAGGGATGTATTCACGGCGGCCCCGAATTGGCCTGCGACGCAGCGCGCAGCGCCCCCCACGGACCGCAGCTGATCAGCGCGCCGAGCGCAAGAGCTCATTGATGCCCACCTTCGCCCGCGTCGCCGCGTCCACCCGCTTGACGATCACCGCACAGGCGAGGCTGTACTTGCCGTCGGCCGAGGGCAGGCTGCCGGGCACGACCACCGCGCCCGCGGGCACGCGGCCGTAGGTGACCTCGCCGGTCTCGCGGTCGTAGATGCGGGTGCTCTGGCCGATGAACACGCCCATCGACACCACTGCGCCTTCTTCGACGATCACGCCCTCGACGATCTCGGAGCGGGCGCCGATGAAGCAGTTGTCCTCGATGATGGTGGGGCTGGCCTGCAGGGGTTCGAGCACGCCGCCGATGCCGGCGCCGCCGGAGAGATGCACGTTGGCGCCGATCTGGGCGCAGGAGCCGACGGTGGCCCAGGTGTCGACCATGGTGCCGGGGCCGATCCAGGCGCCGATGTTGACGTAGCTCGGCATCAGCACGGCGTCGGGCGAGACGTAGGCGCCGCGGCGCACGGTGGCGGGCGGCACGATGCGGGCCCCGGCGTGCTGGAAGGCGTTGTCGTCATAGCCGGAGTATTTCAGCGGCACCTTGTCCCAGCCGCGCAGCGCGCCCATTTCGATCAGGCGGTTGCCCTCGATGCGGAAGGACAGCAGCACGGCCTTCTTCAGCCACTCGTTGACCACCCAGGCGCCGTCGACCTGCTCGGCGACGCGCTCGCGGCCGTCGTCCAGGGCGTCGATGGCTTCCGCCACGGCCTGGCGGATATCGGCGGGCGTCTCGTCAGGAGTGAAGCTGGCGCGTTGCTCGAAGGCGGCTTCGATCGTCTCTTGCAGCGTGCTCATCGGCCTGTCCCGGCTGGGAGCGGATTGCCCCTTGGGCGGAGAGTTTACCCCGTGGCGGCGCAAAAGCGCGCAATGCGGCGCGCGGCCTCGATGCACTCGTCGAGCTCGGCGACGAGCGAGACCCGGATCCGCCCGGTCCCGGGGTTGCCGCCGGCATGGTCGCGCGACAGGTAGCGTCCCGGCAGCACGGTGACGTGCTCGGCGGCAAACAGCTCGCGGGCGAAGGCCTCGTCGTCGCCGCCGGGGACTTCCAGCCACAGGTAGAAGGCGGCTTCGGGCCGCGCCACCGGCATCACCTCGGCGAGGATCGGCACCACGGCGTCGAACTTCTGCTGGTACAGGGCGCGGTTGGCGGCCGCGTGGGCGTCGTCGTCCCACGCCGGCACGCTGGCCAGCTGCACCATCTCGGGCACGGCGCAGCCGTGATAGGTCCGGTACAGCCGGAAGGCGGCCATCACCTCGGGGTCGCCGGCGACGAAGCCGGAGCGCAGCCCGGGGACGCTGGAGCGCTTGGACAGGCTGTGGAACACGACGCAGCGGCGGAAGCCGGTGTTGCCGGCCCGCAGCGCGGCGCCCAGCAGGCCGGGCGGCGGCCGGTCCTCGTCGAGGTAGATATCGGCATAGCACTCGTCGGAGGCGACCAGGAAGTCGTGGCGCTCGGCCAGCTCCAGCACCCGCAGCAGGCAGGCCTCGTCCATGACGGCGCCGGTGGGGTTGCCGGGGCTGCAGATGAACAGCACGCGGCAGCGGGCCCAGTCGGCCTCCGGCACGGCGTCGAGGTCGGGCAGGAAGCCGGTGGCGGCCGTGGTGTCCAGGTAGTACGGCTCCGCGCCCGCCAGCAGCGCCGCGCCCTCGTAGATCTGGTAGAAGGGGTTCGGCATCATCACCAGCCCGCCCGCCGCCGGGTCCAGGGCCGCCTGCACGAAGGAAAACAGGCCTTCGCGGGTACCGTTCACCGGCAGCACCATGGTCTCCGGGTCCACTGTGCCGGCGCCCAGCGCGAAGCGGCGCTCCAGCCAGCGGGCGCAGGCCTGGCGCAGCGCCGGCAGGCCGGCAGCCTTGGGATACACCGCCAGGCGCTCCAGGTGCCCGGCCAGGGCGGCGCCGACGAAGGCCGGCGGGGGGTGGCGGGGCTCCCCGATCGACAGCGCGATATGCGGCCGGCCGGCCGGCGGGACCGCCGGGGCGAGCAGGGCGGCCAGGCGTTCGAAGGGATAGGGGTGCAGCCGGTCGAGCAGGGGATTCATGGCGCGGGTTCCTCGCAGGTCGCGCGGGCCGTCGGGGTGCTCAGGCGACTGCCTCGGGCTGGTCCAGCCGCGCCTTGAGCCGTTGTTCGAGTGCGGCGCAGGCGGCGGCGTCCAGCGTTTCGCCGCCGAGCTCGGTGATGTAGAACACGTCCTCGGCGCGTTCGCCGACGGTCATGATCTTGGCGGCGCGCAGCGACAGGCCGCATTCCACGAAGGCCTTGCCGACCTCGCACAGCAGGCCGGGGCGGTCGGCCGCGATCAGCTCGACCACGGTGCGGCCGTTCGCCTCGTCGCGCGAGAAGGCGATGCGCGTGGGCGTGGTGAACAGCCGGACCTGGCGCGGGGGCTGGCGCAGCACCGTCGGCATGCGGTCGGCGTGCTCCAGGGTGGCCTTGCGCACCGCCGTCTCGATCTGCACCAGCCGCTCGTGGTCGTCGATGGGCGAGCCGTCGCTCTCCAGCACCACGTAGGTATGCACGTTGCGCCCGTCGCCCACGGGCACCACGCGCGCGTCCAGGATATTCAGGCCGAGCTCGTCCAGCGCGCCGGTAGCCCGGGCGAAGCTGTGCTGGCCGCTCTGGGTGCACACCATGATGGCGGTGCCGCCGCGGCCGGTCTGCTGCTCCACTGAGACCGCGGCCTGTTCGCCGCGGTCCTCGAGGGTGGCCAGCACGCGGATGTGCCAGGCGATCTCCTCGGGCGTATGGCGCAGGAAATACTCCTGGGCGAAGCCGCCCCAGACCTCGCGGGCCCGCGCGGCCCGGATCCCGCGGGCGGCGAGCAGCGCCAGCGCCGCGTCCTGGGTCTCGGCCACCAGCTGTTCGGAATCGATGGGCGACTCCAGCCCGGCGCGCAGCGCCCGCTTCACGCTGAGGTAGAACTCCTCGAACAGCGAGGCCTTCCAGGCGTTCCACAGCTTCGGGCTGGTGCCCCGGACGTCGGCCACGGTCAGCACGTAGAGATAATCGAGGCGGGTCTCGTCGCCCACGGTGCGGGCGAAACTGGCCACCACGGCCGGGTCGTGGATGTCTTTCTTCTGCGCGGTGATGGAGAAGGTCAGGTGGTGGCGCACCAGCCACGCCACCAGGCGCGCGTCATAGGGCGAGAGGCCGTGTTCCAGGCAGAAGGCCTCGGCGTCGACCGCGCCGAGCTCGGAGTGGTCGCCGCCGCGGCCCTTGGCGATGTCGTGGAACAGCCCCGCCAGGTAGGCCAGCTCGGGCTTCGGCAGCGCCTGCATGATCCGGCTGCACATCGGCATCTCGTGGTCGAAGCGCGCCAGCGCGAAGCGCCGCAGGTTGGAGACCACGAACAGGGTGTGGGCGTCCACGGTATAGGCGTGGAAGAGGTCGAACTGCATGCGGCCGGTGACGCGGCCGAAGGCCGGGATGTAGCGGCCGAGCACGCCGTAGCGGTTCATGCGCCGGAGCTCGTGGGTCACGCCCTCCGGCGCCTTGATGATGTCCATGAACAGCCGGTGGTGGCGCGGGTTCTGGCGGAACTCCTCGTCGATCAGCGGCAGGGCGCGGCGCAGCAGCCGGATGGTGCGCGCGCTCACGCCCTTCAAGCCCGGCTCCTGCTGCAGCAGCAGGAAGATCTCCAGCAGCGCCGACGGCGTTCGCTCGAAGACTTCCTCGTCGGTGACCTCCAGGAACTCGTTGCGCACCTGGAAGCGGGCGTTCAGCGGGCGGGGCGGGGCGGCGGGGTCGAGCAGGATCGCTTCCTCGAACAGCTGCAGCAGCATCTCGTTGAGGCGCGCCAGTTCCTGCACCGTGCGGTAGTACTTCTGCATGAACTGCTCGACCGCCAGCGTGTAGCTGGCGTCCTCATAGCCGAACAGCTTCGCCAGCTTGACCTGGTGGTCGAACAGCAGGCGGTCCTCGCGCCGGCCGGTGACGGTGTGCAGCGCCCAGCGGATCTTCCACAGGAAGTTCTGGCCGGCCAGCAGGCGCCGGTATTCGTAGTCGGTGAGAAAACCCTGCTGGGCCAGCTGGTGCAGGCTGCCGACGCCGAATTGCCGCTTGGCGATCCAGCACACCACCTGGATGTCCCGCAGGCCTCCGGGGGTGCCCTTGATGTTCGGCTCGAGGTTGTGGGCCGTGTCGTGGTAGCGATGATGGCGGGCGGTCTGCTCGTCGCGCTTGGCGGTGAAGAATTCGGCGGCGGGCCAGACCCGCTCGGGGGCCGTGGCCGCCTGCATGGCCTCGAACAGGCCGGGCGCGCCGTCCAGCAGCCGCGATTCCATCAGGGTGGTCACGACCGTGACGTCGGCGGCGGCCTCCCGTTCGCAGTCGGCCAGCGTGCGCACGCTGTGGCCGACCTCCATGCCGATGTCCCACAGGAACGTCAAAAAGCCCGACACGCGCTCCCGCCAGGCGCTGTCGTCGCCGGCCGGCACCACCACCATGATGTCGATGTCGGAGCAGGGATGGAGCTCGCCGCGGCCGTAGCCGCCGACCGCCACCAGCGCCAGCTCGCCGTGGGCGTCGCCGAGGTGCATGCGCCAGGCGCGGACCAGGGCGATGTCGATCAGGCGGGCGCGGTCGCGCACCAGCGCCTCGACCGGCTCCTCGGCCTCGAAGCGGGCGCGGAGCTGCCGGTCGCCGGCCTCCAGCACCTGCCGGAACTGGCGGACGGCGGCCGGGCCGGGCGCGGCATCGACCTCCGGCAGTTGCGGGTCCTGGGCGGCGGCAGGCCGGGTGGCGGTATCCATGGCGCTCCTCAGATCCGGCCGGACGCGCCGAGCGTCAGTACTTCGAAACCGTCTTCCGTGACCAGGATGGTGTGCTCCCACTGGGCCGAGAGCGAATGGTCCTTGGTGACCACGGTCCAGCCGTCGGGCAGCAGCCGCACGTGGCGCTTGCCGGCGTTGACCATCGGCTCGATGGTGAAGGTCATGCCCGGCAGGAGCTCGAGCCCGGTGCCCGGCTTGCCGTAGTGCAGCACCTGGGGGTCCTCGTGGAACTCGCGGCCGATGCCGTGGCCGCAGTATTCGCGCACCACCGAGCAGTGCTGCGCTTCGACGTAAGCCTGGATGGCATGGCCGATGTCGCCGAGGCGCACGCCCGGTCGGACCATCTCGATGCCGCGGCGCATGGCCTCGTGCGAGACCTCGCTGACCCGGCGGCCCCCGACGGTGGGTTCGCCGACGAAGAACATGCGGCTGGTGTCGCCGTGCCAGCCGTCCTTGATGACGGTGATGTCGATGTTGACGATGTCGCCTTTCTTCAGCACCCGCTCGCCCGGGATGCCGTGGCACACCACGTGGTTGACCGAGGTGCAGATCGACTTCGGAAACCCGCGGTAATTCAGCGGCGCCGGGACGGCGCCCTGCCGGCCGGTGATGTACTCGTGGCAGATCCGGTCCAGCTCGTCCGTGGACACGCCCGGGCGCACGTGCGCGCCGATCATGTCGAGCACCTCGGCGGCCAGGCGGCCGGCGTGGCGCATGCCCTCGCGCTCGGCCTCGGTCGTCTTGATGGTCACGGGCATGGCGGTTGCGGCCTCCGAGCCGCCGGTTCAGTCTTGGCCAAAAGGGGGAGAAGTGCGCGGCCGTTCAACCACTTAGGCACTGGCGCGGGCCTCTCCGGGTGATTGTCCGCAGGCGGCGCCTATGGTATAAAGCGCGCGCCTTAAGCGCAATTAATCCCACACACGCACCGTCACGCCCGGCTGGGTGCCTTCTTTCCCGAGTGGACAGGGGTTGCCGGGTGGGGTGCGTGGAGGCTCAACCCGTAGGAGTACAACATGGCTTCAATCTCCATGCGCCAGATGCTGGAGGCCGGCGTTCATTTCGGCCACCAGACCCGCTTCTGGAACCCGAAGATGTCACCCTACATCTTCGGCGAACGTAACAAGATCCACATCATCAATCTCGAGAAGACCCTGCCGCTGTATATCAAGGCGCAGGACTTCGTCCGCAAGCTCGCCACCGACGGCGGCAACGTGCTGTTCGTCGGCACCAAGCGCAGCGCGCGCGAAGCGATCCAGCGCGAGGCCGACCGCGCCGGCATGCCCTACGTCAGCTACCGCTGGCTGGGCGGCATGCTCACCAACTACAAGACCGTGAAGCAGTCCATCAAGCGCCTGTTCGAGCTCGAGGCGATGGCCGAGGACGGCACCTTCGAGAGCCTCTCGAAGAAGGAAGTGCTGGGCCTGAACCGGGAGATGGAGAAGCTGGAGCGCAGCCTGGGCGGCATCAAGAACATGGGCTCCCTGCCGGACGCGCTGTTCATCATCGACATCGAGCACGAGCGCATCGCGGTGGCCGAGGCCAACAAGCTGGGTATCCCGATCGTGGCGGTGGTCGACACCAACTGCTCGCCCGAGGGCATCGACTACGTGATCCCGGGCAACGACGACGCCATGCGCGCCATCCAGCTCTACACCGCCGGCATCGCCGACGCGGTGCTGGAAGGCCGGGCGCAGGTGCCGGAAGTCCCCGAGGGCACCGACGAGTTCGTCGAGGTCAACGAGGCCGAACCGGCGGCGAAGAAGCCGGTGCGCAAGCCGCACGCGCCGCGCAAGGCCGATGCGGAACCGCCGCCGGCCCAGGCAGCCGCCGAGGCGCAGGCGGCCGAGCCGCCGGCCCCCGAGACTGCGGCCCCCGAGAAGCCGGCCAAGCCCGAGGCCCCGGCGGCGGAGGAGTAAGCCATGACGATTTCCGCATCCCAGGTGAAGGAACTCCGCGAGCGCACCGGCGCCGGCATGATGGAGTGCAAGAAGGCGCTGGTGGAGACCGGCGGCGACATCGAGGCGGCCGTCGAGCACATGCGCAAGCAGGGCCTGGCCAAGGCCGACAAGAAGGCCGGCCGCATCGCGGCGGAAGGCCTGGTGGTGGTCACCGCCGCGCCGGACCAGAAGGCGGCCGCGGTCGTCGAGATCAACTGCGAGACCGATTTCGTCGCCGGCGGCGACGATTTCCGCGATTTCTCGCAGCGGGTCGGCGAGCTGGTGCTGGCCGAGCGCCCGACGGACCTCGACGCGCTGCTGGCGACCGGCATGGACGGCGCCACCGTCGAAGAGACGCGCCGCGGCCTGGTGGCCAAGATCGGCGAGAACATCGGCGTGCGCCGGTTCGCGCTGCTGGAGTCCACCGGCCTGGTCGGCAGCTACGTGCACGGGACCCGGATCGGCGTGCTGGTCGCGCTGGAGGGCGGCGACGACGCCCTGGCGCGCGATCTCGCCATGCATATCGCCGCCTCGCGGCCGCAGTACGTCGACGAGAGCCAGGTCCCGGCGGACTATCTCGACAAGGAGCGCGAAATCCTCGTCGAGCAGGCCAAGGGCGAGGGCAAGCCGGCCGAGATCGTGGCCAGGATGGTCGAGGGGCGCCTGCGCAAGCAGCTCGCCGAGATCACCCTGGTGGGCCAGCCTTTCGTCAAGGACCCGGACACCACCGTGGGCAAGCTGCTCAAGGCGCACGGCGCCGCGGTCCAGGCCTTCGTGCGCTTCGAGGTGGGCGAGGGCATCGAAAAGAAGGCCGACAACTTCGTCGAGGAAGTGATGGCCCAGGTGCGCGGTGGCTGAGGCCCGTCGCAACGCAGCATCCGGTCGTGCGCGCAGCCGCCGCGCGGCCCGGAGATGAGGTAAACTCGAGGGCCCCGCGAACAGCGGGGTTCTTTTTTGCGGCCGTAGTGCCAGGGCAATGCTCTCAGGGGGCGAGATGAGCCGGAAAGTTCCGAAAAGAATCCTCCTCAAGCTCAGCGGCGAGGCGCTCCTCGGCGGCGTCGATTACGGGATCGATCCCGAGGTCATCAACCGCATCGCCGGCGAGTTGCGCGACGTGCGCGAGCTGGGCGTCCAGGTCGCGGTGGTCATCGGCGGCGGCAACATCTTCCGCGGCGCCGGCCTCGCCGAAGCCGGCATGGACCGCGTCACCGGCGACAACATGGGCATGCTGGCCACGGTCATCAACTCGCTCGCCCTGCAGGACGCGCTGGAGAAGCTCGGCGTCCACGCCCGGGTCATGTCGGCGATCCGGATCAACGACGTGTGCGAGGACTACATCCGCCGCCGCGCCATTCGCCACCTGGAGAAGAGCCGGGTGGTGATCCTCGCTGCGGGCACCGGCAACCCCTTCTTCACCACCGATTCCGCCGCCAGCCTGCGGGCGATCGAGATCAGCGCGGACCTGCTGCTGAAGGCGACCAAGGTCAACGGCGTGTATTCGGCCGACCCGAAAAAGCATCCGGACGCCGAACGCTACGCCACCCTGACCTTCGACCAGGTGCTGGACCAGCGGCTCGGGGTGATGGACGCCACCGCGGTGGTGATGTGCCGCGACCACGACCTGCCCTTGCGGGTGTTCAACGTCCACAACAAGGGCGACCTGCTGCGCATCGTCAACGGCGAGGACGTGGGTACCCTGGTGACCCGGGCCGCCGAGCCCGGCGCCGAAGCCTGAGAGGAGCCCGAGCATGCTGCAGGACATCATGAAGGACGCCAACGAGCGCATGGACAAGAGCGTGGAGTCGCTGCGCGGGGAGCTGAAGAAGCTCCGCACCGGGCGCGCCCACACCAGCCTGCTGGACCACATCACGGTCGAGTACTACGGCAGCGAGGTGCCGCTGAGCCAGGTCGCCAATGTCGGGGTCGAGGATTCCCGCACCCTGACCATCACGCCGTGGGAACGCCAGATGGTGTCGGTGGTCGAGAAGGCCATCATGACCTCCGACCTCGGCCTGAATCCGAACACGGCCGGCACCGTGATCCGGGTGCCGCTGCCGCCGCTGACCGAGGAACGGCGCCGCGACATGACCAAGGTCGTGCGCCACGAGGGCGAGAACGCCAAGGTCGCGATCCGTAACATCCGCCGCGATGCCCTGCATCACGTGAAGGAACTGCTGAAAGAAAAAGAGATCACCGAGGACGACGACCGCCGCGCCCACGACGAGGTGCAGGTGCTGACCGACAAGCACATCGCGCTGGTCGACCAGGTGGTCGCGGAGAAGGAACAGGAACTGCTCGAGGTCTGAGGCCCCGGCAGTCCTTGCGGTGAACCCTCCAGCCACGCCCGCCCACGTCGCCATCATCATGGATGGCAACGGCCGCTGGGCCCGCCAGCGCATGATGCCGCGCCAGGCCGGCCACCGGGCCGGCGTGCGTGCGGCCCGCGCCATCGTCGAGACCTGCGCCCGGCGCGGCATCCGTCACCTCACCCTGTTCGCGTTCTCGAGCGAGAACTGGCGCCGCCCGCAGGGCGAGGTCGGCGCGCTGATGCGGCTGTTCCTCGAGGCGCTGGAGCGCGAGGTGGACGAGCTGCACGCCAACGGCGTCCAGCTGCGTTTCATCGGCGAGCGCCGCGAGCTGTCGGCGGAGCTGCAGGCCCGCATGCGGTCGGCCGAGGAGCGGACCCGGGCCAACGAGCGGCTGGTGCTGGTCATCGCCCTGGCCTACGGCGGGCGCTGGGACATCGGCCAGGCCGCGCGGCAGCTGGCCGCCGAGGCAGCCGCCGGCACGCTTGACCCCGCGGCCATCGACGACGCGACGGTGGCGGGGCGGCTGGCGCTGGCCGGGCTGCCGGAGCCCGACCTGCTGATCCGCACCGGCGGCGAGCACCGCCTCAGCAACTTCCTGCTCTGGCAGCTGGCCTACGCCGAGCTGTGGTTCACCGACTGCCTGTGGCCGGATTTCGGGGAAGCCGAGCTGGACCGGGCGCTGGCCCGCTATGCCGCCGTGGAACGGCGCTTCGGGCAGACGTCCGAGCAGCTGCAGCCGGCCGCCGGGGAGGAGTCATGCTGAAGGAACGCCTGGTCACTGCCCTGCTGCTGGTCGCCGCGCTGCTGACCGTCCTGTTCTTCGCCTCCAAGGACGTCGGCGTGGTGCTGTTCGGGCTGCTGCTGCTGCTGGCGGCCTGGGAATGGTCGGGCCTGGCCGAGGTGCGGGCCGCCAGCGCGCGCGCCGCCTACACCTTCGCCATGGCGGCGGTGATCGGCTGGCTGGCCTGGTGGATGCCGACCGGGCACCTGCCGGAAGGCCTGCTGTGGCTCCACCTGGCGCTGTGGGCCGTGATCGGCCTGCTGCTGACCCGGTATCCCTTGCGGCTGCCGCGCGCGGTCGTGCTGGCCGGCGGGCTGCTGCTGCTGCCGCTGGCCTGGCTGGCCTTTGCCTTCCTGCTCAAGACCCGCGTCTTCGGCCCGGAATGGGTGCTGTACCTGTTCCTCGTGGTGGCCGCCGCGGACGTCGGGGCGTATTTCGCGGGGCGGTCGCTGGGGCGGGTCAAGCTGGCGCCGCAGATCAGCCCGAAGAAGACCTGGGAGGGCCTGATCGGCGGCCTGTGCCTGGTGGCCCTGGTGGCCACCGGGGGCGCGTACTGGTTCGACGTGCCGGCGTTCCCGCTGGTGGTGCTCTCGCTCGCCGTGGGCGGCATCTCGGTGATCGGCGACCTCGGCATCAGCATGCTCAAGCGCACGGCGGGACTGAAGGACACCAGCCACGTCCTGCCCGGCCACGGCGGCGTGCTCGACCGGATCGACAGCCTGCTCGCCGCCATCCCCGTGTTCGTGCTGGGCGTGCGCTGGCTGGCGCCGGCGTGGTGAGGCCCGCAGCGTGAAGGGACTGGCGATCCTCGGCGCCACGGGCAGCATCGGCCTCAGCACGCTCGACGTGGTGGCGCGCAATCCCGGCCGCTTCGCGGTCCGGGCGCTCACGGCCGGCCGCAACTGGCAGCGGCTGCTCGAGCAGTGCCGGCAGTTCCGCCCGGCCGTGGCCGTGCTGCTGGACCCGGCGGCGGCGGCGCAGCTCGAGGCGGCGGTCCGGGCCGAGGGCCTGGCGGTGGAAGTGCAGGCCGGGGCCGAGGCGCTGGCCGCGGCCGGCGCGCGACCGGACGTGGACTACGTCATGGCGGCGATCGTCGGTGCTGCCGGCCTGCTGCCGACCCTGGCGGCGGCGCGGGCGGGCAAGCGGATCCTGCTGGCCAACAAGGAGGCGGTGGTCATGGCGGGCAACCTGCTGCTGGAAGCGCTCGCCGCTTCCGGCGGCGAGCTGCTCCCGATCGACAGCGAGCACAACGCGCTGTTCCAGTGCCTGCCGCCGGGACGGGACCGCGACTCCGACGGCGCCGGCGTCACGCGGCTGCTGCTGACGGCCTCGGGCGGCCCCTTCCTCGACACGCCGCTGGCAGCCCTGGAGGAGGTCACCCCGGCCCAGGCCTGCGCCCATCCCAACTGGGAGATGGGCCGGAAGATCTCGGTCGACTCCGCCACCATGATGAACAAGGGGCTCGAGATCATCGAGGCCTGCCGCCTGTTCGGCGTCCCGGTGGCGCGCGTGGGCGTCGTCGTGCACCCGGAGAGCATCATCCACTCGCTGGTCGAGTACCGCGACGGGTCCATGCTGGCGCAGCTCGGCAATCCGGACATGCGCACGCCGATCGCGCACGCCCTGGCCTGGCCCGAGCGGATGCCGTCCGGCGTCGAGCCCCTGGACCTGGCCGCCCGCGGCAGCCTGAACTTCCGCCCGGCGGACCCGGCCCGTTTCCCCTGCCTGGCGCTGGCGATGCAGGCGGCGGCCGGCGATGCCGGCGCACCGGTGGTGCTGAACGCGGCCAACGAGGTCGCGGTGGCGGCGTTCCTGGCCGGGCGGGTCCGGTTCACCGCCATCGCCGCGATCATCGACGCGGTTCTGGCACAATATACGGATTCCGCGCCGGCCGACCTCGAGTCGATCCTGGCGCTCGACGCGCACAGCCGGGACGCGGCCGAGGAGAAAATCCGGACTTTGGCGCTCTAATACTTGCCGGCGGCCCGGCGGCCGCCGGGACGGCTCGAACTTGCGGGATACGAATTGAACGAATTGCTGACGTCAGTGCTGGCTTTCGTGGTCGCCATCAGCGTGCTGGTGGCGGTGCACGAGTACGGCCATTTCTGGGTCGCCCGCCGCCTCGGCATCAAGGTACTGCGGTTCTCGGTCGGCTTCGGCAGCCCCCTGTGGCGGCGCACCGGTCGCGACGGGACCGAGTACTGGATTTCGGCGATCCCGCTGGGCGGCTACGTCAAGATGCTGGACGAGCGCGAGGGCAACGTGCCCCCCGAGGACCTGCCGCGCTGCTTCAACCGCCAGTCGCCCCAGCGGCGCATCGCAGTGCTGTTCGCCGGGCCGGCGTTCAATTTCATCTTCGCGATCGCGGCCTACTGGGTCATATTCGTGGCCGGCGTGCCGGCGATCAAGCCGATGGTCGGCGAGATCGCCGCAGCTTCGCCGGCGGCCGAGGCAGGGCTGCAGGCGGGCGACCAGATCGTCGCGATCGACGGCGCGCCCACCCGGACCATGATGGAAGCCCAGCTGGAGCTGCTCAGCGCCATGGTGCCGGCCGGGCGCGCGCGCCTGCTGGTGGAGGATGCGGCGGGCGCCCGCCGCGAGCTGGCCTTGCGCTACGACGGCGACATCCAAGCGCTCACCGAGCCGAACGCCATGTTCCCCGAGCTGGGCATCTCGTTCTGGCGTCCCTCGGTCCCGGCCGTGGTCGGCGAGCTGCTGCCGGAAGGCACGGCGGCGGCGGCCGGGCTGCAGCCCGGCGACCGGGTGCTGAGCGCGGCGGGCGAGCCGATCGCGGAGTGGCAGGACTGGGTCGAGTTCGTGCGGGCGCGGCCGGGCGAGACCGTGGGCCTGCTCATCGAGCGCGACGGCAATCCGATGCGGCTCGAGCTGTTGATCGGCGCCGCCGACGAGGAGGGCGTCCGCGTCGGACGGATCGGGGCCGGGCCGCAGATCCTGGCGGAACTGTGGGACCCGATCCGGACCGAGCAGCGTTACGGACCCGTGGCGGCGGTAGGGCGCGCCGTGGGCGAGACCTGGCGGATCTCGGAGCTGACCGTGACGATGATGGCGCGCATGATCATGGGCCAGGTCTCGGTGAAGAACCTCAGCGGGCCGATCAACATCGCCCAGACGGCCGGCTTCACGGCGGCGGCGGGCTTCGCGGCTTTCGTCACCTTCCTTGCGATCGTCAGCATCAGCCTCGGCATCATCAACCTGCTGCCCATCCCGATGCTCGACGGCGGCCAGATCGTCTACCAGGTGGTCGAGCTCGCCAAGGGCAGCCCGGTCTCCGAGCGCGCCCAGATCATCGGCCAGCAGGTGGGCATCTTCCTGCTGCTGCTGCTGATGAGTTTCGCTTTCTATAACGATATCGTGCGCATCACCGCGGGCTGAGGACGAGCGTGAAGCATCGGTTGCGAGTTTTGGCGGCGCTGCTCGCCGTGTTCCTGGGGCTGGGCGCTGCGGCCGTGCCGGCGCAGGAGGGCGAGGCCTTCGTGGTGCGCGACATGCGGGTGGAGGGCTTGCAGCGCATTGCCGAGGGCACGGTCTACAATTACCTGCCGGTAAGCATCGGCGACACCCTGGACGAGGGGCGGGTCGCGGAGGCCATCCGCGCCGTCTACGGCACCGGCCTGTTCGCGGACGTGGAGTTCCGGCGCGACGGCTCGACCCTGGTGATTGCGGTGCGCGAGCGGCCGTCGATCCGGCGCCTGACCATCACCGGCAACAAGGACATCAAGACCGAGGACCTCGAGGAGTCGCTGCGCGGCGTCGGCCTGTCCCGCGGCCAGACCTTCGACCGGCCGGTGCTCGAGGAAGTCGAGCGCTTCATGACCGACCAGTACTACAGCCGCGGCAAGTACGGCGTGATCATCGACACGCGCGTCGACGAGAACGAGGCCGAGAACACGGTCGACATCACTATCACGATCCAGGAGGGCGAGCGGGCCCGGATCCGGCAGGTCGCCATCGTCGGCAACGAGGTCTTCAGCGACGAGGAGATCCTCGACGAGTTCCAGCTGCGCACGCCGAACTGGCTGTCCTGGTACCGGCAGGACGACCGCTACGCGCGCGAATCGCTGGTCGGCGACCTGGAGACGCTGCAGTCCTTCTACATGGACCGCGGCTATGCCAACTTCGACATCGAATCGACCCAGGTGCAGATTTCGCCGGACCGGCAGGACATCTTCATCGCCATCAACGTCAGCGAGGGCGAGCCCCACCGGATCGCCGACATCCGGCTGGCCGGCCAGATGCCGGTGCCGGAGGAACAGCTGCGCGCCCTGGTGCTGAGCAAGCCCGGCGACACCTTCTCCCGGCGCCAGCTGACCCAGACCGCCGAACTGATCACCTTCCGGCTCGGCGAGGAAGGCTTCGCCTTCGCCCGCGTCGATCCCGTGCCGACCATCACGCCCGGCACCAACGAGGTCTCGGTGACCTTCTACATCGAGCCCGGCAAGCGCGCCTACGTGCGCCGTATCAATTTCGCCGGCACCACCAGCACCAACGACGAGGTGCTCCGCCGCGAGATGCGCCAGCTCGAAGGCGCCTATCTTTCCAACCGGGCGCTGGACCGCTCCGAGGAGCGCGTGCGCCGGCTGCCCTTCATCGAGGACGTGCAGCGCGAGACCTTTCCGGTGATCGGTACCGACGACCTGGTGGACGTGGAGTTCGCCGTCAAGGAAGGGCTGCCGGGCAGTTTCGGCGGCGGCGTCGGCTACTCGGGCCTCCAGGGCGTGATTTTCAACGCCAACTTCGTCCACACCAATTTCCTCGGCACGGGGAACCGCATCGAGGCGGACGTCAATACCGGCCGGTTCTCGACCGTGTACAGCTTCCTCCACACCAACCCCTACGTGACGCCGAACGGCGTGTCGCGGACGGTATCGGCGTCTTACCGGGATATCACGCAGTTCGTCTCGGGCGCCTCGGAGTTCGGCACCAAGACCGCCTCGCTCGGCATCGAGTACGGCTACCCGATCTCGGAGTACACGCGCCTGCGGGCCGGCGTGCAGCTGTACGATTCGCGCCTCCTGACCAACGCCAGCAGCCCCTTCCAGTCGATCCGCTGGGTGCGGCTGAACGGCGATTCCAGGGTCCGGGAGGTGACCGGCGGCGAACTCTTCGAAACCCAGTTCCAGTCCTACGAGCTCCTGCTCGGCTGGACCTACGACAGCCGCAACCGGGTGTTCTTTGCCGACCGCGGCTCCCGTCACCGCATCCAGCTCAACTACACGGTGCCCGGCAGCAGCGTGGAGTACTACAGCGCCTCGCTCGACCTGCTCCAGTACCTGCCCTTCATCGGCCCGACGTTTATCGAATGGAGCGGCGAGATCGCGTACACCGATGCGCTCGGCGACACCACCGAGGTGCCGCCGTTCAAGCGCTACTTCGGCGGCGGGCCGGGCTCGGTGCGCGGTTACCGCGAGGGCTGGCTCGGACCCCTGGACACCAACGAAAATCCTTACGGCGGCAACTTCGAGCTGAGTTCCCAGCTGGAGCTGATCATTCCGTTGCGGGGCGAGATCGCCAGGACCACGCGTTTCAGTTTGTTCTTCGACGCCGGTAATATATTCTCCACCGACACGACGCCGTTCTTCGACCGGGATACGGGAGAGCCCCTCAACAACGACTTCTCCTTCTCCGAGTTGAGATACTCGACCGGCATTTCCTTCCAGTGGCTGGCGCCGCTGGGACTGTTCAGATTCAGCTACGCCTTCCCGCTCAATGACGAGCCGGGCGACCGGACGGAAGGCTTCCAGTTCACCGTGGGCTCGGCGTTCTGAGCACCGAGCCGCCGGACCCGATGATTGAGGACCCACAGGCATGAAGGCATCGCATCGCACTCTCGTTCGCAACCTGGCCGCCACGCTGCTGGTGGTGCTGCTCGCGGCGCCGACGACGGCGCTGGCGGAGACGCGCATCGGCGTGGTCAAGCTCAACCGCCTGTTCGAAGAGGCGCCCCAGGCGCTGGCACTGCAGCGCTCGCTGACCGAGGAGTTCGCGCCCCGGGAGCGGGAGCTGCGCAGCAAGCAGGAAGAGCTGGTCGCCCTGCAGGAACGGCTGCAGCAGTCCGACGGCTTCATGTCCGAGGATGAGCGCCGGCGCGTGGAGCAGCAGTTCCGCGACGGCCAGCGCGACTTCCAGCGGACCCAGAACGAGTTCATGGAGGACCTCAACCTGCGCCGGAACGAGCGACTCGGCGAGCTGCAACGCCTGTTCATCGCCGAGATCCAGGGCTACGCCAGCTCCCAGGGCTATGACCTGGTGCTGGTGGAAGGCTTCATTCACGCCAGCGACGCGCTCGACATCACGCAGCAGGTCCTCCAGGTCCTGCAGCGACGCCACCAGGGCGGTTGAGCACGGGCGGGCGCATGAGCCGCAGCCTGGGCGAGCTCGCCGTCCGGCACGGGCTGGAGCTGCGCGGCGACCCCGACCGGCAGGTCCAGCGGGTCGGCACGCTGCCCGAGGCCGGCGCCGACGCCGTCTCCTTCCTGGCCAACCCGCGCTACCGCAGGTACCTGGCCACCACCCGCGCCGGCGCCGTCGTGCTGGCGCCGGAGTTCGCGGCGGAGTGCGCCGCGCCGGTGCTGGTCGCCGCCAATCCCTACGCCGCTTACGCGCGGATCGCGGCCGACCTGCATCCGCCGCCGGCCTTCGCGCCGGGGATCGACCCGGGCGCGCACGTGGCGCCGGGAGCCGAAGTCGCGCCGGACGCCGGCGTCGCCCCCGGCGCGGTCGTCGAGGCCGGGGCCCGGATCGGCGCGGGGACCTGGATCGGCCCCAACTGCGTGGTCGGGCGCGACGTGGTGGTCGGGCCGGGCTGCCGGCTGGTGGCCGGCGTGACGCTGTGCCACGGCGTGCGGCTCGGCGCCCGCGTGCTGCTGCACCCCGGCGTGGTGATCGGCGGCGACGGCTTCGGCATCGCGCGCGAGCCGGAGGGCTGGTTCAAGGTGCCCCAGGTCGGCAGCGTGGTGATCGGGGACGACGTGGAGGTCGGCGCCAATACCACCATCGACCGCGGCGCCATCGAGGACACCGTGATCGAGGAGGGGGTCAAGCTGGACAACCAGATCCAGGTCGGCCACAACGTGCGCATCGGCGCCCACACGGCGGTGGCGGGCTGCGCCGCGATCGCCGGCAGCGCGACCATCGGCCGCAACTGCATGATCGCCGGCAAGGTCGGCATTGGCGGGCACCTGGAGATCGCCGACGGGGTCGTAGTCACCGGCATGACCATGGTGAGTCATTCGATCCGCGAGCCCGGCGTATACTCGGGCGGATTGCCGCTGGACGAGGCGGCCCGCTGGCGCCGCAACGCCGCCCGCTTCCGCCGGCTCGACGAACTGGCGAAGCGCGTGGCCCGCCTGGAACGTGGCGAGGGAGAGCCCGAGAATGACTGAGAACAGCGCGCTGGACCTCCAGCGCATCATGACCTACCTGCCGCACCGGTACCCGTTCCTGCTCATCGACCGGGTGCTGGAGCACACGCCGGGCAAGGACCTGGTGGCGATCAAGAACGTCACCGTCAACGAGCCGTTTTTCCCGGGGCATTTCCCGGTGCGCCCGGTGATGCCGGGCGTGCTCATCGTCGAGGCCATGGCCCAGGCGGCGGGCGTGCTGGCCTTCCGCACGGCCGGGGTCGAGCCCGACGACAACTTCGCCTTCTATTTCGTGGGCATCGACAAGACCCGCTTCCGCGCCCCGGTGGTCCCGGGCGACCAATTGGTCCTCCGGGCCACGTACGAGCGGCGCATCAGGACCATCTGGCGCTTCAGCACCGAGGCGCTGGTGGACGGCCGGCGGGTGGCCTCGGCCGAGATCATGATCGCGCCGGAGGGGAGCAAGTCGTGATTCACCCGACGGCCATCATCGACTCCGGCGCCCGCGTCCACGAGGACGCGGAGATCGGCGCCTACAGCATCATCGGCGATGACGTGGAGATCGGCGCCGGCACCGTGATCGGGCCGCACGTGGTGGTGCGCGGGCCGACGGTGATCGGGCGCAACAACCGAATCTTCCAGTTCGCCTCCATCGGCGATGCGCCGCAGGACAAGAAGTACGCCGGCGAGCCCACCCGGCTGGTGATCGGCGACGGCAACACCATCCGCGAGTGCGTCACCATCAACCGCGGCACGGCGCAGGACCGGGGCGAGACCACGATCGGCAACGACAACTGGATCATGGCCTATGCCCACATCGCCCACGACTGCGTGCTGGGCGACCACATCATCCTGGCGAACAACGTGGCGCTCGCCGGGCATTGCCACGTCGCCGACTGGGTGATCTTCGCCGGCTTTTCCGGCCTGCACCAGTTCTGCCGCGCCGGCGCCCACGCCTTCCTCGGCAAGTACGCCGGGGTGAGCCAGGACGTGCCGGCCTACGTGATGGTCGGCGGCACGCCGCCGGGCCCGCGCGGCATCAACAGCGAGGGCCTGAAGCGGCGCGGCTTCACCGCCGGGCAGATCGCCAACATCAAGCAGGGCTACAAGCTGCTGTATCGCAGCGGCCTCAAACTGGCCGACGCCCTGGCCCAGCTCGAGGAGCTGGCCCGGGAACAGCCCGAGCTGGAGCTCTTCGTCGCCTCCATCCGCGACTCCAGCCGCAGTATCGTTCGCTAAGGGCCGCGATGCCCGGCCCCGTCGACCCCAAGCCCCCACTGCCCCCCGGCGGCCTGCGCGTCGGCCTGGTGGCGGGCGAGCCGTCGGGCGACCTGCTGGGCGCGGGGCTGGCCCGCGCCATCCGGGCCCGCTACCCGGACGCCGCGCTGGCGGGGATCGCCGGCCCGGCGATGCAGGCCGAGGGCGTCGTGAGCTGGGCGCCGATGGAGCAGCTGTCGGTGATGGGGCTGGCCGAGGTGCTCCGGCACCTGCCCGGGCTGCTGGCGCTGCGGCGCGGGCTGGTGGCGTCCTTCGAGGCATTCCGGCCGCACGTGGTGGTCGGGGTCGATGCGCCGGACTTCAACCTCGGGCTGGAGCGCCGGCTGCGCCGGGCCGGGATGCGCACCATGCACTACGTCAGCCCTTCGATCTGGGCCTGGCGCCCGCAGCGTGTCCATACGGTCGCGGCGGCCGCGGACGAGGTGCTTTGCCTGCTGCCCTTCGAGCCGCCGCTGTACCACGCCCACGGTGTCGCCGCGCGCTTCGTCGGGCACCCCATGGCGGACGCCATCCCGCTGGTCACCGACCCCGCCGCCGCGCGGGCGGCGCTGGGTTTGGAATGGGGACTGTCCCCGGGACAGTCCCCAGGACCGGCCCTGGTGGCGCTGCTGCCGGGCAGCCGGCGCGGCGAAGTGGAGCGGCTGGGCGAGGTGCTCGCCGGAGCCGCTGCACAGCTCGCGGCCCAGCGGCCGGGGACCCGCTTCGTGGCCGCCATGGCGACACCGCAGCTGCGGGCCCTGTTCGAGTCACAGCTGGCCCGGCACGCGCCGGGACTGGACGTGCACCTGGTGGACGGCCATTCGCGCGAGGTGATGACGGCCGCCGACCTGGTGCTGCTCGCCTCCGGCACCGCCACCCTGGAGGCGGCGCTGCTGCGCCGGCCCATGGTCATGGCCTACCGGCTCGCCCCGCTCACCGTGCGGATCGTCCGGACCTTCAAGCTGATGCAGACACAGCTCTACTCGCTGCCCAACCTGCTGGCGGGCGAGGCCATCGTGCCGGAGTTGATCCAGGAGGAGGCGACGCCCGCCAGGATCGCGGCCGCAGCGGCGGCCCTGCTGGCCGATCCCGTCCATTGCGAGCGGCTCCGCCAGCGCTTCGGCGAGCTGCATGAGCTGTTGCGCCGGGACGCCGACCGACAGGCCGCCGAAGCGGTGCTTGCCATGGCGGGGCGCGCGCCGGCCGCGCCGGCGGAGGCGGCCGCATGAGCTCCCTGTTCCTGGCGGCGGCCC
>NZ_JAALFH010000062.1:0-22334 GCF_011058255.1 Thioalkalivibrio sp. XN8 | reverse complement strand
CGGCGGGCGTGGACGAGGCGGGCCGGGGGCCGCTGGCCGGGCCCGTGGTCGCGGCGGCCGTGATCCTGCATCCGGACCGGGCCATCGACGGCCTGGCGGATTCCAAGCAGCTGCTGGCTGCGGACCGGCTGGAGCTGGCGGCCCTGATCCGGGCGCGGGCCGTGTCCTGGTCCGTGGCCTGGGCCGACACGGCGGAAGTGGACGCCCTGAATATCCTCTACGCCAGCATGCTGGCGATGCGGCGCGCCGTCGGCCGGCTCGCCGTGCTGCCCGACCACGTGGTGGTGGACGGCAACTGCTGTCCGCGCCTGGGCAGCACCTGCAGCGTGGAGGCGATCGTCGGCGGCGACGACAGCGTGCCGGCGATCAGCGCCGCCTCCATCCTGGCCAAGACCTGGCGCGACGCCTGGATGGCCCGCCTGGCCCGGCGCTATCCCGGCTATGGCTTCGAGCGCCACAAGGGTTACGGCACGCCGGGCCACCTCGAGGCGCTGGCGCGGCTCGGTCCCTGCGCCCTCCATCGGCGGACTTTTGCCCCGGTGGCCGAGCTGCTGGCGAGGCGGGCCGGATGACCACGCCCTTCATCCACCTGCGGCTGCACACCGAGTACTCGCTGGCCGACAGCGTGATCCGCATCCCGGCGCTGCTGGCCCGGGTGGCCGAACTCGGGATGCCGGCGGTCGCCGTCACCGACCAGGTGAACCTGTTCGGCATGGTCAAGTTCTACCGCGGTGCGCTGCGCCAGGGGATCAAGCCGCTGGTCGGCGCCGACATCTGGCTCGACGAGCCGGGCGATCCGCGCCACCCGACCCGGCTGAGCCTGCTGTGCGGCTGCGACGAGGGTTACCGCAACCTCTGCCGGCTGTTGAGCCGGGCCTACCTCGAAGGCCGGCGCCTGGGCCAGGTGCTGGTCCGGCGCGAATGGCTCGACCCGCAGGCCTGCGGCGGGTTGATCGCGCTGTCCGCCGCCCGGGAGGGCGACGTGGGCCGGGCGCTGATGGCCGGGCGCCGCGACACGGCCGAGGCCTGCCTGGCCTTCTGGCGCGAGCGCTTCCCGGAGCGCTATTACCTCGAGCTGCAGCGCACCGGGCGCGAGGGCGACGAGTATCACGTGGCCGAGGCGGTCAGCCTGGCCGCCGCCACCGGCACGCCCGTCGTGGCGACCAACGACGTCCGGTTCCTGGATGCCGACGATTTCGACGCGCACGAGGCGCGCGTGTGCATCCACCAGGGCCACACCCTGAGTGACCCGCGCCGCCCGCGCGACTACAGCGCCGAGCAGTACCTGAAGAGTGCGCAGGAGATGGCCGCGCTGTTCGCCGACCTGCCGGAGGCGCTGGAGAACAGCGTCGAGATCGCGCGGCGCTGCAACCTCGAGCTGCGCCTCGGCGAGACGTTCCTGCCCGACTTCCCCGTGCCCGCGGGCGAGGACGCGGCCAGCCACCTGCGCAAGCTCTCGGCCGCCGCCCTGGCCGAGCGCCTGCCGGCGCTGCTGGCCGACAACCCCGTGGACGATGCCGAGGCCTATCGCGCGCGGCTGCAGCGCGAGCTCGACGTGATCTGCGACATGGGCTTCCCCGGTTACTTCCTGATCGTCGCCGACTTCATCCGCTGGGCGAAGGACAACGACATCCCGGTGGGGCCGGGCCGCGGCTCGGGGGCCGGCTCGCTGGTTGCGTTCGTGCTCGGAATAACTGATTTAGATCCATTGCGTTACGATCTTCTCTTCGAGCGATTTCTCAACCCGGAGCGGGTGTCGATGCCGGACTTCGACATCGACTTCTGCATCAACGGGCGCGACCGCGTCATCGACTATGTCGCCCAGCGCTACGGCCGCGAGAGCGTCGCCCAGATCATCACCTACGGCAGCATGGCGGCGAAGGCCGTGGTGCGCGACGTGGGCCGCGTGCTGGGCCATCCCTACGGCTTCACCGACCGCATCGCCAAGCTGATCCCTTTCGAGGTCGGCATGACGCTGGACAAGGCCCTGTCCCAGGAGCCCGAGCTCAAGCGCAACTACGAGGAAGAGGACGAGGTCCGCGGCCTGATCGACCTGGCCAAGTCGCTGGAGGGCCTGGCGCGCAACGCCGGCCGGCACGCCGGCGGCGTGGTCATCGCGCCGACGGTGCTGACGGACTTCACCCCGCTGTACTGCGAAGAGGGCAGCGAGGCGCCGGTGACGCAGTTCGACAAGGACGACGTCGAGGCGGCCGGCCTGGTCAAGTTCGACTTCCTCGGACTGCGCACCCTGACCATCATCGACCGGGCCGTGCACCGCGTGAACGACCTGCGCGCCGCGGCCGGCGAGCCGCCGCTGGACATGGCGCGCATTCCGCTGGACGACCCGCTCACCTTCCAGCTGCTGCGCGCCTGCCGCACCACCGCCGTGTTCCAGCTGGAATCCCGCGGCATGAAGGACCTGATCAAGCGCCTGCAGCCGGACAGCTTCGACGACATCGTGGCGCTGGTGGCGCTGTTCCGCCCCGGCCCGCTGCAGTCGGGGATGGTGGACGACTACATCAACCGCAAGCACGGCCGCCAGGACGGCCCGATCGACTATTTCCACCCCGAGCTGGAGCCCGTGCTCAAGCCCACCTACGGCGTCATCCTGTACCAGGAGCAGGTGATGCAGATCGCCCAGGTGCTGGCCGGCTACAGCCTCGGCGCCGCCGACCTGCTGCGCCGGGCCATGGGCAAGAAAAAGCCGGAGGAGATGGCCAAGCAGCGCTCGATTTTCGTCGAGGGCGCGGTCGCCCGGGACGTCGACCGCGGCACGGCGACGCACATTTTCGACCTGATGGAGAAGTTCGCCGGCTACGGCTTCAACAAGAGCCATTCGGCCGCCTACGCCATGCTGTCCTACCAGACCGCCTGGCTGAAGGCCCACTACCCGGAGGCCTTCATGGCCTCGGTGCTGTCCACCGACATGGACCACACCGACAAGATCGTCACCCTGATCGACGAGTGCCACCAGATGGGCCTGGTGGTGGAGCCGCCGGACGTCAACGAGTCTGAGCATGCGTTCAACGTGGCCGGCAAGGGCCGGCTGCGCTACGGCCTGGGCGCCATCAAGGGCGTGGGCCAGGCGGCCGTGCAGGCGATTATCGACGAGCGGAAGCAGGGCGGGCGCTTCGAGTCCCTGACCGGCTTCTGCGCCCGGATCGACCTGCAGCGCGTCAATCGCCGCACCATCGAGGCCCTGGTCCGCGCCGGCGCGCTCGACAGCATCGGGCCTAACCGGGCGACGCTGATGCACCGGCTGCCGGGCGCCATCGGCCGCGCCGAGCAGAGCGCCCGCGCCGCGGCCGCCGGCCAGGAAGACCTGTTCGGGATGGCCGCCGCGCCCGGCCCCGAGGCGGCGAGCGACCTGTCGGACGAGGGCGAGGCGCTGCCGGAATGGAGCTCGGCCGAGCGGCTGGCCGGCGAGCGCGACACCCTCGGACTGTTCCTCACGGGCCATCCCGTGGACGAGGTGGCGCACGATCTCGCGGCGCTGGCCGGCACGCGGATCGGCGAGCTGGCGGCGGACCGGCCGACCGAGGGTGAGCGCAGCTATGCGGCGGGCCGGCGCGACCTGGTGGTCGGCGGGCTGATCGTGGACATGCGCCGGCGCGGCAACCGGATCACGCTGGTGCTGGACGACCGCAGCGGGCGGCTGGAAGTGACGTTGTTCGAGGAGACCTACCAGCAGTGCCGGCACGTCGTCGCCAAGGACGCCATCATCATCGCCGAGGGCAATCTGCGCTTCGATGATTTCATCGACGACTGGCGGCTGACCGCGCGCCGGGTGGTCGATCTCGACACCGCCATGAAGGAGCGGGGCCGGCGCCTGATGCTGCGCTGCGCCCTGCCGGGCCCCGATTTCGTCGGCGAGCTGCAGCATGCGCTGGAGCCGTTCCGCGGCGGCGGCTGCCAGGTCACCCTGGTCTACCAGGCGGCGAGCGCGAAGGCCCGGGTCGAGCTCGGCCCCGGCTGGGCCGTGCGGCCCTCGCTCGCGCTGCTGCACCGCGTCGGCGGGCTGGTCGGCGCGGACAACGTCCGCATGCTGTACGGCGACCCCGCGAGCGGCGCCTGAGGCGGGCCCGGCGCCGCCCGAGTGTGTTAATTTCGCGCTATCAGAAGCGACGCAGCTGGCGGCATGAACCTGAATTTCCTCGATTTTGAACAGCCGATCGCCGAGCTCGAGGCCAAGATCGACGAACTGCGCTTCGTCGGCGACGACTCGCAGGTCAACATCTCGACCGAGATCCGGCGGCTGAAGGCCAAGAGCGAGGCCCTGACGCGGAACATCTTCTCCAGCCTGAGCGCCTGGCAGGTGGCCCAGGTGGCGCGCCATCCGCAGCGGCCCTACACCCTGGACTACATCGAGCGCCTGTGCACCGAGTTCGAGGAACTGCACGGGGACCGCACCTTTGCCGACGACCCGGCCATCGTCGGCGGCCTGGCGCGCTTCGACGGCCGCCCGGTAATGGTCATCGGCCAGCAGAAAGGCCGCGACACCAAGGCCAAGGTGCAGCGCAACTTCGGCATGCCCCGGCCCGAGGGCTACCGCAAGGCGCTGCGGCTGATGCAGCTGGCCGAGAAGTTCGGCCTGCCGATCATCACCTTCATCGACACCCCGGGCGCCTACCCCGGCGTCGGCGCCGAGGAACGCGGCCAGAGCGAGGCGATCGCCCGGAACCTGCTGGAGATGTCCGACCTGAAGACGCCCATCCTCGCCGTGGTCATCGGCGAGGGCGGCTCCGGCGGTGCGCTGGCCATCGGCGTCGCCGACCGCGTGCTGATGCTCCAGTACAGCATCTACTCCGTCATCTCGCCCGAGGGCTGCGCCTCCATCCTGTGGAAGAGCGCCGAGAAATCGGCCGACGCCGCCGAAGCCATGGGCGTCACGGCGCAGAAGCTCCACGCCCTCGGCCTGGTCGACGAAGTCGTGCCCGAACCGCTCGGCGGCGCCCACCGCGACTACGACGCCATGGCCGCGACGCTGCGCGAGACGCTGGCCCGCTACCTGGCCAAGCTTGACGAGTTGTCGCCCGAGCAGCTGCTGGCGCAGCGGTACGAGCGGCTGGTCGGTTACGGGGATTTCCGCGAGGGCTGAGGTACCTTCGGGGCTCCTGCGCGGGCGCCGTCACCGGCGCCCCGGGCGGACGCCGTGAATACATCCCTGTAGGCTCGCTCGCGCACGTCCTGTGCGCGAGCGCCGCCCGGCGCGCAGGTGACGTCTCCCGCGCTACCCAAACCGACCCACCCTCGGTTGGTCCGGTGACGGAACGTCTCGACGGTGTCGGACGACAGTGATGACGCTCGGATCACGCGGCCTTTCGCGTGCTGGCCATCGAGGGGCACGATGCGAGACCTTTCGACAAGGCAGCGGGCGGGAACGTGGAGGGTCCGTCGCGGGGCGCTCGCGCACAGGACGTGCGCGAGCGAGCGTACAGGGATGTATTCACAGCGTCCCCGCGAGGGGCCCTGCACGGTGCCGCCCGCGGTCGCGTTGGTGACGGTCCGTCGCACCATGGACCCGCGCGGGGCAGAATAGCGGGCATGGACGCGTTCAGCCCGACCGCACTGTGGAGCGCGCTCACCGCCCTCGAAGACGGGTCTGGCGAGCGGCGGCTGTGCGTGGCGCTCAGCGGCGGGCTCGACTCGACGGTGCTGCTCGAGGCCCTGTGCCGCCTGCGCGAGCGGCTGCCGGCGGACGGCCTGCGTGGGATCCATGTGCACCACGGGCTGCATGCCGATGCGGATGACTGGGCGGCGCATTGCCAGGCGCTCTGCGGGCGACTGGGCGTGCCGCTGCAGGTGGTTCGCGTCGATGCGCGGCCGGCGCCGGGCGAAAGTCCCGAGGCGAAGGCCCGCGGGGTGCGTTACGCGGCGCTGGCGGAAGCGCTGGCACCGGGCGAGGTGCTGCTCACGGCCCACCACGCCGACGACCAGCTCGAGACGGCGCTGATCCAGCTGCTGCGCGGCGCCGGGGTGGCGGGGCTGGCGGCCATGCCGACGTCGGCGCGCTTCGGGCCCGGGCTGCACCTGCGGCCGCTGCTCGGCTTTACCCGCGCCGAGCTGGCCGCATGGGCTGCGGCCGAGGGCCTCTCGGGCTGGATCCGGGACCCCGCCAACGAAGAGCTGCGCTATGCGCGGAATCATTTGCGCAGCGAGGTGCTGCCGGCGCTGCGTGCGCACTGGCCGGGGGCCGCGGCGGCGGTCGGCCGCAGTGCACGGCACTGCGCGGAGGCTTCGCGCCTGCTGGACGAGCTGGCGGCGCTGGATGCGGCGAATTGCGTGACGGGAAACGCGGTTCGCGTGTCGGCCCTGCGGGGACTGTCCCCGGCACGGCAGCGCAACCTGCTGCGCTGGCAGGCGCGGCGGCTGGGGCTGGCGGTGCCGGACGAGCGGCGGCTGGCGACCTTGCTGGCGCAGGCGCTCGAGGCCGCGCCGGATGCGCAGCCCCAGGTGGAGTGGGCCGAGGTCGTGGCCCTGCGCCATGGCGACCGGCTGTGGCTGGCGCCGGCGGCCGCGTTACCGGCACCGGCGGGGGACCTGGACTGGCCGAATCCGCGCCAGCCGCTCGAACTGGGCACCGGTCTCGGCACCGTGGCCCTGGTTCCGAGCGAGCACGGCGGGCTGGGTGAGGCAGGGTTCAAGGCGGGACCCTGGCGGGTGGTGGCCCGGCGCGGCGGAGAGCGCCTCGAGCTGCCCGGGCGGCCCGGGACTCGGGCGCTGAAGAAGCTCCTGCAGGAGGCGGGCCTGCCGCCCTGGATCCGGGGCCGGCTGCCCCTGCTGGAGATCGGCGGCAAGCTGGCTGCGGCCGGGGATCGCTGGGTGGACGCGGCCTTCTGGGCGCCCCCGGGGAAGGCCGCCTGGCGGCTGGAATGGACCGGTTCCAGGCTGCCCGGCCACGAGCTTTTCGTTGTGGGCTGAGCGGCCTTCTGCTAACCTGACTTCCCGTCGTTTTCACGCGCCGGCGGCGCGCCAATCTTCCTGAACGGCGGTACTCCTGATGACCCGTTTCGTCTTCGTAACCGGCGGCGTAGTTTCCTCGTTAGGGAAAGGCATCGCCTCGGCGTCGCTCGGCGCCATCCTCGAGGCCCGTGGCCTCAAGGTCAGCATGATCAAGCTGGATCCCTACATCAACGTGGATCCCGGCACCATGAGCCCCTTCCAGCACGGCGAGGTGTTCGTCACCAACGACGGCACCGAGACCGACCTGGACCTCGGCCACTACGAGCGCTTCGTGCGCACCGTGACCTCGCGCCACAGCAACTACACCACGGGCCGGATCTACCAGACCGTGATCGCCAAGGAGCGCCGCGGCGAATACCTCGGCGCCACGGTGCAGGTGATCCCGCACATCACCGACGAGATCAAGCGCTCGGTGCACGCCGGCGCCGGCGACGCGGACGTGTGCATGGTGGAAATCGGCGGCACGGTCGGCGACATCGAGTCGCTGCCCTTCCTCGAGGCCATCCGCCAGCTGGGCGTGGAGCTCGGCCGCGACCGGGTGGCCTACATGCACCTGACCCTGGTGCCCTACATCGCGGCCTCGGGGGAAACCAAGACCAAGCCGACGCAGCACTCGGTGAAGGAGCTGCGCAG
This sequence comes from Thioalkalivibrio sp. XN8, assembly GCF_011058255.1. Classification (GTDB taxonomy): domain Bacteria; phylum Pseudomonadota; class Gammaproteobacteria; order Steroidobacterales; family XN24; genus XN24. The sequence goes on along the minus strand of NZ_JAALFH010000062.1, from coordinate 14,738 downwards.
CATCGGCATCCAGCCCGACGTGCTGCTGTGCCGCTCGGACCGCGCCCTGCCGGCGGACCAGCGGCGCAAGATCGCGCTGTTCACCAACGTGGAGGAGAAGGCGGTCATCTCCTGCCGCGACGTGGACGACATCTACAAGATCCCGCTGATGCTCAACGGCCAGCATCTCGACGACATCATCTGCGACAAGCTGCGGATCGAGGCGCCGCCCGCCGACCTGTCCGAGTGGCAGGCGGTGGTGGACGCCAAGGCCAACCCGCTGCACCACGTGGACATTGCGATGGTGGGCAAGTACGTGGACTTCCAGGACTCGTACATGTCGCTCAACGAGGCCCTGATCCATGCCGGGATCCATGCGCGCACCAAGGTGAAGATCCACTTCGTCGAGGCGGAGCAGATCCAGCGCGAAGGCAACACCGACCGGCTCAAGGGCATGGACGCGATCCTGGTCCCGGGCGGCTTCGGCGACCGCGGCATCGAGGGCAAGATCATGGCGGCGCAGCATGCGCGCGAGGAGGGCGTGCCCTATCTCGGCATCTGCCTCGGGCTGCAGATCGCGGTGATCGAGTACGCCCGCCATGTCGCGGGCCTCGCGGGCGCGCACAGCACGGAGTTCAAGCCCGACACCCCGCATCCGGTGATCGCGCTGATCACCGAGTGGATGGATCGCACGGGCGCACTGGAGAAGCGCGACGCCGGCTCCGATCTCGGCGGCACCATGCGCCTCGGCGGCCAGCAGTGCCGGCTCACGCCGGGCAGCCGCGCCGCGGCCATCTACGGCCGCGACGAGATCGTCGAGCGGCACCGGCATCGCTACGAGTTCAACAACAACTACCGCGAAGCGCTGGAGGAGGCCGGCCTGGTGATGTCGGGCTGGTCGAAGGACGGGCTGTGCGAGATGGTGGAGCTGCCGGAGCATCCGTGGTTCCTCGCCTGCCAGTTCCATCCCGAGTTCACCTCCAACCCGCGCGACGGCCACCCGCTGTTCACCGGCTTCATCAACGCGGCGCGGGCCCGGCGGCAGTACGCCGAGACCGAGCGGGTATCGGCATGAAGCTGTGCGGCTTCGAGGTCGGCCTGGAGCATCCGCTGTTCCTGATCGCCGGGCCCTGCGTGATCGAGGGCCGCGAGTTCTCGCTCGAGACCGCGGGCCGTCTAAAGGAGATCACCGCCCGGGTGGGGGTGCCGTTCATCTACAAGTCCTCCTTCGACAAGGCCAACCGCTCCTCCATCGGCAGCTTCCGCGGGCCGGGCATGGAGGAGGGGCTGAAGATCCTCGAGGCGGTGAAGCAGCAGGTCGGGGTGCCGGTGCTGACCGACATCCACGAGGACACGCCGCTCGGCGAAGTGGCCGCGGTCGTGGACGTGCTGCAGACCCCGGCTTTCCTCTGCCGCCAGACCAACTTCATCGTCAACGCCTGCTCCCAGGGCCGCCCGGTCAACATCAAGAAGGGCCAGTTCCTGTCGCCGTGGGAAATGAAAAACGTCATCGACAAGGCGCGTTCCACGGGCAACGAGCAGGTGATGGCCTGCGAGCGCGGTTTCACCTTCGGCTACAACAACCTGGTCTCGGACATGCGCGCCCTGGCGGTGATGCGCGAGACCGGCGCGCCGGTGGTGTTCGACGCCACCCACTCGGTGCAGCTGCCGGGCGGCAAGGGCTCGGCCTCGGGCGGGCAGCGCGAGTTCGTGCCGGTGCTGGCGCGCGCGGCGGTCGCCGCCGGCGTCGCCGGGCTCTTCATGGAGACCCACCCCGACCCGGCCAACGCCCTGTCCGACGGCCCCAATGCCTGGCCGCTGGACCGGCTCGAGGGCCTGCTGGAGACGCTCAAGGTGCTCGATGAGACCGTCAAGGCGCGGCCCTTCGACGAGATGCAGTAGCGGAGTAACACAGATGGCGAAGATCACTGAAATCCGGGCGCGCGAGATCCTCGATTCGCGCGGCAATCCGACCGTCGAGGCCGAGGTCACGGTCGAGGGCGGCGTCATGGGCCGGGCCGGCGTGCCCTCCGGCGCCTCCACCGGCACGCGCGAGGCGGTCGAGCTGCGCGACGGGGACAAGTCGCGCTATCTCGGCAAGGGCGTGCTCAAAGCCGTGGCGAACGTCAACGGCGAGATCCGCGACGCCGTGGTCGGCATGGATGCGGCGGACCAGCAGGGGCTGGACCGCAAGCTGATCGAGCTCGACGGCACGGAGAACAAGGGCCGGCTCGGCGCCAATGCGCTGCTGGCCGTCTCCCTGGCCGCGGCCAAGGCCGCCGCTTTGGCCAGCGGCCAGTCGCTGTTCCGTTACCTGCACCGCGGCGGCGACTTCGCCATGCCGGTGCCGATGATGAACATCGTCAACGGCGGCTCCCACGCCGATAACAGCGTCGACATCCAGGAATTCATGATCATGCCGGTGGGCGCGCCGAGCTTCTCCGAGGCGCTGCGCTACGGCGCCGAGATCTTCCATGCGCTCAAGGCCGTGCTGCTGGCGCGCAAGCTGGCCACCGCGGTCGGCGACGAGGGCGGCTTCGCGCCCGACCTGCCGTCCAACGAGGCGGCGCTGGAGACCATCCTCGCCGCGATCGAGCAGGCCGGCTTCAGGGCGGGCGAGGACATCGTGCTGGCGCTCGACGTGGCGAGCTCCGAGTTCCACGCCGACGGCGTGTACCGCCTGGCCTCGGAGAACCGCGAGTTCGATGCCGCCGGCTTCTGCGATTACCTCCAGGGCCTGGTGTCCAGTTATCCGATCGTGTCGATCGAGGACGGCATGGCCGAGGACGACTGGACGGGCTGGAAGCTGCTCACCGAGCGCCTGGGCAAGAAGGTGCAGTTGGTCGGCGACGACTTGTTCGTCACCAACACGAAGATCCTCAAGCGCGGCATCGACGAGGGCATCGCCAACTCGATCCTGATCAAGGTCAACCAGATCGGCACCCTGACCGAGACGCTTGAAGCCATCGACATGGCGCACGGCGCCGGCTTCACCGCCGTGGTCTCGCACCGCTCGGGCGAGACCGAAGACGCGACCATCGCCGACATCGCCGTGGCCACCCCGGCGAGCCAGATCAAGACCGGCTCGCTGTCGCGTTCCGACCGCGTCGCCAAGTACAACCAGCTGCTGCGCATCGAGGAAGAACTGGGCGGCTCGGCCCGTTATCCCGGCCGCGCGGCGCTGCCATTCGGCACGGCCTGAGGCCGGCCAGGCGGCTGCGTGCGGGCGGTGATCTTCATCCTGCTGGCGCTGCTCGTCCTGCTGCAATTCCGGCTGTGGGTCTCCGACAGCGGCTATCGCGCCGCCTGGCGCCTGACCGAGGAGGTCGCGGCGCAGCAGCATGAAAATGCGGCGCTGGAAGAACGCAACCGTGCGCTTAAGGCCGAGGTTGACGACCTCAAGACCGGCCTCGATGCCGTCCAGGAAATCGCCCGCAGCGAGCTCGGGATGATCCGAGAGGGAGAGACCCTGTTCCAGGTGGTCGAGGTCGACCCCGAGTCGCTCGACGCCGTGTCGGGAGGCCGCTGATGGCGCGGGCCTGGGCCGTGGTGCCGGCGGCCGGCAGCGGCCGGCGCATGGGCGCGGCCACCGCCAAGCAGTACCTGCCGCTGCGCGGACGGCCGCTGCTGGCCCACGCGCTGGCGCCCCTCTTGGGTTGCAAGCGCATCGAGGCGGTGGTGCTGGTGGTGGCGCCGGACGACAACGGGTGGCGGGAGGCCGTTGCGCCCGGTCCGCGGCTCCTCACCGCGCCGGGCGGCCCGGAGCGCTGCCACTCGGTCCTCAATGGGCTGGCAGCGCTGGCCGACCGGGCCGCGGACGACGACTGGGTGCTGGTGCACGATGCGGCCCGGCCCTGCCTGCCGGCCGAGGATGTCGAGGCGCTGTTCGAACAGCTGGAGCAGGATCCGGTGGGCGGGCTGCTCGCGCTGCCGCTGGCGGACACGCTCAAGCAGGCGGATGATCAGGGACATGTCCTGGGGACAGTCCCCAGGGAAGGGTTGTGGCGCGCGCTGACCCCGCAGATGTTCCGCTATGGGCTGTTGCGCCAGGCGCTGGCCGCGGCGATCGAGTCCGGCGACCACGTCACCGACGAGGCCGCGGCGATGGAGTTGGCCGGGCATCGCCCGGCGCTGGTGGCGGGTTCCGGGTCGAACCTCAAGGTCACCACGCCGGCGGACCTGGCGCTGGCGGAAGCGGTGCTGCGCGCCCGCGAGGAGCAATGATGCGCATAGGCCACGGGTTCGATGTTCATGCCTTCGGCGAGGGCGATGTGGTGCACGTCGGCGGCGTCGCCATTCCCCACGACCACGGCGTGGTGGCGCATTCCGACGGCGATGTCGCCTTGCATGCGCTGTGCGACGCGTTGCTTGGCGCGGCCGGGCTGGGCGATATCGGCGGCATGTTCCCGGACACCGACGCGCAATGGCAGGGCGCCGACAGCCGCGAATTGCTGCGCGCCGTGGTGGCGCGCGTCGCAGCGCAGGGCCTGCGCGTCGCCAATGCCGATCTCACCCTCGTCGCCCAGGCGCCGCGCATGGCCGCGCATATCCCGCTGATGCGCGAGCGCATCGCCGCCGACCTCGGCATTGCGCCCGGGCGCGTCAACGTCAAGGCCACCACCACCGAGCGCATGGGTTACATCGGCCGCGGCGAGGGCCTGGCGGCCTACGCGGTAGTACTGCTCGAGGAGATCTCCTGAGCCAGCCCGCCTTCGATCCCTGGCGTGATTTGCCGTGCGCTTTCGGCGGCCCGGCGGGCACCGGGCGTATTCGTGCGGCACCGGCCGACTTCATCGTCGTCGAAGAACTCGGCTTTGCTCTCAAGGGCGAGGGCGAGCACCTGTTCCTGCGCCTGCGCGAGACCGGCTGCAACACGGCCTGGGTCGCCGGCCAGCTCGCGCGCTGGGCCGGGCGGCCGCGCCACGACGTCGGCTACGCCGGCCTGAAGGACCGCCATGCCGTCACCGAGCAGTGGTTCAGCGTGCTGTGTCCCGGCGGCCGGCACCCGGACCCGGACACGCTCGCCATCGAGGGCGTGGAGCTCATCGAATGGCAGCCCCACGACCGCAAGCTGAAGCGCGGCGCCCTGCGCGGCAACACTTTCCGCCTTCGCATCACCGGGCTCGAAGCCGACCCCGCCGCGCTCGAGCAGCGCCTGCAGGCGGTCGCCGCGCGCGGCGTGCCCAATGCCTTCGGCCCGCAGCGCTTCGGCCGGGAGCAGGGCAACCTGCGCCTGGCGGAGCGCTGGTTCGCCGGCGAGCTACGGCCGCGGCGCGACGAGCGCGGCTTCGCACTGTCGGCGGCGCGCTCGCTGATTTTCAACGCCGTCCTCGCCGAGCGGATTGCGGACGGCAGCTGGGAGACCGCCGCCCCGGGCGACCCGGTGCAGCTCGACGGCAGCGGCAGCTGGTTCATTGCCGAGGCCGGCGACGAGGCGTTGCCGGGCCGGCTGGCGGCGCTGGACGTGCATCCGACCGGCCCGCTGTGGGGGCAGGGCGAGCCGCCCGGCCACGGCCCCGGCGCCGCGCTCGAGCAAGCGGTTGCGGCTCGGTTCCCGCTGTTCGCTGAGGGACTCGCGGCGCAGGGGCTGGAGCAGGAGCGGCGGCCGCTGCGTTTGCGCGTCGCTGACCTCGAGTGGCGCGTTGCAGGCGACGTGCTCGAGCTGTCCTTCGGGTTGCCGGCGGGGGCGTTTGCCACGGCCGTGCTACGGGAACTGACCGAGGTCGACTGATCGCCGCCGTGCCTGGCCGCGGCACCGACCGCGCACGCCTCCCGCTTGGCTCAGATGCCTGCGCGTGAGGCGTGCGCGTCCGCTGCCGCTGCATTGCGGCAAGCGAGCTGCCGCCGGCGCCCCATGTGCTCCGTGCCGAAAACGCTTGTCAGACGCTTCCGGGGGGGTATATATGCGCTTCAGAGCCCATATATAGATTGGTGAGCGAGGATATACACATGCCCCGGATCTCGACTGCTCCTTTCATTGGTAGGCCATCATGGCGGTCAGTGGCTGTCGTTGGACTATTGATGTGTCTGGCGGGCGGGACGATTGATTCGGTGAACGCGTCGGAGACAAAGGAGCCACCCAAAGTACTGGAGAGGATGAAGGTCAAAGGTTATTGGGCAAGGCTGATGCTGTTCGAGTCTCTGATTTAAACGCTGGAGGACGCCCAGGGAGAGTTTCGGCAACAAAGCCCTGCGGAGCCCGCCAACAACGACCGCGCCGTCGAACGCAAGGACCCCTGCGGCAACGAGGAGTCCTCCAACCCCGTCGTCCTGGCCTCCGGCAACAAGGTCCTCGACGAGGTGGACTTTGCGACGGCGACGGGGGATTTCGTGCTGTCGCGGACGTATTCGAAGGCGGGCGGGTTTTTCAACGGCTTTGGCAACAACTGGACCTGGAGCTTCAACTACTACCTCGGCTCGTTCGTGACGAACCCCAACTGGTCGCCGGTGTGCCTGCCGGGGACCTACGAGGGCCCGGACGTGCCGTGTCCGCTGTATCCCGGCAAATACCTGAGCATCACCGCGGTCCGTCCGGACGGGCGCAAGTACGAGTACACCTGGAACGCGAGCACGCAGCGTTACGAGGACTCGCGGCCGCAATCGACGAGCTGGATCACGGAGTACCTGGAGAGCAGCGCGCCCGGCTCGTTCAGCGAGATGACGCTGCACCGGGAGGACGGCGGCAAAGAGACCTATACCGAGAACGGCCGCATCAAGACCCTGCGCGACGTGCGCAACGTCGGCTACACCTTCAGCTACATCAACCTCGGCAATACCCTGAACACCGTCAGCCACACCTCCGGCCGGAGTATCTCGCTGAGCTGGAGCGGCGGGCGGATCAGTTCGATCACCGCGCCCAACGGCAAGGTGTGGAACTACGGCTACACCAGCGGCCGGCTGACCAGCGTGACCGCGCCCGACAGCCTGGGCGTGACGACCTACCATTACGAGAACACGGCCCAGCCGGATGCCCTGACCGGGTACTCCATCGGCGGCGTGCGGCGCACCGAGTACGACTACTACACGAACGGCAAGGTACAGTACTCGGGCCTGGCCGGCGGCATCGAGCGCGACACCTTCGTCTACGGGACGAACTACACGGACGTGACCAACGCGCGAGGGCACACCACCCGCTACAACTTCACCACCCTCAACGGCCTAAAGCGGCTGACCGGCGTGGACCGGGCGCAGAGCACCGCCTGCCCGGCGGCAGCGGTGGCCATCGACTACGACAGCCGGGGTTACCAGACGCGGCGGGTGGACTTCGCCGGCAACCAGAGCTTCTACACCTACAACGACCGGGGCCAGCTGCTGGAGGAGCGTACCGGGGTGGCGCCCGGCGGCAGCACCACCCACCAGCAGCGCACGGTCTACCAGTGGGACGAGCCGCGCAACCTCATCACCCGGGTCAGCCGCTACGGCTCCAGCGGCAGCATCCAGGCGGAGACCGTTTACACCTGGTATCCGGACAGCGACTGGAACCGCAAGCGGCTGCTCGACAAGGTCGAGGCGTGCGCCCCGACCTGCGCCAGCGGCCAGAAGCGCACCACCACCTGGAGCTACACCTTCCATACCAACAAGCTGATCAACCAGTTGACCGTGGACGGGCCGCTGACCGGCACGGCCGACAGCACCACCCAGCAGTTCAGCAGCCAGGGCAACCTGTTGTCGGTGACCAATGCCTTGAGCCAGGTCACCAGCTTCAGCCAGCACAACGGGCTCGGCCAGCCGGGGCGGATGGTCGATCCCAACGGCCTGAACACCTGGCTGACCTACGACGGCAAGGGCCGGCTGACCCAGACCCGGGTGGCGGCCACCGGCGGGGATCGGATCTGGGGCCAGGCCTGGCGGGCGGACGACCAGCTCGACAGCGCCACCGACCCCACCGGCCGGACCACCGATCTGGTCTACGACAACGTCGGGCGGCTGGAGCGGATCGATGCGCCGAGCGCCACCGGGACCGGGTTCGACCGCACCACGCTGGCCTATGACGTGTTGTCGAACCTGACCACGCGGACCGTGAGCCACTGGATCTCGGGCTGGTCCTCGACCGTTGTGCACCGTGAGCACTTTGAATACGACACCGCCGGGTTCCTGCGCCGCAGTTACGGCAACAACGGCCAGCAACTGGTCTATACCTACGATCCGAACGGCCAGGTCGCCCAGACCGTCGATGCGCTGGCGCGCACGACCAGCTACGCCTACGACACCCACGGCCGGCTCGAGTCGATCACGGACCCATTGAGCGGGGTGACGGAGTTCGGCTACGACGTCCTCGGGCGGCTGGCGAGCGTGGAGGATCCGCGCAACAAGGTCACCAGCTACACCTACAATGGCTTCGGCGACCTGTTGACGCTGCAAAGCCCCGACACCGGCACCACGACCTATCAGTATGACGCCGCCGGCCGGCGCTGGAGGACCCTCCCGGCGGACGGGCGCACCAGCGAGGTGACGTTCGACCTGCTGGACCGCCCGACCCAGGTGCGGGCGTGGTATCCGGGCCAGGGCGCGTGGCAGTATTCGACCTACGGGTATGACACCTGCACGTATGGCGTGGGCCGGTTGTGCAGTGTCAACAACCCCGGGGCGGCGATCAGCTACGCCTGGACGTTGACCGGCGAGCTGGCGAGCGAGAGCACGGTGATCGAGGGCCAGGGGTATACGGTGCAGCATGGCTATGACGTCCACGGGCGGCGCACCCTGACCAGCTACACGGGGGGCGTGGAGGTGAGCTATGGCTACGATGCGGCCAGCCGGGTGAAAACCCTGCAGGCGAAAGTCGGCGGCACCTGGCGCAACGTGGCCACGGGGGTCACGTACGATGCGGCCGGCCGCATGACCGCGCTTTCCCACGGCAACGGCAGCGGCCGCAGTATCAGCTACGACTGGGACGGCCGGGTGCAGGGCATCGCGGGGTCGCTTTCGCCGCAGAGCCTGGGCTATGCCTGGAACGCCGGCGACCAGATCACCGGGATCACCAACCACGCGTATCCGGGATTGAGCCAGACGTTCGGCTACGATGCGTTGTCGCGACTGACGGGCGTGACCTCGACCTCCGGCAACCATGTCATCGGCTACGACGCCAACGGCAACCGCACCAGCCACACCTGGGGCGGGGCGACGGACAGTTACGGCGTGTCCGCCAGCAGCAACCGGCTGAACGCGGTCTCTGCGGCCGGCACCCGCGCGAGGAGCTACGCCCATGATGCGGCCGGGCATCGGACTGCGGAGACCATCGCCGGCAACACGATCAACTACGTCTATGACGGGTTCGGTCGCCCGGCGAGCCGCAGCCAGCCGGCGATGAGCGTGCAGCAGAGCCATGGGGCGACGGTGGCGCTGCCGGCGGGGACCTGGAGTTACGGCCATGACGGGCTCGGCAGAAGGACGTTCAAGCGGGCGCCGGGGAACATCGTCAGCCGTTACCTGTACGGCGCCGAGGGTAATCTCTTGGCGGAGACCAGCCCGGGCGGCACCAGTCTGACGAGCATTTATTTGTGGCTGAACGGCCAGCCGATCGGGCTGGTGCGGGGCGGGCAGGTGTACCACGTGCATGCCGATCACCTGGGCCGGCCGGAGATGTTGACCAACAGCAGCAAGGCGATCGTGTGGCGGGCGGAGAACCTGGCGTTCGATCGCAAGGTCGTCACGACCAGCATCGGCGACTACAACCTCGGGTTCCCGGGCCAGTATTACGATGCCGAGGGAGCGAGCTGGCAGAATTGGTTCAGGACCTATGACGGGTCCATCGGGCGTTATACGCAGAGCGATCCGATCGGGTTGGCGGGTGGGTTGAATACGTATGCCTATTCCCTTGGCAATCCGATTATGTACGTTGACCCTGTTGGACTTTACTGCTTGACCCCTGAGGAAATTCAGGCGATCGCGGGAGGAGTAGGAGGATCGGTTGGAGGTGGCGTCTCCGGGGCAATCGCCGGCAGCGCCTTGGGCCCGAAAGGGGCCGTCGCCGGAGGGATCCTTGGTGTGGCCAGAGGAGGTGCAGCCGGGACCGCTGGCGGGCTCGCGGCCACGTCGATTGGGTCCGTCGGGGCTGGAATGGTATCTGGATTGCCTGGCGGCGTCACAGGCATGGTGGGCGGAGCGGTAGCCGGTTCCTTTGGTGGTGGTCCGACAGGTGGAGCCGTAGGAGGTATGGTCGGAGGTCTCGGCAGCGTACCAGGGGGTATGGCCGGTGGATTGATCGGAGGTTTGGTTGCGAAAGGCGTTGAATCGATTCTGACTCGTTTCAACGATTGCGATACGAAGTGTGGTAACTGAATCTATGTTGAATTCACCTCACGGTACATTTACAAAGCCCACTTGTCCTATCTGTGGCGAAGCAGTTCCGTTCTTTGCTCGTTGGAATATTTCGATCTTCAGGCCAGCCTATTGTCCTGCTTGTTCAAGCGCTGTCACCTTCAGCCGGGCGCCTTTGGTCATCCAGTTGCTGCTTTATGTCGCGATGATTCCAATGTTTTATCTGGTGTTTGGTCGGAGTTCTTGGGTAGGTTTCCTGGGGCTTGCGGCGATCCTGGCCCTTTCTGCCTTGGTCGCGACGATCTCCAAGCTCAAGCCTGTGTCTGCGCATGTAAATGCAACAGTCGATTGACGCGCGATACCGACACGGCCAGCGGGTGCGCGAGTGCGTCCTGGATTTGACGGGCGAGCTGGCGAGCGAGAGCACGGTGATCGAGGGCCAGGGGTATATGGTGCAGCACGGCTATGACGTGCACGGGCGGCGCACCCTGACGACGTATCCGGGCGGCGTGGAGGTGAGCTACGGCTATGACACGGCGAGCCGCGTGAACACCCTGCAGGCCAAGGTCGGCGGCACCTGGCGCAACGGGGCTACGGGGGTCACGTGCGATGCTGCGGGCCGCATGACCGCGCTTTCTCACGGCAACGGCATCGACCGCCGCGTGAGCTACGACTGGGACGGCCGGGTGCAGGGCATCGCGGGTTCGCTCTCGCCGCAAAACCTGGGCTATGCCTGGAACGCCGCTGACCAGATCACCGGGATCACCAACCACGCGTATCCCAGCTTGAGCCAGACGTTCGGCTACGACGCGTTGTCGCGACTGACGGGGGTGACCTCGACCTCCGGCAACCATGTCATCGGCTACGACGCCAACGGCAACCGCACCAGCCACACCTGGGGCGGGGCGACGGACAGCTATAGCGTGTCCAGCACCGGCAACCGGCTGAACGCGGTATCTGCTGCCGGCACCCGGGCCAGAAGCTACACCCATGATGCGGCCGGGCATCGCACTGCGGAGACCATCGCCGGCAACACGATCAGCTACGTCTACGACGGGTTCGGTCGCCCGGCCAGCCGCAGCCAGCCGGCGATGAGCATCCAGCAGAGCCATGGGGCGACGGTGGCGCTGCCGGCGGGCACCTGGAGTTACGGCCATGACGGCCTGGGCCGGCGCACGTTCAAGCGGGCGCCGGGGAATGTGGTGAGCCGTTACCTGTATGGAGCCGAGGGTACGCTCCAGGCCGAGACGAGCCCGGGCGGCACCAGCCTGACGAGCATTTATTTGTGGCTGAACGGCCAGCCGATCGGACTGGTGCGGGGCGGGCAGGTGTATCAGGTGCATGCCGATCACCTGGGCCGGCCGGAGATGCTGACCAACAGCAGCAAGGCGATCGTGTGGCGGGCGGAGAACCTGGCGTTCGATCGCAAGGTCGCGACGTCCAGCATCGGTGAGTACAACCTCGGGTTCCCGGGGCAGTACTACGATGCCGAGGGGGCGAGCTGGCAGAATTGGTTCCGGACCTATGACGGATCCATCGGCCGCTACACACAGTCAGACCCGATCGGGTTGGCGGGGGGGGTGAATACCTATGGGTATGCTATTGGTAACCCCACATCGAACGTGGATCCAACAGGGTTGTTTGTCCCAATCGCTGTCTGCGTCATTCAGGCGGGTGCGGGATTTGTCGCAGCCGACTCCGTGAAGGCAGCAGCGCAGGATTTCGGTGATGCACAAGACTCGTTGCATCAGAACGACCGCTGTGACCAGGCTGGGCAAACAAACCAACCCTTGGGCGACGCCGCCGCAACCTTTGCGAACGGATCATCGTCGTTCGCGGGGCAGCTTGCCAAGATGGTTACAGCGGGCGGCGTGCTTGCAGTTACGGGGTCGATTAAGCCAACTGGAATGGTGACTCCGTGCGCCGGAATCGGGATTGGGGCCGGCGCATTCTTCGGAGATGGGACGGTGGCCCGCGCGATTACCGACGCTCAACTTCGCGCGGTAGACTGGATGCGCGGTCGGTAGATGCACTCTGTGATTACCACTGCTCTGCGATGGGTCGGGTATAACGCGATACCGGCAATGCTGGGAGTTGGATCTGCATTTTTTGGGCTCCGAGACCCGACGTTTTGTGCCTCCTTACCTATCGCATGTGCACTACCACCGGCTGGGGGCGGGCTATACGCTCTTTTCGCGTCCGCCTTTATGCTGTTTCGCGCTTGCATTGATCTTTCCGCACTGACCTACAAGTTGGTCCGATTAGGAGAATCGAGTGTGGGCGATCTCAAGCACAGATTCGTGCTGGCGGTTTCTCATACCGTATTTTCGGCAGGCGTCTTGCTTTCGTACTTACTGTTGGTCGGAATACAGATTGCGTAGCCGGTCCGGTTTGGTAGAGACGCTGGCGCGAGAGAGTAGCCGCCGTGTCTCCGGATCAGGAGCGTCTCGTTGAAGCGGGGTTCATACGGGCCAGCGACGACTGTTTCGTTTGGCCTATCGCCGGCACCTATGGTGTAGGCCGGTTACGCAGTGTGTCGAACCCCGGGGCGGCGATCAGCTACGCCTACACGTTGACCGGCGAGCTGGCGAGCGAGAGCACGGTGATCGAGGGCCAGGGGTATACGGTGCAGCACGGCTATGACGTCCACGGGCGGAGGAACCTGACGGTTTATCCGGGCGGGGTGGAAATCAGTTACGGCTATGACACGGCCAGCCGGGTGAACACCTTACAGGCGAAGGTCGGCGGCACCTGGCGCAACGTGGCCACGGGGGTCACGTACGATGCGGCCGGCCGCATGACGGCGCTGACTCACGGCAACGGCATCGGCCGCAGTGTCAGCTACGACTGGGCGGCCGCGTGGAGACGATCGGCGGGTCGCTCTCGCCGCAGAGCCTGGGCTATGCCTGGAACGCCGGCGATCTGATCACCGGGATCACCAACCACGCGTATCCCAGCTTGAGCCAGACGTTCGGCTACGACGCGTTGTCGCGACTGACCGGCGTGACCTCGACCTCCGGCAACCATGTCATCGGCTACGACGTCAACGGCAACCGCACCAGTCACACCTGGGGCGGGGCGACGGACAGCTATAACGTGTCCAGCACCGGCAACCGGCTGAACTCGGTATCTGCGGCCGGCACCCTGGCCAGAAGCTACACCCATGATGCGGCCGGCCATCGCACCGCTGAGACCGTCGCCGGCAACACCATCACCTACGTGTATGACGGGTTCGCGCGTCCGGCGAGCCGCAGCCAGCCGGCGATGAGCATCCAGCAGAGCCACGGCGCGACGGTGGCGCTGCCGGCCGGCACCTGGAGCTATGGGCACGACGGTATGGGCCGGCGGACGTTCAAGCGGGCGCCGGGGAACATCGTCAGCCGTTATCTGTACGGGGCCGAGGGTACGCTCCAGGCGGAGACCAGCCCCGGCGGTACGACGCTGACGAGCATTTACCTGTGGCTGAACGGCCAGCCGATCGGGCTGGTGCGCGGCGGGCAGGTGTATCATGTCCATGCCGATCACTTGGGCCGTCCCGAAATCCTCACCAACGCGAGCAAGGCGATCGTGTGGCGGGCAGAGAACCTGGCCTTTGATCGCAAGGTCGCGACGACCAGCATCGGCGCGTACAACCTGGGGTTCCCGGGGCAGTATTACGATGCCGAGGGGGCGAGCTGGCAGAATTGGTTCAGGACGTATGACGGGTCGGTGGGTCGGTATACGCAGGGCGATCCGATCGAGTTGGCGGCTGGGTTGAATACGTATGCGTATGTGGGCGGGAATCCAGTGACCGTACCCCTTGAACCAAGCCGGCCTTGATGTGGGAAATTGAGCATATCAGGCGGCTTCGCGAGCAAACACTGCCGGAGGCTTTTTGCCCAGAGAGCGATGCGGCCTGACGTGGTTGTAGTGGGTACGCCAGGCATCGATTGTTGATCCGGCATCCGCCAGCGTGGCGAACCAGTGCAGGTCCAGGCAGTACTCACGGAACTTGGCGTTGAAGCTCTCGACGAAGGCGTTCTGGGTCGGCTTGCCAGGCTGGATGAAGTGCAGCTTGACCCCACGCTCTTTGGCCCAGAAGAACATGGCTTTGCTGGTCAGCTCAGGACCGTTGTCCATGACGATCTGCCTGGCCAGGGGGCGGGATCGAGCTAACTGATCCAGTTCTCGAGCCAGACGCTCGCCGCTGATTGAGAAGTCGACGATCTGCAGCACGCACTCACGGCTGAAGTCATCGACGACGTTAAACACACGGAACCGTCGGCCATTCGCCAGTTGGTCTGAGACGAAGTCCACGGACCAGCGCTCGTTGATGCGACTCGGCAGCGCTAACGGAACCCGAGGACGGGTCAGCTTCTTGCGGCGCTTCGTGCGGACCTGCAGGCCCTCTTCTCGATATACCCGATAGGTCCGCTTCGGGTTCACCACCAGGCCCTCCGTCTTGAGCATGTCATGCAGTGTCGGATAGCCATAACGGGGATAGCGTTCGGCCAGCGTCTTCA
>NZ_JAALFH010000061.1 GCF_011058255.1 Thioalkalivibrio sp. XN8 | reverse complement strand
TGAAGACGCTGGCCGAACGCTATCCCCGTTATGGCTATCCGACACTGCATGACATGCTCAAGACGGAGGGCCTGGTGGTGAACCCGAAGCGGACCTATCGGGTATATCGAGAAGAGGGCCTGCAGGTCCGCACGAAGCGCCGCAAGAAGCTGACCCGTCCTCGGGTTCCGTTAGCGCTGCCGAGTCGCATCAACGAGCGCTGGTCCGTGGACTTCGTCTCAGACCAACTGGCGAATGGCCGACGGTTCCGTGTGTTTAACGTCGTCGATGACTTCAGCCGTGAGTGCGTGCTGCAGATCGTCGACTTCTCAATCAGCGGCGAGCGTCTGGCTCGAGAACTGGATCAGTTAGCTCGATCCCGCCCCCTGGCCAGGCAGATCGTCATGGACAACGGTCCTGAGCTGACCAGCAAAGCCATGTTCTTCTGGGCCAAAGAGCGTGGGGTCAAGCTGCACTTCATCCAGCCTGGCAAGCCGACCCAGAACGCCTTCGTCGAGAGCTTCAACGCCAAGTTCCGTGAGTACTGCCTGGACCTGCACTGGTTCGCCACGCTGGCGGATGCCGGATCAACAATCGATGCCTGGCGTACCCACTACAACCACGTCAGGCCGCATCGCTCTCTGGGCAAAAAGCCTCCGGCAGTGTTTGCTCGCGAAGCCGCCTGATATGCTCAATTTCCCACATCAAGGCCGGCTTGGTTCAAGGGGTACGGTCAGCGGTAGGCCGGTTCACTGCGGCGTGCGAGGGGATTTACAAGTTCGATTGGCCCTGACTATGCCCCACACCAAGGGATTCCAATCCCTTCGCCTCCCGGCATAAAACCCCAACCCATTGAATAGGTTGGTGGGCCCGCCAGGACTCGAACCTGGAACCAAGGGATTATGAGCATCAGGCACAAGTCCTTGATTAGTTGAGATATTTGGACGAGAACTAAGGGATTTTTCTCTGCCCGCATCAGTCAGAGTTTCCCGCCCGAACTGGCTTCCGAACCGCGGTCCGAACCTCTCGCCCGAGACCGCGGGATCGGGAATCCCTCGGTTCATGCCGGTCAACGGTTTAGCGAAGTCGCCCGGCTGACCCGCCCGGACCTGGGCCGAGGCCGGTCCGAACATCTCCGAGCGTTGTCCGACCCAACCTAGCGGATGATCAGGGTCCTGCCGTGCTCGAGATTCGTCTGCGGCAGGGTGGAGAGGACCCTGGCCAGGTCCGCCTGGCGGCTCACTCCGACCTTGAGGAAGATGCTGCGCAACTGGGAGCGAATGGTCTCCAGACTCAGCGCGCGCGCCTCGGCTATGCTCCCGATCGAAGCGCCCCCGGCGATCGCGGCGGCTACCTGCGCTTCCGCCGGGGTGAGACCGAAGGCGTGGCCGACAATCAACGGATCCAGGCCTTGGGGTCCCTTAAGAGGATGGAACAGCAAAACTGCTCGCGGTGAAAAGCCGAAGATGGCCATGGTCTCGTCTGGCCGCACGGCGATCGCGACAACCAGATGACTGTCCTCGCCAGTCTGGTCGGCGACGCGAAAGACGACTTTGGCGCTCGTGTCATCCGGAGCGAGATTCCCTGTCAGGCCAAGCTGCCGCAGCGCTGCGTTCAGCCGACCCGAGTCTCGCGCGCGCCGCAGGTTCAATGTCCCGCGGCGCTCGGCCATCACGCCGCCTGAATCCAGTAACTGGCGGGCCGCGGCATTGGCATGGTGCACGTACTGGGTATCGTCGATCAGGAGCACCGGCTGGGTCAGCGCATCGAGCAATTGCCTTGCGACGAGCGACTCGGCTTGGCCCCGTTGGCGGGTGCGGTAGACCTGGATCGCCTGGATGAGGTGAGTCCGGAAGCGCTCCAGCAGCGAGATTTCTGCCTCGGTCAGCGGTGGCCGGTCGCTGTGGGCGATCGCTGCGAGGATGATCACGATCTCGTCATCTTCCAGCAAGTTCGTTGCCGAGCAGTACCGACCGCCGTAGGGGACGAGAAAGTCCTTGAAGAACGGGTCTTCCTCGAGCACTGCCCGCGACAGGATCTCGTGGTCGTGTTGCCAGGTGCCGACTTTCAGCTCCAGACCGAACGGCAGCCGGGGATTCACCCGATGGTAGTGGGTGAAGTAATCGAGCCAGGCTTGCGGCGGCGCGACACCGCCATCCCAGGAAAAGCGGACCGCACCGGTGCGGCGATCGAGTCCCGTGATCTGCAGGCACCCGGCATCAAGCAACCCGGCCAGCGCTCTGCACGCGTCCGATCACGTGGCGCCGTCGATCGCGGCGGCATGGAACCGAGCCGCGCATTGGTCCAAATGTCGGTCCGGTTGCGCCTTCATCACTGATCGGCCGCAGCGAGCACCAGTTTTCGCTACTTCCCCCAACTGGGGGATGACCGTCTCGCACACGATCCTCTAGCGTCTCATTCTCCAGTCGCTCGCTGCTTTGTTCGGTCGAAATACAAGACCAACGACCTGGAAACCGCGAGCAGCACAGAAGCCAAGGCAATCGGTGATCGGGGGGAGAGTGGACCATGGTGGGGACAGCAGGAATTTCAAGACTTCGCGTCACGATGCTCGGACTGTTGGCGTTGGCGTTGATGTCGCCGGCTACGCCAGCGGGAGCGGTGAACGGGTACACCTACGAACCCATCTTCGTGGAGCAGTCCCCAAGCATCCTCGATGAACAGATCGTCGGGGCGGGGTCGGCCATCAACAACAACGGCGAGGTTGTCTTCGTCACCCGCCAGCGGATTGGCTCCACGTTCTCCGGGTACAACCTGTACCGCGTCTACTACAAGGCGCCGGGAGAAGCGGCGGAAGTCTTGTTCGAGACGACCGATCGCCTGGAGGAGATTGGCCCGCGATGGACTGGCAATTTCCACCTGTTGGGCATCAACGACAACGGGATCATCTCGGTCCCGCTGACGTGGCGCATCCGGGATGCTGCCGGGACCGTCATACGCGACGATATCGGCTACGGCTTGTTCGATCGTGACGGCAGCCTGATCCGGGAGATCCGTGACTTATTCCGCGCGCCATCGTCCGCCGGCAGCGTCAGCGCCCTCCTGCAGATGGCATCGACGGGCTTGAATTCCAGGGAGCTCGAACGGTCGGACGGCTTCACGAAAGAGCAGACGGGACAAAACCCCAACTTTTGGTACCAGAGCTTTGTCCAGATCAACGAGGCCGGTCAGGTGTTTGCGGTGGGACCCATTATTGATCCCAGCACTGTTGAGCGGGCAACCGCACTGTTCACTTGGCAACCGCCGGGTGGCGTACAGTCCGTGGCGCTTGGTGATTGGGTCGGTCTCGGTTACACGGATTTCCCTACTCCAGGTGTCAACGACAACGGATGGGCGAGCCTCTCTTTCAATTCAAACACCTCGATAACTAATCCGAACCCCCGCGTGGTGCTCATCAGTCCACAGGGTGATGTATTCCCCGTCGTGCAGGCCGGCCAGGACGAGTTCATCAATTTTTCCCAGGCAAGAGGCCAGACGTCCAAAGGCACGAGCCTGAACAATCTCAACCGGGTCATGTTCGTGGGCCAGAAGACGGACACCACGATCGGGTCTGGCGTGGGGCGGATCTACGTCGGCGATGCATCCGGCGATGGTCCGCTCCTGGCCGTGGACCTGGATGTTCCATTCGACGATGGACGATCGTTCAGGACAGGAAGCTACGCCAACGACGTGACCGACCTTGGTGTTAGTTCGTTTAACGATGCGGGCCAGATAGTTGCCAGTGCATCCGGGCAACTGCTCGATGCCGGAGGATCGCAAATACAGTCGAGCATTGATGCGCTCTTCATCGCGACCCCGCCGGTGGGAGCGGAGCCCGGCCGACCGGTGCTGCCTGCTCCCGAGAACGTTCTGCTTCCGGAAGAGGGTGGCGGTTGGCGCTTCCAGGGTCGGTGCTGGGTCACGGTGCTCGGTGGCGATTTCTGCCCGCCCCCGGACCGGCGCACCTTCTTCGATCCTCCGATTGCCGTGGGGTACGACTACGCGATCGACCTGGGTGTCCCCGGCGCCTTCACCTCAGCGCTGATTCCGGCAGCCTTGCCGGGCGGAGACGCCGAGTTCACCGTGGAGTTCAATGGTCTTTCCATACCGATGCAGGCGGGTCTGGCGGTGACTTTCGCAAACCATTCCGCCGCGCCGGTCCGTGAGTTTCGGATCGCCGGCATCGACCAGGGAGAGGCCCTGGATCCGGACGATGCCACCGCTTTCGTGACCGGGCTGACATTTTCCGGGGATACGCCGGAAGACGTTAGTTTCACGATGAAGCCGGTGGTGATCGATACCGACGACATAGACCAGGACGGCGTCGGTGACACCTTCGATAACTGCCCCGCCGTCCCTAATCCTGACCAGGCGGACCTCGATGGGGACCGCGTCGGCGATGCATGCGACAACTGTCCCGGTGCCGCCAATCCTGACCAGGCGGACGCCGATTCTGACGGGATTGGCGACGCTTGTGACAATTGCCCCGCCCGGCCCAATCCCGATCAGCTCGACAGTGACGGCGACGGCATAGGCGAGAGCTGCGACAACTGTCCAGCGACTCCGAACGCAGACCAGGCCGATGCCGACGCTGATGGGGTCGGGGACGCCTGCGACAACTGTGCCGCTGTGGCCAACCCGGACCAGGCGGATTCGGATGGAGACGGCACCGGTGATGCCTGCCAGGTCGTCGAGGTGCGGACCTGCGATGCGGACGGTGACGGCGATGTCGATCGACTCGACATCGGCTTGATATCTCGGGCGCGTGGTTCCGCGTCCAGCGGTCCGGACGATCCGCGCGATGCGAACGGTGACGGACAGATCTCGGCACTCGACGCGCGCCAGTGCGTGATCCAGTGTGACGCGCCGCGCTGCGCGATTCAGTGATTCAGGGGGGAGAGAGACAATGAAGATGCGAGCTTTGATTCTGGCATGGCTCCTGGCTGCTTCCGGCGGCGCCCAGGCGGCATTGATCACTGCGGAGCCGGATGCCACGGAGGGCTTCGTCGGCGACGAGTTCATCGTCGATGTGGTTATCGACCCAGTAGGCGAGCTGGTCGGTGTCTTCGATATCGACGTCCTCTTCGATCCCGGGATCCTCGCGTTCTCCGGAGTCGTGTTCGACATCTTCCTGGATGGACCCGGCGACTCGATCCAGGAGGTCGAACTGGGTTCGGGAGTTGTATCGGTCTTTGAGCTCTCGTGGTCCGGTCTGTTTAACCAGGACGGGGCGCCTTTCCGGCTGTTCTCGCTGGCCTTCACGGCGCTGGCGGCGGGCAGCGCCCAGGTGGGCCTCGACGTGATCGAGCTGGGTGACTTCTTCGGGGACCCGTTGATCGCCGAGACGGCGGGAACCCGGATCGATATCCGCCCCCGCGATCCAGCGGCGGTACCTGAACCGGGCGCGCTGGGGCTGCTGGCTGTTTCCTTGTTCCTTCTTTCAGTCTCGCGGAGGAGGCCGGCATAGCGGGCTGCGAGGCGAAGAGCTACCTCAGGAACGTCCGCGGACTGAGCTCCAGGTTCACCTGGGGCAGCTGGGTGAGCACGCGCGCCAGGTCGGCCTGCCGGGACACGCCGACCTTGGCGCAAATGCTGCGCACCTGCGAGCGCACGGTCTCCAGGCTGACGCATCGCGACTTGGCAACCTCGGCGATGGTCTGCCCGGCGACCAGGGTGGCGGCGACCTGCGCTTCGGCCGGAGTCAGGCCGAAGGCGTGGCCGATGATGAGCGGATCCAGGCGGACCTCGCCGTCGAGTCGGTGGAACAGGAGGATGGCTCGCGGAGCGCCGCCGAACATCGCCATCGTCTCCTCCGGGTGAACGCCGATTGCGATCACCAGGAGCTCGGCATGACCCGCCTGCTCGCCGAGACGAAAGACAACTTGATGCTGGCGTTCATCCAGGGCCACGGCGCCGGTCAGGCCCAGCTCCCGGATGGCCAGCACGGTGCGGTCCGAGTCCTGCCTTTCCTTGAAGCGCAGCATGCCGCCGCGTTCGAACACGGCGCCTGAGGCTCCCAGCATGTCCGCGGCCGCGCGGTTGAAATGATGCAGATACAAGGTTTCGTCGACCAGCATTACTGGTTGCGGCAGCGCGTCGAGCATGGTCCTGGCGATGAGCGAATCACTCAAGCCGCGTTGCAGCGAGCGATACGCCTCGATGGCCTGGACCAGGTGGCAGCGGACACGATCCAGCAAGCCGACCTGGGCTTCCGTGAGCGGCGGCCGGTCGCGCTTGAGATGCGCGGCGAGGATCACGACCATGTCGTCGTCGTCGATGAGCTTGGTGGCCGAGCAGTACTTGGCGCCGTAGGGAATCAGGAACTCCCGGAAGAACGGCGACTCCTCGTAGATCTCGGCCGGGAACAGCTCATGGTCATGCTGCCATCCCCCGACCTCGAGTCCCACGCTGGGCGGGATGCGGGGATTGATCGCGTGATAGCGGGTGAAGTAATCCAGCCAGACCTGGGCGGGAACGGATCCGCCGTCCCAGGAGAAGCGGGTGGCCATGGCGCGCTTGCCGATCCCGGTGATCTGGATGGTCCAGACGCCCACCAGGTCGGCCAGGTTCTGACAAGCGATGGACCAGCTGACCTTGCCGACTGATGCGCCATAGAACGCCTCGACGCAAGCGTCGTAACGTTGTTCGAACGAGTCGGGTGGACGGCTGCTCGACATCTACGGCCAATTCCGTATGGCTCCGGCCTCCCCAAAGGCCGGTTTTTTTTACTTCGATACACCCGAATGATCGATGCGTGCAATCCCCCGTTTGGGGGATAACACACGATAAGGCTCTGAACGAGGTATGGGTCGGCTTGATTGTCGGTAGAATTTACATGTTCTCCGTGCTGGGCTGCCCCACAAGTACCTAAACGATTGAAAGATAGAGAGTCGGATTGTCTGGCATAGATCTTGCTCGGTTCACTTTCAGAGTAAGAGTTTTTGCCCAGTTGGAGATGCCGTAGTGACACGATCCAAAAGAGCTTGTCTGGCCTTGATCGCCTTGGTGATTTCACCGATTGCAGCGAATGCTGGTGTGATTTCGGTTTTCGGTACAGGTCTCGATATCGACGGCAATCCGCTTGCCCCAGGTAGCGCAGATGCCAATTACACCGTTATCGAGAACGGAAATGCACCTGCTGTTGTCGTTACGAATCCCGCAGGGACGTATCTGCCAAACGATGCGAACTCGCAGTGGATTTGGCAGACCGGCGCAGGTACGCCAATCAACACCACTATCACTTTCCGCACGACTTTCGATCTCACCGGATTCGACCCGCTTACGGCCGTATTGAACGGAGCATGGGGGACGGACAATCAGGGGATCGACATCTTGATCAACGGTGTTAGCACCGGCATCGAGTTGCTTGGGGTTACCGTTAACAACTTCAATACGCTGCATGCCTGGCAGATCAGCACCGGATTCGTTGCTGGTATCAATACGCTGGACTTTGTCATCCGTGACGATGGAGTCATCGGGGCGTTTAGGACGGAGTTGAGCGGCTCGGCGGATAGAATCGCTGTGCCGGAGCCGGGCACGCTGGCTCTTCTGGGCCTGGGCCTGATCGGTATGGGCGCCGCCCGAAGGAAGAAAGCCTGAGTTTCGGATCAGCGCGTCAAAAGGCCCCGCCTAGTGCGGGGCTTTTTTTTTGGCTGGCCCTAGTCGGAAGCAGGCATCAATGGTGTCGCCAATATGGCGTCCCCACCGGCTGCGGTTACGAATCCGCACACCTATGCCGACCCCAAGGGACTCCAATCCCTTCGCGTCCCGGCATAGCTGCCCTAAGCCCTTGATTTTGATGGTGGGCCCGCCAGGACTCGAACCTGGAACCAAGGGATTATGAGCATCTGGAACTGTTTGTTTTTAAACGGAAAAGCTGAAGAAAGGTAAGGGGATTTTCGGTCCCTTCATTGACTCCCTGACTCGTCCGAACTGGCGTCCGAACCACCGCCCGAACCCCCCGCCAGAAACCAGGGGACCGGGAATCCCTTGGTAAATGCCGCTCAACGGCTTAGCGAATTCCCCCGGGCTGACCCGTCCGAACTTGGGCCAAGGTCGGTGCGAGAGGGCCCGAGCATCGTCCGAACTTGCCGAGAGTTCGCGACTCGCAAATGTCGGGAGCACTACGTTGCCGCGCCCGACTGGCGATCGCGCCGCCTGCGGCTCCTCCGGCGGCCCTGGGTGGCAACCTGAGGGCGTCCATGCCCCGCGGGCTTCGGGGCTACAATGAGAAGGTTCCACACAATTCCCTGAATGACTTCGCGCCCGCCTAATATCGGCAGATCCATCACCTCGAAGCCTCTATTTGTGAGCGGGCCTTATCAGGGGAATCCGACAATAGACGAGCTCTTGATCTTCGCGAAAGAATGTACCCAACCGAGCAAGCAGCAGCTTCCCTGAACGAGGAATTTGGGACCAAGCCAGGATTCGAGGCTTTCTGCAGCTCATCAGCTATCGGCATGAGGCTGCCGGGAAAGGAGCAAAAGCTCTATATCGTCCGCCTGATACGAATTGAGGGTAAGGGCGAGCTAGTGCTTGTCTCTTGCAGTAGCGCTAACGGATCGACAAAGCCGACGAAGTTCAAGAATCTGGACACGGCTGTGACCTTCCTGGTTAGTGAGGCTCGCGCGCACTTCAGTCATTCCGGTTAGTCGTCCGGCTTGTAGCAATCGTACACTTCGCAGATCAGGTTGCGCCTCCTTCGCCGAGTGCGATTCTGGGTGCTCTCGAGAACGCCTAACCAATCAATAGAATCGGCAGCGAAACGGCAGCAACAACAAGGACCATCGCCAATAGTATGCTGGTAACTGCTCGCCATATGGCGAAGCGGTTTGCTTCCGACAAGCCGATCACTGTCAGCACCAACACCCATATGGCCAACGCGATATCGATTAAGCCGAACTCCAAGAAAAGCATAGGATTCGCGTCGACCCTGGGGGTGTTGGTAGAGAAGAGATCTGAGCCGAAAACGGGTAGTGCTAGAACCCAGAGTACTAAGCTCGCAACTAAAGGAACTTGCGACCAGGCGACTGCAGTACGAACAGTTTCTGACGTAGCTGTGCCGCCCAGCCAGTTCCCGACAAGACGTAGCAGCCAGGAAACCAGGTAGAGGCCAATTACACCGCCGACTGGGCCGGCGAATAGGATAATCAACAAGATTTCGGGTAAGGGATAGGCGTCCCCGAGATTTTGAGCTGACGCTCTGTCGAGGCCATTAGAGATTCCGCCCAAGCCGGCCAGCAGAATTACCGATCTAGTTGGGCTCGTGTCGATCAGTCGTCTGAAAGTGGATCGCGGCGCGGTCCAAATCGTACGCCAAGGATTCGGGAATCGATCTTCTGCTTGAGACATCCATTTCTCTCCGTCAAAAATGTTTCAGTGATCGCCGCCTGATTAGGGCCGTACATCCTTAGGTCTTGTCTCTCCGGTACAGCACGCGCTGTTCATACGCAGTCCAGAGTTGCATTGGGAGCATTATGAGTCGGCCTAGAAGAGCAATGGGCCAGAACAAAACTATGATTAATGCCCCGAACAGGGTTAAGGGGATTTCGTCATAGAAACCCTGTACGGCGAGGATCAGCTTGTCTGAAAGCCAGATAAGGCCAAACGCAATTACTCCGAGCCCGAGATAGAGAACGGGGTATAGCAATAAGGGCGACTCCAAGATGTCCACGGATGATCTCGCTGCTTGTCCTGTTGAGGGCGAAAAGTCCTTGCCGGTATGAGGAGGCTATTCCTGCCTGTTATCGGCATTCGTCGCCAAGGCCTTAACTGCAGCCTGGGCCTCTGCCAATTCTGATGAAAACTCTTCCATCCCGTTGCCGTTAAGGATTGCTTGCTCTGCGGAATCCACGACAGGGGCATCGGGATCAGCCATGCAAAGAATCAAGTACTCAGCCCACCAGTTCCTTTCTCCCGTAGTGTCGATTTGACCGAGTATCATGTCTAGACAGACGGTTTCACCGAAGGCGACACAATAATTTGTGTTCGCTGCACTCAGTGCTTCTTCTGGAGACAATGCGTGATCGGGCCAATGCCGCGCAGCTAGCTCAATGCGTTCCCGCTCCGGGAGATACGGGAACCTCTTAGCCATGGCCATTCTCTTTGCGGCTTTTAATAGTTCCAGTCGAGCCGCGTAAGCTCTTGAGCTTTCTTCCTTCGATTCCAGAATAGTCGCCACTGAGGTGCCTACTCGGTCAGTGATCGTCTTAACAATCGCCTCCGATTTTCTCAACTCGGAGAACTGATCTTGAGCTAGCACCAAAGCGCATATTTGGCCCAAGCGCTCTTCCTCGGACGGCTCGCCGAAGAACTCTTTCAGTTTCTTGAACACTTTGATCCCTCCGTGGCCTACCGGGCGATTCCCCGGACACGCCTTTCGCTGACCTCAGCTGATTCTAGGCGACATGGCGAGTTCCTCGACATCCGGCATAATCCATATTAGGAACTGCGCTATAGGCTTCTCTGACGGGCGTCGAGTATCTTGATCTTTCGCGCCGGGAGCCGAGTTCTGTGCCGCCCACGCTATCGCGCAATCCTCGCGCCCAGTGTCGCCCCATCAAACCCTGCGGCCGGCTCCGGAAGCGTCCCGCCTGCGGCCCCTCAGGCGGCCGTGGGTGGCGACCTGCGGACGTCCCTGCCCCGCGGCTAGCCGCGCTTCGTGTTCAACGAGAGCCATGTTCTACCGCACGCAAGGATGCGCAGACAGCCAAACCCCGCTCCCACGCTTCTCGTGGTTAGTACGTAATTTGTGTCGGTTTGAGCGACCCGCAGTAGGAAATTCCGCCCATGTTGTGACGCATTTAACGCAACCCGGTTTCAGCCGGCGGCAGGATGGTCGACGTAGATAGGACGAACGCTAGTGAGGCAAGGATATGAGCCCAGCAATCAGGCCCTACGGCGCGGTTCTCTTCGCGTCTCTTATGATCGCGGTGGGCTGCACGACAACGAGACCACACGAGCGCCGCTCGGTCGAAGTCTCGCCTCCCCTGCACCTGGAACAGGGTGCTGCGGCACCGGCCCCAACTCGACTTACTCCCGCTGAACTGGCAGCCCGGGCCCGCGATGCCGTGGTTACGCTGAGCGCATATCGCGATGGCGAGATAATCCAGTCAGGCACTGGATTCTTCATCCAAAACGACGGCGTCCTGGTAACTAATTTCCACGTCGTTGCCGGTGCGGAGAGCCTTTCTGTGGAGCTCTCAGACGGTGAGGTTTTCGATGCCGTCTATGTG
Organism: Thioalkalivibrio sp. XN8; assembly: GCF_011058255.1. Classification (GTDB taxonomy): domain Bacteria; phylum Pseudomonadota; class Gammaproteobacteria; order Steroidobacterales; family XN24; genus XN24. The sequence continues at coordinate 47,998 of NZ_JAALFH010000061.1, read as the reverse complement.
CTATCCAAGGATACCCGAAGAGACCTTATCCTCCTCCAGATCCCAGTGGCAGAGGTGACTGCACTCACCATTGCCGATGAAAGGGGTGTTCAAGTTGGCGACGCCGTCTACGCCATCGGGAATCCCTTGGGCCTGAGGGGCACGTTCAGCGATGGCCTGGTTAGCGCGAAGCGCGTCGAGGATGGTGTGACCTATCTTCAGATCACCGCCCCGATCTCCGAAGGCTCGTCGGGCGGGCCAGTCATGAACGAACGTGGCGAAGTGATCGGTGTCGCGACAGCGTTCTATGAGGATGGCCAGAACCTCAATATGGCAATACCAGCGAGACATGCGAGAGGTATGTTGCAGCTCGCGCCATCCCCGACTCCGTTTGAGACGGTGGCGAGCGAACTCAAGACGGACGAACAGAAATTGATTGAAAGCCGTGCAGACGAATCCAGAGAACTCATGGACGTTCTGCCGCGCGAGACGCTGGCAAGCCTCCAGGATCTTGACGAGTATGGTCAACAGGTGGCCGTAAGGGCTCTCGTGATCACCGCCGTTGCGGCAGACGAAGGGTGGACTTACTTGGATCAATTTGGGTCAGCGGGGGCGCTCGAGCCAGACGAGATGGAAGGCGGGTATGTATCCCTCGGGCCCGGACACTACATGGCTGTCGGTGTTTGTGATGATGACTGCATCGACTTGGACCTGATTGTCATGGACAGTGCGGAGGAGCTCGTTGGCGTTGATGCAGAAGTCAATCCAGAAGCCTTCGTGCAGTTCGATGTTGGCTATCGGCAACAGTACTGGGTGGGCGTGAACATGTATGAATGTGCTGCTCCGGACTGCCTGTATACCATTCTCATGTTCCGCAAGGACTGAGCCACTACTGGACCGGGCTAAGGAGTTAGTGTATGCGAGTTGTGCGAGATGAAGACGATCTAGACGCCTTGTCTACGCCGCGGCGATCTAGTTTATGGTGCGTGCTCCATTTATGGGGTGGCCTTTGTTTATACTCCGTCATCGTCGTAACAGGTTTGGCGAACGCCATTTTGGCTCCTCTCCGAGGGCCATCCCATGACGCGGCAACATCTGTTGCGTCACTGGGCGTATTGGTCCTGCTCGGTGTCGTATTGGCTGGATACAAGGCGTCCCAAGTCCTTGTTGGTCATATCGATGCCCGCCAATGGTCCAACCTTACGCGAAATCTACTGAAGTCCGTTCTGCCGTTTGCGTATTTCTGTGCAGCTGTTCTCCTGGCCATGACCATTGGCAACATGCTCAATTGATCCAGGACAGAGGGCTTCAAGCCATGGATGACGGTGAGGACGGGTTCTACACTGTTCCCAGCATGTAGACGACGTTTCCCTCCTGAGTCGGGCTCCGCCGGCATTCCCCTACGGCGTCCATGGAGCCGAGGGAAGAGCAGATTCTCATGGGGTTCTCCTTGTTGCCGGCAAATGAAAACCCGCCGAGGAGATAGCCCCTCGACGGGTTCAGGCCTGGTAGGCAACTGTCAGATAGGCGAGCGGTAGGCCAAGACCCCAAAATCCTGCATCGCAACAGTTCCTACTAAGCGGCTACGAGCGACCACAAAGCGAAGCCGAGGGGAACCCGAACATGCGCCCCAGATACCACTTAGTACGCAGCGACGGATTCTGTCGTGGCTGAGCCCTTGTTAACACGCGGATGATTCCAGCGCCTCTTCAGATACACGCCATTGATAAGCCACACGATGGGATTGAGCGTGAGCACCGTGGCGATCAAGAAAGCATACTTGTTGTATCGAAGAACCAGTACCATGAGAACCGTATTCAAGCCCACGAGAATCAAAGCCGCTTCCGGCAATTCAGCGAGCTGGGCAAAAGTGACAAGGTTGCCGAGAGTTAGACCGAGCCAAGCCCAGACTGACCACCAGGTGAACCCTTTATCATTCGGATTTTCGCGAGACATAAGCGTTACTCCTTCAACGTTGACCGTCGTTCAGAATCCGTCTGATCGATCCCAAACTCGAGATCGAATTTAAGTCAGACTCCAGTTCACGGGCCGCACGGCGTTCACAAATTCCAATCCCTTTTTCTAAGTACTTCCCACTGATTGCCTGCCCCTCGCCCGATTGATGGCGTCTGCAGAATGCGTCATACGGGGCCTTCCCTGAACGTAAGGGCCATGACGTCTTGCGCGTGACGCGGGTTCACCGTCCGGGCCTCCGGTTGGGCTTTGGCGGTTCAAGGTGCGAGGGACATAAGACCCTTTCGTGCCGCGTCCGTTGCCCCGCCTTCCGGCTACGTAAATCCCTTAATTGCCACATGTGGGATTTTTGAGCCATATCACAAAATTGGACAACCAAACGTGGTGTCCTCGTTGCACCGGCTAGGCATCTGCCGATAACGCTTCAAGGATCTTTGGAGGCAAGGATGAGCGAGGTCATTTCTACATATGCAATTCCCCTGCTGCTGCTCGGAACGATTGCTTACCTGCTCAAGGTCGTCGCAAAGGTTCACCGCAATGCAAAGGTGATTGATTCACCCGACTCGCTCAACCAGGAGCTGCAGAAACTAAGGGGTGAAGTAGAGAAGCTCCGGAAGACCTCCGAGGCTCGCCACCGGGAGGCGATCAATTCGTTGCTCAAGGTCAACCAGGAAGGTTTCGAGAAACTTCTCGACGACTCCCTGAAACGCTCTGAGACAACCGCGAGAGTCCAGGACAATCTGGTCCGCCTGTTAGGTGAGCAGGCCAGCCGCTTCGCCGAGATTGATGCGATCCTGGGGGCTCTCCGGGATCAAGCCTCCAATGCTGATCGCCAGCTGCGGCGGTTCCAGGACGGATACCACTGGACAATCAACAAGTCCCTGATCCTCGGAATCCTGAGGGCGTTGGATGAGATCCGAGAGCAAATGGAGCTTGCCGAAGCATCGGGTAACGACTCGAGTACCGAGGCGCTCGATCTCATCAAAGATCATCTGGAGATTCTTCTGAGCAATGAGGGGGTGGTTTCCTTCGAGCCGCCCCTGGGAGGCAAGTATTCCGAGTACCGAAAGACCGCTACAGCCATCCCGGTATCGACTCATGACCAAGAACAGAATGACCGAATCGCGAGCCTGATCCGACCGGGGTTCATCTGTGAAACGGGAGCTGAACCGCCGCCGCTCATCAGGCCGGCAGAGGTGGGGGTCTTCCAGTACCAGGCGCGACAGGATGAGGTGGTCCAGTGAAACCAATCGTTGGAATAGATCTTGGCACGACGTATTCGGCGATAGCCGCTCTCGATTCGTTAGGTAAAGCGAGCATTGTCCCAAATAGTGAAGGCGAGAGGCTTACTCCCTCGGTCATTGCGTTTGCAGAGAATGACCCGCCTGAACTCGTATTGGTCGGACGAGAAGCAAAACACCTCCGCGATCTCGAGCCTCAGAATGTTGTAACCGACGTCAAGCGAGACATGGGGGAAAGCAGTAAGCAGTGGCGATACCGGGGCAGAACCTATCGCCCGGAGGAATTGTCATCGCTGATCCTCCGCAAACTGAGCCTGGATGCTGAAAGCCAGTTGGGGAAGGTGCGGGATGCCGTGATCACTGTCCCAGCTTACTTCGCTGAATCCCACCGGCGCGCAACGATGGATGCCGGGGAACTGGCTGGTCTGAACGTGTCAGCAATTATCAACGAGCCTACGGCGGCAGCCCTCTTCTACGCCACCAACCATGAGGTCAACGGCAAGATTGTTGTCTTCGATCTGGGTGGCGGCACGTTCGACGTAACCGTGATGAGGGTAGCGGGACGAGACATCGACATCATCGCCTCTGAAGGCGACCGCCACCTCGGCGGCACGGATTTCGACCGGGTTCTTGCAGAAATAGTGAACAAGAAGGCTCGGCTCGAAACCGGCGCGCCTGCTTTCCCGAGTGATATCGAGCTGCAGAAGTTCCTGAACCAGGCAGAGGAGAGAAAGCGGGCCCTCACAACCCGGCCAAATCAGCGTGTCCTCATCCAGAACGATTCGGGACGGGCGCAAGTATCCGTGAGCAGAGAAGAGCTTGAGGAAGGGATATCGCCGCTCGTGGCGAAGGCTGAGATGCTTGTAGAAGCAGTCCTTGACGAAGCCAGGCTGGACCCGGGCGAGATTTCCAAAGTTCTCCTCGTTGGCGGAAGCTCCAGGATTCCGTTTGTTCAGAGACGGCTGGAGGCAATCTTCGGTTTCGCCCCAGTCACGGAGGTAAATCTCGACGAGGCGGTCGCATGCGGGGCTGCGCTCTACTCGGGCCTCAATGCGCTGAAAGAAAACGCAGCCCTCGTGCCGGCGGGTGTCCGAAGCGGGCTTAGCGACGTTCAGCTGGTCGAGGTTGCCAACCACAGCTACGGCACCATCACCGTATCTACCGATGAGGAGACCGGGCGCCGCATTCTTGCAAACGACATCCTGATTCCAAAGGGCTCATCACTCCCGTGCAGTGAGACCAAGACCTACTACACGATGGCAGATGGCCAGGATGTGATCGAAGTGCAGATCACCCAGGGAGAGTCAAAGGACCCTGATAACGTAAACATCATCTATCAGGAAAACATGCCGCTGCCGCCGAACAGGCCTGCCGGGCGCCCGATCCAGGTTACCTACTCGTACGACAAGAACCAGCGCATGGAATGCAGCTTCCGGGACGTCGAATCGGGCGACCTGATGGCAGTGGAGCTCTCTTCCCTCGAAGGCGCCCTGGAGGCTGAAACAAAAAGAAAAAGCCGCGCTGCACTCGAAGAATTCCAGATCGAGTGAGGGTTTGAAATGGAAGTCATTCTGACGTTAGCCGGCATATGGTTCGCCTTTTGGTTGCTAGGAGGGGCTCTGAGAGCGATTGGCGCGGCCGCGAAGTCGGCTGTTGCCACCGTTAAAGGAGAAGAACCACCGGCACGAAGATTCGAGGCCAGAGTCTCTCAGACCACCATAGAGCTCAAAGGCAACACGGCACCCATATTCGAGATCGAGGTAAGGGGCCCCATTACTGCCCCGTATGCTGGATTCGAGATTCAGTTTGTCGTCCACGCCATGGACATTACCGACGGAGAGGCGAAGCCCATCTTCTGTGCCCTCGACTGGATGCAGGAGGCGGATACTCCCCTTCTCGAGTATCGAACAGAAGCGGCCCCGCTACCGTACCAGCACGCGATCATCTCGGACTGGTCCAGGAGAGCGTTCGTCCCAATTGATATGGTTTCGCTGCCGAGATCCGGCACCCGGCGACTCGAGTTCCATGTCGACGTCGTTTCTGCGAACCCCGAAGCCAAGTACTTCTTCGGACAGAGAGTGAGCGGTGTGGTGCTCGCATCTGCAACCGTGCGGACTTCAGTGGAGTGGGCTGAGATCGGCTATGAAGAAATGCGAGAACGCCGCACTCGGATCGAGGAACTGACCCTCGATCTTGCCATGGCCGTGAGTGCGGCGGATGGAAGTATGGATCGCGCCGAGGGAGCCGTGATACGCGCCTGGTTAGGAAAGCGCGTCGAAGCGATCGAGGATGACGAGGAGAAGTCCAGGGAAAAGCGGCGGCTCAATGGTCTTGTAACGGCGGCATACCAGAAGGCGACGGCCGGCGAACTCGATATGCGTGCGATGTGCAGTGAGCTCACCGAGATATCAGATCCGGCAGGCCGCTACGATGCGTTGGAGCTGTGCTTGCATGTTGCAGCGGCGGATGGCCGAGCGGAAGAGGCTGAACTAAATACCATTCGCCAGCTTGGCGAGTGGATGCGGGTTAGCCTGGACAGGCTTCGCGGCATGGAGGAGAAGATACTCCCGGTGTCCATGCATGTCGGTGATGCCGATGATGACGGCCTGCTGGGAATCAGTGGCGCCATGTCACCGGAGGAGGTTCGCAAGCATCTGAATCGGGAGTATCGAAAGTGGAACTCCCTCGCCAGCCACTCGGATCCGAGCAAGCGGGAGCAGGCGCAGGAGATGCTGAGCCGGATTGCAGCGGCCCGCCGGAAGCACGTTGCATGAATAGGTCCGTTCAGGTTCGCACATGTTGATCGCCGATTTACTGGGATGCCGTTACGCCGGGGACGATCCAAAGACCTTCGGGATCGACCTGGACCGCGAGCACGCCAAAGACGCCCATGTAAGTGCCCGGTCTCGGCTGTTAGCCGATGCCATCAGTATAGGCCCGGAGCTTATGCCTGCCTTGCATGCCTCAATAGGGGCCGCGTCGAGCCGGCTTGGATTACAAAGCGCGATTCCTGGCTACGTTTACAGCGACCCCTCCCCGCAGGCTGCTTGCGTCCACATAGGGGGCGAAGACAAGTCCGCTCTGATGCTTTCCAGCGGGCTTATTCAACTCATGTCAGATGAAGAGCTCACATTCGTGATTGGCCACGAGATCGGCCATATGTTCTTCGAGCACAATTTGTATCCCAGGCCAACCGATGCAACAGGCGATGGTACGCGGCTCAATTGGTTGGCACTGCAAAGAGCTGGAGAAATAAGCGCGGACCGGATCGGACTACTCGCCTGTGGATCGATAGATGTCGCATATCGGACCATCTTGAAGACGGGTACCGGGCTGAGCGAAGAGTATTTGCGCTTCGACCTGGCGAGTTTCCTGGACCAGTTGAGGGGGCTGAAGAGTATCGGCGGGCATGCTTCGGGCATCGTTGCATCCCACCCGATACTGACGGTTCGCATGAAGGCGCTCTTGTGGTTCGAGATGTCGGAGGCGGCCCGGCGCCTCAATGGCACGGGGACTCACGGCCTTGCTTTAGAGAGAGTCGATAAGCGGGTGGAAAGCCTGCTGGAAGAAGCGACTGGTCAGATGCTCGCCCGGGTCCGGGCGGAAAGCTTTTCTCGAGCGGCTATGTGGGCAGTTCTGTTCGCCGCAGTCTCCGATGGCGTGTTCAGCAAGGAGGAGCAGGCCGGCATCGAACGTCTTTATGGGCGTCCGGCGGTACAAAGCGCATTGTCCTATGTGCGCGAGAACGGACCTGGCAAGGTCGGCATCCAGTTTGAGGATGCTATCCGCGAGGTCCGCTTCCACCCCGAGACCGGGCGACGGGAATTCTGGCAGCGTCTTCGCAATGACCTCTCTACTCTGGGCATCGAGGAGAGTCAGTTCGGCCGCGTGTTGACGATTGTCGAAGACCGCCTGGGTCTGGCCGCACAAAGACACTGAGCTATGTCAGACGAACGGGAAGCTGTAGATTTCGCTGGCTTTAAAGACGCCGGTGTTCCCACGCAGGAAGATCGGAGAAACACTGCATCCGAGACACGCCCTCGGAGCAGTTCATCTGAGAACACCTGGCGTAGTAGCCAACAAAGGAAAACCGGCGGGTCCAAAGCCTGGGTTTGGTACGCAATCGCCGCCGTCACAATAATTTGGATTCTGAGCGTCGTAGACGAGGCCTCTCGGAAACCGCCAACCTGGCAGCCACCTGCGTCGGCTCAGAATGCGCCAGAATCTGCGCCCGCGCAGCCAACCACTCCGAGTTTCACAAAGCCCCCGGCCGGTTCCAATCGCATTCTCTCGGTGGCCGAAATTCGTTGGTGCCTGCGCGAGGATATCCGGCTCGAGGCCATCAGGCCCGAGGTCAACTCTCTCGCGATCCAAACGAAGTTCAATTTATCCGTCGAGGACTACAACAGGCGTTGCGGGAGCTTCCAGTACCGGCGTGGTGCGTTGTCAGCCGCGAAAAGGGATGTAGAGCCCCTTCGTTCAGCGATTGTGGCCGAAGCTTTGCGGGAGCTCTCGCCGAGCCCTGGGTTGACCGCACAGCCCGCTGCCCAAAGATCGCAGCTCACACTCGCCATCCAGAATGCATTGTCCGAGCTTGGATACAACCCTGGTGTCGCAGATGGAATCTACGGCCAGCGGACCAGGTCAGCAATCGAAGCGTTTCAGCGCAGCTACGGCATCAGCGTTGACGGTCGAGAGACCCCGGACTTGTTGCGACAGCTGGAGCAAGCCATCAATCAGCGGGCAAGGTCTGGGGCTTCAAAGGAGACGATCCAGGCGCTTGGGCAACGCCTCGTGTTCTCCAATCCAAACGGCTATTGCACCCTTGGTGGGACTCCGCGTGAAGAGGAACTGCTAAGCCTGACCAAGCGGTCACTCGGTAAGGACGTTCGTCTGTTGCATGCCGCTGTGCAGTGTACCGAGCTCGATGAATACAAGAACGGCCGGAGAGACACATTGGATCACTGGCTTCAGATTCAACTCCTGGGGCCAGGCGGCGACTTTCAGCGGTTCGAGGTAGGCCGTGAAGCATTTCTTGCCGGTATCTCCTCGGCGAACCCGCGCATAAGCCCTCAGGAACTGAATAAAAGGCTCCAAGCCGCGTTTGACACGTATCGGGTCGAACTTTCCCAGCCAGAAGTCAACCCGATTGGTCGCGATGGAAACGCGTTCTACTTCTCAATGCGAATGAATATGTCTGTCGAAGACACAACCCGCACGATCACGGGCCTCAGTGGCATGACTCTGCTGAACTCCCTGCCCATCGCGATCAATGTCTACGAGGGTACCGGTTCGACGCGAAGCCGAGAGAACTTGCAGCCAGTGCTGCAAGAACTACTGACGAGCTTGCTCACCCAGAACTGATGTGGGGTCGTGAGATGAGTTTCAGGTATGGAGTGGCTTTTGGCGCAGCGCTGGTTTGTTCACTGGTGGCCTGGAATCAGGCCACGAACGCTCAACCGGCGGGCTACACCACGCTCAACGTGAAGAACCGGGTTCAGCTCGAAGTCCCTGGCACCTGGTCAATCAGTGACGCCGAGCAGCGCCTGCGAGTAAAGGAGCTCGCAGAGCAGCAAACGGGAATCGCGGCCACACATATGGCGGCGCTTTCTGTTCAGTCCTATCCGGCGCCCTCCAGGGTAATCGTTCGAGTTTCCATCACCCCGGTCGATCCGCCCGTGTCGCAGGCGGAGCTTCAGCGCGAGTTGGAGGCGGATCGACGCGGAGTTCTCAACGGTCTGGCGGAAGCCTGGCGGGAGATGGCGCCAACGATGTGGACCGGTATGGAGAAGCAAGGAATCTCGGAAGTGGGTCAATCAAGCGTTACCGCTGAGATGCTTGGAGGGCAACTCGCCCTGGTCATCCGATACGCGCGTACATCGACAGTCGATCCCTTGGAAGTAGTGCGGGTGAGTCAGTATCACGTTCTCTTGGGCTCGGAGAAGGCCCTGATTACGCTTTCGTATGTGGATGGCGACCAGGCAGCGAGGGATGCCCACGACCGGGTAAAAAAGAGTTTCATGATCAGATAGTTATCCTGGAGATAAACATGGCCTATCAGGACTCCAATGCGCCACCCGTGGAAGCGCAAACGCAGGCTCCAGGCGAAGAGAGCACTACCAGCTCTTGGGCCTGGATCTGGCCGACCCTATTGGTAGTAATCATCGTCAGGCTCTTCGGCGTTGTCGGTGGTCTGGTCGCGCTCGGCTGTTACTACGCGCTACAGCCCAAGTTGGGAACATTCGGCGCAGTAGTTATTTCGGGCGTCGCGGGTATGGGTGCGGCAATCGGTATCCTGGCGATGATTCGTTGAGGCATCGTCGCCCAGAATTACTGGAGGATTCGTCGGCGCGGTGAGGGCCCGTGCAAGCCACGCCTCGATGGGTCTGTTCGAGCCTATAGCCAGCCGTTTTGCTCAGGGGGAGATCCCAGTGCGCCAAATCGTCGCTGTCTTCTTGATTCTCTGGCTTATGCCCTCAGAGGCGTTCGAAAGTACTTTCTCGTGCCCGATTGGCAAGCGCGCGGCATGCCTCGATTACGGAGACAAGGTATGCAACTCGTTTGCAAAATGTGTGTCGGACGATGCCGTCTGCTTTGACGCCTATACGTGTGGCTTCGGGGGCTTTGTGTGTAAGTCGAAGCTCGACGACGTAGTGAGCGAGTATGACGACCTGGCACGGACGTGCAGATCAGTCGCATACGACCACGATGAGTTGGCTGCCAAGTACAACAACCTCCTGACCGAGCTTGAAGCCACCCGGAATCGCCTCGACTCTGTCCGGCGATGTATTGCCCGAGCCACATCCCTGGAGGCGGCGCGGATGTGCCGATGATGCAGATGCGTTCCAAGGCTACGGAATTCCCGACGGACCCCTTCTGGGTGGTTCTTGTGTTTTATGTCGTAGGGCTCGCTGACCTGCCGTACGGGTACTACACGATTACCCGGCTCGTGACATGTCTTGTCGCAATATGGCTGATCTGGAAGTTGCACTCTCAAGGGGCCGCAGGCGGGCCGCTCACTTGGCTGCTCGCAGGTATAGCCGTCCTGTATAACCCAATCTTCCCGATTTACCTGTATAGCAAGTTGCTGTGGGTGATCCTGAACGCCATAACGCTTGCCGTGTTCTGGTCGGCGATCAGATTCGGGCAGCAAGAGCACTCGGAGGGAACCAGGGGAGATGGGGAAGTTAGAGGCAACTGAATTCCATTGAAGCATTGTCCGCGGCTCGCGGAGCGTACGGCTCTTGCTACAGCTCGTCGGGCGAAGTTCCCTCAAGGGCGGGCGTCAGCGGGGTTACCCGGGGTTCATCCAGGGAGGCGAGGGAAGAGAAGATTTTCACGGGGTTCTCCTTGTTGTGGGCAAAAGAAGACCCGCGCGGGGGCGGTTTGATTAGAATGCATTCGCCGAACAAGCGGTCGGTACAGTCCGCGTCGGGCTTAGACCTCTACCATGGTACGTCTAGCCTGTTTCTGAGAAGCATCCAGGAGTTCGGCCTGGGGGCAAAGAACCCTGTTGACGCTTGGCGGATCCTGGAATTCGGCCGATATGTCTTGCCTTTGGCAGAGGCATATCTCGAGGCGAGAAGCGAGTATCTAGTCCAAGTCGATGCGTTCAGGACGATGCTCAGTCAGTCGAGGGCGGGCATGAATTTCCAGCACGGCAATACATACGCATCCCCGTCAAAGTTCACTGCCGTCAGGTACGCGTTAAGCAATCGACATGGATCGGAGATCCTGTCCTATGCGCTTTCGTTGTTTGAAGCGATGTTGATCAAATCGGTCCCTGGTCTTCCGGGCCCCGTACCAGAGCAGTACCCCAAGATATGGCAAGCCCTCAATGCGAGGTCAGCCCCTATCCTGATCAGGGTCAAGTCCGCGCCCATAAGCGCGTTGAGAAGCGAATTTGATGAACCGCCGGAAGAGCAGGTGGAGTGGCTTGAGTCCTTGCGGACCTCGGATTCCGAGGTCTTTCCTGTATTGGCACAACAATGCAATTTCAGGATTATTCAGCCAACTGATCCGTCCATGCTTGAGATCTCCTTGATCGTGGCTAGCGGTCACGATCCCACAGGCCCCGAGTATCGACTGTATCCACTCTCCCTAGAAGATGCGTCGTAGCGGGTTCTATGGGTCTATGGGCCTGAGGCCTGCTGCATCCTGTCCTTGGCACGCCCCAGCCCACGTGATATCGACCAAGGCAGAGGATATTCCGACTCAAACTCGATTCCCTCGACGTCACGGAGTATTCCCTCTATACCGACCGTCGTAATTAGCTGGGCAATCAAGTCCAGATCGTTCGGCTGGCCTTGTGCTTCTAGCCGGAACTGCATGGCGGCGACGGTATCCAGGTAGCCTTGAACATAGACTGACCTATCTGCCTGCGACCAGCTCTTCCACTCCTTATGCGATCGCACCTGCAGCACCCTCGGCTGAGTCCCAGCCTTTTCGAAGTAGTCACTGCAAACAGTGGGCGTGACTTCGTTGTAAAGAAGCCATGCTCCCGCCTTTTCGCCATGCTTCCCTACGAACCAGCTGAAGTAGTTGGTCCAGGAATTTTTCTGACGTGTTTGCTCAGTGCAGTCGATAAGGCCATTCAGCGCGCGTGCTGCTTCCGGGTTTCTCGGGTCAACGTAACCATAAAGTAGAAAGCCCATGGTCTCGAGATACGAGTCTCGATAGATGGCTTCTTGCTCTTCTGAGAGATCCGCATAGTGGTAGGCGGTCATGAGCCAGGGAAACTCGTCGGCTTGGACGGCGGGAATCGAAGCACACGATCCAATCAGGACGATCACATATGGAAGTTTCTTTGAGCCTTTTACGAGTTGATTCATATCCTTCCTATTGGATTCTCAGTCTGGTGCGTGGGGCTCGGCAAAATCAACTTGCTCCAGGCGTCGGCCAAGTCGATTCCAATTGGCTTCGAGCCAGTCCGAAAATTCACTTAGAAGTTCATCCCCCTCGGCGAGAGCCTGCCGGTCCACCTCGGATGAGATTCCACGGAGCAAATGTTCCACACCGGGCTGGAACTTCTCTTCGGTGATATCACCCCATCCGGCGTATACGTCGTTTAGTAACTGTGGATCACATTGCTCGAGATAGGCGCGCGCTTGTTTGAGCGGGGCTTTGACGCTCTCAACGTACTGCTGGAAATCGGTAACTGCGCGAACCAGCTTCGCTGCTTCGGGACCGACGCTCTGAGTAAGCTGATATGCGAAGAAGAAAGACTGGACAGCCTCAGTATGTGCCGGCCCGAAGACCACCTGTGCCTGATTCTTGGATGCCTCAGGGGCGGTATCCGCACCCGAGGCGTAATCACTTAGCGGCACCCAGTGATAGAGAGGTTGCAAGGACACAGGCGATAGAAGAGCCGTGAAGAAAATTCCGAGTGTTATCAGCTGTAGAAGTCCAGAGGGGGGAGTATCCGGACGCTCGGATCGGGGGTAATCGGCGCCGGCGATGAAAGCGGCGGGGGCCAAGGCATGGAACCAGACTCCAATCCATAGGGGCCAGGTTGGCATGGATGGGTTGTCCTGCGCGATATGTCGGAGAACGCCTATGACAAAGACTATGTATGCTCCGGCTACAAACGCAGCGGCAAAGCTATACACGAGTAGACCCGCCCCACCCAGAACGGGTGATTCACCGGACCGCCTGCCAGCATGCCAGATGAGCGTCCCAGGTAAGCTGATCAGCCTCATTGAAAACATGACCAGGGCAATCGAAACGGTCCCTATCGTCATGGCGGCCACCAAGAGACCGATGGCGTGGAGCAACTCCATAGGCCATGGGTAACAAAGTGTGCGACGTGTCGTCAACGGTGCGATTTACAAACTGCGAATTACGTCAATTCCATGAAGCCAGGCTCACCCCACGAGCCCAATCTCGGGTTATATTTCGGCGGGTTAGCCCGAAATGGGCCCCAAGGCGACGGAAATGGACAAACGTAGCCTCAGCGAACGGGACATCCCTGCCAAGTTCATCACGCCGGCGCTCCGCCTGGGCCTGGCTGAGTCACTACCGAACATCGGATCGTCCGCTTCGGTCAGGGTGATCAGAAGACTATGGGTGCTCCACCCATGATGGCAGAGAGCAAGTCGGACGGCCGCGATCTATGGCGTTCCATGCTTGCACTCTCGCCGACCGAACTTGCAGGCTGCCTTGCGCTGTTGAATGAAACCAAGCTTTGGCCGCTCGTGACGTCCCGACTAAGGGGAGCAGCCGGAGCCAGGCAATTAGACCGTTCTCTCCAGGCTGCCATCGCGCAACTGGAAACCAAACCTCGACCTGATCTGATCCTTAGCCTCTTGGGGCGAATGGCTCAGGTCTGTGATATCAGCGGGAAAGACTACCAGGCCGAGCGCGATTTCGAGGGCCATGCCGCAGATATCGTCGGTCGAGCAATCGAGATCCATAGAAAGCAGTACAAGACTTTCGCTGGTTCAACGCTTGGGGAACTGACGCGCGACCAACTGCACCGCATTTTCGGCGGATTAGATAGCGACCCGGAATCGCTAACTGACTCCGAACAGGAAGCTCTTCTGGACAAGGTCCAGAGCTTCATCGATGCCCTTCCATTGGACCAACAGCAGGCACTCAAAGAGGCGATGGGTGCGGACCGCATTACCAGGTCTGTGCTCAGAAAGGCTTTGGTGACGGGCTCGCTCAGCGCCGCGCTGGTGGCTGCAGTCCAGGTTGGCGGGTTCGCTTTCTACACGGCTGCGGTATCGATGCTGGCAGGGGCTGCAGGAATACTTGGCATCACCCTTCCGTTCGCCGCGTACACGGGCTTGAGCTCAACTATAGCCGTCCTGGTAAACCCCGTGTTTCTACTGATCCTTGGTGGTGGATTCGTCTTCTACTTAACCGGATCTGGTACACGCAAGCTGCAACAGAAGCTAATCCCTTTGGTTGTCACACAGATCGCAATCTGTGCCCAGAAAGACACGCCGCAAGCAACAGGCGAATCTGGCGAAACCTGCCTGAATGTATGGAAGAACGCCATTCGGACTGTGCGTGATTGTCAGGAGAAGGTTGACCGGGCAGAGGCTGAGCGAAAGGTGCTAAGACAGCGCCGGGACAAATTATCGCAGGAGGTTCGAACCCAATCCCGAACCGCCAGTAGGGTCAGCCAAGACATCCAGCTCAAGAATACCGCCCTAAAAATTCTATTGGCCCAACGCGACCAAACTGATAGCCAGACTGAAAACAGGGCGGTCGGATCGCAACCGCGGAGTAAATACTCGGGGGTAGAGTCTCCACGAGGGGGATCCACTCCAAATAGGGTTACCGACGCAGACCTTTCGGCTATGAGGAAGGAGATTCATATGCTCACGGCCGAAAGCAATGATCTCAAGCTCAAGCTATCAAGGTCGCGGAGCCAGTTGAGGTTACTCGACACCCAGTTAAAAAACGCAGTCGCCAGCTTAAGGGAAAAGAAGTCGCGTCTGGATGTTGCTCGGAACCGGTATCCCGGGTTGGCGGACATCACCTGAACATGACGAACGGTGAACTGCTAACGCGAGTCCAGGCACTTCTTGCAGCAGGTGATGCGAGAGAGGCGCTCTCAATCCCTATTCAGTCGGCAAATCGACGCGATCGTCTCCGGGCGTTGATAGCTAGTAGCGATTTTACTTTTACCACGCTAACTGTGGGCGACCTAATCTACGATGCCGCCCGCATAGATCCGATGGTCCTTGAAGCCATCGACTTTGCGAGGGCGCAGGATCTATCCGGCGTATTCAGTTTCGCAGCCTTTGCTGATGCCCAGGCCGAACTTAGCGGGGAAGCGTTTCAAGGCTCCCTCAGCCAGATGCATGGATATGTTGCAGAGCGAATAGCAGCTCAGCATCTCATGGACGCTGGGCATGACGTCACCTTCCCAACCTCCCCGAGCCAACAGGGATGGGACTTGTTGGTGGATGGAAGCCCTTTTCAGGTCAAGTGCGTTTCGAGCCCCCAGGCGATCCACGAACACCTTTCGATCAATCCCCATATTCCTACCATCGTAAACTCAGAACGCGCCGCCGATGTCGAGGGGATGGAAGGTGTTTATGTTGATCCATTGCTTTCACTGGAGGAAGTTCGGGGTCTGACCGAATCTACGCTGCAGCAAGGGGTGGAGGTTGGCGATTTCGAGCTTCCATGGATTGCTCTCGTCGCTGCATCGGCTGCAGAGCTTCGTCGCTTTGCCGACGGGTCCGGCAATCTTGAACAATTGATAACCAACATCTCCGGTGATGTGTCGGGACGGATTGCTGGCGGGGCCACTGGTCAATGGACGGGCGCGCTATTGGGCAGCTATCTGTTCGGCCCTGCCGGCGTCATCGTGATCGGTGCGCTGGGAGTAGTAGCAGGTGGAATTGGGGGTTCAAGGATCTCGCGAGGTGCATTACGCGCTATTGGTACCCGAGAGGCGCGTGAAGCCGCGGCAGCCGCGAGGGAAGTGGGCATAGCTGCGCTTGAGGCTTATCAGGTCAAACGGGAAGCATGGACGGATAAGAAGGAACAGGTGGAATCCGCCCGAACCCCAGAGAACGGATCAACTGACGTTGTCCGGTATGTCAGCCAGCGCCTCGATGATGAGATTCGCTACTTTGACGCACGTGCCGGGGACCTGGCTCGTCTGACGGCATCGCCCGCGAAATTCAACCCGGCCGAATATTGCAGACAAGTGTTGCTGCTCTTGCGACGCTTGGCGATTCATCCAAGCCAACTTGGCGAGAGCCTGGTGAAGCTCGCTAACGCGACGGATGCTTGGGCTAATCCGGGGGGACAAAGGGTTTAAGCTCGCGCCCCATCGATGCCATCTCGGAATTCAATCAGCCGATCCTTGGCAGCCGGTAACGGCCATGAAATGTACTCAATCCGCCTTGTTCAGACGAATCGTTCGCTGTGATTGACTCCAGCTGGGCTCACCCCACGAGCCCAATCTCAGGTTATATTTCAGACCGTTAGCCCGAAATGGGCCCCAAGGCGAAGGAAGTGGACAAACGTAGCCTCAGCGAACGGGGCATCTGCACGAGGTTATTGCCCCGTGCCCCGCTCACGTCTGAGATCAGAACTTGCCGTTCAGCAACCAGCTCAAGACTTTAAGCAGGAGCCAGAACGTTGAAATCAGGCAACTCGCCCACGCAACTTGATGCCTTTGCAGCTGAACTGGAGAAGTTTGCCGAGGAGCGTGACTGGCAGCAGTTCCACACGCCAAAGAACCTCGCAATGGCACTGACGGCCGAAGCCGGGGAGTTGCTTGAGATCTTTCAGTGGCTGACGCCTGAGCAGAGCCAGTCGCTAGACCAAAGGAAGCGAGACGAGCTAGCCGATGAACTCGGCGATATCCTGATCTATCTGGTTCGACTGGCCGGCGTTACTGGTGTCGACTTGCTTGATGCGGCCAGAGCGAAGCTCGAGAAAAACAAGCAGAAGTATCCCGCGCCCAAGGTCAAGGGAGACCCGAGGAAGTACACGGAGTACTGATCGATGCTCGTCTACGCTGAGACTCGAGAGCAGTTCACCAGGGACGTCCTCAGCAACCGGATCGAGAACGTTATTCTGGAAGCGTTCAGATTTCGTTTGGGAATCTCGACATCCGAAAGCGAGATCAATTCATGGCGTAATTCAATGCAGTACGTGAACAACGTGCTGATGAGCGCCGATATCGCCGCAGACGCCGGGGTCGCGGTTGAGTTCAAGATACCCCTGACTTCTCGTCGCATCGATTTCATCTTAACCGGCGCTGACGAGGCGGGTCGGGACTCGGCGATCATAGTTGAGTTGAAACAGTGGAGCGATGCGAAGGCAACCGAGAAAGACGGAATCATTGAAGCCGTGGTCGGCCGAGGTTGGCACGAGCTTACCCATCCGTCTTACCAGGCCTGGACCTACGCCGCGCTGATCCGTGACTACAACGAAGCTGTTCAGGCTGACGATATCCAGTTGGTGCCATGCGCGTATCTTCACAACTGTGCCGACGGCACCGCCCTGAAGTCGGAGTTCTATGCCGAACATACCGACCAGGCGCCGGTTTTCATTCGTCAGGATGTCGAGCGGCTAGCAGAGTTCATAAAGACTCACGTTCGAACTGGTGATCGCAACAAAGTTCTCTATCGGATCGCCAATGGGCGGTTGAAACCGTCCAAGAACCTAGCCGACCATCTCGCTTCCCTATTGCGGGGCAACCGGGAATTCACACTGATCGATGACCAGAAGCTCGTCTACGAGCATGCGCTGTCGCTTTGGCAAAGAGCAGCCAACGGACGCAAGCAGGTATTCATCGTCGAAGGCGGCCCAGGCACAGGGAAATCGGTTGTTGCGATCAATCTCCTTGTAGAACTGACTCAACGTGAGAAGGTTGTTCACTACGTGACCCGCAACGCTGCGCCTCGGGCCGTATATGAAAGCAAGCTGGCCGGCACCCTGAAGAAGACCCGAATCACCAATCTATTCAAGGGCTCCGGGTCTTACACCGACTGCAGGCCCAACATGATCGATTTTCTCGTCGTCGATGAGGCGCATCGATTGAATGAGAAATCCGGCATGTACAAGAATCTCGGTGAGAACCAGGTCAAGGAGTTGATACAGTCAGCCAAGGTCTGCGTCTTCTTCGTTGATGAGGACCAGCGCGTCACGACCGATGACATTGGTACCATCGACGAGATTTCGCGTTGGGCCGAGACGCTCAGGGCCGACGTCCACACGGGCAACCTTACTTCCCAATTCCGCTGTAACGGCTCCGATGGCTATCTCGCCTGGGTGGATCACGCCCTGCAGATTCGTCCGACCGCCAACGAGACGCTCGAAGGCATCGATTTTGATTTCCAGGTTTGCGATTCGCCCAACAAACTCCAGGATCTCATCAAGGAGAAGAACCGCGTGGCCAACAAGGCACGCATGGTGGCGGGGTATTGTTGGGACTGGAAGGGCAAGAAGGACCCGACGATCAGGGATGTCGCGATACCCGAGCATGGGTTCGCCATGCGTTGGAACCTCGACAAGGATGGCGGACTCTGGATTCTCCAGCCCGATTCAATCAATGAGATCGGATGTATCCATACGTGCCAAGGGCTGGAGCTGGACTATGTTGGTGTCATCATCGGCCCGGACCTGGTGGTCAGAGATGGTCACGTTGTTACCGATTTCACTAAGCGGTCGTCACAGGACAGGTCGATTCGGGGCCTCAAAAAAATGGCTAAGGACGAGCCTGAGCGAGCGAACGAGATCGCGGACAGGATCATCAAGAACACCTACAGGACCCTCATGACCCGTGGTCAAAAGGGCTGCTACCTGTTCTGCACGGACCCCGAGACAAGTGAGTATTTCAGGCAGAGAGCAACTCGCATGCCGGAGGGCGAGGCCCATGCGGAGCGGTACCTCAAGGTAGCCGAGCCGCCGGGCGGGGAGCCTGGGTGGCAGTGAACATGCCGAAGGGATACATAGGCCTTACAGACCCGGACTGGTACGAGTTTCTCGCCGGCAAGCCGAAGGTCGATGAGGTCAATTTCTGGCAGCCCCATGGAAACCGTGCGTTCCGAGCTCTTACCCCAGGCGATCCGTTCTTCTTCAAGCTTCGTGCCCCGCTCAAGGCGATAGCGGGGTTTGGGTTCTTTCAGCGGTTCGAAGCCCTGCCGGCCTGGCTGGCATGGGAGTCATTCGGCGAAATGAACGGAGCCGCAAGCTTTGCCGAGATGATCGACCGGATCTCCCGTCTAAGGGGAGATAACGGCTCTCCGGACGGGCGCTTCAAGATCGGCTGCATTATGATTGCGGCGCCCGTGTTCTTCTCCCAGGACCAATGGATTAGTCCCCCGGCCGACTGGGCCAAAACGGGCATTCAGCAGGGCAAGACCTATCGTCTCGATGAAGGCGAGGGGGAGCGTGTGTTCCGTGAATGCCTAAGCGCCGCGGAGGCGGGAGCAAGATACTGGAACGTCGAGCGAGTAGGAGACGTTGGACCCCGATATGGGACACCGACCATGGTTCGCCCACGGCTTGGCCAGGGGTTGTTCAGTCTCGCCGTTCGAGAGGCATACGAAGGAGCATGCGCCGTCACGGGCGAACACTCGGTGCCGGTTCTCGAGGCAGCCCACATCGTGCCTTACGGGCGGGGCGGGGAACACAGGGTGGATAATGGCCTGCTGTTACGCAGTGACCTCCACCGGCTTTTCGATCGCGGATACGTCACCGTGTCCCCTGACTACAAGTTCGTCGTCGGAGATAGGTTGCGAGCCGAATTCAACAACGGTCGTAGCTACTATTCGCTGAATGGTTCGGGTATTCGGCGTCCTGACAGGCCCGAATGGATTCCAAATCGAGACTATCTTGATTGGCATCGGGAACAGGTCTTCCAAGGATAGTTGCTCGCCCAATCCGTCAAAGCCCGGGCACTTCAATGTCGCGGCCTCCCGACCCAATCGACCTCGCGATAAAACTGAGTGGAGAGAATTAGCGAGCAGTCAGTCTGATCAATAATGTCATCCCACACATGTTCACGTTAGGCGTGGGAGAATGGCTGCTGCGCCAACATATCAACGATGTAATTCAGCGATCAGTTGCCCGTTGTACAACCACAAAATTTGGAGCAGCTCGCTAAAGCGAGAGCGGCTTCGTCCTGCTTCTCCCTCGCATCAGGCCAGCCTTCGATGACTCTGTGACGCGGTGGTGGCTCATCAATGCGCCAGACGAGGGCTGCCTTCAAAACATCTGCCGGACAAAATTCGGCGTAGCCGAGCACAGGTCTGCCGAGGCTCGGCTCAACATGCTCCTTTGCCAGATCGCATGCCTGATGCTGAACTAGGTCGCCTACAGCGAATACCGAAGTGTTATTGCCGTGTTTCCTTGCTGGAAGGAAAGCCCGATGCTTGACGCTATTGTCGCTACGTAGTTTGTTACGTTCAGAAATGTAACGAGCGAATCGGTTGTCGGGATTTGCTGCCACTCAATTCGTATTCAGGTCTGAGACTGCCGCAGAATAAGACGGAGACAATCCTCTGGGAGATCCCCTGTGAAGAATGCTGATCCGGAAGTACGGGCGACTGCGCTTCCCCGAAGTGCGGCCCATCGGATTATCGGGCCTTCGGCAGTTACGACAATGACGTCAGTAGGATCTCGGTACCATTCGAAAGTAATGCCCCCCCGACCGTCAATGTCAATTTCTGGCTCATCGGCCCACCTTGGCAGCGAATCGATGATTTGATTTGCCGCCCAGACTGCTGCGGGGGTTGGTGGTTCTTCTCCATCCGCATCGATTGCGCGACTTACCGATACGAGTTGAGTAATCAATCGGGTATCGCGGTCGCTCTCAAACAACGGGGGTGACCTGTCGAGGCCCCCAAATGAATGAAGTGGGTCGTCAGGCGCCGTGACGGCGTCTCTAGATGGCGGCATCCGCGAGAACCTTAAGTTGAGTGCAGCTTCAGCCATTTAGTTGTTCCCTGGTGCAATCAGTTATTGAGTTAAAAAAGGCCGCGTTCTTCAGACTCCTGAGTTCGCCAAGAGACTCAAATGCACTAGCCAAGTCGCGAAAGACAGCATTTCTTACGGCGTCGATATCTAATACAACTGATATACCAGAGCCCACTTCGGGCCCGGGGAATCTAGTGCTTATTACTAGCAACGTCTTGCCGTCCGGCTGAGGCGAAACGATGCGATTCTGGAATTCCGATACGGTCTGAGGCAGGCCCTTCGGTAGCTGGGGCCCAAACACGAGGTATTCGTCAAAGTCGATTGGGCCCTCGGGTAGGCTGATAACATTGATGAACCTCGTCGATATTCTCGCGACCTGCCTGGGAGAGAATATCTCCCAATAAACCTCCGCCACCTCGCGCGCAGACCTAACTAACGTGTCCCACGTGTCGTACGGAGCCAGTTTGCTATATATGATCCCTTCAGGCTTTGCTTGGACTACCTCTGCAGTTTCAGGGTTGTCCAGCCGCATTCCGAGTTCGATATGCTTTTGACTAGATTCTCGACTGTCTAAGTTGTAGCTGAGCTGCACATGCTGTAGGGGAGCCGCCTTGGGAAATTGCCCGGAAAGGGCTTCCTGAAATTTCTTATAAGATGCGCTTGGCGGGGGCTTCTCAAATGAGGCCCGAACGTCGATGACCGCCTCGCGCACCGGCGCCCTAGTAAGTCTCGGATACATATCGTAATTAGATCATAGGTCGGTTGTTGTGTAACCTCTGACCCAGTCCGCCCTTCCGGCCCCCTACTTGCATTTCCAGCCAGTTGAGTTTTTGGATTCTTGCGCTACGTGAACACGAGTGCTGCAGGGCATACGAGGCATTGGCATAACGCCGAGCTAAGCATGGAATTGCAGCGCTCGCCTGCCTCAGGCCCGAATCCCCACCTATGGCCCACACCAAGGGATTCCAATCCCTTCGCCTCCCGGCATAACCCCCCTAAGCCCATGATTTCATTGGTGGGCCCGCCAGGACTCGAACCTGGAACCAAGGGATTATGAGTCCCCTGCTCTAACCATTGAGCTACGGGCCCGCGAGAGGTAGCGGAAGTATACCCTTGGGAATCGCCATGATGATTGACGGCTGGTAACGAGCCAGCCGGCCTCAGCGCAGGTCGTACCAGACCCCTCGGCCGCGGCCGTGCTGGTTGAGGGTGCCGCGTCGGACCAGTGCCCGGAAGTGCTGCTTCAGCGTGTTGCGGCTGGCCCCGGTCAGTTTGATGGCCTCGCCAATGGTGACGCGGCCGTGCTCGCGAGCGAACTCCACGATCTGGAGCTGGAGTTCCGGCAGGGCCGCCAGCACGATCCTCTCGCGCTCGACCTTCTTCTCCAGGCGTCGCACCTGCTCGGCCAGGGCGCGCAGGAAGAACATCAGCCACGGCTGCCAGTTCGGCGACTCCGTGCGGATTGTGGCCTGGGTCTGCCGCAGCGCCAAGTAATAGGTCTCCTTGTCCTGTTCGATCACGCTCTCAAGCGAGCTGTACGGCACATAGGCGTACCCGGCCTGCAGCAGCAGGAGCGTGGTCAGCACCCGGGAGAGCCGTCCGTTGCCATCCTGGAAAGGGTGGATCTCCAGGAACACGACTACGCACAGAGCGATGATCAGCAGCGGGTGCAGCCGGGCGGTCTCGCGCTCATTGTTCAGCCATGCCACCAGTTGGGTCATCAGGCGGGGCGTGTCGAAGGGCGACGCCGTCTGGAACACGATGCCGATCTGCGCGCCGGCCTCGTCGAATGCGGCGACGCTGTTCGAGTGGGTCTTGTAGTGGCCGCGATGCCGGGTATCTTTCTCGCTGTATCGCAGCAGGACCTGGTGCAACTGCTTGATGTGGTTTTCAGCGAACGGGATGTCCTGCCAGGAGGAGAACACCAGGTCCATCAGTTCGGCGTAGCCGGCCACTTCCTGCTCGTCGCGGGTGGCAAAAGACTTGATCTCGAGATTCGACAGCAGTTGCTCCACATCCCGGTCGGACAGCTTGCTGCCCTCGATGCGAGTGGACGAGCCGATGCTCTCGATGGTGGCCACGTGGCGCAGGGCCGACAGGCGATCGGGCGCGAGCGTGCCCAGGGCGCGCCAGGCGCCCTTGAACTCGTCGACCCTGGCGATGAGGCTGAGGATCTCCGGGGTGATCTGGATGGTGTCGGTTCGCAGCACGAACCAATAGTACGCCCATTTACACCCATTTTCGAGGCGTTCAGGACATTTTTTCAAACCGGCAAGTGGCGGGTGTCGATCGCCTTGATGATCAGCTCGCCGCGGCGCAGCAGGGTCGGTGTCTTTACTGTCGGGCTGACCACGTAGTTGTCGCCGGCGGGATACAGGGCGCGGAAGGCTTCGATCGGCCTGGGGTCGATGCGATCCGGGTTGATCTTGCATTCCACGACATCAACGCGGTTGCGCCCGCGCCGGATGACGAAGTCGATTTCCCGGTGCGACTTGTCCTGCCAGTAGTAGATGTGGTCATCCGCATAGTGAAAACGCAGGCTGTCTAGCACCAGGTGTTCCCATAACAGCCCCCGGTCCTCGGCGCGGATCTCATCCCACCCTTTTTCAAAGGTGACGAATCCCGTGTCGAAGCCGTAGCATTTAGGTCGACTGACAATTTCACGCTTGCCGCCCCCATGGAAAGGCCGCAGCAGGTGCACCACGTGGGCAATTTGCATGGCCTCGAGGTGCGACTTGACCGTGACCCGGCTCATTTCGCTCAGGTTCGCCAGCTGGGTGTAGTCGAGCTGGCCGCCACTCTGGCGCAGCAGCAGGCGAAAGAGCGCCAGGAAACCCTGGCGATTGCGAATGCCGAAGAGTTCCAGTATGTCCCGCGCGTAGAAACTGTCGATCCACTCGTTAAGGAACTCGGGGTTCTTCCGCCCCGCCAGCAGGAGCTCGGGCAGGCCGCCATGCAGGAGGCGGCGATCGAGATCCGGCACCTGGAAAGGTTCCGCACACTCCTCCCAGAGCACGGGGCACAGATGGATCGACCGCTTCCGCCCGGCCAGCGAATCGCTGAACTTGCGCGTCGCCGCCAGCGTGGACGAGCCAGTCGCGAGGATTTTCAGTTGCGGGTATTCGTCGGCAGCAATCTTCAGCAGGCGGCTTGGATCATCGAGACGATGCACCTCGTCGAACACCAGCACCGCGTCCGCGGCCTGCGTCCCGAGGAACAACTCCGGATCTTCCAGCGCGCGCACGGACGAGGGAAGATCGCAGTTCATGTACACCGCGTCGGGCAGCATCCGCGTAATCGTCGTCTTGCCGACGCGGCGGACGCCGGACAGCCAGACAACAGGCCGCTGTGTCCAGCCGCGCTGCACACGTTCCAGCCAGAGGGGACGTTCAATCATGCTGCTATGCTATACATTTAGTCGTCTATTTGTAAAGTACGATTTCACTGTAGAGCCGATATGATTAACCGCAGGCACAAGCAGCCGGCGAATCCTTCCCATCCGGGTGAGATTCTCCTGGAGGAGTTCCTCGGGCCCGCAATGCAGGAGCTAGCACCATGTCCGTAACCCACAAGCGTCTCGGCAATCACGGCGTGCGCGTCAGCAACCTCTGCCTCGGCACCATGAACTTCGGCTGGCACACGTCCGAGAAGGACGCCTTCCGCATCATGGACCGGGCGCTGGAGCTCGGCATCAACTTCTTCGATACCGCTGACGTCTATGGCTGGGGCGGCGAGCCCGGGTCGACGGAGGAGATCATCGGGCGCTGGCTGGCCCAGGGCGGCGGGCGCCGCGAAGCGATCGTGCTGGCGACCAAGGTCTACGGGACGATGAAGCGCCAGGACGCCCGGCCGGAACCGAACAGCCACGCCGGCGGCCTCAGCGCCTACAAGATCCGCAAGCACCTCGACGCCAGTCTTGCCCGGCTGCAGGCCGACCACGTCGATCTCTACCAGATGCACCACATCGACCGTGACTGCCCCTGGGATGAGACCTGGCAGGCCTTCGACGTTGCGACGCAGCAGGGGAAGATCACCTACGTCGGCTCGAGCAACTTCGCCGGCTGGGACATCGCGACGGCCTGCCAGGAAGCGGCGCGCCGCGGCCGCATGGGGCTGGTGAGCGAGCAGAGCATCTACAACCTCGAGAACCGCATGGTCGAGCTCGAAGTCATCCCGGCCTGCCGCCATTACGGCATGGGGCTGCTGCCCTGGAGCCCGCTGGCCGGCGGCTTCCTCGGCGGCGCGCTGGAGAAGCACGACGGCGGCCGGCGCAAGGGGGACGAGTTCGCCGACCGCGTCCAGAGCAAGCGCGACCAGCTCAAGCGCTGGGAGGACCTGTGCCGCCGCCTCGGCCACCCGCCTGGCGAAGTCGCGCTCGCCTGGCTGCTGCACAACCCCGTCGTCACCGCGCCCATCGTCGGCCCGCGCACCGTCGCGCAATTGGAAAGCGCCGCGCGTGCGGCGGCGATCGAGCTCGACCGCGAGACGCTGGCGGAGTTGGACGTGATCTTTCCCGGTCCCGGCGGCGAGGCGCCCGGCGCTTACGCCTGGTAGCTGGCCGACGGTCGTCGCCCCGGTTGCAGTCGCCATGCCGAATACATAAAATATGATTCCATCTGATTATCGGGATCAGTCATGCGCAAGATAACGGCAACCGAACTGGCGCGCAATCTCCGCGCGGTGCTCGACCGGGTACGCGAGTCGGGCGAATCCTATGTGGTGGAGCGGGGCGGCCAGCCTGTGGTCCAGGTCTCGCCGACGCCCGGTCGCCAGGACGCCCAGCAGGCGCTCGCCGATCTTTACCGCACGCTGTCGCCCGAGGCGGCGGAAGGCTGGTTGGAGGACGCCCGCCGCGGAAATGAAACGCTGGACGATGAGCTGCGCGACCCGTGGGCTTCCTGATCGACACCTGCATCTGGATCGATGTGGAGCAGGGCCGGCTCGGACCCGCCGACGTCGCGGCCTTCACTGGCGACGCGCCGGTCTACCTGTCCCCCGTCACGCTCGCCGAGCTGCGCCTCGGCATCGAGATGGCGAAGGATGCGGGCATCCGCCAGAAGCGCCTCGCGACGTACCGCCGGATGAAACGCAAGCCACTGCTGCCGATCGATGCTGACACGGCGGAGGTGTTCGGGGAAATCGCCGGCCTGCTTGCGCGCAACAAGCGCCGCTCGCATCGAACCCGGGTGCAGGATCTGTGGCTGGCCAGCCAGGCCATCCAGCACGGCGTCGGGCTGGTAACTCGCAACGCCGGCGACTTCGATGGAATTCCCGGGCTCGAGTTGGTGGTCGTCGGCTCATCCCGCTGACTTCCACCCGGCGACCCGGTCCGGAAGGTCCGGACTCAGCGCCTGACCTTAGTCTCGTGGGCGCCTACGTGGCAGCGTAAGCAGCGCTCGGGCCGGGCCATCATGTTCTCCGGGTGCGGCGCCCCGTGGCAATCCACGCAGGTCGGGATCGCGCCGTGCTCGGCCTGGTGGCAGATGACGCAGTCCAGCCCCATGTGCCGCGTGCCGCTCGCCTGCAGGCTCGCGGCGGCTTCCTGGTGGCACGCAGTGCAGTGCTCGTCCGGGACAGTGATCGCATACTGCACCAAGTCCACGTTGTGGCTCGAATGGCAGCTCACGCAGGATGCAGCGACCATCGAGTCGTCGTGCGGGTAATGGCACTCGAGGCACTGCGGGAACGTCCCCGGCGCTTTCGGCGGATGCTCGACGTGGCAGGCGGCGCACTCGAGCTCGGCGTGCGGGCCACCCTCGGCGGCCATGCTGATGGCGGCCTCTTCATGGCACCGGTTGCAGCGGCGGTTCTCGGTGATGTCCACGGGCTTCCAGATCGTCTGGGGGTCGGGCGTCACGGTGATGTCGCCGCCGTAGAACTTGCCTTCCTTCTTGCGGCCGCCGGTCTCGATCTCGATGGTGTCCTTCTCCCAGCTGTCGCCGCCGTCCGTGATGGTCCATTTCGCACCCTGCAATTCGAAGGTGGCGGTGCGGCCATCGATACGGATGTTGGTGATGGGATAGGGCTGGCCGGCCACTGGGAAGCCGCCACCGCCGCCGGCCATGTTGAAGCCGAGCAGCCAGTCGTCAATGCGTTCCTGGCGCTCCAGGTCCAGCACGAAATAGCTTACCGAGCCGCTTTCTTCTTCCGCCCCAAACTTGCCGGGCTCCCCGGTCGCCGGCTTGCCTTCCAGCTCGATCCAGAACTGGACGCGGTCTTGCGTGCCGTCGCGGTCGTAGTCGAACACAATCGTCTCGGAGAAGGCCAGCGTGCCCTTGATCGACGCCGGCGGCGGGGGCCAGGCCTGGCCCGAGGCGACGCCCGCGGCGGCGACCAGCAGCGACCCGAGGGCCAGGGAAGCAAGGCGGGATGACTTTGGCTTGTCTCGCATCACTATGCCCCTCAGCGCGCGTCGGGCCCGGACGCTGCCGCGGCCGGCATCGAACCGAGCACCTCCTGTGCCAGGGCGACCCGGTCGTGGACCAGCTGGTAGATCGCCTGGCAGGCCTCGACGTAGCTCGGCGCGGCCGCCGTGGTCGTGCGGACCTCGGCCGCGGCGACCGGGTCGCCGACCTCCTGCTCGATCCAGTCGGCGAGACGCTCCAGGTTCAGGCCGGCCAGCGAACGCGGCTCGGGTCGCAGGGCCAGCTCGAGCTCGCCGAGGCTGCGGACGGAACTCTGCAGCAGGCCGACGGGCGGCACGAGGCGGCCGACCGGGAAGCGGCTGGCATGCGGCAGGCGCGCCACGACGCGCTCGGCCGTCGCGCGGTCCATCTGGGCGATCATGATGCACGCTCCTGGCCGAGGCGGCCGGCAACTTCGAGGGTGTCGGCGACTTTGGCCAGGTCGAGGCTCTCCAGGAGCGCGCGGGTCGGCCAGCCGGACGCGGTGTCCCAGCCCTCGAGCAGGTAGAACGTCGTCTTGAACTGCTCGAACTTGTCCTTGTCCAGCGAGCGTCCCATCAGGTCGCCGTAGGACCACTCACCCTGCTCGTTGCGGACGGGCCACATGTAGAAGGGGAACAGCTCGCCTTTCTCGAAGCGCGTCTCGTAGACATAGGGCGAGAAGTGGACCATGTCGCGGTGGCGGCCCTGCAGCGTCCAGATGGCGTTGTCGAGGTTCCAGATGCGCCGCCCGCGCTCGATGCCGTCCTCGAAGCTGAGCGCTTCCCCGGTCACGGCGTTCCAGAAGACATGCTCGCCGGCATCATCCGAGGCGGTCGCGCCGCGCTGGTCCGGCGTGTTGGTGTTGTAGAAGTCGGGCCAGCGGAGGTCGCAGAACAGGGCCGACTGCTTGTAGAAGCGCGTGTAATGGCGATGCCAGCGGACGAGCTGCGCGACCGCCTCCGAGTACATGTTGGCGTCGCCGAAATCCAGCACCTCGGGCCGGTTCTTCGCATAGGGCGACAGCTTCTCCGCGATGATCCCCACCAGCTCGTCGGCCTGCAGCCGCATCGGCTTGGCGAAGGCGAAGGCGGCGGTGATGTTGGTGAAGATGATGTTGAAGCAGTGCTCATTGCAGTCCCGGTCGCCGAGAATGCTGCCGTAGCCCCATTCGAGCTCGGCGCGCGGGTCGTAGCCGTGCTCAGGCATGCCCCAGTACGAGAACTGCAGGTGCCCGGTGCGCAGGTCATCCTGGCGGCCCCACTTGTAGGCGGCCTGGACCCACCCGTCGGCCAGGTCGGCACCGATGTCTTCCCGGTGCGAGAGCGCATGGATCAGCTTCTCGGCGAATTCCAGCGTGCCGTACTCCTCCCACGGCAGGTTCGAGTTGATCGCCTTGCCGGGCCCGAGGAGGCCCTCCTCGTGCAGGTGCTCGAGCCAGTGCAGGCCGGTCTGGAACAGGAAGGAGTTGTAGCCGTACTTCTGCACCAGGTCGGCGGCCTTGAGGTTGATCTCCACCAGTTCGTCGAGGGACTTCGCCACGCGCCGCACCGCCGGCAGGTACCAGTTGGTTTCCTGGCAGGTGGACTCGTTGCCGTAGCCGATGGCGAAGCGGGAGCGGCAGCCGGCGATACAGCCTTGGCAAGCCTGGGGCCGGCGCTGGTCGGTGGGCGGCGGGTTCATGAACAGCGGCCGCGGCAGGACGCCGATCTTGCTCCAGGCGGCGAAGTCGGGCTGGCTGATGGGGGTAACGTATTTCTTCTGGGTTACGTTGCGGGCGTGCAGCAGGGCGGCGGCGTCGGCGACGGCGACCGCGCCCGTGCCGACGACGCTGATCGCCTTCAGGTTCTTCGAGCCCCACACGGCGCCGAAGCCGCCCTGGCCGGCGCCGTTGCCGGCGTCGTGCAGCAGGCAACCTGCAGCCGTCTGGTTCTCGCCGGCGGGACCGATCGAGAGGATCGCGGGCTTCTGGGTGGTGCGGCCCTGGTCGCGTGCGGGGTCCAGCGCTTCCGCGGCCGACTCGTTCAGGTCCCACCAGCCGCTCTCGAGGTCGGCGGGCGCGCCGACGAGGTCGCGGATCGCCAGCTGCGTCGCCCAGGTGTCCTGGCCCCAGAGTTCACCGGCATCGCGGATCTGGATCTTGCGGTTGCGAATGTCGATCCACACCGGGGTCGAGGCGCGGCCCTCGATGACGATAGCGTCGTAGCCGGCCTGCTTCAGCATGGTCGAGAAGCGGCCGCCGAAGCCCGATCGGGTGAACCAGGACACCGGGTGCATGCCGACGCCCACGCCCAGCACTTCGCAGCGGCCGCCGCCCGAGGGCACGGGCGTGCCGTTCAGCGGCGAGGTCGCGATGATGCAGACGTTGGCCGGATTACGGCCGTCGGTGATGGTCTTGTCCTGGCAGAAGTCCCAGAACAACGCGGCACCGAGGCCGTGGCCGCCGCCCCAGGAACGGTACGGCTCGGTGTCGATCTCGATAGCCCGACGCTCCGTCAGGTCGAGGCGGAGAATCTTCCCTACATAGCCCGTCATGGCGCACGCCCTCCGGCGGTGTCAGTCGGTCGTCATGCCCAGCTGTTTCCAGACCGCGTCGCGCAGGTTCACGTCGTAGGAATCCTTGCGGGACTGGTCGGGCATGGTCCGGGTGAAAGCGATAGCGCCCACGGGGCAGGCGCGGACGCAGGCCTGCACGCCGCCGGGCCCGCCCTTCTCGTCGAGGTAGGGCGTGTCGACGCACAGGTCGCACTTCTGCGACTTGCGGTGTTCCTTGTCCCACTGCAGCCGGACCGGCGTGTAGGGGCAGCTCGTGATGCACAGCTTGCAGCCGATGCACAGCTCCGGGTCGATCCGCCGCACGAAGCCGTTCTCGCGGTCGGGGCTGTTCGCGCCCGTGGGGCAGACCTGGACGCAGGGCGCGTCCTGGCACTGGCGGCAGGTGGCGATCAGCACGTCGTCCGGCCAGTCGGTAAAGGAATCCTGCAGCACCTGGATGCGTGACAGGCTGTAGGAAGACACGCCCGCATGGGCCAGAGAGCAGGCCATCATGCAGGTGCCGCAGCCCTGGCACTTCTTGCGATCCACGACCAGGAACCCTTCCGAGTTCGGGATCACCAGGCGGTCGTCGGCCAGCAGGATCGGCGCGCCGAAGGCCGCCGCCATCCCGAGCACGCCGAGCCCTGAGAGGACCTCCCGGCGCGAGTACAGGGGCGAGCTACATTCCGGCGAGGATGATTCGCATTTTCGATCACAGGCCATGGGCGTCTCCTTCGGCCCCCGTGCACGGTTGAAGCTACGCCCGTGCTGCGGCGGGCAACGTCAGTAGTGCCCGCAAAATGACCGGGTGACTGCCCGAAATGGGCGCGGCAGACGCGAGGCCCCGCGCGCTCAGAAGAACATGTAGAGCGCGAGCTGCAGCGTGTACCAGTTCTCTGTGTTGCCGCCCAGGGCCTGGTCGATGGCAGCGCCGGGCATGCCGACGGAGGCGATCCCCTGCAGGAACAGATGCCGGCCGATGTAGTGGTAGGCGGAGAAGGTGAGTTCCTGGCCGATGTCCCGCGAGGCCAGGGTCTGCAGCGGGCCGATGCCGCCGAGGTTGTTCAGGTCGTCGGCCCGGTGATGGAAGTAGTCGAGGATCAGCTCGAGGTCGGGCCTCGGCTTCACGCTCAGCGTCGCGCGGTTGGTGGTCAGGTTGGCGTTCTTGTAGACCTTGCTGAAGACGATGCCAGGCAGGAAGTTGCCCAGCCCGCCGGAGAACAGCGGGTCGAAGCGTTCGAAGCTCTGCGTGTCGGGATCGTCGCCGGAGAACGTGGACCAGCGGTAGCTGACCGCCGGCTGCCAGCGCGTCTCGGACATCCGGTAGCCGAGCCACACGTAGGCGGCATCGGCCGACATGTCGAAGTCCTCGTGGTCCTGCCAGGCGTACTCGGTCTTGAACCAGGCGCCCTCGACGCCGAAGAGCTTCTTCAGCGACAGGCTCGGGTTGTAGGTGCGCAGCCCTTCCCGCGGCAAGCGACTCCCGTCCGGTGCCCGGAATGAGGACTTCGATTCCGGAACGTAGAAATAGGTGAAGGCCGCCTCGGCATCCGCGAACTGGTATTGCAGGTTGAGGCCAGCCAGCCGCGTATCCGAGGCGATCTCGTCGATTTCGCTGGGTTCGATCAGGAAGGCGTCGGCGCTGAAGCCGGCAATGCGCGCCTGGAGCAGCGCGGTGCGGTCCGAGGTCAGGCGCGGGCCGAGGTACAGCGCGGCGCGCTCGCCGATCGAAGTGGAGACCGGGATCTTCGACAACAGGAAGCCGTCGCGCAGCTGGTAGACCTGCCGGCCAAAGGTGAAGTCCACCACGTTGCCATCGCCGGGCAGGTTCCATAGCAGGCCCGCATACAGCTTCTCGAAATCGCCGTAGCCCCGGGAGCCCGAGTTGTAGATGTCCTGGCCGGCCGAGCCGGACACCAGGTACGACAGCTCGCCGTAGGCGTACAGCGGGTAGTCGCCCAACTGGGAGATGCCCGCGAGCCCGGGCTCAAGGTAGGCCTCCGCCCAGGTCGTGGTGCCGGCGCCCGCCGGGTCTTCGGCGGTGGGGTTGCCGGCGTTGAACGCATCACCGTAGCCGCCGAACCAGGGCTCGCCGTCGCTGAAGGCGCCGACGCCGCCGTTGAGGATGAAGACCAACTTGGAGCGGTCGTCTTCGTAGAGGGTCGGGAAGTCGGCCAGCCGGCGGGTCTCGAGCATGCCTTTCGCTCGCCCGGGCGCTGGCGCCGCGACCGTGGCTGGCTTGACGAGCAGGGCCAGCGCCACCTGGCCGCCGGAGACCATCCGGTAGAGCCGGAGCTCGGCCGCGTTCACCGTGGCAAGCTGGCGTACCTGGTTCAGCCCGACCTCGGCGGGCAGCATCCGGAACGTGCCGCCCGGCCGCACGCCGAAGGCATTCGCGATCTCATTCTTCAGTGCATCGTCGTTATCAGGAGCCTCGGTCGATTCCAGCAGGTGGACGTAGACGAGCCCGATCGGCAGGCCTTCAGCGATGTCGGCCTGGATCTCGACGCCGCGCCCCGGTTCGCCGCCGTCGGCCGCGGCCGCCGCGGCCGGGCATCCAGCGATTGCCAGTGCGAGAAGCAATGGCAGCAGCCTGGTACGGCGGTCTGTGACGAGCTGGGCCACGGGGATCCTCTCATGCAGCAGACGACTCTTGATTGTCGACGCCGCGTCGCTCGTCAACAACAGGTTGTCCGCCCAGAATGGGTCGGGGACGCAGCCACCGGCTGCGGACGAAATTCCCTGTGCAGTGCCTCGAGCAGCCTGGCGTCGCGCCCGTACAGGTCTTTCCGGAAGTGGACTTCGCCATCGGGCTCAACCCAGGCCGTGCCGTAGGTAATCAGCACGGGTATCGGCCTGGCCAGGTTCACCACCGTGGTCTCGCCCTGCTGCAGGACGCGATCGATGCCTGCCCGGTTCCAGCCCGGCTGGTCGACCAGCAGCAACTCGGCCAGCTCGAAGGGGTGCTCCACGCGGATGCAGCCAGAGCTGAAGCTGCGCTCCGAGCGGTCGAAGAGTTCCCGGGCAGGAGTGTCGTGCAGGTATACGGCGTGGCTGTTCGGGAACATGAATTTCACCCGCCCGAGAGAATTGCGGGGTCCCGGCGCCTGCACCAGGGTGTAGGGAAAGCGTCCTGCCGCGGCTGCCACCCAGTCCACGGTGGCCGGATTCACCTGGCGCCGGTCGCGACCGTAGATGACGAAATCGTTCCGCGCGAGGTACCCGGGATCCTGGCGCACCTTGGGCACGATGTCGTTGACCAGGATGGTGGTCGGCACGGTCCAGGTCGGGTTGAACTCCAGGTACCGGATGGCATCCCGAAAAACCGGCGTCTGGCGATAGTCCCGCCCGACGATGGCACGGGTCCGCCAGGCCGTCTGGCCGTCGCGCACGAGCCGGGCGTCGAACCCGGCGATATTGACCACGACGAAATCGCGCGGCAGGTCTCTCAGCACCCAGCGACCGCGCTCCAGGTTGACGCGCAGCTGGTCGATCCGGTCGGCGACAGGGGCGTTCATTGCAGCGAGGGTGGCCGGGCCGATCACGCCGTCATCATCAAGGCCGTGCCGGCGCTGGAAGCGCCGGACCGCTGCGGCCAGCCCGTCGTCGTAACGCGACGACCTGCCAGATGGGTCTCCCAAGTCACCGGTTGCGGCCAGCCGCCGGCGTAGCGTGGGGACGCGTGGATCCAGGGCGCCCGGCTTGAGGAGCGGGCCCGACGGCACCTGCGGCCAGCCTCCCTGGCGCACGATCTCCCGGTAGCGCGCCAGCGCGGCGACCAGGCGGTCCTGGGTGGGAAAGTCCAGGGTCACTTCATCGAGCAAAGCCTCGAGGCGTTCCTGCTCGAGGACCGCGCCGAGCGCTGCCGCGGGGTCGCTCCCGACCAGGGGGCGCTCGAAGTTCCAGGCGCTGTCGAGGCTGCCGGGATCGACTTTACCGAAGTAGTGCTGGTAGGCGAGGCGCGCCAGGGCCCGGGTCAGCAACAGGTCGAGCTCCGCGTGCAGGCCGCTGTTGCCGCGCTCGCGATCCAGTTGCTCGAGGAGGGA
Source organism: Thioalkalivibrio sp. XN8 (assembly GCF_011058255.1). Lineage (GTDB taxonomy): Bacteria > Pseudomonadota > Gammaproteobacteria > Steroidobacterales > XN24 > XN24. Next base: position 14,443 of record NZ_JAALFH010000061.1, on the reverse strand, counting down.
CCGGATCGCAGTGAGATGGAAATCCTCGGGGTCGAAGCCGTGTGCCTCACTTTGCTCGATGGCCTGCAGCAGGGCCTGGCGGTTCGCGGAGGACGACCACGCGGGCCGGAATTCGCGCTGCGCGTAGATGTCGGCGACCAGTCGCGAGGCGTCCTGTCCCGACGCAGCGAGCGCTTGCAACCGCAGGCGAATGTCCTGCTGCACCATGCCGGCCGGCGGGCCGGGTTCCGTCGCCGGTTGGAGCAGGGCGAAGGATGCCGGCACCGCCACCACTGCCAGCACCGGCAGCAGCCACAATCGCCATCGCCCGGGCATGATCGGCTTGTGGGACACGGAGGCGCTCCAGTTGACCGTGGCAACAGCCTATTTTCCATCGCCCGGACCGTTTGGCGGCAACATGGCGACCCAATCTGGGCGCCCCGACGACTCCCATGCTGTCGGGCTGCGTGAGTGCAGCAAACGCCGTTGCCTATTTTGGGCAGTTACCTGATTGCCGGACCGCGCAGCCTTAGCTGAACATGCGCCGGCAATTTACCGGGAGCGGTGCTATGAGAACTTTGGCTGTTGCAGGGATCTTCACGATTGTCACCTTCGGCTTGGCCGCGGCGCCGGTGCACGCGGCTGACGACCGGGTGCCGCAGGAGCCGGGCTTTCACGGCAACGTGCTGCTGGGTGCCGGGTACTTCGAGCTCGAGAGCAACCTGGTGGCGGGGAACGACCTGATCGACGCCAGCACCAGCACCATTGGGTCGGTCACGCAGCCGGCGCCCTCGAATGACACGACCTACGCCATCGTCAGCGGCGAGCTGTCCTATGTCTTCGGCAACCGGTGGGAGGCGTTCTTTGGCGTCAATATCGAGGACTATGTGACGCTGGACTTCGCCACGCGCCTCGGCCTGCGCAAGCAGTGGGACGGGGTCGGCGTCCTGGGCGCGAGCCTGGTGACCACGGCTGCGCTGCCCACCGAGGTCTGGGAGGATCCCTACCTGGTCGGGACGCCCCGCCTCGCGACGGAGCTGGACTCCAGCGGGCTGCGTCTCGACTGGTGGCGCATCTTCGGCACCGGCTTCTTTGCCCAGCTCCAGAGCCGGGACATCGAGGTCGAGTCAGAGGCCAGCGGCACCGATCCGGCCCTGGGACTGGGCGCTGACGAGATCCTGCTGCTGAGGCGCGACGGCACGGACAGCCGCGCGACCCTTGGCTACCGCTGGGAGAACGGGCGCCACACCTGGCAGCCGCAGCTGACCTTTGCCAGCGCAGACCGGGACGGCGATGCCGTGGCGGGCGAGGCGACGACTCTGCAACTGTCGTATGGCTACCGCGGAGACCTGTGGACCTTCGTGGCCGCAGCGTCGGTCGCGCAGCGGGAATACGACGCAGCCAACCCGGTGTATGGCGTGAAGACCGATGCGGACGGGTACGCCGTCTCGCTCTCCGCGTTCCGCAAGCTGGACCTCGGCACGGGCGACTGGCGGGCCTTCGCCAGCATCATTCAAGCGGAGAACGATTCCGACGTCGATTTCCACGATTCCTCCGCCTTCGCTGCCAGCGTAGGCGTGGCCTACTTCTTCGGGCGCTAGGGCAACGCCTCCTGGCTCTGTGCCCGCGAGGGGTGCCGCGGCAGCTCTCAGCGACGGTCCTGCAACTGCCGCCGTTCTTGGTCGAGGTCCTGCGCCAGCCGCGCGGCGGCCCGGTCCAGCACCTGTTCGGCCACGGCCCAGCGGCCGAAGGCCGCCGTGGCGTCGACACCGGCGCGGCCGCGCGTGGCGAGGAAGGCCACGCTGGGTTGCTCCGCGAGGCCCTCGTAGATCTCCCCGCTGATGGTGATCGAGCCGAGGGACGGACCCTTCGGACTGAGCACGTTCACCTGCGCAAACGGCGGTAGCATCATGGCCGCCTGCGCGGCGCCGGTCGGTTCCAGCTCGGTGATCCGGAAGTACACGCCCAGCGCGTCGGCCGCCGGCCGGTCCACCAGCTCGAAGTACTGCCCGAGCTGTTCCTTCAGCGCGGTCTCCGCGTGCATGCCGATGCGGCGGGCCTCGTCGGTGGCGACCTCGGTTTGCTGCTGGTCGCCGCGGATCGCGACGATGACCGGGGCGACGTGGATCTTGTCGAAGCCGCCGAGCTGCATGTCTGGGCGGGTGAACAGCAGGGTATTCGGCTCGTCCGCGCTGACGGTGAGCACGGGATAGTCGGGAGTACCCTGCTGCGGGGCAGTGACGGCGCAGCCGGACAGGGTGAGCGCGAGCACGGACAGCACCGGCCAAGGATGCGTTCTCATCGTTGTGTCCTCAAAGTCGCAGAAGGGGTCAATCGCCGGTTGGCACCAGCGTCCACTGCCGGTCGCTGCGGGCGAGCTCGTAGCCGAACTCGAACAGCCGGGTCATGTACTCGCGATCGAAGGTCTCGGCCGGCTTGCCCTCGAAACTGTCCGGGATCCACGCTACGCGGTAGTTGAAACCGTATTCGGTCGAAGTGCCGTAGAGCTTCGCGAGGTCGCCGATGCCCTGGGCGTTGATCAGGGTCGCGACCGTGCGGGTCAGCACGGGCACCAGTCGCCGTGGCACGGCCTCCGAGTCGCGTTGGATCCGGGCGTTGCGGATGACATACAGGTCCGGTGCCCCCTGCACGTCCAGTTGTGCGGTGACCCGCTCCCAGTCGATGCCGAAGGAGGCCAGGAACAGCTGCGACGTCACGCCGCCGTCCACGTGCATCTCCTCGTAGCGCCGGCCGTCGGCCTCGACCTCGATCATCACCGGCGGAAAGGCGCCTGGAATGGCGGTGGAGGCGAGGATGACGTCGTAGATGAGTTCCCGCGCCGCGGGCGTGCCGAGCGCCGCGATCCGGGTAATGTCCCACACCACGGGGCGCCCGACGTCGAGGTTGGTGGTGCCGACGAACAGCGAGCGACCCCGCGCGCCCTCGGCGGCAATGGCGGCGATCACCTCTTCGTCGAGGTAGTGGGCGATCAGCGCCCGGAGGCGGGCCGTGCTCAGCGCTGCGTCGCCGCGCAGCAATTCGAACAGGCCGCGCGGCTCGACCAGGTCCGCGGTCGAGTAACGCGTGTAAATCTCGCGCAGCACCGGGTCGTAAGCCGGGCCGAGGAAGGCGAAGGGCGCGATCAGCGCGCCGGTGCTGGTGCCGGAGACGATCTGGAACTCGGGGCGGGTGCCGTGCGCGGTCCAGCCCGACAGCAGCCCCGCGCCGAAGGCCCCGTTGCCGCCGCCGCCGGAGAGCACGAGGTAGTCGTGCTCGCGGCCCATCACGCCGCTGTGGGTCTGCTGCAGCGTTTCGCCCGGGAGGGTGAGCCAAGCCTGGAGCTCGCGCGGCGCTTCATCGCCCCACTGGCGCGCGGCCGGGATGCCGGCCACCTGGGAGATGAGCGTCGCCTTCGGTGGCGGCTCGAGTCGCTCCGGGGGCGCGGCGCAGCCGGCCAGCGCCGCCAACAGGATCGACGCCGTGGCGGCCTTGTTGCGGGTGGGGCTTTGGCGCACTTCCTGGCCCTCGCGTCGTAGCCGGTAATTTTTGGCAGCCGGCAGGGTTGAAGGCAATATCTTACCCGCCCAGAATGGGGCAAGTACTTATCTCGTTGCAGGTATCAACCATGCGTTTCGGTCAGGATGAGCTCGCGGCGAACTTCGGCCACATTTGGCCTGTGCACGTCGAACACTTCGCCGAGCTGTTGATCGCCCTGCGGCGGGAGTTCGGCGGCGACCTCGACCGCATGCTGGTGCTGGCTGTGATCGGCCTGCGGACCCTGCCGCCACGGCGCGTCGAGGGGCGGTCCTATACCGAGTTCCAGGCCGGGCAACTGGCCGAGCAGGGACGGCCGATCAATGTCCAGTCGATTGCCGATTCCACCGGCATCCCGCGCGAGACCGTGCGGCGCAAGGTGGCCGAACTGGAGTCCGCCGGCTGGATCAAGCGGCATGAAGGTGGCCGGCTGGAAGTCGCGCCGCGCGCCCGCGAGGACCTGGCTCCGGCAACCCAGGCAAGCATGCGTTACCTAGTTGCGATCGGCGCGGCCTGCGTCGAGGCCGCAGCGGCGTCGACCTCCCGCGAGGGGAGCTAGTGCGTTTCGTCAGTGCGGGCGGCAGCGCACCGACTACACTGGGGCGGCATACCCCTGAATAAAGGAGGCGCAGCCGTGCCCTTCGTCTCAATCAATCCCGCCACCGGCGAAGAGTTCTTCCGCGCCGAGGGCCATGCGCCGGTCCAGGTCGACGACATCCTGGATGCGGCGGCGATTGCCGCGCCTGCCTGGCAGGCGCAGCCGCTGGCCGAGCGGCTCGAGCTGCTGCGCCGCGTGGCCCGGGTGCTGCGGCAGCAGCGCGACGAGCTGGCGCGCCTGATCACCATGGAGATGGGCAAGCTCAAGGCCGAGGCGCAGGCCGAGATCGAGAAGTGCGCCCTGGCCTGCGACTACTACGTCGAGCAGGCCGAGGGTTTCCTCGCCGACGAGCGCATCGATACCGACGCCAGCGACAGCCGGGTCGTCTACCAGCCGCTCGGGACGGTGCTGGCCATCATGCCCTGGAACTTCCCGTTCTGGCAGGCCCTGCGCTGTGCCGTGCCGGCGCTGGCGGCCGGCAACACGGTGCTGTTGAAGCACGCCTCGAGCGTGCCGCAGTGCGCGCTGGCCATCGAGCGGGTGTTCGCCGACGCCGGCTGCCGGGATGGCGTGTTCCGCAGCCTGCTGATCGGCAGCGACGCCGTGGACCGCGTGATCGCCGACCCGCGTGTGCAGGGCGTTTCGCTCACCGGCAGCGGCACCGCCGGCGCGGCCGTCGCGGCGCTGGCCGGCGAGCACCTGAAGAAGTGCGTGCTCGAGCTGGGCGGCTCGGACGCCTTCATCGTGCTGGCGGACGCGGACCTCGACGCCGCGGTGGAGCAGGGCCTGAAGTCACGCTTCCAGAACGCGGGCCAGAGCTGCATCGCGGCCAAGCGCTTCCTGCTGCACGCCGATATCGCCGACGCGTTCCTCGAGCGCTTCGTGGCCGGCGCCGAGGCGCTGGTGCCCGGCGATCCGGCGGACGAAGGCACCACGCTCGGGCCGATGGCGCGCCACGGCCTGCGCGACGAGCTGCACCAGCAGGTCCAGGACGCCGTCGAGCGCGGCGCCAGGGTGCTGACCGGGGGCGGGCCGCTCGAGGGCCCGGGCGCCTTCTACGCGCCCACGGTGCTGGACGGCATCACGCCCGACATGCGGGCCTGGAACGAGGAACTGTTCGGCCCGGTCGCCACGGTGGTGCGCGTCGAGGATGCCGAGCACGCGGTGGCGGTGGCCAACGCCAGCCCGCTCGGGCTCGGCGGCTCGGTCTGGACGCAGGATATCGAGCGCGGCGCGGCCCTGGCGGCGCGGCTGGAATGCGGCGCGGCCTTCGTCAACGGCATGGTGAAGAGCGATCCCCGCCTGCCCTTCGGCGGGGTGAAGGATTCGGGCTACGGCCGCGAGCTGTCGCGCCACGGGCTGCTTGAATTCGTCAACGCCAAGACGCTGTGGGTCGCTTGAGCCGGCGTCGCGGGTGGACGCCTGCGCCGGCGATGCAGTAATTTCGGCGCAAGAACAACCCTTGGAGAACGACAGCATGAAGCAGAGTTTCGTCAAAGCCGTGGCCATCCTCGCCGTGACCGCCTTCAGCGCTGCCGGGCTGGTGGCGCCGGCCCACGGCGCCATCGTCGGCACCCAGGCCGTGATGCTGGCGGCCGAGCGCGCCGAGACCGTGGAGCGGGTGCATGCCGCGCTGGATCGCGAAGCCGTGCAGGCGCAGCTGGTGGCCCTCGGGGTCGATCCGGCGGACGCCAAGGCCCGCATCGCGGCGCTCTCCGACGCCGAACTGCAGCGGCTCGACGGGCGCCTGGCCGAGCTGCCGGCGGGCGCCGGCGTGCTCGAAGTGGTGGGCATCGTGTTCGTGGTGCTCCTGATTCTCGAGATCGTGGGCGTCATCGACGTCTTCAGCGGCATCTGAGCAACGCGGCCGGGCCGGTGACCCGGTGGTCGCGCGCGCTCGCACTCCTGCTGTCGCTCGTGCTGGGAGGGTGCGCCTCCCAGCGCGAACTCGTCTCCGGGGCGCCGTCGATGCAGGGCCGGACGACCCCGGTGGAGCTGGCGGCCACGCCCTTCTTCCCTGACGACACCATGCATTGCGGGCCGGCGGCGCTGGCCACGGTGCTCGGCGCCGCAGGGGTGCCGGCGCAGCCGGAGCAGCTTGCCACCGAGGTCTATACCCCGGGGCTGGGCGGCAGCCTGCAGCTGGAGCTGGTAGCGGCGGCGCGCGGGCGCGGGCTGGTGCCCTACGAGCTGCCGCCCGAGGCCGACGCGCTGTTCGCCGAGCTGGTGGCCGGGCGCCCGGTGCTGGTGCTGCAGAACCTGCGCCTGCGCACGCTGCCGGCCTGGCACTACGCGGTGGTGGTCGGCGCCGATCCGGCGACCGAAACCGTGATCCTGCGCTCGGGCACGGAGGAACGCCTCATGACACCCGCCGGCGAGTTCATGCGCAGCTGGGCACTGGCGGAGCGCTGGGGGCTGGTGCTGCTGCCGCCGGGCGAGCTGCCGGCCGCCCTGGACCGGAAGCGGTACTTCGAGGCGGCGGCGGGCCTGGAAGCCACGGGACGCCATGCCGAGGCCGCGCTGGCCTGGGCCGCGGCGCTCGCGCCCTGGCCCGATGACACGGTGGCGCTGTTCGGTCGCGCCACGGCCAGCCACCTGGCCGGGGACTACGCCACCGCCTACGATGGCTACCTCGCGCTGCTCGTGCTCGAACCCGCCCACGCCGCCGGCCTCAACAACCTGGCCGACCTGCTCGCCGGCCACGGCTGCCCGGTCGCGGCGCGCGTGCTCGCGCAACGGGCGCTCACGGCCGCCGCGCCCGGCGGCGCGATCGCGGCCGCGGCCGAAGACACGCTGGCGGGGTTGTCCGCCGGAACGGCGGAGGGCGCTGCCTGCCGGCTGCCCTGAGGCTCAGTCCTCGAGCACGAAGGTGACTTTCATGAAGACGCGGAATTCTTTCACCGCGCCGTCCTCCACCACGACTTCCTGTTCCTTGATCCACGCGCTCTTGACGTTCTTCAGGGTCTTGCTGGCGCGGTCGAGCCCTTTCCGGATGGCGTCCTCGAAGCTTTTTGGCGAGGCGGCGCCGATTTCGGTGACTTTCACGACTGACATGGGTTGATCTCCCGGAGCGGCCGCCGTGGCCTGGCCCCTGTTGCGAATGTAGGAAAAGTATAGGCGGCGCGTCCCGGTTTTTCCTGAGGCGACCGGGCCCGGGCAGGCCCTATAATCCGGAGCCCCGGGCGGCGCAGGCGCAAGCCATGACCAAGCTCAACTGGATTTCTTCCGGCGACCTGCCGCTGCAGGCGCCGCGGGCCGACGTGCCGCTGCAGGTCAAGGCGCGCGGCGCCGAGCTCTATCGCGACCCGCTCCTGAACAAGGGCTCGGGCTTCAGCCCGCAGGAGCGGGTGCTGCTCGGCCTCGATGGCCTGCTGCCCAGCCGGGTCAACACCATGGCGCAGCAGGCGCGCCGGGTGCACATGACCCTCGACCGGCTGCGCGATCCCTTCGACAAGTACCTCGAGCTGTCGGCCCTGCAGGACCGCAACGAGCAGCTGTTTTATCGCGTGCTGTGCGACCAGCTGAAGCAGCTCATGCCGGTGATCTACACGCCGACCGTCGGCAAGGCCACGCGCGAGTTCAGCCACGTCTTCCGGCGCGCCCGCGGCGTCTGGATCACGCCCGATCATCGCGGCCGCGTGGCCGAGGTGCTGCGCAACGCGACCCAGGGGCGGCCGGTGAAGCTCATCGTCGCCACCGACAACGAGTCGATCCTCGGCATCGGCGACCAGGGCGCCGGCGGCATGGCCATCGCCATCGGCAAGCTGGCGCTGTATTGCGCCGCCGCCGCCATCCATCCCGTCTACACGCTCCCCGTCAGCCTGGACGTCGGCACCGACAGCGCCTCGCTGCTGGAGGACGAGATCTACCTCGGCTGGCCGGCCCGCCGGCTGCGCGGCGACGCCTACGACGCGCTCGTGGAGGAGTTCGTCGAGGCGGTGTGCGAGGTCTTTCCCGGCGCTTTGCTGCAGTGGGAGGACTTCCGCAAGGACAACGCCTCGCGGCTGCTGGACCGGTACCGCGACCGGCTGCCCTCGTTCAACGACGACATCCAGGGCACCGGCGCAGTGTGCCTCGCCGGCGTGCTCACCGGCCTGATGGGCGGCGGCGAGGACGTGGCCGCGCAGCGGGCGGTGGTGCTCGGCGCGGGCGCCGCGGGCCTCGGCATCACCCGCCAGCTGGCCGGCGCGATCCGCGCCGCCGGCGGGGACGAGTACCCGGTGGCCGTGCTCGACAGCCGCGGCCTGCTGGTCGGCGACACCTTCCGCGACGAGTACAAGGTCGAGCTGGCCTGGCCGGCCGAGGTGGCGGCCGCGCGCGGCTTCGGCGAGCAGTCGGGCGCGTCGCTCCTGGAGGTGGTGGAGAAGTTCAAGCCGTCGATCCTGGTGGGCGTGGCCGGCCAGCCCGGCGCCTTCACCGAGCCGGTGGTGCGGGCGATGGCGCAGAACGCCGCGCGGCCGATCATCATGCCGCTCTCCAATCCGACCGATTACGCCGAGGCCCGCCCGGAAGAAGTGCTGCGCTGGACCGACGGCCGGGCGCTGGTCGCCACCGGCAGCCCGTTCGCGGACGTGGTGCTGGACGGGCGCCGGCACGCCATCGGCCAGGGCAACAACGTGTTCATCTTCCCCGGCCTCGGGCTGGGCGCGCTGCTGAGCGAGGCGCGGGCCGTCTCCGAAGGCATGATCGCCGCTGCGGCCCGGACGCTGGCCGAGGTGGTGCGCCAGGAGTCGCTGGGCGAGAGCCGGCTGTATCCCCGCATCGCCAGGCTGCGCGACACCACCCGCCAGGTCGCCGCCGCGGTGATGCGCGCCGCGGTGGAGGAGGGACTGTCCCGGGGACAGTCCCCGGGACAGTCCCCACTGGATGAGGCCGCCATCCAGGCCCGGCTCGACGCCGCCCGCTGGGAGCCGGAGTACCCGCCCTACGAAGCCGGATGAATTGACAAGGAAAGCGTCCTTGCTAAAGTAAGGCGTATGTCCAAGGTCACCTCGAAGCTCCAGGTCACCATCCCGAAGCGCATCGCCGAGCAGTTCTCCATCAAGCCCGGCGACGAGATCGATTTCGTTGCCACGGCGGAGGGGCTGCGGGTCGTCACGGCCAGCCGCCCGAATGCAGCGACGCTAGGTGTGGCCGAGCGCCTGCGCCTGTTCGACGAGGCTAACGAGCGCCAGCGGCAACGGCAGGCGCGCATGAACCTTCCTGCCAATCCGCCGGCCGACCGCGGCTGGACCCGCGCAGAGCTCTATACCCGTGGCAAGCCTGGTTGACACCAACGTCCTGGTTTACCGGGTGGACCCGCGAGACGCGCTGAAGCAACAGGTCGCGATCGACGTGCTGCGTGACGGACTCCGCGCGGACCGGTTGTTCGTTGCGCACCAGTCCGTCCTCGAGTTCGTCGCTGCCGTGACGCGTCCCCAGGCGGGTCTCAACGGCGCCCCCTTGCTCGAGCGAAGCGATGCGCTGCTCGAGGCAGAGGCACTACTGGCCGAGTTTCCCGTCCTGTACCCAAACGTGGAGATGCTGCGGACAGCTATTCGCGGCGCAGCGACGTACGGGCTGCAGTGGTTCGACGCGCACCTGTGGGCCTGCGCCGAGGTGAACGGCCTGGCCGAAATTATCTCGGAGGACTTCCAGCACGGTCGCCACTACGGCAGCGTCCGCGCCGTGAATCCCTTCCTGGTCGCCAGCGGCCGGGTCTCCGAACTGCCGGCGATGTACGCCACCTAGGCGCTCGCCTGCACCGCCGCCCGGCGGGCCTCCCGCTCCCGGAAGTCCTCCAGCCGCAGCTTCTCGTAGGCGCGGCGCACCTGCGGCTGGCCGTAGGCCCGCTCCAGCCGCCGCACCGTGAAGTGGCCGCGGGCCATGTCCTGGAAATGGTCCATGAACACGGCATTGGCGATGGCCCCGGTAGCGGCGCCGAACACCGGCACCAGCTGGAAGGCGAGCTTGTCGCCGATGGCCACGCCGAACCGCGCGGCGATCCCGCGCACCATCGCCACCACGGCCGGCAGCGACGGCTCCACCAGCCCGCGCTGCACCAGCCGCGCGCTGACGGTCGAGAAGTGCAGGGCCAGGGCGAGGCGCAGGCCGTAATAGCCGGTCTCCGCGGCGTCGTCGTCCCGCGGGCGGCCGCCGTAGGCGAACACTTCCACGCAGGCCAGCCGCGCCAAGGGGTCGGTGAAGTCCTCGCCCTCCGCCCGCGCGATGTCCGCGATCGAGCGCAGCATCAGGGTGGTGGTGAACGGCAGCTCCACGAGCGTGCCCGGCAGGCCGAAGAAGCCGCCCACCGCGCCGGTGCCCATGCCGAGGTAACGATGCAGCCCGTCGCGGGACGGGCCCGGACGGGCGCGGCCGGGCATGGAGGCCACGGCGACGTTGAGCGCCTGCTTCACCACCGCCACGGCCGTGTCGTGCACCCGCTCGTACATCGGCGCCGGCAGGAGCCGGAAGCCTTCCTCGATCGGGGCGCCGATGAAGCTGGTCAGGCGGGCCGCGAGGCTCGGGTGCTCCAGGTAGCGCACGGCCAACCGGAGGCTGTCCACGTCGGCGGCCTGCATCTTGCGCACGGGTTGAGTGTTCATGTGAGCGTCTCCGCCAGGTCCTCCAGTTCAACCGCCCGCGTGGTGTCCTCCCACGGCGCGCCCAGGTCGGCCCGGCCCATGTGGCCGTAGACGGCGAGCTGTTGCAGCAACTCGCCGCGCTGCGTCGCGGGCAGGCGCAGGGTCCGCAGCAGGGCGCCGGGGCGCAGGTCGAGGAACTCGCGCCCGGCCGCCGCGATGGCCTGGTCGTCGAGCCGGCCGGTGCCGAAGGTCTGGACGAACAGGCTCAGCGGCGCGGCCTCGCCGATGCCGTAGCTGACCTGCACCTCGCATTCCTCCGCCAGGCCCGCCGCGACGATGTTCGCCGCGAGGTAGCGCGCCGCGTAGGCGCCGAGCCGGTCGATGCGGAAGGGGTCCTTGCCCGACAGCGCCGCCCCGCCATGGTGGCCGTACTCGCCGTAGCTGTCCACGGCCGTCTTGCGCCCGGTCAGGCCGGCGTGCAGCGCGGGCCCGCCGGGCGACAGCCCGGTGAGCGGCTGGACCAGCAGCCGGGTCTTGCCGTCCGAGAGCCCCGGCCTCGCTGCCAGCACCGGCTCGACGACGGTTTCCAGCACCAGCGCCCGGGCGGCTGCCGGCGGCGGTGCTGTCTCCTGGTCGCCGGTCAGCGTGAGGGCGACCGCCACCACGCGCCGCGGCGCGCGGCCCTCGAACTCGACCGCCACCTGGGTCTTGCAGTCCGGCGACAGCCACGGCAGCAACCCGGCCGCGCGCGCCTCGTCCAGGCCCCGCGCCAGCTCGTGCGCCAGCACGATCGGCAGCGGCATCAGCGTCTCCGTCTGGCGGCAGGCGAAGCCGGCGGCGGTGACCTGCTCGCGCGCGACCATGCGCTCGGCCAGGTCCTCCGGCGCCGTGCCGTCGGCCCCGACCGGAATGCGTTCGTCCGCCGCCCCGACCACGGTGGTCATCAGCGTGCACTGCCGCCCGTCGAATTCGCCGGGGCGGTAACCGACCGCGTCGATGGTCTCGCGCGCGACCGCCGACAGGTCGACCGTCGCCTCGCTGCGGGTGCGCGCGGCGAGGAACACGATGCCGCTGGCCACGGCGCACTCGGCGGTGACGCGCGCCGCCGGGTCGCGCGCCAGGTAGCGGTCGACGATGGCGTCGCTGACCTGGTCGCACAGCTTGTCGGGATGGCCGCGAGTGACCGAGTCGGAGACGAAGACGTGGCGGTTGGTTTTCATGGGGACACCTCCGCGGGCGGAGCCGCCGGCATTTTCAGGCGGTCGTTGACGAGCAGGGGCAGCAGGCTGCCGGCCGCGATGAGCGCGAGATCCACCGGCAGCGGCAGCACGGTGCCGAGCAGCCGGCGGGCGGGCGGAAGCAGCAGCGCGGCCGCCTGCAGGCCGAGCGCGCCGCCGACCGACAGCGCCAGGAGCCGGTTCGGCTGCAGCCGGTGCAGGCCGCTGCAGCCGAAGTGCTCCGAGCGGCAGTTCAGCGCGTGCAGCAGCTGGGCGCTGGTCAGGGTGGTGAAGGCCACGCTGCCGGCGCGCGCGCCCGGCCCGTGGACCAGCCGCGCCGCCAGGTAGGCGGCCAGCGCCCCGGCCGTGATCACGACGCCCTCGCGCGTAATCCGCCACAGGTCGGCCCGCCCGATCATCGGCGCCGCCGGGTCGCGGGGCGGCTGCGCCATCACGTCCGGCTCCGGCGGGTCGAGGCCCAGGGCGATGGCCGGGGCGACGTCGGTGGCGAGATTGATCCACAGCAGCTGCAGCGGGGACAGCGGCGACGGCAGCCCGAGCGCCAGCGCGCCGAGCATCAGCCCGATCTCGCTCAGGTTGGTGGACAGCAGGTAGTGGATCGACTTGCGGATGTTGCCGTAGGTGGTGCGGCCCTGTGCCACCGCGTCGATCAGCGTCTCCAGCCGGTTGTCCTCGACCACCACGTCGGCCACGCGCCGGGCCACGTCCTGGCCCGCCTCGCCCATGGCGATGCCGACGTCCGAGGCCTTCAGGGCGGGACCGTCGTTGAGGCCGTCGCCGGTCATGGCCACCACCCGGCCGTCGCGCTGCAGGGCGGTGACGATGCGCAGCTTGTCCGCCGGCGTGACCCGCGCGAACACGTCGGTGTTGTGCGCCAGGCCCGCCAGCACGCCGGGCTCCATGTCGCCGATGCGCGCCGCTTCCAGCACGCGCAGCGGCCGGCCGCGCGCCAGCCCGAGGCGCCGGGCCACGGCCTCGGCCGTGGCGGCCTGGTCGCCGGTGATCATGACCGGGCGGATCCCGGCGTCCTGCAGCTCGCGCACCAGGCGCGCGCTGCCCGGGCGCAGCGGGTCCTCGAGCCCGACCAGCCCCAGCCAGGTGAGCCCCTGCAGCGCCTGGCCGTTGGCAGGCGCCGGGCCGTCGGCCACGCCCAGCACCCGCAGCGCCAGCCCGGCCCATGCATCGTTCGCCGCCAGCAGCCGGGCGCGGCGGGCGGCGTCCAGCTTCATGCGCCGGCCGCCCCGCAACTCGTGCGAGCACAGCGCGAGCACTTCCGCCGGACTGCCCTTGACGTACGCGACCGGCCGGCCGCGGCTGCGGCCGTGGACCGACACCATGAAGCGCTGCGCGTCGGACCGGTGGTTCAGGGCGCGGCGCGGCCGGGCCGCGCGCAGCCGGCGGGCGTCCACGCCTTCCGCCTCGGCGAGCTGCACCATCGCGACCTCCGTCGGCGAGCCGGTCCAGCCCGAGCCGTCGGCGGACTCCGCCTCGCTGCACAGCACGATGGCCTCCAGCAGGCGCTTGAACGCCCCCGCGGGCAACTCGGCGAGCGGGCGCTCGAGCGCGGGCCCGGCCGCGGCGCCGCTGGTGGCCACGGCCGCCATCCGCATCCGGTTCTGGGTCAGCGTCCCGGTCTTGTCCAGGCACAGCACCTGGATGGCGCCCAGGGTCTCGACCGCGTTCATCTGGCGGATGCTGGTGTGCTGGCGGCCCATGCGCCGGATGCCCATGGCGAGCGTCGAGGTGGCCACTGCCGGCAAGCCCTCGGGCACGGCCGCTACGCCCAGCGAAATGGTCGAGCGCAGCAGTTCCAGCGCGGGCAGGCGGCGCAGCGCGCCCACCCCGAACACCCCGGCGCAGGCCGCGCCGCTCAGCAGGGTCAGCTGGTAGGAAAGGTGCTCGAGCTGGCGTTCCAGCGGCGTGGTCGGGGCGCTGGCCTGCTCAGTGGCGGACTGGATGCGGCCGAGCTCGGTGGCCAGGCCGGTCTCGCACACGACGGCCAGGCCCGAACCGCCGGTCACCACCGTGCCCCGGTAGACGCGGTTGCGCCGCGCGGCCAGCGGCGTGTCGGCCGCCAGCGTGACTGCGGCGTCCTTGAGGCAGGGCAGGCTTTCGCCGGTCAGCGCTGCCTCGTCCAGGTAGAGCCGGTCGGACTCGAGCAGCCGCGCGTCGGCTGGCACGTAGTCGCCCGGAGCCAGCAGCAGCAGGTCGCCGGGGACGATCTCCACCAGCGGGATCTCGACCGTCCGGCCGCCCCGGCGCACGCGCGCCGCCAGCGGGGCGCCGAGCGCCAGCGAGCGGATGGTGCGTTCGCTGGCCTGCTCGGTCAGAAACCCGGTGAGCGTGTTGGCGGCCACCACCACGGCGATGGCAAGCGCGTCGACCAGGCCGCCGGTCGCCACCGAGATGGCGGCAGCCCCGCCCAGCAGGTAGACCGGCGGCGTGTTGACCTGCCGCGCCAGCATGGCCAGCGACGAGGCCTCGGCCGGCTCGGGCAGCGAGTTGTCGCCCTCGGCCAGCCGCCGCCGGGC
>NZ_JAALFH010000060.1 GCF_011058255.1 Thioalkalivibrio sp. XN8 | reverse complement strand
CGTTAGCGGTTCACACAGGGTCGCGATAGACTGAGGCAATCCTGAAACGGAGACTCGACCATGGCACGGGCGGTAACAGAGATCTACGCGGAAATTCAGAAGCTTAGCAACTCTGATAAGGAAGAGTTGCTTAGGGCGCTGATGGCGGAGTTGGATGCCCCCCTCGATGCTGAAGTTGAAAAGGCATGGCTCAACGAGGCGCAAAAGCGGTACCGGGAGCTTGCGGAAGGACGAGTCCAGGGCGTGCCCGGTCATTTGGTTTTTGAACGCTTGCGTGCCCGCCTTGGCTAATGCGGTACGAATTCCATCCCGAAGCGGAGCGGGAGTTCACTGAGGAAGCGGCCTATTACGAATCTGAGATGCCCGGCCTGGGCGGCCGATTCGCAACAGAAATTGAACGGGCTGTCGATCTATTGCTTGAGCATCCGGAAAGCGGTGCGTCGATTGACGCCGAGTTGCGTCATTTCGTTCTAAGACGTTTCCCTCACTCGATCATCTATTCGGTATTCGAAGACACGCTATTCGTTGTCGCTATCGCCCATTCACGGCGGAAGCCGGGATATTGGCGATCCAGAACTGATGATTAACGCCCACACCGCTAACAATGGGCTGGAGACCGACGCTTGACCGCTTGCTCCTTTCGCTGTCGCTCCAGTCGGTCGCCGTCAAGCGCGGCTCAGCGTGAGAGTTATGTTTCATAGGCTCCTTGAATGAAATTACTCTTGAAAGCCGCCTTCGCCTGCTGCCTTTTGTCTGGTGCAACTGCTGTGGCGCAAACCGCCAAAATCACGCTGCCAAACAGCACGCAAAAAGCCACAATTGAGGCCAGCCCAGTCACACCGCAAAACCTTCAATCAGCCCTTGTGGTGGCGAATGAATTTCTGGCTGACGTCAGTGCTGGCGTGCCCACGCCTGACAAAGCGCTGCTTTACAAACCCCTTCGCTCCACGGCTCGCCTAAAAGAATGGGAGGCAGCGCTTAGCCAGCTCTACAAGACTGCTGGAGCTAGAGGCGCCGCGCATTTCAACCAGGCTCTGCAAACGAACGAACTCCCAGGCGGGCTAAAGGGCGACTTCACCATGGTTGTTCTTATCACCAAGTTCGAGAAAGCCGTATTGGCCGAAACAATCACGCTAATTCTGGAGGACGGTGAGTACCGCATTGTCGGCTACGCCTACCAGGCCGCTGAATGAAACATAACCCATCACCCCACGCGATGGCCTTGAACACGCTTCGCGTGCTCAAGGCCTCCATCGCTGCGCTCGGCGCGCGTGATTTCAGGCGTTAGGTTTCGTGAGCAAGGCTGTGGACAGCGCCAGTGGAACTCCGGTGGAGGGCGTTTTCGCGAACCTTTCGCCGGACGCATTTCACCTTTGGGCAACACACTACTATCAGTGTCGTCAGACCTTTCGTTCTCCGGATCCATTCTCCCCGGTCCCTTACTTCCTCTTGTGCCGGGCGATCGAGCTCGAATTTAAGGCACGGCACTTGGGCGCAAAACGGCAAGTTCAGGTTAAGCACGCCTATTGGCATGATTTAGTTAAGAGCTACAACGGCCTCTCTGCATCCGAGCAGAATTTGTCGGATGAAGAATTCGCCTTACTGAGTGATGCAAGCGCCATTTACAAAGGCAAGGGTTTTGAGTACTTCGATCCAGTAGATGCCCTAACGGGGTTTTCTCGCTTCCCAGATCTCGCCCTGCTCGATGCTTTGGCGAAAAAGATTATCAGCAGATGAAACCTAACTCAGCGCTGCAGCCGCCGAACCGGCCCGTCACGTGGCCTGCCGATGCAATCCGCGCGCCAGGCCGGCTCGCGCCTGAGCTTGGACGTTAGCTGTCCAACGCAGGCTGTGAGACGTGACATGAGCGAGCACCTAAACAGCCGCAAGTATCCTTTCTTTCGAGAGCTGGCGGGGATACTTTCGACGGTGTTGATGGCGTTTCTCGCCTTCAGCCCAGCCCTCCCCGCCGGTGAGGCGTGGGAAGGCCCCGGTGGCCTCATCACGCAGGCTCGGACCTGTTACCAAGGCGAGTGGGGAAGCGAAGAGGCTTATCTTGCGAGGCCTGAGACCGAGCGCGCTTATCAGGACCCGGCTCAGCGAGCGCGCGCCAAAGAGCGCTACCGGATCTGGCGCGAGCGCTACGATTGCCGCTGGATCGAGTACCCAGTCGATGACTTGAGCATCGACGGATTCATCATAAAGCCTACAGGCACCCCGCCCGAGGGTGGCTGGCCGGTCATTATCTACAATCACGGCGGCAACGCAGACATCGGCGCGGTGCGGTTCCCGTACCTGGCGATGCGGCTCTTCCCGTTGGTGGATGCCGGTTTTATCGTGTTGGGAAGCCAGTACCGGGGCGCCCAAGTCGGCGGAGCAGCTAACCCCGACCGCCTGCGCGACGAGTTCGGTGGTGCGGACGTTCGCGACGTAGCCGCTCTCATCTACATCTCTGAGAAGCTGCCCGAAGCGGATGCGGAGCGCCTGGGGATGTGGGGCACAAGCCGCGGCGGAATGATGGCGTTCCTGGCCGCTCGCGGCGATGACCGTCTCGGCGCGATGGTGGTGGAGTCCACCCCGACAGATCTGCTATTGGCTCTGGAGCATCGCCCGGACATGGCGGAGGTCTTTCAGACTTGGATTCCGGGGTTCCAGCAGGACCCGGAGGGCGTGCTCGAGGACAGGTCGGTCATAAATTGGCTGGATGAGCTCGACCCGGCGATGCCAATCCTGATCATTCATGGTGCAAAGGACGGTAGGGTGGATCCCGTTCATGCAACCCGCCTGGCGGAGGCGCTAAAAGCCCTCGGTCGGCCCTATAAGCTGATCGTTTACGAGGGCGACGCCCACGGAATTCGGATTCATCACCGAGAGATGATTCAGGAGATCACGGAATGGTTCAGAGACTCGCTCAAGCCAGCCAATGCATCGCTAGGGATGCAAGTTGAGCCCTCATGAGCGCAAGTCTCCGACCGACCATGGCGACCAGGCAGAGGCGTGCCGCAGCTATGGCTGGGAGGGTCCGGAATTCTCTGACAATTAACTCAGGCGAGGCGTTTATCGGAATGCCATCTAACTCAGCGCTGCAGCCGACGAACCGGCCTGTCACGCGCCTTGCGTGGGGCAACCCGCGCGCCAGGCCGGCTCGCGGCTGAGCTTGGTCGTTATACCGCCTTTCAGGACAGTACCGTCGACTAGACTCGGGTCACGAAGGCCATTGGATGCTCAGGTGAAAACGAGCGACGAAGCGGAACAACCCCCAAGCACTACCGAGACCCCGTGGGTTCCGCTTGCCATAGGGCTATCTATCTCGCTCGCCCTGACCACCCTATTTTGGATTCCCTCGATTGCCGGCAATTTGCTACCAGGCAATATCGTCGCGAGGAACGTTGCCTCACAGTTGGTCGATTGGGGGTTCGCAATCTCCTTGATCATCGTTGTCCTGTTCGGGCGTAAGCTTCCCCGTGCAGGCTTCTACGTGGATAGACAAGCTCACAGGTCGCAAGGCTCAGTCGCTGGGCATTGAGGCGTACAGAGCCGCACTTGCGGACACCGGCTTTGCCCTGGCAGGTGAACACCTCGATGAAGGGGGCAATCACTACTATGACGCATACTTATTGCCCGCACGGTCGTCGGCCGCGGTCTAAGAACCGCATGCAACGGGACCTGGAACGGTCGTTCCGGCCGAGAAATGATCGAGTACATGTTGGCCCGCCGGCACTCTCTTATCCTGCCGGAAATCGAGCCTGAGGAACGGAATGCTGGTAAGTGGCTGTAGACCCCAACATCTCGCTCAAGTACGTTCTGTCCATGGCGTTTCGCTACCGGACGCGACAACGCCGCGCCGCATAGCTCATGCATTAGGCGTCACAGCAACTCGAGCGAGGTAGCGATGGCCGAGAACAAAGAATCCACGGCGCTGCTGCAGGGCTTATGTCACTGTGGAGCGGTCCGGCTTACGCTTCCGTCCTTGCCCGAGAAGGCCACCAGGTGCAACTGCTCTTTGTGCCGCCGCGTAGGCGGATTATGGGCCTACTACGAGTACGGGACGGTCCAGATCCAGGGCCATCCGGAAAACACTGCTTGGTACATCTGGGGTGACAAAACCCTCCGCACGGTACGTTGCAACACCTGTGGTTGCGTCACGCATTGGGAGCCCCTCGGACCGGAGCCAGGAGCCAAGCACGGGGTCAATCTGAACAACTTTGAGCCGCGCCTTCAACAGGCGGTTCAGGTACGCCACTTCGATGGTGCAGATACCTGGACATTCCTCGATTGAGCGCGGCGCGCTCCGGCGTAGGTTAGCGTTAGCATTAGCCTCAATGGAATATCTTGATGGAGACTGAGCAGCAATTGCCAAATCCCCGTAAAGGGCTGCCGGGCATTCTGGATCGGTTCGCAGGCCCCGGCGCGACGCCGGCCGAGCTGGCGCTTCAGTTTCTATTGCCCTTGGTGGCAGCGGGCGCAGCAGTTGCTTATGCGGCTCTTGCCGTGGGGGCCTGGTCAGGCGTGCAGTACGTTCTTTGCGCGCTACTGGCGTTCGATATCGTAGGCGGCATCATCACCAACGCCACCTCTTCGGGGAAGCGATGGTATCACCGCGCAGGACAAGGCTTTTCGCGGCACTTCGGCTTTGTCATGCTGCATCTTGGGCATTTGGCCATTGTCTCGTGGCTATTTCTCACACTTGATCTATTGTGGCTGGTCACGACTGGGATGTATCTGTTGATCGCCAGTCTTACGATCATCTTGGTGCCGCTCTACCTTCAGCGACCGGTTGCGCTGGTCATGTACGCCGGGAGCATTCCTCTGGCCCTGTACGTGCTTGCCTCCCCGCCGGGGCTGGAATGGTTTTTGCCCTTGTTCTATCTGAAGTTGCTCGTTGCGCATCTTCCGAGGGAAGAAGCTTACCGACCGGAGAGTGAAGCTAGCAAAGGCATGGAGCCGACGCGGACGCGCGCGTCTCAAATGAGGCGCAATCTAGCTTGGTGATGAATCGAGGCCAGTCGATCATCGAGGCCTGGTTGGCGGAACGTCTTGAGCCTACGCCGTGAACTACCGGGCTGATTCCGGTCGTTATAAAGGAGAGTGGTAGATGAAAATCTCAAAATCTATCGTAGCTTGCGGATTATTCCTTCTTGGTAGTTCTTTTGCTATTGAAGTCATGGCGTGCACCAGGGTGGTCTACAAGGGACCGGAACAGACTGTGATTACCGGTCGGACCATGGACTTTTCGATCGATATCCCGGCCAACCTGTGGCTCTTCCCCCGTGGCATGGAACGTAGCGGCCAGGTGGGAGCCAAATCAATCAATTGGACATCGCGATACGGGAGTGTTGTGGCCAGCTCCTGGGACATAGCCTCGCCGGATGGCATGAATGAGAAGGGACTGGTGGCCAATATGCTTTGGCTCGTCGAGTCGCAGTATCCCTTGTTCGAACAAGACGGGACGAAGGAAGGGTTGACGATTGCTGCCTGGGCCCAATACGCGCTCGACAACTTTGCCACGGTAGCTGAGGCGGTAGACGCGTTTCGGGAGGAGAAATTTGTCGTTGTCACTGATTTCATACCTGGGACGGACAAGTTCACTACGGTGCATCTCTCACTCTCTGATTCGAGCGGAGATAGCGCAATCCTGGAATACATTGATGGAGAGTTGGTGATCCATCACGACTCGGCGCACCAGGTCATGACGAACGACCCCGTGTTTGAGCAGCAACTGGCAATCAAGGGTTACTGGGAACAGATACCGGGAACCATATTCCTGCCCGGATCGAACAAGGCAGCGGATCGATTCGTTCGCGCCTCTTACTATATCAACACCATTCCTCAAACAAGCGATCCCCGCATTTCCGTGGCGAGTGTATTCAGCGTAATTAGAAATGTGTCGGTGCCCTATGGCTTGTCGCTGGGCGATCAGCCGCACATATCGAATACACGTTGGCGCGTCGTGGCGGACCAGAAGCGTCTCGTCTACTTCTTTGAGAATGTTTTGACCCCGAATGTTCTCTGGGTCGACCTCAAGAAAATCGATTTCAGTGCCAACGCGCCCGTGAGGAAGCTCAGCCTAGATGGTGGCCAGGTTTATGCCGGAGAAGCCAGCGCCTTCTTCGAGGACTCCGAACCATTCGAGTTTCAGGGTTTATAGACGTGTCATAACAATCGGCTGCAGCGGGTGCGGTCCGAGGCGTGGCTGGCGCGAGTGCTGACAGTTGGCAAAGCGGCGCGTCTGGCAGCCATGGCGAGCTTGGTGGCCCTAGCGGCCATTGCGCTTCTCGGCCTTGGGTTTTTGCCTCGAGCGGCCGTCGGAGCGGTACTCTCGAGCATGCCGTTCGGCTCCGCACGCGAGGAGCGGTCCTGGAACCGATCGGCGGGGCGATCGGCCGGCAGACTCGGAAGTCGAGCCGCCCGCGGGCCCGCATCGCTCGGGCGTCGAGATGTCCCTGACTTGCTGCAGTTGACCGAGCCGTCTTCGCAGCTGAACGGAAGGAGTTGACGATGGGAAAACTGATCCTGATAGGCCTCATAGCTGGCGTCGTAGCAGCGATTGCGTGTGTTGCCGTTCTGCATCTTCTCGGCGCAGGGTCCAACGCGGGAGTCGTGGGCGGCGTAGGAGGCGGTGTGGCGGGCGCCGTGGTCGCTGCGGTGGCCGGACGGAAGCCCAGGGCCTAAGGTCCGTCGTCATCGATGGGATCATGAACGCCGGCCGAGTCCGCCGACTGAGCGCCGTCGCCGGGACCAACGCGCCGTGGTCGGCAGAGTCTGTGGGTGCATGCGATGCTTGACCTCGTGGTGCTCCCGGAACGCCTTGCTGTATGCCGTCTACCCGCAGGCTGTGCGCTTCCTTCCTGGTTTGCCGACAGCATGCTGAACTCGGTTACCCGCTCGGCGGACGAGACCTCGATCATTTGCGATGCCTCTATCGTGCCGCCCGACGTCAGGGCCGAATCCGGGTGGCGAGCAATCAAGGTTGCGGGGCCGCTCGGTTTCGGTCTCACTGGGGTCCTGCTCTCGGTCGCACAGCCACTCGCGGAAGCAGGCGTGTCGATCTTCGCGCTCTCGACCTACGACACCGACTACGTCCTGGTGAAGGACTCCGCTCTTGGGGCGGCCATCGCCGCTCTTTCGTCAGCAGGGCATCGCATCGAGTAAGGAGCAGCCAACCAGCGGCCCAGGCAGCGCCGCGGGCGCAGCACACAGCTTTGCAATCATCGGGTGAATGATGGACGAGACCGGTATCAGTTTTCTGTTGTTGCTATTCATCATAGTCTTGGTGTGGCTGGCCCCGATTCTTGTGATACTCAGCTCCGGCAAGACTACGGGGAGTGAAAAACTGGCGTGGCTGTTGGCCGTGCTCTTCATTTCGTGGTTCGCATGGATATTCTATTTGCTTCTCGCGCCACTGAAGCCGCGAAAACGCAACGGCTTCGATTGAGCGAACGGCAACGAGAACGAAATCCCTGAACACCGCACCGAAGAGACGTACCGCCATGCCAGACCGCACACCAAGCGGGACGACGAAGCCGAGCGACACGTCGACACGTGGCACATCCAGAAAAACAAGAAGCCGCTGTTCTTCGGCGCGGTCCAAGTCAGGAAATCGTAGGTCAGCTTTCATCTCATGCCGGTCTACGTGAAGCCCGCACTGTTCGAGGAGCTTACAGGGCTTACCAAGGCGCGCTACGCCAGCTGGAAGGAACAAGGCTTTGTTGAGTAGCGCGGCGCCAGCGCCTCGGGCAGGGCAAATCCCTATCGCGCCGCTACGGCGCTTCCCCGATTCTTTATGACGTGGGCTCTCTTCTCGATCTTCTGGGTCGAACGCTGGCTGTTACCAGCGACGGTGGCCCGTATCGTGGCAAGGAGACAATCGGCCTGCTCGACTCTTTCGCGAAGTTGCGACCAATTCCGGTGGACATCGACTTCAATCGCCCGGCCATCCTGGAGAAACGCCGCCACGGGCGGAACGCAGTGCAGCAATAACCTGAGTCCAGTTCTCGACCATGCGATCGGAACCAGCACGCTCACCCAGGCGGGGAGACCAGTACCCGTGCGGCGGGGAAAGCATCAGGCGCTCATCCCCGCGTGCCTGCGGCCATCAGCCACGAGGCCGCCTCCTGGGCACCGGCGGACCCCGAAGGCATCGCCTCGGCCACCCCGACGGCGTAACCTACTATAGTCGTATTGGTTTTCGCCAGCGGCCTGCTTAAACTCCGGCGAAATAACAAGTTGCCATCCACTGGGGGAGCTTCATCACCATGTCTGACGACAAGTCCGCTGCCGCCTACTGGGCGGCCAATCTCCGCATCATCAAGATCTGCCTGGCCATCTGGGCCCTGGTGTCATTCGGGTTCGCCATCCTGCTGCGACCGGTGCTGCAGATGCTGCCCCTGAGTATCGGCGGAACCGACCTGGGCTTCTGGTTCGCCCAGCAGGGGTCGATCCTGACCTTCATCGCGCTGATCTTCTATTACACCTGGTACATGAACCGGCTCGATCGCGAGTTCGGCGTCGACGAAGAATAAGGGAGCCAGATCAACATGAGCCAGTTCACACTCAACCTGCTCGTTGTCGGCGGGTCTTTCGCGCTCTACATCGCCATTGCCATATGGGCGCGCGCCGGCACGACCTCCGATTTCTACGCCGCCAGTCGCGGCGTGAACCCAATCGTCAACGGCGCGGCCACCGCGGCCGACTGGATGTCGGCGGCCTCGTTCATCTCCATGGCGGGCCTGATCGCCTTCGTCGGCTACGGCAACTCCACCTTTCTCATGGGCTGGACCGGCGGCTACGTGCTGCTGGCCCTGCTGCTGGCGCCCTACCTGCGGAAGTTCGGCCGCTTCACCGTGCCCGAGTTCATCGGTGACCGCTTCTACAGCCAGACCGCCAGAGTCGTTGCAGTGATCTGCCTTCTGGTCATCTCGATTACCTACGTGATCGGCCAGATGACCGGCGCGGGCGTGGCCTTCTCGCGCTTCCTCGAAGTCGAAAACACCACGGGGCTGCTGATCGCTTCGGGCGTGGTGTTCATCTACGCCGTGCTAGGCGGCATGAAGGGTATTACCTACACCCAGCTGGCCCAGTACTGCGTGCTTATTACGGCTTACACCATTCCGGCGGTGTTCATCTCGTTGCAGCTGACCGGCAACCCGATTCCGGGACTGGGGCTGTTCTCCACGCACGCCGAGTCCGGCGTGCCGCTGTTGACCAAGCTCAACCAGGTCCTTATCGAGCTGGGCTTCAACGACTACACCGGCCATCACGGCAGCACGTTCAACATGTTCCTGTTCACCATGTCACTGATGATCGGCACCGCCGGACTGCCGCACGTGATCATCCGCTTCTTCACCGTTCCGAAAGTGGCTGATGCCCGCAAGTCGGCAGGCTGGGCCCTGGTGTTCATCGCGTTGCTTTACCTGACCGCGCCTGCGGTGGGTGCCATGGCTCGCCTGAACATCATCACCACCATCTTCCCGGATGGAACCTCGGCCGCGCCGATCACGTATGACGAGCGGCCGGACTGGATGAGGAGCTGGGAAAAGACTGGCCTGCTGGCCTTCGAGGACAAGAACAACGACGGCCGAATCCAGTACTACAACGACAATTCCGAGGAGTTTGCCTCGATTGCGGCCGAGCGCGGCTGGGAAGGCAACGAGATGGTGACCTTCAACCGCGACATCCTGGTCCTGGCCAATCCGGAGATCGCCCAGCTGCCAGGGTGGGTGCTGGCGCTGATCGCCGCCGGCGGACTGGCCGCGGCGCTGTCGACCGCGGCCGGGCTGCTGCTGGCGATTTCCTCAGCCATCAGTCATGACATGCTCAAATCGGTGCTGATGCCCAACATCACCGACAAACAGGAGCTGCTCGCTGCCCGTGTGTCCATGGCGTTCGCCATCGTCCTGGCGACCTACCTGGGGCTCAATCCACCCGGCTTCGCGGCGCAGGTCGTGGCACTGGCCTTTGGGCTGGCAGCCGCCACGCTGTTCCCGGCCCTGATGATGGGTATCTTCTCCAGGAAGATGAACACCCAGGGCGCGGTTGCCGGTATGCTGGTCGGGCTGCTAGCCACCCTGCTCTACATCTTCACCTACCTGGGCTGGTTCTTCATTCCGGGCACCAACATGCTGCCGAATTCGCCGGACAACTGGCTGTTAGGCATCTCGCCGCTGTCATTCGGGGCTATTGGTGCCGCGCTCAACTTCGTGGTCGCCTATGTCGTGATGAGAATCACGGCCGAACCGCCTGCGCATATCCAGGATCTGGTCGAAAGCATTCGTGTTCCGCGCGGTGCTGGATCAGCCGTCGACCACTAGCGCGTACAGAACCAACTGCCGGGGGACGACCCCTGCGGAACAGGTCATGATACTGCCCGGCCATTTGGCCGGGCAGTATCATTTCCGTACCGTTTGCCTGGAGCATTGACCCATGCTGCTCGAATTCCTGGCTGCGATCGTCGTGGGACTGGCAGCGGCTGGCGTCGTCATGGCGATCAACGTGGTGATCAGACGCCGCTTGCCCGGCTGGCTGGTACCGGCTGCGGCCGGCATTTCCATGATCGCCTTCATGGTCTGGATGGAATACAACTGGTTGCCGCGCACCATCGCGTCGCTGCCCGAAGGCGTCGAGGTCGTCTCGGTCAGCCGCGAGTCGAGCTGGTACCGGCCATGGACTTACTTCCGCCCGCTCAGCCTGCGCGCGGTGACGCTGGATACCCGACGCAACCGCACGCACCCTGCCCAGCCCGGACAAGTGATGACCAGCGTTGTGCTGCTCGGACGGTGGATGCCGCCACGCCAGATTCCGGTCGTGTTCGACTGCGACGCCAACCGGCGGGCGGATTTGCATGCCGCCGTAGAACTGGATGCCGACGGCTACCTGTCCGGAGCGGACTGGCGAGAACTGCCGGCGGACGATCCCGCGCTTGCCATCGCCTGCCGTTCGGTCCGGTGATCGGCATGCAACCAAAGTCGAGGCTAAAATTGGTCATCCACTTGTTACCTTGGGCGCCAAGGAGGCCAATACCATGGCCAGCAGGGTCCTCATTGCCGACGACGAAGCCAACCTTCTGATCTCGCTGGAATACTTGTTGCAGCGCGAAGGGTACGACGTTAGCCTGGCGCGGGACGGCGACCAGGCCCTGAAGCTGATTCGGCAACAGCAGCCAGACCTGGTGGTTCTTGATGCCACGATGCCGGGCCAATCCGGTTACGAGGTTTGTCAGCAGGTGCGGGCAGACCCGGCGCTGCGCCACATTCCCATCGTGATGCTGAGTGCCAGGGCGCGCGAAACCGACATTGCCAAGGGCAAGGCGCTGGGCGCCGACGCTTACATCGTCAAGCCCTTTGCCACCGGCGACCTGGTCCACCAGGTCCGAAAGCTGCTCGGTGCAGACCGATGAGACGGCTGGACTGGCGCCTTTTCGTGGGCGTGGCCATCGTCGGTGTGGTCTGTCTCTTGTGGCTGGTCGTGGCCGGCGTTCTGCTGTGGGCCGTACTTGATCCCGCCGACTGGCACACGGTGCTCGAGGCGCTCGGCGGCAAGGGCGGGCTGCTGCTGTTTCTCTGGGCAGGCTCGCTGGTGCCGACCGCGGCCGCGCTGCGCCACCTGATAGAGCACTACGTTCGTGCACCGGCCAAGCTGGCCGAGGAAGCCCGGCTGCTGCTCGAAACCGATGCGCAGCGACTGCCCACACCTTGCGGTAGCGCCGAGAACCGACGCCTGGCAGAAGCCATCGGCCAGCTGGTCACCCAGCGCGAAGCGCTCAGGGCGGAAATGGATCAGCGCGTTCGCGCGGCCACCCGTCAGACGGAACTGGAAAAAAACCGGCTCGCCGCGCTGATGTCCGAGCTGACCAAGAGCGTGGTCGTCTGCAACCTGGATGGTCGCATTCTGCTGTACAACAACCGCGCAAGGCTCCAGTTCCGCCGGCTTTCACGCCTGCCGAAACCAGCCGGAGGGTCCGAGCTGATGGGCCTGGGCCGCTCGATCTACACCGTACTCGACCGCAAACTGGTCAACCATGCGCTGGAAAATGTGCAGCGTCGACTGCACCGCGGCGCGGACGCCCCGTCTGCACAGTTTGTGACTGCAACCCGGTCCGGCAAGCTGCTGAGGGTCCAGATGAGCCCCGTGCGAGACGCCGAGAGCGACGGCCAGGGCGCCCGAACCACCGACACCATGACAGGCTTCGTGCTGCTGATCGAAAACATTACCGAGGACATGCAGGCCCATGCAGAGAAAAACCGGATCCTGACCAACCTGACCGAGGACAGCCGGTCGGCGCTGGCCAGCGCCCGGGCGGCGGCCGAGGTCCTGGAGTTGCCCGACATTCCAGGACAACTGCATGAGCAGCTGCTCGCAGTGATCCGGGAAGAAGTCCAGGGACTGAGTCAACGGCTCGAAGAGGCGCAGCCGACCGCGGGCCGCGCCCTGCGCTCACGCTGGCCGCTGGAAGAGATGCTGGGTGACGACCTGATCGAAGCCGCCGTGCGGCGCCTGGAATCGGAGCTCGAGCTTGCGGTCGATGTCGAGCGCGGCGACCGGGACGTCTGGCTGAAAGTCGAGAGTTTCACCTTGCTGCAGGCCGTGCTTCACCTGGCCGGGCGCCTGCGCCAGCACTGCCAGGTCAGCGCACTCACCCTGCGTGTCGGCATGCAATCAGGACAGGGCGTGCTGGACCTAATCTGGATGCCCTGCGATGGCGCCAACGACAAAGCCCGGCTAGGCTGGGATGACGAGCCCATCCAGGTCGGATCCGAGACGCTGTCGCTGACAGTGCGTGACGTGCTCGAACGTCACGGCGGCGAGTGCTGGATCGAGCAGGAAATCGACGATGCGCGACACCGCTGCCTGTTCCGCCTCCTGTTGCCCCTGGCCGCGGCCCAGGAGGAACTGCCGGCGGCCACGTTCATGCGTCATGAAAGCAGGCCCGAGTATTACGATTTCGACCTGTTCCGGACCACCGAGCGGACCCTAAGCCTCGACGACAGTCCACTGACCGAACTGGCCTATACGGTGTTCGACACCGAAACCACCGGACTGAATCCGGCCGAGGGCGACGAGATCATCCAGATCGGCGCGGTACGCATCGTCAACGGCAAGGTACTGAGCCAGGAGTTCTTCGATCAGCTGGTGGATCCGAAACGCATGATCCCCCCGGCGAGCATTCCGATCCACGGCATCACGCCGGACATGGTCAAGGGCCAGCCAACCATCCAGACGGTCCTGCCGGCTTTTCACGGCTTTTGTGAGGACACGGTTCTGGTCGCGCATAACGCAGCCTTCGACATGCGCTGCCTGCAGCTCAAGGAGAAACTGACCGGCGTGCGCTTTGATCACCCTGTCCTAGATACCCTCCTGCTGTCTGCCCTGGTCCATGAAAACCAGGACTCGCATCGCCTGGAAGCCATCGCTGAACGCTTCGGGCTGACCATTATCGGTCGCCATACCGCGATCGGCGACGCCATGGTGACTGCCGAAATCCTGGTCAAGCTCATTCCGTTGCTTGCCGAGAAAGGGATTCATACCCTTGGCCAGGCACGCGCGGCCACCCAGAAAACCTACTATGCCCGGGTCAATTACTGATATGGATACAAGCGCCATGCGGCCTGCAGCTTCCCGTGCCTTTCTGGCCAATGTGGCTCCCTTTTCAGAGCTGCCTGGCGAAGAGATCGAGCGTTTGATCGGCGCCGGCCAGACCATGAACTTCCACGCCGGCGAAGCCGTCGGTCAGTTCAGCCAGCCGGGCGATCATGGGCTCTATGTCATCGTCGCCGGCGCGGCCGTGCTCAAGGCGGCCGACGGCCGTCCCCTGGAGCAGCGCGGCGAGGGCGAGCTGTTCGGCCATGCCGTTCGCTTCGACGGCGCCGCCTGCGACTACGCGGTCGAGGCCAGCGAAGAGCTGGAGCTGCTCTACCTGCCTGCCGCCACAGTCGCAGACCTGGGCCAGCGTCATCCCCGCTTCGCCAGGTTTTTCAGCGATGGGCCTGGCGCGCGTCTGCGCGAGGCCGGTAGTTATCGCCCCACGCGGCTGGGCGAGCTGCCCCTGCGCGCCCCGATCACCGGAGATCCGGATCGCTCGATCAGCGAGACGGCCGCACTGATGAGCAGGCACCAGGTCAGCTGCGCGCCTTTGTTGCGAGACGGCACCCTGGTCGGCATCGTCACCGACCGCGACCTGCGCAACCGGGTGCTGGGACGGAGCGTGGACCCCGAGCGCCCGGTCTCGGACGTCATGACTCCCGACCCGATCACGGTCTTGACCAGCCATCGGATCGAGGACGCGCTGCTCGAGATGATGCGCCTGGGCATTCATCATCTACCGGTGATGGGGGAGGATGGCCGGCTGGCCAGCGTGATCAGCTCCGGTGACCTCTTGCGCCAGCAGTCACCGCACCCCTTGCGGCTGGTTCGCGACATCCAGCGCGCTGAAAACACGACGATGGTCGCCCAATTGGGCCGCCAGGGGCCCGGCATGCTGGCCGTCATGGCCCGCCTGGGCAGCCAGGTGACCGAAGTCGGGCGGGTGGCCAGCATGATCACAGATGCCTGCACGCGCCGCCTGCTCGCGCTGGCCCAGGAGCAACTGGGCGAGGCGCCCATGGCCTGGACCTGGATGGCCTTCGGCTCCCAGGCCCGGCTCGAGCAGGGCCTGATCAGCGACCAGGACAACGGTCTGCTGCTGGCCGAATCCCCCACAGGGGAGGCGGCCGAGTATTTCCGGAAACTGGCCGAATTCGTCTGCGACGGGCTCAATGAATGTGGTTATGTCTATTGCCCCGGCGGAGTGATGGCCAAGGGGGAATGGCGCATGGGATACGCCGACTGGCGCAAGACGTTTTCACGCTGGATATTGGAGCCGAAACCCAAGTCGGTCATGCACTCGAGCATCTTTTTCGATATGCGCGGAGTGGCGGGCGACCTGGCCATGCCGCGTCGCCTGCAGTCCGAAGTTCTGCAGCAAGCCAGCCAGAGCAAGATATTCCGGCGCTTCCTGGCGGCCGAATCCATGGGCCACCGGCCCCCGCTGGGCCTTTTCCGGCAGTTCGTCCAGGAGCACGACGGCGAAAAGAGCCAGGGCCTGAACCTGAAGACACGTGGCGTGATTCCGATCGTCGACCTGGCCCGGGTGCGCGCGCTGGAAGGCGCGATTACTGCGGTCCATACCGAGGAGCGCCTCCGCGCCGCCGGTGAGCAGGGCATCATGAACGAGCGCGATGCGGATGACCTGATCCACGCCCTGCGCTTCATCGGCAACGTACGCCTGCGCCACCAGGTCGCGCTTTACGACCGCGGCGAGAAACCCAATCACCTGGTCGACCCGGACGAGCTGTCCGGCCTGCACCGGCGCTACCTGCGCTCGGCTTTCGGCATCGTGCGCACGGCGCAGGAAGCGCTGTCCAACCGTTACCAGGTCTGATGCTTCCGCACGGTGCTGTTGCAAGGCAGATGAGGACGTGCCTGGAACTCGGCGAGCACCCGCTATGGCCCAAAGCAGATCCCCCGCTATAAAGAGCGTTCTTGTCGTCATCGGGCCGGGCTCGATAGGCGCCGCGATCGCCCGGCGTCTCGGCGCCGGCAAGCACCTCCTGGTCGCGGACCTGCGGGAGGAGAATGCCCGAGCCGCGGAGCAGGCGCTGCTGGACGCAGGCTTCCAGGTGAGCGCTGCGACCGTGGACATTACCGACCCGCCGTCAGTCCGGGCGCTGGCGGAGCAGGCAGCGGGAATGGGCGCGGTCACCGGGCTCGTCCACGCGGCGGGCGGTTCTCCCTCGATGTCGCGGCCCGAACTGGTCGTACGGGTCGACCTCTATGGCACGGCCGTCGTGCTGGAAGAGTTCGGCAAGGTGGTGGCTCCCGGGGGCGCCGCGGTGGTCATTGCATCCCAGGCCGGGCACCGCCTGCCGGCGCTGACGCCCGAGGAGGACGAGGCCCTGGCCATGACGCCCGCCGAGGATCTGTTGAGCCTCCCCCTGCTCCAAGCGGAACGACTCGGGGACACCCTTCATGCCTACGAACTCTCCAACCGGGGGAAGGCGCTGCGGGTGCAGGCGGAAGCGGTGCGCTGGGGGCGCCGGCAGGCAAGGGTGAACGCCATCAGTCCCGGCATCGTCATGACGCCGCTTTCCCGCGCCGAACTGTCCGGCCCGCTCGGCGACGGCTACCGCCGGATGATCGAGGGTTGCCCCGTGGGTCGTGCCGGGACCGCGGACGAGGTGGCCACGGTAGCGGCGCTCCTCATGGCCCCGGAAGGGGCCTTCCTCACCGGCAGCGACATCCTTATGGATGGCGGCGCCACCGCCGCTTGTCTCTACGGGGACCTCGAGCTGCGCTCGAAGATGCGGGAATCCTGACCGAGGGTTCCGACAGGCGCGCCACCAGCCGTTATCATTGCGGGCCGGGTTATTGCAGAAGGACGCACCAGCAAGTGTCTACCAGCGCCAGGGTCCTGCTCTTCCTCTTTCTCGGGTTCGCGCCGCCGTTCGCCAGCGCGACGGAGTGCGTGATACTGCTGCACGGGCTGGCGCGGACCGCCAACTCCATGTCCGTCATGGCTGAAGCGCTGCAGGCCGCGGGCTACCACGTCGCCAACATCGACTATCCCTCCCGCCACTACCCGGTGTCGCGGTTGGCCTCGCCGGCCATCGAGGCAGGCCTGTCGGAATGCTCGGGCGCCGATGCGCGCGCGGTGCATTTCGTCACCCATTCCATGGGCGGAATCCTGGTGCGTTACCACCTCCGCAATCACCCTATCGAGAATCTCGGGCGCGTCGTGATGCTCGCGCCGCCCAACCAGGGCAGCGAAGTCGTCGACAATCTCCGGGACTCGCCGGGTTTCGCCCTGGTCAACGGCCCGGCCGGCCTGCAGCTGGGGACCGGCGCCGACGGGCTTCCCGCCAGCCTCGGTCCCGTGGACTTTCCGGTCGGCGTCATTGCCGGCACGGAATCCGTGAATCCGCTGTTGTCCCAGTTCCTGCCCAACCCGGATGACGGCAAGGTCTCCGTCGAGCGAACCAAGGTCGAGGGCATGGCGGACTTCGTGGCGATCGGCGCCACGCACACGTTCATCATGCGCAACGACGAGGCTATCCGGCACACCCTCTACTTTCTCGCCAATGGGTCGTTTGCCCACGACTCTTACTGAGAAGCTTTCCGGTCCGCCGCCCGGCCCAGCGCCCCGGAGGGCGGGTTTCGCTCCATGCACTAGTATCTGGGCAAGGCAAACGCCCCCGGAGAGCGAGCATGGAGCAACAACACCAGGCCCAGGGCATGAGCTGGGGCCGCTTCGCGGCGATGATCGCCACCTCGACCGTCATCATGTTCTTCCTGATGTACCAGATGGTCTACGTCTTCGATCACGCCACGTTCAGCATGAATCGCTTCATTGGCGCGCTGGTGATGGGCTGCGTCATGACCGTGGTGATGCTGTCCTTCATGTGGTCGATGTACCAGGGGGTCGGGACCAAGGTCGCGGTGCTGGCAGTGGCCGCCCTGCTGGGCGTGCTCTTCCTGTACGCCAACCGGAGCCAGGCGGTGATCGGCGACCTCGGTTTCATGCAGGCGATGATTCCGCACCATTCGATCGCCATCAACAACGCGCGCAAGGCGAGCCTCCGGGACCCGCGCGTCCGCCGGCTGGCGGACGACATCATCCGGGCCCAGGTCCTGGAAATCGCCGCCATGAAGCTGCTGATCGAGGACATCGAGCAGCACGGCAACCGCGGCGCGGAGGCGCTGCCGCCGCGCGCGGTCGAGATCACGCCCGAAATGCGCCGCGAGATCGAGGACATGCTGCGGTGACTCCGCGCTACCTCGGCCTGCTGGGCGGCATGAGCTGGGAATCGACGGCGGAGTACTACCGCCTGATCAACACGGCGGTCTCGGCCCGCAGGGGCGGGCTGCACTCGGCGCCGCTACTCATCCACAGCGTCGACTTCGCGGCTATTGCGCAGCTCCAGGAACAGGGTGACTGGGCTGCGGCCGGCGCCTTGCTGGCCGACGCGGCGCGCGGGCTGGAGCAGGCCGGCGCCAGGGCGCTTGTGCTCTGCACCAACACCATGCACTGCGTGGCGCCGGCGATCGAGCGGGCGGTGAGTATCCCGTTGCTGCATATCGTGGACGTCACCGGGGCCGCGCTGCAGGCGGCCGGCATCCGGCGGGCCGGGCTGCTCGGCACGCGCTACACGATGGAGCTGCCGTTCTGGCGCGAGCGGCTCGAGGCGCACTGCAACGTCGAACTGGTGGTTCCGCCGACCGAGGACCGGGCGCGCGTGCACCGGGTCATTTTCGAGGAGCTGTGCCGCGGCATCGTGAATGAGGGCTCCAGGGCCGAGTACGTCGCAGTCATCGAGGGCCTCGCCGCCCAGGGCGCCGAAGCGGTCGTCCTGGGCTGCACCGAGATCGGGCTGCTGGTCCGCCCCTCGGACTCGCCGCTGCCGGCGTTCGACACGACCGCTCTGCACGTGGATGCGGCGGTCGAGTTCTGTCTTGGCGACAGGCAACCGGGCGGGCGGGTAACCTGAGGCACCACGCACTGAGTATCCGGCATGAACCTGCGACACCTGGGCTTCGACGACTGGTTCTCCGGGCAGGCGGCAGGGATGCTGCGCCCCGGCCAGGCCGCGGCCAGGGTGACGGCAGTCGACCGGGACGTCTTCGTCGTGCGGGACGAGAACGGCGAGACGCCGGCCGCGCTCGCCGGCCGCTTCCGCCACAAGGTCGGAGTGAGCCCGGACCTCCCGTGTGTCGGCGACTGGGTCGGCATCGAGCGCGCCGGCCCGGAGCTCGCCATCATCCATGCCGTGTTGCCGCGCCGCTCGTTCCTGCGCCGCAAGGCCCCGGGCAAGACCGTGGACTTCCAGATGATCGCCGCCAACATCGACGTGGCCTTCATCGTCCAGTCCTGCCAGTACGACTTCAACGTGCGGCGGCTGGAGCGCTACCTGGTGGTCTGCCGCGAAGGGGGCATCGAGCCGTTCGTCCTGCTGAGCAAGACCGACCTCGCGGACCCGCTCGAGATCGAGGGCCTGCTCGCTGCCATCGCCGGCGCGGGCATCGATGCGCCGGTGATTCCGATCAGCACGGCCACCGGGGACGGGCTGGAGCAGTTCCGCGCGCTCCTCGAGCCCGGCAAGACCTATTGCCTTATCGGCTCCTCGGGGGTGGGCAAGAGCACGCTCGTCAACCGGCTGCTTGGCCGCGACGAACTCGACACGCGGGCCGTCAGCGCCACGGGCGAGGGCACGCACACCACGTCCCGCCGGCAGCTGCTGGTCCTGGACGACGGTACCATGCTGATCGACACGCCCGGCATGCGCGAGCTCGGCCTGCTCGGGGCCAGCGAGGGACTCGACGAGAGCTTCGCCGACATCCGCGCGCTCGCCGCGGCCTGCCGCTTCACCGATTGCACCCACGCGAGCGAACCCGGTTGCGCCGTGCGCGCCGCCATCGAAAGCCATACCCTGAGCGAAGCGCGCTATCGGGGTTACCTGAAGCTGAAGAAAGAAAGCGAGTATCACGACACGTCCTATGTCGAGCGGCGCAAGAAGGACCGGGAGTTCGGTCGTTACGTCAACTCCGTCATGAAACAAAAAAAGCGGTGAAACGAGAACGGGGCATGATCGCCCTACAGAGAGAGGAGAGTCCCAGAATGACCTGCGCAGCAATCAAACCAGCCCGATTCCTGCAGGCCGCGTGCATGTCCCTCGCGCTCTGCGTGCCGGCCGCCGCGACCGAGGACACGCCCAGGCGCGACCTGCTGGCGTTTGCCGCCGGTGCCCTCCCCGTCGCGATTGGCGGCGCCGCACAGGAGGCGCGGGTCGGGCTCGACCAGGCGCTGCAGCTCATCGACGGCGACGCGCGCGGCTTCGTCCTGACGCCCAAGCCGGGCGGCCCCGATACGGCGATCGTGTTCGTCTATGAGCTGCCGGCGCCGACGACGTTCGAGGAGTTCGCGGTACCCAATGTGCTGGAAACCCCGAGCCCTTCGCAGACGTTTTTCAGGGCCGTCAGCATTGCAGGCTCGGACTCGGGTCCCGCGGGACCGTTCACGGAACTCGGCGCCGCGACGCTGAGCACCCATGCGGCGAAGGGCGAGTGGACGAGGATCCCGGCCGCTTCCGACCAGGCGGTGCAGTGGGTGCAGCTGACGTTGCAGGGCGGGATCAACGTCGAGCGGGACCAGACGTTCTTCGAGTTCAGCGAGATTGCCGGCTTCGGCGAGCAGGAGCCACCGCCGCTGTCGCAGGCATTCACTGGCAAGTGGCAGGGCCGCGGCGTGAAGCTGGAGCTGGAGCAGGACGGCGTGCGAGTGAGCGGCTGCTTCGACGGCGCCGGCGAGCTCGACGGCACGGTCAGCGGCAACCTGCTGCATGCCACGGGCCGGGACAGCAAGAGCGGCGTCCCGAGCATTTTCGTGCTCTCGGTCGGAAGTGACGACGACATCGTTGGCGTCCGGTCCACCAACGGCGCGCCTTTCAAGCTCTACCGCGGCGACCCTGCGCCGGCCCTGAAGCTGGCCTGTCCGGACCGGCCTGTTGCGCCCGTCGGCTGTGGCTCCGTCATCCACGGCATCCGGTTCGATTTCGATTCGGCGGCAATCCGTCCGGAGTCGGACGCGCACCTCGACGCCCTGTACGACGGGCTGCAGGCCACGCCGGCGGCGGCGATCACCGTGATCGGCCATACCTCGAGCGAAGGCTCGGAGGACTACAACCAGGGCCTGTCGCAGCGCCGGGCCGCGGCAGTCGCGGCGGCGCTGGTGGCGCGCGGCCTCGATGCTCCGCGCATCGCGGCGGACGGCCAGGGGGAAAGCCGGCCGATCGCCGACAACGACACGGAGGCCGGGCGCTCGCTGAATCGCCGGGTAGAGATCGAGTGTCGCTGAGCGCGCAGCCCACCACCAACCTCGGGAGCTAGATCGAGTGGATCCGGCCCGCCAACTGGGGTTCCTGTCTTCAGCCGGGCTCGCGCTCGTCGGCACTGCCTACCTGGTGGTCGTGTTGCTGGCCGTTGCCGAGGTCGGCCTGGAGGACCCGGTGGTGGACCCGGCGTTGGCCGTGATGGAGATCCTCACGCTCCTGGCGGCGCTCCTCCTGGTCGTCGTCATGGCTTCGGTCCACGCCATTGCGGCCCAGGCGCGAAAGGTGTTCGGACTCCTCGCCCTGTCGTTTGCCGTCATCATGGCCGGCCTGACCAGCGCCGTTCACTTCGTCGCCCTGACGGCCGGGCGCCAGCCGGGTCCCTTCGTGCTGGAATGGCCGTCCATCGGGTATGCGCTGGAGCTCCTGGCCTGGGACGTGTTCCTCGGGATGTCGCTGCTGTGCGCCGCCGCCGTCTTCCCCGGCCCGGGATTCCATGCTGCGGCCCGCTGGGCGCTCGGGACGACGGGCGTTCTCTGTCTCGTGGGGACCGTCGGGCCCGTGCTCGGTGACATGACACTGCAGAGAATTGGCATACTGGGCTACGGTGTCGGCCTGCCGGTCTCGAGCCTGCTGCTGGCAGTGGTCTTCCGGCGCCGTCGATCCGATCCGGGGGTTGCATGAGCGCTTACGACAAGGCCGTGAAGGCGATCCGGGCCCCGCTGCCGGGCGCGCCCGAGCTGCGTGATTTCGTCCGTTTCGCCACGCTGGCGCCGAATTCGCACAACACCCAGCCGTGGAAGTTCAGGCTGCAGTCGGACACGGTCGACATCCTCCCGGACTTTTCGCGGCGCACGCCTGTGGTCGACCCCGACGATCACCATCTCTACGTCACGCTGGGCTGCGCGGCCGAGAACCTGCTGATCGCGGCGCGGGCGAGCGGCCGCCCGGCGGAACTGGCCGTCATGCATGACCGGGATGCGGGCACCTGGGCCCGGATCGTCCTCGGCCGCGGCGCGCGCAGCGACGTCGACCTGTGCGAGGCCATCCCGGCCCGCCAGTCGACCCGCTGCAAGTACGACGGCCGCGCCCTCGCCGCCGACGAACTGCGGCAGCTCGCCGACGCCGCGGCGCTGCCCGGTGTCGACGTGTTGTTCGTCACCGGCCGCGACCGGCTGGAGCAGGCGCTGGGTTTCATCCAGGCGGGCAACGGCGCGCAGATGGACGACCCCGCCTTCGTGAACGAGCTGAAGGACTGGCTCCGCTACAACCCGGCGGCCGCGCTGGAGCACGGAGACGGGCTGTTGGGCAAGTGCTCGGGCAGCCCGAGCGCGCCGGACTGGCTCGGCCCGCTGGTGTTCGACCTGGCGTTCCGCAAAGCTGCGGAGAACCGGAAGTACGCGCGCCAGCTGCGTTCCTCGGCCGGCCTGGCGGTGTTCGTCACCGAGCGGGTGGATCCCGAGGGCTGGATCGAGGTCGGGCGCAGCTTCGAACGGTTCGCTTTGCGGGCGACGGCGCTGGGCATCCGGCACGCGCACCTCAACATGCCGATCGAGGTGCCTGAGACCCGCCCGGGATTCGCCCACTGGCTGGGCATCCCGGGACGGCGACCGGACCTGGTCATCCGCTTCGGCAAGGCGCGCCCCATGCCGATGTCCATCAGGCGACCGCTGGACGCGGTCATCGTTCCTTGACGTGACGGGCGGCGATGCCCTGCCGACGTTCGCAGGTTGGCTGGCTAGCGGCTTCGGCCTGGGGCATGTGCCGCTCCTGCCGGGGACGGCCGGCGCTCTCGGCGGCGTGCTGCTCAGCCTGGCGCTCAGCGGCTGGCCGATCCGCAAGCAGGTGCTGGCCGGCGCCGTGCTGGTGGCGATCGCGGTGCCGATCGCCGGTTACGGCGCCCGCGCCTTTCCGGAGCACGACGATGCGCGCATCGTCGCCGACGAGCTGCTGACGTTCCCGGTCGCGACGCTCGGCCTGCCGATCCGCCAGCACCCCGGGCTGCTGGCCGCGGCCTTCGTCACGAGCCGGGTGCTCGATGGCCTCAAGCCTTTTCCGGCGCAGGCCGTGGAGTCGTTGCCCGGCGGTGTAGGCGTGGTCATGGACGACGTCGTCGCCAACGCCTGGGCCCTCCTGCTGGTTTCTCTCGGGTGGCGATGGTTCCGGCGGCTGCCGGCAGCTGCCGGCTACGGTGTCTCCATGGCCGCAACGCTGGGCGCTGCCGCTGCCCTGCCGCTGGGCATCATCGCCTTCGGGGGCGCCGCGCCGGCCTGGCTCGGTTACGGTGCGCTCGCCTGGTTGGCGGGGCTGGCCGTGAAGCTTCCGCTCGCCGCCGTGACCGGGGTGCTGCTCGCCCAACGAAGTCCCGGGCTTCAGGCGGGAATGCTCGGGATGGTTTCTGGGTTGAGCGAGCTCGGGATCGCTGTGGCGATTCTGTTCTGGGTCGGCGGCGACCTATCAGTGGCGGACGTGCTGCTTTACGCCACAGCGGCAGGTAGCATGGAGACATTGGCCCTCGGTGCCTGGTCG
Source organism: Thioalkalivibrio sp. XN8 (assembly GCF_011058255.1). Classification (GTDB taxonomy): domain Bacteria; phylum Pseudomonadota; class Gammaproteobacteria; order Steroidobacterales; family XN24; genus XN24. Next base: position 170,054 of record NZ_JAALFH010000060.1, on the reverse strand, counting down.
CTTCTCGTCAGGCCGGATGCCGACACTGTGAGGCGTTGGCGGCAAGTGGCGGAGCGTTCGGCGTGGGTTCGGCACATGTTCCTAATAGAACGCTCGATCGCGCTCGCCGGCCATGTCGGATCACGGGGGCTGGTCAGTCTTGCTGTCGTCACTGGCAATGCCTGGCTGGCGCTGCCCGCGCTTGCGGGTTTCATCCTGACTGACGGGCTGGCCGCGCACCGGGATATCATGGGACAAGACTGGATGGATCCGGCTTGGTTCCGCCGTATGATGGGCCTGTTCGCGGCGGTGGCCGCCATCGAACTGGGGCTGTTCGCGCTGCTGCTCCCGCTGGCGGATTGATACGGGCGATGACGGATATCGACTATCTCGCGATGAACCGCAGCGGCTGGGACCTGCGGGCCCGGGCGCACTTCGATTCGCGGTTCTACGACGTGCCGGGCTTTCTCGCCGGCGCCTCGTCGCTGCGGGAGATCGAGCTGGCCGAGCTTGCCGACGTGCGCGGCAAGCGATTGCTGCACCTGCAGTGCCATTTCGGGCTCGACACCCTGTCGTGGGCGCGCCTGGGCGCGGCCTCCACCGGCGTCGACCTTTCGCCCGAAGCCATCCGGCTGGCGCGGGACCTGGCCAGGCAAACGCAGCTCGAGGCCGACTTCATCTGCTCGGACGTGTACGGCTTCCGCCGCCAGGACCCGGAGCCCTTCGACATCGTGTTCACTTCCTACGGGTCCATCTGCTGGCTGCCGGACCTGTCGCGCTGGGCCGCGGTGGTGGCCGACAACCTGGCGCCCGGCGGGACTTTCTACATGGTCGAGTTCCACCCGATCTACGACCTGCTCGCCGGCTACTCGTACTTCACGCGCCCCGAGCCGGACCTGGAGGAAGCAGGGACCTACACCGAGAACGGCGCCGCTGCGGTGGCGCGCCTGGCGACCTGGGCGCACCCGCTCTCGAGCGTGGTCAACGCGCTGGTCGGCGCCGGCCTCCGCATCGAGCGGCTGAACGAATTTCCGTACAGCCCGTACGACTGCCTGCCGGGGCTCGTGGAAAAAGAGCCGGGCAGGTTCTATCTTGATCACGCGGGCCACCACGCGCCCCTGGTGTACAGTGTCCGGGCGCGACACTGCAACGGCACAGAGGCCAGGCATGATTCCAGATGAGCCGGTCCGCGGCCTTACGCCCCCGCCCTGGGTAGGTTCCCTGAGTGGCATCGAGCGCTGCCGCGTCTACAGCCGAGGCCTCTTGCCCGCGACGCCGATGGCGCGATTGTTCGGCTACCGGCTCACTCATGTCGCCGCCGGCACCGTGACCCTGGCCATGCCGGCTAACGACGCCAATATTGCGGGCATCGGCCAAATGGAGATCAGCGCGCCAATGGTCGCCGCGCTGGAGGGCGCCTGCAACACGGCACTCCCGGCCGGTTTCGACGTGCTGCCCCTGCGGCTCGGCTTCGATCCGTTTCGACCAGCCTGGCCCGGGCGCGGCAACCTGCTGTGCCGGGCCCGCGTGGTCAGCAGCAGCAACCTCTTCGTCAACGCGGTGGTGCAGGTCGAAGATTCGGACGGGCGCCACGTGGCCCAGGGTTCCCTGCACTGCGCCGTGGTGCCCATCAGCCCGCCATGTCCGCCGCCGCCGGACAACATGCCGCCTGTGCAGGAGCCGGTATACGACACGCCGGACCCGTACCTGCGCAAGGTGGCGGTGAGTCCGGTGCTGGAGCTGATGGAACGGGAAGACGGGCTGGAGATCATGCGCCAGTTCAAGGACGGGCGGATTCGCATGCCCGTCGCTTCGCTCTATGGCATCTCCCTGCACGACATCGAGGCGAACCGGGCCTCGCTGTCGATGCCGGCCAGCGGGTGGTTCTGCTCCTTCGGGCGCCAGGTCTCGGCCCAGGCCATTGGGGCCCTGGCCAATATCGCGATCTTCTCCGGCGTCGTCAGCCTGCATCGGCCGGGTAGCACCACCGTGATGCTCGGTAGCGCGACCACGTTCCTGCGCCAGGTGCCTGCTGACGGGCAGCGGGTTCATGCCGAGGTCACCACCTGCGAGGCAGCCCCGAACGTCTACCTGGCCGAGGCGACGCTGCGAACTGCCGCAGGTGGGATGGCGGCACGGAGCGTCGCCTCGATCATGCGCATCGACGCCAGCAAGCGTGAGCGGCGCCCGCGCGCCGAGGCCCGCCGGGTCCTCGCGACCCTTTTGTTCGTCGACATCGTCGATTCGACGTCGCTCGCGGGGCGGATGGGCGACGTGGCCTGGCGCAACCTGCTGGATGAGTTCCGGCAGCGAGTCCGCCGCGAGATCTCGCGTTTCAACGGCACCGAGGTGGACACGGCCGGCGACGGCTTCTTCGTGCGCTTCGACTCGCCGGCCTATGCGATCGAGGCCGCGCGTGCAGCGGGCAATGCGATCGAAGGCCTCGGCGTGAAGCTCCGCGCGGGCGTTCACACGGGTGAATGCGAGCTCGTCGGCACGCGTCTTGCCGGACTGGCCGTGCATATTGCCGCACGCATCATGGCGACGGCCGGCGCCGGCGAGACCATGGTGTCTTCCACCGTGCGGGAGCTTTCCGGCGGCTCGGGCTTCGGCTTCGCGGACCGGGGCGAACACGAACTCAAGGGCGTGCCGGGCAAGTGGCGGCTGTACGCCGTCATCCCTTGAGGCAGCGCGCCGCGGTTTGAGCTAGTCTCAGGCCGGTCACCAGGTCGGGACGTGGCCACCGCGTCGACCTGCAAGGATGGCAAGGAGCACGGACATGGCTGCGATAGAGACACTCGGCAGGCTCGCGGGGGACTGGCAGGCCATCAGCCGTCTCTGGCTCTCGCCGCAGGACCCGGTACGCGAATCGGAATCGCTCGCTGCGATCCGGTCGACCGGGCGCGAACAGTTCAACGAACTCGAGTACTCCTGGGCCTTCGATGGGCGCCCGCAGGTGGGGCGGCTCATCCTGGGCCAGGATCATGCCAGCCACGCGGTCAAGGCGGTGTGGTTCGACTCCTGGCACATGAAGAACGATTTCATGGTTTGCCAGGGCAGCGTGGACCCGACCGGCGTCGTCGCGGTCAAGGGCACCTATGCTGCCCCGCCGGGCCCCGACTGGGGCTGGGAGATCATTATCGAACCTGACGCGCAGGGCGGCTTTGCCCTGTCGATGTACAACATCCCACCCGGCGGCGGGCCGGAGCTGGCGGTAGAGGCAAAGTACACCCGGGTGACCGGCTGATGCATGTTCACCACGCCATCGACTACATCGAGGTCCCGGTTACCGACCTGGAACGGGCGAAGCAGTTCTACGCCGAGGCCTTCGGCTGGGAATTCAACGACTACGGGCCGGGCTACGCGGGGATCCGGAAAGAAGGCGGCGAAGCCGGCGGGTTGCGGCTGGCGCCTGCAGTGCCCACCGGCGGCCCGCTCGTGATCCTGTACTCGCAGGACCTCGAGCGCTCCCTCGCCGCCGTCCACGAGGCCGGCGGCAACATCACCGCCGAGCCGTTCGCCTTCCCCGGCGGGCGCCGCTTCCACTTCCGCGATCCCAGCGGCAACGAACTCGCTGTGTGGTCGGAGCGCTGACCGGCGTCGAACTACCCTGCCTTCTTCAGCATGCTGGACGCCGCGTCGGGCAGGCGTGCCTTCAGCCAGTCGAGGTCGAGCTTGGCCGGGTTGTCGATGTATTCCTGCGGGTTGTCCACGATGGACTGCAGGTAGTCACGCGACACCTTCCACTCCGTGTCGTGCTCGGACTTGCCGCGCGACAGGATCTCGAACTTCTCGTTCAGGTAGCGGATCGTGAAATAGTCGAACGGCTTCTCGGGGTCCTCATCATAGATGGCGACCCCCGCCTTGTGACCGTCGAGGAACTTGTCCCAGGCGGCAACCAGCCCCTTCATGAAGCCCGAGTCCCGATGCTTTTCCAGGGCCCGGTTGGTCACGTCGAGGGCATCCGTGAAAAGCGTGTAGATGTCTTTGGTGGTCATGTCTGGCTCCTTGCCCGAACCGGGGTCCGGGACTGATCGTTGGTGGCTGCCCTGGCTCCGCCTGACCACAGTCTAGTAGCCAGGACTGATCGCGCCAGCCAAGCAATGTGGACAACTTGTCCACAGGACGGTGTGCTATACCTGCGATGATGTTGGATACAGCTACGACTATGAGAGATTCGCGCCAGCTCTACTATCACGGCTACGGTTCCAACCTCGATCCGCTGCGCTCTGCGCTCTGCGCGCTCAAGTCGAGCGACAAGCGCCGGCTCGACGCCGCCGAAGGGGCGGGGCGCGGCCGCACGAGGTGCTGCTCGCCCGCATGACGGCCGGGCACGCCGCGGAAGAGGTAGACTCGCAGGACTCTGCAATGCCACGCGGGAGGTGATGAGACGCGATGGCGAAAAGCAAGCTCGGCGCCGCCGATTTCCGCCTGCGCAAGGCCGCGCCGGCGGACGGCCCCGTGCTGGCCGAGCTGCTCAACGCCGCCGGCGAGGGCTTGCCGCTGCACCTCTGGTCGCTGATGGCCGGGCCGGGCGAGGACCCGATGGCCGTCGGGGCGCGCCGCGCCGCGGGCACCGAAGGCGGCTTCAGTCACCGCCATGCCCACGTGGCGATGGTCGACGAGCGTGTGGCCGGCATGCTGCTCGGCTACCCGCTGCCCGATCCCTGCGACACCAGCGGGCTGGCCGCTGCACCGCCGGTGGTGCGGCCCCTGCTCGAGCTCGAGGCGCGGGCGCCCGGCAGCTGGTACGTCAACGCCGTGGCCGCCCTGCCACAGTTCCGCGGCCGCGGCGTCGGTACCTTCCTGATGAACATCGCGGAGTTCCTGGCGCGGGCCGCCGGCGCGCCGGCCACCAGCCTGGTGGTCGCCGAGGACAACGCCGGCGCGATGCGGCTTTACCAACGTCTCGGCTACGAGGTGCTCGACCGGCGGCCGGTGGCCCGGTTCCCGGGCTGCCACCACACCGGTGACTGGCTGCTGATGTGCAAGAATCTGCGCCGGCCCGCCACGGATGGCGCCGGCTAGGCGCTCGTCAGCGCGGCGGTCGCGGGAACCGCCCGGCCCTATCTCAACCGGCACGAGCCCCCGGAAAACCTAGAGATCGGGCGCTCCGGCCTTGCCCCGGTGCTGCGCTTCGACGGCCGCCTTGAGGTCGACGTTGAACTGCTTCACGGCATCATCGAACCGCTTCTGGTCCATGACCACGACGTTCAGCTCGCGGGCGAGGAGCGTGTTGCCCGGGGCGGTCATGATCTCGGCCCGCACCGTCAGGCCACAGGCGCTGTTCCAGCTCATCTGCTTCTCGAAGGCCGGCCGCGGCCCGTTGACGCAGCGCGACCTGCGCGCGCTGTCGCCGCCTGGAATCGGCTGCTGCCGCGCATCGTAGACCCAGCTGTAGGTGACCGCGCCTGGGCGGTGGCCGAGGCTGTAGTAGCCCTCCTGGTTCGCCGCCAGGTGCGGCTGGCCGTACTTCGCGACGAGCGCCTCCTGGAGCGACGTCACCGTGGGGGACTCGTCGGCAGGGAACACGGTCCGCCGCCAGATGACGCCGGCCCGCTCCCCTTCCGGCAGCCCGGTGAAGGCGACGATGAACTCCTCACTGACGTCCTGCAGCAACTCGAAGCCGTAGCCCCCGTCTTCGCACTCGCCGCCGCCCGCCAGGCGCGCCTCGGCGGGACAGATGTCGCCATTGGCCGCGCGCAGCAACTGGCGGGTCGGCAGCCCCTCGTTCCGGATCGCCCAGGCCTCGGCGGTGTCGAAATTGACGATGTCGCCGCGGCATTCGAGGAGGGCTTCGACATCGGCGAAGCTCATGCCCGGGCGGAGGTTGGCGACATCGTCGACGGGCTGGTTGGGATCCCGCGCCGCCAGCGCCGGCGTATGCGGGCACTGGCGTGCTGCCGCCTGCTTGCGTCGCTCCTCGCGGGCGGCCATGAGCGCCTCGACCTCGGTGCTCGCGGCCGCCCGCGCGGCGGCCTGCCGGCAGGTCCTGCCCGTCGCCTCGGTCTTGTCGAGAGCGGCGACCAGCCTCGGATTCGACAGCGCCCCCATGGCGATCTGCCCTTGGGCCTGGTCGCTGGCGCCCACCATGCTCTCGGCGAACTCGACGAGCAGCGTGAACGAATCCTCGTCGAGCTCGGCCATGAGTGCCTCGCCCTGGCAGGCGCAGTAGGCCTCCTCGTCACCGCCGGCGATGCAGGCCTTGACATAGCGCTCCTTCACCCTGTCGGCGCTGCTGCCGCAGCCGGCAAGCAGGCCGAGCAGCACGAGCGCCAGCGTGCGCCTGCCGCTCATGCCGCCACCGCCTTCTGCTTCGAGTGCAGCAAAAAGGCCAGCCCACCCGCGACGATCAGCAGGGCGGTGAAAACGACCGCCTTGCCCTGGAACAGGACGGGCAGGATGCCGGCGCCCAGCAACAGGGCCCCCGCGAGCTGGTACTTGCCCTTCATGGCCAGGAATGCGCCCACGAGACCGACGAAGGCGCCGATCACCAGGATGATTGCTGCGGTGCCCATCTGGTCCAGCGACTGGCCCTGCGCCGCGGCCATTTGATACGCAGTTGCACGCTCCAGTTCGCTCAGGCCGCTGAGCGCGCTCAGGCTGTTGAGCCAGCTGACGCCGAGAAAGCCGGAGGCGAGTGCTCCGAGGACGGCCAGGATGATAATCGCGATTTTCATTCGAGTTCCCCCTCTGCTCATGCTGCGTGGTGCGGGATGAGGATGGCGCAGGCGCGTGCGGAAGCCGTCACGGTTTGCTAACGAATTTCTAACGCGCTAGAGTCCCTTGGCGAATCAGCGGCTTGTGTGCGCCTTTGCAGCATTGCAGCATGGAGGCGACGCGCTGACGATGGGGTGATTGCCCCGGGACACGTTCCTTGCAGGGAGCGACCTGTCCAATGAGTGATTCGGAGCCTTCGCGCCAGGGCACGCTTTATCTCTACCGTTTCGGGGCGGCGGAGTTCGACGAGTCGCGGTCCGAGCTCCGGGTTGCCGGCCTGGCAGTCGAGCTGGAGCGGCGCCCGCTCGAAGTGCTGCGTATCTTGCTGCGCAACGCCGGCGAGGTGGTCACCAAGGAAGAACTGCTCGACACGGTCTGGGAAGGCCGCGTCACGGTCGAGAACGTCCTCGCCAACGCGGTCGCGAAGCTGCGCAAGGCGCTCGGCGAGGCCAATGCGGGTTTCATCGTCACCAAGCCGCGAGTCGGCTACCGCTTCGACGGCAGGCTCGAGCGTATTGCGACCGGCCGGCGCCTAGTCAGCCGCCTGGACCTGGCCGCCGACCAGGCCGTGCCCGGGCGGCCGAATTTCCGCCTCGCGCGCCAGTTGTCGAGTACGGCCGGCAGCGAGGTCTGGCTGGCCGTCCATGACAAGACTGGCGAGCGCCGCGTATACAAGTTCAGCACCGACGGGGAACGGCTGGCGGCGCTGAAGCGCGAGGCGACCCTGTCTCGGGTGCTGCGCGAGACGCTGGGCGAGCGGGACGACATCGTCCGCCTCATCGACTGGAACTTCGCCACCGAGCCCTTCTTCCTGGAATGCGAGTATGGCGGGCAGAGCCTGCTCGAGTGGGCGGACCAGGATGGGAATCTGGCGGCGCTGGCCTTGAACGAGCGTCTCGACCTTGCCTTGCGCGCCATCGAGGCGGTCGCTGCCGCCCACGACGTCGGCGTGCTGCACAAGGACCTTAAGCCCGCCAACATCCTGGTCGAAGAAGAAGTCGATGGCCGGCTCAGGATCCGGCTCACCGATTTCGGCAGCGGCCGCCTGATGGAGCCGGGCCGGCTCGACGAACTGGGCGTCACGCCCCTGGGCCTGACGCGGAGCCGCGACGCCACGAGCGACTCGAGCTTCGGCACGCCGTTGTATATCGCCCCCGAGATCATCGCCGGCGAGCCGGCAACCGCCAAGAGCGACGTCTACGCGCTCGGCGTGCTGCTGTACCAGGTCCTGGCGGGCGACCTCCGCCGCCCGCTGACGACCGGCTGGGAACACGACATCGCCGATGAGCTCCTGGTGCGCGACATCGCCCGGGCGACCGCCGGCAATCCCGCGCAACGCATCGCGTCGGCGGCCGAGCTGGCGCAGCGTCTGCGCGACCTCGAGGAGCGCCGGGCCGAGCGCGCCCGGGTCGAGGAGACGGAAAAGCGCGCGCTCGCGGCGCAGGCTGCGCTGGACCGGGCGCGTTCGCGGCGGCCGTGGGTGATGGCGGCCGGGATCGTGTTGCTGGCCGGCGTGACCGCCAGCAGCATGCTGTTCCTGCGGGCGCGCGAGGCCCAGCATATGGCGCAGGAACAGGCCGCGCGCGCCGAGGCGACGGCGACGTTCCTGCGTGACATCATGCTCAGCGCCGATCCACGCGAGTCCGATGCCGGCTATGACGCGACCCTGCGCGACGCGCTGGCCCGCGCCGCCGACCGCATCGAGGGCCGGTTCGCGGCCGATCCTGCCATGGAGGCCTCGATTCGCGAGACAGCGGGGGAGATCTATACCGGGTTGCAGGATTTCAGGACCGCGGCCGAACACCGGCGCCGGGTCGCTGCACTGTTCGCCCGGATGCTCGGGGACGCCCATCCCCGCACGCTCGAAGCGCGTTACCGCCTCGGCGAGTCGCTGGTGAATGCCTCGGCGTACGCGGAGGCTGGCGAGATCATCGATGCGGCCGACGTGGACGCGGCAGAGGCCGGCGTAGAAAACGACGGCGTCGCGCTTGCCGCAACGCGGGCGCGCGGGCGCCTGCACCTGATGCAGGCCCAGATCGAGCCGGCCGTGGCGGCATACGAGGAGGCGCTGGCGCGCCTCGAGAGCGCGGCGCCCGACGACGCCCGGACCAGGCACGGCCTCATCCTCGATCTCGCGCAGGGTTACGTCAGGACCGGCCGGCAGGACGAGGCGGTCGAGTTGCTGGAAAAGCTCCAGGACGGCGCGCGTTTCGCCGAGGCCGGCGTGCCTGCTGCGCGCCTTGCGACCGCGCGGCTGCATTATGGGGCTGCGCTGCTCCATTCCGGCCGCCTTGCCGATGCCGAGCCGGTGCTCAACCAGGCGCTCGTCGAACTGGAGGAGGCCTTCGGCCCGGACTCCACCCAGCTGGCCGAGGGCAAGAGTGTCCTCGGTAATCTCTATGCGGCCGACGGACGCTGGGCCGAGGCCCTGCCCCTAATCTCCGCCGTGCGGGAGACGGCGTGTGCCACCCAGGGGGCGGAGCATCTCACCTGCGTCATGGCCGGCGGGAACGAAGGCGTCATCCTGGTCCAGCTCGGCGACGCCGCCAGCGCCATGCCGAAGCTGATGGCAGCGCGCGACGTGTTCGAGCGGATGATGGGACCGGGCACACCCGGCGTCCAGGTGATGAACTACTACCTGGCGCAGGCGCTGCTCGGCGCGGGCGATAGCGTCGGGGCGGCGGCCCTGATCGAAGGACTCGATCCGGCCCAGCTCGCTGCCGGCAGCCCGGGCGAGGAGTGGCCGGCTCGCATCGCCGCGCTCCGTGGCTGGGCGATGCTGCTCGACGGACGACGCGCAGACGGGACTGCCTTGCTGGAACGGACCATCGCAGGCATGGAGCAAGACGGCATGCAGGACTGGATCATCGCGCCGTTCCGCGCGGCTCTCGCCAAGGGACGCTGAAGAACGGTGAGCGATTCCACGCCCGGCGCGCCGCCCCGCTGGCTGGCCTACAACGAGCTCGCCTGGACTGACGAGCTGCTGAGCGATCCCGCCGACTGCGAGGCCGCGGTCGCAAACATCGTCCGGCTGCTGCGGGCGACGGCGCGCCCGGCGCCGCGGACGCTGCTCCATCTCGGCAGCGGCGCCGGCGGCTACGATCGCCTCCTCAAGCGCCAGTTCGCCGTCACCGGCGTCGACGTCAGCCCGGGCATGCTCGCGCTCGCCCGCGCGGCGAACCCGGACGTCGAGTACCTCGAGGCCGACATGCGCACGCTGCGGCTTGGCCGGGAGTTCGACGCTGTCATCATCCCGGACAGCGTCGACTACATGGTGACGCGCGACGATCTCGACGCGGCGCTGCAGACGGCCGCGCTGCATCTCCGGCCGGGCGGCGCGGTCCTCGTCGTGGCCAAGCCGGCCGAGACGTTCCGGGACAATAACTTCGCCTATATCGGCGAGCGCGAAGGCGTCCACCTCACGGTGCTGGAAAATAACCGCGTCGACCCGGCCCGGCCCGGTTGCTACGAGGCGACCCTGGTGTACCTGGTCCGGTGCGAAGGCGAGCTGAGCGTTCACACCGACCGCCATGTTCTAGGACTCTTTCCGCGCCGGGCCTGGGACGAGGCCTTCGACGCCGCCGGGCTCGACATGCTCGCGGTGCCGCTCGAGGGCGCTTACGACCAGTACCTCCTCGGGGAAGGCTGCTACCCGCAGACCATCTTCGTCGGAGGCAAGCGCGGATGAAGGCCGCTGCGCTCGCGCTGGTATGGCTGTTGGTGACACCCGCTGCCGCAGCGGAGCCCGCCGGGCCCGAGGTCATCGCCGACGCGGGCGTCACGGCGGAACTCGACGGCCGCGATGCGATCTTCTACGCCATCGACCTCGAGGACGGCCGGCGTTTTGCGTGGGCGCCCGAGCGTGCCGGCGAGCTCCACGCGCCCTACTCCACTTTCAAGATGCCGAACCTGCTCATCGCGCTCGAAACCGGCGTCGCCGATTCGCTCGACCATGTCCGGCAGCGCGATCCCGCGCGCCGTCCGGCGCAGCCGTGGTGGTCGGAGGCGTGGCGCGAGGACCAGTCGCTGGCGCAGGCCTTCCGCCGCTCGACCGTCTGGTATTTCCAGGATGTGGCGCTCGAAGTCGGCGGCCCGCGCTACCGCGAGATGCTCCGGGCCTTCGGCTACGGCAACGCCATGGCGCCCGACGGCAGCGACGTCTTCTGGCTGGCCGGGCCGCTGGCGATCTCGCCACGCGGGCAGGCGGAGTTCATCGCCCGCCTCGTGCAGGGCGAATTGCCGGTAAGGCCGGCGCACGTGGCGGCGCTGGTTGAAGCCAGCCTGCTGGAAGAGCGGGGCGATTACCGGCTGCACGGCAAGACCGGCTCCGGACCGACCGAGGGCGGTAACATGGACGGGCCCTTCGCCGGCTGGCTGGTGGGCTGGGTGGATCGGCCCGATGCCCCGCCCGTGGCCTACGCGTTGTACGTGCGCGGGCCGAGCTTCGAGTCGATCGCCGCCTTCCGCGGCGAGATGGCGCGCAGCTTCCTGCGGCGTATTGGGGCCTGGCCCGGCGAAGGCTAGACTGGCCGCTACCGAAAACTGGTCGAGGCAGGAAGCAATACGGGCATGTGGGACGAAAAATACAGCGCTGAAGATTACATCTACGGCACGGAGCCCAACCGCTTCCTCGAGGAGCATGCGGCGGAGCTGGCGCCGGGCGACGTGCTGAGCCTGGCCGAGGGGGAGGGCCGCAATGCCGTCTATCTCGCCGGCCTCGGTTTCCGGGTCACGGCCGTCGACCACTCGCCGGTGGGGTTGGCCAAGGCACGGCGGCTGGCAGCAGACAATGGCGTAGAAATTGAGACTATCTGCGCCGATCTTGCGGGCTATGAGCTGGGATCCGGGCGGTGGGATGCTGTCGTGTCGATCTTCGGCCACCTGCCGCCCGAGGTCCGCCGCCAGGTCTACGCGAGGATTCCCGGCGCGCTCAAGCCGGGTGGCATCCTGCTGCTGGAGGCTTACACGCCCGAGCAGATGGGGCGCGGCACCGGCGGGCCGAGGTCGGCAGACCTGCTGGTGACCGCCGACATGCTCCGCGAGGAGCTGGCGGGGCTGGAATTCCTCCATCTCGAGGAACTGGAACGCGAGGTCATCGAGGGCCGGGGCCACACCGGCCTGTCCTCGGTGGTCCAGGCGATCGCGCGCAAGCCATGAGCCGCCGCGTCTCCGGCCATCGCTTCGAGTACGGCCCGCTGGCTCGAGGCATCTTCATCGCTATCGTGTCCCTGTTGCCCCTGACCCTGGTCGTGGCTGGTAACTGGTTGATTTGGCACGTCTTGCTGGTATTGTTCCTCGGTTTCGGCCTGCGGCCGCTGCTGGAATGGAGCGGCTTGTATACGGTATACGCAAGCTTCGCGGCCGCCTGGCAGGAGCGCTGGGGCCGTGGTTTCACCGAGCAGCGCCGGCGCGAGATCGAACGCAAGCAGCGGCGCGCGCGCTACAAGCGATTCGGCCCGGAAGATCCGCGCTTGCCCAAGAAGTGGTGAGGAACACGCGCCTGTTCGTTTATGGCTCGCTGCGCCGGGATGCGCCGGGCAGCCGGCATGAGCTGCTCGGCGACCCCGCAGAGTGCCTCGGCCGCGGCCGGGTGCGCGGCCGGTTGCTGAATCTCGGCGCCTACCCGGGGCTGGTACACGCGGTCACACGTGAAGACTGGGTGCTGGGCGAGCTCTACGAGCTCGGCGACCGCCGCGCCCTCGCCGGGCTCGATGGCTACGAGGACTATGACCCGCACCGGCCGGAGCGCTCGCTGTTCGTGCGTCGCGAGGCGAACGTCGTGCTTGATTCCGGGGAGATCATGACGGCTTGGGTTTACTGTTATGCCGGGCCGATGGGACGCGGCCGCCGCATCGCCTCGGGTGATTACCTCGACGCCGCGGCGGAGCGACCTTGAACCTCGCTTTCCGCGCCCGGGGCTTGCTGCCAGAATGGCGCGACGTATCCGCAGGGGAGGCATGGTGGCCGTGAACCGCCTGGCGCTGGTGTCGGGTCTTGCGCTGGTCGTGGCCGTCGCGCTGGTCGCGTCGGGCGTCGAGCCGCGCGACCGCATCACCTGGTGGATGGAAGTCGCGCCGGTGCTTATCGCGGCCCCGATCCTTGCGCTCACCTATCGTCGCTATCCGCTGACGCACCTTCTCTACGTGCTGATTGCGCTGCACGCGCTGGTGCTGATCTACGGCGGCGCGTACACCTACGCCCACGTGCCGCTCGGCTTCTGGCTCCAGGACCTCCTCGGCACCATGCGCAATCCCTACGACAAGATTGGCCATTTCATGCAGGGCTTCGTCCCGGCGCTAATCGCGCGCGAGATCCTGGTGCGTGGCTACTATGTGAACGGCCGCGCCATGCTGCATTTCCTCTGCGTCTGCATCGCCCTTGCAATCAGTGCTTTTTATGAACTCATCGAGTGGTGGGCCGGGCTCGCCATGGGCCAGGACGCGCACGAGTTTCTCGGCACCCAGGGCGACACCTGGGACACCCAGTCGGATATGTTCTGGGCCCTGCTCGGAGCGATCACGGCGCTGTTGCTGCTGTCCCGCCTGCACGATCGCCAGCTCCGGGCGATGGGCGTCCTCAAGGAGTCGGAGTAATGGCCAAATCCCGGCCCGCTAGACGTATTTTGTATACGCAAATCCATACAGCCATTGGCCCGCTTGGAGTTGCCCGCTCGGAGAAGGGACTCTGCGCGATCCGCCTGGACGGCAACGCGGCGGCCCTGAAACAGGAACTGGCGCGGCGGTTCCCGGGCGCCGAGCTGGTCCGGGACCAGGCCGGGCTGGCCGGGATGGCGGCGCTGGTCACCCGCTGGCTCGCCGAGCCGGCCCCGGGCCCGCTGCCGCCGCTGGACCTCGGCGGCACCGATTTCCAGCGCCGGGTGTGGCGCGCGATCGCCCGGGTTCCTCGCGGCGAGGTCATCAGCTACACCGAGCTGGCCCGCCGCGCCGGCAACCCGCGGGCGGTGCGCGCCGCGGCGCAGGCCTGCGGCGCCAATCCCGTGCCCCTGCTGGTGCCCTGCCACCGGGTGGTGCGCAGCGACGGCAGCCTCGGCGGCTTTGGCGGTGGGCTGCCGATGAAACGCAAGCTGCTCTCCCGCGAGGGCGTGGATATCGCCTGATGGCCGAAACCGGCGTCGATGTCGCGATCATCGGCGCCGGCGCCGCCGGACTGATGTGCGCCATCGCGGCCGGTGCGCGCGGCCGCAGTGTCCGCGTCCTGGATCATGCCAACAAGGTCGGCAAGAAGATCCTCATGTCCGGCGGCGGGCGCTGCAATTTCACTAACATCCACTCTACGCCCGGGAATTTCCTCTCCGCCAACCCGCACTTCGCCAAGTCGGCGCTGAGCCGCTACACGCCGGCGGATTTCGTGGCGCTGGTGGAGAAGCACGCCATCTCCTACCACGAGAAGAAACTCGGCCAGCTGTTCTGCGACCGCTCCTCGAAAGATATCGTCCGCATGCTGCTGGCGGAGTGCGCGGCGGTGGGCGCGGCAGTGCTGACGCATGCGCCGACCCGCATCGCGCAGCTCGGCCCGCCGCACCGGCTGGAGACGCCGCAGGGCCCGCTGCTGGCGGAATCGCTGGTGATCGCCACCGGCGGCTATTCGATCCCCTCGCTGGGCGCCACCGGCTTCGGCATCGACTTCGCCCGCGAGCTGGGGCTGGCGATCCAGCCGACCCGGGCGGCGCTGGTGCCGGTCACGCTGGCGCCGCGGTTGCTCGCCCGCCTCGACGGGCTCTCGGGCGTGTCCGTGGAGACGGTGACCCGCGCCGGCGGCGCCGCGTTCCGGGAGAACATCCTGTTCACCCATCGCGGCCTGAGCGGCCCGGCCATCCTGCAGGCGTCGTCGTACTGGCTGCCCGGGCAGCCGCTGGAGATCGACCTCTTCCCCGGCGCGGACCTGGCCGAGCGGCTGCGCGCCGGGCGTCGCGGCCGGCCGCGGGTGGAGCTCAAGACCCTGCTGGCCGAGACCCTGCCGAAGAGCATGGCGCAGCGCTGGTGCGAGCACTGGACCGGCAACAAGCCGCTGGCGGACCTGAGCGACGCCGACATCGAGCGGGCTGCGTCCGCCTGCCAGCCCTGGACGGTGTATCCGGCGGGCACCGAGGGTTATCGCACCGCCGAGGTCACCATCGGCGGGGTCGACACCGGCGCCCTCTCATCCAAGACCATGGAGTGCCGCGACCACCCGGGCGTGTATTTCATCGGCGAGGTGGTGGACGTGACGGGGCACCTCGGCGGCCACAATTTCCAGTGGGCTTGGGCTTCGGGCCACGCCGCGGGACAATATGCCTGATGAACCGAGCCCGGCCATGAGCACAGCCACCCCGCGCGAGACCCTGTGGGACCGCATCGCCTTGCTGTTCCTGCGCCTGGCCGCCAGCGGCTGGGTGCCGGCGAGCTGGTTCCTGAAGGAACTCCCGCCGGAGTCCGGGCGCAAGGCCGCGGCCGGCCGGCTGCGCATAGAGATCGTCAGCCACTGCTGGGGCTACGCCCACATGCAGGCCTACCAGCTGAGCTCCATGGTCCTGCACCCGCCGAGCGGGGCGGACGTCACCATGACGGTGTACTACTCGCCCGAGGACCGGGACACGGCGGCGCTCCTCGAGCATTTCGGGGCGATGGAGATCCCGGGCGTCACCTGGAACTGGCAGCCCCTCGACAAGTACCGCCTGTTCCGCCGCGCCATCGGCCGGGACCACGCGGCGCGCAACTCCGGGGCCGACTGGGTCTGGTTCACCGACTGCGACGTGGTGTTCGGCGTCGGCTGCCTCGACGGCCTCGCGTTGGCGCTGCAGGGCCGGCGCGACGCCCTGGTGTTCCCCCGGGTCGAGCACGTCTCGACCCCGCTGGAGCCCGGCGACCCGGTGCTGGAGGCCGGCAAGGGCGCGCCACGCGTGCTGGCGCTCGATACCACCGGCTACGCCCCGATGGAGCGCGGCCGCGCCACCGGGCCGCTGCAGATCGCCCATGGCGACGTCGCCCGAGCGGTCGGATATTGTGGCCAGCTGAAGACCTACCAGAAGCCGGTGGCGCGCTGGGCCAAGGCCCATGAGGACCGGGCCTTCCGCTGGCTGCTGCGGAGCCAGGGCGTGCCGGTCGAGGTGCCCGGCGTATATCGCATCCGGCACGTCAGCAAGGGCCGTTACCAGCAGGATTCATGGACGGCGCGGCTGCGCACGTCCATTCGCCGCCTGCAGCTGCGGCTGCGCGAGGGACCGAAGCAATGACAGGACAGAGCCCAGCGACCGCGCTGCCCCGGGTCGTGCAGATCGGCTACCACAAGTGCGGCACCCGCAGCCTCGAGCAGCTGTTCCGCGGCGCCGGCCACCCGGTGGTGAAGTACAAGCTGCGCCGGCCCTTCCGCCGCAGCCGCAACGCCGGGCTGCTGATGCGCGAGAACCTCGAGGCCGGGCGCAGGATCTTCGCCGGCATGGAAGGCCACGTCTTCTACGCCGACCTGATCTACCAGACCGAGAGCGACGCCTTCGAGCCGATCCGGTGCTTCCGCGAGATCATGCGCGACTACCCGGACACCATCCTGCTGTTGAACGTGCGCGACCGCGAGGACTGGATCCGCTCCCGCCTCAAGCACGGCCACGGCGAGTTCGCCCAGCGGGTGATGCGCCAGCGCGGCATCGACTCGCAGGAGGTGCTGGCCGAGCTCTGGCGGCAGGAGTGGGACACCCACCTGGCCGAGGTGCGCGCCTTCATGGCCGACCGGCCGGCGCAATTGATCGAGTTCGATATCGACAATGACTCGGTCGAGTCGCTGGTCGAGCGGCTCTCGGCCTACGGCCTGGATGCCGACGACTGGGGCGACATCGGCCGCACCCGCGGCGTGAAGCGGCACCCGCTGGTGGCGAAGCTGAAGAAGCTCTGGGCCCACGCTCGCTGGCGGCCCGCGGACTGAGGCGGCCTACTCACGCTGGTGCGGCGTCCTGCGTCAGCGTCGCCTCCAGCTCGTCGTAGGACACGCGGCGGATCCCCATCCGGTCGAACAGCGCCTGGACCTCGCCGCGGTAATGCTCGATGGTCGGATGGGGCACTTCGACCGCGAAGGCGCGCTGCTTCGGCTGCAGCCATTTCACGGTGAACAGCGAGCTGCTGATGTCGGCGATGAAGACGCAGTTCTCGTGGAGCAGCGGCACCAGCAGCTCGAAGCCGACGCGGTTGTCCAGGTGCACGGCGCGCGGATAGCGCTGGCGGAGCTCCGGCAGCAGGCTGGAGCGCGGATGCGCCTTGAGGGCGATGCGCTCCTGCGGCGCGTGCGCGCCCATGATCTGCATCATCCGCTCGGTGTGGGCCCAGGGGTCGATGTAGTGCTGCTCGTGGGTCAGCAGCAGGACGAAGTCGACCTGGCCCAGGGTCTCGCGGTCGAGCCCGGTCACCTCGGCCAGCACGCCCGAGATGTGCTCGAAGGCCCGGGTGGCGAAGTAGCTGCTGTCGAAGGGCAGCACTTTCTTGCCCAGCTCCCGGTAGACCGGGTGCACCAGCTCCGGGAACACGGCATAGACCTCGGAGATCCAGCCCGAGGTGCCCAGGATCACCGGGTTCTTCCACCAGGTGCCGTAATAGAGCTTCTTGAGCAGGGCGTCGCCGTACTTGTGCTGGAAGCTGTGCATCCGGCGCGAGCCGAGATAGGTATGCAGGCCGTCGTCGAGGTAGATGCCCTGCACGGCCGGGTCGTGGCCATGGGCGACATGCATGGCGTACTGGAACTCGACGTGCCGGTCGCTGCCGGTGAAGATCTTCTCCGCCGGGTGCTGCCCGAGGTAGTCGCGCAGGACCTGCATCCGCTGTTTCCGTTGCCGGGCCTTGCTGCCGTGGCCCTTGCCGGGGCCGCTTTCCAGCATGATCAGGTCGCAGAACACCCGGCCGTCCCGCCGGATCACCTCGCCCAGCAGCCTGGCGTTGCTCTCGATGCGGGAGGAGATCACCGCGATGTTCCGCGCCTCGCGGTAGCGGATCGCCATGTTCACGGCGAGCAGGAAATGCAGCGGAGAGGAAATAAAGTAGTAGTAGTTGCCAGTCACTGCCAAAACCTGCCTCGGGAATACGAACGCGATATCATCTGGGCCGGCCCGTCCAGCGACCGAAGGTGATTCTATGAGACTGTCGACCCTCCTTGCCACGACGGCCTGCCTGCTCGTCGCGGGGGCCGCCTGCGCCGACGTGCTCCTGGTGGGCAACAAGAGCGCCCGGTCCATCTGGGCGCTCGATCTCGCCAGCGGCGAGAAGCAGGCCGAATTCGCCACCGAGGTCGGACCGCACGAGATCGAGGTGTCCTCCGACTTTCGCTACGCCGTGGTGAGCAATTACGGCGACCGCGAGACCACCGGCAACACGCTGGGCGTGATCGAGTGGCCGGCCGGCCGCATGGCGCGCGTGGTGGACCTGGGCGAGAACACCCGGCCCCACGGCATGGCCTTCCTAAGCGGCTACCTGCTGGCCGTGACCACCGAGGGCAGCGACAGCCTGCTGGTGGTGGACGCTGCGCGGGGAAACGTGAAAACCCGCATTCCAGTCGGCGAGGGTACGGCCCACATGGTGGCCGCGTCGCGCGACGGCCGCTTCGCCTATGTCACCAACATCTCCGCCGGCACCCTGGAGAAAGTGAACGTGCACGAAGGCAAGGTGATCGGCTCGATCGAGACCGGGGCCGGCGCCGAGGGCGTGGCGGTGGTGGCCGACCGCCGCGAGATCTGGGTGACCAACCGGGCCGACGACACCGTCAGCGTCGTGGACGAGGAGAGCCTGGAGGTGCTGGCGACGCTCGAGTCGCCGGGGTTCCCGATCCGCATCGCCGTCAGCCCGGACGGCCGCCGCGCGCTGGTGACCAACGCCCGCGCCGCGACGCTGTCGGTGTTCGACACCGCCAGCCGCGAGCTCGTCGCCACCGTCCAGGTGGCCGACCCCGACGCCGAGTACCAGGAGACCCTGCTCGGCACCACCGCGCTGCCGATCGGGGTGGAAATCTCCCCGGACGGCAGCCGGGCCTTCGTGGCGATCAGCGGCGGCAACGAGCTGGCCGTGATCGACACCGCCAGCTGGGAAATCATCGACCGCTGGGAAACCGGCCGTGAGCCCGACGCGCTGGGGATCGTGGCGCTGCCGTGAAGACGCTCTACAGCCACAAGCAGCCCGGCACGACCATGCTCTGGCTGGTCGGCGCCATCGTCGTGGGCCTCCTCGTAGTGCTGGGCCCGGTGGCCGCCCACCCCGCGCTGCTCGTAGTCTTCGGCGTGCTGGTCGCGATTGCGGTCGTGTTCTCGTCCCTCAGCGTGCAGATCACGGCGTCGTCGCTGCTGTTCTGGTTCGGCCCCGGCGTGTTGCGCAAGCAGGTACCGCTGGCGGAGATTGCCAACGTCGAGGTGGTGCGCAATCCCTGGTACTGGGGCCTCGGCTGGCGCATCACGCCGCGGGGGATGCTGTACAGCGTTTCCGGGCTGGACGCGGTGGAGATCACCCTGCGGGACGGCAGCCGGTTCCGGCTCGGCACCGACCAGCCGGAGCGGCTGGCGCGGGCCCTCGACAGCGCCCGGGAGCGGTTCAAGTGAAAATCTTATCCACAGCGACCTGCAGGAGCGGGGATGCCTGTGGGTAAAATATCCACAGTAGTGCCTCCGCCCGCCTGCGCTATGATGCGCCGCCTTATCGAGGACCAATAAAAACATGGCTTTGCACGTCGTTATCCTCGCCGCCGGCCAGGGCACCCGGATGAAGTCCGCCCGGCCGAAAGTGCTGCAGCCCCTCGCCGGCCGGCCCCTGCTGGCGCACGTCCTGGGCCGGGCGCTCGGGCTCGGGGCCCATGCCACGCACGTGGTCTACGGCCATGGTGGCGACGCCGTGCCCGCGGCCTTCCCCGACGCGGACGTCAACTGGGTGTTGCAGGCCGAGCAGCTCGGCACCGGCCACGCGGTGGCGCAGGCGATGCCGGCCATCCCGGACGACTCCACGGTGCTGGTGCTCTACGGCGACGTGCCGCTGATCGAGGCCCGGACGCTGAAGCCGCTGGTCGAGAAGGCGCGGGGCGGGTCGCTGGCGGTGCTCGGCGTCCGCCTCGAGGACCCGACCGGCTACGGCCGGCTCATCCGCGAGGCCGCCGGGCGCGTGGTGCGCATCGTCGAGCAGAAGGACGCCAGCGACTCGGAGCTCCGGGTCAGCGAGGTCAACACCGGCATCATGGCGGCGCCGGCCAAGCGCCTGCGGGCCTGGCTCGAGGGGCTGTGCAACAACAATTCACAGGGCGAGTATTACCTCACCGATGTCGTCGCCGCGGCGGTGGCCGACGACGTGCCGGTGGAGGCGATGCTGGCCCCGACCATGACCGAAGTGCTGGGGATCAACGACCGCCGGCAGCTGGCCGGCCTGGAGACCACCTTGCGCAAGCGCATCACCGAGGAACTGATGGCCGCCGGCGTCACCCTGGTGGACCCGGCGCGGGTGGACGTGCGCGGCCGGGTCGAGTGCGGCCGCGACGTGGTGATCGACGTCAACGCGATCTTCGAGGGGGTCGTGGTCCTCGGCGACGACGTGGTGATCGGCCCCAACGTGGTGATCCGCGACAGCCGCCTCGGCGCCGGCTGCCGGGTGCACGCCAACACCATGATCGAGGAGGCCGACATCGGCCCGAACTGCGAGCTCGGCCCCTTCGCCCGCTTCCGGCCGGGCGCGGTGCTGGCCGAGGGCGTCAAGGTCGGGAACTTCGTCGAGCTGAAGAAGAGCCGCGTCGGCACCGGCAGCAAGGTCAACCACCTGAGCTACATCGGCGACGCGGAGATTGGGACGCGCGTCAACGTCGGCGCGGGCACGATCACCTGTAATTACGACGGCGCCAACAAGCATCGCACCGTGATCGGCGACGACGCCTTCATCGGCTCCAACACGGCGCTGGTGGCTCCGGTGGAGATCGGGCCAGGCGCCACCATCGGCGCCGGCTCCACGGTGTCGAAGGACGCGCCGGCCGGGGAGCTGACGGTGGCGCGCGGCAAGCAGGTCACGGTGCGCGGCTGGAAGCGGCCCGTGAAAAAGAGCAACTGAGGCGGCGCAGGCGCGCCGCCGGGCGGGAACAGGCACATGTGCGGAATCGTTGGCGGCATCGCCGAGCGGGACGTGGTCCCGATCCTCATGGAAGGACTGCGGCGGCTGGAGTACCGGGGTTACGACTCGGCCGGCCTCGCCATCGAGGTGGACGGCCGCACCATCGAGCGCCGTCGCACCGAGGGCAAGGTGCAGCGGCTGCAGGACTCGCTCGACGCCGCGCCGCTGCGCGGCAATTGCGGCATCGCCCACACCCGCTGGGCGACGCACGGCGTGCCGAGCGAGCGCAACGCGCATCCGCAGGTGTCGGGGCCCGGCCTGGCGCTGGTCCATAACGGCATCATCGAAAACCACGAGACGCTGCGGCGCGAGCTGCAGGGCCTGGGCTATACATTCGAGTCCGAGACCGACACCGAGGTGGTCGCGCACCGGATCCGGCATTACCTGGGCGAGGGCGGCGACCTGCAGGCCGCGGTGAAGCGGACGGTGGCCGATCTCGAGGGCGCCTACGCGCTGGCGGTGATGAGCTCCGACGACCCCGACCGGATCGTGGTGGCGCGCGCCGGCTGCCCGGTGGTGCTCGGCCTCGGGATCGGCGAGAACTTCGTCGCCTCCGACGTCGCCGCGCTGCTGCCGGTGACGCGGCGCTTCATCTTCCTCGAGGAAGGCGACATCGCCCTGGTCACGCGCCAGGCGGTCACCATCGAGGACGCCGAGGGCCGCAAAGTCCAGCGCGCCGAGAAGGAGAGCGCCTTGTCGGCCGACGCCATGGAGCGGGGCCAGTACCGCCACTTCATGCAGAAAGAGATCCACGAGCAGCCGCGGGCGGTGGCCGAGACGCTGAGCGAGCGCATCGGCGCCGGCAAGGTGCTGGCCCAGGCCTTCGGCCCGGCGGCGGAGAAGATTTTCGAGAAAGTGCGCGCGGTGCAGATCGTGGCCTGCGGCACCAGTTACCACGCCGGCATGGTGGCGCGGTATTTCATCGAGAGGTACGCCCGCATCCCGTGCATGGTCGAGATCGCCAGCGAGTACCGCTACCGCCAGCCGGTGGTGCCCGCCGACACCCTCTACGTCACCATTTCCCAGTCGGGCGAGACCCTCGACACCCTCGAGGCGCTGCGCGCGGCCAAGAAAATGGACTACCTCGCCACGGTCGGCATCTGCAACGTGCCCGAGAGCGCGCTGGTGCGCGAGTCCGACCTGGTGCTGATGACCCGCGCCGGACCCGAAATCGGCGTCGCCTCCACCAAGGCCTTCACCACCCAGCTGGCCGCGCTGTCACTGCTCGGCCTGGCGCTGGCGCGGCGCAACGGCCTCGACGCCGAGACCGAGGCCGACCTGGTGCGCCAGCTCGCCGGCGTGCCGGCGCTGCTGGAGAAGATTCTCGAGATGGACCCCGCCATCGAGCTGCTGGCCGAGCGCTTCGTCGACAAGCACAACGCCCTGTTCCTCGGCCGCGGCATCCAGTTCCCGGTGGCGCTGGAGGGCGCGCTGAAGCTGAAGGAAATCTCCTACATCCACGCCGAGGCCTACCCGGCCGGCGAGCTCAAGCACGGCCCGCTGGCGCTGGTCGACGACGACATGCCGGTGATCATCGTGGCGCCGAACAACGAGCTGCTCGAGAAGCTGAAGGCCAACATGCAGGAAGTCCGCGCCCGCGGCGGCGAGCTGTTCGTCTTCGCCGACCCCGACTCCCACGTCGAGAACGGACCCGGCGTGACGGTGCTGGAAATGCCGGCCCACATCGAGGACTTCCAGGCGCCGATCGCCTACACCGTCCCGCTGCAGCTGCTGTCCTACCACGTCGCTGTGCTCAAGGGCACCGATGTGGACCAGCCGCGCAACCTGGCGAAGTCGGTGACGGTGGAGTAGGGCGCCAGGCCGGCTGCGGGAAACCACAGCTAACAACCCCATATCGCCTGGGCTAGATTGCCCAGATACGGCCGACCTTGGCTTCAGGCCGGAGGAATCCCCGCATGGTTTACGCCAGGAGCCTGGTCTTTGTACTGTTGTCCGCCGTCGCTGGCGGGTACGCGCCTTCGCTAGCGGCCGAGGATACCGCGCTCGCCGCAGTCGACGTCTCGGAATTCGTCCGTCGCGACACCTTCAAGAACATCAAGATCTCCCCGACCGGCGAGTACCTCGCGGCCACGGTGCCGCGTGACGATCATACGGGTCTGGTGATCATCAGCCGCGCCACCGGCAAGAGCACCGCGGCGTTCTCCCTCGGCAAGAACACGCACGTCGAGCAGTTCACCTGGGTCAACGACGACCGCGTGCTGATGAGCATGTCCGAGGCGTCCGGCGAGCGGGCCGAGCCGCGGCTGACCGGCGAACTGTTCGCAGTGGACGCCGACGGGGATCGCCTGGTCAACCTCGTCGGGTACCGGGTCGAGGGCGACAGCACCGGCAGCCGGATCCGGCGGCGCGAGGCCGAGCGGGTGGCGGCCTACCTCGTGGACGACCTGCCAAACGACGACCAGCACGTCATTGTGGCGATCTGGCCTTTCACCGAGGAGCCCTTCGCGCGGGCCGAGCGCATGGACGTCTACACCGGTCGGCGCAGCACTGTCGCGCGCGTGCCGGTCGAGCGCGCCACCTTCACGACCGACAACCAGGGCGTGGTGCGCTTCGCCCGCGGCACCGGGGTCGACAACTTCAGCAAGCTCTACTACCGCGCCGAAGAACGCGACGAGTGGCGGCTGGTCAACGACGAATCCCAGACCGGCCAGTTCGAATTCGTGCTCGGCTTCTCGCCCGACGACCAGTTGGCTTATTTGCAGACGGAATACCCCGAGGGCCCGGACGGCGTGGTCGCCTTCGACGTCGGGACCGGCGAGCGCAAGCCGGTGTTCCGCGACGACGACGTGGACCCCTGGCGGGTGATCCGCGAGACCGGGGCCTCCCATGCGCCGGTCGGCCTCGCGCTGATGGACGGGACCCCGCGCACGGTGTTCTTCGACGACGCCGCCGCCGAGGCGCGCCTGCAGCGGACGCTGGAGGCGGCGTTCGAGGGACAGGCGGTTCTGGTCACGTCCACCACCAAGGATGGCGGCCTGTCGCTCGTGCAGGTGTCCGCCGACACCAATGCGGGCGACTTCTTCCTGTTTGACCGCGAAACCATGGGCGCCTCCCGCGTCATCAGCCGGCGCGAATGGCTCTGGCCCGAAGACATGGCGACCATGGAGCCGATCAGGCTCGAGGCTCGCGACGGTCTCGAGCTGGACGGCTACCTGACTCGCCCGCGCGGCGCTCCCGAGGGCCGGCTGCCGCTGGTGGTGCTGCCGCATGGCGGGCCATTCGGCGTGTTCGATACGTGGAGCTTCTCGGACGAAGTACAGCTGCTGGCCAGGGCCGGCTATGCCGTACTGCAAGTGAACTTCCGCGGCTCCGGCAACCGGGGGCGCGCCTTCTACCAGGCCGGGGCCCGCCAGTGGGGCCTCGCGATGCAGGACGACGTCACCGACGCCACCCGCTGGGCGATCGAGCAGGGTATCGCCGATCCCGAGCGGATCTGCATCTATGGCGCCAGCTACGGCGCCTATGCGGCTCTCGTCGGCGCGGCCCGCGAGCCCGACCTTTACCAGTGCGCGGCCGGCTACGTCGGCGTCTATGACCTGCAGCGGATGTACCGGGACGACAGCCGCCGGGGCAAGTCCAGCGTCACCTGGCTGAACGACTGGCTCGGCGACGAGGACAGCCTGGCCGGGCGCTCGGCCACCGACATGGCGGACCGCATCAAGGTGCCGGTGTTCCTGGCGGCGGGCGGGGAGGACGAGGTGGCGCCGGTCGAGCATACCGAGGCGATGGCCGCCGCGCTCCAGCGCGCGGAGGTGCCGGTCGAGACGCTGATTTATCCGACCGAAGGCCATGGTTTCTACGACGAGCAGCGGCGCATCGAGTACTACACCAGGCTGCTGGACTTCCTTGCCCGCCACCTCGGTGGGGCCAGGGCGAAAGCGGCGGGCGGCGGCGAATGAGCGGGCCCGGCGTAATCGTCTACGGGCTGGGCACCTGCGACACCTGCCGCAAGGCGCGCAACTGGCTGAAGCGCTTCGACATCGAGCACGAGTTCGTGGACTACCGCGCCAACCCCGTCGCGCCGGAGGTCCTCAAGGACTGGGCCGCGCAACTGGGCGGCTGGGACAAGCTGGTCAACCGGGCGTCCACCACCTGGCGCCAGCTGCCGGAGGCGCGCAAGGCGCCCGGCAGCGACCCGGAGTGGACGCTGTTGCTCAGGGAGCACCCGGCGCTGGTGAAGCGGCCGGTGCTGGTGACCGCCGACGGCGCCGTCAGCGTCGGCTTCAGCGACAAGGCCTGGAAGGCGCGCTTCGGCCTGAGCAAGTAGGCCGCAGAGGCACCGGAGTCACGCGCCGAACAGCTTGCCCCGGAACATGAAGAACACCCCGCCCATGATGCACAGGGCCGCCCACAGGTAATCCAGCTTCAGCGGCTCCTTCATGTAGAAGAACGCGAACGGGACGAACGCCGTCAGCGCGATCACCTCCTGCAGGATCTTCAACTGGCCGAGGTTCATCACGGTGTAGCCGATCCGGTTCGCCGGCACCTGCAGCAGGTACTCGAACAGCGCCACGCCCCAGCTCGCGAGGGCGGCGATGATCCAGGGCTTGGCCGCCAGGCCTCTCAGGTGGGCGTACCAGGCGAAGGTCATGAACACGTTGCTGAGCGAGAGGAGCAGGACGGTCAGTCCGATCCGGCGCATGCACGCGACTCCGGGGCGAGGCGCGCATCATAATCCGGTTATCATGTTCCGCCTACAGCCCCACGCACACGGAGCATCCCCATGAGCCTCGCCATCCGCATCATTGCCCTGAGCGCGATCCTGCTCGGTTGCGCCACCCCCGCCTCCGCCGACAGGTACGCCGAGACCATCCAGCTGTTCAAGAACGCCGGCGAGAGCGCCCAGTTCTTCGACAAGAGCTACGGTTACGCGGTGTTCCCGACCGTGGGCAAGGGCGGGCTCGGCATCGGGGGGGCGCGCGGCGAGGGCCGGGTGTACCGGGGCGGCGCCTACGTGGGCGACACGGTGCTGACCCAGATCACCATCGGCCTGCAGGCCGGCGGCCAGGCCTACAGCCAGATCATCTTTTTCAAGGACCAGCGGGCCTTCGACGAATTCACCTCGGGCAACTTCGAGTTCGGCGCCCAGGCGAGCGCCGTGGTCGTGACCGCGGGAGCCAGCGCGGGCGCGGGCACCACCGGGACCAGCGCCGGGGCCAGCGGCGGCAAGAAGGACGCGACCACGGTCGGCGAGTTCTACAAGGGCATGGCGACCTTCGTGATCGCCAAGGGCGGCCTGATGTTCGAGGCCTCGGTCGGCGGCCAGACGTTCTCCTTCAAGCCGAAAGGCTGACTGCGCGCCGATGCCGGCTGTCATCTTTCTGTAACAAGCAACCCTCACCCTCGCCCGTTGCCCGCCGCCACCAACACCCGGGGTCAGCCATGTCGGACAAGGTCATGAACGTGCTCTTCCTGTGCACGGGCAATTCCGCGCGCAGCATCATCGCCGAGAGCCTGGTCAACAAGCTCGGCGGCGGCCGCTTCAGGGGCTTCAGTGCCGGCAGCCACCCGAAGGGCGCGGTCCATCCTCTCGCCCTGTACGAGCTGGAGCATAACCGGCACCCGGTCGACGGCCTGCGCAGCAAGGACTGGGCCGAGTTCGCCGAGCCCGATGCGCCGAGGATGGATTTTGTCTTCACCGTTTGCGACAACGCCGCGGGGGAAGTCTGCCCGGTCTGGCCGGGCCAGCCGATGACGGCGCACTGGGGCATGCCCGACCCGGCTGCCGTCGAGGGCACCGAGATCGAGCGGAAAGCGGCTTTCGCGCGGACCTACCGCGAGCTGCGCAATCGCATCTCGATTTTCGTCAACCTGCCCTTCGCCACCCTCGACCGGCTGCGGCTGCAGGAGAAAGTGGACGAGATCGGCCGCAGCTGAGGCGCGGCGGCCTGGCTCCTCAGGCGGCCTCGGCCCGCAGCTCCCGCAACCGCTCGGCGACCATGCGCCGGCTGCGCTCCAGGGCGTCCGGCTCGGCCAGCTCGCAGCTGGGATGGCGGCGCAGCAGCGGCCAGCGCTCGCCTTCCAGCACCCGCTCCAGGTAGAACAGGTTCCGCTCGGCAGCGACCATGTAGGGATTGCGGCCGTCGAACACGGCGTCCATGAAGCGGTATACGCCGCCGAAGGCCCGGTCCAGGCGCGGGTAGCAGACCTGGCGGAAGAAGGCCGGGGTCTGGCGCAGCAGGTCCAGTCCCGAACGGTAGCGCGTGACCACCCGCCCCGACGGCTCGCGCCAGATGGCGATGCCGCCCAGCACGAACTCGGGGTAGAGCCGGTCGCGGCATTTCTCGAGGTAGCACCGGTCCGACATCTGGGCCAGCAGGTCGGCCGTGCCCATGATGTGGCCCAGCCGGCGATCCTTCTCACGCTCCACCCTGATCTGGTCGATGCGCACCTCGTAGCCGGTGTAGTGCACGACTTGCCGGGCGATGTGCGCGGTGGCGCCCATGCCGATCTCGTGCAGGTAGCGGTCGAGGAACTGGGCGCTGCGGGTCACGTGGGAGCGGGTGAACACGGCGCCGTTCAGCTGGGCCTCGTCGCGCGCGTGGCGGATGTAGCCGGAGTCGTGGAACAGCGAGCAGATGATGCCGAGGATCGCCCGTGGCGCGCCGAGGCGCTCCTCGCTGCCGACCGAGAGCTCGTGGCCCTCGATGAGCCGGCCCATGGCCAGCGTCATGTCGAGGGTGTGCTGGATGTCGTGGTAAACGGTGTCGCAGCCGAGATAGCCGGGCATGCGGCCGCGGAACAGGGTGTCGAAGTCCTCGAAGGCGCGCCGCAGCAGCTGCAGCGGCACGCCCGGGTAGAGGCGGGTGAAGCTGTCGTGGATGATCTCCCAGACGGATTCCCAACGCGTCAGCAACACGCTGTTGGTGACGTCGTGATCGCTGCGCCGGTCGCGCAGCATGATCACGCGGCCCTTGTTTCCGGCAGCTTCCATGGCACAAGTCTATGGCAGCGCAGCAGGCCCCGCCATGCCGCCCGGCCGGTTCTGTGACCGGGGTCACAGGGCCCCGGCCATGAATCAGGCCGGCTCGAACACTGCTACGACGGGGGCGTGGTCGGAGGGCCGCTCGTTGCGCCGCGGCTCGACGTCCACGGTGGAGTGCTTGCAGGCGCCGGCGAGGTCTTTGCTGGCCAGCACCAGGTCGATGCGCAGGCCGCGGTTGCGCCGGAAGCCGGCCGCCCGGTAGTCCCACCAGCTGAACACACTCTCGGGCTGGTCGAACAGCCGGAAGGTGTCGGCAAAACCGAGGTCCAGGATTCGCTGCAAGGCGGCCCGCTCGGGCTCGCTGCACAGCACCTTGCCGGCCCATTCCTCCGGGTCGTGCACGTCGCGGTCGTCGGGCGCGATGTTGAAATCGCCCATCACCACGCAGCGCGGGTGGCGCGCCAGTTCGACCGCGAGGTGGTTATGCAGCTGCTCGAGCCAGTGGAGCTTGTAGGCGTACTTCTCGGTGCCGACCGCCTGGCCGTTGGGGACGTAGAGGTCGAGCACCCGGATGCCGTCGATAGTGGCGCCGAGCACGCGGCGCTGGTGGTCGTCGAGGCCGTCGAGGTCGGTGACCACGTCGTGCTGCGGCGCCCGCGAGATCAGCGCCACGCCGTTGTAGGTCGGCTGGCCGCTGAAGCTGACATGGTAGCCCAGCTCGCGAAACGTCTCGGCGGGGAAGTTGGCGTCGGTGAGCTTGGTCTCCTGCAGGCCGAGCACGTCGGGCTGGTGGGCCTCCAGCCAGTCGAGCACCTGCTCCAGCCGCACCTTCAGGGAGTTCACGTTCCAGCTGGCGATGCGCATGGCGTCAGGCGGCCGAGGCCGTGTCCCCGTCGATGCCGGCCAGCCGCAGCAGCGCGCCGGGCTCCGGCGGCCGGCCGCGGAAGGCGATGAAGGCGTCCATGGGCTCCACGCTGCCGCCGACCTCGAGGATGCACTCGCGGAAGCGGCGGCCGGTCTCGGGATCGAGCACGCCGCGCTCCTCGAAGGCGCCGAAGGCATCGGCCGACAGCACCTCGGCCCACTTGTAGCTGTAGTAGCCGGCCGCGTAGCCGCCGCCGAAAATGTGCGAGAAGCTGTGGGCGAAGCGGTTGAAGTCGGGGTAGGGCACGACCGCGACCTGGCGCCGCACCGTGTCCAGCTCCTCGATGATGCCGGCCGCGTCGGTCGCCTCGCGGCCATGCAGCCGGATGTCGAACAGCGCGAACTCGACCTGGCGCAGCATCTGCATGGCCGACTGGAAGTTACGGCTGGCGATCAGCTTCTCCAGCAGCGCGCGCGGCAGCGGCTCGCCGGACTGGTAGTGGCCCGACAGGCGCTCGACGACCTCGGGGTGCCAGGCGAAGTTCTCCAGGAACTGGCTCGGCAGCTCGACGGCATCCCAGGCCACCCCGTTGATCCCGGCGGCGCTGGGCCATTCCACCTTCGTCAGCAGGTGGTGCAGGCAGTGGCCGAACTCGTGGAACAGGGTCACCACGTCGTCGTGGCTCAGCAGCCCCGGACGCTCGCCGACCGGCGGCATGAAGTTGCACACCAGGAAAGCCACCGGCAGCGAGACCTCGTCGCCGAAGCGGGCTCGGCCCTGGCATTCGTCCATCCAGGCGCCGCCGCGCTTCTGTTCGCGGGCGTAGAGGTCGGTGTAGAGGTGGCCGACGGTGGTGCCGTCGCTGTCCTCGAGGCGAAAGAACTCGACGTCGGCGTGCCAGGTCTCGACCTCGCCGCCCGGCACGATGCGTATGCCGAACAGCCGCGCGGCGGTGTCGAACAGGCCGGACATCACGCGCCCGGCCGGGAAATAGGGGCGCAGCTCCTCGTCTGAGACCTGGTAATCGTGCTCGCGCAGCCGCTCGGACCAGAACGCAATGTCCCAGGCCTCGAGCGGCTCGCCCGCAAAGCGATGGACCGCGGCGAGTTCCTGCTCGGCGGCCTTGCGGCTGCGGCCGGCGAGGTCCTCGAGGAAGCCGCGGACCTCGTCGACGGAGGCGGCCATCTTGGTTTCCAGCGACAGCTCCGCGTAGTTCGCGAAGCCAAGGATGCGGGCCGCCTCCTGGCGCAGCCTGAGGATGTCGGCCATCACCGGGCCGTTGTCGTATCGGCCGGCCGCCGGGCCGTGGTCCGAGGCGCGGGTCACCCAGGCCTGGTACATCTCGCGGCGCAGCTCGCGGTCGGTCGCGTGGGACATGACTGCGTGGTAGCTGGGGAAATCCAGCGTCAGCAACCAGCCGTCGAGCCCGCGTGTGCGGGCCGCCTCGGCGGCGCGCTCCTTCGCGCCCTCCGGCAGGCCGGCGAGCCGCGCCTCGTCGGTCACGTGCAGGCGCCAGGCCTGGGTCGCGTCGAGCAGGTTCTCCTCGAACCTGGCGCCCAGGGACGAGAGTTCCTGCATGATCGCCCGGAAGCGGGCGCGCGGCTCCGGCGGCAGCGCGACGCCGGCGAGGCGAAAGTCGCGCAGCGCGTCCTCGAGGATCTTGCGCTGGCCCGGCTCGAGTTCGGGTCCCTGCTCCGCCAGCACGCGCTCGAAGGCCCGGAACAGCCCTTCGTGCTGGCCCAGCTCGCTGCTGTAGTCGGACAGCAGCGGCAGGCAGGCGTTGTAGGCCTTGCGCAGGGCGGCGGTGTTGTGGACGGCGTTGAGGTGCCCGACCGGCGCCCAGGCGCGGGCGAGCCGGTGGTCGAGGGCTTCCAGCGGCATGACCAGGCTATCCCAGCGCGGCGGCTCGGCCGTGGCCAGGATTTCTTCGATGCGGGCGCGGTTCTCCGCCAGTACCTGGCGGACCGCGGGTTCCACGTGCGCCGGGCGGATGCGGGAAAAGGCGGGCAGGCCGGCCTGGTCGAGCAGCGGGTTGTCCATCGTCCCTCCGTTGTTCCGGGCGCCGGATGTTATCACGTGGGGCCTGTCCCCAGGCCCGGTCCTGGGGACTGTCCCCGTTTAGAATGGTGCTTCGGCTCGAAGGAAGGGACAGATGCCAGAACAACACTACGACCTGGTCGTCATCGGCGCCGGCAGCGGGGGCCTCGCGGCCGCCCAGCGCGCCGCGGAGTACGGCGCGCGCGTGGCCGTGGCGGAATACGGCCCGCTAGGCGGCACTTGCGTGAACGTCGGCTGCGTGCCGAAGAAAGTCATGTGGTACGCGGCCGAAACGGCGCACGCGCTGGAAGCCGCCGCCGGCTTCGGCTTCGAAGTCACGGCGGGAGCCCACGACTGGGCCGGGTTGAAAGCCCGCCGCGACGCCTACATCCACCGCCTCAACGGCATCTACGCCGGCAACCTCGAGAAGCGCGGCGTCACCCTGCTGCGCGGCCGGGCCACGCTGACCGGACGCGACACCGTGACGGTGGGCGACGAAGAAGTTCGCGCCGGACGCGTCATCATCGCCACCGGCGGCCGGCCGGCGGTGCCGGATATCGAGGGTGCGGAGCTCGGCATCACCTCGGACGACTTCTTCACCCTCGAGTCGCGGCCCCAGCGCGTGCTGATCGCCGGCAGCGGCTATGTCGCGGTCGAGCTCGGCGGCGTCTTCGACAGCCTGGGCAGCGAGGTCACCATCGCCACCCGGCGCGACGGGGTCCTGCGCGACTTCGACCCGCTGCTGCGCGAACTGCTGATGGACCAGATGCGGCGCGACGGGATCGCAATCGAGACCCACGCCGTGCCGGTGGCCGCCAGCCAGGGCGAGGACGGCATCGCGCTGGAACTGGCCGACGGCCGGCGCCTCGGCGGCTTCGACCTGCTGCTGTGGGCCATCGGCCGCGAGCCCAACACCGACGGGCTCGGCCTGGAGGAGGCCGGGGTGCGCACCGACGAGGACGGTTTCATCCCGGTGGACGAGTGGCAGGACACCAACGTCGAGGGCATCCACGCCATCGGCGACGTCACCGGACGCATCGCGCTGACGCCGGTCGCCATCGCCGCCGGCCGCCGCCTGGCCGACCGGCTCTACGGCGGCATGCCCGACAGCAAGCTGGATTATGACTGCGTGCCGACCGTGATCTTCAGCCATCCGCCCATCGGCACCGTCGGCGTGACGGAGCCGGAGGCGCACGCGCGCTATGGCGACGAGGTCGCGGTCTACGAGAGCCGCTTCACCCCGATGCTCTACGCCATGGGCGAGCGCAAGGTGCCGGCGGCCGTGAAGCTGGTCACCGCCGGGCCCGAGGAACGCATCGTCGGCTGCCATGTCATCGGCGCGGGCGCCGACGAGATGCTGCAGGGCTTCGCCGTGGCGGTCCGCATGGGCGCGACCAAGCGCGACTTCGACGACACGGTGGCCATCCACCCGACCGCGGCCGAGGAACTGGTGACGCTGCGGAGCAAACGGCAGTGAACGTGCGCCCTTATTGCGAGGAGCACCCGAAGCTCGGCATCCGGGTCTGGATCGATCCCAGCGCGGTCGTGATCGGGCGGGTGGACATCGGCGACGACGCCTCGGTATGGCCGACCGCGGTGCTGCGCGGCGACGTCAACTCGATCACCGTCGGCGCCCGGACCAATATCCAGGACGCCAGCGTGCTGCACGTCACCCACGACGGGCCCTACTCCCCCGGCGGCCTGCCGCTGGTGATCGGCGAGGAGGTCACGGTCGGCCACCGCGTCATGCTCCATGCCTGCGCCGTCGGCCACCGCTGCCTGCTGGGCATGAGTTCCACCATCCTCGACGGCGCAGTGCTGGAGGACGAGGTGTTTCTCGCCGCCGGCAGCCTGGTGCCGCCGGGCAAGCGGCTGCAGGCGCGCAGCCTCTACCGCGGCAGCCCGGCCAGGCGCGTGCGGCCGCTGAGTCCGGAAGAGCTGGAAATGCTGCGCTATTCCGCCGCTCACTACGTGCGGTTGAAGGACCGCTACCTTGAGGAGTGAGGGGATGCCGGCTGCCGGCCGCAGGCTGGCGGGTATGCTGGCCGCCGTCGCACTCGCCGCCTGCGCGCCCGTCCAGCAACCGAGCGAGCCGGCCGCACCCGATGAGCCGCAACCGGTCAGCTGGGGCCAGATCGAGGCCCTGCCGGTGCCCGCCGCGGACCATCGGATCGCCTACGGCGAGCATCCGCTGCAGTTCGGCGAGCTGCGCCTGCCCGCCGGTCCCGGCCCGCACGCCGTCGCGGTGCTGTTCCACGGCGGCTGCTGGCGCGCGGAATACGACCTGGCCCATGTCTCCCACGTGGGCGCCGCGCTGGCTGCCGCCGGGGCGGCGGTCTGGACGCCGGAGTATCGCCGGGTGGGCGACGAGGGCGGCGGCTGGCCGGGGACCTTCGAGGACGCGGCGGCCGGGCTGGACGGGCTGGCGAGCCTTGCACCGGAGCACAATCTCGACCTCGACCGCGTGGTGCTGGTCGGGCACTCGGCCGGTGGGCACCTCGCGCTGTGGCTGGCCGGCCGTCACAACCTGCCGGCCTCGCATCCGCTGCATGCGGCGCCGGCGCGCATCCGGGGCGTGGTGGCGCTGGCCGGCATCACCGATCTCGCGCGCTATGCCGAGGGCGCGCGTGGCTGCAACGCGGCGGTGCAGCTCCTGATGGGCGGCATGCCGGCGGAGCAGCCCGAGCGCTACGCCGCGGCCAGCCCGGCCGGGCTCCTGCCGCTCGGCGTGCCACAGCGGCTGCTGCACGGTGCGCTGGATCCTGTCGTGCTGCTGGAGCAGTCCTCAGGCTACGCTGAGAAGGCCGGCGCGCACGGCGACGAGGTCCGCCTGGAGGTCATCGACGGGGCCGGGCATTTCGACCTGGTCGCGCCGTTCGCCCCGGCCTGGCCGCGGGTCGAGGCGGCGGTGCTCGAGCTGCTCGACTAGTCCCGGGGCGCGGCGGTCTCGCCTGCGACCCGGTGGATTTCGATGGTCGCGTGGGCCACGTCGCCCAGGCCGGCGAGCCAGGACCGGACATCGGCCGCGCTGAGGTGCGGGTGCCGGGTGACCAGGGTCAGCGTCACGGCATAGGCGCGCTTTCCGACCCGCCAGGCGTGCAGGTCAGTGATCTCGGTGCCGGACTCGCTCCCGGCGGCCGCGATGGCGCGCCTGATGCGCGGGACAATGGGATGGTCCATCTCGCGATCGAGCAGCACCTTCCCCGTCTGGCTGATGAGGTTGCGCGCCCAGATCGAGATCAGAACCGCGCCGACGATGCCCATCATGGGATCCAGCCAGGCCCAGCCGAACAGCCACCCGCCGGCCAGCGCAATGATTGCGAGCACGGAGGTGGCGGCATCGGCCAGCACGTGCACGTAGGCGGCCTTCAGGTTCAGGTCGTGGTGCTGGTGGCCGTGTTCATGGTCGTGGTCATGGTCGTCGGGCGCATAGTCGTGGCCATGATGGTGGTCGTGGTGATGGGCCCGGCCGAGGATCAGGGCGCACACGATGTTGATGATGAGCCCGAGGATCGCGACGGCGATGGCTTCCTGGTAGCGGATCGGCTGCGGCGAGATCATGCGCTCGACCGAGGCGACCACCATCAGCAGCGCCACCACCAGCAGCATCAGCGCGCTCGCAAAGCCGGCCAGGACCTCGATCTTCCAGGTGCCGAAGGCGAAGCGCCGGTCGTCGGCGAAGCGACGGGCGGCGATATAGGCGAAGGCGCTGAGGCCGATCGCCAGCGCATGCGAGCCCATGTGCCAGCCGTCGGCCAGCAGGGCCATGGAGTTGAACCACAAGCCCGAGAAAATCTCGATCACCATGGCCGTGAGCGTGATGCCCAGCACGATCAGGGTGCCGCGCTCGCCCGCCTGGCTGCCGGCATCGAACTGGTGCGTGTGGGCCCAGGGGGCCTGCGTATCCTGGTTCATCGATAAGGACCTCTTCGTGGGCTAGAGCCCGTACGCCTCGCCGGCGCCGGCCAGCGCCAGGAAACCCAGCACCCCGAACACGCCGGCGGCCACCAGCGTGATCGCCCGCACCGGCAGCCGTGCCGCCAGGCGATCGCCGAGGAACACGCCCGGGACGTTGGCCAGGGTCATGCCGAGCGTGGTGCCCGCCACCACGGGCAGGAAGGCCTCGTAATGGGCCACCAGCGCCACCGCCGAGACCTGGGTCTTGTCGCCGAACTCGGCGATGAAGAAGGCGAGCAGCGTAGTGCCGAAAGCGCCGAAACGTGCCGCCGGCAGCGCTTCTTCGGGCGCGTCCCGGTCCGGCACCAGCAGCCAGAGCGCAATGGCCAGAAATCCTCCGCCGACAGCCCAGCGCAGGCCCTCGGGCCCCAACGTCGCCACCAGCCACGCCCCGACGGCGCCCGCCAGCAGGTGATTGGCCAGCGCCGCGACGAAGATCCCGGCAACGATCGGCGCGACGACGCGGAAACGGGCCGCGAGCATGAAGGAGAGCAGCTGGGACTTGTCGCCCAGCTCGGCCAGCGCCACCACGCCCAGCGGGACCAGGAAAGCCTCGAGGCTCACTGCCTCATGCCCCGGCCTGGCGCTTCAGCTCGGCCAGCGCCTGCGCCGTGGGGGGGCGCACGCCGCGCCACAGGGCGAAGGACTCCGCCGCCTGCTCGACCAGCATCCCGATGCCGTCCGCGGTGCCGGCCGCGCCCCGGTCCGCCGCCCAGCGCATGAATGCCGTCGGGCCGCTGCCGTAGGCCATGTCATAGCAGAAGGTGCCGGGATCGACGGCGTCGCCGGGCAGCGCCGGGACTTCGTCGTGCAGGCTGGCGGAGGTGGCGTTGACTACCAGCGCAAAGGGCCCGTGGGCCGCTTCCAGCCCGCCGCCGGAGACCGGCCCGGCGCCGGCGAAATCCGCGGCCAGCGCCCGGGCCTTGTCGGCATGGCGGTTGGCGATCAACAGCTCGGCCGGCCCGGCGTCCAGCAGCGGCCCCAGCGCGCCGCGGGCCGCGCCGCCGGCGCCCACCAGCAGGATCCGCATGCCGTGGAGCGCCAGCCCGAGGTTGTGTTCCAGGTCGCGCAGCAGGCCGGCACCGTCGGTGTTGTCGCCCAGCAGGCCGCCCGGCGTCACGGCGATGGTGTTCACGGCGCCGGCCCGCCGGGCCCGCTCGGTGAGTTCGTCGACCGCGGCGTAGGCGGCGAGCTTGTGCGGCACCGTGATGTTCAGGCCCTTGCCGCCGCCGTGCAGGAACTCCGCCAGCGCCTGGTCGAAGTCGCCGGGCGGCACGTCGCGGGCTTCGTAGGACAGCCCCTCCCCGGTCAGCTCGGCGAAGCGCGCGTGGAGCCAGGGTGAGCGGCTGTGCGCGACTGGGTGGCCGAACAGCGCATAGCGGTCGAGGATGGCCAACGCGCCGGCGGCCTCAGCCGTCCTTGAGCCAGCGCGCCACCATCGGGGCGAAATAGGTGAGGATGCCGTCGGCGCCGGCGCGCTTCATGCCGAGCAGCGCCTCGAGCACCACCGCCTTCTCGTCCAGCCAGCCGTTGGCCGCGGCGGCGCGCAGCATGGCGTACTCGCCGCTCACCTGGTAGACGAACGTCGGGACGCCGAGCTCGCTCTTCACCCGGCGCACGATGTCCAGGTAGGGCATGCCCGGCTTCACCATGAAGGCGTCGGCGCCCTCGGCGATGTCCAGCGCGACTTCGCGCACCGCCTCGTCGCTGTTGCCCGGGTCCATCTGGTAGCCGTACTTGTTGCCCTTGCCAAGGTTGCCGGCGGAGCCGACCGCGTCGCGGAAGGGGCCGTAGAAGCTGGAGGCGTACTTGGCCGAGTAGGCGAGGATGCCGGTGTTCACGTGGCCGGCCTCCTCGAGGGCCGCGCGGACGCGCCCGACCCGGCCGTCCATCATGTCCGAGGGCGCGACCCAGTCCGCGCCGGCCTCGGCGTGCGACAGCGCCTGGCGCACCAGCGCCTCGACGGTGACGTCGTTCAGCACGTAGCCGGTGTCGTCGATGATGCCGTCCTGGCCGTGGGTGGTGAACGGGTCCAGGGCCACGTCGGTAATGACGCCGAGCTCCGGCAGCGCGGCCTTCAGCGCCCGGGCGGCGCGTTGCGCCAGGCCCTCGGGGTTCCAGGCCTCGGCCGCGTCCAGGCTCTTCACCTCGGGCGGCGTCACGGGGAACAGCGCCACGGCCGGGATGCCCAGCCCGGCCCAGCCCGCCGCCTCCCGGACCAGTTCGTCGATGGACATGCGCTCCACGCCGGGCATGGACGGCACGGCCTCGCGCCGCCCTTCGCCTTCCAGCACGAACACGGGACAGATGAGATCGTCGACCGCCAGCGAGTGCTCGCGCACCAGGCGGCGGCTGAACTCGTGCCGGCGCAGGCGGCGCATGCGGGTCATCGGGTACTGGGGGTTGGCGGGAGCTTTCATGGGCGTCATCCGGCAGCGGGAACCAAAACGCGATTGTCCCGCGACTAGGGTTGGCTTGTCACTCGATGCAAACCCCGATCGTGCGTCGCACCTTGCCAGCAGAGGGGAAGATATGCGTGGATAGAGGGGCAAGAACGATCTGCGGCGGCAACAGACGGGCCGTTACGCCTGGCGCACAGGCCCGCACCCCGCAGGCAACCCAAGAGGAAAGAGGAGCAACACCATGAAGAAGTCCATCAAGCCCGTATCACTGGCTGCCGGCATCGCGCTGGCGGGATCCCTGGCCGGCGTCCAGGCCGCCCAGGCCGACGCCAACCCCTTCGGCATGACGGCCCTGTCGAGCGGCTACATGACCGACGCCGCCATCGACGAGCACGGCAAGAAGGAAGAGCACAAGGGCGACGAGAAGAAGGCCGAGGGCAAGTGCGGCGAAGGCAAGTGTGGCGAAGGCAAGTGCGGCGGCGACAAGAGCAAGGACAAGGACAAGAGCAAGGACAAGAAGGGCGGCGAGGGCAAGTGCGGGGCCGCCTGAGCAGCAGCTCTGCGGGCATGAACGAAGGGCCTGTGGCGGATGCCGCGGGCCCTTTTCTTGCTGGAGGCGCGCATGGCCGACGTTCGCCAGCGGTGTGACTGGTGCCTTGGCGTCAGCGACGCCTACCAGGCCTACCACGACCAGGAATGGGGCACGCCCGTCACCGACGACCGGGGGCAGTTCGAGTTCCTGGTGCTGGAAAGCGCGCAGGCCGGGCTGTCCTGGGCCACCGTGCTGCACAAGCGCGAGGGTTACCGCCGGGCCTTCGCCGCGTTCGATCCCGAGCGCGTAGCGCGCTTCAACCGCCGCAGCGTGGCACGGCTGGTGGGTGATCCCGGCATCATCCGCAACCGCCAGAAGATCGAGGCGGCGATCGGCAACGCCCGCGCCTTCCTCGAGCTGCAGGCGCGCCACGGCAGCTTCAGCGCCTGGCTATGGCGCTTCGTCGACGGGCGCCCGGTGGTGAACCGCTGGCGCGAGATGAGCGAGGTCCCCGCCACCACGCCGCTGTCCGATTGCGTCAGCAAGGAACTCAAGACCCTTGGCTTCCGCTTCGTCGGCAGCACCATCGTCTATGCCCACCTGCAGGCCACCGGCCTGGTGAACGACCACCTGGTGAGCTGCTACCGGCACGCGGAGTGCCTCGCCGCCGGCGAGCGGCTGGCGTTCTGAGCGCTGGCCGCTCCCCCCGGCGGGAGGAGCGGCCGAGCTCCAGGTTTTCCGCCCGGGTCGTTGCCCGGGCCTGCCCTTACCAGTCCGAGCAGATTGCCGACTCGCCGTCGCCTTTGCCCGTGCCGCCGTGGTGCTCACACAGCATGATGAACAGGTTGCAGCTGGAGCCGTCGCCCGCCTCGTGGTGGCAGCAGATCGCCGGGTTAGTGGCGGTGCCGCATTCCTCGATCTCGTACTTCGGGGGCTCGGACGGCCTGGGCTGCTGCACCGAAGTCGGCCCGCTGCCGGCTTCATTCCCCTGGGTCGCGGCCATCGGCAGGATCCGGCGATGCGAAGAGGCCCGGTGAGCGGAGGGCTGCAGCTTGGCCATCATCTGCTGCGTGGTGAGGGCCCTGCCACCCGCGGCCGGCCCGCGCATGGGCGTGGCCTTGTCGACTCGGCCGCGCGGCGCCGGCGCGGTGGCGGCACGGTCGCGGGCCGCCGCGTCGATCTCGTCGGGTTCGATGCCCTGCTGGGCCTGGCCGCCGATGGGCCCATGGTAGTGCGGCATCACCCGCTCTTCCTCATTGGGCTCCTGTTCCTGCCCCTGGTCCTGCGCTTTCTGGACTGCGGGGAGCAACAGCCCGGCCTGGGGTTTCCTCTCCGGCGGGGCGACCTGGCGTTCCTGCGCGGTCGTGGTGAGTGGCGTTGCCAGCAGCGCGAGCGCTGCCGCAATGCAAGCTTGCTTGATCAGTTTGTTCATTCGCTTCTCCTGCTCGATCGCTTTACGGCCATGTCCGCTTCTTGCCGACGGGGTTGGCCGACGTGTCTTCAGCCGTCCGGGCTGAAAATGAAACTGGCTTCCTCGCTCGTGCCGATCGTCACGCCGGCTTGATCGTAGGCGGTGACGCGCCAGAGATAACGCCGCTCGGGGCTCAGCCGGCTGCGTGCCAGCTCGGTCAGCCGGGTCGCGCCGGCGTCGCCGGGGACCAGCATGCCGGCGATGAAGCGCGGCTCGGGCGCCTCGCCGCCGGTGGTCGCGCGGGGCGCGAATTCGAAGATCTGCACCTGGTAGGTGGCCGCCCCGGGGACCTCGCCCCAGCGGAACATCCCCTCCTGGCCCAGGCGGGCCCGGTCCGGTTCCAGGCTGCGGATGCGGACTACCCTGAATCCGGCCCGGGCGTGAACCTGGTAGGTGGCATGCACGACCTGCCCCGCCCCCGGGCATTGCGCGTCCTCGGCCACCGCCACGGGATCCGTGCCGGAGACGCAGAAGCGGAGCAGGTACACGCCCGGGCGCGAGGTCGGCAGCACCGGGCTGCGCAGGTAGCTGCGCTGCCCGGCACGCACCTGGGTATTCACCAGCGCGAGTGTGCGGAATACCGGCACCGCTTCGGAGCTGCCCGGCTCGGCGATCTGCCAGCGCCCGCGCAGGATGCCGGTGCCCGTGTGCTGGACAGTCAGGCCGGCCCGCAGGTCGGCGTCGCGTTCGACGATGGCCGTGTTGTTGCCGGTCTCGAACTCGAGCCGCACGGACACCACCAACAGCTCGCTCGGCGCACCCTCGCGCAGCGCCCGCAGCTGGCTGCCGCTGAGGCGCAGCACCACGCGGCCGACGGCGCCGCCACCGGTCGCCGGGTCGCCGAAACTCCGTTCCAGGACCACCCGCTCCAGGCCGGCCGCCTGCCAGCCCCGCACGGTGTCAGCGTCCACCTGCAGCGATTCCCGCAACACGAAGGGACCGCTGCCGGCGGCGTCGAGCGAGGTGTTCACGACGAGCAGCACCCGGCCCGTACCCGGGTCAACGATCGTGGCCGCCGGCGAGCTCACGCCGGTGGCATGGTCCGGCGTGGTCGCTACCTGCCACCGGACCTGGACCAGGTTGCCGCTGGTGCCGAACAGCGTCAGCTGCCGCGGAGTCGCGCGGGCGTCGCTTATGGCGGCCGCAGCCGGGCTGCTGTCGAGCAGCAGCAGGGCGAGCAGTGCGGTGACG
Organism: Thioalkalivibrio sp. XN8; assembly: GCF_011058255.1. GTDB lineage: Bacteria > Pseudomonadota > Gammaproteobacteria > Steroidobacterales > XN24 > XN24. Next base: position 129,849 of record NZ_JAALFH010000060.1, on the reverse strand, counting down.
AGCGCGTATTTCATGGCCGGCTCCAGTTCCAGTCGAGTTGCGCGCCGACGAACACGGACCAGAGTTCGTCGTCGACGAGCAACGCAAGGTCCTCGTTGCGCGCGTAGCTGCCGCTCAGGTTGAGGTTCAGCCCGGGACGGCCTGGCCGTGCATGGATCGCCTGCCAGCTCAGCTGCAGGTCGGCGACGCGCGAATGCAGGCGCTCGGCGAGGAACTGGGGATTCCCGAAATCGCTGTGGTCGCGGCCGAAGTTGAGGCCGGCGCGGGCCGTCAGGCGATTCGGCACCACGATGAGATTGCCGCTGAGCCCGTAAGCCGTGTTCCGGTAGACATCGTCGAGCGCGCTCTCCTCGAGCTTGTTGCGCTGGATGTACGCGTCGAGGGTGATCCGCTCGGATGCGGCCCAGCTGGCCTGGAGCGAGGCCTGGGTATTGCGGCTGTCGGAGGGCGGCTCGTAGACCAGGAAGTTGCCATTGAAGACCGGGTCGCTGCGATCGTCGTAGTCCACCAGGGCGAGCTGCAAGCCCCAGTTGAGCCGCGCGCGGGCGAAGGTCAGCGCGAGGCCGATCTCGTCCGTGGCGTTGTCCACGTCGAAGCCGACCAGCTGGGCGTCGGCGTCCGGCTGGCTGCTCTCGTAGCGATATGCCCATGAATTGATCGAGGGGGCGCCCAGCCACTGCCATGGCCCGCGGTCGGGATCGAGGGTGCCGGGCGACCAGCCCAGGTTCACGCCCGCCCGGTCCAGCGTCTGGGTGGCGAGATCCGGGTCGTCATCGGGATTGCTGCGCTCGCGCGCCAGGTCGAGGTCGACGGCGAAGTCGCGCCAGCCGGCCTGGAGGTAGGCGCTGTGAACTTCGATGTTTCCCGGCAGCGCGAGATTGGCCATGCTGTAGTAGTCGAGGCCGACCTGGCGATACTGGAACTCGGCGGACCAGTACGAGAACGGGCCGCTGTCGAAAGCGCCGCCCGAAGCAAGGCCGAGCGTCGCTCGCATGGCGTCGTCGCTGCGCTCCGGCGCGCCCACGCCGATCCCGTCGACGTCGAAATTCGACCCGGCGCGCTCCAGGGCGAGCGCCACGCTGCCGCCCGCGAGCCTGGAGTCCAGCCCGACGTTCCAGCTGTCGCCGCCGATGATGGCGGGGTCGATGAACTGGTTGAAGCCGGCGCCGCCCAGCGGGCCCCGCCCGTCGACCAGCCCGCCACTGAGCCGGAGGCGCTCGTCCGGCAGCGCAACGGAGGCCCGCAGGCCGCTGGAACGATTGTCGCTGTCACGCGGCAGGAGCTCGTCGGCCTGCACCAGGTTGCTCGGGGCGGACACCATGGAGAAGGCCTGGAGCTGGAAACGCTCCGAGGCAGCCAGCGACTGGAGGGCCACGCCCCGGCGCTGGAAGTTCGAGAACAGCAGGTCGTCCTGGCTGACGGCCACGTTGCCCGCTTTCAGTTCGGTCGCCGCCACGGACCCCTCGTGCGCCGCGAACAGCGCATACTCGGGCAGCAGCCAGCGCTCGTCGGCGGGCGCGGCCTGGCTGTAGCGGTCGTAGATCACGCCTGCGCCGGCGCCGAGGCGCCACGCCCCGGAACGGCGCTCTCCCTGGTAGGAAACGCTGCCCTTGGCCGTAGTGTCGTCCGCGCCGGCGAAATTCTCGGCCGGGCCTTCCGCGACCCGGTAGCTCGCCTGCAGCATGCCGCTGGCGCTGTGCGTCATGCCGTCCCCCACGGGCACCTGGAGGATCGTGTCCAGCAGCACTTCGACGCTGCCGTCCGGAAAGAACAGCATCAGGCTCAACAGGTAGCCGCCCGGCGGCAGCGGGGAGTCCAGCGCCACGCGCAGCACGGTGCCGTCGACCCGGCTGAAGGGCGTCAGGTCATATCCGTCGAGATCCACCGCCAATGCGCCGTCGGCCTGTGCGAGCGCCGCGGCCGGCAGGTCGAGGCTGAAGCTGCGCTGGTCGATCGCCGTGAGGGGTCCGGCCTGCTGCGCGGCGGCGGGCTGCAGGCAGGCGGCCAGTAGCAAGAGCGCGACCAGACGGGTTCCCATTCGTGGCTCCGGCGGACAAATTGCAGCTCTTGTACACGATTTTTGCACGAAAAACGCGAACTGCGTCCCAGACGCGGATCGTTCGCGGCCACCGCAGCAGATCACGCGCACCGCAGCAATTCGCCCCGGCGCGGCAATTCTCCTGCCCTCGAGCGCAGTACTCGGGTAAGCTTTGCGCCGTCCCACGGCACGGAGATGCGGCGCTCATGAATCCTGTGATCACGGCCTTGTACGGCGGCTTGCTCGGCCTGCTATTCTTGGCGCTCTGCTGGCAGGTGGTCAACCACCGGCGCAAGGGCAGGATCGGTCTCGGCACCGGCGGGAATGCCGACCTGGAGCGGGCGATCCGCGTGCACGGCAACTTCGCCGAGTACGTGCCGCTGTTCCTGGTCCTGCTGCTGGCGGCCGAGCTGGGCGGCGCGCCCGCGTGGCTGCTGCACGTCCTCGGCGGCGTGTTCGTGCTGAGCCGGGCGGGGCACGCCTGGGGCCTGTCAAAGAGCGGCGGCACCACTCCGGGACGTTTCTACGGCACCCTGTTCACCTGGGTCGCCTTGCTGGCGGCCGCGCTGCTGAACCTCTGGCTCGCGCTGGCCTGAGCCGGGCGGCGGCTCAGGCGACGCCGGGGTCGGGCGCGAAAACCGCGCCGTCATCCGCAAAGGACTTGAACTCCAGCGCGTTCCCGGACGGGTCGAGCACGAACATCGTCGCCTGCTCGCCGGGCCGCCCCTTGAAGCGGATGCGCGGCTCGATGAGGAAATCGGCGCCGCCTTCCCGCAATTTCTCGCCCAGCGCCTCCCAGTCGCTGCGTTCCAGGACCAGCCCGAAATGCCGCACCGGGATCCGGTTGCCGTCGACCGGATTGGCGCCGGGCGGGCGCGTCTCCGGGCAGAGATGGGCCGTGATCTGGTGGCCGTGGAAATCGAAGTCGATCCACTTGTCGGACTCGCGCCCGACGCCGCAGCCCAGCATGCCGACGTAAAAGCCGCGCGCCGCCTCCAGGTCGTGCACCGGAAAAGCCAGGTGAAATCTCGGTCTCATGCGTCCTCCAGCCAGTCGCGTTCCCTGAGGAAATCCTCGTACAGCCCCGCCTCGGGCGAACCGGGCTCGGGGTGCCAGTCGTAGATCCAGCGGACCAGGGGCGGCAGCGACATCAGGATCGACTCGATCCGGCCGCCGGACTGCAGCCCGAATACCGTGCCCCGGTCGTACACCAGGTTGAACTCCACGTAGCGGCCGCGCCGGTACAGCTGGAACTCCCGCTCGCGCTCGGACCAGGGCGTATGGCGGCGGCGCTCCGCGATCGGCGTGTAAGCCGGCAGGAAGTGGGCCGCCACGGCGCGCGAGAATTCGAAGCAGCGCTCGAAGCCCCACTCGTTGAGGTCATCGTAGAACAGGCCGCCCACGCCGCGCGGCTCCTGCCGGTGCTTCAAGTAGAAGTACTCGTCGGCCCACTGCTTGAAGCGCGGATAAATGTCCTCGCCGAAGGGCCGGCAGGCGTCCCGGCTGACGCGATGCCAGTGTTGCACGTCCTCCAGGAAGGGATAGTAGGGCGTCAGGTCGAAGCCGCCGCCGAACCACCACACCGGCGCCTCGCCAGTCTTCTCGGCGACGAAGAAGCGCCAGTTGCCGTGCGTGGTCGGGACGTAGGGGTTGCGCGGATGGAGCACCATGGAGACGCCGGTGGCACGGAAGCTGCGCCCGGCCAGCTCTGGTCGCCGGGCAGTCGCCGACGGCGGCAGGGCCGCGCCGTGGACGGCGGAGAAATTGATCCCGCCCTTCTCGAACAGCGCGCCTTCCTCGAGGACGCGGCTGTCGCCGCCGCCACCCTCGGGCCGGTCCCACCGGTCGCGACGGAAACGGGCGCCGCCGTCGAGCGCTTCAAGTGCCGCGCAGAGCTCGTCCTGCAGCGACTTCAGCCAGTCCTCGACAGCGAGGATGTCGTTTGTGCTCACCATGCCTGTCACCTGCATGCTCCCCTAGCCGGCGCGCAGGGTGCGCCCCGTGATGGCATCGCGAATCTCGACCGGCGCCTGGCGCTCGCCGGCCGATCCCCCCAGGATGAAATCCACTTCGTCGCCCAGCCAGCGGCGGACCTGGATGCCGCTGCGCGCGGCGGCGTGCCCGCTGTGGTGCGCGCTGGCGGCGACGATCGGGAAGCCGGTTTCCCGGCACAGCGCCGCGGCCTGGGCATGAGCTGTCACGCGAACGGCGAGAGTTTCCCGGCCGCCGTGCACCCAGTAAGGCACCCAGGCGCGCGCCGGGAAGACCCAGGTGGCCGGGCCGGGCCAGGTCGCCGCTACGCGCGCCTCCACTTCGTGGGAGACGGGTTCGATCCAGGGCTCGAGCTGCGCGGGGTCGGCGGCGATGAGGACCAGCCCCAGTTCCGCGGGCTGCTCCTTGATGGCCAGGATGCGCGCGACCGCCGTGGCGTCGAGCGGATCGCAACCCAGGCGCCAGACGCCCTCGGTCGGGTAGGCGACGACACCTCCGGCGCGGATGACTCCGGCTGCCCGACGAATCGCCAGCATGCCCGCCATCACTAGCGCTCCTGTGGCCCCGCTGGCGCGGCCGCGGCCTTCTTGGCCGCAGCCTTCTTCTTCGTTGCCGGCTTCTTGCGGCCGGCGGCAGTCTTTTTCCTGGCCTTCTTTTTCGCCGGCGCCTTCTTGCTCGAAGTTTTCTTCGTCGCCGACTTCTTCGCGCCGGCTTTCTTCTTGCCCGCGCCCTTCTTCTTCGCCGGCGCTTCCTCGAGCAGCTGCAGGGCCTCCTCCAGCGTGAGCGACGCCGGGTCCCTGGCCTTGGGCACGCTGGCGCGGCGGCCGGCATCGGTGACGTAGGGCCCGAAGCGGCCCTTCAGGATCCGTACGCCGGCATCCGGGAACTCGCGGATGGTGCGGGCGGCGTCGAGCGCCTCCTTGTCGCGGACGATCTCCAGCGCGCGGTCGAGGCCGATGGTGTAGGGGTCGTCGTCCTTCTTCAGCGAGGCGTATTTCGAGCCGTACTTCACGAAGGGCCCGAAGCGGCCGATGTTGACCAGTACCGGCAGGCCGTCCGGCGTCTCGCCGAGCTCGCGGGGCAGCTTGAACAGCTCGAGCGCCTCCGCCAGCGTGATGTGCTGCATGCTCTTGCCGCGCGGGATGCCGGCGAAGCGGGGCTTGTCCTCGTCCTCGGCGGTGCCGATCTGCACGTAGGGCCCGTAGCGCCCGATCTTGACCAGGACCGGCTTGCCGCTGGCCGGGTCCTTGCCCAGCTCGCGATTGGGCATCACGTCGCGCTTGGTGACCGACTCCTGCTTGTCCTGCACCAGGTCACGGAAAGGCTCCCAGAACCGTCCCAGCAGCTTCTTCCAGTCCTGTTCGCCCCGCGAGATGGCGTCGAGGTAGTCTTCCATGCGCGCCGTGAAGTCGTAGTCCACGTACTGGGTGAAATGGTCGCTGAGAAAGGTGCTGACGATGCGGCCCACGTCGGTCGGCACGAAGCGCTTGCGGTCCAGCTCCACGTACTCGCGGTCGAGCAGGGTGGAGATGATGGTGGCGTAGGTAGAGGGCCGGCCGATGCCGAATTCCTCGAGCGTCTTCACCAGGCTGGCCTCGGTGAAGCGCGGCGGCGGCTTGGTGAAGTGCTGCTCCGCCTCGAGCTTGTCGAGCGCCACCAGCTCGCCTTCCTCCACCTGCGGCAGGCGCCGGTCCTGCTCGTCCTCGGCGTCGTCGCGGCCCTCCTGGTAGACGGCGATGTAGCCGGGCTTGACCAGGATGGAGCCCGAGGCGCGGAAGCGGTGGCCCGCGTCCGGGGCCTGCGAGGGCACCAGGTCCAGCGATACCGTGTCGAACACGGCGCTGGTCATCTGGCTGGCGACCGCGCGCTTCCAGATCAGCTCGTAGAGGCGCTGCTGGTCGCGGTCGAGCTTGCCGAGAAGAGCGTCCGGATGGCGCGCGGCGGAGGTCGGGCGGATGGCCTCGTGCGCCTCCTGCGCATTCTTCGACTTGGTGCGATAGTGGCGCGGCTTTTCCGGCACCGAGCCGGCGCCGAAGCGCTGGCCGATCACGCTGCGGATCTCGTGCAGCGCGTCCCCGGCCAGCGACACCGAGTCGGTACGCATGTAGGTGATCAGTCCCGTTGCGCCCTCGCCGAAGTCCACGCCCTCGTACAGCCGCTGCGCGGTGCGCATGGTCTTCTGCGCCGTGAAGCCGAGCTTGCGCGCGGCTTCCTGCTGCAGCGTAGAGGTGGTGAAGGGCGGGGCGGGGTTCTGCTTGCGCTGCCGGCGTTCCACCGAGGAGACGAGCAGCTTGCCGGCGGCGGTCTCCCGCAGGGTGCGCTCCGCCTCGCGGGCCTGGCCCTCGTTGCCGAGGAAGAACTTCTCCAGCTTGTCGTCGATGCGCTGGCCGCCGTACTCGGCCAGCCGCGCCGGGAAGGCCTGGCCGTTCTTGGCGAGCGTGGCCTCGATGCTCCAGTACTCGACCGGCTTGAAGCTCTCGATTTCCCGCTCGCGCTCGACGATCAGGCGCAGCGCCGGCGTCTGCACCCGGCCTGCGGACAGGCCGGGCCGGATCTTGCGCCACAGCAGCGGCGACAGGTTGAAGCCCACCAGGTAGTCCAGCGCGCGGCGCGCCTGCTGGGCGTTCACCAGGTCGCCCGAGATCTGGCGCGGGTGCTCCAGCGCCTCCTGCACGGCGCGCTTGGTGATCTCGTGGAAGACGATGCGGTGCACCGGGCAGTCGTCGAGCAGCCCGCGCTCCCGCAACGACTCGCAGACGTGCCAGCTGATCGCCTCGCCCTCGCGGTCCGGGTCGGTGGCGAGGTAGAGGGCGTCGGCGTTGCGCGCCGCCCGGGCGATGGCGTCGATGTGCTTGCGGTTGCGGTCGATCTCCTCGTAGCTCATGGCAAAGCCGTGCTCGGGGTCGACCGCCCCCTCCTTGGCGCGCAGGTCGCGCACGTGGCCGTAGGAAGCGAGCACCTTGAAGTCGCCGCCGAGGTATTTCTCGATGGTCTTGGCCTTGGCCGGCGATTCCACGATTACCAGGTTCTTGCTCATCTCGTCCTTACGGTCGTCAAGTCGAAAAAACGGGCCGTGGCTCGCGCCACGACCCCCGTATTCTCCGCCAGGGCCGTGTGATGCCCCAAGCCGGGGCTTAGTGCACGGCCCACGCCCGGTCGTCGAAGACCAGGTCCTCCATGCGGGCATAGGCGCTCTCTTCGCCCGGCTGGCTGAACAGCACCATCAGCACCACCCACTTGATGTCATCGACATCCACCTCGGGGCTGTCGAGCGCCATCAGCCGGTCGATGACCAGCTCGCGCTGGTGCGGCGCGAGGATGCCGATCTGCTCCAGGTACAACAGGTACCCGCGGCCTTCGGCGTCGATCCTGGCCAGCTCGGTGCGGGCGTAGATCCTGACGCCGTGGTCGGTCGGCGCCGCGCCGACCTCGTCGTCGCGGACACCGGCCAGGCCGTCGAGCCATTCCAGGGCCCGGTCGATCTCCCGGTCGTGAAAGCCCGCGCGTTCCAGTTCTTCCCGCAGTCCGTCCCGGTCGGGCTCCGGCGGGACACCCTCGTCCCCCGCGGTCTCGAACAAATACATCAGAACGTCGAGCACACTCTCCGTCATTTCACGACCTCGTCGTTTTGCGCGCGAAGCGTCCGCCCGGCAAGGACTCCACTTCTCCCTGGAGTTCAAGGATCAGCATCATCGATGAAACCTCCGCAGCCGTCAAACCGGTGCGCGCGGCGAGGGCGTCGACCCCGCAGGGGTCGTGGGCGAGGGCCTCGAGCAGCCGGGCATAGTCGCCGTCCGGGGCCTCCGCAGCCTCCTCGCGGGCGCCGGCGCGGCCCGCGGGCGGCGCGGGCGGGGCCAGCGCGAGGCCGGCCAGCGGGCCGATCTCGGCCAGGATGTCCGCGGCGGTTTCGACCAGCACCGCGCCCTGGCGGATCAACTGGTGGCAGCCGCGGGCGAGGGGATTGTGGATGCTGCCCGGGATGGCGAACACTTCCCGGCCCTGGTCCCCGGCCAGGCGCGCCGTGATCAGCGAGCCGCTGCGGCGCGCGGCTTCCACCACCAGCACGCCCAGCGACAGGCCGCTGATGATCCGGTTGCGCTGGGGGAAATGTTCCTTCAGCGGGCGCGTGCCGGGCAGGTATTCGGAGATCACCAGGCCCTCGGCGGCGATCCGCTGGGCCAGCGGTGCATTGGCCGCGGGATAGGCGCGGTCCGGGCCGCAGCCCAGCACCGCGGTGGTCGGGGCCCCCGCCCCCAGGGCGCCTGCGTGGGCCGCCGCATCGATGCCGGCGGCCAGCCCGCTGCAGATCACCAGCCCGCAGCCCGCCAGGTACTCGGCGAAGGCACGCGCATTCTCCAGGCCCTGGGGCGTCGGGTTGCGGCTGCCGACGATGGCGAAATGCGGCTCCCCGAGCAGCGCCCGGTCGCCGCGCAGGAACAGCGCCACGGGTGCGCCCGCAGCCTGCCTGAGGAGCGGCGGATAGTCGGGGTCGGCGAGCGTGAGGAGGTCGTGGCCGGGCTCTGCCAGCCAGTCCAGCGCCTCCGGCAGCCAGACCGGCGCCGGGCCCGTGAGGGTCCGGGCCGGCTCGGCCGGCACGCCCAGGGACTCCAGCTCGCGGGCGCCCGCTGCGAGCAGGTCGGCGAGACCGGCGGAGTGGCCGGCGAGCTGCCGGGCCACCGCGCCCGGGATCCCGGGGGTCAGCGACAGGCGCAGCCAGGCGGCGGCATGGTTCATTCCAGGCTCCCCAAAGCACGACGCCGGCAGGGCGCCGGCGTCGTTACAGGACTCGAGCAGGTGACGCGGGCCGTCAGGGATTGCGCACCTTGTCGAGCACGCGAATCTCGTTCTCGGCCTGCATGATGAGGCCGAAGCTGAGGTTCTCGTAGGTCTTGAATACCATCAGGTAGCCGGCATATTCGTCCGGCAGCTGCACCCGGCCGCCGCCGAAGCGGTCGTCGGCGAGCTGCCCGGCCTGCCAGACCGACAGGACGTGACCCGGCGCGAGACCGTGGCTGGCGCCCCGGTTGAGAGTGACTATCTGGAAGGCGCCCACCAGCGACACGCCGTCGAGCACATGGATGATGCTGCCGTCCACGGCCTGCTCCGGCGGCCGCGGCACGAAGCGCGGCGGGGCGTCCATGTCGACCGGGAGCAGCCGGTCCCCGTTCAGCGCCTCGCGCTCGGTGCTGATGAGATACATCGTCGCGGGATCGCCCTCGCGCACGATCTGGCCCTGGCCGACATAAATCCCCTGGTAGCCGAGCATGTTGCCCGTGTCCGGGTCGCGCAGGCGGTCGCCCAGGCGGATCACGCTGAAGTCCTGCTCCATGGCGAACTCGCCGCCGCGCACGTACACCTCGGACTGCGCGCCGTGCACCAGGTGGCCGCGGCGGCTGGACAGGATGTAGGGCGCGTTCTCCGCCGTGTCGCGGTCGAGCACGGTCGGCCGGCTCAGGAACGCGGCGATGCGGTCGTAGGGAATAGTGAGGATGGCATCCTCGAGCGGCTCGGCGCGGACCCGCGGCTCGAGGCGCTCACGGCCGCCGGCCGTCTCGCCGCGCTCGCGGATGATGCGCGGCCGGCCGTCGATGTAAACCAGCGTCAGCACGTCCCCGGGGAAGATCAGGTGGGGGTTGGCGACCTGCGGGTTGACATACCAGATCTCGGGCCAGAACCAGGGATCGCGCAGGAACATCGCCGAGATGTCCCACAGCGTGTCACCTTTCTGCACCACGTAGCGGTCCGGGTGGGCCGGGTTCAGCCGCACCGGCGTTGCCGGGGCAACTCTCGCCGGCGGCGGGCTCGCCTGGGGCGGCGGCGCCTCGGCAGCCGGAGCCGGAGCCGGTGCGGTCACCGGCGGGGGCGCATCCGGGGTACTGGCACAGCCAGCGAGCAGCAGGGCCGCTCCGAAACCGGTCAGCAAGCGCGTCCGAAAGGGGCGGAAAATCGACTGGGACATGGCGGGCCTTGCTCCATGCTGTCCTTCGTAAGAGTGCGGTGCTGTCGCTTGGTATAATTCGCGGCAGCCGGTGTCACCGGTACCCGGCCGCGGCCTGTGCCGCCACCTTCGCATCGCTGCGAAGTTAGCACGGTGGGCTTGAATTGTCATACCGTTACCCGCATTTTGTGGCGTAATACACGAGCAAGTGGAACAGCTTTCATGGCGATCCTGAACATACTCGAATATCCCGATCCGCGGCTCCGCACCAAGGCGACGCCGATTGCCGAGGTGGACGACGAGCTGCGCCAGCTGGCGGCCGACATGCTGGAGACCATGTACCAGGCGCCGGGCATCGGCCTGGCCGCGACGCAGGTCAACGTCCACCGTCGCATGCTGGTCGCAGACATCTCCGAGAAACAGGACACACCGCACGTTTTCATCAATCCGGAGATTCTGGAGCGGCGCGGGACCGAGGTCATGGAAGAAGGCTGCCTCTCCGTGCCGGGCTTCTACGAGTCGGTGACGCGCTCCGACTGGATCCGCGTGCGGGCCCTGAACCTCGAGGGCCAGCCCTTCGAGATGGAGCTGGACGGCCTCCTGGCGGTGGTGGTGCAGCACGAGATGGACCATCTCGACGGCAAGCTCTTCGTCGACTACCTGTCCGACCTGAAGCGGCAGCGGATCCGCAAGCGGATCGAGAAGGACCGCGGTCGCCGCCAGAAGGAGCCCGCCGCAGCCAACGTGCTCTAGGGCGCGCGCCGTGGCCCGCCTGGTCTTTGCGGGGAGCTCGGACTTCGCGGTGCCGACGCTCGAGGCCCTGGCAGCCGGCCCGGCGGAGCTGGTCGGCGTCCTGACCCAGCCCGAACGCCCTGCCGGCCGGCGCCGGCGCCTGGCCCCCACGCCCGTGGGGCAGCGCGCCGCCGAGCTCGGCCTGGCCGTCCTCACTCCGGCGACCCTGCGCACGCCCGAGGCGGAGGCCGCCCTCGCCGCGCTGCGCCCGGACGTCATCGTGGTGGTGGACTACGGGCTGATCCTGCCGCAGCGCGTTCTCGACCTGCCCCCGGCCGGGTGCATCAACGGCCATGCCTCGCTGCTGCCGCGCTGGCGCGGCGCGGCCCCCATCCAGCGCGCCATCGAGGCCGGCGACCCGGTCACCGGCGTGTCCGTAATGCAGATGGAGAAAGGGCTGGACACGGGTCCAGTATACAAAATACAGGAAACGCCGATCGGCGAGCTGGAGACTGCCGGCGAGCTCTGTCCACGGCTCGCCCGGCTGTGCGCGGAGCTGCTGGCGGCGACCCTGCCGGAGATTCTCGCGGGCCGCCTGGCGCCCCGGCCGCAGGATCCCGCCGCCGCGACCTACGCGGCCAAGATCGCCCCGGAGGACGCCGAACTGGACTGGGATCGCCCGGCCACGGAGCTCGCCCGGCAAGTCCGTGCCTTTTCCCCCCGGCCCGGCGCCTGGACCGCCTGGCAGGGCCAGCGGCTGAAACTGCATCGCGCGGCAGCCATCCCGGCGCAGGAAGGCCCGCCCGGGCGGGTCTGGCGCGCCGGCCCCGAAGGCGTGGATATCGCGGCGGGGACGGGCAGCGTGCGGGCGCTGGAATTGCAGGTGCCCGGCGGCCGGGTGCTGGCCGCGCGCGAGTTTCTCAACGGCCGGGCGCTGCTCGGCGAGCAGCTCGGCAGGTGAGCGCCGGCGCCCCCGCCCGCGCCGCGGCGGCGCGCGCCGTAGCCGCCGTGCTCGGGCCCGGCCACTCACTCGACGAGCACCTCGGCGCGGCCGTTGCGGGCCTGTCCGGGCCGGATCGCGCCCTGGCGACCCAGCTCGCCTACGGCACGCTGCGACTCTATCCGAGGCTGGAGCGGTGGTCCGGCCTGTTGCTGGCCCGGCCGCTGCCGGCCCGCGAGGCCGAGGTCCGCGCGCTGCTGGCCCTCGGGCTCTACCAGCTGGAGGCCTCGCGCGTGCCGGACCATGCGGCCGTCGCGGCGACCGTCGAAGCCGCGCGCAGCCTTGGCCGCGCGCGCCATGCGGGCCTGCTGAACGCCTGCCTGCGGCGCTGGCTGCGCGAGCGGGACACGCTCAAGGCGCGCGTCGCGCGGGACCCGGAGGTGATCCACGCCCATCCGCGGTGGCTGCTGGACGCGCTGGCGCGCGACTGGCCGCGTGACTGGGAGGCGGTGGTCGCAGCGAACAACCAGCAGGCGCCGATGTGGCTGCGGGTCAATGCCGCCCGGAGCAGCCGCGCGGACTGGCTGGCTCGGCTGCAGGCGGAGGGCGGCGCGGCCGAGCCGTGGGATCCCGCCCCGGAAGCCCTGCGGCTGGCGGCGCCGCTGCCGGTGGAGTCACTGCCCGGTTTCGCTGCGGGCGACGTCTCGGTCCAGGACGGCGCCGCCCAGCTGGCCGCCGGCCTGCTGGCGCCGGCGGCGGGCATGCGGGCGCTCGACGCCTGCGCCGCGCCGGGCGGCAAGGCCTGCCACCTCCTCGAGCGCCATCCAGGCCTGGACCTGACCGCGCTCGATGTCGCGCCGGACCGGCTGGAGCGGGTGCGGGAGAACCTCGCGCGGCTCGGCCTCGCGGCCCGGGTGGTTGCCGGCGACGCGACCGATCCTGCCGGCTGGTGGGACGGGCGGCCCTTCGACCGGATCCTGCTCGACGCGCCGTGCTCCGGCACCGGCGTGATCCGGCGCCATCCCGACATCAAGCTGCTGCGCCGGCCAGGAGACGTGGCGCAGCTGGCGGCCCGACAGGCGGCGATGCTCGAGGCGCTGTGGCCCTTGCTGGCGCCCGGCGGGCGCCTGCTGTACGCGACCTGTGCGGTGCTCAAGCCCGAAAACTCCGCCCAGGCCGCCGCCTTCCTGGCACGCCATCCCGAGGCGCGGGCGCTGGACCTGGGGGAGCCGGGCTGGGGCCGGCGGTCCGGTCCCGGGCGCCAGCTGTTGAGCGGTGAGGCAGGGGTGGACGGCTTTTATTATGCTTGCCTCTTACGGCCGGCCTAGGCGGGGACAGATGCGGCACGCGCAGCGACGGAACGACACGTGGGCATGGCGGCTCCTGCTGGCCGCCTGCGTGCTCGCGCTGTGCGCAGTGCGGCCCCTGCCGGCGGCGGACGGGCTGGCGGTGAGCAATGCCACGACCCGCCTGGAGGACGGCGTCTGGTATCTGGACGCCGACGTGGATTTCCAGCTCAACCGCACCGCGCTGGACGCGCTGGCGAGCGGCCTGCTGCTGGACATCGAGCTCGAAATCCGCCTGGAGCGCCGCCGGCGCATCATCTGGGACGCTGAGTTCGCCGAGCTCAAGCAGCGCTACCAGCTGCAGTTCCACGCGCTGACCGAGCGCTACATCCTGCGTAACCTGAACAGCGGCGAGCAGGCCAGTTACGCCTCGCTGCCGGCGGCGCTCGCGCAGCTCGGGCAGGTGCGGAGCCTGCCCCTGATCGACGATGCCCTGCTCGACCCGGACGAGCGTTACTACGTGCAGGTGCGGGCCGTGGTCGACATCAAGCGCGACGGGGGTCCGCTGGCGTTGATCCGGGTGTTCTGGAACGACTGGCGCATCGAGAGCGACTGGATCCGGTGGCGACTGGGGCGCTGAAACGCTGGGGCGTGGCCACCTTCGCCGTGCTCGGCCTGGGCCTGCTGTTCGCGGCCCTGTTGTTCATCGCGTCCACGGTCGAGAGCGCCGACCGCTTCGGCGACATCTATAACTGGATCTTCCTGCTCAACCTCGCCGGCGCCGGGGTGCTGCTGACCCTGATTATCTTCAACCTGGTCCGGCTGGTGCGGGAATACCGCAGCCACACGCCCGGCTCCCGCCTGGCCTCCCGCATGGTCGCCATCTTCGTCGGCCTCGCCGTGGTGCCCCTCGGGATGGTCTATTACTTTTCGGTCCAGTTCATCAGCCGCGGCATCGACACCTGGTTCGACGTCAACGTCGAAGCGGGGCTCGGCGACGCGCTGGAGCTGTCGCGCGCGACGCTGGAGAGCCGCATGCGCGAGCATCTCGAGGCGACGCGGCAGATCGCCGACTCGCTCAGCGGCCGCAGCGATCGCGAGCTGGGCAGCCAGCTGGAGTTCGGCCGCCGCGGCACCGGCGCCACCGAGCTGACGGTGGTCGGCCAGAGCAGCCGCATTATCGCGCTGTCCTCGGACCTGAGTCTCACCCAGTTGCCGGCGGCGCCGACCGAGGAGGTGATGCTGCAGATTCGCCAGGGCCGGCCCTACGTCAGCCTCGACCCGGTGCGCGAGGGCTACGTCATCCGCACTGCGGTCGCCATCCCGGCCCAGCACCCGCTCGAGGAGCTGCGCGTGCTGCAGGGCGTCTTCCCGGTCCCCGAGCGGGTCGGCCTGCTGGCGGACTCGGTGCAGGAAGCCTATGCCCAGTACCGCGAGCTGTCCTTCCTGCGCAGCCCGCTGACGCGCAGCCTGACCCTGACCCTGACGCTGGTGCTGCTGCTCTCGCTGCTGCTGGCCGTGTGGGGCGCTTTCTTCTTCGCCCGCAAGCTGACGGCACCGATCCAGACCCTCGTTTCTGGTACCCGCGCGGTGGCGCAGGGCGACTTCGACACGCGCTTGCCGCTGCCTGCGCGCGACGAGATGGGTTTCCTGGTGCACAGCTTCAACGACATGATCACGCGGCTGGCGAGCGCGCGGGAACTGGCGCGCCAGAGCCAGCAGGCCGTGGAGAGCCAGCGCGCCTACCTGGCCGTGATCCTCGGGCGCCTGTCGACCGGCGTGGTGTCGCTCGATCGCGACTGGCGCATCAGCACCGCCAACGAGGCGGCCGGTGCCATCCTCGGCGTCGACCTGGAGGCCGGCATCGGGCGCTCGCTGCCGGAGGTGGCGGCCGACAAGCCGCTTTTGCAGCAGTTCATCGAGGTCGGCCGCGGGCACCTCGAGGCGGGCGAGTACGAATGGCGCGAGCAGATCGTGTTGCGCGGCGAGGCCGGCGGCCGGGTGCTGATGTGCGCCTGCTCGGCGCTGCCGGGCGAAGACGACCAGCCGGACGGCTTCGTGGTGGTGTTCGACGACATCACGGCGTTGCTGCAGGCGCAGCGCGACGCGGCGTGGGGCGAGGTGGCGCGGCGCCTGGCGCACGAGATCAAGAACCCGCTGACGCCGATCCAGCTCTCCGCCGAGCGGATCCGGCGGCGCTTCCTGGAGCACATGAGCCCGGAGGACGCGCAGGTGCTGGAGCGCGCCACCCGCACCATCGTGCAGCAGGTGGAGGCGATGAAGGACATGGTCAACGCCTTCTCCGACTACGCCCGCGCGCCCGACATGGAGATCGTGCGAGTCGATCTCAACCACCTCGTGGCGGAGGTGGCCGAGCTTTACCGGGTGCGCGAGGTCCAGGCCGCCATCGAGCTCAGCCTCGACCCAGACGTCGGGCTGGTGGAGGCGGACGCCGGGCGCCTGCGCCAGATCCTGCACAACCTGATCCGCAATGCGGTCGAGGCCCTGGAGGGCCGGCCGGCAGAAGGTATGCTGAGGATCATCACCCGCAGCACCGACGAGTTCGAGCTCAACGCGGTGTTCATCATGGTGGAGGACAACGGGCCGGGCCTGCCGCCGGACGCGGTGGACCGGATCTTCGATCCCTATGTCACCACCAAGCCGAAGGGGACGGGCCTGGGCCTGGCCATCGTCAAGAAGCTGGTGGAAGAGCATGGCGGCTGGGTCGAGGCCAGCAACCGCCAGGAGGGCGGGGTGCGCATCACCATCGCCCTGCCGGCGGACGAGGAGGCGCGCAGCGCGATGCTGCGGCGCGAGTCGCGTGGGCCTGAACTGAGGAGAACGCACGCATGAGCAGCGCCAGGATCCTGGTGGTCGATGACGAGGCGGACATTCGCAGCCTGCTCGAGGAGATTCTCGCGGAGGAGGGCTACGAGGTCGCGGTGGCGGCCAATGCTGCCGAAGCCCGCGAACGCTACGCCACGACCGACCCCGACCTCGTCCTGCTGGACATCTGGATGCCGGATGTCGACGGCATCAGCCTGCTGCGCGAATGGTCGGCCAGTCGCAGCCGCCTGGCCTGCCCCGTGGTCATGATGTCCGGTCACGGCACGGTGGAGACGGCCGTCGAGGCCACGCGGCTCGGGGCCTTCGACTTCATCGAAAAGCCGGTGTCGCTGGCCAAGCTGCTGCGCACGGTCGAGCGCGCGCTCGAATCGGACCGCGGCGGCCGGGCCGGCCGCAGCATCGTGCCGCCCTCGACCACGCCGGTCGGCCGCAGCCGTGCGATCCAGGCGCTGCGCGAGCAGGCCGAACGGGTGGCCGGGCACGACACTCCGCTGCTGGTCACCGGCGAACTCGGCAGCGGCCGCGAATTGTTCGCCCGCTATGTGCATTCCATGGGGCCGCGCGCGCAAGGGCCCTTCATACGGCTGGCCGCGGGGACCCTGCAGGACTCCGGCGCGGAGGCCGCGCTGTTCGGGCGCGCGTCCCAGGGCAAGGTCGAGCCCGGCCTGCTGGAGCGCGCCCAGGGCGGCACGCTGTTCATCAAGGACCTCCAGGACCTGGGGCCGGAGGCGCAGCGGCTCCTGCTCGGCGTGCTGGAGAACGGCCGCTTCAAGCCGGTCGGCAACGGGGCGGTGCAGCCGCTGGACTCGCGGGTCATCGCCTCCGCGCCGCCGGGAGCGGAGCGCTCGGCGCCGCCGGGTCTGCGGCGCGAGCTGCTGATGCACCTGTCGGTCGTGGTGCTGGCGGTGCCGCCATTGCGGGAGTATCCCGAGGACGTGCCGGACCTGTTGCGCCACTTCCTCGACAAGCTGGTCGACAGCCAGGGCTTGGCCTTCAGGCGCTTCAGTGTGGCGGCCCAGAACCGGCTCCGGAACTACCCCTGGCCGGGCAACGTGCGGGAGCTGCGCAACCTCGTCCACCGCCTGCTGATCCTCGGCGGCGACGAGGAGATCGGGCTGGGCGAGGTCGAGCAGGCGCTGTCGGACACCGCGCCGCCCGACGAGCCCCTGCTGAGCCAGGACCTCATGGCCCTGCCGCTGCGCGAGGCCCGGGAGCAGTTCGAGCGCGCCTACCTGCAGCAGCAGTTGCAGCTGTGCGAGGGCAAAGTCGGGCGCCTGGCCAAGCGGGTCGGCATGGAGCGCACCCACCTCTACCGCAAGCTGCGGGCGCTCGGGATCGATTTCCGCGGCGGCAGCGACGACTGAGCGTCCTGCGGCGACCGTCCTAGTTGCGCTCGCGGACGGCCAGCGCACCGATGCCGGCGTCGGCCAGCTGCCGGCGCGTGGCCTCCGCCTGGCCGGCGTCGGGGAGCGGCCCGATGCGCACCCGGTGCCAGGCCTGGCCTTCGATGCTGACCGCCTGGATGCTGGACGTGAGCCCGAGCAGCGCGAGCTCGGCCTTGCGGCGGTCGGCGTCGGCGAAGCGGCGGAAGGAGCCGGCCTGGATCCAGTAGCGGCCCGGTGCCAGCTCCGGCGCCGGCGGCGCCGAGCGATCGTCGGACCGGGTTCCGGCGGGCTCCTCGGGCACCACGACCTCGAG
This sequence comes from Thioalkalivibrio sp. XN8, assembly GCF_011058255.1. Classification (GTDB taxonomy): domain Bacteria; phylum Pseudomonadota; class Gammaproteobacteria; order Steroidobacterales; family XN24; genus XN24. The sequence goes on along the minus strand of NZ_JAALFH010000060.1, from coordinate 112,378 downwards.
GCCCGGCAGCATGGTGTAGAAGTCGAAGCCGCTTTCTTCCTCGACCGGCGCTTCGATCGGTCCCTCGACCTGCTGCGAGGCGGGCTGCGCGCTGCGCGTGGCGACCGGTTCCGCCGCCGGCGCGCGGCGGGTGTGCTGCAGGTGCACGAGGAGGGCGACGGCCAGCCCGACGGCCAGCCCGGCCGTGAACCAGGCCGGCCCCGGCGTGGCGGCTTTCTTGCGGCTGCGGCGCTTGTAGTCCTGGGCCATGGCTACATCGAGTCCGGCGCGCCGACGCCGACCAGCGCCAGCCCGTTGGCGATCACCTGGCGCGTGGCCTCGGCCAGCGCCAGCCGCCCGGCGCGCACGCCGGCGTCGTCGACCAGGAAGGTCTCGGCGTTGTACCAGGTGTGGAACTCCTGCGCGAGCTCGCGCAGGTAATGCACGATGTTCTGCGGCGCGCGGTTGGCGGCGGCCAGCTCGACCATCTCGGGGTAGCGCCCGAGGCTGGCCATCAGCGCGCGCTCGTGGGCGCTGTCCAGCAGCGCCAGGCCGCTGGCGCCGGCGGCCGGCGTCCAGCCGAGGCCCTTCTCGGTCGCCTGGCGGAACACGCTGCGCACGCGGGCGTGGGCGTACTGGATGTAATAGACAGGGTTCTCGTTGCTGCGCGACTTGGCCAGCTCGAGGTCGAAGTCGAGGTGCTGGTCGTTCGAGCGCAGCACGTAGAACAGGCGCGCGGCGTCGTTGCCGACCTCCTCGCGCAGTTCCCGCAAGGTGACGAACTCGCCCGAGCGGGTCGACATCTGCACCTTCTCGCCGCCGCGGTAGAGCACGGCGAACTGCACGAGGCGCACCTCGAGGCTGTCGCCCGGCTCGCCCATGGCCTCGAGGCCGGCCCGCACCCGCGCCACATAGCCATGGTGGTCGGCCCCGAGAATGTCGAGCAGCAGGTCATGGCCACGCTGCCGCTTGCCGAGGTGGTAGGCGATGTCCGAGGCGATATAGGTGGTCTGGCCATTGTCGCGAACCACTACGCGGTCCTTCTCGTCGCCCAGCTCGCTGGCGCGGAACCACAGTGCGCCGTCCCGCTCGTAGACGTGGCCGTCGCTCTGCAGCCGGTCGATGCATTCCGCCACCAGGCCGAGCTCGGTCAGGCTGCGCTCCGAGAACCAGCGGTCGAAGGTGACGCCGAACTCCGCCAGGTCGTCGCGGATGTCGGCCAGGATCTCCTGCAGCCCGAGCGCATGGACCTTGCGGTAGTCCTCCTCGCCCAGCAGCTCGCGCATGCGCGCCACCACGGCGTCGATGTACTCGTCCTGGTCGCCCTCGGGCGCATCGGGCGGCAGGTCGCGGAAGACTTCCGCGGCGGGGCGCCGCAGGCGGTCGTGCTCCTGCGCCACCAGCTGGTCGGCGATCGGCTGGACGTAGCCGCCGCGGTAACCATTCGCCGGGAAGGCGAAGGACTCGCCCAATGCCTCCAGGTAACGCAGCCACACGCTGGCGGCGAGGATGTCCATCTGCCGGCCGGCGTCGTTGACGTAGTACTCGCGGTGCACCTCGTGGCCGGTCGCCGCCAGCAGGTTGGCGACCGAGGCGCCGTAGGCCGCGTGCCGGCCGTGGCCCACGTGCAGCGGGCCGGTCGGGTTGGCCGAGACGAATTCCACGATTACGCTGCGCCCGGCGCCGCTGGCGGAGCGGCCGTAGTCGGCGCCGCGTTCCAGCACGGCGCGCACTTCCTGCTCGAAGGCCGTCTTGCTGAGGCGGAAATTGATGAAGCCCGGACCCGCGATCGACACCTCGTCCACGAGCTCGGAGGCCGGCAGATTGGCCACGACCAGCTGCGCCAGTTCGCGCGGGTTGCGGCCCGCCGGCTTGGCCAGCGCCAGGGCCACGTTGGTGGCGAAATCGCCGTGCCGCGGGTCGCGCGTGCGCTCCACCCGGGCCTCGGGCGCGACGTCCTGCGGAAGCTGGTCCCCGAGCGCTTCCAGCGCGGCGGCCAGCAGGCCTTCGATCTGTGTCTTCACGGCGGGAGATCCTGTTCGGTCAGGCGGTGAGCCGCACATTGTAGCCGTTGCCGCGGGCGGCGGTCAGGGTCAGAACAGGTCCTGGGGGTCCACCTCGGTGAACCAGCGGACCTTTCTCGCCAGGGGCAGCTCACTGGCGACGCCGGCGCAATGGTCGAGGGCGGCGTGCAGCGCCGGGCGGCGCGCCGCCTGCAGCAGCAGCTGGGCGCGCCAGCGCCCGCCGCGCTTCTCCATCGGCGCCGGCGCCGGCCCGAGCACGGTGACGTCCGCGGGACGGCCGAGCGCCTGGCGCAGCTGCTGCAGGAACTCGAAAGCCAGGCCGGGACGCGCAGCCTCGGCGCGTAGCAGCGCAAGGTGGCTGTAGGGCGGCCAGCCGGCTGTCTCGCGCTCCTCCAGCGCCGCCTCGGCGAAGGCCTCGTAGCCGCCCGCCAGCAGCCGCTGCAACAGCGGGTGCTCGGGGTAGGAGGTTTGCACCAGTACCTCCCCCGGCCGGTCGGCGCGCCCGGCGCGGCCGGCCACCTGCACCAGTGTCTGTGCCAGCCGCTCGCCGGCGCGGAAGTCGGTGCCGAACAAGCCCTGGTCGGCATTGATCACGCCGACGAGGGTGACGCCGGGGAAGTCGTGGCCCTTGGCCATCATCTGGGTGCCGACCAGGATCCGCGTCCTGCCGTCGCGCACGTCGTCGAGGATCTGGTCCACGGCGCCGCGCCGCCGGGTGCTGTCGCGGTCGATGCGGGCGATCGCGACCCCGGGGAAGTGCCGCGCCAGCGCCTCTTCGAGCCGCTCGGTGCCCTCGCCGGCGGGCCGGAGATCGGCGCCGCACTCCGGGCAGGCGGCCGGCAGGCCGGTGTCGTGGCCGCAATGATGGCAGCGCAGGCGCCCGGCGCGCCGGTGCCAGGTGTAGCGCGCGTCGCAGTGGCGGCACTGCGCGACCCAGCCGCAGGAGCTGCAGAACAGCGCCGGCGCGAAGCCGCGCCGGTTGAGGAACAACAGGACCTGCCCGTCCCGCTCCAGGTGGCCCCCCATGGCCCGCAGCAACGGGCCCGAAAGTCCCTCGGTGGCGGGATGGCGGCGCAGGTCGACCAGCGTCACGGTCGGATGGCGCGCCGTGCCCGGACGTTCCGGCAGCCGGTCGAGCCGGTAGCGGCCCTGCCGGGCATGGGCGAGGGTTTCGAGCGAAGGCGTCGCAGAGCCCAGCAATACCGGCACGCCGGCCAGGCTGGCGCGCATCACCGCGAGATCGCGGCCGGAATAGCGCACCCCCTCGTGCTGCCGGAGGGAGGGATCGTGCTCCTCGTCGATGATGACGAGTCCCGGCCGCGCCAGGGGCGCGAACACCGCCGAGCGCGTGCCGATCACCACGGCTGCCCGGCCGGCCCGGGCATCGGTCCAGGCCGCCAGGCGGCCTGCGGCGCCGAGTCCCGAGTGCAGCACCGCCACCGGGGCGGCCAGCCGCGTACTGAAACGCTCCACCAGCTGGGGCGTCAGCCCGATCTCAGGGACCAGCACCAGGACCTGCTGGCCGCGGCGCAGGCACTCGGCCGCGGCCGCGAGATACACCTCGGTCTTGCCGCTGCCGGTGATACCGAACAGCAGGCGCGCGGCGAAGCCGCCCAGGTCGCCGAGGATGCCGGCGACCGCCGCCTGCTGGGCGGATGTAAGCCGGGGGCCCGGGAGCGCCGCGTCCCACGCCGGGGCGGCGGGTTCCGGCTCGACTTCCACCAGGCCCCGGCCCGCGAGCCGGGCGGCGATGGCGCGCCAGCCGGCGGGCAGGCCCGGGTCGTCGCTGCGACGCGGACCCTGGGCGAGCAGTTCCAGCAGCGCGGCCTGGCGCGGTGCGCGCCGGGCCAGGCTCTCCGGCGGCGGACCCTTGCCGCTCACCCGCAGCGGCGGCTCAGGCAGGGGCTTGCCCTGGCGCAACGGCGCGGGCAGCGCTGCAGCCACGACCTGCCCCGGCGCCTCGTGGTAATAACGGGCGGTCCAGGCCAGCAGCCGCAGCAGCCCGCCGTCAAGGAGGGGTTCTTCGTCCAGGCTCTCCAGCGCCGGCCGGAGGCGCTCGGCCGCCAGCTCGGACGCGTCGGCATGCTCGATCACGAGCCCGACCGGGCGCCGCCGGCCGAAGGGCACGCGGACCCGCGCGCCGGGGGGCGGCAGCGGGCCCGTGGCGGGTGGCAGGTAGTCGAACAGGGTGTCCAGCGGGGCATCGACGGCGACCCGGAGAATGGTCACGACCCGAGCCCTCGCCGGCCGGCTCCGAGTTGTCCACAGAAGCTGTGGATAACTCTGTGGAGTACAGCGTGGATTCGTGGTTCAGTCCGCGTCACTTATGGGGGCGACTCAGTTTGGTCAAAAAAGCGTCATCAAACAGATATCTATATAGAACAATTAGTTGAGGCGCGTTATTCCGGTGCTTTGTGCGCTGAGAGGCGTTTCGACCGGTAATTCCCGGGTCTTGTGAATAAGTGGCCTCTCGGGGCTCCGGCAGGCGGGGTTCCGGGGGGCCCATGAGGGGCATGCCGGAGGGGTCGAGATGCCGCCTTTTCGGCCCGCTTCGGGCCTCGCGACGACGGCCACGGGCCCCCGCCGGGACCCGCCGCCGTCTCAGCTCGCCTTGACCGCTTGGATGAGCTCGGACATCGCCGCCTGGGCGTCGCCGTAAAGCATCCGGGTGTTGTCGAGGTAGAACAGGTGGTTCTCGATGCCGGAGAAGCCCTTGCCCTTGCCGCGCTTGTTGACGATGACGTTCTTGGCCTTGTCGGCATTCAGGATCGGCATGCCGTAGATGGGGCTGGACGGGTCGGTACGGGCGACCGGGTTGACCACGTCGTTGGCGCCGATGACCAGCACCACGTCGGTCTTCTCGAAGTCGGCGTTGATCTCGTCGAGGTCGTAGATCAGGTCGTAAGGCACGCCGGCCTCGGCCAGCAGCACGTTCATGTGGCCGGGCATGCGCCCCGCGACCGGATGGATGGCGAAACTGACCTTGACGCCCTTTTCCCGCAGCAGCTGGGTGAGCTCCCATACCTTGTGCTGGGCCTGGGCGACCGCGAGGCCATAGCCCGGCACGATGATGACCCGCTCCGCGTACGCCATCATCACGCCCGCATCGGAAGCCTCGATAGGCTTCATCGTGCCGCTTACCTCGCCGCCTTCGACGGCGGCGTCGCCGAAACCGCTGAACAGCACGCTGGCCAGCGAGCGGTTCATGGCCTTGGCCATCAGCTGGGTGAGCAGCGTGCCGGCGGCGCCGACCACGGTGCCGGCGATGATCATCGCCTCGTTGCCCAGCACGAAGCCTTTGAACGCCACCGCCAGGCCGGTCAGGGCGTTGTAGAGGGAGATCACCACCGGCATGTCGGCGCCGCCGATCGGGCTGGTGAGGGTCACGCCGACCACCAGCGCCAGCAGGAAGAACAGCGACACCAGCGCGACATGCGCGGAATAATCACCCAGCAGGAACAGCCCGATGATGAAGGCGCCGAGCAGCAAGGCGCCGTTGAGCTGGTTGGCGCCCTTGAAGCGGATCGGCTTCGTCATCCAGCCTTGCAGCTTGGCGAAGGCGATCAGGCTGCCCGAGAACGACACCGCGCCGATCAGGCCGCCCAGCACGGCCAGGAAGCCGATGGTCAGCGAGTCGGGCGTGCCCTTGTAGAGCGTCACCGCCGCGATGGCGCCGGCGGCGCCGCCGCCCATGCCGTTGTACAACGCGATCATCTGCGGCATGTCGGTGATCGCGACTTTCTTGCCGCTCCACCACGCGACGCCCCCGCCGACGGCGATGCCGATGACGATGAGCGTGATGTTGGTCCAGTTCGGCTCGTGCCAGAAGTACAGGAACGTCACGACGGTCGCGAGCACCATGCCCCAGCCCGCCCAGACCACGCCGCCGCGGGCCGTGCGCGGCGAACTCATGCGCTTCAGCCCCACGATGAACAGGATGACGGCGACGAAGTAGGTCGTCTTGATGAGGAGCTCGTTGAAGGTCAGGTCCTCCATCACTTGCGCTCCCCGCTCGTCTTGAACATCTCCAGCATGCGCTCGGTGACCACGTAGCCGCCGACCGCGTTGCCGGCCGCGAGGATCACGCCGAGGAAACCGATGACGCGGCCCACGGTGCTTTCGGCGCCGCCCAGCGCGATCATGGCGCCGACCAGCACGATGCCGTGGACGAAATTGGACCCGGACATCAACGGCGTGTGCAGGATCACCGGCACGCGGGCGATGATCTCGTAGCCGGTGAAAGCCGCGAGCATGAATATGTACAGCGCAATGAAAAAGTCGAGTTCCGTGCCCATCAGCCCTGTCCTCCGCTGGCGCCCTCGATCCGTTCCCGCGTCGGTCCGTGCCGGACCTCGCCGTCGTGGGTCAGTACGCTGCCCGCGAACACCTCGTCCTCCCAGTCGAGCGCCAGGGCACCCTCCTTGATCGCGGGGCTGAGGAAGTTGAACAGGTTCTTGGCGTACATCTCGCTGGCATGCCGGCCGAGGGCGGCCGGCAGGTTGACCGGGCCGACGACCTGGACGCCGTGGGCGTCCACGACTTCACCGGCCCGCGTGAGCTCGCAGTTGCCACCGGTCTCCGCGGCCAGGTCCACGATCACCGAGCCGGGCTGCATGCGGCCGACGGTCTCGGCGTCGATGATCCGCGGCGCGGCCCGGCCGGGGATGGCGGCGGTGGTGACGACCACGTCCGCGGCGGCCACGTGGTCGGCCAGGATGCCGGCCTGCTTGGCCCTTTCTTCCTCGGTCAGCTCGCGGGCGTAGCCGCCGCTGCCCTCGGCGCTGATGCCGGTGTCGACGAACTTCGCCCCCAGCGACTGCACCTGCTCGCGGGTCGCGGCGCGGACGTCATAGCCTTCCACCACGGCCCCGAGGCGCTTGGCGGTGGCGATGGCCTGCAGGCCGGCGACGCCGGCGCCGATGACCAGCACCTTGGCCGGCCGGATGGTGCCCGCCGCGGTCGTGAGCATGGGGAAGAACTTGTCCAGCTGCATCGCCGCGATCAGCACGGCGCGGTAGCCGGCCGCGGCCGCCTGGGAGGAGAGTGCGTCCATGGATTGCGCGCGCGAGATGCGCGGCACCAGTTCCATGGCAAAGCTGGTGGTCTTGCGATCGCGCAGCAGCGCGATCAGCTCGTCGGATCGATAGGGCTGGAGCAGGCCGATCACCACGGCTCCCGCTTTGAGCCCGGAGGCCACTTCCAGCGGCGGTGGGTTGACCGTCAGCAGCACGTCGGCGCGCTGCACGACCTCCTCGCGGCCGAGGAACTCCACGCCCTCGAACCGGCTGTCCGGAATTCGCGCCGCGTCGGCGACGCCGTGCTCGGCGCAGATGGCGGCGCCGAGAGCGGCCAGTTTCTTCGCCACCTCCGGTACCAGCGCTGCGCGTGTTTCCCCTGCGGCGGTTTCGCGCAGGACCCCGATGACCACGGCCATGGGCAATCTCCCCCGGGGCGCTCGCGCCCCCTCCCTGTTCGGCGAATGAGTGTACAGGAAGACGTCCGTCCTTTGATGCCCCGGTCCAGGTACTGATTGATTTTCCCGCGGGCTTCTGGAATAACACGGGCAGCGACGAGGCGGCGCAAGCGGAGATCGAGCCCCGATGGGCATGTCCCTGGGACAGCAGATCCTGCGCACCGACGTCGCCGGCATGCCTCTCGAGTGGGTGGACTACCGGTGCGCGGTGCGCCTTTACCACACGGAGCAGGTCGCCTACGAGTGCGGCCGGCCGTTGTTTCGCCTGCGTGGCGGAACCAATGCCCGCTCGGGTCGTCGCTCCATCGTCGACGTGTCGAGCATCATCGCCACCTTCGGCCATGGCGCGACCTATCCCACCCGCGACGCCTACACGCCGCCGCTGAACAACCACACCCTGTTCCGCCGCGACGCCTACCTGTGCCTGTACTGCGGGGAGCGCTTCCTCGCCGTCGACCTGTCGCGCGACCACGTCACGCCGCTGGTGCGCAGCGGGCGCGACACCTGGACCAATGTCGTCACCGCCTGCCGCCGCTGCAACAACCACAAGGCGGGGCGCACGCCGGAAGAGGCGCGCATGCAGTTGCTCGCGGTCCCGTTCCAGCCGACCTATGCCGAGTACATCTATCTCAAGGGCCGGCGCGTGCTGGCCGACCAGATGGAATACCTGCGCGCGCACTTCCCGCGCACCAGTCCCCTGCACCAGCGCCTGTCCTCCACCCGGTGGCAGTGAACGCCCCGCCGCGGGCGCCATGACTGAGCCCGACCGCGTCCTGGCCGCGCTCGCCGCAGCGGGCCTGCGCGTGGCGCCGGACTCGGCGCGACCGGTCGGCGGCGGCTGCATTCATCGCGCCTGGCGGCTGGAGTCGGCGACGGGCCCGGTGTTTCTCAAGACCAATGCCGCGACGGCGGCCTGGATGCTCGCGGCGGAGGCCGACGGCCTTGCGGGGCTGGCAGCCGCCGGGGCGCTGCGAGTGCCCGCCGTGCTGGGACACGGCGTGGCTGCCGGCCTGGCCTGGCTGGCGCTGGAGTGGCTCGAGCTGCACAGCCCGGATGCTGCCGCCGAGGCGGCGCTCGGCGCCGGGCTCGCCGCCCAGCACCGCGTGGCGGGCCCCTACTTCGGCTGGCACCAGGACAATGCCATCGGCGCCTCGCCCCAGCAGAACACGCCCGACGACGACTGGGGCCGCTTCTTCGCCGAGCAGCGGATCGGCGCCCAGCTGGAGCTGGGCCGGCGCCACGGCCTGCCGGCCGGCCTGCTGCGCGAAGGCGAGGCGCTGGTCGCCAGGATCCCGGCGTGGCTGGCGGAGCGGCAGGTCGCGCCCGCCCTGCTGCACGGCGACCTGTGGGGCGGGAACCGGGCCGCGGACGCGACCGGCCGCCCGGTGGTATTCGATCCCGCCACGCATTACGGCGACCCCGAGTGCGATCTCGCGATGACCCGGCTGTTCGGGGGCTTCGGATCCGCCTTCTACCAGGCCTACGACGCGGCATTGGCGCCGGCGCCCGGGCGCGACTGGCGGCTGGGCCTGTACCAGCTCTATCACGTGCTGAACCACGCCAACCTGTTCGGCGGCGGCTACATCGACCAGGCGCGGCGCCTCATGAGCCGGCTGGCCGGACGCGGATAAGCAGCTCGTCCGGCGCGCGCAGCAGCAGTTCGCCGCCGGCGCCCGGCCGGAGAGTGTGGCCCCGGTCCTCGAGCGTGCCGCGCAGGGCGGCGGGGTCGGGATGCTCGAACAGCAGTTCCGGCCCGCCCGCCGTCTCGGCAGGGGCGATGGTGAGGCCGCCCGCCACCGCCACCGGGCCCGTGCCGGTCTCGTCCGGGACCAGCCCGAGCCGCTCCCAGAAGGCGACCGTGGCGGCGGGATCGCGGGCGGGGTAGCAGTAGGCGACGAAGTGCCCGAGCAGCGAGGGCGTCCATTCGTGGCCGAAGTCCGCCGACCACGTGCGCGCCTCCAGCAGCGTGACCACCTGGCCGTCCGGATCGCGGAAGCCCGCCTCGTTGAACTCGTGCTCGCCGGTCTTGGCGAAATCGAAGTCGATGCCGGCGGCGGCGATGCCGGGCAGCGCGGCCGCCAGCTCCGGCCGCACCCAGGTTATCGATGGCGAGTCGAATTCGTAAGCGTGCAGACCCAGCACCAGACGGCCGTCGCTGAGCACGGCATAGTGGTGCTGCCAGGTGTCGCCGACGCGGCCGTGGGCGAGCCCCAGGCCTTCCCAGAAAGCCGCGGAGGCCGCGACGTCCCGGCTCCATACGCTGAGCTCGAGAAAGCGTCCCAGCATCAGCCGAGCTCGCCCGCCTCCCGCGCGGCGATCATCTTTTCCGCGCGCGAGTTGCGGGCGGCGGACTCGGCCCGGAGCTGCTCGGCGTCGGGCGCAGGCCCGGTCTCGGGCCACCCCTGGAGATGCTGCAGCGTGAGTTCGGCCAGGAAATCCAGGTGGTCGTCGCGGATGTTGAGGCAGGGAATGTAGCTGAGCGTTTCGCCGCCGGCCTCGTGGAAGAAGTCCGCGTTCTCCTGGGCGATTTCCTCGATGGTCTCGAGGCAGTCGGCGGAGAAGCCGGGACAGATCACGTCGATGCGCTTCAGTCCCTTGCGGCCGAGCGCCTTGACCGTCTCGTCGGTGTAGGGCTTCAGCCACTCTTCGCGGCCGAAGCGCGACTGGAAGGTCGTCGTCCAGCTGCCGTCCTCGAGTCCCAGCTGCTCCGCCACCAGCCGCGCCGTCTTGTGGCACTGGCAGTGGTAGGGGTCGCCGGCGTCGAGATAGCGCCGCGGCACCCCGTGGAAGCTCATCAACAGGTGCTCGCCCCGGCCGTGCTGCGCCCAGTGTTCCCGGATGCTCGCAGCCAGGGCCGCGATGTAGCCCGGCTCGTCGTGGTAACGGGCGACGAAGCGGAAGTCCGGCACCCAGCGCCAGCGCATCAGCTCCGCCCCCACCGCGTCGAAGGTGGACCCGACGGTGCTGGCGGAGTACTGAGGATAGAGCGGCAGGACCAGCAGGCGCGTGACGTTGAGCGCGTGCAGCTGGCGCAGCGCGGACGGAATCGAGGGGTTGCCATAGCGCATGCCGAGGGCGACTTCCACCGGCCCGGAGAGGCGCGGCGCGAGGCGCGCCTTCAGTCCGGCCGCCTGGTCGCGGGCACAAGTGAGCAGCGGCGAGCCGGCATCGGTCCACACGGCCCGGTAGGCCTCGGCCGACCGGCTCGGCCGCGTGCGCAGGATGACGCCGTTCAGGATCAGCCACCACAGCGGCCGCGGCGCCTCCACCACGCGCGGATCCCACAGGAACTCCCGCAGGTAGCGCCGCAGTGGCCCTGTTTCCGGCGCGTCCGGGGTGCCCAGATTCGTGACGAGGATCCCGAGTTTCTCCGTGCTGCCGTGGGAGTATTGCGGGGTGCCGAGGTATCTGCTCATCAATGCTTCTCCGGTGAATCCGTCCATTATCCTATGCTTGGAGGGCGACCGGGAGCGTGTTTGCCGAGACCCCGGTTGCAGGAGGCAACCGTGATTCACCGACTGTTTCTCACCCTGGCCCTGTGTTTCACCGCGAGCGTCGCGCTCGCCTTTCCCATCGACCTCGACTTTGACCCGCGCGGGCTCGACGTCGTGGCGGAGCCCTTTGCCCAGGGGCCGGTAGCCCTGGTCCGGGTCGTCAACGGCGAGGACTTCCCGGTGATATGCCGGGCCGTGTTCCGCAACGGCCCCGAAGCGAGCCGGCAGCGCCAGGCCATAGTGGCGCCCGGCGACTCAACCACGATCTCCTGGACGGCGCGACGGCAGGTCGTGCGCCTGCGCGTGGGCTTGCACTGCGAACGGCACGAGTAGCCGGTACTGGACCGGCATTTCCGGCCCGGCGTCACGCCGGCATGACATGGAGAACCGCAGCATGACCAAGAAACTCCCCGCCCCCGGCGCGCTCTCGCTGGCGCTCGTCCTGCTGGCGGCAGCCCCGGCCGCCGCCGCCGAAAACTTCGCCCTCGGCGCCAAGGCCGGCACGGCGGGCCTGGGTCTCGAGGGCACGTTCGGCATGGGCGAGGCGCTCAACCTGCGCGGCGGCTACTATGCGTTCGATTACTCCGATACCCTCAACGAGAACGGGATCGAGTACGACGGCGACCTCGAGCTCGAGAACCTCGGGCTGTTCCTCGACTGGCATCCGTGGCGCGGGACTTTCCGGCTCAGCGTCGGCGGCGTGCAGAGCGGCAACGCCTTCACGGGCACCGCGGACGGCGCGCTGGACGTGGGCGACAACACCTACACGGCGAACTTGAGGGCCGACGTCGACTGGGACGGCTTCGCGCCCTACTTCGGCGTCGGCTGGGGCAACGCGGTGGGTACGGGCGGCTGGTCCATGTCCTTCGACCTCGGGATCATGTACACCGGCGAGCCGACGGTGTCGCTGACGGGCACGGTGAGCGACCCGGCGCTGCAGGACCAGTTCGACCAGGACCTCGCGCTCGAAGAGGCGGCCCTGCAGGATGAGCTGGACGACGTCACGTTCTTCCCGGTGATCGCCCTCGGGGTGGCCTACCGCTTCTGAATCCGCGCGCGGCTCGCCACGAGAAGCCCGTGGCGGCGTAGAATGCTCGCCCCCCGTGCCGGTGAGCAGTCGTGAGCGCGCCTGACCCTTCGTCCCGCCGCGGTCCGGGCGAGGCGCGGGCAATCCTGCGCCTGGCCGGCCCGCTGGTGTTCAACAACCTCGCCCTGGCGGGGATGAACTTTGCCGACACCGTGATGGCGGGCCGGCTGGGCACGCGCGACCTCGCGGCGGTGGCGGTCGGCGGCTCCATCTGGATGGTGGTGTTCCTCTTCGGCCTCGGCGTGCTGATGGCCGTCAGCCCGGTCGTGGCCCATGCCTACGGGGCGGGCCGCTGGGAGGACGCCGGGGTGGCGCTGCGGCAGGCCTTCTGGCTCAGCCAGGCGCTGGCGGTGCTCGGCTTCACCGCGCTGCTCGGCGCTCCGGCGCTGCTGGCGGCGATGGGGATCGACCCGGAGGTGGTGCCGCTGACGGGCGGCTACCTGTTCGCCATCTCCTTCGGCCTGCCCGGCGTGTTCGCCTTCCTCGCCATGCGCTTCATGACCGAGGGCATCGGCTGGACCCGGCCTATCATGTACGCCGCGGCCGTGGGACTGGTGGTCAACGTCAGCGGCAACTGGGTGCTGATGTACGGCAACCTTGGCTTTCCGCGGCTGGGGGCGGTCGGCTGCGGCATCGCCAGCGCCGTCGCCATGTGGTGCATGTTCGCCACCATGCTGTGGTACACGCGGCGGTCGCGCCGCTATGAGCGCTTCGTCCTGTGGCGCGGCTTCGAGCGGCCGCGCTGGCCGGTCCAGCGCGAGATCCTCGGCCTCGGGCTGCCCATCGCCGCCAGCGTCGAGGCGGAGGCCGGGCTGTTCGCCGGCGTGGCGCTGATCATGGGCACCCTCGGCGCCACCCAGGTGGCCGCGCACCAGATCGCGATCAACTACGCCGCCACCATGTTCATGGTGCCGCTGGCCTTTCATTCCGCGACCACCATCCGGGTCGGCCAGGCGCTCGGGCGCGGCGAGCCGCGACGGGCGCGGCGGGCCGGCTGGAGCGGCATCGGCCTCTGCGGGCTGTTCATGGTGGCCTCGGCCACGGTGCTGCTGTTCTTCCGGGAGCAGATCGCTGCCTTCTACACCACCGATCCCGAGCTCCTGCCCCTTGCCGTGGCCTTGCTCAGCATGGCGATGATCTTCCAGGTCTCCGACGGACTGCAGGTCGGCGCCGCGGGTGCCTTGCGGGGCTTCAAGGACACGCGCGTGCCGATGCTCATCAACGTCGCGAGTTACTGGCTGATCGCTTTCCCCATGGCCTGGTACGCCGGCGTGCACGCGCGCCTGGGCCCGACCGCGGTGTGGGTGGCGCTGATCATCGGCCTGACCGTGACGGCGCTGTTGCTGAACTTCCGCTTCCTGCGCCTGGCCAATCGGCGGGTGGCCGAGGCGGCCGCCGGCCAGGCTGTGGCGGGCCGGCCCGCAGGCTAGCGCTCAGCCGGGCAGTTCGTCCTGCCCGGAGGCCGGGGCCGGTGCGAGCTGGCCGAAGCGCTCACCGCCGCCCGCCAGCCAGGCAGCCTCCTCCCCAGTTTCCCGGCGCCCGAGGATGGCGTTGCGATGGGGGAAGCGGCCGAAGCGGGCGATGATGTCGCGATGCTTCTGGGCGTACTTGCGGAAGCCGGCGAAGATCTCCCGATGCGGCGAGGCCACTTCGCGCTCGACCTGCAGGAAGCGGTCCACGGCCAGCTCCTGGTCGTCGAGCGACTCCGCATGCTGCAGCGGCATGTAGAAAAACACCCGCTCGATGGGCGCGAGCTTCAGGTCCATCATCCGGCTGACGCCGTCGCGCATGAGGTAGCGCGCACGGCCGTCGCGGCGGAAGGCTTCGGCCGTGCCCCGATAGATATTCCGGCGCATCTGGTCCAGCAGGATCAGCACGGCCAGGCGGCCGCGGGGTGTACGGGTCCAGAAGTCGAGCTTGCCCTCGGAGGCGGCGATCACCAGCTCGCCCCAGCGCTCGCGCATCCCGGCATCCCGCTCCGGATCCGGGCCGAACCAGAAGCCCATCCGTCCCGGGACCTTCGCGGTGTCCCGCACGGTGTCGCCGAACCAGTAGTCGAGAATCTCGTCGGCCAACGCCTGGTCGTACATGCTGCTGTTCTCCGCGCCTGTGAGCTGCGGCGCGGTGACGGGTTTCCACGCGCCGGTCTCCAGTTTACGCTGGCCGGGCAGGAACGGAACCGGAGGGTGGCCAGCGCGTGGCAGCCAGACGAACAAGACGAGCCCTGGTCGCGCCTGGAGGCATCGGGGCGCTGCTCGCCTGCCTGCTGCTGGCGGGCTGCGGCGGGCCGGCGCCGGACCCGGAGGGGCGTCTGCGGGCGGCGCTGGCGGCGGCCGAGGAGGCGGCGGAGAACGGCGACCACGCGTTCTTCGCGGCGCGGGTTGCGGGCGACTATGCCGATGCCGCCGGGCGCGACCGGACGCGTATGCTCCTGACCCTGCGGGGATTGCTGATGCGTTACCCGCGGGTCGAGATCATCGTAAACGTCCGGGAAATCGAGCTATTGTCGCCGCGGCTGGCCCGGGCGCGGCTCGAGATACTGACGGCCGGACTGGGCCCCGCCGGCCTGTCTGCCGACGCCTTCCCGCTCGAGCTGTCGCTGCGCGACGAGGGCGACGGCTGGCAGGTGACCCGGGCACGCTGGGGCCGCGAGGCCGACGGCGGCATTTGACGGCTGGCGCAGGGTCTGTTTTATATTCTGTGTTGCACTGCCCACATCAATAGCAGCTGCTGGAGTGCCTGAATAAAAACAGGCGCTTGCAAGGGCCGGGCCGACGCGGCGCCGGATTAATCGATTCCATGGCAACCCGGAAGGGGTCGGCCAGGCGCCGGAGGAGAACTTGACCGTGTCTGCCAAGCAGGGGCTCTACCGACCCGCTTTCGAGCGCGACAGCTGCGGCTTCGGGCTGATCGCCAGCCTGGCCGGGTGCGACAGCCACTGGCTGGTGGCGACCGCCGTGGCGGCGCTCGGCCGGTTGACCCATCGCGGCGCCGTGGCGGCCGACGGCAAGACCGGCGACGGTTGCGGCATCCTGTTTTCCACCCCGGAACCCTTCCTGCGCGCCGTGGCCGCCGAAGCGGGCATCCAGCCCGGCGCCCACTTCGCCGCCGGCACGGTGTTCCTCGATCCCGCCCCGGCCCGCGCCGCCCACGCCCGCAACGTGGTGCGCGCCTGCGTGGCCGCGGAAGGCCTGCGACTGGACGGCTGGCGGACGGTCCCGGTCGAGCCCGACGCCTGCGGCGCCCAGGCGCTCAAGACCCTGCCGCTGATCCAGCAGGTGTTCGTCACCGCGCCCGAGGAGATGACCGCGGACGTGTTCCGCCGCCGCCTGTTCGTGGCGCGGCGTCGTGCCGAGCAGCAGCTGACCGGAACCGACCCGGTGTTCTACGTCGCCAGCCTGTCCCCGGACACGGTGGCTTACAAGGGCATGGTGATGCCCGAACAGCTGCCGCGCTTCTTCCCGGACCTCGCGGACGAGCGCCTGGCGGCGAAGATCTGCGTCTTCCACCAGCGTTTCTCGACCAACACGCTGCCGCAGTGGCGCCTGGCCCAGCCCTTCCGCTACCTGGCGCACAACGGCGAGATCAACACCATCCAGGGCAACCGCAACTGGGCCCTGGCGCGCGCGCCCAAGTTCCGTTCCAAGGTGCTGCCCGAACTGCAGCAGCTGGCGCCGCTGGTGTCGCTGAGCGGGTCGGACTCCTCCAGCCTCGACAACATGCTGGAGGTGCTGGTCGCGGGCGGCATGGACATGATGCAGGCGATCCGCCTGCTGATCCCGCCGGCCTGGCAGACCGTGGACGACATCGACTCGGACATCCGCGCCTTCTACGAATACTACGGCATGCACCTCGAGCCCTGGGACGGGCCGGCGGGCATCGTCATGAGCGACGGCCGCAACGCTGGCTGCATCCTCGACCGCAACGGGCTGCGGCCGGCGCGCTGGGTGGTGACGGACGACGACCACCTGACCATCGCCTCCGAGGTGGGCGTCTGGGATTACCGTCCGGAGCAGGTGGTAGCCAAGGGCCGCCTCGGTCCCGGCGAGATGATCATCGCCGACACCGCCACCGGGGAGCTCAAGGAATGGCGCGAAATCGACGAGGAACTGGCCTCCCGCGCGCCCTTCAAGGACTGGCTGCGGCGCGGCGTGCGTTACCTCGAGACCAGCCTGGTCGATCCCCAGCTGCTCGCCGAGCCGATGGGCCGGGACGAGCTGAGCCTGTACGAGAAGATGTTCGGCATCACGCGCGAGGAGCGGGAGGAAGTGCTGCGGCCGCTGTGCGAGAGCGAGGCCGAGGCCGTCGGGTCGATGGGCGACGACACGCCCCTGCCGTTCATGTCGCGCCGCGTGCGCTCGCTGTACGACTATTTCCGGCAGCAGTTCGCGCAGGTGACCAACCCGCCGATCGACTCGCTGCGCGAGCGCGTGGTGATGTCGCTCGAGACCCAGATCGGGCGCGAGCACAATCTCTTCGAGCCGCGGCCGGAGTACGCGCGGCGCATCGTCATCAACTCGCCGGTGCTGTCGCAGCGGAAGTTCCGCCAGCTGCTGGCCGAGGAGGACGCGGACTGCGGCCACGTGGTCCTTGACCTGAACCGGCCGGAAGGCGAGCCGCTGCAGGAAGGGCTCGAGGCGCTCTGCGCGGAGGCCGAGGCGGCCGTGCGCGAGGGCAAGCTGATGGTCGTGCTCAGCGACCGCGAGCTGCGTCCCGGCGCGGTGCCGGTTCATGCCCTGCTCGCCACCGGCGCCGTGCACCATCACCTGGTGCGGGTCGGGCTGCGCTGCGACTGCAACCTGCTGGTCGAGACCGCGACCACGCGGGACCCGCATCACTTTGCCTGCCTGGTGGGCTACGGCGCGACGGCTGTCTACCCCTACCTGGCCTACGAGTGCCTGAACGACCTGGCCCGCAGCGGGCGGCTGCGCAGCCGGCGCGAGAGCGGCCGGCAGCTCGGCCGCAGCTATCGCCGCGGCATCCGCAAGGGCCTGTTCAAGATCATGTCCAAGATGGGCATTTCCACCATCGCCAGCTATCGCGGTGCGGCGTTGTTCGAGATCGTCGGCCTGCACGAGGAGGTGGTGGAGCGCTGTTTCCCCAACAGCGTGTCGCGCATCCAGGGCGCGGACTTCACCGACCTGAAATCGGACGCCATGACCCTGGCGCAGCGCGCCTGGAACACCCGCGTGGACGTCGAGCAGGGCGGCCTGCTGCGCTTCGTGCACGGCGGCGAGTACCACGCCTACAACCCCGACGTGATCGCCACCCTCCAGGCGGCGGTGCAAACCGGCGATTACAGCGTGTACCAGGAATACGCGCGCCACGTGAACGACCGGCCGGCCATGGTGATCCGCGACCTGTTGGACGTGAAGCCGCTGGGGCCGCCGGTGCCGCTGGAGGATGTGGAGTCGGAGGAAGCCATCCTGGCGCGCTTCGACTCGGCCGGCATGAGCCTCGGCGCGCTGTCGCCGGAGGCGCACGAGGCGCTGGCGACCGCCATGAACCGGCTTGGCGGCCGCTCCAACTCGGGCGAGGGCGGCGAGGACCCGGCGCGCTACGGCACCGAGAAGGTGTCGAAGATCAAGCAGGTCGCCTCGGGCCGCTTCGGCGTGACGGCGGAGTACCTGGTCAATGCCGAGGTGCTGCAGATCAAGATCGCCCAGGGCGCCAAGCCGGGCGAGGGCGGCCAGCTGCCCGGCCACAAGGTCAACGAGATGATCGCCAGGCTGCGCTACGCGCGGCCGGGCGTCGGCCTGATCTCGCCGCCGCCGCACCACGACATCTATTCCATCGAGGACCTGGCGCAGCTGATCTTCGACCTCAAGCAGGTCAATCCGCAGGCGCTGGTGTCGGTGAAGCTGGTGGCGCAGGCCGGCGTCGGCACGGTGGCGGCCGGGGTGACCAAGGCCTATGCCGACCTGATCACCATCTCCGGCTACGACGGCGGCACCGGGGCCAGCCCGCTGACGTCCACCAAGTACGCCGGCTCGCCGTGGGAGCTGGGGCTGGCCGAGACCCACCAGGTGCTGGTGCAGAACGATCTGCGCCACCGCGTGCGCCTGCAGACCGACGGCGGCCTGAAGACCGGGCTCGACGTGATCAAGGCGGCGGTGCTGGGCGCCGAGAGCTTCGGCTTCGGCACCGCGCCGATGGTCGCGCTGGGCTGCAAGTACCTCCGGATCTGCCATCTCAACAACTGCGCCACCGGGGTCGCCACCCAGCACCCGGTGCTGCGCGAGCGCCACTTCATCGGCCTGCCCGAGATGGTGATGAACTACTTCCGCTTCGTGGCGCGCGAGACCCGCGAGCTGCTGGCGGCGCTCGGCGCGCGCAGCGTGCAGGAGCTGATCGGCCGCTCCGACCTGGCCGAGCCGCGGCCGGGCGAGACGCCGCGGCAGCGGCGCCTGGACCTGAGGCCGCTGGTGGACCCGGGCGGGCTCTCCGCAGCGGAGGCGCGTTACTGCACCGAGGCGCGCAATCCGCCCTTCGACGAAGGCCTGCTCAACGAGCGCATGGTGGCCGAGTGCCGCGGCGCCATCGAGGAGCGGCGCGGCGGCACCTTCTTCTACGAGGTCAAGAACTTCCATCGCTCCATCGGCGCCCGGTTGTCGGGCGAGATCGCGCGGCGCTACGGCAACCTCGGCATGGCCGGCGACCCGGTGGTGATCCGCATGAAGGGCTCGGCCGGCCAGAGTTTCGGCGTGTGGAACGTCGGCGGCCTGCACCTCTACCTGGAGGGCGACGCCAACGACTATGTGGGCAAGGGCATGGCCGGCGGGCGCCTGGTGATCTATCCGCCTACCGACAGCCGCTTCGAGGCCCGCAGCGCCCCGATCATGGGCAACACCTGCCTCTACGGCGCGACCGGCGGGCAGCTGTTCGCCGCCGGCACCGTCGGTGAGCGCTTTGCCGTCCGCAACTCCGGCGCGGTCGCGGTGGTCGAAGGTTGCGGCGACCACGGCTGCGAGTACATGACGGGCGGCGTCGCGGTCGTCCTGGGACGCACGGGCGTGAACTTCGGCGCCGGCTTGACCGGCGGTTTCGCCTACGTGCTCGATCTCGAGCGGGACTTCGTCGACCGCTACAACCACGAGCTGATCGACATCCACCGCATTACGCCGGAGACCATGGAGGCGCACCTGCATCACCTCCGCGAGCTGCTGGAAGCGCATGCGCGCGAGACCGGCAGCGCCTGGGGCCGCGAGATCCTCGACGACTTCCGCTCCTACCTGCCGAAGTTCTGGCTGGTGAAGCCGAAGGCCGCCGACCTCGAGAGCCTGATCGACTCGCTGCGGCGCGCCGCCTGAGGATCCCATGAGCCTGGAAAAGCCGCTCCGCTTTCTCGAGATACCCCGCGTCGACCCGAACAAGACGCCGGCCAAGGAGCGCGTGCGCGATTACCGCGAGATCTACGGCCAGTACGATGCCGAGGGCGCATACCAGCAGGCCGGCCGCTGCCTCGACTGCGGCAACCCGTACTGCGAGTGGAAGTGCCCGGTGCACAACTACATCCCGAACTGGCTGAAGCTGGTCGAGGAAGGCAACCTGTTCGAGGCGGCCGAGCTGTGCCACCAGACGAACTCTTTGCCGGAGGTGTGCGGCCGGGTGTGCCCGCAGGACCGGCTTTGCGAGGGCGCCTGCACGCTGAACGACGGCTTCGGCGCCGTCACCATCGGCAGCATCGAGAAATACATCACCGACGAGGCGGTGCGCCAGGGCTGGCGGCCCGACCTGTCGGGCGTCAAGCCGACCGGGCGCGAGGTCGCCATCATCGGCGCAGGCCCGGCGGGGCTGGCGGCGGCCGACGTGCTGGCCCGCCACGGCGTGCGGCCGGTGGTCTACGACCGCTACCCGCGCATCGGCGGCCTGCTCACCTTCGGCATCCCGCCGTTCAAGCTGGAGAAGGAAGTCATCGAGACCCGTCGCATGCTGCTCGAAGGCATGGGCGTGGAGTTCGTACTGGAGTGCGAGGTCGGGCGTGACGTGACCCTCGACCAGCTGCTGGCCGACTACGACGCCGTGTTCGTCGGTACTGGCGCCTACCGCTACGTGAAGGGCGGCCTGCCCGGCGAGGACCTGCCCGGCGTGCACGAGGCGCTGCCCTATCTCGTCGCCAACGTGCGCCGCGAGCTCGGGCTGCTCGGCGCGGACGAGCCGTTCCTGTCGATGGCCGGCAAGCGCGTGGTGGTGCTCGGCGGCGGCGACACGGGCATGGACTGCAACCGCACCGCGATCCGCCAGGGCGCGGTCAGCGTCACCTGCGCCTACCGGCGCGACGAGGAGAACATGCCCGGCTCGCGCCGCGAGGTGACAAACAGCCGCGAAGAGGGCGTCGAGTTCCTGTTCAATCGCCAGCCGATCGAGGTCGTGGGGACCAGCGCGGTCGAGGGTGTGAAAGTCGTGCGCACCCGGCTGGGAGAGAAGGGCCCCGGCGGCCGGCGGCGGCCGGAGCCGGTCCCGGGCACCGAGGAAGTGCTGCCGGCGGATGCCGTCATCATCGCCTTCGGTTTCCGCCCGGACCCGCCCGACTGGCTCACCGGGGCCGGCGTGACGACGCATCCGGACGGCAGGTTGCAGGTGGACACCGGCGGCCGGTACCCCTACCAGACCACCCATCCCCAGGTCTTTGCCGGCGGCGACAATGTCCGCGGTTCCGACCTGGTGGTCACTGCCGTGTGGGAGGGCCGCGAGGCGGCCAAGGGCATCGTCGCCTATCTCGGCGTCTGAGCAGCGCTCGTCGCGACCGGGAACTCCAGCGTGAAGCGCTCGGCCTTCAGCGCCAGGCGGACCCGCGCATCGGCCAGCGCGGGGAACAGCCCGGGATCGCTGGCCAGGCGCTCCACGCGGGCCAGCCGCACCCCGCCATGGGCCCCCGGTGCGAGCTCGAAGCGCCGGCCGGCATGGAACTGCACCAGCCGGCGCAGCGACGCGGGCAGCAGCCCGGCGCGCGCCGGCAGCCGCGGGCCGCGGGCGCCCAGTTCCAGCTCCGCCACCATCCTGCCCTCCGCCGCCACGCGCAGCCGCTCCCCGCGCCCGGCCTGTTCGCGGGCGAAATCCGCGCGGTCCTTGGGGATGCCCCAGTTGCGCCGGCCGTTGGCAACGCTCTCCCAGGTGCTGACGTAGATCCGGGTGACCGACCAGGCGTGCGCGCCGTCGGGCAGCGTGAACCGGCCCGGGATGTACAGCAGCTCGCGATAAGGCCCGGCGGGCGACTCGGCGTAGTCGACGAACATCACGATGGCGGGCCCGCCGAGCGGGCAGTCGCGCAGTTCCGGCGGCAGGTGCCGGGGGTCGCGCCGGGCTGCTTCCGGCAGCTCCAGCAGCAGGATCCAGCCGTCCCCGGTGAGACGCCAGGGCGCGGGCGCCGCCGGTACTTCGGGCAGCTCGCTGTCGGGCGTGAGCAGGCGCCACTCACTCATGTCACGCGCCCCACCCGCAAGTGCAGCGGCCAGCGCACCGGCCGGGATTGGTCGGGATCGCCCCAGGCCGCCGCCAGCCGCGCGCGCAGCGCCGCCAGCGGGTCCGAGCCGGACTCGCGCCGGCAGCGGTTCACGGCCGACCAGGTGCTGAAATAGCCCAGCAGGCGGTCGAGAGGCCAGCGGGCGCGGATCTCGAAGCGGGGCGCGTCGATGGACGCCAGCGGAAACTCCAGCCGGCGGTAGCCTTCTTCCACGTGCACCCGCTCCGGCGGCCACCACGGCCCCATCTCCTCGTAGAAGCCGCGCACGATGGGATCGATGGCCGGGTCCCCGTCAGCCAGGCTGTAGGTCCACGCGGCGAACACCGCGCCCGGCCGGGCGACGCGGCCCAGTTCGGCGAAGAAGCGGTCGAGATCGAGCCAGTGCATGGCCTGGGCCACGGTCACCAGGTCCACGCTCCGGTCGGCGAGACCGCTCTGCTCGGCGGTCGCCACCGCGTAGCTGACCCGCGGGTGAGTGACGGCGTGGCTGACCTGCGCTGCGCTGGCGTCGGTCGCGACGACGCGCTCGAAGTGCTCGGCCAGCGCCACCGCCGCCTGGCCGGTGCCGGTGGCGCAGTCCCAGGCCAGTGCGCGTCCCGGCGCGGCCCCGGCGAGGAAATCGAATAGTTCCGGCGGGTAGCCCGGCCGATGCCGATGGTACTCGTGCGCGGCGACGGAAAAGTGGTCCTTGAAGGCGGCGGTGCGCATCGCGCGCAGGTCGACGACAGGCCGGGCGCCCGCCTCAGGCGGGGGCCGGGGCGCGCTTCGCGAGCACGAGAGCCATTACCAGGAGCACCGCTTCCAGCACCATCACGGCGGGCACCAGGCCCGTCGGCATGCCGTCCGAGAGCAAGGCGACCAGCCGCCCGCCGAGATAGCCCACGTTGAGCAGGAACACCAGCCACAGGCCGTTGCGGAACCAGTCGGGGTTGCCGGCGGCCCAGAGCAGGAACAGGCCGACCGCGATGTTGAGCCCGCCGTGGCTGCCGTGCAGGTCGGACATGGTGTTGACGATCGAGAGATCCGTGCCGAGGTAGGCGAGGCTGGTCTCCGGGGAGAGCAGTACCCAGAGCCCGTAACCGAGATACAGCAGGCCGCAAAGGTAAAGGAAAGCGCGGTTCATGACGGACGCTCCGGGTACTGTCTGGAGCTTTCACTATAGCCCGCCCGCTGCGCCGACGCATCCGGCAGGTCGAGGTAGAACTCCACCCCCGCGTCCTCCCCGAGGTTCGCGGCCCCGGCGCGCCCGCCATGGCGCTCGGCCACCAGGCGCACGATGTAGAGTCCGAGGCCGAGGTGTGGCTTGCCCGTCTCGCCGCGTAGCGACACCAGGGAGTCGAACAGCCGCGCCGGCGCGCCGCTCGGGAGCCGGCTGCCCGCGTTCGCCACCGCCAGGCGCCAGTCGTCGCGGCGGCGGGCCAGCTCCAGCCGGATCTCCGTGCCGGCCGGAGCGAAGTCGACCGCGTTGTCGACCAGCTTGTCCAGCGCCTGGGCGATCAGCTCGGGCGCGCCGTGGATCCGGCATGGCCCGGCGGGGCGGGCCAGGGCAAAGCCGTGCTCCGGGTGCAGCGCGCGGTAGGCGTCGGTCATGTCGTCGAGCTGTGCGCCGAGGTCGAAGTCCTCGAGTTCTGCTGCGCCGATCGCGCGCTCCATCTGGCGCGCCGCGGCGAGGGCGTTCACCAGGTGGCTCATCCGGTCTACGCCCTCGCGTGCCCGGCCCAGCCAGGGTCCCGGGCTGCTGGCCTCGGCCTCGAGGTTGTCGAGTGAGCTGCGCACCACCGCCAGCGGCGTCCGCAACTCGTGCGCCAGCCGGCCGCCGAGCTCCTGCAGGTAGAGATTGTGCTCGCGCACCCGGCCGAGCAGGCCGGCCAGCTGGCGTGCCAGGTCGCCGAGCTCGTCACCGGCGGCAGCCCCGGGCAGGGAGCCGAGCACCTCGCCCCGCTGGCCGACCGCGCTGCCCGCCGCATCCCGCAGGCGGGTGATGCGCCAGGACAGCCAGCCCGCGAAGCCCAGCAGCGCCAGCGCCGCGCCGGTGCTGGCCAGCAGGCTGAGGCCCAGCAGCCGGCGCGTCGGGGCACGGGTGAGGGCAAGAATCTCGGCGGTATCGCGCTCCATCACGACGATTGCGGCGGGCGGGATCCCGTCGCCGACCGGCGCCGCGGCGGCCAGGAGGTTCGTGGCGCCGTCGGCATAGCGCCTCGTGGTCGCGGTGCCGAGCGCGGCGAGCTCGACATGCCGGCCGCTGAGCTGGCCGGGGCGCGCTGCCGGCGCCGGGTCGGCCTCGGTGCGCCTGCCCAGGGCAAAGCGGAAGACAGGGTCCAGCCAGCCGTCCGGGGCCTCGGCCGCAGCGGATGTGGCCGGCTCGCTTCGCGCCAGCAGGAAGCCGGCCGTGTCGATGAGGTAGGCGCGGAACCCGGGCGGCGCGAGGCGATCGAGTGCGGCCTGGGCGCCGGCATCCGGTGCCGCCAGCCGGCCCGGGCGTTCCATCCAGGTGGTCCCGCGCAGCGTCCCGTCCGGGTCGCGGACCTGCAGGCCGAGCCGGCCCTCGAGCAGCGACGAGGGTACGCGCGCCTCGATCTGCCAGCCGGTGCTGGTGGCCTGCCAGTAGCCGCGGCTGCGCGCGTCCAGAGCAGGTCCATCTCGTCCCAGCACGGGGCCGGGCGCGTCCAGCGGGAACACGAGGGGCGTGTCGCGTCCCGTGAGTCGCAGGGCGGACGGCGGTTGCCCGCCGGCGACGGCAACGAACACGTACGTCGCGACGCCCCGCCGCCCGACCAGGAATTCGAGCCCGCCCGTCCGTTCCAGGTGCCTCGCGGCCAGGCCCCAGTCCTCGACGAAGCCGTCCAGCGTCGGGGCGGCGCCGAGCGGATGGGCGTACAGGTCGAGGTCGCCACTGCGACCCGCGACCGCCTGGAGCCCCGCCGCATCGGGAGCCACGGCGGGCGCCAGCGCGGCCGCCAGCAGCCGTGCGCTCGCGGCCACCGAGTCCGCCTCCGCGGCGCGCAGGGCCGATTCCACTTCGCGGGCGTACTGGCAGCCCGCCCAGGGCAGCAGGAGGGTCACGGCGCTGACCAGCAGCAGCTGGCCGGCGAGCCTCATGAGGGGGCGCCGTCCCGCCAGCGGTAGCCGAGGCCGTAGACCGTCTGGATGGCGTCGAAGGCCGGGTCCAGCGCTTCGAACTTGCGGCGGATGCGCTTTACGTGGGAGGTGATGGTGGCGTCATCCAGCACGACCCGCGCCGCTTCCATCAGCTGCTGCCGGTTCTTCACGTGCCCGGGATGGCGCGCCAGCGCATGCACGATCCAGAATTCCGTCAGGGTAAGGCCCGGGTCGGCGCCGTTCCAGCGGGCCTCGAGCCGCTCAGTGTCGAGCGCGAGCTTGCCGCGCTGCAGGGCGTTCTGCGGACCCGCCGGATCACCGAGCACCTCGAGCCGCCGGAACAGTGCGGCGATGCGCGCCAGCAGGTGCGGCAGGCTGATGTCCTTGGTGAGGTAGTCGTCGGCGCCGAGGCGCAGCCCGGAGACGGCGTCGAAATCGCTGTCGCGGGCGGTGAGGAAGATCAGCGGCAGCCGCGGCGCGCGGGCGCGCAGCTCCCGGCACAGCTCGAAGCCCCCCTCGGGCTCCGCGCCGAGACTCACGTCGATCAGCACCAGGTCGGGCAGCCGCGCGGCGAAGGCTTCGAGCGCCTCGCGGCGCCCCGGGTAGGTGCTGACCCGGTACCCATGGCGGCGAAAGGCATCCGCATAATTGTCGCGGATGGCGGCTTCGTCCTCGACGATGGCGATGTGCCGGCTCACCGGATCAGTTGCCCCGGCGCCGCTTCAGGCCGCATCGCGGCGCCACTGGGTCAGGCCCAGCGTATTCCCCTCGCTGTCCCGGAAGAACGCGAGCCGGAACTCGTGATCGCCCTCGCGATGCGCCACGAACGGGTCCCGCAGCACCTCGACGCCGAGCGCCTTGAGCGCGCCAAAGTCGGCCTCGATGTCGCTGGTGTCGAAATACAGGATCGAGCCCGGGTGATCGAATTCCGGGGCCGTGGGCACCGCCAGCATGATGCGCACGGAGCCGGCGAGGATGAAGGCCATGCCTTCGTGCTCCGACAGCAGTTCCAGGCCGAGCAGGTCGCGATAGAAGGCGACGGCGCGTTCCAGGTCGAGGGCGCGCATCGACACCTGCGAGATACCGGAGAGGGTGAGCCGGGGGTGGGAAGCGGAGGCTGGCATGGGGCGCTCCCGGTCGCATACCGTGAATCTCGATATTACCCCGGTCGCCGGCTGCTGTGCCGGGTCGGCGTCACAACTCCAGCAGCGCGCGCAGCGCGGCCTCGACCTGCGCCTCGCCCACCAGCACGGTGTCCGCCGCCGGTCCGAGCGGGATGTAGCTGTCCTCGCCTGCGACCCGTGCCTTGGGCAGGCCGGGCCGGGCGCGCTCGTCCAGCAGGGTGAACAGTTCCTCGGCGATCCCGCCGCTGCGCCGGCCCTCGTCCACCACCAGCACCGCCCCGGCGCGGTCCGCTTCGGCCACGATGGCGGCGGCGTTGAGGGGCTTGAGCCAGCGCAGGTCGAGCACACGGATCTTCATCTCTGCTTCGGGTCCCAGCCGGCGCGCGGCGCGCAGCGCCATGCGCACGCCGTTGCCGAAGGTGATCACCAGCGCGGCCGGGCCTTCCGGGCCATAGGCCCGCGGCGCGCCGAAGGGCACGAACTCGCCCGGCGGCGGATAGGGGAACAGCCAGGCCCCGTCCTTCTCCGTGTACAGGTCCTTGGTCATGTAGAGCGCGATCGGCTCGAGGAACAGCACCACGCGGCCGTCCACCTTCGCCAGCGCCGCGGCGGTGCGCAGCATGCCGGCGGCGTCGTCGCCGCGGGACGGGCACGCCACCACCAGCCCGGGAATGTCGCGCAGGGCGGTGAAGGAATTGTCGTTGTGGAAGTGCCCGCCGAAGCCCTTCTGGTAGGCCAGCCCGGCAACGCGGACCACCATGGGATTGGCCCACTGGCCGCTGGAGAAGAACTGCAGCGAGCAGGCTTCGCCGCGGACCTGGTCGCAGGCGTTGTGCAAGTAGGCCAGGTACTGGATCTCCGGGAACGGCAGCAGGCCCATGTAAGCGGCGCCCTGTGCCATGCCGAGGATGGTGGTCTCGTCGAGCAGGGTGTTGAACACCCGGTTGCCGCGGAAGGTCGCGGCCAGGCCGGCGGTGACGGTATAGACGCCGCCCTTGCGCGCCACGTCCTCGCCGAACAGCGTCATTTCGGGATACGTTGCCATCAGGTCGTGCAGGGCGCGATTGATCTGCAGCGAGAGATGGCGCGGGCTGCCCGCTTCGGGGAGCCTCGCTTCCCCGCCGAACACCGCTGCGCGATCAGCGGGATCCGGCCGGCGCGCGGCCTCGGCATGGACCTCGTCGGCGCGCAGCGGCGCCAGCGTGGCGACGACCTCGGCGGCCGACTCCAGCCGCGGCCGCCGGGCTGCCCGCCGGGCCGCGTCCGCCACGCGGGCGCGGGTTTCCTCGTACAGCGCCAGCACCTCGGCGGGCGCCAGGCAGCCGCTCTCCACCGCCAGCAATGCGGCGGGCAGCAGCGGGTCGCGGGCCTCGTTGGCCTCGATCGCGGCCAGTTCCAGGTAGTCGCCTTCCCAGTCGGTGCCGGCATGGCCGAGCAGGCGCGGCATCCTGAGATGGAGGAAGGTCGGCCGGCGGCGCCGGCGGCAGTGGTCGACGGCGCGTGCGGCGATCTCGAAGCTCTCGCCGGGGGACGTGCCGTCGGCGGCGAAGTAGTCGAGGCCTTCGCGCCGCGCGAAGCTGGCCTCGATCCAGCCGGCCGGCGTGCGCACGGAAATGCCGATGCCGTTGTCCTCGCAGACGAACAGCAACGGCACGGGCAGCCGCTGGTAGGCGGCCCATTGCGCCGCGTTGAAGCCGGCCAGCGCGGTGGCGTGGTTCGCCGAGGCGTCGCCGAAGCTGCACACGACAATGCTGTCGGCCGGCAGCGGCAGCGGCCGCTGCAGGCGCTTGGCCTGCTCGAGTCCGATGGCCGTGCCGAGGGCCTTGGGCAGGTGGCTGGCGATGGTGGAGGTCTGCGGCAGCACCCAGAGCCGGCGGTCGCTGCCCCAGACCTTGTGGCGGCCGCCGGAGACCGGGTCCTCGCTGCTGGCCGCGAGCGCCAGGCAGGTCTCGTAGACCGGGTCCCGCTCCGGGTCCTTCGCCAGGCGCGCCATCATGAAGCCGCCGGAGCGATAGTGCAGGAACGCCGGGTCGGTCTCGCGCGAGAGGAAGCCGAGCACGGCGTTGGCCTCGTGCCCGGCGCTGCCGATGGTGTAGAAGCCCTCGTTGCGGGCCCGCATCTCGCGCGCCTGCAGGTCGAGGTGCCGCGACTGCAGCTGGCAGCGAAAGATCTCGAGGAACTCGCCGGCCGTCAGCCGGCTGCCGGGGACGATGGTCTCGTGCGGTTCCGGCGGCGCGCATCCGGCCGCCGCCAGCCCGCTGACGTAGCGGGTGAAGTTCGCGTCGATGACCGCCGCGCGGTTGATGCCGCGGGCGGCCTTTTTCGCCAGCGCGGCTTCAGAAGGCGTTGACACCCGTCAGCTCCCGCCCGACCACGAGCTCGTGGATGGTCTCGGTCCCCTCGTAGGTGATCACGCTCTCGAGGTTCAGCATGTGCCGGATCGGGCAGTACTCGGCGCTGATGCCGGCGCCGCCGAGGATATCGCGCGCGTCCCGCGCGACGTCCAGCGCCATGCGCACATTGTTCCACTTGGCGAGCGATACCTGGGCGGGCTTCATGGCGCCGGCATCCTTGAGCCGGCCGAGCTGCAGCGACAGCAGCTGGGCAGTCGTGATGCGCCGGGCCATGTCGGCCAGCCGGCGCTGCACCGTCTGGGTGTGGGAGACCGGCCGGTTGAACAGCTCGCGGTCGTTGGCGTAGTCGACCGACTCCCGCAGGCAGGCCTGGGCGGCGCCGATCGCGCCCCAGGTGATGCCGTAGCGCGCCTGGGTGAGGCAGTTCAGCGGGCCCTTCAGGCCGAGCACGCCGGGCAGCATGTTGTCCTGCGGCACGCGCACGTTGTCGAAGAACAGCGAGGAGGTGACCGAGGCACGCAGGGAGAACTTGCGGTGGATTTCCGGCGCCTCGAAACCCGGCGTGCCCTTCTCGACCAGGAAGCCGCGCAGGCCCTCGTCGGTCGTGGCCCACACCACCGCGACGTCCGCGATGCTGCCGTTGGTGATCCACATCTTGGCGCCGTTGATCACCCAGTCGTCGCCGTCGCGCTTCGCATGCGTCTTCATGTTCCCCGGATCGGAGCCGCCGTGGGGCTCGGTCAGCCCGAAGCAACCGATGGCCTCGCCGGCGGCGAGCGCGGGCAGCCAGCGCTGCTTCTGCTCTTCGCTGCCGTAGGCGTGGATCGGCCACATGACCAGGCTCGACTGCACCGAGACGAAGCTGCGGATGCCCGAGTCGCCGCGCTCCAGCTCCTGGCAGATGAGGCCGTAGGAAACGCCGTTGAGGGCGGCGCAGCCGTAGCCTTCCAGGGAGGAGCCGAGCAGGCCGAGTGCAGCAATTTCCGGCACCAGCTCGGCCGGGAAGCGGTGTTCCTCGAAGCACTCCCGGATCACCGGCAGCACTTTCTCGTCGGTGAAGCGGGCGACGGTGTCCTGCACCATCTGCTCGTCCTCGCTGAGCTGGCCGCGGACATCGTAGAAGTCGAGGGGGTTGACGGAACTCACGCTGGAACTCTCCGGGATTCGTGGTGCCGGGATCAGCATCCCGGCGAAGGGCCACATTCTATCGCGCGCGCTGGCTCAGTAGCGCAGCCCGGCGGCGCGGTAGGCGGCCGCCAGGAGCCACAGCGGGCCGATCATCAGGAACTGCAGGTCCTTGAAGAACGAGGGCTTGCGTCCCTCGATTTGATGGCCGATGAACTGCCCGATCCAGGCCACGACGAAGATCACGATGGACGTCAGCCACAGCGGGACGGCCAGGCGGTCGAGGCCGGCGGCCGCGAGCAGCAGCAGCAACAGCACCGCGGCGGCGCCGAGCGCCAGCGGCACCGAGAGAATGAAGTAATAGACCACGGCCGCCATGGCGAGAAGCACGGCCCAGTTCAGCGCCGGCGAAATCGCGGCGAAGGCGGCCGGCACCGGAATGGACCACAGCAGCCCGATCACGCTGAGCACGATGGCGGGCACGCAGATCCAGTGAATCCGCTTGTTAACCGGGTCCTGGTGGCTCTCGCCGTACTCGTCCAGCCACTGGTGTATGCTCCGCATCGATCCTCTCTCCTGGCAGTGGCCGGAACACGCGCCCGGCGCAGCGGTCTGAGAAACTATCACAAGCCGTCGGCGGCGGAACCCCCGCAGCGGCCGCGTAAAACACGACGAAGGGAGAAAACCATGGCATCCCGCATGCAACGTTTGTTCCTGGCCGCCGTCGCCGCCACCCTGGTGGCCGGCTGCCAGACCATCGATCCGTACACCGGCGAAGAGAAGACAGCCAGCGCTACCAAGGGCGCGGCCATCGGCGCCGGCGCCGGTGTCCTGCTGGGCATCCTGACCGGCGACGACTCCAAGGAGCGGCGCAAGCGCGCGCTGATTCTCGGCGGCGCCGGTGCGCTGGCCGGCGGGGCCGTCGGCAACTACATGGACCAGCAGGAAGCCGAGCTGCGCCGGCAACTCTCGGGCACCGGCGTCAGCGTGACCCGCGTGGGCGAGGAGATCATTCTCAACATGCCCGGCAACGTCACCTTCGAGACCGACAGCTCGGATCTCAAGGCGGGGTTTTTCGGCGTGCTGGATTCGGTTGCGCTGGTGGCGCAGAAGTTCGACAAGACGGTGGTCGAAGTGACGGGCCACACGGACAGCACCGGTTCGGCCGAATACAACCAGGCGCTGTCCGAGCGCCGGGCGGCCACCGTCGCGACCTACCTCGTCAATCGCGGGGTCGACCAGCAGCGCATCCTGGCCTTCGGGCGCGGGCAGACGCAGCCGGTCGCCGACAACAGCACCGCTGAGGGACGCGCGCTCAACCGGCGGGTCGAAATCCGGCTGTCGCCGATCACGGGCTAACGGAAACGGCCGCCGCGAGCGTCGCTAGGCGGCGTTCGCCGCCTGGTCTGCCAGGCGCGCCCGCAGCTTCTTCATGGCGGCGGCCTCGATCTGGCGGATGCGCTCGGCGGACACGCCGTATTCGGCTGCCAGCTCCTGCAGCGTCGCCTTCCGCTCACCGAGCCAGCGCCGCTGCAGGATGTCGCGGCCACGCTCGTCGAGTTCCGCCAGGGCCTCGCCCAGGGCTTCGACGGCGTTCTCTTCCCAGTCGTCCTGCGCCACGAGCTCGGCAGGATCCGCGCCGGGGGCCGGCAGGAAGGCGGCCGGCGAGCCGATCCGCTCCTCGTCGTCCGCGTCGGGCCCCGGATCGAGGGCCAGGTCGCGCGCGGCGAGCCGCTGCTCCATCTCGTTGACCTCTGCCGGCGACACGCCCAGGTCCGCAGCCACCGCCCGGGTCTCGTCGGGCGACAGCCAGCCGAGCCGCTGCTTGGCCTTGCGCAGGTTGAAGAACAGCTTGCGCTGGGCCTTGGTAGTGGCCACCTTCACCAGCCGCCAGTTTCGCAGCACGTACTCGTGGATCTCGGCCCGGATCCAGTGCACCGCGAACGAGACGAGCCGGACGCCCACACTGGGGTCGAAACGCTTGACGGCCTTCATCAGGCCGACATTGCCTTCCTGGACCAGGTCGCCGAGCGGCAGCCCGTAGCCGTTGTAGCCCCGGGCGATGTGGACGACGAAACGCAGGTGGGAGATCACCAGCTGGCGCGCGGCGTCGAGATCGCTGTCGCGGCGGAAGCGCCACGCCAGCTCGGTCTCTTCCTCGGCCGACAATACGGGCACCGCCGACACCGCGTTGATGTAGGCGTCGAGATTGCCGACCGGCACGGCCAGCATCATTCCGTCCTGTCGCGCGACCAGCGCTGTACTCATGTGTTGCCTCCCATAGGCGCCGGATTTTAGCACTCGAACTGTTAGAGTGCTAAGGACGGCCGGGGTTCCCGGGAACTCAGGACGAGAAAACCGTCACAGATTCAGCGCCTTGCCTCAGAGCCCCGGCTCCACGCGGCGGAGGTGGCGGGTGGCGGAGACCCACGCGCCCAGCCAGCCCAGCGCGGTGCCCGCGCCGAGCAGGAACAGGGCCCCTGCCAGCCCCAGTCCCGCCGGCCGGAAGCCCGAGCCGTACAGCCCCGCCAGGCGCGCGACCGGGTCGGCGAGCGCCCAGAGCCCGGCCTGGACGATGAGCAGCGCCGCCAGCGCCCCGCCGAGCCCGTACCAGGTCCCGCCGTAGAGCAGCGGCCGCCGGATGAAGCCGTCGGTCCCGCCGACCAGCTTCATCACCTCGATCTCCTGGCGCCGGTTCTGGATGTCGAGCCGGATGGTGTTGCCCACGATGACCAGCACGCCCACCGCCAGCAGCAGGGCGGCCATGGCGGCCAGCCGCCGGGCGATCTCCAGCATGGCGAACAGGCGGCGCACCCAGTCCGCGTCGGCCTGTACCAGGTCGGCCTCGGGCAGCGCCCGGAGCCGCTCCGCCAGGGCTTCGATGGCCTCCGGCGAGTCGTGGCCGGGGGCCGGGCGGACGGTGACCAGGTGGGGCAACGGGTTGTGCTCGAGGGCGCCGAGGGCGTCGCCGAGCCCGGAGCCGGCGCGGAATTCCTCCAGCGCCGCTTCGGCGCTGACCAGCCCGGTGGCGCCCACTTCCTCCCAGCCCGCGATCTCGTCCGCCATGCTGCGGGCCTGCGCCAGGGGCTGGCCCGGCTCGAGGTACAGCGAGACCTCGATGCCCTCTTCCCAGTGTCCCGACACGCCCTGCAGATTGTCCACCAGCAGGTAGAGGCTGACGGGCAGGGCCAGCGCGATGCCGATGACGGCGATGGTCATGGCCGTCCCCAGCGGCTGGCGGGCGAGGCGCCCGAGCGAGCCGACCAGGGTCTGGGCGTGCAGGCGGGTCCAGCTGCGCACAAGGCCGAGGCCGCCCCACCGGGGGAGGCGCAGCGCGAGCCGCGGCAGCCGCAGGTCTGCCAGGCGCCCCAGGAGGGGCGGCCGGCGCCGGCGGCGCGCGCCGCCGGGCTTACTGCGGCGGGGCGCCCGGGAAGGCATGGTCCAGGTCCTCGATGAGTCGGCCGTCGCCGAGCGCGATGCGGCGATGGCCCATGCGCTCCAGCAGCGGCAGGTCGTGGCTCGCCACCAGCACCGTCGTGCCGACGCGGTTGAGGCGCGCGAACAGGTACATGATCTCCAGTGACAGGTCGGGGTCCAGGTTGCCCGTCGGCTCGTCGGCGATGAGCAGCGGCGGGCGGGCGGCAATGGCGCGGGCGATGCCGACACGCTGCTGCTCGCCCTGCGAGAGCATGACCGGCGGCAGGCCTTCCTTGCCCAGCAGCCCCACCTGGTCGAGCGCCGCGCGCACCCGCCGGCCGGTCTCGCGGGTGCCCACGCCGGCGATCACCAGCGGGAGGCCGACATTGTCGAACACCGTGCGATCGGCCAGCAGCTTGTGGTCCTGGAACACCATGCCGATGCGGCGCCGATGGGCCGGCACCTGGCGCCGCGAAATGCCGGCGGTGTTGCGGCCGCCGATGAGCACCTGGCCGCGCGTCGGCCGCTCGATGCAGGCGATGAGCTTCAGCAGCGTGCTCTTGCCGGCGCCCGAGTGGCCGGTGAGGAACACCATCTCGCCCTCGGCGATGCGCAAGCTCAAATCGCGCAGGGCGTCGCGGCCGCCGGGGTAGCGCTTGAAGACCTGCTCGAAGCGGATCACCGGCTCACCGCGCGGCGCGCTCGCCCGGCGCGCCCAGCAGGGCCTCGATATAGGGTCCGGCCTCGAAGGGCGCCAGGTCTTCGAGGCCCTCGCCGATGCCGATGAAGCGGACGGGGAGCGCCAGCTCGCGCGCGATCGCCAGCACCACGCCGCCCTTCGCCGTGCCGTCGAGCTTGGTGATGGCGACACCGCTCAGGCCGATGGCCTCGTTGAAGCGGCGCGCCTGCAGCAGCGCGTTCTGGCCGCTGCCGCCGTCCAGCACCAGCAGCACCTCGTGCGGCGCATCGGGATCGAGGCGGCCGAGCACGCGCTTGACCTTGCGCAGCTCGTCCATCAGGTTTTCCTGGGTGTGCAGGCGGCCAGCGGTGTCGGCCAGCAGCACGTCGATCCCCCGGGCCCGCGCGGCCTCGAAAGCGTCGTAGGCGACCGCTGCCGGGTCGGCGCCGGTGCCCTGCGCGATCACCGGCACGTTGTTGCGCTCACCCCAGGTCTGCAGCTGCTCCACCGCTGCCGCGCGGAAGGTGTCGCCGGCGGCCAGCATGACCGACAGCCCTTCGCCTTGCAGGCGATGCGCGATCTTGCCGATGGTGGTGGTCTTGCCCGAGCCGTTGACGCCGACGACCAGCACCACGAAGGGCCGGACGTCCGCAGGGATCGCCAGCGGCTGCTCGCAGGGCCCGAGAATTTCCAGCATGCTGGCGCGCATCGTGTCGAGCACGGCCTTGCTGTCGCCCAGCTCGTCGCGCCAGAGCTTCTTCTCCAGGCCCTCGACGATCTGCCGGGTCGCTTCCACGCCGACATCACCCGTCAGCAGGCGCGTCTCCATCTCCTCGATGAACTCCTCCCCGACCTTGCCGCCCGGCAGCAGGTGGGCGAGATCGTAGGTCAGCCAGCTGTCCCCTTTGTTGAGGCGCTCGCGCAGCCGGCGGAAGAAGCCCTTGCGCTTCTCGCCCGTGCCCTGGCCGGGCTCTGCAGGCGGGTGGGAGGAGGGTGTGGCCATGGTCGATGAGGGGCGGTTGCGGGCAGGTCCCTATGCTACCGCTTTGCTCCGGCGCCCGGAAAGAAAACGGGCGGCCCGAGGGCCGCCCGTCGTGAAAAGAGCCGCAGCCGGTTATTCGACCGGCGCTGGCTCGTTGGTCCGCACCCGGTCGGGCGCGTCGCAGTTGTCGTCGAAGTTGCCGTACACCGTCGGGGCGAGCGGGCTGCCGCTGGCGCCGAAGATGAGTGTCTGGCCGTTGGGCGGCAACGCGAAAGCCGGGTTGCCGGCGATGAACACGACCTGCTGGCCCTGCATTTCACCGGTGGCCGTCTGCGACTCGTCCGTCGTGCCCGGATCGAGCTGCGAGCCGTGGGTGGCGCCGTTGGTGAAGCAGACGCGCGCCTTCAGGCCGGCCGGGTCCACGACCGGGGTCGGCGAGAAGGTGTAGTCGGTCAGTCCGGCCCCCTCCATCTCCGCGGCGAGGCGGTTGGAGGCGCTGTTCGGCACCACAGTGTCGCCGTCCACCTGGATGAAGTGGATTGCGGCCGCGCCGGCTGCGTCAGCCGCGTGGCTGATCGGGTCGCCGGCGTCGACCAGCGTCTGCAGGTCGCGGATGAAGTTGTTGTACAGGCTGGTGTTGGGCACCAGGCCGTTGCCGATCAGGCCGGCCTCGATCCGCGGGCCGAAGGAGAAGCTGTCCAGCAGCAGGTCGGAGATCACGCCGCCCGGGACGCCCAGGGTCGCGGTGACCGCCGTGTCGTCCATGGCGAGGTAGTTGGTGCCGGAAATGCCGCCCAGCGACGTGCCGATGAAGTGCACGCGGCTGCCGTCGAGATCGGGGAGCTCGTCGCCGTCCAGGTCCATGGTCGGGATGGTGCGGGTCAGCGCCACCAGGTCCGCCGCCGCCTGGCGCAGGTTGTCGCGGCTCACCAGCCCGTTGGACAGGTTGATGAAGTGCGCGCCGCTCGAGTCGATCTGGCCGTCGGGGCCAGGTGCCCCGGTGGTGTTGTCGAGCAGGTCGAGATCGAAAGTGCGCTCGGGCACGCCCGGGACGCGCAGCAGCGCGTTCGGGTTGTTGGCCAGGATGTCGGCCAGCTCCTCGGGCGAAATCGTTTCCGGGTCGATCTCCGGCGCGGCGATGCCGTGCAGCGGCTGGTCGATGGCGATCACCGCGTAGCCCGCGTTGTTCAGCGGTTCCGTGAGCGCCAGCGCGTCCAGCCGGTTGCGGGTGATGCCGTGGTAGAAGATCACCACCGGCCAGCCGGCTTCCGGCGGCACTGCCGTGCCGCCGAGCGCCGCCGCATAGTCGGTGTTGTCGTTCGGGATCGTGATCAGCACGGGCACCGGCTGGTCGGCCCGCTTCAGCGGCACCGGGTTGAACTTGTTGAGCACCAGGCTGGCGCCGTCAAGCGGGCTCTCCGTCGCCGCGACCCAGGGGCTGTTCAGCGGGGCCGTCGGGTTCTCCGCCGTCGGCGGCGAGAGGTAGTACGGCACCACCACGGCGCCGGCGTAGACGTCACCCTCGCCGGGGATCGCGCTGCCGTCGATCCCCTGCAGTCCCAGCAGCAGGGTCGTGGTCACCGGCGTGCCCGGCGGCAGGGTGATCTCGGGCGAGATCGGCACCGGCACCGGCGTGACGGCGCGCTCCACCTGGCTCGGGCCGGCGGTGGCCATGTCGGCCACGGTGTCGCGCACGGTCTTGGTGTCCAGCGTCGTAAAGCTGGCGCTGACCACGACTTCGCCCGGCTGGATGCCGAGGATCTCGCCGACGGCCAGGTGCGCCGCAATGAAGATGCCGAGCAGTTCCTCGGTGGTCAACCCCGGCGGCAGGCCGACGTCGGGGTCGGGCAGCTGGATGGCGCCGGCGATGTAGCCGGCCCGGATCTGCGCGTAGACGGTGTCCGGCGCGGCGGGGGCGCCGTCGGTGTCGGTGACCCCGTCGGTCAGGAACATCAAGTAGCCGTTCTCGGTGCCCGGCGTGAAGTTGTTCGCCTGGTTGGCGTTCAGCGGCCTGAGCGGCTTGAGCTGCACGGTCTGGCCGCCGGCATCGATGTCCGGTGCCACGCTGACCTCGTAATCGACGCCCTGCACCAGGAAGGGAATGCCGGTGTTGAAAGGCAGGCCGAAGGCCGCGCAGGCATCGGGCGGCGCAGCCGCCAACTTGCAGAGCGTCGCGTCGGACAGGCCGACCACGCCCTTGGTCGCCGGGTCGATCGCCACCTCGAGCAGGAACACCGAGCCCGGTGTGAGGCTGGCCGGATCGACGGCGCGCGTGAAGTTTGCGGTCATGCGGGCATTGGTGGAGAAGCCGTCGAGCTGATTGACCAGCGGCGCCAGCGGCTGCAAGGCCTGCGCGGGCAGGTTCAGCGTGCCGTCGGTGCCTGGCGCGGCGACGAAGCCGAGGATGTCGTTCGGGTACGGCACGATTCCGCTGAGGGGATCGAACTGCGCCCGGAAGGTCGCGTTCGCCTGCGGTACCTGCGGCACGCCGGTGTTCGGCTCCCCGATCGTGCCGGGGGGGTTCTCCGAATCCTTGATGCACGCGGACAGCGCGAGCGCCACGATGGCAAGCGCCACCGGATAGAGGCTTCTCATTGTTCTGACTCCTCCCAAAAGGGGTGATCTTTATCTAAGTCTTTATGCTTGGAGACACGCATGACGCGGCCCGGACGCCCGGGCGTATGGCGCGTGCGCCTCCGCAAGCCTACGCCGGTTGTCGTAGTCGTTTCAAGGCCTTAACTTTGCTGCATGGCGAGATCACACAGTCGGGGTCGCAGCCGCGCGAAAACCCCTCCGCCGGGCAGCTTCCGCATTATCGGCGGGGAGTGGCGTCGCCGCCGCCTCCCGGTCCCGCCGGTCGAGGGGGTACGGCCCACGCCCGACCGCGTGCGCGAAACCCTGTTCAACTGGCTGGCGCCGGTCATCGAGGGCGCGCGCTGCCTCGATCTTTACGCCGGCAGCGGTGCGCTGGGGCTGGAAGCGCTGTCGCGCGGCGCGGCCGGCGTGGTGTTCGTGGACTGCTCGCCCGCCGTGCTGCGCCAGCTCGGCGAGAGCCTCGCGCTGCTCGGCTGTGAGCGCGGCCATACCGTCGCGATGGATGCGGGTGCTTACCTGGAGGGGCCGGCCAGCCGTTTCGACGTCGTGTTCCTGGACCCGCCCTATCGCCAGGGGCTGCTGGCGCCCGTGCTGCAGCGCCTGGCAGAGGGGGGCTGGGTCGGGCCGGGAAGCGCGATCTACTTCGAGCACGAGGCGGCCGTGGCGCCGCCGGCCCTGCCGCCGGGCTGGACGCTGGCGCGTAGCGCCGCGGCAGGCCAGGTGCGTTACCATCTGGCGCGACTCGAGCCGCAGACCACAGGGCAGACATGAGCACATCGGCGCTGTACCCGGGCACCTTCGATCCCATCACCAACGGCCACCAGGACCTGATTCGCCGCGCCGCCTCGATCTTCGAGCGCGTGGTCGTGGCGATCGCGGCCAATCCGGCCAAGGCGCCGCTGTTCAGCCTCGAGGAGCGGGTCGACCTGGCGCGCCAGGTGTTGGCCGACATTCCCAACGTCGAGGTCCGGGGCTACAGCGGCCTGACCGTGAAGTTCGCGGAAGAGCACGGCCTCGACGTCATGGTGCGCGGCCTGCGCGCGGTGTCGGATTTCGAGTTCGAATTCCAGCTCGCCACCATGAGCCGCCAGATCGCGGGCGAGGTGGAGACCGTGTTCCTCACGCCGACGGAGCAGTTCAGCTTCATTTCCTCCAGCATGGTGCGGGAAATCGCGCTGCTCGGCGGGGACGTGTCGCGCTTCGTGCACCCGGTGGTGGAGGAAGCCCTGCGCCGGCGCCGTGCCGGGGCGGGCGGCCCGTGATGGCCGGGCAGTTCCGAACGCGCGGCGGGCTCGCCGGCTGTGCCCTCCTGTTACTGGCCTGGGCCGGTGCGGCCTTCGGCCAGGCGCCGGCGACCCCCGGCCAGGCGGCCATCGCCAGCGCCCATCCGCTGGCGACCCGCGCCGGCATGGAGGTGCTCAAGGCCGGCGGCAACGCCTTCGACGCGGCGGTGGCGGTGAGCGCCGCGCTCGGCGTGGTCGAGCCATTCTCTTCGGGCCTGGGCGGCGGCGGCTTCTGGCTGTTGCATGTGGCGGAGGACGGCCGCCAGGTGGTGGTCGACGCCCGCGAGACCGCGCCGGGCGAAGCGACCGCGGACATGTACCTCGACGAGCAGCACGAGCCGGTGCCCGGCCTCTCCCTCAACGGCCCGCTGGCCGCCGGCATTCCCGGGGCGCCGGCGGCCCTGGCGCACGTCAGCGAACAGTACGGGCGGCTGCCGCTGGCGCGGAACCTCGAGCCGGCCATCCGCCTGGCGCGGGAGGGGTTCCCCCTGTACGGGCGCATGCACCTGGGCCTGACTTTCAAGGCCGAGCAGCTGCGCCGGTGGCCCGGTGCCGAGTCCTACCTGCCGGACGGCGTGGTGCCGGAACCGGGCACGCTGGTCCGCCTGCCCGGCCTTGCCCGGGTGATGGAGCGGCTGGCCGCCGAGGGCGGCGCCGGTTTCTACCAGGGCGAGATCGCCGAGCAGCTGGTCGCCGCCGTGCGGGCGCACGGGGGCATCTGGTCGCTGCAGGACCTGGCCGCGTACCGCGTCATCGAGCGCGAGCCCCTGGTGGCCGAATACCCGGGCGGCTTGCGGCTGGTGGTGCCGCCGCCGCCCTCGGCGGGCGGGGTGGCGATGATCCAGGCCCTCAACCTGCTGGAGCCCTGGTCGGATGTCGAGCTGGCGGCGGTCGATCGCAAGCACCTGGTGGCGGAGGCCCTGCGCCGCGCTTTCCGCGACCGCGCCTGGCTCGGCGATCCCGCTTTCGTCGACATGCCGCTGGAAACATTGCTGCACCCGGCCTACGCGGCCGGCCTGCGCGCGAACCTGCGCCTCGACCGCGCCACGCCGAGCGCGAGCTTCGCCCCGCTCATCAGCGAAGACGGCGGCGAGCACACCTCGCATTTCTCCATCATCGATGCCGAGGGCAACCGGGTAGCCGTCACCCAGACCATCAACGGCTGGTTCGGCAGCAGCTTCGCCGTGCCTGGCCTCGACCTGTTGCTGAACAACGAGATGGACGACTTCGCGGTCAAGCCGGGCGCGCCGAACCTCTACCAGCTGGTCGGCGCCGACGCCAACGACATTGCGCCGGGCAAGCGCATGCTCTCGAGCATGACGCCGGCCTTTCTCGAGTCGCCGCGCGGGGTCGCGATCCTCGGCACGCCGGGCGGCAGCCGTATCATCAGCATGGTGCTGCTCTCGACCCTGGCCTGGCTGGACGGGGCCGATGCGGCGGCCATGACGGCCCTGCCGCGCTATCACCACCAGTACCGGCCGGACCGGGTGCTGTACGAGGAAGGCGCGATCACGCCCGAGGAGCTCGCCGAGCTCGACCGGCGCGGCCACGTGCTGCAGCAGAGCCGGCGACGGTACGGCAACATGAACGTCGTCACCTGGGACTTCGCCGACCGGCGCGTGGAAGCGGCCACGGACCCGCGGGCGGAAGTCGAGATCTGGACCTACTGAGCACCACGGGAGCAGCAATGAATCCGCCCGACGCCTTCATGGCCCGCATCGCCCGCTACTGCGGGCAGGCTTTCGCCGGCCGCATCGTCGCCAACGACCCGGCCCAGCCGGACGACCCTTTCGCCGACCAGGCGCTGGTCATGCACGTCCGCGAATGCTCGGCCACCGAGCTGAAGATCCCCTTCCACGTGGGCGACGACCGCAGCCGCACCTGGGTGCTGACCCGCACCGCCCAGGGCCTCCGGCTGAAGCACGATCATCGCCACGAGGACGGCAGCGAGGACGCGGTCACGCAGTACGGCGGCGACACTGTGGACCCCGGCATGCCGTGGCGCCAGGAGTTCCCGGCGGACGAGTACTCGGTGCGGCTGTTCGAGCGCGAAGGGCTGACCGCCTCGGTGCAGAACACCTGGGCGCTGGAGATCACGCCGGTCGGGCGCTTCGTCTACGAGCTGTCGCGTCCCTCGGGACGCCTGTTCCGCGTGGAATTCGACCTGTCGGCCCCGGTCCCCGCGCCGCCCGCGCCGTGGGGCCATCCCGAGCTCGACTGAGGGAAAGCGCATGCGCCCGTCACTGCTGAAGACGGCCTGGCCGGTTCTCGCCTGCTGGTTGCTCGCCGCGCTGCCGGCGGTCGCGACTGAATCCTGGCGCATCGAGGGCGTCGAGCGCGTGGTGGCCGTCGGCGACGTGCACGGTGCGTACGAGGAGTTGCAGGCACTGCTGGCAGACGTCGGCCTGGTCGATGCCGAGGGCCGATGGGCCGGCGGCGCCACGCACCTCGTCTCCATGGGCGACCTGCTCGGCCGGGGCGATTACGGCCGCCAGGTCATGGACCTGCTGATGCGCCTGCAGCAGGAGGCCGCGGCGGCGGGCGGAGCAGTGCACGTGCTGCTCGGCAACCACGAGGTGATGAGCCTGGTGAACGACCTGCGCTATGTCAGCCAAGGAGACTACGCCCAGTTCGGCGCCGCGACACGCACCGGCTTCCCGGCGGGCTTCTTCGAGCGCCGCGCGGCTTTCCGGCCTGACGGCGCCTACGGGCGCTGGCTGCTGTCGCTGCCCTTTGCCATCGTGATCAACGACACGCTGTTCGTGCACGGCGGGCTGTCGTCGCGCGTCGAGGGGCTGTCGCTCGCCGCGATCAACACCGGCGCGAAAGAGGACCTGCGCACGGTGACGGAGGGCTGGCACGCGCTGCTTGCCGCCGGCGTGGTCGCAGACGAGACCACCTTCCACGAGCTGCGGGACCGCTTGCCGGCGGAGGCGCTCGA
Source organism: Thioalkalivibrio sp. XN8 (assembly GCF_011058255.1). Taxonomy (GTDB): domain Bacteria; phylum Pseudomonadota; class Gammaproteobacteria; order Steroidobacterales; family XN24; genus XN24. Next base: position 71,259 of record NZ_JAALFH010000060.1, on the reverse strand, counting down.
AGGACTGCCGTTCCATCCGGACGGCGTCGCCTGGTACCGTGGCAACGCGCGTTGCCACGCCTGGGCCGAGGCGCCCGTGCTGCGCGGGATCCTCGAGGAACTCGGCGCGGCTCGCGTGGTCATCGGCCACACGCCGACGGAGAGCCGCCGGGCGACCTCGCGCCTCGGCGGGATGGTCTATCGCGTCGACGCCGGCATGAACCGCGCCGCCTACCAGGGCCGGGCCGTCGCCCTGGACATCAGCGACGGCACCGTGCTGGCCCACTACCCGGGCGAGGGGTCCCGCGTGGTGGAGGCCGAGCCGGCCCGGCTGTGGGACCGGCCCTACGGCATGAGCGACGCCGAGATCGAGGACTTCCTGCGGACGGCGCCGGTCACCCGGGTCGAGGAGCTGGGCGAGGGCGTCACGCGCCCGCTGCGCCTGACGCTGGAGCGGGACGGGAAAGTGATGCAGGGCGTGTTCAAGACGGTCGACACCGATCCGGGCCTGGAGAGCACGCGGCGTTGGTCGCGCGCGGCCGACCGGGCGGACCGCCACATCTACGACCTGGTCGCTTACCGGCTGGACCGGATGCTGGGTCTCGAGATGGTCCCGGTGGCAGTCACGCGCGAACTCGACGGGCAAGCCGGCACCCTGCAGTACTGGCTGCCGGACAGCTTCCACGAGGGCAAGCGGCGCGAGCGGGGCATGGCGCTGCAGACCGGCTGCAGCATCGCGGCCCAGTTCAACCTGATGAACGTGTTCGACCTGCTGATTTTCAATGTCGACCGGAACCTGGGCAACGTGCTGTACGACGAGCGCCACCAGGTCTGGCTGATCGACCACAGCCGCGCCTTCGGCACCGAGCGCGGCGTTCCGGCGATGCTCGAGGACGCGCAGGTGCAGCTGACGCCGGAGCTGGACGCCGCGCTTGCGCGGGTCACTGCCGAGCAGCTGGAGCCGCTGCGACCGTACCTGCATCGGCGGCAGCTGGATGCCCTGGTGAGCCGGGCCCAGGCGCTCCGGGGACTGCGATGAAGCGCGGCACCGGGTCCGGCCCGTAGCTGATCGAAAAGCCTGACTCCACGCTCAGTCCTTCGAAGTCGGTGGCCGACACCGTGATCTCGAGCGTGTCCTGTTCACCCGCCGGCGGCCGTATGGTGAAGCTGTGGTTGAAGGGGTCGAAGCGCACCCAGCCGGGCAGCGGGCTGCCGTCCGCGCAGCCGGCCTGGAAGCGCAGGGCATCGCCCGGGTCGGGGTCCATGAAGGCATGCTCGGGCACCGTGAAGACCAGCATCTGGCCGGCCGGCACGTACACATCGGGCAAGCGCGTGTTCACCACCGGCGGGAGGTTGGCCAGGTTCTGGCGGATCTCCTTGCGGTGGTGGCGGCCGATGGCGGTGCCCAGGTAGATCAGCACCACTGACAGGCCGATGTTGATGGCGGTGATGGCGCCTACATCCAGGCCCAGGAGCTCGGCCGTGAGCAGGATCATGCCCGCGTAGACCAGGTCGCCGAAGCGGACGAAGAAAGTGTCGACCGTGGTCTTGCCGATGTATTTCTCGTCCCGCGTGACGGGCAGGTAGAGGGCGTGGTTGGTGGTGTTCTGGATCGAATAGTTCGCGGCGCTCTCGGCGATCATCATCAGGCGCACCAGCGCGAACACCGGCACGAGGTAGATCAGGCCGTAGCTCGCCAGCATGACCAGCGGCAGCACCAGGATCGCGCCGCGCACCCCGACCCAGCGGAAGATTCGCGACACCAGGAACAGTTGCAGCCCGATCTGCAGCGCGGTGACCCAGGCGTAGAAGTTGCCGTAGAAGCGGGCCAGCACCTCGCCGATGGTGAGCGCGCCGGCGCTGGCCGCGACGGCCTCCCCCGCGTACTCGCTGGCGAAGGTGGCGAGAATGTACTGGCCGGTGGAATTGACCCAGTTCAGGAGCAGCACGAACACCGCGATGCGCAGCAGGTAACCGCTGCGCAGCACGACCTGGAAGCCGGCGAGCACCTGCGCCAGGCCGGCCGGCTCGCTGGCGACAGCTCGGGTCGGCAGGCTGCGCGAGCCCTCGGGTACCGCCCGCTCGGCCTTGCGGCTGAGATACAGGGCGCCGCTCAGCAGCAGGGCCGCCAGCAGCATCAGCCGCGGCGTGCCCAGCAGCGCGAACAGGGTGCCCGCAACCTGGCTGCCGAGCCAGGCGCCGAGGGCGGCACCGACCATGATCAGGGCGAACAGCCGCTGGCCGGTCTTGACGTTGAACAGGTCTGCAGCGAAGGCCCAGAACTGCGCCACGACCATCACGCTGAACACGCCGAGCCAGATGTAGAAGGGCACGGCGACGGGCACGTCGAGCCACACCAGCAGGGCGAAAAACAGCAGGTTGGTGATGAAGAAGCTGCCGACCCAGCGCAGCACGGCCGACTTCCGGCCGCCCTGCTTGAGGTAATCGAACAGCATCTTGTACAGCGGAATAATGAAAATCAGTACCAGCGCGACCGCGCCGGTGGCGTAGGCGCGCACCTCCGGCGAGCCCTCGGCGAGAATCAGGGCCTCGCGCAGCGGGCGCAGCAGGTAGTAGCCGAACATCAGCAGGAAGATCTGCGCCAGCATCAGGAAGATGCCGCGGCCTTCGCCCGGCCGGACGGCCGTCAGGCCCGAAAGCAGGCGCTCGAAGGGTGTCAGGCGGGAGAAGTTAAACAAACTCATGGCAGGGGCTCGTCACTCTTGGCTCATCGCTGGCACCGGGGACAGTAATACGTGGAGCGCTGGCCTTGCACCACGTGGCGGATGGTGCCAGGGCACCGCAGGCAGGGCTCACCGGCGCGATCGTAGGCCGCGAGCTCGGGCTTGAAGTAGCCGCGCTGGTCTTCCCCCCAGGCGAAATCCCTCAGCGTCGTGCCGCCCTGGCGGATGGCGGCTTCGAGCACGTCCCGAATCCCGCTCACCAGGCGCCCCAGCCGCGGCGTGCCGATGCGGCCCGCTGCGCGCGCCGGGTGGATGCCGGCGCGAAACAACGATTCGCTGGCGTAGATGTTCCCCACGCCGACCACGGTGCGCCCGTTCATGATGTGCTGCTTGACGGCCGTGCGGCGGCCCCGGCAGGCGTCGGCGAGGTAATCGGCGTCGAAGCCGGGTCCCAGCGGTTCGGGCCCCAGGTCCCGTAACAAGGGATGTTGCAGCGGGTCGCCCGCCACCCAGTCGACCGAGCCGAAGCGGCGCGGGTCATGAAAGCGCAGCATGCGTCCGTCCGCCAGTTCCAGGTCGAGATGGTCGTGCGGCCCCGGCGGACGCGGCGCCTGCAGGACCCGCAGGCTGCCGGTCATGCCGAGATGCAGCATCAGGGTCCGGTCGCCCTCGGCCTCGAACAGCAGGTACTTGGCGCGCCGGCGCACCGCCAGGATTTCCCGCCCCGGCAGCTGGCGCGCGAGAGTGCGCGGCACCGGCCAGCGCAGGCGCGGCTGGCGCAGTACGACGCCCGTGACCACGCGGCCCTCGACCCAGGGGGCGACGCCGCGGCGTGTGGTTTCGACTTCGGGCAGCTCAGGCATGGGGCGTTGGTGGCGACTCGGGTTGGCCGAAGTGACTTCGGGGTGGCGAGTCTCTATAGTCCCGCAAACGATTCTCAATACGGTGGAAGACCGCGAATGGATTTTATTGTCACTCATTACCACGGTCTGCTCGGCCTGTCGCCCCTCGGGTACGTCCTGGCCTCGCTGCTGATGCTCCAGGTCACGATCTTCGCGGTGACCCTCTACCTGCATCGCGACGCGGCGCACCGGGCGGTGGACCTGCACCCGGCGCTGCGCCATTTCTGCCGCTTCTGGCTCTGGCTGACGACCGGCATCAGCACGCGCGAATGGGTGGCGATTCACCGCAAGCACCACGCACGGTGCGAGACGGCCGACGACCCGCACAGCCCGCAGGTCGAGGGCCTGCGCAAGGTGCTGCTGGAGGGCGCGGAGCTGTACCGCGCCGAGGCCGCCAATGCGGAAACCCTGGCCAAGTACGGCCGCGGCACGCCCGATGACTGGCTGGAGCGGAAGGTCTACAGCGGTCACACCTATCTCGGCATCGCGCTGATGGTGGCGGCCTTCCTGCTGCTGTTCGGCGTGCCGGGCATCATCATGATCGCGGTCCAGCTGGTGTCCCAGCCGCTGCTCGCCGCCGGGATCATCAACGGCGTCGGGCACTATGCCGGCTATCGCAACTTCGAGTGCGCCGACGCCTCGCGCAACATCACGCCCTGGGGCCTGTTCGTCGGCGGCGAGGAGCTGCACAACAACCACCATGCCTATCCGTCTTCGGCGCGGTTCTCCATCCGGCCCTGGGAATTCGACATCGGGTGGGCGATGCTGCGCGTGCTGTCCGCGCTGGGGCTGGCGAAGGTCCGTCGCACCGCGCCGAGGCCGACCCGCTTGCCGGCGACCACGGAGGGCGACCTCGAGAACCTGCGCGCAGTAGTCGTCGCCCGCATGCACGTAATGCGCGATTACACCCGGCAGGTCACGCTGCCCACCCTGCGCACCGAGCTGGCGGGACTGCGGGCCCGGCTGCCCGAGCGGGCCGGCCGCCTGCGGCGGCTGCTGGTCCGGGAGAGCGCCCTCCTGGACACGGCGGCGCGGCGGCGCCTGCAGGAAGTCCTGGCGCACAGCCAGGCGCTGGCGACGGTGCACGAATTCCGCGAGCGGCTGAAAGGGATCTGGAGCGGCCGCGCCAGCAGCAACGAGGTGCTCTTGGCCCAGTTCCGCGAGTGGTGCGCCCAGGCCGAGGCCAGCGGGATTCGCTCCCTGCAGGAATTCGCCGACTCGCTGCGGGGCTACCGGCTCAGGACGGCCTGAAGCCGGCCGGGAACCTACTTGATCTTGGCTTCCTTGTACGCCACGTGCTTGCGCACCCGGGGGTCATACTTCATGACCTCCATCTTCTCGGGGTGCAGGCGCTTGTTCTTGGTGGTGGTGTAGAAGTGCCCGGTGCCGGCGCTGGAAACGAGCCTGATCTTGTCACGCATGGTGCTGCTCCTCAGACCTTCTCGCCGCGGGCGCGCAGGTCGGCCAGGACGCTGTCGATGCCTTTGCGGTCAATGATCCGCAGGCCCTGCTGCGAAACCCGCAGGCGCACGAAGCGCTTCTCGCTCTCCACCCAGATGCGATGGGTGTGGAGGTTGGGCAGGAAACGCCGGCGCGTCCTGTTGTTCGCGTGGGACACGTTGTTCCCGGTGATCGGTCCCTTGCCGGTGACCTGGCATACTCGCGACATGACTGTAATTCCTCGAAAAACCGGCTACCTGGCCGGTGGAGAGTCGGGCATTATGCCGCTGCGCCTGCCGCGGTGCAAGGCCCGGGCCGACGTTCCGGACGGGACCGCGGCGCCCTAGAGCAGCCCCCGCTCGGCGAAGGACACGCAGCCGGTGTCCCCCACCACGAGGTGGTCCAGCACCCGGATGTCCACCAGCCCGAGGGCGCTCTTCAGCCGGCGGGTAATGACCTCGTCGGCCTGGCTGGGTTCTGCGACCCCGGATGGATGGTTGTGGGCCAGGATCAGGGCGGCGGCATTGCGGGCCAGGGCGTGTTTGACCACTTCGCGCGGGTGCACGCTGGCGCCGTCGATGGTGCCGCGGAACAGTTCCTCGAACGCGATCACCCGGTTGCGGTTGTCGAGGTAGAGACAGCAGAACACCTCGTGCGGCAGGTCGCGCAGCCGGGCGCGCAGGAAGGTCCGGACCGCGTCGGGCGAGCCCAGGGCCGGCCCGCGGCGCACGGTCTCCTCGAGGTGTCGCCGGGCCAGCTCCAGCCCGGCCTGGAGCTGGGCGTACTTGACCGGCCCGAGCCCCGGCAAGGCGCAGAACGCCGCCCGGTCGGCGGTCAGCAGGCCGCGCAGCCCGCCGAAGCCGAGCAGCAGCTGGCGGGCGACGTCGACGGCACTGCGCCCCCGGGCCCCGGTGCGCAGGAAGATGGCGAGCAATTCCGCGTCCGACAGCCGCCCCGGGCCGCCCGCCAGCAGCTTTTCTCGCGGCCGCTCGTTCTCCGGCCACTCACGGATCGGCAGGTGGGGCATGGGTTGGCGCCTGTCTGCTGGGTTGCCAAATCGATGGTCAGACAGGTTAAGCTGCGGGCCGCAAGCGGGGGATGGAGCCTTTATGGGCAGTCTGGCTGGAAAAAACGTGCTCCTCGGCGTCACCGGCGGCATCGCCGCCTACAAGGCGCCGGACCTGGTACGCCGGCTGCGGGAGCAGGGCGCCGAGGTTCGCGTCGTGCTCACCCCGGCGGCAGCCCGCTTCGTCACGCCGCTGACTTTCCAGGCCGTGTCCGGCCACCCCGTTCGCGACAGCCTGTGGGACGAAGCGGCCGAGGCGGCGATGGGCCACATCGAGCTGGCGCGCTGGGCCGACCTGGCGCTGGTGGCGCCGGCCACGGCGGACTTCCTGGCCCGGCTCGCGGCCGGGCTGGCGGACGACCTCCTCGCCACCCTGTGCCTGGCCACCGCCGCGCCGCTCTGGGTCGCGCCCGCCATGAACCGGCAGATGTGGGCGCATCCCGCCACCGTCGAGAACCTGGCGCGCCTCGAGAGCCGCGGCGTGCGCGTGCTCGGGCCGGCCGAGGGGGCCCAGGCCTGCGGCGAGACCGGCGCCGGGCGGATGCTGGAGCCGGCCGAGCTCACCGCGGCTCTCGCGGCCGAGGACGGCGACGGTTCCCTGCAGGGTCGCCGGGTCCTGGTCACGGCCGGGCCCACCCGCGAGGCGCTCGATCCCGTGCGCTACCTGAGCAACCGCAGTTCCGGGAAGATGGGCTACGCGGTGGCGGCGGCGGCGCGCGCGGCAGGCGCCGAGGTGGTGCTGGTGAGCGGGCCGGTCGAGCTGCCGGCCCCGGCCGGCGTCCGGGTGATCGGCGTGGAGACCGCGGCGCAGATGCAGGCGGCCGTCCAGGCGGAGCTGCCGGGTACGGACGTGTTCGTGGGCGCCGCGGCCGTGGCCGACTACCGTCCGGCCGAGCCGGCCGGGCAGAAGATCAAGAAGCGGGAGGAGGCGCTGCAGGTGGCCCTGGTGCGCAATCCCGACATCCTGGCGGGCGTGGCGGCGGCGACGCCGCGCCCCTTCGTGGTGGGCTTCGCGGCCGAGACCCACGACCTCGAGGCGAACGCCCGGCAGAAACTCGAGGCCAAGCGGCTGGACCTGGTGGCCGCCAACGCGGTCGGGCCCGACCGCGGCTTTGACCGCGACGACAACGCCCTGCGCGCTTTCTGGCCGGGCGGCGAGCGCGACCTCGGCAGCGGGGCCAAGCGCGTGCTGGCGAAGCAACTGGTGGAACTGATCGCGGAGAGGATGCGTGCAGGTCATCAAGCTGAAGATTCTTGATCGGCGGCTCGGGCACGAGTTTCCGCTGCCCGAGTACGCCACCGAGGGTTCGGCGGGGCTCGACCTGCGCGCCTGCATCGACGCCCCGCTGGTGCTGGAGCCTGGGCGGACGGAGCTGGTGCCCACCGGGCTGGCGATCCACCTCGACGATCCGGGCCTGGCCGCCGTGCTGCTGCCGCGCTCGGGCCTGGGCCACAAGCACGGCATCGTGCTCGGCAACCTGGTCGGGCTGATCGACTCGGATTACCAGGGGCAGGTCTTCGTCTCGACCTGGAACCGCGGCCATGCGCCCTTCACCATCGAACCCGGCGAGCGGCTGGCGCAAATGGTCATCGTCCCCGTGGTACGGGCGCGCTTCGAGGTGGTCGAGGATTTCGCAGCCAGCGCGCGGGGCGCCGGCGGCTTCGGACATTCGGGGCGGAAGTAGCCTGGCGGCCGCTGGCTGCGGCTAGAGCGACCCGGTCGCCTCGGGCGCCGGTGCGGCCTCGGGCAGCCCCTTCAGCTCGCGGAAGCGACGGATGTCCTCCTCGAAGTCGGACCGGATGCGCTCGATTTCCGTGCTGCGCCGGGCGATCTCCTCTTCGTACTCGCCGATGCGCTGGTTCACGGTGGCGAGCTCGTTCACTGCCGTCTCACTGCCCTCGAGTTCCTGCCGGCGGATGCGCAGGCCGTTGAGCCGGTCGCGCGCAACCTCGTTCTGGGCATCCAGGAAGCCGGTACGGCGGTCACGGATCTCCTCGATTTCCTCCACCGTGCCGTAGGTGGCCAGGAGGGCGCGGTCGCGATCGCTACGGGCCGGGGCCGGTTCCCGCTGCTCATTGACGATGGTGCGCACCCCGCGCGGATCCACTATCTCGTGCTGCTGCCGCGAGTATTCCGGCGGGATCGCGTCCCCGAAATGCACCTTGCCGTTCTCATCCACCCAGCGGTAGATCTTGCCGCCGGCCGCCAGCGCATCCCCGGCCGCCAGCGCCAGCACGGCAGCCGCCGCGAACGCGAGCCATCGCCGGCCCGGCCTGGTGCCTGTCCCGAAGTCGCCGTTGGTGCTCATCTTGCTGCTCCGCCGTGCCGCCATGCCTTCATGCCACCCCATAACGTTCCCGATATGCCCGCAGCGCGTCAAGCTGCGCCGCATCGGCATCATGCCGGCCCGCCAGGTCCGCCAGCAGGTCGGCCAGCGTGATGATGCTGCTGACCGGCAGCCCCATGTCCTGTTCGACTTCCTGCACCGCCGACCGTTCCCCCTGGCCGCGCTCCTGGCGGTCGAGGGCCAGCACCACGCCGCAGGGCTCCGCCCCGGCGCCGTGGATGATGCCGATCGACTCGCGAATGGCGGTGCCGGCCGTGATCACGTCGTCGATCACCAGGATGCGGCCCTGCAGGGGCGCGCCGACCAGGTTTCCGCCCTCGCCATGATCCTTGGCTTCCTTGCGGTTGAAACACCAGGGCACGTCGCGCCCGTGCCGCTCCGCCAGGGCGACCGCCGCCGCGGTGGCCAGCGGGATGCCCTTGTAGGCGGGCCCGAACAGCACGTCGAACTCGAGCCCGGCGGCCACGATCGCGTCGGCATAGCAGGCGCCGAGCTCCGCCAGGGCGGCGCCGGTGTTGAACAGCCCGGCATTGAAGAAGTACGGACTCTCGCGGCCCGACTTGAGCGTGAAGCGACCGAACCTGAGGGCGCCGCGCGCCAGGGCGAGCTCGATGAAGGCGTGCTTGTAGTCCTGCATAAGGGTTTCCGAGAAGGCGTGCCGGGGGGGTGCCGCGGCCGATGTTGCGCCGACAGGTATCATACACGCCGGGCCCGAGCTCTCATGTGAAATGCGTATCATCAGCCTCAACGCCAACGGCATCCGTTCCGCCGCCCGCAAGGGCTTTTTCGAGTGGCTCGCCGGCCAGCACGCGGATGTCGTCTGCCTGCAGGAGACGCGCGCCCAGGAGCACCAGATTGCGGACGGCATGTTCCGGCCCGAGGGCTACCACTGCTATTACCTCGATGCCGAGCGCAAGGGTTACAGCGGCGTCGCGCTCTATTGTCGCCAGGAGCCGATCCGCGTCATCCAGGGCCTGGGCTCGGCCGAGTTCGACCCGGAAGCGCGCTATATCGAGGCAGTGTTCCCGGGGCTTTCGGTGGCGTCGCTGTACATGCCGTCGGGCTCGTCCGGCGAGGTGCGCCAGGAAGCCAAGTACCGCTTTCTCGACGAGTTCGAGGATTTCCTGCGGCGGGTGAAGCGCCGTCCGCGCGAGTACGTCATCTGCGGCGACTGGAACATCGCCCACAAGCAGATCGACATCAAGAACTGGCGCGGCAACCTGAAGAATTCCGGTTTCCTGCCCGAGGAGCGCGCCTGGATGGACATGATCTTCGACCGCATGAAATTCGTCGACGCCTTCCGCGTCGTCGACCCGCGGCCGGAGCGCTACACCTGGTGGTCGAACCGCGGCCGGGCCCGCGAGAAGAACGTGGGCTGGCGCATCGACTACCAGGTGGTGACGCCGGGACTCGGTGACCGGGTCAGGGCCGCGGACATCTACACCGGCGAACGCTTCTCCGACCACGCCCCCCTGATTCTCGACTACGACTTCGAGTTCGGGAGCAGCCGCGGGTGACGGGCCGCCTGGAGGCCTGGGGCGAGGCCGTCCGGGTCTACCGGCATCCCCGCGTGCTGGCGATGCTGTTCCTTGGCTTTTCCGCCGGGCTGCCGTTCCCGCTGGTGTTTTCCACGCTCTCGGCGTGGCTGAGAGATTTCGGCGTCGAGCGGGCCACCATCGGTTTCTTTGCCTGGATCGGCATCACTTACTCGGTCAAGGTGCTCTGGGCGCCGGTAGTGGACCGGGTGGGCCTGCCCTTGCTCACGCGGGCGCTCGGCCAGCGGCGCTCGTGGATGCTGCTCGCCCAGGTGGGTGTCGCCGGCGGGCTGTTCATGCTGTCGCGCCTCGACCCGTCGCTGCAGATCGGCGCGGTGGTGGCCTTCGCCCTGCTGGTGGCCTTCTCCTCGGCGACCCAGGACATCACCGTGGACGCCTGGCGCATCGAGGCGGTGGAGCAGTCCCGCCAGGGCGCCATGGCGGCGGCTTACAACTTCGGCTACCGCTTTGCGGTGCTCGCCGGCGGCGCAGGCGCTCTGTACCTGGCCGACTTCTACGACTGGCACGTGGCCTATGCGGTGATGGCGGGACTGATGCTGGTCGGCGTCATCACCACGCTGTCCGTCGGCGAGCCGGAACGCCGCATCGACCCCATCACGGCGGAGATGGAGGGCGAGATCGCCCGCTATCTGTCCGCCCACGCGGGCCTGTGGGCGCCGCTGCGGCGGGCGGCGGCCTGGATCGGCGCGGCGGTGGTCTCGCCCTTTGCCGAGTTCTTTCGCCGCAACGGCCGCTTCGCGCTGGTGCTGCTCGCCCTGGTGTTGTGCTTCAACATTTCCGACCGGGTGCTGGGCATCATGGCCAACCCCTTTTACCTCGACCTCGGCTTCACCAAGTCCGAGATCGCCAGCGTCACCAAGGTCTTCGGCTTCATCATGACCATCGTCGGCGCGGCGGCCGGCGGTGTCCTCGTGGCGCGCTGGGGGACGCTGCAGACCATGCTGCTGGCGGCCGTGATGCTGGCGGTGACCAACCTGATGTTCATGTTCCTCGCCCTGTCCGGGCCGGACCTGCGGCTCCTGACTTTTACCATCAGCGGGGACAACCTGAGCATGGGCCTGGCGGGCGTGGCCTTCATCGCCTGGCTCTCGAGCCTGACCAACCAGGCCTACACCGCCACGCAATACGCCCTGTTCAGTTCCCTCATGTCACTCGTGGGCAAGGCCATCAGCGGCTGGTCCGGGGTCTTCGTCGACGCCTTCGGCTACCCCGCGTTTTTCATTTATGCCGCCGCCACCGGCATCCCGGCGATCGTGCTGGTGCTGGTGGTGATGCGATACGGGCCTCGGGCGGCCCGGGAGAGCGGCTGACGGGAGGGGTTGACGGCATAAGGTTTGCGCGGCAAACTAGTTTGCATCTTTCGGGAGGCAAGCCATGCACGCAGACCTTCAGCACCTCGACAAGCTGGCCGAGCGGGCCCAGCGCTATGCGCGCTACTCGCGCAGCGCCGGCGGCCTGAGCTCCGTGATCGGCGGCATCCTGCTGTTCGCCAGTTTCCTCGCCAACGCCTACCTCGAGCTGGGCCAGGCCGACCGAATCGCCCTGGCGCTGGCGCCGGCGTTGTGGCTGCTGGCCAAGGAACTGCTGCGGGTCGGCTACTACCAGCGTGACGGCCGGGCCCTGCAGGCCCCCACCGCGAAGGAAAAGCGCAGCCACCGCTGGACGGTGATCTACCTGGCGGTGATTTCCGCCCTCGTGCTCGGCTTCCTGGCCTGGAAGTCCGTCGAGGCCGGGCGGCTGCCGGGTGCCGGGATGATCGGTTACGCCATGATCGTCGCCGCGCTGCCGCTGGTCGCCTGGCGCTGGTTCTGGTCGGTCAGCGACTTCCTGGTCGGCGTGCTGCTGATGTGCCAGTCGGCGGTGGTGATTGGCGGCGGCAACTACCCGGCCATCTGGCTCGCCTATGTCGGCGCCTGCGCTGCGATTGCCGTGTTCTACGGCTGGCGCGAGCACCGCGAGTACCTGGCGCTGCGAGCGGAGTTCGCGGCCGAGGGGACCGGTGAATGAAGGACAGCACGCGCGAGGCGATCGACGGCGTGCTGGGCGTCGACCGCCTCGTCCACGAGCCGGCGCGGCTGGCCATCCTCACGGTGCTGAGCCAGGCCGAATATGCCGAGTTCGGCTTCCTGGAGCTGGCCTGCCGGCTGAGCAAGGGCAATCTTTCCAGCCACCTGAGCAAGCTGGAAGCCGGCGGCCTGGTGAGTATCGAGAAGCGCTTCGTCGGCAAGCGGCCGCAGACGCGTGCGGCGATCACGCCGGCGGGCCGCGAGGCGCTCCAGAGGTACCGGAAACAACTCGCCGCGCTGCTCGGCGCGGCCACGGAACAGAACGGAGGAGAGACACCATGAAAAGATCGGCACGCAATGTGGTCCTGTTGCTGCTCGCTTGCGCTGCAGCGTGGACCGTCCCGCCCGCCCTGGCGGCGGAAGATGACGCCGCTGCGCTCGAGGCGGGCCGCACCCTGACCGCCCAGTGGCTGGCGGGTGAGACCGCGGCCTTGTGGGCGCGGATGGGGCCCCAGATGCGGGCCGCGCTCGGCAGCGAGGAGGCGCTGGCGGAGACGGGTGCCGGCATGCTGGCGCAACTCGGCGAGGAGCAGGAGGTCCTGTCCGAGCGGGTCAGCGCGCAGCAGGGCGTCACGGTGTACCAGCGCGTCGGGCGGTGGAGCGCAGCGCCCATGCCGATCGTCGTGACCTGGGCGCTCGGCCCGGACGGCACGGTCGAAGGCTTCCACGTCCGGCCGGCGCCGGCGGAGAACCTGGGGTCGGCCGTGCCCGCCGGCGAGACGCCGGACGGGCGGCTGCCTGCGGACAAGATCGTGGCGCAGTACCTCGAGGAATTCGTGGACCAGCGGCGGGCCGCACCCGGGGTCGTCGTCGGACTGTTCGACAAGGAGGGCACGCGCTTCGTGGCGCATGGCGACGCCGGTGACGGCCGCGCGCCCGATGCCGGCACGGTGTTCGAGGCCGGCTCCATCACCAAGGGCCTGACCGGGTTGCTGCTGGCGCAAATGGCGGCCGCGGGCGACGTGCGGCTGGAGCAGCCGATCGGCACGCTGGTGCCGGACGGCATCGAGCTCGATCCCCTCGTCGCGGCCGTCACGCTGGAAGAGCTGGCCACGCATCGCTCGGGCTTGCCGCGGCTGGCCGGCGGACCGGAGATGCAGGCCCGGATGAGCGGACCCGATCCCTATGCGGGCAGCACGCCGGCAGAGATCTTCGCCGACCTGGCGCGGGTCGACCCGGCCGTGGTTGCGTCCGGGCGCGGATCGTACGCCTACTCCAATCTCGGCAGCGCCCTGCTCGGGCAGCTGCTGGCCCGCGCCGGCGGGCAGCCCTACGGCACTTTGCTTGCCGAGCGCGTGTTCGCGCCGCTCGGGCTGGCGGCCCCGACCCTGGACCCGGCGGATGTCGAGGGCCGGCGCGCCGTCGGGCACCAGGGCGGTGAGAGAGTTCCCCCGTGGACGCTGGACGCCTATGCGCCCGCGGGGGCCTGGCAGGCGTCCGCGCGGGAAGCGCTGGCACTGGCGCAGGCCCTGCTGGCCGCCGAACCCGCCTGGGTGCCGACGGCGCTGCAGGCAAGGCCCCATGGCGGCGAGCTGGAAAAACGTATCGGCCTGGCCTGGCATCACGCGGACATCGCCGGCCGCGCGGTGACCTGGCACAACGGCGGCACCGCCGGCAGCAGCAGTTTCCTCGCCATGGTGCCGGCGGAGGGGATTGCGATCGTGGTGCTGGCGAACGCCGGCGGCGGGGTGGCCGACAGCCTGGCCGGCGAACTCCTGGCCTACGGGCGCTAGTGCAGGGGGGCGCTAGTGCAGGGGGCGCGGCGCCGACGGCCGGCCCTGCACCGGCGCGCCGTGATGGAGCCGCATCTTCCAGCCCTCGGCGGTCAATTCGTAGATGTTGGTGACCGTGACCGCGACCGTAGTGTCCTCGCCGGTCTGGATCACCTCCAGGCCGGTGTGGATAACGATGCGATCGATCGCCACCCTCGAGCGCGGCTCGAACCGGACCCTGATGCCGCTGCCGTTGCGCAGGATGCTGTGCCAGCTCTTGAGCACCGCATCGAAGCCTTGCAGGGGCAGGCTGCCGGGGTGGATGCAGACCGCGCCCGCGTTGGCGAGCCAGACCCGCCGCATGGCGTCCGCATCGCCGTCGCGCATGGCGGCATAGAAAGCGTCCTGGCACTCGTCGGCGTTGCGGAAGCCGCCGGTTACGGTCGAGGGCATTGCGGGGTTAACCTCCGTGTCTTGCCCGGGCGGAGCCGTCCTGGTCTCCCCCGGGGGCAGTCCCGGAGAGCTTACTCGCTGCGATCCAGGTACTCCAGCGGGTCCTTCCAGTCCTGGCCGGAGGGTCGCTCGAGATCCATGTTGTAGTCTTCCCGCTCGATGTCCAGCGAGCCGGAATAGTCCTCCGGCGGGTCGGCCGGCTGGCATTCGGTGTCTTCCCAGGCGGCGAAGTCGAGTTCCTCCACCGTGCCGTCGAAATGCTGGATGTCGATGGTGGCGTCCTGGTCGTTGATCGCGATCACCTCGAACAAAACTCCGCCGGGCTTCCGGTACCATTCTCCGATGGCAGGTATTGGCAGCGACATGGCGATTTCCCCTGATGCGCGGGCCTGCTATCCTTGCCCGCCTTTCGACACGACTTCCTGTCGCGATTGGCCCTGTCCACAACATAGTTCATGAGACCCCGGCTGCAAGTGTGCTTTGCAGCGAAATCCCCCCGCCATGACCGAGCACCTGCTCAAGACCTTCATCATCTTCTTCGTCGTCATCGAGCCGGTCTCGCTGGTGCCGATGTTCGGCGCGCTCACGCGCGGCGGGGAGCCCGGCTATCGCAGGAAGATGGCGCTGAAATCCATCGCCATCTCCGCCGGCATTTTCATCGTCTTCGCCCTGGCGGGCGACTGGCTGCTGCGGCTGCTCGGCATCAGCGTCTCGGCCTTCAAGATCGCCGGCGGCGTGCTGCTGTTCCTGCTCGCCGTGGACATGGTGCTCGCGCGCGAATCGGGCCTGCGCTCGACCACGGTGCGCGAGCAGGACGAGGCCCGCTACCGCGAGGACATCTCGGTGTTCCCGATGGCTTTCCCGCTGATCACGGGCCCCGGCGCGCTCGCCACCATGCTGCTCTTGACCGCCGGCGCCGAGGACTGGATCGGCGTCGGGCTGGTGCTGGCCATGGGCCTGGCGGCGCTGGCCGTGACGCTGGTGATGCTGCTGCTGACGCAGCCGCTGATGCGGGTCATCGGCGTGACCGGCGGTTCGGTGATCAGCCGGCTGCTGGGCGTGGTGCTCGCCGCGCTGGCCGTCCAGTACGCCGTCGACGGCCTCACGGAAGTCCTGGTCTAGCCCCCAGGGGCACATCGCGAGACGCCGCGCTGCGCCATTCAGGTGCGGCGGTAGAGCAGGTCGAAGACCTCGTGACCGAGCTTCAGGCCGCGGCGCTCGAACTTCGTCACCGGCCGGGTCTCGGGACGCGGCGCGTAGCCGCCCCCGGCGACCGTATTCTCGAACTCTGCCGAGGCCTCGGATACCTCCAGCATCTGCTCCGCGTAAGGCGCCCAGTCGGTGGCCAGGTGCAGCCGCGCGCGCGGCGCCATCACGCGCGCCAGCTGCGCGAGGAAGCCGGGTTGGACCAGGCGCCGCTTGTGGTGGCGTTTCTTGTGCCAGGGGTCGGGGAAGAAGATGAGCACTTCGTCCAGCGAGGCCGGCGGCAGCCACTGGTTGACCACTTCGACGGCGTCGTGGCGCGCGAGGCGGATGTTGCCGAGGTTCTCGCGCTCGATCCGCTGCAGCAGGTGGCCGACGCCCGGATCGTGCACCTCGACCCCGAGGTAATCGCGCTCGGGGTGCCGGGCTGCCAGTTCGGCGAGGTTCTCGCCGTTCCCGAAGCCGATCTCCAGGGTGCGCGGCGCAGTGCGGCCGAACACGGCGTCGAGGTCGAGCGGCGCGGCCGGCGGGTCGATGCCGAACCGCGGCCAGAGTGTCGCCAGTGCGCGCGCCTGCGAGGGCGTCAGCCGCCCGGCGCGCCGGACGAAGCTGCGGATGGGGCGGTGGCGGGACGTCGCCTCGTCGCGGGCCGGGTCTGCGGCCGGTTCTTTCATGCTCAGAAGAAGGTGCCCTCGATGGGCGAGGAGGCGGAAGCGAAGCGCTTGCGCGGAATGCGGCCGGCGAGGAAGGCCTCGCGCCCGGCCTCCACGGCCTTGCGCATCGCGGAGGCCATCAGCACGGGGTTTTTCGCGCCGGCGATGGCGGTGTTCATCAGCACCCCGTCGCAGCCCAGCTCCATGGCCACGGCCGCGTCGGAAGCGGTCCCGACGCCGGCATCGACGAGGATCGGCACCTTGGCGTTCTCGACGATGGTGATGATGTTGTAGGGGTTGCGGATGCCGAGGCCGGAGCCGATGGGCGCGGCCAGCGGCATCACGGAGATGCAGCCGATCTCCTCCAGGCGCTTGGCGATGATCGGGTCGTCGTTGGTGTAGACCATGACCTGGAAGCCTTCCTTCACCAGGATCTCGGCGGCTTCCAGCGTGGCGGTGACGTCCGGGAACAGGGTTTCCTGGTCGGCCAGCACCTCGAGCTTGACCAGCGAGGCGCCGTCCAGCAGCTCCCGCGCCAGCCGGCAGGTGCGCACGGCGTCCTGCGCGGTGAAGCAGCCGGCGGTGTTGGGCAGGATGGTGAAGCGCTCCGGCGACAGGTAATCCAGCAGGTTGGGCTGGCCCTTGTCCTGGCCGATGTTGGTGCGCCGGATGGCGACCGTGACGATCTCCGCGCCCGCGGCCTCGGTGGCCGCCAGGGTCTCGTCGAAGTCCTTGTATTTGCCCGTGCCGGTCAGCAGGCGCGAGCGGTATTGCTTGCCGGCGAGCTCGAGGAGGTCGTCGGCCGGGTGGCTGCTCTGGGTCATTTCATCCGCCTCCGACGGCATGCACGATTTCGACCCGGTCGCCCGGCATCAGCCGGTGGCCGGGGTGGGCGCTACGGGGGACCAGTTCGCCGTTGACTTCCATGGCGTAGCGCCGGCCGGCCAGGCCGAGCTGCTCGATGAGCTCGGCGGCGGTGGCGCCGTCGGGCAGTTCCAGCCGCTCGCCGTTCAGGGTGATCTCCATGCCGGCCATTTTACACGGCACTGGCTGGGGCCTGTCCCCAGGACATGTCCTGGGGACAGGCCCCAACTGGCGTAGAATCCGCCTCCATGAGTGGACGCATCGGATTTGTCAGCCTGGGCTGCCCCAAGGCGCTGGTGGACTCGGAACGCATCCTCACGCGCCTGCGCGCCGAGGGCTACGAGACCGTGCCGACCTACGAGGACGCCGACCTGGTCGTCGTGAATACCTGCGGCTTCATCGAGGCCGCGGTGGACGAGTCGCTGGAGGCCATCGGCGACGCCATGGCCGCCAACGGCCAGGTGCTGGTCACCGGGTGCCTCGGCGCCCGGCCCGAGACCATCCGCGAGAAGTTCCCCAACGTGCTCGGCATCACCGGGCCGCAGGCCTACGAGCAGGTCATGGCGGCGGTGCACGCGCACCTGCCGCCGGAGCACGACCCCTTCTCCGACCTGGTGCCGCCGCAGGGCATCCGCCTCACGCCGCGCCACTACGCCTACCTGAAGATCTCCGAGGGCTGCAACAACAAGTGCAGCTTCTGCATCATCCCCGCGTTGCGCGGCCGCCTCGCGAGCCGGCCCATCGGCGAGGTGCTGCGCGAGGCCGAGGGCCTGGTGCGCGCCGGCGTGCAGGAGCTGCTGGTGATCTCGCAGGACACCAGTGCTTACGGCTCCGACCTCAAGTACCTGCCCGACACCTGGCGCGGCGAGCGCTACGAGACGCGCTTTCTCGACCTGGCGCGCGGCCTGGGCGAGCTCGGCGCCTGGGTGCGCCTGCACTACGTCTATCCCTACCCGCATGTGGACCGCGTCATCGAGCTGATGGCCGAAGGCCGGGTGCTGCCCTATCTCGACATCCCCTTCCAGCACGCCAGCCCGGGCGTGCTGAAGCGCATGCGCCGCCCCGCGGCGGCCGAGAACACGCTCGAGCGTATCCGCCGCTGGCGCGAGACCTGCCCGGAGCTGGCCATCCGCAGCACCTTCATCGTCGGCTTCCCCGGCGAGACCGAGGCCGAGTTCGCGACCCTGCTGGAGTGGCTCGAGGAAGCGCAGCTCGACCGCGTGGGCTGTTTCCGCTATTCGCCCGTCGAGGGAGCGACCGCCAACGACGTGGCGCCGCCGGTGCCGGACGAGGTCAAGGAAGAGCGCTGGCAGCGCTTCATGGCGGTCGCGGCGCGCATCAGCGCGGCGCGGCTGGCGGCCCGCGTGGGCGACATCGAGGAAGTGCTGGTCGACGAGGTCGATCCCGAGGAAGACGTGGCTTACGGCCGCACCCGCCGCGAGGCGCCGGAAATCGACGGCCGTGTGAAGCTCCTCGGCGGCGGCGAGCTCGAGCCGGGCGACCTGGTCGAGGTCGAGGTCACCGGTGCGGACGACTACGACCTCGAGGCCCGGCCGCCGGCCTGATCCCGTTTCTTCAGGGCTCGAAGCCCTCCCAGGCCGCCTTCACGCGCTCGAGCAGGTCGTCGTAGGCCGGCGTCCCCACCAGCGTGCTGAGAAAGGGGTCGTGCCGCGCGAGAAACGGGTAGTTGATGAACCCGCGATCTACCGCGACCGAAGCCCATCTCACGGCCTCGTCCGCGGCGCCCGCCAGGGCATAGGCTTGCGCCAGGAAGCGCGGCAAGACTTCCGTTCCCTGAGCCAACAGCCGGCTGTCGATCGCCGGTGCCGGGGCCGCCCCGGTGTGGTCCAGGCCGTGGGCGAACAACGCGAGCAACCGCCCCGGCAGCGCATCGCGGGTCGCGGCAGGCGTCTCCACGCCGAGACGCCGTGCTTCCTCGCGCCGGCCTGCCGCGGCCAGGATGTAGACCAGGAACAGGCGCGCAAGGGGGTTGGCCGGGTCCATGGTGAACATCTCCCGGTACGGGCCTATTGCCGCGGCGAAATCGCCTTCTATCGCGGCGGCCCATCCCGGCATGCAGTGGGTCAGCGGCGTCAGCGGGTCGACCGATACCAGTTGCTCGATCAGCGGCGCGGCCTCGGCAGTTCGGCCGGAGATGAGGTAGCAGTTCGCCAGCAGGGACAGGGTGTCGGGCTCCCAGGGCTCGGCGGCCACCGCTGTCTTCAGCGCTCGCACCGCCGCCTGGATGTCGGCCTCGGCATAGTGGATCCAGCCTGCCAGCTGATGGCCCGCCGCGAGGCCGGGTTGGAGTGCGAATACCCGAGCAGCGCAGGTCCGGGCTTCGATCAGCGGCCTTTCGCTGAGGTCCGCTCCGATCTCGCGGTAGTGCAGCCAGGTCCGCCCCAGCGCCGCGTGCAGCCGGGCATCGTCGGGGGCCAGCGAAATGCCCTGGTGGAGCAGCTCCACAGCGCGGTCGATGGAGTCGTGTTGCCAGCGCAGGGCGGCCTGGCGCGCCTGCACCAGGCAGCGCCAGGCAGTGACATCGACCATCGGCTGGTCAGTCAGGCGGTCGCCGGGCGCGGCGGGAGCTGACAGGTCGAGGAACGCCGCGACTTCCCGGGCGAGGCGTTCCTGGATCGCGAACAGCTTGTCGAGTTCTCCGGCATAGGCGTTGGACCAGACCCGGTCGTCACTGTGGACGTTCACCAGGCGCGCGGAAACCCGGATCTGCGCGCCCTCGTGTTGCACTGTGCCCTCGACGATTCGCTCCACGCCGAGCTCGCTGCCGACCTCCCGGGCGCTCCTGGCCCGACCCTTCAGGGTCATTGACGAAGTCCAGGAAATCACCCGCAGCGACCTGATCCGCGACAGCCCGGTGATGATCTCCGCGGTGAAGCCGTCGGCGATATAGGCGTTGCGCTCGTCGCGCCCGAGGTAGCTGAAAGGCAGGACGGCCACCGAGCGGTCGGGGTCGCCGGCCGGCCCGGCGGGCGCCGGCAGTGAACCTTCCGGTTTTGCCGCCGTGGGCGCGGGCGCCGCCATGCGTTGTCGCCACGCATCGATCTCCGAGCGGTAGGCATAGGCCGAGCCCTGTGCCTTGTGCATCTGGCGATGGACCGGGAGCCCTTCCTCGGCCTCCCAGCGCCGCGCGGTCCGGACGCTCTTGCCGAGGTAGTTGGCAATGGCTTTCCAGGAATCCAGCCGGTCCGTGGGCTTCTCGTTCGACATGGCGGCAGATGGTAGCGGGACAAACGCGGCCAAAGCCAGCCACGCCGGGTCCTGGCCGACTGTGCGCATTGCTGCGCCCGGCGGCGCGTCGCTACGGTCGAGTCGTCATCTGCACCCACACCCCGACCAAGGAGACGCATCATGCAACTGAAGCTCAAGCTGCTATCCACGATTCTGGCGATGATCCTGGTGTCCGGCCCTGCCGCCGCCGAGAAGGCCGGCAAGGGCTATCGCTGGGTGCCGGTTTCCGGCACCGGCACCCATTACTTCACCACCGCGATAATCCACTCCCAGGAGCCGACGGCCACCGGCTACATCCAGCGCAGTACCGATATCGTGGAGCTCGAAGGCGATCTCCACGGACGCGTCCTGTACCACCCGGTGTCGGTATTCGACTTCGCTGCCGGGACGCTGGTGAACACCGGGCACCAGGTGTTCTCCGGCACGGTCCGGGGGGCAGAGCCGGTGTTGCTGTTCGACGACGAATTTCGCTTCGAAGTCAATCTCTTCACCGGCGAGACTGTCGGCAGGATTCGGCTCGTGACCCGGCTGGCCGGGGCCAAGACACGGTGTGTGCTCGATGCGTTCGGCATCGGTTCCACCGACGGCGGTGATGCACGAATCGCTTACACGGGCTGGTGCAAGGTCAAGACCAAGCGGCGTTAGCAGGCTCGGTGAGATATGGAGAGGAAGGCCCGCGGATGCGGGCCTTCCTTTGTTGGGCGTACACCCGCTTGCAATCCACCTGGTGTTCGTATATTTAGATACTAATCTAATCATCTAAATGCAGGCCGACTCGTGTCCGATGCCCTGTTCAAGGCCCTGGCTGATCCGACCCGCCGCGAGGTGCTGAAGCGCCTGCAGCGCGGCCCGGCGACCGCCGGGGAGCTAGCCGAGGAATTCCCCCAGGCGAAGGCCACGCTGTCGCATCACTTCAACGTGCTCAAGGCGGCCGGCCTGGTGCGGTCCGAGCGGCGCGGCCAGCACGTCGTCTACTCGCTGAACACCTCGGTGTTCGAAGACCTGGCCCGAATGATGGCCGACCTGTTCAAGCCCGAGAGGAAGAATAAATGAGCAGCCGACCGACCCAGTGGATTTCGTTGATGTTGTGCCTGCTGGCCCTCAGTTTTGGCGCCCTGGCCTACAGCGACCTGCCGGAGCAGGTGGCCACCCATTTCAATCTCGCCGGTGAGCCCGACGACTGGTCGGACCGGCTGACTGCCGTGGTGATGATGCCCGGGGCAATGTTGCTGACCTGGCTGCTCCTCTGGGGACTGCCCAAGATTTCGCCGACGGGCTGGCGGGTGGAGCCGTTCATGCCCATCTGGAACCGGATCCAGGTGGCCATCCTCGCCTTCCTGCTGTTCGTGCACCTGGCGGTGCTCGGCCATGCGCTCGGCTGGTGGGGCGCGGATATGGGGCGTCTTGTGCTGGTCGGCGTCGGCCTGCTGCTGGCGTTCCTCGGCAACTATCTCGGCAAGACCACGCGCAACTTCTTCCTCGGCATCCGCACGCCGTGGACGCTGGCCTCGGACGAGGTCTGGCGCCGAACCCATCGCCTCGGCGGCTGGACCATGGTGATCGCGGGCCTGGCGCTGATCGCCATGGGCCTGTTCCGCGCCAGCGAGTTGCTCCTCGGCCTGGTGATCGCCGGCGCGGCGCTGATCCCGGTGGTCTATTCCTTCTTCGCCTACCGGTCGCTGGAGGGCTTCAATCCCCCGTCGGACGAAGGCTGACGGCGATCAGGTCTTCGACGCCTGGTAGATGCTCTCGATGGACGCATCCAGCATGGCGTTGAACTCCTCGTCGCTCTGCTGGGCTGACAAGCCCTCGGTCAGGGCGCGGGAGAAGCTCGCCACCATGCCGTGCTGGCGGGCGAGGCGCTCATTGGCCTCGTCGCGGGAGTAGCCGCCCGACAGGGCCACGACCTTGAGCACGCGCGGGTGCTCGATGCAGTCGGTATAGAGGTTGTCCTGCTCGGGCAGCGTGAGCTTGAGCATCACCATCTCGCCTTCCGGCAGGGCGTCGAGCTGCTGCATGATCTCGGCCTTGAGCAGATCCTCGGCGGCCGCCTTGTCCGGGCAGTGGATATCGACCTCGGGCTCGATGATGGGCACCAGGCCGGCGGCCACGATCTGGCGGCCGATCTCGAACTGCTGGTCGACGATGGCCTTGATGCCGGTGGGGCTGGCCTGCTTGATGACGGAGCGCATCTTGGTGCCGAAGATGCCCTTGGCCTTGGCCCGGGCCAGCAGGTCGTCCAGGCCGGGCATGGGCTTCATCAGCTGCACGCCGTCAGCCTCGTCCGCCAGCCCCTTGTCCACCTTGAGGATCGGCACGACCTTCTTCTCTTCCCAGAGGTACTCGGCAGTCGGGGTGCCCTTGATCTCGCGGTCCATGGTGGCCTCGAACAGGATGGCGGCCAGGATGCGGTCGCCGTTGAAGGCCGGGCTGGTGATGATCCGGGTCCGCATCTGGTGGATCAGGTCCATCATCTCTTCGTCGTTGCTGTAGGCCGACTCGGGGACGCCGTACAGCCGCAGGGCCTTGGGCGTGCTGCCGCCGCTCTGGTCCAGGGCGGCGATGAAGCCGGTCTGGGTCTGGAACTTGGCTTTCTGCTGGTTGAACGTGCTCATTGCGGGGCCCTCACTGGCGACAGCTGGCGGAAAACGACATTGTCGCCAATTTTGCCGCCCGAGGCGACCGCCGGCCGCCGCGGGGACCCGAGGCGCACGCGGGCGCCGGGCCTCACCGCCAGCGATGCGTGCCGACGCTCATGTAGCCGTGATTGCCGATCGGGACGCCGACGCTGAGCCCGACCCCGACGTTGCCCGTGCAGGCGGTGGTAAGCGAGCCGGCCACCAGCACGGCGACGAGCATGATCCGCCTGAAAGTCTTCTTCATCATTCTCTCCCTAGATCGACGTCTTGCTCAGCACCAGGACCGCACCGCTCGGGTCGGTCACCACGGCGATGGTCCCGTCCCGGAACTCGGGCGACGGCTGCACTATGATCCGGCCGCCGAGCGACTCTGCCTGCCGCGCCGCCACGGCGGGGTCGCTGACACCGAAATGCGTCAGCCAGACCGGCTGCACTTCATCGTTGGGCCGCGCCATGATGCCGGCCCGCGGCGTTCCCTCCTGTAACAACAGTATGTATTCGCCGCCGCGCCGGGTGATCATCCTGGCCTCGAGGCCGGCAATCACGCTGTAGAAGCTTGCGGCTTCGCTGGTCTCGCTTGCCAGCATCTCGTGCCAGACCACGCGCCCGGGTGCGGCCCGGGTGGTCGCGTCGTCCGGGTCGCCGATCCGGCTGGTGGCGAGACCGATGACCGCGCCCTGCGGGTCGATGATGGCGGCCACCCGGCCGAGGGCGACATCTGTTGCCGCCGCGGCCACGCTGGCGCCTTGGCCTACGCCGCGCTGCACTGCTTCGTCGACGTCAGTGACCGAGACATAGGGCAGCCAGCGGGAGACGCTCTGTCCGTCGGCGCGCCGATCGACGGCGAGCAGCCCTGCGACGAAGACATCACCGAGGCGCGCGACGTTGTACTCCGTGCGGCCGGGCCTGTTGATCTCCTCGAACGACCAGCCGAACAGGCCGCCGTAGAAGCGGCGTGCGGCGTCGATGTCTTCGGTAATGAGGTCGTTCCAGATGACCTTGCCGGAGAGCGGCTCATCCGTGAACGACATGCCGTCGAGCGCGGGTTTCCCGGCCGTGGTGCAACTCGCTGTCGTGACAACCATCAGCATCGTCGCCAGTGCCAGTGCGATTCGCATAGTTTCTCCTTCAGCGTTTGCGGTCGGCGAGCGCGCCGTCTGCCAACCGGGGGCAGGCTGTCGCAGTATATCCCCCATTTGCTGCAGCGAATTGTCCGGAATCGGCAGGAACACGGCCGGCTGGCGAGTTCTTGC
The DNA here is from genome assembly GCF_011058255.1 of Thioalkalivibrio sp. XN8. Lineage (GTDB taxonomy): Bacteria > Pseudomonadota > Gammaproteobacteria > Steroidobacterales > XN24 > XN24. The sequence goes on along the minus strand of NZ_JAALFH010000060.1, from coordinate 47,192 downwards.
ACGACGCGGCTGAAGGTATTCCGGGAAACGTTACAGAGCATCGCGAGCTCTGACTGCGAAGCCGGGATGTCGGCGGGCAAATGCGCATCCGGACCAGACGCCCAGCGCCGCCCGGCCAGGCGCAGCAGGACGGCCGCGCAGCGCGCCGCGGCATCCCGGATCAGCAGGTCGGCAGATCCCTGCAATGCGACGTCCAGGAAATACACCACGTCGCGCGCGAGATCGACAATCCACTCCGGGTGGCGCCGCAGCAGCGCTTGCAGCTCCCCGCCGGGCACGAGCAGGAGCTCCACGTCGGTGCGCGCCACTGCGGTGGCGCGACGGCTCCGGCCCGCCAGCACCGGCGCGGTGCCAAACCAGTCGCCGGCCCGCAGCATGTGCAGCATCACCGCATCCGGATGGGTGAACCTGCCCTGCATGGTGACTACGCCTGAGCGGACACCGAAAAACTCTCGCCCCGCATCGCCTGCCTGAAGCCGGGATGGGTGTCTGCGAACCAGCCGCGGAGCGGAAAGCCGGCTGAAACACTCGGCGCAGGGATTTTGGTCATGCGGGCTTATCCACGGACGTTGCCGATTGGGCGGAAATTGCCCCATTTGCGCAATGCGTGTCGCTGCGGCGTGCTATTTGAGTTCGGATTCCAAGGTGTATCGACGCCAACGCGATGTCTGGCGCCGGGTCCCATGCCGCATCACGAGGTAGCCACAATGAATCCCCGCAAGCCAAGCATCATCCTTCTCCTGGCCGCCTGTGCGCTCGGGGCAAGCCTCACCGCCAATGCGGCGGACGCCGCGAGTGGCAACCGGGAGTCGGCGCCGCCGGCTTCCTGGCATAACCAGTCGCTGGGCACAGAGACCGTTACGGGACCCAATGGCGCCATCACCACGGCCACGGCGCTCACCGCCAATGAGCGGATGGGCGCGACGGAAAGGACGATCGCCGAGCCGGTCGCCCCGGGTGTGTATGCCCTGCGCGGCTGGGGCATCGCGCACAGCTCGGCCATCGGGGCGGCGAATGGGTGGATCATTGTCGACACTGGCGACTCCACCCAGACCGCCGCGGAAATGCGCGAGACGCTGGAACGGGCGCTCGGCCGGAAGATCAACGTCGCAGCCATCCTGCTCACGGACTGGCACTACGCCGATGGCACCGCCGCGTGGCTGGACGAGGGGACCGAAATCTGGGGCCACGAGCACCTGGACCACAACCGAAGGGCCGCGGGCGGCGTTAGCGTCATGGGGGGCTATCTCAATTCGCGCGCCACTGCGCAGTTCGGCGTGTTCCACCCGGCGACAGGTCCCGACGCGTTTCCGAACGCGCTCAGCTTCACCCCTGACAAGTTCCTGGTCGTGTCGAGCTACCAGCCGCCGACGAAGCTGTTCCCGGACGGGCAGGTCATCGATCTGGTCATTGCCGGTGAGCCCATCCAGGTCGCGCCAATGCGCACCGACACCACGGACAGCGTCGCGTTCTACTTCCCGCAGCGCCGGTTGATGGTGACCAACTTCCTTGTCATCGACACCATCTTCAACATTTACACGCTGCGCGGCGGCGCGTTCCGAAATCCCGAGATCCTCGTCGACGATGCGCTGGGTCGAGTCCAAGAACGCCGAGATACTGCTGGACATCCACAACCGGACGCTGCGGGGAGAAGAGGTGGTGCGGGACGCGCTGGAGCGCTCCGTCGACTCGGTGCAGATCATCCATGACCAGGCGCTGCGCCTGTTCGCGAGCGGCCTGGGCCCCCGCGAGGCGGCAGAGTCGATCTACCTGCCGCGCGACCTGCGTGAGGCACGTGAGGGGTACGGACAGGTGGAGAGTCACGTCCGGCAGGTCTACAACGGGACCGTCGGCTGGTTCGACGGTGAGGTCTACCAGATCAACCCGCTTTCGGTAAAAGAAGAAGCCGAGCGCATGGTGCAGGCGATGGGCGGCCGCGCGGCGGTGCGGGAAATGGCCACGCAGGCGGTGGCCGACGGGGGGCTCGCGAACTGGCGCTGGGGACTCAAGCTCACCTCCCTGCTGCTAACGCTCGATCCTGCCGACCCGGCTGCACGTGCGGCTCACGCGACGGCGGCCCGCGCGCTCGGCCAGCGCACGGACTCGGCCAACGCGCGTGGCTTCTACATCACGGAGGCGCTGCAGATGGAGGGCAAGCTTCTGGTGCAGGGACAGCCGCAGACGATGGCCGGGCTCCGCACCTTTCTCGGCACGCCGCGCGCCGAACGCTTGGTGGTCATCCCGGTCGAGCAGAACCTGCAGTTCGTGCGCTACCTGATCGATCCTCGCAAGGCCGAGGGCCAGCGGCTCGCCTTCACTATCGCAGTGGAAGGCGAACCGCAGATCATGCGGGTCCAGCTGCGTAACAGTGTGCTCGTGATCACCCCGGTCGCCTCGCGCAGCGAGCGCCACGTCGACGTGACGCGGGGCGAGCTGGCGGATTTCGTCCTCGGCAAGGGTGCACCGGCGAAGGGCGGCGAACCGCTCGCCGAGCTGGATCGCGTGCTCGACCGCAGCCGGCTGATGCCGCCGACGATGACCAGGCCGGGGGTGCTCGACGACAAAGGTGCCCGCGAATACAACCACGGCCTGGAGCACTAAGCCGCAGGCTGTCGCCAGCGTGCGCTTCCGGGCGCCGGGGCGCAGAGCTCCGGGGCATGGATTAGGGCCATCAGAGCCAGTAGAATCAGGCGCCACAGCGTCAGCTGCGGGTGTAGTTCAATGGTAGAACAGTAGCTTCCCAAGCTACGAACGTGGGTTCGATTCCCATCACCCGCTCCAGAACAAAGAAGCCCCCGCAATGCGGGGGCTTCGTCGTTCCGGGTGATGGGATGAGAACCCACCGGGTTCGACAAATCGGCAGGAGTGCCGATTTGGACGGCTGAGCGCAGCGAGGCCGCCCGCAGGGCGAGGGCCATGGATGGCCCGAGTCTTTCCCATCACCCGCTCCAGAACAAAGAAGCCCCCGCAATGCGGGGGCTTCGTCGTTCCGGGTGATGGGATGAGAACCCCGGGGGCTTACTGGTCCCCGTAACCCTCCACGGTCAGCTCCGGCTGCTCGATGATCAGCTCGTAGGTGTAGCCCATGCCGAAATCCTTGTCGGACTCGAGGGTGCCGGTGACCAGCACCGTGTCGCCGACGTTGGGCAGCTGGTTGGTCGTGACGGCCAGGTTGTTGGTCCCCTCGGCGCCCGAACCGTCGCGCAGGTGCACCCAGTTGCGGCCCATGATGTCGGCGTTCACCTTCACCACCTTGCCCCGGACGGTGACGGTCTGGCCGGCGAGCTCGGCCTTGCCGGCGTAGAGCTCGGCGATGGTCACGCCGCCCTCGGGCGTCTCGATCCCGGACAGGTCCACGTCGGCCACTTCGGCGGTCGGCATGGGATGCGGCTGCTCTGCGGACATCGGCGCGGCGGATCCCGCCGGGGCGGCAGGCGCCGGCGCGCTGGTTTCCTGGCCGCAGCCGGCGAGGGCGAACAGGCTGCCCAGGGCGATGACGTAAAAATACTTGGTTTGAGGCACGGCGGAATCTCCGGTTCGTGTTTTGGCCGGGTCGGCCTTTCGGACTCGAGCCGGCAAGAATCGAGCGGGCATTATAACGGACAGCGGCATCTTCTTCCCGGTTCCGCCTGGAAGGGCAGCCGGCTCAAAAAAGAGCCGCCCCGGCGGAAGGCCGGGGCGGCGCTTCAGGTAGCGGCAGGCGCCGATCAGAAGCGATCAGGCGCGAGTTCGCCCTCCGGGAACGGCAGCTCCTCGCCGAACAGCGTCAGGTAAGAGATGCGGTAGATGTCGAGGCTGTCGAAGCGCGGCGCCAAGGCCGAGTTCAGCAACCTGGCGTTGAGGCCGGCTGCGCGCGACACGATACCGCCCGCCACGTCGGGGGTGCTGATCCAGGAAATCGCGAAGCGTAGCTCCTGGCCGAACTGGTCGGGCTCGGCCACGAAGGTGGCGCTGCCCCGTCCCTCGATGCCGTCCAGCGGCGCCGGGACGTTCTCGCTGGAGTCCCCGGTCGGGTTGTAGTTCAGCGAGCCGGCGGTCTCCGAGCTGGTCGAGACCACCTGCATGCCGCCCGCGTCGCTGTCCGCCGCCGTGACGATCAGGGTCTTGCGGTTGCGCCGGAGGTAATCGAGCGCCGCCTGGATCACGCCATTGGAGTGGTCCAGCCCGACGAGGGTGCCGATGGCGTTGTTGTTGTTGCCCATGTTGTCGGTCGACTCCACCTCGGTCACGAGGTAGAAGGGCTTGCGGCTGTGACGCGACCAGCGATCCAGCACCTCGATGGCGACTTCGGTCATCTCGGCCGCCGTGGGCGGGTTGTAGCCGAGCGTGCCCGGCTTGCTGCCGTGGGTGATGATGGCTCCCCGCTTGTCGTCCGGGCTGCGTGTGTCGTCAACCAGGTCGAGCGCGAGCAGGACCTCCTCCGGCCGGTCGTTGAAGATGTCGTCGCGCGCGAACAGCCCGAGGACCCGCGGCTTCCACCGGGGATTGGCCTTCAGCGCGACACGGAAGTCATCGAACTCCTGGCGGGTGCGCAGCACGATCCAGCCGGCGTCGATAGCCTCCTGGACCAGGTTGCGGCCGTCCTCGCGGTCCGGGCCGCTGCCGCTGACCTGGTCGATATGCACCGCGCAGTCCGGCGTGATCACGTCGGTGCAGAACGGGGTGCCTTCGGGCAGGAAGAAGCCCTCGCCGCCGCCCATTGCCACCACCAGCGGCCTGTCCTCGTACTCGAAGCCCGGCCGGCCGTCGATCAGCTGGCGGGCGATCTCGTTCGACTCGCCCCGATCGGCGACCTCGGCGAAGAAGGCGCCGGTGCCGGGCTCGGGCAGGTCGCCGTCGTTCACGACCCCGGTGGGGTGGCCCTTGTTGGCGGCCTCGCGCAGGATGCTGCCGGGATAGCCGGACAGGGCGAGGATCTCGCGGCCCGGCTCGCCGCCGTCGCGGCCGAAGGACCCGGGGCCGAGCACCTTGTAGCCGAAGGCGTGCACGGTGGCGCCGCCGTTCGAGGTGCCGGTCAGCCGGTCGGTCATGTGGCCGCGGTACGAGGCCATGTTGGGCAGCTTGTCCCAGGCGCTGACCGCATCCGGGCCTTCCCAGTACATCCGCCCGGCGGCGAAGTGGTTGGGGCCGGTGCCGTCGGGATGGATGAAGATCACGTTGCCCTTCGGGCCGCGTCGCAGCTGTTTCTTGCCGTGGGCCTTGCCATTGCCCGCCGCGGGACCGCTGGCCGCGGGCGGGAAGTTGTCCATCGAGTAGCCCTTGCCGGCAGGCGGCTTCGCCTGGGCCGACATCGCTACCGCCAGCAGGGCGGTGGTGATGGCCGTAAGAGAAAAAATTGTTAATCGCTGATGCCGCATGACTCCGCTCCTTATCCTAGGGCACAGTTGAAGGGTTGAAGCCCGGCTGGTGGCTACCCGCCGGTTCATCCCAGACTCTGCCGGGAACTCGTGAAGCTGACGCGACTGCTTGATGAAACTATTTGGCCGGTGCTGCTGAGGCTTGCTGCAATGGAAAAAAAGGGGCGCCCTGCTGCCAGGGCGCCCCGAGTGACCGGTCGGAACCGATCAGGGGAGGACGATGACGTCGATCCGGTAGATCGCCGTCGTGCCGCTGACCTCGTTGCCGACGGCCAGCAGCGGGACGCCGATGGGGCTGTCGTCGGCCGGGATGAATTCCAGGCCCTCGGGCCCGAGATCGCCGACCAGCGCCAGCTCGGTCTCCGGGTCCTTGCTGAAGTCACGCGAGTTGACGTACTGCACGAAGTCCGGGCTCTGCGGGTTGGTCACGTCATAGACCATGATGCCGCCGATCCGCTCCAGGCCGATGAAGGCGAAAGTGCGGCCCGAGATCTGGCCGAGGACGACGCCTTCAGGCTCGGGGCCCTTGTTGTCGCTGCGGCCCTCGGGGTCGTTCTCGTCGTTGTTGGCGTTGAAGTTCCGCGGGTAACGTTGCGCCGTGATCCGCTCGAACTCGGAACCGCTGTCGTATACCTGCGTGCCGTCGTCCGCCCAGATCGAGAAGGAGCGGCCGCCGAGGGCGTAGAGCCGGTCGAAGTCGCCGTCGTCGTCAATGTCGCCGTCGAAGGTCGTGACCGCCAGCCGGCCCAGGGCATCGTTGGCCTGCAGTTCGGCAGCATTCGGGAACGCGGTCGGGTCGAGCGTGATGCCGCTGATCCGGGAGGTCTCTTCGCCCGGAATGAAGTCGTCGCGGTCGTCGCCCTCGTTCGCGGTGATGTAGTAGGTCCTGCCGTTGAACTCGTAGGCGGCAATGGCGTCCGGCTGGTACATGCCGAAGACCGGCCAGTTGCGAATCCGGATCTGAGGATCGCCGTCCGGGTCACGGTCGCTGGGATCCAGCTCGTTGCCGAGCACCATGTGGTCCTTGAACCCGAGCGGCAGGACGGCAGCGATGACCGGCGCGGCAAGGTCGGAGAAATCGAGCGCAGCCACGGCGTTCGCTTCCTGCAGCGCCACCCAGGCGATGTCGCTGATGGGGGAGATGGCGATGTACTCGGGCTCCAGGTCCTGGGCAACCGTGGCGCCCGGGCCGTAGATCCTTACGCCGGCGGCCCGCAGTTCGTCGATCTGGGCGTTGAAGGACGTGAAGGTGGCCGTGGCCGCGGTCGGATTGGCCACGCCGGCCGTCAGGTCGATCACGCTCACCGAACCCTCGGGGTCGATCGTGTAGCCCTCGTTGGGCTCGCCCTCGTTCGCCACCAGCACGGCGCTGCCATCCGCGGTGAAGGTGAGCATGTCGGGCAGGGCGCCGACCGTCACTTCACTGATCTTGGCCAGGGTCGAGGTGTCGTAGAACACGACCTTGCCGGGATCGGTCTTGACGGCGGCTTCGATGGCCACCGCCGCCACGCCGTCATAGACATCCACGCTGTTGGCGCCGCCGCCCTCGGCGCTGGCGTCGATGGTGTCCAGCAGCACGGGGTTGGACGGGTCGGCGAGGTTGAGCACGTCGACCGCGACGGCGGCGGAATTGATCACGAACAGGCGCTGGGTGGTGGGGTCGTAGGAGACGATTTCGGCAGCGCTCTCGTCGAACAGGCCGGACGAATAGCGACCGACCAGGTTCAGGTCAACCAGCACTTCGGTGGTTCCCGCCGGGCCCTGCGGGCCTGCGGGTCCGGCAGGTCCTGTAGCGCCGGCGGGTCCGGCGGGTCCGGCGGGTCCTGTAGCGCCGGCGGGCCCGGCCGGGCCGGTGGCGCCAGTGGCGCCGGGTGCCCCGTCCGCCCCGTCGTCTCCCTCGCAGCCGGCGAGGCCGGCGCCCAGAATGATCACCGAGGCAGCCACGGCCACCGCTTTCCAATTCCGCATGGGCTCACTCCTGCGAACTGTGACAAGAAACGCAGGAGGATGGCCACGGCAGATTAAGGCAGGATGACCGCGCAATGACAACGCGGCGACGGCCAAAAAAAGAACCCCGGCGGCCTCGCGGCCGCCGGGGTCCGGTGGGTTGCTGTCCGTAAGGCGTCTAGTCGCAGTCGACCCGTTCCAGGACCACGCGGCGGTTCATGGCGCGGCCTTCGGCCGTGTCATTGGTCGCGACGGGCATGGACTCGCCATAGCCGACCACCCTGAACTCCTGGGCCGGCACGCCGTTGGCGACCAGGTAGTCCTTGACTGCCTGGGCACGCCGCTCGGAGAGCTGCTGGTTGTAGGCCTCGGGTCCGACGCTGTCGGTATGGCCGGCGATCACGCCGCGGATGAAGGTCAGGTCGCGGAGCGTCGGAATGATCTCGTCGAGCATGGCCTTGTCAGCCGCAGACAGGGTGGCCGAGCCGAACTCGAAGGCGAGCGACATCGTGAAATCACAGCTGCAGCCATACGAATCGACGCGCGCGCCCATCGGTGTGGTCGGGCAACGATCGATCGAGTCCGGCACGCCATCACCGTCCGAATCTGCGGGCGGCGGGGGCGGCGGCGGAGGCGGCGGCGGTGCCGGGGCAGGCGGCGGGGGCTCGGCGGCACGCGCCACCGGGGCGGCGACCGGTTCCGGGCGACCGAAGCGATAACCCAGGTGGACGCCATAGATGATCGGGTCGATCTCGATGGTGCCGATATCAGCGCCGCCCAGGCTGGCGTCGGAATCGATGTCGATCCAGCGCACCACGCCGTTGACGAAGATGTTCCTGGTGATGCCGATGTCCACGCCCGCCTGGACGGCCGGCCCGAAGGAGCCGCGCAGGTTCAGGCTCCCGGCGTTGCTCGTTTCGTTGGAGAAGATGGTGTAGTTGAGGCCGGCGCCGACATAAGGCCGGATGCGTGCCTCGGGCAGGAAGTGGTACTGCAGGCTGAGCGTCGGCGGCAGGTGCTCGACCACGCCGGAGATGCCCGCGCCTGGCACCGTGAAGCCATGGTTCCAGGTGTCGGAAGCCAGCAGCTCGATGCCCCAGTTGTCGCGGATCATGTAGGTGACGTCGAAGGTGAAGCGGTCGTCGTCGTCGACCTGCAGTATGACGCCGGGACCCAAAACCAGGTTGTCGTCCTTCGGCTGGACGCTGCTGGCGCCGGCGCGCAGCAGCCAGTCGCCCTTCTCGGCCAGCGCGGTGGCTGGAATGGTTAAGCAGAGTGCGGCGGCGACCGCCAGGCCCAGTGCAGTCTTCTTCATCTTGTTTTCCTCAATCAGTCCCTGTGGATGTCCACGTAACAACCACCCGAGGCATTGCTAAAGCTCGAGCGACATGGCCTCCATATAGGACAAATCGGGGCCGACGGCTATAAGTAATTGACCCGATTGCCACACCTTCCGGCCGCCTTGTCCGGGTCGCGCCTCGGCGGACCTGGCCGTGCTGCACCGGGATTCCACGATACCGGCCGCCGCGCGAGACGACGAATAATGGCGCCTGGATCCGAATAACGAGGCCAGGACATGAAGATTGCCGTCGCCAGCCAGAACCGCCGCGAGGTCACCGGTCACGCCGGCCGCTGCCGCCGCTTCTGGATTTTCGACAGCACCGAACCCGAGCTGCATGCCCGCGAGCTCATCGAGCTGCCGAAGGAACAGTGCTTCCACGACCTGGCGCCGGCCATTCCGCCGCCGCTGCAGGAGGTCGACGTGCTGATCGTGGGCGGCATGGGCAACGGGCTGAGCACCCGCCTGGCCCGCCACGGTATCCGCGCGGTGGTGACCGACGAGAAGGACCCGGAGCGGGCGGTGCGGCTATGGCTCGCGGGCGAGCTGCCCGAGGCGGCCGCGGGCGCGGACTGCCACTGCCACCACTGACGCCGGGCCCGACCGGTCCCTATTGCCCGCGCCGAGCCCCCGACTTCTCTGCCTCGTAGGCGGCGAACTGCGCCCGGGTGAAGCGGACGCTCCAGTAGAGCCCGGCCACGCCCAGCACGCCGAAGGGCACGAAGCGCAACCAGTCGGCCTTGCCGAAAGCCACGAAAGCGCCGTACAGCATGCCGGCCGTGAAAATCCAGGCCAGCGCCGCCAGGCCCAGCCCCTCGAAGAGTTCTCTTTGTGCCGCGTTCATCGCTTCGTCCGCAGGAAAATACGGGGCGGCCAGTTTAACCGGCCGCCCCGGCGGGCTTCATCGTGGCTTCACGCAGCTCAAAAGCTGACCGTCACGCCGGCATAGATCGAACGCCCCATGCCCGGTACCGCCGTGCCCCAGGGGATGGCGTTGATCTGCATGGTGGTGCCCTGGCCCAGGTAGGCGCCGCCCGTCGGCAGGAAGTAGAGCTTGTCGAACAGGTTCTCGACGCCGAAATCGACCCGCACCCGCTGCCAGGCGTGGCTGGCCCGCAGGTTGAGCAACCCGTAGCCCGGCGTCCGGATCTCGTTGCGCACGTCGGAGCCCTCGTCCTTGCTGCTCACCATGACCCATTCCAGGGCGTTGTCCCAGCCGCGGTGCTGGTGGATCAAGGTGAGCCGGGCGTTGAGCGGCATGATGTTGAAGAGCTCGTCGCCGGTGTCGCGATTCTCGCCGTCGACGTAGTTGACCAGTCCCCTGAGCTCCCATTCGCCCCAGGCGCCGCTCCCCAGCGCCACCTGCCCCGACAGGTCGATGCCGAACAGGCGGGCCGACTGGTTGGCGTAGCGCAGGACGTTGAACTGCCCGGCCTGGAACGTGGCGGGATCGAGCGGCACGGCGTCGATGTAGTCTTCGACGCGGGCGTAGTGGGGCGTGGCCGTGAACTCCCAGCTCTCGTCGGCTGCACGCCAGGCGAAGCTGGCGGACAGCTTGTAGGCGGTCTCGGGATCCAGGTCGATATCGCCCACGTAGCCGTTGCCGTCGCCCACCGTGTTGTTCATGATCGCGGCCATCGGCCAGGTGGACCAGGTGTAGCGCTCGTAGAGGTTCGGTGAGCGCACCTTGCGCGCCGCGCCGAGTTCGATGTCCAGCGTGTCGCTGGCCTGGTAGCGTGCCAGCGCCGCCAGGTCGACGTTGTAGTCGGTGCGCTCGCGGTCGCGGGCATTGAAGGCCGCCGCATCCTCGATCTGGTTGCCCGGGGCAGGCGGGGCCGTGGCGTAGCCCCGCACGTCGCCGGCGTCGGTATCCACGCGCTCGAGGCGGGCGCCCACCAGGGCCAGCCAGCGGGCATCGATCTGCGTCTCGCGCTCGGCGTACACGCCGATGCGGTCGCGCTCGCCGTCGTTGATATTGAGGAAGGTGCCGGGCCACATGGCGCCGCCGGAGGCGGTCCAGTAGTCATCGAGGCGATAGCGCTGGTACTCGACGCCCGCCCGCACCAGGTCGGCCGGCGAGAGATCGAACTGGGCCTTGAGCGAGGCGCCGGTGGTGTCGGCTTCGCTGTACATCGGCATCCCGGCGGCGCAGCTCATGAAGCCCACGGGATCGCAGGGAGTGCCCGTTTCCGGGGCTGCCGGAGGCTGCGAGAGCGCGCCGTACCAGAACCGCTTGTCCGGGCCGAAGTCCATGAAGTGATCGACCTGCTCGTGGTAGAGCTGGGTCCTGAAGCTGCCGCCCGAGAAGGCCCCGCTCCAGGCCAGGTTGATGCGCGCCTGCTCGTTGTCCAGCAGGTCCATGCGCTGGTTCGGGAAGAGCTGCTCGGGCATGTCCTGGTAGCCCAGCTCGGCGTCGAACAGGTTGCTGCCGCGCTTCAGCGCCAGGCCGAGGGTGTGATTGGCGGTCTCGTAGGCCGTCGAGCCGACTTCGTCCAGCGGCAGCGTGCGGCCGGGGCGGCCGGTGGCGGTATCGGTCTTGAAGTCGCCGCCGGCCGTGTAATTGTCGGCCTGGCTCCAGCTGCCGTCGTAGCGGATGCTGGCCGCCTGCGTGGCATGGCTGGCGGAGGCATTGCCGCCGAAGGCCCCGTTGTTGCTGCGGTAAAACGTGCCCAGTTCGCCGGAGGTCAGGCGGTCTTCGCCGGGCGGCGCGAACTCCGGCCCCAGGGTCTCCACCGAGATGGTGCCGCCGATGCTGTCGCCGCCCACGCTGACCGGCGCAATCCCGGCGAAGACCTTGATCTCGCCGACGTTGCCCGGGTCGACGTAGGACAGCGGCGGGTTCATGTGGTTCGGGCAGGAGGCGACCAGGTCCATGCCGTCGACCTTGATCCGCAGGCGGTCGTCGGCCAGCCCGTGAATCGACGGCAGGCTCGAGACACCGCCGGCCGCGTTCAGGTTCACGCCCGGCACCTCCCGGAGGAGGCTGGCGGTATCGCTGGTCGCGTGCCGCAGCAGGCGCAGGGTCGCGGCGTCCACGCCGAGCGCCCCGGGCCGGCGGTCCTGGAGCGGGTCGCCGGCGACCGTGATCTGGGTGAGCGAGGCGGCTTGCGCCTCGGCCTTGCTCTCGGCCTCTTCGCCCGCGGCCTGCGCGAATGAAGGATATGCCGTGAACGTCAGGGAGATGGCCAGCAGCAGGCGGCCGGCCGGAATCGGGCTACGGGTCATGAAATGGCCTCGTCATACGGAGTGCTGGAGGCAGCGGGTAGTGCTGCCGGTGCAAGGCGCGCCGACCCGGCGCGCGCGGCGCCGGACGGCTGGACGATTCAGCTCAGGCGAGGCGGGGCGGGGCGCGGGCCGGGGGCAGGAGGGGCCGGTCGGGCACCAGCCGCGGCAGGGTCGAGCGCGGGGGTGTCTCGTGCACGGCGAAAGCCGGCGGCGCTGCGGCAGGCAGCACCGGCGGGGCGAGCGTGGTGAGCATGACCGACCAGGGACAGGTCGACGTAGCGGTGTCGTCTCCCGCCCCGAGGATCTCGCCGCTGCCGGGGTCGATCAGCAGCCGCTGCAGGCCGTGCTCGGTGCACAGCTCCACCAGCTCCCCGTTGGCCGGCATGAATCCCTCCGGCACCAGCGCGCGCGCACCCAGCGCCAGGAGCAGCAGGGCGGCGGCGAGACGGGAGCTTCCGGGACGGGGTGGGTGGGCCAACGAAGGGGACCGTGTCAGGCAGAGGCCGGTGCCTGAACTTTAACTGATTCTAATTTGCCGGGCGACGGGCCGGCTTCAGTCACGCAGGATGGCGCGCGCCGCGTTGCGGCCGGGCAGGCCGGTGACGCCGCCGCCCGGATGGGTGCCCGAGCCGCAGAGATACAGCCCGGGCACGGCGCCGCGGTAATCGGCCTGGCCGAGCAGGGGGCGGGCGCTGAACAGCTGGTCGAGCCCGAGCGCGCCGTGGAAGATGTCGCCGCCCAGCAGCCCGTACTCGCGCTCCAGGTCCAGCGGCGACAGGACCCGGCGGCCGAGAATGCTGGCGGCGAAGTTCGGCGCGTGCCGGTCGACGGTCGCGATCGCCAGGTCGGCAAAGGTCTCGCGGTGGGCGTCCCAGCCGCCCCCCTCGGGGTCGTCCAGCTCGGGATTCACGTGCTGGCAGAACAGGCTCGCCACGTGCTGCCCGGCCGGCGCCAGCGAGTCGTCGAGGGCCGAGGAGATCACCAGTTCCACCACCGGCTCGCGCGCCCAGCCGGGGTTGTGTTCCCTCGAGCGGGCGTCCATCCAGGCGCGCTCGAAGTAGCCCAGGGAAGGCCCGACCAGGATGCCGCTGCCATGGTGAGGCTGCAGGCGGGTCCCGGGGGCGGCGCGGAAGTCCGGCAGCTCGGCCAGCGCCACGTTGATACGGAAGGTGCCCGAGCCGCAGCGGTAGCGCGCGAAGCGCGCCAGCAGCTCGGGGTCGAGATCGGCCGGCTCGAACAGCCGGGTGTAGAGCAGCTTCGGGTTGACGCCGGCGACCACGCGCCGGGCGCCCAGCTCGGTGCCGTCCGCCAGGGCCACGCCCGCTGCCCGGCCGTCACGCACCAGCACCTGCGCGACCCGCGCGCCGGTCCGGATCTCGGCCCCCCGCGCCCGCGCTTCGGCCGCGATGGCCTCGCTGATGGCGCCCATGCCGCCGATGGCGTGGCCCCAGGCGCCTCGCCTGCCGTTCACCTCGCCGAAGACGTGGTGCAGCAGCACGTAGGCGCTGCCCGGCGCATAGGGGCTGGCGAAGTTGCCGACGATCGAGTCCCAGCCGAGCACTGCCTTCAGCGGCTCGGCCTCGAACCAGTGGTCCAGCAGCTCCCCGGCGCTGCGGGTGAAGAGCTCGAGCAGGTCGCGGCGGCCGCGCATGTCGAGTCCCTTGAGCTTGCGCGCCACCGACCAGGAGGCCAGCCAGTCCGCCAGCACGAAGCGGTCTGACACGTTCGGCGGGATCTCGGTAGCCAGGGCGCGCAGCACGTCCGCCACCCGTTCGAGCATCGCGTTCCAGGCCGGCAGCCGCTCGGCGTCCCGGCGGGAAAAGCGCGCCACCTCCGGCAGGGTCCACTCGCCGCCGAAGCGGAAGGCGTCGCCTCCGGGCAGCGGCAGGAAATTCGCCATCGGGCGCTCGACGATCCTCAGCCCGTGCTGCGCCAGGCGCAGCTCCCGGATCACGTCGGGGTGGAGCAGGCTCACCGTGTAGCTGCAGCTCGAGTTGCGAAAGCCGGGATGGAATTCCTCGGTCACGGCGGCGCCGCCGACCACGGCCCGGGCTTCGAGCACCGTCACCTGCTGTCCCGCCGCGGCCAGGTAGGCGGCGCAGGCCAGGGCGTTGTGGCCGCCGCCGATTATGAGCGTGTCGCTGGCTGGTCGGTGCATGCCTGGTTCCGGGTCGGGGTGCTACCGTGCCACTCTAGCCGCCCCCGGCCGCGGCACCAACTGCGGTCCCCTGCAGCGCGATATCCTGCGACTGTCGACTAGAATAGCGGCTATGCCCGCCGGCCCCGGGGCCGGCCCAGCGCCCTTGCGAGGTCGTCCCCGATGAAGAAAGCCTTCCTCACCGCCGTGTTGACCGTGGTCCTGGTGGCTTGCGCGACCAGCCCGACCGGCCGTCGCCAGCTGATGCTGGTTTCCCCCGACCAGGCGATCGCGGCGTCCCGCACCGCCTATCTGCAGCAGATGGCGGCCTTCGAGGAGAAGGGCCTGCTCAGCAAGGACGAGGCGCTGATCGAGCGCGTGCAGCTCATCACCGGCCGGCTCGTTGCCCAGGCCGTGCAGCAGTTCCCCAAGACCGCCGACTGGGAATGGAGTGTCGCCGTCATCGACGATCCCGAGACCGTCAACGCCTGGGCGATGGCCGGCGGCCGCATGGCCATCTACACCGGCCTGATCGAGCAGACCCAGGCCACCGACGACGAGATCGCCCAGGTCATGGGCCACGAGATCGCGCATGCTTTGGCCAACCACACGGCCGAGAAGATGTCCGTGGCCATGGCCAGCCAGCTGGGCGTGATCGCAGTAGGCATCAAGACGGAGGACGCGCGCGCCATGGCCGGCGCCGCGGTGGCCGCGACGCTGGCGGTCAACCTGCCCTTCAGCCGCACCGCCGAGACCGAGGCGGATCTCATCGGCATCGAGCTGGCGGCGCGCGCGGGCTACCACCCCGAGGCGGCCGTCACCCTGTGGCGCAAGATGGCGGAGGCCGGCGGCGACGGGCCGCCGCAGTTCCTGAGCACCCACCCCTCGCCGGGCAACCGCCAGGAGAAGCTCGCGGCACTGGTGCCCCGGATGATGCCGCTGTACGAGGCGCCCGGCGAGCGCCCGGTCTACCCGGTCCGCATCGCGAGGTAACGCCGGCACTCCGCCAGGCTGGCGAGGTGGGGGTAGTCCGACTCCGGGATGTCGATCCCGAGCGCCCGGCTCAGCGCGATGGCGAAATTCAGGGTGTCCATCGAGTCGAAGTCGGCCTGGTCGCGGATCGGCGTTTCCGGGTCCAGCTCGTCGAACTCGAGGTCCGGTGCGACGCCCGCCAGCGCGGTGCGCATCACGCGCTCCAGCTCATCAGTCTTCATAGGGTCTCCGGTTCCTGCAGCAAGCCGGTCACCGCCTCGAGGAACAGTGCGCCGCGGCGACCGTCGCTGACGCGGTGGTCGGCCGCCAGCGTGGCGCGCACCAGCCAGCGCGGCTCGATGCGTCCCCCGACCACCCAGGGGCGCTCGACCGGCGTGCCGAAGCCCACGATGGCGACCTGTGGCGGGTAGATGACCGGGTAGACTTCCTCGACGCCCTGTTCCCCGAGGCTGCTGACGGTGATCGTCCCGCCGAGGAGCTCGGAGCCGGTGAGGCGACCTGCCCGGGCGCGGCCGACGAGGTCGCGAAAAGCGTCCATCAGCTCCGGCAGGGAATGCCGGTCGGCGTTCTTCAGCGCCGGCGCCACCAGGCCGCCGCGCCGCAGCGAGATCGCGGTGCCGACGTGCACGCCATCGCCCGCGACGAACTTGCCGTCGCGCCAGAAGCCGTTGAAGTCGGGAAACCGGGCCGCGGCCAGCGCCACGGCGCGCAGCATCAGTACCGCCGGCAGGAGCCGTTCCGCGACCGGGTGCGAGGCGTTCCAGTCGGCGAGCCACTCGTTGGCCGGCGACAGGTCGACCCAGTGGCCCAGGTAGTAGTGCGGAATCTCGCGCTTGGCCCGGCTCATCGCCGCGGCGATGGCGCCGCGGATGTCGACGGGTCGGCCTGGCGCGGCGGGCTTTGCCGGCGCCGGCGCCACGGCCTCTGCCATGCTCTCCCTGGCGCTGCCCGCCCGCCCGACGTCCTCGAGGGTGATGGCGCCGTCGGGGCCGCTGCCCGCCAGGGCTTCGAGGTCGATGCCGAGCGCCTCGGCCTGGCGGCGCGCCGCGGGCGAGGCCCGCACCCGCGCCGTGTCGGGTTCGGCGGTCGCGGTCGCGGGCGCGGGCGCGGGCCCGGGGGTGGGCTCGGCCTCCCCGCACTCCCGCAGGCGCGCGATCGGCTGGCCGACGGGCACGGTCGTGCCGGGCTCGACCAGCAGTTCCTCGACCACCCCGTCGCGGAAGATCTCGACGTCGATCGCACCCTTGGCGGTCTCGACCACTGCGACGACCTGGCCGCGCCTGACGGTGTCGCCGGGGGCGACCTCCCACTGGACCAGGGTCCCTTCATCCATGTCGGCGCCCAGCGAGGGCATCAGGAAATCAGCCACCGGTGAGTCTCCTTGCGGCCGCTACGATCTTGTCCGCGCTGGGCAGCGCGGCCTGCTCCAGGTGGGCGGGATAGGGGATGGGCACTTCTGCCGTGCAGACACGGGCCAGCGGCGCGTCGAGCTCGTAGAAGGCCTGCTCGACGATGCGCGTGACCAGCTCGGCCGCAAGGCTCATGGTCCGCCAGCCCTCGTCGACCATCACCGCGCGGCGCGTCCGGGACACCGAGGCGATGATGGTCGCGTCGTCCAGCGGCCGCAGGCTGCGCAGGTCGATGACCTCGGCCTCGATCCCCTCCTCCGCCAGCGTGGCCGCGGCCGCCAGCGTCTTGGCGAGGCTGCCGCCGTGGGTGACCAGCGTGACGTCCCGGCCCGGCCGCCGGATCGCGGCGCGGTCGAGGTCGACCGCGCCGGCGTCCTCCGCCAGCTCGCCCTCGAGGTTGTACAGCGAGGTGTGTTCGAAGATCACTACCGGGTCCGGGTCCGCCAGGGCAGCGGGCAGCATGCCGCGGGCGTCCTCCAGGGTCGCCGGCGCCACGACCCGGATCCCGGGCACATGGGCGTAGAAAGATTCGAGGCTGTGGGAGTGCTGGGCAGCCAGCTGGCGGCCGGCGCCGGTCGCCATGCGGATCACCAGCGGCACGCTGAACTGCCCGTCCGACATGTGCCGGATAGTGGCCGCGCTGTTCACGATCTGGTCCAGCGCCAGCAGGCTGAAGTTCACCGTCATGATCTCGACGATGGGGCGCATGCCGCCCAGCGCCGCGCCGATGCCGGCGCCGGTGAAGCCGGATTCCGACAGCGGCGTGTCGCGGATCCGCTCCGGCCCGAACTCCTCCAGCAGCCCCTTGCTCACGCCGAAACAGCCGCCGTAGGAACCGACGTCTTCGCCCATCAGGAACACGCGCTCGTCGTCCAGCAGCGCGGCCCGGATCGCCGCACGCACCGCCTCGCGGTAAGTGGTCCGCGCGGCGCTCATGCCTCGCGCTCCGTCATCACGTGACTTGCCAGTTGCTCCACGGGCTCCCAGCTGCCGGCCTCGGCGAAGGCCACCGCAGCCTCGACTTCGGCCTCGATGTCCTGCTCCAGGGCAGCGAAGTCCGCCTCCGTGGCCAGCTCCGCGGCCAGCAGCCGCTGGCGCAGCCCCATGATCGGGCAGCGTTTCTTCCAGGCCTCGATTTCCTCCCGCGGGCGGTACAGCTGGGCGTCGAACATGGAATGAGCCCGGAAGCGGTAGGTATGGCATTCCAGGAAGCGCGGCTTGCCGTCCTCGCGGATCCCTGTCACGGCGGCGCGCGCCGCCGCTGCCACCGCCACCACGTCCATGCCGTCGAGCGCCGTCGACTCGATCCCGTAGCCGCCGGCCCGGGCATGGATGTCGGTCTCCGCTTGGGAGCGGCCCAGGGCCGTGCCCATGGCGTAGAGGTTGTTCTCGCACACGAACAGGACCGGCAGGGTCCACAGCGCGGCGAGATTGAGCGCCTCGTGGAACTCGCCTTCGGCCGCGGCCCCCTCGCCGAAGAAGCAGGCGGTCACGCGCGGCCGGTGCTGCATCTGGTCCGCCAGCGCCAGCCCGACCGCCAGGGGCAGGCCGCCGGCGACGATCGCCTGGCCGCCGTAGAAGCGATGCTCGGCATCGAAGATATGCATCGAGCCGCCCCGGCCGCCGCTCGAGCCCTGCTCGCGCCCGTAGAGCTCGGCCATGACCTCGCCCATGGGCAGGCCGGCTGCCAGCGCGTGGCCGTGCTCACGGTAGGTGGCGACCACGGCGTCGTCCTCGTGCAGCGCCTGCAGCACCCCGACGGCCACCGCCTCCTGGCCGTTGTAGAGATGCAGGAAGCCCCGGATCTTCATGGCCGAGTACAACTCCGCGGCCCGGTCCTCGAAACGGCGGATGCGCTGCATCCCGCGCAGCAGTTGCAGCCCCTCCTCGCGGCCGGGCAGCTCGGTGTCCGCCCTGCTCACTTGCCCTGCTCCAGGGTCGAGGTGTCGCCCTCGGGCAGCCCGAGCTCGCGGGCCCGGAGCAGGCGGCGCATGATCTTGCCGCTGCGGGTCCTGGGCAGCTGGCTGCTGAAGGCAATGCTGCGCGGCGCCAGTGCCGCGCCCAGCCGCTTGCGGGCGAAGCCGATGAGCTGCAGCGCCAGCTCGTCGCCGCCGGCGTGGCCCGGCTTGAGTTCCACATAGGCCTTGACCACCTCGCCGGCCACGGGGTCCGGCAGGCCGATGACGCCGGCCTCGGCGACTGCCGGGTGTTCCAGCAGGACGCTCTCGACTTCGAAGGGGCTGATCAGGTGCCCGGCGGACTTGATCACGTCGTCGGCCCGGCCGACGAACCAGTACCAGCCGTCGCCGTCGCGCTTCGCCATGTCGCCGGACAGGTACCAGCCGTCGGCGAAGGAGCGCCGGTAGCGCGCCTCGTTGCCCAAATAGCCCCGGAACATCGACGGCCAGCCGGGTTGCAGCGCCAGCTCGCCCTCGGTGTCGGGCGTGGTGACCGGCTCGGCCGCGACGGGGTTGCCCTCGTCGTCCCGGCGGACGCGCACGATCGCCGCCTCGATCCCCGGCACCGGCCGGCCCATGGAGCCCGGCCGGACCTCGGCGCCGCGGAAATTGGCGATCATGATGGCGCCGGTCTCCGTCTGCCACCAGGTGTCGTGGAACGGCCGGCCGAAGACCTCCTTGCCCCATACCACGCCTTCGGGATTGAGGGGCTCGCCGACGCTGGCGAGATGGCGCAGGCGGTCGTAGTGATGCGCGGCCGCCAGTTCCTTGCCCTGTTTCATGAGCATGCGGATGGCGGTCGGCGCCGTGTACCAGACGTTGACCCGCTCCTCCGCGAGGATGCGGTACCAGCGCGCCGCGTCGAACTCCTCCTCGTCGATGATCATGGTCACGCCGTTGGCCAGCGGCGCGATCGCGCCATAGGAGATCCCGGTGACCCAGCCGGGGTCGGCCGTGCACCAGTAGACGTCGCCCGGGTGGAGGTCGAGCGCGTAGCGCCCGGTGGCGTAGTGCGCCACGACCGCCTCGTGGGCGTGCATCGCTCCCTTGGGCTTGCCCGTGGTGCCGCTGGTGAAGTGCAGCAGCGCGAGCGCTTCCGGGTCGGTCGGCGGGATCCGCCACGTGTCGGCGGCCGCGCGCATCAGTTCGGGGAAGCTGCGGGTGCCCGGCGGCAGTTCGGCGCCGCTCGCATCGACCAGCAGCACGTGCTCGAGCGCGGGGAGCCGGTTGCGGACCGGCAGGACCTTGCGCCGGTAGAGGGACGTCGTCGTGACCAGGACGCGCCCGCCGCCGATCTCGAGCCGCGCGGCGACGGGCTCCGGGCCGAAGGCGGAGAACAGCGGGGAGTAAACCGCGCCGAACTTCAGGGCGCCGAACAGGGTGACGTAGAGCTCGGGAATCCGGCCGGCCAGCGTGAAGACGCGGTCACCGGCGGCGACGCCGAGCCCGTCGAGCACGTTGGCGAAGCGGCTGGCCTGGCCGGAGAGCGCAGCGTAACTGTAGTTCCGGCGCTCCCACTGGCGGCTGATGAAGCGCATCGCGATCCGGTTGCCGAGGCCGTTGACCACCCAGCGGTCGACGGCCGCATGGGCCATGTTCAGCCCCCCGGCCGGCGGCCGGCCGAGCGCGCGGCGCGTTTCGTCCCAGTCGAAGGTCCCGCAGGCGCGCTCGTAGTCCTCGAGGATGGCGGTTGGCTCTCCCGGGCGACTGCTGTCTGCGGCCAGGGTTTCGTAGCTCATGAGCCGACTCCCGGTGGCGGGAGCAGGTCCCTGCTCCCTTACCATCGAGGTTAGTCCGGCCACGCCGGGAATGCCCTGCGGACAATTACGGACGCCCAAGAAAAAGGCCCCCGGGCTTGCGTCACGAGGGCCTAAACCAAGAGGAGAGTGTCGGGAGCCGGGACCGCTGCGGGAAAGACCGGCCGACAATGCCTCCATGGCGTGCCGGCCGGTGCCACTTCCCTATGGTCTCGACTGCCGGGATTATTTATAGGGCGTCCGGCGACCGGGGATATTGACTCGGGTCAAGTTCCGGGCCTTTTGCGGAAAGTCCCTAGCCGGCGTGACTCATTGCGCCTGCGCGGCCACGGCGCCGGGGCGGAAGCGCAACACCCGGTAGGGCGCGCGGTCGTCCACCGTCCCGGGCGTCTGCAACAGGGTCTCGGCCAGGGCGCTGTCCGACAGGTAGAGCCAGCCGCCGGGGCCGAAGGACAGGCTGTCCGCCCAGCGGATGCGCGGCGAGCGGACGATGGTCTGGAGCCGGCCCGCGGGATCGAGGCGCAGCACCGCGCCGTGTTCCACGTCGGTGACGAAGACGTTGCCCGCAAGGTCCGCCACCAGGCCGTCGCTCAGCGGCTTCACTCCGGCGGGCTCCACCGCCGCGGCGAGTTCGCCGTCGCCGACGGCGGGGTCCGCCAGGGTCGCGGCCGGCACGCGATAGAGCGTGTCGTTGGCCATGGCGGCCAGGTAGAGCCAGCGGCCGGTCGGGTCCAGGGCCAGCCCGTGCAGGCCCGGCTTGTACGGCACCAGGCCGGCGAGATAGCGCAGTTCGCGGACCTTGGTTCCGGGCACCCAGTCCTGGGCCCGGACGGCAGTGTGCCCCTCCAGCCGCCGGCGCGACTCGCGCGTCAGCGAGTCGTAGACCACCACGGCCGGAGTCTTGCGCCACACGCTGGTGTCGGCGATGAAAACCATGCGGCCGGCAGGATCGACTTCCAGGTCGTGGAGGAAGGAGCCGCGCGGGGCGACCTCGCGCGGGAAGACATGCTCGTGGGTCACCAGCCCGCTGGCGAGATCGACCGCCACCACCCGCGGCCGCCCGAGGCCATGGCGCGCCGGATCGATGATCCACAGGCGTTCGAACCGGTCGACGACCAGCCCCGCCGGCGTGTCCAGGAGGTTCGCCTGCGTGGCGGCGGCCGGGAACGGCCGCGCCTCGCCGTCACGCCATTCGAATACCCGGGGACCCGTCACGGGGATGTCGGGATGAGTGGCGAAAAAGATCCGCCCCGCGGCGCTCACCGCGACGGCGCCGATGGGCGAGCCGTGCTCGAGCACGGTCTCGAGGCCGGGCTCCCCGATCGCCGGCTGGGTGGTCAGGTCCTTGTAGGTGCCGCCGTCGCCGAACCACAGGCGCAGGCCGGCCACCGCCAATACGACGATGACGACCAGGGTGATCACCAAACGGACAAGGAACTGCATGCCGACCCGTCCCGCAACGATACGAACCCCAGCTTATGAGCAGGGCGGGCCCGGCGAGGGGAACTGTGTCACAAAGTGGCGGGGGGATCCGGTCCGCCCCGGCGGGAGCCGCTCAGGCTGCGGGCTGCTGCTCGAGCGCGTCGCGCACGCGGCGCAGGAGGATGCGGTCGATGACCGGCTTCTGGATGAAGTCGATGGCCCCGGCGCGGATCGCGCCGACGGCCGTGGCGACGTCGGATTCACCGGCCAGCATGATGGTGGGGGCGGGGCAGCCGCGGGCCCGCAGCGCCTGCAGCAGCTCCACACCGCCCTGGCCGGGCAGCTCCAGATCGACCACCAGCACGCCTATGTGCGTCGGGTCCACTTCTTCCAGCAGCGCTTCCGCCGAGGCGAAGGCGCTGACCGGATGCTGCAGGTGGCTCAACAGGTGGGACAGTGATTCCCGCTCCCGGGGGTCACCGGCTACGACGCAGATCGTCGCCTGTTGTGCCTCAGCGATACTTCCCGAGACTGGGGCCATGGATTTCCGAACCGGATAAGACTAGCGATTCCGCCAGCCCGCTCGGAGCCGACGTCCTCTCTGATTTTCTTTTAGTCGCTATGCGAGTATTGAAACTCGCTTCCGGCAAGGAAATACGAACATCTACCTAAGCCGCGGGCGGGGGGGTGCCCTGCGCCTCGGCGACCATGACCATCCGGACCAGGTGCGCGAGGGAGTTCGCCTGCATTTTCTCCATCACGCGGGCGCGGTGGATTTCCACCGTCCGCTGGCTGACGCCCAGGTCCCCGGCGATGACCTTGTTCGCCTTGCCCAGCACCACCTGCCCCATGACCTGCTTTTCGCGCGCGGTCAGGCTGTCGATGCGGTCGAGGATCTCCAGGCGCTCGAGCTCGCCTTCGCGCTGCTCGGCGGCTTGCCTGAGGGCGTCATTGATGCGATCGACCAGTTCCTGGTCTTCGAAGGGCTTCTGCAGGAAGTCCACGGCGCCCAGCCGCACGGCCTCCACGGCCATCGGGATGTCGCCGTGGCCGGTGATGAACACGATCGGGATGTTGCAGCCGATCTCGGACAGGTGCTTTTGCAGCTCCAGCCCCGTCATGCCGGGCATGCGGATATCGAGCACCATGCAGCCGTAGTCGCGTGGATCGAAGGCTTTCAGGAAATCCTTGGCGCTGGCGTAACAGCGGGCCCGGTAACCGACCGAACGCAACAGCAGGCCCAGCGAATCGCGGACCGCCTCGTCGTCATCCACAATGAAAACCGTTGCCTCGTTGGACGCCATCACTCCTCCTCCGGTGCCGTGGGCAGCCCGATCCGGAAAATACTGCCTTTTTCCGGGGCAGAATCGTATCGCAATGTGCCGCCGTGCGCTTCAATGATGGAGCGGCTCAGCGACAGCCCGAGGCCCATGCCCTCGGGCTTGGTAGTGAAAAACGGCTCGAACAGCTGCTCGAGCAGGGTATCGGGGACGCCCGGCCCGGCGTCTTCGACACAGATCTCGACTTCGTCCTGCCCGCTGCAGCGGGTGCGGATTTCGAGGCGCCGGGTGTCCGGCTCGCAGGCGTTCATCGCCTCGACCGCGTTGCGGGTCAGGTTGAGCAACACCTGCTGCAGCTGGACGCCGTCGACCTGCACCCGGGGCAGGTCTTCCTGCAGCGCCAGTTCCAGCTCGACCTCGTGCGAGCGGCAGTCCATTTCCACCAGCGGCAGGATCTCGTGGATCAGCTCGTTGGCGTCGCGGTTGCGGCGGTCCGGGGTGTGGCGGCGCACGAACGCGCGCAGCCGCTGGATGACGTCGCCGGCGCGGCGCGCCTGGCCGGTGACACGGCCCAGCACCTGGCCGAGTTCCTCCGGGTCCATGTCGCCCGCCGCGAGCAGGCGCTGGCAGGCCTGGGTGTAATTGGCGATGGCCGCCAGCGGCTGGTTGAGCTCGTGGGCGATGCCGGCCGCCATCTCGCCCATGGTGCCCAGCCGGGCGACGTGGGCGAGGCGCTCGCGCTGCCGCCGGGCTTCCATCTCCGCCAGCACCACGTCGGTCCGGTCCAGGATCTGGCTGACGATCAGCGACGGCCGCCCGGCATGATCCGCGATGACGCTGAGGTGAACCATGGCATGGACGATCGAACCGTCCTTGTGGAAGAAGCGCTTCTCGTACTTCACCGTGTCGCCGCCGGTCAGCAGCAGCCGGAACTGGCGCTGCGTTTCGGCCATGTCCTCGGTCGGGGTGACGTCGCGCACCGAGCGGGCCAGCAGTTCGCCCTCGGTGTAGCCGAGCATGTTGCACAGCGCCTGGTTGACCGAGAGGTAATGGCCGTCGACCTCGTGGGCCGCCGCCAGGGTCGCCATCCCCACCGGCGCGCGGCGGAAGATGAGCCGCAGCTCTTCCTCGGCCTGGCGCAGCTGGGACTCCGTCTCGCGCTGCTCGGTGACGTCTTCGCCGGCGCTGAGCACGCCGTTGATCCGGCCGGTCTCGTCGCGCAGGAACTGGTTGCGCCAGAACACGCGGCGGGTATGCCCGTCCCGGGAGATGACCGGGCCCTCGAGCAGGCTGAAGCCCGCCTCCCGGCCCGCCAGCGCTTCCTCGAACAGGATCCGGGAACGCCCGGCAAAGCCCGGCGGCTGGCAGGTGGCGAAAAAATCCTTGCCCAGCATCTCGTGCTCGGGACAGCCGAACAGCTCGCAGGCCTTGCGGTTGACCAGGGTGATCCGGCCGTAGCGGTCCACCGCGATGATCATCACGTTCACCAGGTCGAGATAACGCTGGGCGCGGTCGCGCTCGCGGCGCAGCGCTTCCTCCGCCTGGCGGCGGAAGGTCTGGTCGAGGATGGTGCCCTGGATGCGTCCCGCCCCGGTCGCCGGGTCCGGGACGATCTGGTAGATCGTCTGGATGTGCCGCACCGTGCCGTCCGGGCGGATGATCCGGTACTCCAGCTCGCCGCCACCGGAAGCCTTGCGGACGTCTTCCGCGAGACGCGCCTCGACCCGCTCGCGATCCTCCGGGTGGGCGAAGCGGCGCACGAATTCCCGCGGGCCCATCGGTCCCGTCGCGGGGTCGATGCCGGCGATGCGGAAGAACTCGTCGGACCAGAAGTTCGTCTCGGCGGCGGGCCAGTCGCCTTCGAAGCTGCCGACATGCGCCAGCGACTGGGCCGTCACCAGGTTGGCCTCGACCTGGTGCAGGCGGGCCTCGGCGTCCATCCGCTCGCTGATGTCGCGAATGATGCCGATGAAGCTGGGCAGGCGGCCGGGCTCGGCGTCCACCTGGCCGACGGACACCTCGGCCGGGAATACCGTGCCGTCCTTGCGGCAGGCCTCGACCTCGCGCGGCGCCAGCATGAAGCGGGCTTCGCCGGTGCGCTGGTAGCGGCGGATGTACTCGTCGTGATTGGCCTGGAACGGCTTCGGCATCAGCAGCGAGATGTTCCGGCCGACGATCTCGTCCGAGCGGTACCCGAAAATGCGCTCGGCACCGGGGTTGAAGGTCTCGATCACGCCGCTGCCGTCGATCAGCACCACCGCGTCGGGGGTGGCGTCGAGCAGCGCGGAGAGCCGGCTCTCGGCCGGTGTCGTGCCGCCCTGCCGGGCCGGGATGGTGACGGAGCTGTTCATCTCGTGCGTTGCGATCCTGCTGCTGTCGAAGCCGCTTCCGCCGGCGCGTGGCCGGGGTGGCGACGGCGGACTAGAATAACTTCAGGCAGGCGCAGAAAGCATCTCGACCGCGGAGCGGCGCAATATGAGCAAGAGCGCAACAAGCATCGTCGGCATCGATCCCCACGCACCCGACCCGCAGGCTGCGGCGCTCGGGGCCTACCTGGCCGGGCAGCTTGGCACCCGGCTCGAGCTGTACAGCGCCGTGTACAATTCGCAAGTCACACTGGCGCACTTCGAAACCCGCGCGAGCCTGGAGCATGCCCGCGAACTCCTGGTGGCGCAGGCCCGCGAGCGGCTGGACCGGCTCGCCAGCGAGCTGCCCGGCGAAGCCGTGGACTGCCACGCAGCCTGGGACCATCCCTTCGAGGAAGCGCTGATCCGGCGCGTGCTCGAGCGGGAAGCCGGGTTGCTGGTGGTGGGGCTGCCTGCCGCGGCGGCCCGGGAGCGGGGCCGCTGGTCGGCGGGGCACTGGCAGCTGGTGCGGCATTGCCCCGCGCCCGTGCTGTTCACCCAGGGGGTGCCCTGGGCCCGGCCGCCCGTGATCGTGGCCGCCGTGGACCCGGTCGGGCGCCATGCCCGCCACGCCGACCTCGAGCACCGCATCCTGGCCCAGGCCGGCGAGCTGGCGGCCGCGACCGGCGGCGAACTGCATGCGTGGCATGCCTGGGAGCCCGGGCTGGGCACGGCGATCGGCGGGCTGGACCGGCCGTTGGCCTCCGAGCTGCCGGGCGAGCGCGCGGCCCAGCGCCACCGCGAGGCCCTCGATGAAGCACTGCAGGCTGCCGGCGTCGAGCCGGCGCATATTGCAATCGTGCAGGGCCGCCCGGAGCAGGCGCTGCCGGATTACTGCCGGCAGCAGCGCGCCGACGTCGTAGTGATGGGCGCCATTGCACGCAATCCTTTCGGGCGCATCTTCATCGGCAGCACCGCCGAGCGCGTGCTGGACCAGCTGCCCTGCGACCTCATGGTGGTGAAGCCGGAATCCTTCCGCACGCCGGTGCCGCACGAGCGGTGGCCGCAGCAGGAGGGCATTCCCCCGCTGGGAGTGCCCGGCATCTGAGCGCCGGGACCGCGACCACGGCGCACCGCGCGCGGCCGGACCACGACGGCGTCACGGGATCGTGTTAATTTCTGACCCCGGCAAGGTCGCTGGCAGTGCCCGCTGAGCAAATATGACTGACGCGCTTCGCATCCTGCTGATCGCGGACGACCCGGAGATCATCCGCAAGGTCGGCGCCGGGCTGCATCGGCCCGGCTCGCCCGAGGTGGAGCTGGAGGGTGCCGACAGCCTCGCGACCGCGGTCCGCCGGCTGCGCGCCGGCGCCCACGACCTGGCGCTGGTCGACCTGTCGGTCGGGCCGGGCGACGGCCTGCACCTGCTGTCGGAACTGGGCAGCACCGCGCCCGGGCTGCCGCTGGTGGCGCTGGCCGCCGGGCCGGACGCGCCTGATGCCGCCACCTGCCTGGCGGTGGGCGCCCGCGACCGCGTTGCCGCCGAGGCGCTCGATGCCGGAGGGCTGCACGACCGCTTGCTGAACGTGCTGGCGCGCGCCGCGGCCTCGCAGGACATCCGCCAGCATAACCAGCGCATCGCCGCGAGCCTGGGGGCCGCCGGCGAACTGGCCTGGCACTACGAGGCCGGGAGCGGCGAGGTCTGGCTGGCTTCGCCCCAGCCGGCGGCCTGGCAGCTGCCCGGGCCCGAGTGCACCGAGAGCCTGGAGGCGGTGCGCGGCTGGGTCCATCCCGACGACCGGGAAATGGCGGTGCGCCGGCTCGAGGAAGTCGCCCTGCGCAACGACCCGTGGCAGGTCGAGGCGCGGGTCAAGGTGGCCGGCGGCGCGTATCGCTGGTGCGTGCTCCGCGGCCTGTCGCAGCTGGACGGGCGCGGGCAGCTGCAGCGCGCCGCGGGCGTGGTCGCGGACGCGCAGTTCCATCACAAGCGGCTGCTGGCCGTGCAGCACGACCTGCGCTTCATGCGGGCGGTGTTCGATTCCAGTCGCGTCCCGATGGCGCTGCTGGACGCCGCCGGCCTGATCACCCATTGCAATCAGGCCTGGAGGGCGCTGCAGGAACCCGCCTGCTATGCCGGCCAGGCTTTCGAGCCCGGGGTGCCCTTTACCGACCCGGAGGACAAGGGCCGCTACGGGGACCTGGACATCGCCGCGCTGGCCCGCGGACTGAAACAGGTGCTGGGCGGCGTGGTGGAGCAATACCAGGTCGAGTACGGCGACGATCCCCGCCGCTGGCGCATCAGCATCAGCCCGCTGCTGAACCCGGGCATCGCGGGCGCCCTGGTG
The DNA here is from genome assembly GCF_011058255.1 of Thioalkalivibrio sp. XN8. Classification (GTDB taxonomy): domain Bacteria; phylum Pseudomonadota; class Gammaproteobacteria; order Steroidobacterales; family XN24; genus XN24. The sequence goes on along the minus strand of NZ_JAALFH010000060.1, from coordinate 19,678 downwards.
AGCCACGAGGAAGTCAGCTCCTGGCGTCGCGTGGAGCGCGAGACGCGCACCCGGCTCGGCGCGCTGGCGCGCGACTTCCAGGCCCTGCGCGGCCCGGTGTTCCGCCTCGGGCCCGATTTCGAGGTCCGGGCCGCCAACGAGACCGCGCAGGCGCTCGGCCGGCCGCCCGTGATCGGGCGGGATATCGTCCAGGTCCTGCCGCGCGCGCACGCCGACGTGGTCAGCGACGGCCTGGTGGCGCTGGCCTCGGGCGGCGAGGAGGCCATCCGCGACGCGCGGCTGCCCGACGGCGGGCTGACGCGCTGGTATCTCTCGGTCCGGCGCGATGCGGGCGGCACTCATCGCGGCTTCCTGCTGCAGGCGCTGGACCTGTCCGATCTCGCGCCGCCGGAGCCCGACGACGACGCCGGGCCCGACCGCGAACTGGCGGCGCTGCGGGCGGAACTCGAGCGGGTGGCCGGGGAGCGGGAGCGGATCGGGGAGTTGCTGGCCGAGGCGGAGCAGAAGTCCGCCATGACCCGCGACGAGCTGGAGAGCCTGCGCATCGCCGCCGATGACGCGAACCACGCGGGCGAACGCATGCAGCTCGACCTCGAGCAGCTGCGGCTCCAGGTACGCGAGGCCCAGCTGGAGACCGAGGAAGCGAAGCGCCAGGAAACCCGTGCCCGGCAGGCGCGCGAGGAACTGGCCCAGTCGCTGGAGCACGAGCGCGCCGAGCGCGGCCAGGCCCTCGATCACGAGCGGTCCGAGCACGCCCGCGTCCTCGAGGAAGAGCGTGCCGCGCGCCAGCGCGAGCTGGCGGCAGCAGAAGAGGAGCGGGCCGAGCTGGCCCGGTCGCTGGCGGCGGCGCAGGAAGAGGTGGCCGAGCTGCGCCAGTCCCTGCAACAGCTGCGCGCCCGGCTGCGGGACGAGATGGCGGGACTGATGGAACGGACCCTGGGCTCGCTCGGGAAGCCGGACTGATCGCATGAACCAGCCGATGAACATCCGCAGGGTCCTGGTGATTGCCGACGACGAGTTCGCGACCCAGGCCCTGGACGAGGCGGCCGCCGCCCTGGGGCTGGTGGTGCGCCAGGTCCGGCAGTCCGGCGAATCCGCCCCCGTAGTCGAGGAGTTCGGGCCCGACGCCGTGATCATCGATCCGGCCGCGGTCGAGGGCGCGCACGCAGCAGTGCTGGCGGCCGTCAACGGGAGCGGCGTCGCACTGCTGCTGCTGGGCAGCCCCGACGAGCCCGACCTGCAGCGGCTGCGGCAGGCGGCGCTCGAGGCCGGCCTGAAGGTCGACGGCCTGCTCGCCAGGCCCCTGGACCCCGAGAGCCTCGCGACGGCGCTGCGGGTCATCGTTGGCCAGATCGCGTTTTCCGCCGCCGATATCAGCGCGGCGGCGATGCGCGGCGAGCTGACGGCCTGGTACCAGCTCCAGCTCCAGCGCACCCCGGAGGGCTGGCGCACGGTCGGGGCCGAGGCGCTGGCCCGCTGGCAGCATCCCGACCACGGCGTGGTCATGCCGGCCGATTTCGTGCCGGTGGCCGAGGCGGAGGGGCTGATCGCCCTGATCACCGACTGCGTGCTGCAGACCGCCATCCAGCAGCTGAGCATCTGGCACCGCCAGGGCATGGCCTTGCGCGTCGGCGTGAATCTCTCGCCGACGCTGGTCGAGGACGCGGATTTCCCCGAGCGGCTGGCGCGCCTGCTGCACGAATACGACGTGCCGCCGCGCGCGCTGGTGCTGGAGATCCCGGAGCCGGCGCTGGCCACGGTGGCGCCGGAGTTCCGCGGCATGCTGGCGCGGCTGCGGGTGCTGGGTTTCGGGCTCGCGCTCGAGCATTTCGGCGCCGGCGTGTCGTCGGTGGCGGACCTCTACCGCACGCCGTTCAGCGAGCTCAAGATCAGCCGTCGCCTGGTCACCCGGCTCGACGACGACGAGGACGCGCGCCAGCTGGTGCGCGGCATCATCGCGCTGGCGCGGGAACTGGGGCTCGAGACCAGCGCGGAGGCCGTGGAAACCGCGGACGCGCTCGACTTCCTGCACGCGGCGGGCTGCGACCGGGTCCAGGGTTTCCACATCAGCCGCCCGCTCGCGGCGGCCGCTTTCCAGGCGGCGGCGCAGCAATGGCTGTGAGCGCGGAGTGACCGCGGAGGCCGCCTGATGCCCACCATCCTCAAGGTGATATTCGGCGTGTTCGCCGCGGTCGTGGTACTGGTCGTGGTGGCCGCGGCGGCCATCCTGGTGCTGGTCGACCCGGCCGACTACAAGGACGAGATCGCGGTCGCGATCGAGGGCGAGACCGGCCGCAGCGCGCGGATCGAGGGCGACATCTCCCTCAGCCTGTTCCCGACCATCGGCCTCGAAGTTGCGCAGATCACCCTTGGCAACCCGCCCGGCTTCGCCGCGGAGCCCTTTCTCGAGATCGGGTCGGCGGCGCTCGGCGCGCGGGTCCTGCCCCTGCTGTCCCGGCGGCTCGAGGTGACCACGCTGCGGCTCGAGGGGCTCCGCCTGAACCTGCAGCGTCGCGCCGACGGCAGCACCAACTGGGCCGGGCTCGGCGAGCCCGATGGGGACGCGGGCCGCGGCGCCCCGCGGCAGCCCGGCCAGGCGCAGGGCGAACTCGGGCGGATTGCCGGCCTCGAGGTGCGCGACGTGCGGGTGCGCTACACGGACGAGGCCAGCGGCCGGGTCGTCGTTGCCGGGATCCCGCGCCTCAGCACCGGCGCCATCGTGCCGGGGGAGTCCTTTCCCCTCGAGGCCGAGGCGACGCTGGACCTGGACGACGGGGCGGTCCGGATGCAGGCAGACCTCGCCCTGGTCGCGGCGGGGCCGGGGAGCGGCGACGTCGCGGAATTCCGCGATCTCGAGCTGCAACTCGACTTCAGTGGCGCGGCTGTGCCGGGCGGGGCGCAGTCGGCCCGCCTGGCGGTCCCGCGGCTGGCGCTGGACGGTCGCCGGCAGGTGCTGGACCTGCCGGCGGCGGTGCTCGAAGCGGCCGGCCTGCAGGCCACGCTGGCGCTGCAGGGCGAGGCGCTCGGACAGGCACCCGTGTTCACCGGGCGGCTGGAGCTGGCGGAGTTCTCGCCGCGGGCGGCGCTGGAGTCGCTCGGCATGCCGCCACCCGTCACCCGGGACCCGGACGTGCTCCAGCGCGCGGCGCTCGAAACCGGGCTGCGGGTGGCCGACGGCGAAGTTACGCTGGACGACCTGCGGGCCACGCTCGACGACTCGGCGCTGACCGGGCGGCTGGCCGTCGCCGGCGGCGAGGTGACGCGGGTGACCGGCGCGCTGGCGCTCGACCAGCTCGATCTCGATCGCTACGCGGCGCCGCCGGCGGACGAAGGAACGCCCGCGACCGCCGCCGACGAACCGCTGGTCTTCGACTGGCTGCGCGCGCTGGCACTGGATCTCGGGCTGGAGGCCGGCAGCCTGCGCGTGTCCGGCCTGGCCCTGGGGCCGGTGCGGGCCCGGGTTGTAGCCGGCGGCGGTCGGCTGGTCGTGGAGCCGCTGCGGGCCGATCTGTACGAGGGCGAGGCGCGGGGGCGCGCCGAACTCGACGCGCGGAAGTCGCCGGCCACCCTGCGCCTGCGGCAGTCGCTGGCGGGGCTCGCCGTGCAGCCTTTCGTCAGCGACCTGGCTGATTTCGCCCGCCTGACAGGGATCGCGAATCTCGAGGCGGACCTGACCGCCTCGGCCGCCACCACGGCCGGACTCGTCCGCGGCCTGAACGGCACGGTCGGCTTCGAGCTCAGCGACGGGGCGCTGCAAGGCATCAACCTGTGGTACGAGATCCAGCGCGCCTATGCGCTGGCGAAGGGCCGCCCGGTACCGGAAAGAACCTCCCCCGACACCGAGTTCCGGCAGCTGGCGGGCACCGCCGTCATCCGCGACGGCAAGCTGGTCAACGATGATCTCTCCGGCGGCCTGCCCATGCTGGCGCTGGCGGGGAGCGGCGCTATCGACCTGGCCGACGGCACACTGGACTACCGCCTGACCGCGACCGTCATGCGCGAGGCCGTGGACGAGGCTACCGGCGAGCGCAGCGAGCTGGCGGGCACCCGTATCCCGCTCAGGCTGAGCGGCGAGCTCGGCGCGCCCAAGGTCAGCGTCGATGTCGAAGAGCTGCTCAAGGAACGGGCGGTGGAGGAGATCAAGGAGCGCCTGCGCGATCCGCTCGAGAAGCTGCGCGAGCGCCTGCGCCCGGACGGATGAGCCGCGCGGGCTGCATGCTGCTCGCGCTGGCGGCGCTCGGGCCGTGGGCGCCCGGGGTCCAGGCTTTCGAACTGCTCACGGTGGATACGCGCCGGGACGGCGAGGCCTACGAGTTGCGCATCGAGGCCCGTTTTTCTGCCGACACCGCGCAACTGCTGGCGGTGCTCACGGACTATGAGCGGATCCACGAACTCCACCCGCGCCTGCTGGCGAGCCGCTCCCTCGGCCAGGTGGCGCCGGGCGTGGAGGAAGTCTACATCCGCTTCGAGGGCTGCGTGATGATGTTCTGCCAGGTCCTGCGCCGGGTCGAGCAGATTCGCGCGTCCGACGACGGGCTGGTCGCCACGGACGTGCCGCGCCGGGGCTCCTTCCGCGAGGGCCGGACCGAGTGGCATTTCCGCCGGGAGGACGGCGGCACGGTGCTCGAGTACCACACGCGCTTCGTGCCGGCCTTCGAGCCGGCGCCGCTGCTGGGCCCGGCGCTGCTGCTGGCCGCCGTCGAGAAGATGACGGTGGAGACCATGGCCGAAGTGGACCGGCGGGCCCTGCAGCGCGATGAGTGACGCCTTCGCGGCCCGGTTGCTGGCCTGGTTCGATCGCTGCGGCCGCCGCGACCTGCCGTGGCAGCTCGAGCGCAGCGCTTACCGCAGCTGGGTCTCGGAGATCATGCTGCAGCAGACCCAGCTGGCGACCGTAATCCCCTATTTCGAGCGTTTCATGGCGCGCTTCCCGACCGTCGCTGAGCTGGCAGCAGCGCCGCTCGACGAGGTGCTGCATCTCTGGTCGGGGCTCGGCTACTACGCGCGGGCCCGCAACCTGCAGCGGGCGGCACAGCAGGTGGTGGCCGAGCATGGCGGCGAACTGCCGCGGGACCTCGAGGGCCTGCAGGCGCTGCCCGGGATCGGCCGCTCGACCGCGGGCGCCATCCTCGCCCAGGCGCACGGCCGGCGTCACCCGATCCTCGACGGCAACGTGAAGCGCGTGCTGGCGCGCGTGCACGCGGTGGCCGGCTGGCCCGGCCGGAGCGCTGTCGAGCGGCGGCTGTGGGAGCTGGCCGAGGCGCACACGCCGGCGGAACGGGTCGGCGATTACACCCAGGCCATCATGGATCTCGGCGCTACCGTGTGCCGGCGTTCCAGGCCGGCCTGCGAGGCCTGCCCGGTGGCGGCCGACTGCATCGCTTGCCGGACCGGCCGGCAGGCCGACTTTCCGGCGCCGCGGCCGCGGCGGGAGCGCCCGCTGCGGCGCACGCGCATGCTGCTGCTGCAGGACGCGGCCGGTGCCGTGCTGCTGGAGCGGCGGCCGCCGTCCGGGGTTTGGGGCGGCTTGTGGTGCCCGCCCGAGCTGGCCGGCGAGAGCCCGGTGGACTGGGGTGAGCGGGTGCTCGGCGCCCGGCTGCGGCCGGCGCCGGCGCTGGCAGCGGTACGCCACGGCTTCACGCATTTCGAGCTCGAGATCACGCCGCTGCGGGCACGGCTGGAGCGCGCGCCGGCCCGCGTGCTGGAGAGCGACCGGTGGGTCTGGTATAACGCCCGCTCCCCGGCGAAGTTCGGGCTGGCCGCCGTCGTCGGCCGGCTGATCACGGCGCTGCAGGCGCCCGGAGCGACCGCCGGCACTCCAGCCGCAACCAGGAAGGCACCATGACCAGAACCGTCAATTGCGTGGTGCTCGGCCACGAGGCCGAGGGCCTGGATCGCCCGCCGTATCCCGGCGAGCTCGGCCAGCGCGTCTACGAACAGGTCTCGAAGCAGGCGTGGCAGCAGTGGCTGGCGCACCAGACCATGCTGATCAACGAGTACCGGCTGGTGGTCATCGAGCCCCAGGCGCGCGAGTTCCTGCGCCAGCAGATGGAAGAGTTCTTCTTCGGCCAGGGCGCCGCCAAGCCCGAAGGCTACGTGCCGCCCGAAGAAAGCTGAGACGGAAGTCGCGGCTAGCCCGGCACCTCGATCAGGTGCACCGAGAACAGCCCGTCCGGATCGGTCCAGGTGCGGGCCAGCGCGAAGCCCGCGCCCTCGGCCAGCGCCCGGAATGCTTCCGGCGTGTACTTGTGCGAGTACTCCGTGACCAGCACCTCGCCGGCGGCGAAGTCGAAGGCCTGGCCGGCGACGGTCACCCGCTGGTCACGCGTGCTGATGAGCCGCATCTCGATTCGCGCCGCATCGTCGTCCCACACCGCGCGGTGCGCGAAGGCGCCGACGTCGAAATCGGCACCGAGCTCGCGGTTCAGCCGCACCAGCAGGTTCAGGTTGAACTCGGCCGTGACGCCGGCGTCGTCGTTGTAGGCGCGCTCCAGCGTCTCCCGGTCCTTCACCAGGTCGACGCCGACCAGCATGGCGCCGCCGGGGCCGACCTCGCGGCAGGTATTCGCCAGCAGGTCCGCCGCCATGGGCCGCGGGAAGTTGCCGATAGTGGAGCCGGGGAAGAAAGCGACGTTGCGCTCCACGCGCCGCCGGGTCGGCTCCGGCAGCTCATAGGGCTCGGTGAAGTCGGCCGTCACCGGCAGCACCTCGAGGCCCGGGAAGTCCGCCGCGATCCGCGCCGCCGCCGCCAGCAGGTGCTCGCGCGAGATCTCGACCGGCACGTAAGCCGCCGGGTCCTCGAGCCGCGCCAGCAGCAGCTCGGTCTTCAGCGCCGAGCCCGAGCCCAGCTCGATCAGCCGCGCCCCGGGCCCGAGCGCCGCAGCCATCTCGGCGCCGTGCCGCTCCAGGATCCCGATCTCGGTGCGGGTCGGGTAGTACTCGGGCTGTTCGGTGATGGTGTCGAACAGCTCCGAGCCGCGCTGGTCGTAGAAATACAGCGAGGGGATGTTTTTCTCCGGCAGCGCCAGCCCGCGCAGCACGTCCTGGAGCATCACCTCGTCGTCCGGGCTGAAGTCGGCGACGCGGCCGAGGTTCTCGGCCATCAGGCGTCCTTCGCCAGGCGCAGCCCGCTGAACTGCCAGCGCTGCGCGGGATAGAAGAAATTGCGATAGGTGGGCCGCACGTGGCCTGCCGGCGTGGCGCAGGAGCCGCCGCGCAGTACCAGCTGGCTGCACATGAACTTGCCGTTGTACTCGCCCAGCGAGCCCGCCAGCGGGCGGAAACCGGGGTAGGGCGCGTACGGGCTGGCGGTCCATTCCCAGGTGTCGCCGTAGAGCTGCTGCAGGCCCGCGCCGGGCGCGGCGGGCTGCGGCTCGAGGAAGCCGCTGTCGGCGAAGTTGCCCCCGCAGGGCCGGTCGGCGGCCGCCGCCTCCCACTCGAACTCGGTCGGCAGGCGCGCGCCGGCCCAGCGGGCGAAGGCATCGGCCTCGTAGTAGCTCAGGTGCGCGACCGGGGCAGCGAGGTCCAGCGGCCGGACGCCGCCGAGGGTGAAGACGTGCTCCAGGTCCTCCTGCCAGTAGAGCGGGCGCTGCCAGCCCTCGGCCGCCACGGTGGACCAGCCGTCGGACAGCCACAGGGTCGTGTTGCGGTAGCCGCCGTCGCGGATGAACTCGAGGTACTCGCCATTGGTAACCGGGCGCGAGGCGAGCAGGTAGTCGCGCAACAGTTCGCGGTGCCGCGGCGTCTCGTTGTCGAAGGCGAAGGCGAAGCCGTCGCCGGCATGGCCGGCCTCGACGATGCCGGCGTGGCCCGGGATCCACTCGAGCGCCGGCGCCGCGGCAGCCGCCGCCGGCGGCAGCTCGGCATAGGCCGGCAGCAGCGGGTTCTGGGCCAGCAGGTGCTTGATGTCGGTGAGGATCAGTTCCTGGTGCTGCTGCTCGTGGTTGAGCCCGAGCGTGACGAGTTGATCCAGCTCGGGGTTCCCGGCTTCGTGCTCCAGCAGCCGCGCCATGGCCTGATCGACGTGCGCGCGGTAGGCCCGGACCTCGTCCAGCGACGGCCGCGTCACCAGGCCGCGGCGCGGGCGCAGGTGCATTTCGCCCACGCCGTAGTAATACGAGTTGAACAGGAAGGCGAAACGCTCGTGGAATACCCGGTAGCCGGGCAGCCGGTCTGCGAGGATGAAGTGCTCGAAGAACCAGGTGGTGTGCGCCAGGTGCCACTTGGCCGGGCTGGCGTCGGGCATGCTCTGTACGCAGGCGTCCTCGGCCGAGAGTGGGGCGACCAGGGCCTCGGTGCGGCCGCGCACGGCGGCAAAGGTGTCATGGAGGCGGGCCACGGGAGACGGCGCCGCCGGCAGGGGCTGGGTGGTGCTCACGATGATGCTGTCGGTGCCAGGGCCTGCTTTCAGGGTAGACGCTGGAACGGAGGCGGGTCAAAGCGCCATTGTTAAAGCGCCCGTGTTGAAGCGCCCTGGGGCCCCGCCTGCCTTGACGGCCCGGTGGCGCCGCGGGTCTAATACGCGCCTCCCGCCGACGGCCAGGTAGCTCAGTTGGTAGAGCACGTGACTGAAAATCACGGTGTCGGCAGTTCGATTCTGCCCCTGGCCACCACTTCACGGCGCTCAGGCGTGTTGCCGGATCACCGCCAGGAATTCCTCGCCGTAGCGCTCCAGCTTCTTCTGGCCCACGCCGGAAACTTCCAATAGCGCCGCCGGGCTGGCCGGCAGGTCGCGCGCCATCTCCACCAGCGTGGCGTCGCCGAAGATGATGTAGGGCGGCACGCCCTGCGCGTCGGCGAGCGACTTGCGCAGCGCCCGGAGCTCCTGGAACAGCGCCTCGTCGTACTTGCCGGCGCCGGCCGCCGCCTTCGGCGGCTTGCGTTTCGCGGGTGTGCGGATGCGCGGCTTGGCCAGCTCGAGCGACTCTTCGCCGCGCAGCAGCGGGCGCGCGGCCGGCGTCAGGCGCAGCACCGAGTAGCGCGCGATGTCCTGCTCGAGGTAGCCGCGGTGGATGAGCTGCCGGATCAGCGAGGCCCACTCCTGCACGCTGAAATGGGCGCCGATCCCCCAGGTGGACAGCCGGTCGTGGCCGGCGGCGCGAATGCGTTCATTGTCAGTCCCGCGCAGGACGTCGATGACGTACTTGATGCCGTAACCCTGGTTCAGCCGGTACACGCAGGACAGGGCCTTGCGCGCGTCCTCGGTGGCGTCGAAACGCTCCGGCGGCTCGAGGCAGACGTCGCAATTGCCGCAGTCCTGCGCCAGGCGCTCGCCGAAATAGCCGAGCAGCACGCGGCGCCGGCAGGTCAGGCTCTCGGCCAGCGCCACCATGGCGTTCAGCTTGTGCAGCTCGATGCGCTGCCGGTCCGGGTCGCCGCTGCGCTCGACCAGCGCGCGCGCCGTCACCACGTCCTGGGCGCCGAACAGCAACAGCGCCTCGGCCGGCAGCCCGTCGCGGCCGGCACGGCCGGTTTCCTGGTAGTAGCCCTCGATGTGCTTCGGCATGTCGTAGTGCACGACGAAGCGCACGTTGGGCTTGTCGATGCCCATGCCGAAGGCCACGGTCGCCACCACGATGTCGAGCTCGTCGCGCAGGAAACCGTCCTGTACCCGCACGCGCTCCGCCGCTGCCAGGCCGGCGTGGTAGGCGCCGGCGCGCAGGCCGAGCTCGGCGAGCTTCGCCGCCAGCTCGTCGACGCGCTTGCGCGACAGGGCGTAAACGATGCCGGCCTGGCCCTCGTGCGTCGCGAGGAAGCGTTTGAGCTGCTCGAAGGGCTGGTGCTTCTCCCGCACCGTGTAGCGGATGTTGGGCCGGTCGAAGCTGGCGACGTAGCGGGTCGCGTCCTCGAGGCCCAGCACGCGCACGATGTCCTCGCGCGTCTGCGGGTCCGCGGTGGCGGTGAGCGCCACCATGGGCACGCCGGGGAAGCGCGCCCTGAGTCCGCCGAGCTGCACGTATTCCGGGCGGAAATCATGGCCCCACTGCGACACGCAGTGCGCCTCGTCCACGGCGAACAGGGCGATCTCGATGCCGTCCAGCCGCGCGAGGAAGCTGTCGCTCATCAGCGTCTCGGGCGCGACGTACAGCAGGTCGAGCTCGCCCGCGTGCAGCCTTGCGAGCACCCGGCGCGCCGCGGCGGCTTCGAGCGAGGAGTTGTAGTAGCCCGCGGCGACCCCGTTCGCCAGCAGGGCGTCGACCTGGTCCTTCATCAGCGAGATCAGCGGCGAGACCACGATGGCGGTGCCGGGCCGGTGCAACGCCGGCACCTGGTAGCACAGCGACTTGCCGCCGCCCGTCGGCATCAGCACGAAGGCGTCGCGCCCGGCCACCAGGCCCGCGACGATCTCGCGCTGCTGCGGACGGAAGGAGGCGAAGCCGAAGACCGTGGCGAGGGTCCGGTCGAGTTCGTCCTGGAGAGGGGTTAGGGGCATCGGGCTCGGGGCGGTGCTGGCGCAGGCCCTAGATGATACCGGCTCGGCTACTCCGGGATGCGATGCCTCAGGTGTTGGCGCTGCAGCTTGGTGAGCAGGCGCTGCAGCCGTTCCCGGCTGCGCGCGTCGGTGCCGAGGAACCGGGCGCCGGCCTCGATCTCGCCGGTGACCGGCGAGGGATGCACGTGGACGAACTCGAGCCCGCAGTCGAAGGGCTGCTCGCCCAGGATGGTCAGCGCGCAGCCGTCGATGATCCTGCCCGGCACGAGACCGGGGTCGCGGGGGAAGGCGCCGCGCAGCCCGCCGGCCGACAGGTCGACGAGGCGGCCGCGCAGCTCGCCCGCCTCGGGGCCGAGGCTGACGATCGAGTAGTCGCGCAGCTGGCCGGTGCGCAGGCGGAAATGCCGGCGGCGCTGGTGATAGCGGACCGAGGCGGGCGTGCGCGCTACGTAGGCCGGCAGGTGTTCGCGGGACTGGATCTCGAGCACCCGGGTCGGGAAGTCGACCTGCACGCCCTTGAGCTTGGCATGGACGTGCATGACGCTGCCGGGCGCCACCAGCGCATGGCCCTCGTCCGGGTTGAGCGCGTCCAGCAGGACCTGCCCGCCGGGAATGTCTACCTGCAGCAGCGCGCTGGTGAACAGGCCGCGGACGCCGGGCAGGGCGACGTTGACCAGCACTGGCGGGAAGGTGATGGCGTTGAGGATGCCGGCGATGCGCGCCGGGTCCCGGACGGTCTCGGCGGCTGCGTCGTGTTCGCTCCGGGGTGGCTGCAGGACCTGTTCGTCAGGCGAGGCCATGACGGCGGCGCCTGCGGTCAGGCCTGCGCCAGGGACCGGGAGCCTCCCGTCGCGCGGGTATCGCCGTGGCTGTCGTAGAGTGAAACGGCGATATCGTCGCCGCGCAGCAGGGCCAGGGCCTTCTCGGTGGCGCCGCGGCTGGCGGCGACCACGCCGCCGTTGATCTGGTTCAGCTGGCGGCAGCGTGCGAAGGTAGCCTCCAGGCGTTCGCGCAGGGCGGGCGCTGCGGCAGGCAGGTCCACCAGCGCGGTGGCGATCCGCTGCAGCTCCAGCAGGTGGCCGCGCTTGCGCTCCGCCACGTTCAGCAGCACTTCCGGGTCACGGTCGAGCAGCGCCTGCTGCTCTTCCAGCAGCGTCGCTTCGAGGGCATCGAAGACCTCGGCGCAGCGCTCCAGGGGCGGAGTGCCGGGCGCCGGCTCACCGACGAGTCTGAGAGTGTCGCTCATGCGCGTCTCCGTCTCGCCCGGCTCCCGTCAGCCGCCCTGCTCGAAGCGCATCAGCGCCTTGGCGATGGCGACGGGATCGGGCTGGTAACTGCCGTTCTCGATTGACTCGCGAATCTGCCGGACCCTGGCTTCGTCCATCGGCACGCCGCCGGCCTTGTTGGACAGGTCGGCGATCTTGCGAGCGGCTTCGGTCAAGGTCACTTTCTCCTGGGGCGCTTCGCGGGCCACGGCCTCGCGCCCGGCCTCGGCCGGCTTGCCGGCCGGCGGATTGCCGGGCAGCGCGCCGTTCCGGCGCGGCTCCATCTGCAGCAGATTCTTGATCCCGTTGTTCATTGCTATCGTCCCGGACACGCCATATGCGCCTTCACGAGGTGGTTATCGGCGCTCGTGGCGGGAACTTTAACCTCCATTGGCCCCGGCCGGCAGGCCGCGGCCCGCGGTGCCCATCAGCACCAGACCCGCGCCGCCGACGGTGCCTTCGACCACCCGGCGGGTGGCGAGATTCCGGACCCGGACGCGATCGCCCAGGGCGCCGTCGGCAAGAGCCTCGCCCTCCACCTGGACCGAGATCGTGCCGGCGGCGGCCTGCAGGGTCACCCGCTCGCCGCGCCGCACCAGCTCCGGCGCCGCCGCATGGCTCGGCAGCAGGACCGCCCGGGCCTGGAGCGTCCGGCGCAGGGACTTGCCCACCAGCTCGGCCGGGTCGGTGATATAGCCGCCCGCCAGCGCGGCGAGATCGCGCGCCTCCAGGGCCAGGTCAGATTCCGCCAGTGTGTCGCCCCGCGACCGTGACACGGCCAGCACCACCACCGGTCGTTTCACCGCCACCCGCGCGGGGACGAACAGCGACCAGGCCGGCGCCGGGCAGCGCACGCCGACCGCGACCGCCCCCAAGGCCTGGGCGCCCGGCGGCAGCTCGGTTTCCAGCGGCAGCGAACAGGCCGGCAACCGCAGCCGCCCGTCCAGGCGGCCGACGGTGATCTCGATCGTCGCCTCGGCGTCGCCGCCCCAGGCCGCCTCGGCCTCCGCCTGCAGGCGCCGGGAGGCGGCAGCCGCAATTGAATCAAGGGGTTGCACAGCCTGGCCTGCGCTCGCAGCGGCCGCCGGCAAGGGCAGGATGCCGGCCAGGGCCAGCGCGCCCATAACGATATGTGTCCGAATCATCTTCATGCCGATGCCAATCCTCGCGCGTCGATGCCCGCCAGACCTGCAAGGTCCGTACCAATTCCCGGCTGCCGCCGCCGCCCCGCTGCTGCAGGCCCCGTGCGGCAAGGGTTTGCCGGTTGGCCGGCAAGCGGCGGCCGGCCGCGCGGCAGCCGGCGCCACGTCGCTGACGTCAAAAAACCGTCGCGCACCGCGCCGGCCAAGGCGGAATCCCAGCTATTGCTCAGTTTTTCACCGCTTGGCACGCGGCTTGCATGAATGGCTGCGAGCCCGTCCGTCGGCGGGCAGAGAGTGAGGACATCGAGCATGAGTTCCGTCTTAGACCGTGCCCTCGGCATTCACCAGCAGGCCCTGGAGGTCTCGTCGCGGCGTCTCGAGCTGCTGGCGTCGAACATCGCCAACGCGGACACGCCGAACTACAAGGCCCGCGACATCGATTTTCGCGCCGCGCTGAGCCAGGCCGCGAGCGAGCAGGACCCGGTCCGGCTCGCCGCGACCCGGCCCGGCCACATCCACGCCACGTCCGGCGCGGACGCGATGGCCGAGGTGCGCTACCGCGTGCCCAACCACGCCTCCCTGGACGGGAACACGGTGGACAGCCAGCTGGAGCATGCGGCCTTCGCCGAGAACGCGGTGCGCTACCAGGCATCGCTCGATTTCATCAACAGCCGGATCAGCGGCCTGCGCAAGGCCCTGAAGGGAGAGTAAGACATGGACCTGAGCAAGATCTTCGAGATTTCCGGCTCGGCGCTGAGCGCGCAATCCACGCGCCTCAACACCATCGCGAGCAATCTCGCCAACGCGGATGCCGCGGCCACTGACCCCGAGAGCGCCTACCGCGCGCGCCATCCGGTGTTCGCCACCGTCCTCGATCAGGCCCGGGGCGCCGGCACGGAACAGGCCGCCGCGGGCGTGCGCGTGGCCGGCATCGTCGAGAGCCAGGCGCCGCCGGTGGCCCGCTACCAGCCCGGCCATCCGCTGGCCAACGAGGAGGGCTACATCTTTCTCCCGGCGGTCAACACCGTGGAGCAGATGGCCGACATGATTTCCGCCTCGCGCAGCTATTCCAGCAGCGTCGAGGTTCTCTCAACCACCAAGGAACTGATGCTGCGGACGCTGCAGCTCGGTCGGGGCTGATCATGCCAACGATAGATTCAACCACCCTCGAGCAGGCCGGGCTGGCGCGCCAGCCGAACCCTGAGCCGCGGGCGAACGACGAGCTCGGCCAGGAGCAGTTCCTGGAGCTGATGGTTGCGCAGCTGAGCAACCAGGATCCCTTCAAGCCGCTGGAAAGCGGCGAGTTCCTCGGCCAGCTGGCCCAGTTCGGCACCGTCTCGGGCATCCAGGACATGCAGCAGTCGTTCCAGTCGCTGGCCGGCTCGATGCAGTCCAACCAGGCCCTGCAGGCCGCCGGCCTCGTCGGGCGCTCGGTCTTCGTGCCGGCCCAGGAGGCCTGGCTGCCGCCCGAGGGCGCCGTGTCCGGGGCCGTGGAGAACCCGGGCGGCGCGCGCGACATCACCGTCGGCATCTACGACTTCGCCGGCCGCCTGGTCGCGACGGTGCCCGCGGCAGGCGAGGGCGACCGCGCCGCGTTCAGCTGGGACGGCACCAACATGGAGGGCGAGGAGGTGCCGCCGGGCTTCTACGAGATTCGTGCCGTCGGCCAGGTGTCCGGCGAGCAGGTGGCGCTCGACGCCCTCGTGCGCGGGGACGTCGAGAGCGTCGCCATCGACCGCTTTTCGGGCGCCCTGTCGCTCACCGTGACCGGGCTGGGTGTCATCGACCTCGGCCAGGTCCGCCAGATCAGCTAACAAGCCGCCAACAGGAGAACAGGAATATGCCTTTCAGAACCGCCTTGAGCGGCTTGAACGCCGCCTCCGCCGACCTTCGCATCACCGGCAACAACGTAGCCAACTCGGCCACCGTGGGCTTCAAGCAGTCCCGCGCCGAATTCGCCGACGTCTTCGCGCTGTCCTACAGCGGCATTTCGCAGAACGCCGTCGGCGCGGGCGTGCGTATCGCCTCCGTCAGCCAGCAGTTCACCCAGGGCAACGTCGATTTCACCGGCAACAACCTGGACCTGGCGCTCAACGGCCAGGGCTTCTTCGTGCTCAGCGACCGCGGCACCCAGGTCTACAGCCGCGCCGGCGCCTTCCAGGTGGACCGCGACGGCTACGTGGTGAACTCCTCCGGCCAGCGCCTGCAGGCTTACCCGCCCGCGAGCGATGATGGCACCGCCTTCAGCACCGGCATGCTGGGCGACCTCCAGCTGGACGCCTCCGAGTCCGCCCCGCAGGCCACCTCGCTGGTAGGCGCGACCATCAACCTGAGCGCCGAGGCGGAAGACCTCTCGGCGCTGCCCTTCGACGCCACCGACCCGAACACCTTCAACTACACGACCTCGCTGACCGTGTTCGACTCGCTCGGCCAGGCCCACACCGGGACCATGTACTTCCGCAACATCGGGCCGCTGCAGTGGGAGTCGCACTTCGCCATTGACGGCAACGTGGTCGGCGGCGCCCAGCCGCTGGACTTCAACTCGGACGGCACCCTGGCCTCGCCGCTGACGCCGGTGGGCTTCGGCGCCTACGACCCGGGCACCGGCGCCGACCCGCTCGACGTCCAGGTCGACTTCAGTGCCGCGACCCAGTTCGGCAGCTCCAGCAGCGTCAGCGCGCTGCGCCAGGACGGCTTTACCACCGGCCGCCTGTCGAGCATCGACATCGACCCGAACGGCGTGGTGCTGGCCCGCTTCACCAACGGCCAGTCGCGCGCCCTCGGCCAGGTCGCGCTCGCCAGCTTTCCGAACCCGCAGGGCCTGCAGCAGCTGGGCGACAACGCCTGGGCCGCGACCTTCGGCGCCGGCGAGGTGGTGCTCGGCTCGGCCGGCAGCGGCACCTTCGGGGCGATCCAGTCGGGCGGCCTCGAGGCCTCCAACGTGGACCTGTCCGAGCAGCTCGTGAACCTGATCACTGCGCAGCGCAATTTCCAGGCCAATGCGCAGGTCATCAGCACCGCCGACACCATCACCCAGACCATCATCAACCTCCGCTAGGACGGGAGCGATAAATGGACCGGATGATCTACCTGGCAATGACCGGCGCGCGCGAGACCATGCTCGCGCAGGCCGGCGTCAGCCATAACCTCGCCAACGCCAACACGACCGGCTTCAAGGCCAGCCTGCAGCAGGTGCAGACCCTGGACGTGGAAGGCCCCGGCCAGCCGGCGCGCGCCTATGCGCTCGGACTCGACCGCGCGGCCGACCTCACGCCCGGCGCCCTGCAGACCACCGGGCAGCCGCTGGACGTGGCCATCGAGGGCGAGGGTTGGATCGCGGTCCAGTCGCCCGACGGCAGCGAGGCCTACACCCGCGCCGGCGACCTGCGCGTCGACTCGCTCGGCCGCCTGACCAACGGTTCCGGCCACCCGGTCATGGGCGAGGGCGGCCCGATCGCGCTGCCGCCGTTCGAGCAGCTCGAGATCGGCACCGACGGCACCATCACCGTCCAGCCGCTCGGCCAGCCGGCCAATGCGCTGGCCCAGGTGGAGCGGATTCGGCTGGTGAACCCCGACCCGGCGACCCTGCAGCGGGGCGAAGACGGCCTGATCCGGGTCCAGGACGGCATCGCGCCGCCGCCCGCCGATGCCGCCGTGCGCCTGCGCACTGGCGCGCTGGAGACCAGCAACGTGAACACCGTGGCCCAGCTGGTGGACATGATCCAGCTCGCCCGGCAGTTCGAGGTGCAGGTCAAGATGATGAACACCGCCGAGCAGACCGACGAAGCCTCGGCCCAGCTGCTGCGGATGAGCTGACGCGCCCCGGAATCTGAAGGAGAGACGACATGAACCAGGCCCTGTGGATCGCCAAGACCGGACTCGACGCGCAGCAGACGCGGATGTCGGTCATTTCCAACAACCTCGCCAACGTCAACACGACCGGCTTCAAGAAAGGCCGCGCCGTGTTCGAGGACCTCATCTACCAGAACGTGCGCCAGGCCGGCGCGCAGTCCTCGCAGGACACGCAGCTGCCCTCGGGCCTGATGCTCGGCACCGGCGTGCGCACCGTCGCCACGGAGAAGTCCTTTACCCAGGGCAACATCGTGCAGACCGACAATGCGCTCGACGTCGCCATCGAGGGCCGCGGCTTCCTGCAGATCCTGCTGCCGGACGGCCGCGTGGGCTACACCCGCGACGGCTCCATGAAGGTCGACAGCGAGGGTCGCTTCGTCACCGCCAGCGGCTACGAGCTGCAGCCCGGCATCGTGCTGCCGCAGAACAGCCAGAGCGTCAGCATCAGCCGCGACGGCATCGTCACCGCCACCATCCCCGGCAGCGTGGCCCCGGTACAGGTCGGCACGCTGCAGATGGCCGACTTCATCAACCCGGCAGGCCTGCAGCCGGCCGGCGAGAACCTGTTCATCGAGACCGCCGCCAGCGGCCCGCCGCAGGTCGGCAATCCCGGCCTCAACGGCCTGGGCACCCTGGTCCAGGGCGCGCTGGAGGGCTCCAACGTGAACACCGTCGAAGAGCTCGTGAACATGATCGAGACGCAGCGGGCCTACGAGGTCAACTCCAAGGCGATCTCGACGGCCGACGCGATGCTGCAGTACGCCAACAACCAGCTGGGACGCTAGCCATGGATAACCACGCCCGCCGGATCACCGTACCTCTCGCGCTGCTCGCCGTGGCGGTGCTGGCCGGCTGCGCCTCGACGCTGCCGCCGGTCACGCGCGGCGACCATCCCGACTACCGGACGGTGCTGCCGCCGGAGCCGGTGCCGCCCGAGGCCAATCACGGCGCCATCTTCCAGGCCGCGAACGCCGCCGCCCTGTTCGAGGACTTCAAGGCGCGGCGCGTCGGGGACATCCTCACGGTGGTGCTCTCCGAGCGCACCGACGCCCGCAAGTCGGCCAACACCTCGACCGCCAAGGACAGCAGCGTCGGGCTGACCGACCCGATTCTCGGCGGCCGGCCGGTGACCGCCGGCGGCACGCCCATCCTGAACACCGAGGTCGAGATGCAGCGCGCCTTCGACGGCAGCGGGGACGCCGCCCAGAGCAACCAGCTCGAGGGCTCGATCACCGTCACCGTCGCGGCCGTGCTGCCCAACGGCAACCTGGTCGTGCAGGGCGAAAAGTGGGTGCAGATCAACCAGGGCAAGGAGTACATCCGCCTGCGCGGCATCGTGCGGCCGGTGGACATCCGCGCCGACAACACCGTGCTCTCGACCCAGGTCGGCGACGCCCAGCTCGCTTACGGCGGGACCGGGGCGGTGGCCCAGGCGAACTCGCCGGGCTGGCTGACCCGCTTCTTCAGCAGCCCGATCTGGCCTTTCTGAGCCCCGCGGAGTGCCCGGCATGAAGATTTTCCGCACCGTTCTCTGCTCCCTGCTGCTGGCCGCCCTGGCGGGCCAGGCCGCGCAGGCCGAGGAACGCATCAAGGACCTGGCCGTCGTCTCCGGCGTGCGCAGCAACCAGCTGGTCGGTTACGGCCTGGTGGTGGGGCTGAGCGGCACCGGCGACCAGACCACCCAGGCGCCGTTCACCGCCCAGAGCCTGCGCAACATGCTGGGCCAGCTCGGCGTGACCATCCCGGGCAACGTCAACCTGCAGCTGAACAATGTCGCCGCGGTGGCGATCCATGCTGAGCTGCCGCCGTTCGCCAAGCTCGGCCAGACCATCGACATCACCGTCTCCTCGATCGGCAACGCCAAGAGCCTGCGCGGCGGCAGCCTGCTGATGGCCCCCCTGAAGGGCGCCGACGGCCAGGTCTACGCCATCGCCCAGGGCAACCTCGTGGTCGGCGGCTTCGGCGCCGAGGGCCGCGACGGCTCGAGCATCTCGGTGAACGTGCCGAGCGTGGGCCGCATTCCCAGCGGCGCCACCGTCGAGCGCGTCGTGCCCTCCGGCTTCAATGCCTCGGACAGCATCATGCTCAACCTGCGCAGCCCCGATTTCACCACCGCCTACCGCATGTCCGAGGCCGTCAACGAGGCCATCGGCGACGAGCTGGCGGCCCCCGTGGACGCCACCTCGGTGCGCGTGCGCGCGCCGCTGGATCCCGGCCAGCGGGTGGGCTTCATGTCCTGGCTGGAGAACCTCACCGTCGCTCCCGGCGAGCCGCCGGCGCGGGTGATCGTCAATTCCCGCACCGGCACCATCGTGATGGGCGGCAACGTCAAGGTGCTGGCCGCCGCGGTGGCCCATGGCGGCCTGTCGGTGACCATTTCCGAGAGCTTCGCCGTGTCGCAGCCGACGCCCTTCTCCCGCGGCGGCGAGACCGTCGTGGTGCCGGAGAGCGAGATCGAGATCCGCGAGGGCGACGGCCGGATGTTCCCCTTCGGCCCGGGCACCACGCTCGAGGAGATCGTGCGCGCGGTCAACGAGGTCGGCGCGGCCCCGGGCGACCTGGTCGCCATCCTCGAGGCCCTGCACCAGTCTGGCGCCCTGCGCGCCGAGCTGATCATCATCTGAGGGCGCTGCATGAGTCTCCAGGCGAACACCGATCCGACGGGCACGGCGAGCCTCGCCGACCTCCGGCGGTCGGCGCGCGCGGGGGACGCCGGGGCGGCGCGCGAGGCCGCGCAGCAGTTCGAGGCCCTGTTCGTCAACATGATGATCAAGCAGATGCGCGAGGCCATGCCGACCTCCGGCGGCCTGTTCGGCGGCGACGGCATGAAGCTCTACGAGAGCATGCACGACCAGCAGCTCGCCCTGGCGATGGCCCGGCGCGGCGGCATCGGCCTGGCCGAATCCATCGAGCGGCAGCTGCTGCCCGCGGGTGCTGCGCCGGCGGGACCGGCGCCCGCCGGCGACACGCCGCGCGAGCTCAACTTC
>NZ_JAALFH010000059.1 GCF_011058255.1 Thioalkalivibrio sp. XN8 | reverse complement strand
GGTGCGCCAACGTCGCAGGCGGCGACGCGGGCGCGGCGCTGGCGGAAGCCCTGGCCGCCCTCGGCGGCGGTTCGCTCGCATTCCTGCGGGCGCAGCCGGAGGCGGGCGGGGTCCGCTGCGCCTATGCGGTGCCGGCCCGCCTGGGGGCCGATCGCTGGGCGGCGCTGCTGGGCGCCCGCGGCCTGGCGCCGGCCGACTGCCTGGTGATCGATGCCGGCTCGGCGTTGACGATCGACGCCTTGCGGGCCGACGGACGCCACCTGGGCGGCTGGATCCTGCCAGGGCTGGCCATGATGGTCGGCGCCCTGGAAGCGCGGACGGGCGACCTCGCGGAGCTGCGCCGGGTCTCGGCCCTGGCGCCGGCAGCGGCGTTCCCCGCCGACACCGGCCCGGCCATGACGGGGGGTGCGCTGCTGGCCGCCGCCGGGGCGGTGCTGCGCGCGAGAGAACGGCTCGGCGAGCGGGTCCAGGGGCCCGTGCGGCTGCTGCTGACCGGGGGCGACGCGCCGGCGCTGGCGGCCGAGCTCGGGGCAGGCGAGCTGGTGCCGGACCTGGTGCTGCGCGGGCTGGCCCGGGCGGCCGGCGGCGGCTGAGGCAAGCTGAACGGCGGCTGAATCGCCAGCCCGCGGTTGTCGTGGGCTTTACGCATGGCGGGCCGCATGGCCTTCGGTATACTGCTCCGGACTATGTCATCACCTTGGGTCCAGGAGGCCTGACACAATGAAGAAGACGATCATTGCCATCCTCGCCATGCCCCTGCTGGCCTTCAGCGGCGCCGCCCTGGCCGGCGATGCCGAGGCCGGCGCGGCCAAGGCGGAAGCGCTGTACTGCGGCGACTGCCATGCGGCTGACGATTTCCAGGGCATGAGCCTGGAGGAAATCACGGCCGCCCTGCAGCGGGTGCTGGAAGGCGAGCACCCCCCGGGCGCCGAAGACATGACGGCTGAGGACATTCCGGACCTCGCCGCCTACTACTTCGCCGGCGGCCAGTAAGGCCCGGTCACGGCCCTCCGGCGATGCCGCTCCCGGGCGACCGGGGGCGGCATCGTCTTGTTCCGGCGCCGGGCATGGCGCAGTTGCCGCCGGGCCGGGCGACTCCTAGAATGCGCCGGCAGGCCGGTGTAGCTCAGTTGGCAGAGCGGCTGATTTGTAATCAGCAGGTCGCAGGTTCGACTCCTGTCGCCGGCTCCAGCTCCCCTTCGCGAGCGCACTGCATCCCGGCCGGGACTCGGCTATACTTCGGCGCCCGAGTTCCCCCCTGAAAAGGAAAACTAGACATGAAGAAAATTGCCATCGCACTGATTTCCCTGCCCCTTTTCGCGCTCAGCGGCGCGGCCCTGGCGGCTGACGCGGCAGCCGGCGCCGACAAGGCCAGCATGTGCCTCGACTGCCACATGAACGATGACTTCAAGGGCCTGAGCGCCGAAGACATCGAGGGCATGATCAAGGCGGCCCGCGCCGGCGACGACCACGACCCGTCGATCAACGACCTGGCCGAGGAAGACATCGCCGATGTCGCGGCCTGGTTCGCGCACGAAGGCGCCAAGTAGGGCGAAATCCGCCGCCTGGACCCCGCCGGCGGTGGCGTGAGCCACCGCCGCTTCTGTTGACACCCCCCGAGCCGCGTTTAATAATACGCGGCTTGCGCTTTTGGGAGGGGTACCCAAGCGGTCAACGGGGGCAGACTGTAAATCTGCTGGCTCAGCCTTCGGAGGTTCGAATCCTCCCCCCTCCACCACGCGTCCGCAGCGGGTTGGCGCGGCGCGGGGCAGGCGGGCTGGGGCCGGGACATGAAACACGCGCGGGCGTAGTTCAATGGTAGAACCTCAGCCTTCCAAGCTGATGATGTGGGTTCGATTCCCATCGCCCGCTCCAGATGGGAGCCGCGCCCGCGGGGCGGACAGGGTTTAGGAGAGAATCGCGGCCCACATAGCTCAGACGGTAGAGCACTTCCTTGGTAAGGAAGAGGTCACCGGTTCAAGTCCGGTTGTGGGCTCCATGACAGGCGCAGGAACGAAACAGCGGGCGTGCCCCCGGGGCGCGCCGCCAATTGGCAGCAACGAACAAATTCACTGATCAGTCCGGAGTCGAGCACCGATGTCCAAGGCGAAATTCGAACGTACGAAGCCGCATGTGAATGTGGGGACGATTGGTCATGTTGATCATGGCAAGACGACCTTGACGGCGGCGTTGACGAAGGTGATGGCGGAGAAGTTTGGTGGTGAGGTGAGTGCTTACGACCAGATTGACAAGGCGCCGGAGGAGAAGGCGCGCGGCATCACGATTGCGACGGCGCACGTGGAGTATCAGTCGGAGGCGCGTCATTACGCGCACGTGGACTGTCCTGGGCATGCGGACTACATCAAGAACATGATCACGGGTGCGGCGCAGATGGACGGCGCGATCCTGGTGGTGTCGGCGGCGGACGGTCCGATGCCGCAGACGCGGGAGCATATTCTGCTGGCGCGCCAGGTGGGTGTGCCGTACATCGTGGTGTACCTGAACAAGGCGGACATGGTGGACGATGCCGAGCTGCTGGAGCTGGTGGAGCTCGAGGTTCGGGATCTGCTGAGCACCTATGAGTTCCCGGGCGACGACACGCCGATTATTACGGGATCGGCGCTGAAGGCGTTTGACGGTGACACGAGCGAGATTGGCATTCCGTCGATCGAGAAGCTGGTGGCGGCGATGGACAGTTACATTCCGGAGCCGGAGCGTGCGGTGGACGGTGCCTTTTTGATGCCGATCGAGGATGTGTTCTCGATTTCGGGTCGTGGCACGGTGGTGACCGGGCGTATTGAGCGGGGCATTGTGAAGGTGGGGGACGAGGTGGAGGTCGTGGGTATTCGCGACACTTCGAAGACCACGGTCACGGGTGTGGAGATGTTCCGCAAGCTGCTGGACCAGGGCCAGGCGGGCGACAACGTGGGGGTGCTGCTGCGCGGCACCAAGCGTGACGAGGTGGAGCGTGGCCAGGTGCTGTGCAAGCCGGGTTCGATCAAGCCGCACACCAAGTTCCAGGCGGAGGTGTACATCCTGACGAAGGAGGAGGGTGGCCGTCATACGCCGTTCTTCAAGGGATACCGGCCGCAGTTTTATTTCCGCACCACGGACGTGACCGGGATGGTCGAGCTGCCGGAGGGTGTGGAGATGGTGATGCCGGGCGACAACGTGCAGATGCAGGTGGAGCTGATTGCGCCGATCGCGATGGAAGAAGGCTTGCGCTTCGCCATCCGCGAGGGCGGCCGCACCGTCGGCGCCGGCGTCGTGGCAAAGATTTACGA
>NZ_JAALFH010000058.1 GCF_011058255.1 Thioalkalivibrio sp. XN8 | reverse complement strand
TCGTAAATCTTTGCCACGACGCCGGCGCCGACGGTGCGGCCGCCCTCGCGGATGGCGAAGCGCAAGCCTTCTTCCATCGCGATCGGCGCAATCAGCTCCACCTGCATCTGCACGTTGTCGCCCGGCATCACCATCTCCACACCCTCCGGCAGCTCGACCATCCCGGTCACGTCCGTGGTGCGGAAATAAAACTGCGGCCGGTATCCCTTGAAGAACGGCGTATGACGGCCACCCTCCTCCTTCGTCAGGATGTACACCTCCGCCTGGAACTTGGTGTGCGGCTTGATCGAACCCGGCTTGCACAGCACCTGGCCACGCTCCACCTCGTCACGCTTGGTGCCGCGCAGCAGCACCCCCACGTTGTCGCCCGCCTGGCCCTGGTCCAGCAGCTTGCGGAACATCTCCACACCCGTGACCGTGGTCTTCGAAGTGTCGCGAATACCCACGACCTCCACCTCGTCCCCCACCTTCACAATGCCCCGCTCAATACGCCCGGTCACCACCGTGCCACGACCCGAAATCGAGAACACATCCTCGATCGGCATCAAAAAGGCACCGTCCACCGCACGCTCCGGCTCCGGAATGTAACTGTCCATCGCCGCCACCAGCTTCTCGATCGACGGAATGCCAATCTCGCTCGTGTCACCGTCAAACGCCTTCAGCGCCGATCCCGTAATAATCGGCGTGTCGTCGCCCGGGAACTCATAGGTGCTCAGCAGATCCCGAACCTCGAGCTCCACCAGCTCCAGCAGCTCGGCATCGTCCACCATGTCCGCCTTGTTCAGGTACACCACGATGTACGGCACACCCACCTGGCGCGCCAGCAGAATATGCTCCCGCGTCTGCGGCATCGGACCGTCCGCCGCCGACACCACCAGGATCGCGCCGTCCATCTGCGCCGCACCCGTGATCATGTTCTTGATGTAGTCCGCATGCCCAGGACAGTCCACGTGCGCGTAATGACGCGCCTCCGACTGATACTCCACGTGCGCCGTCGCAATCGTGATGCCGCGCGCCTTCTCCTCCGGCGCCTTGTCAATCTGGTCGTAAGCACTCACCTCACCACCAAACTTCTCCGCCATCACCTTCGTCAACGCCGCCGTCAAGGTCGTCTTGCCATGATCAACATGACCAATCGTCCCCACATTCACATGCGGCTTCGTACGTTCGAATTTCGCCTTGGACACAGCGTCTACCTCGTTCTGGAAAGTCTTTGTCCTTCCTGTCCGCCCCGGATCAGGAAGCCTTCTTGATGACGGCGTCGGCCACGTTGCTGGGGGCCTCGTTGTAATGACCGAACTCCATCGAGTAGGTCGCGCGGCCCTGGCTCATGGAGCGCAGGTCCGTGGCATAGCCGAACATCTCGGCCAGCGGCACCTCGGCGCGGATGATGCGGCCCGAGGGTGCCTCTTCCATGCCCTGGACGAGGCCGCGACGGCGGTTCAGGTCGCCCATCACGTCGCCCATGTAATCCTCCGGAGTCACGACCTCCACCTTCATGATGGGCTCCAGCAGCACCGGCCTGGCATTGCGGCAGCCTTCCTTGAAGGCCATCGAGCCGGCGATCTTGAACGCCATTTCGCTCGAGTCGACCTCGTGGTACGAGCCGTCGAACAGCGTGACCTTGATGTCCACCACCGGGTAGCCGGCCAGCACGCCGCTGGCGAGCTGCTCCTGGACGCCCTTGTCCACGGCCGGGATGTATTCCTTCGGCACCACGCCGCCCACGATCTTGTTCTCGAAGGCGTAGCCGGCGCCCGGCTCCTGGGGCTCGATCTTGAGCCAGACGTGGCCGAACTGGCCGCGGCCGCCGGACTGCCGCACGAAGCGGCCTTCCTGCTCGACCCCCTGGCGGATGGTCTCGCGGTAGGCCACCTGGGGCTTGCCGACGTTGGCCTCCACCTTGAACTCGCGCTTCATGCGGTCGACGATGATGTCGAGGTGGAGCTCGCCCATGCCGGAGATGATGGTCTGGCCGGACTCC
This sequence comes from Thioalkalivibrio sp. XN8, assembly GCF_011058255.1. Lineage (GTDB taxonomy): Bacteria > Pseudomonadota > Gammaproteobacteria > Steroidobacterales > XN24 > XN24. Next base: position 15,687 of record NZ_JAALFH010000058.1, on the reverse strand, counting down.
TCGTCGGTGCGCACGCGGAAGGACGGGTCCTCCTGCGCCAGCTTGGACAGCGCCAGCCCCATCTTTTCCTGGTCGCTCTTGGTCTTGGGCTCCACGGCCACCGCGATCACCGGCTCCGGGAACTCCATCCGCTCCAGCGTGATGATGTCCTTCGGGTCGCACAGCGTGTCGCCCGTGGTGACGTCCTTGAGGCCGACCGCGGCAGCGATGTCGCCGGCGCGCACTTCCTTCAGCTCCTTGCGCTCGTTGGCGTGCATCTGCAGGATGCGGCCGATACGCTCCTTCTTGCCCTTGACCGGGTTGTAGACGGTGTCGCCGGAAGCGAGCACGCCCGAGTAGACGCGGAAGAAGGTCAGGTTGCCGACGAAGGGGTCGGTGGCGATCTTGAACGCCAGCGCGGCGAAGGGCTGGTCGTCGCCGGAGGGGCGCTTGCCTTCCTCGCCGTCCTCGAGCTCGCCGCGGATGGCGGGAACCTCGGTCGGCGAAGGCATGTACTCGACGATGGCGTCCAGCATGGCCTGCACGCCCTTGTTCTTGAACGCCGAGCCGCACAGCACCGGCACGACCTCGTTGCGCAGCGTCCGCAGGCGCAGGCCAAGCTTGATCTCCTCGTCGGAGAGCTCGAGCGTCTCGAGATACTTGTTGGTCAGCTCTTCGCTGCCCTCGGCGGCGGCCTCGACGAGGTGCTCGCGCCATTCCTGGCAGGCGTCGGCCATGTCGGCCGGGATATCGTGCAGCTCGAAGGTCGTCCCCTGGGTGCTGTCGTCCCAGATGATGGCCTTCATCCGCAGCAGGTCGACCACGCCCTTGAAGTTCTCTTCGGCGCCGATCGGCAGCTGGACGGGCACGGCGGTGGCGCGCAGGCGCTCCTTCATCTGCTTGACCACGCGCAGGAAGTTGGCGCCCGGGCGGTCCATCTTGTTGACGAAGGCCATGCGCGGCACGCGGTACTTGTCGGCCTGGCGCCACACGGTCTCGGACTGGGGCTCCACGCCGCCGACCGAGCAGAACACGGCCACGGCGCCGTCGAGCACCCGCAGCGAGCGCTCCACCTCGATGGTGAAGTCCACGTGGCCCGGCGTGTCGATGATGTTGATCCGGTGCTCGGGAAAGCTCTGGTCCATGCCCTTCCAGAAGCAGGTCGTCGCCGCGGAGGTGATGGTGATGCCGCGCTCCTGCTCCTGCTCCATCCAGTCCATCACGGCCGCACCGTCATGCACCTCGCCGATCTTGTGCGAGACGCCGGTGTAGAACAGGACGCGCTCCGTAGTAGTCGTCTTGCCGGCATCGATGTGGGCCATGATGCCGATATTGCGGTAGCGCTCGATGGGTGTCGTGCGGGCCACGGTAGTTACCTCGGAATTCCTGGGGACGGACGGGCGCCGCTTACCAGCGGTAGTGTGAGAAGGCCTTGTTGGCCTCGGCCATCCGGTGCGTATCCTCGCGCTTCTTCACGGCGGCGCCGCGGCTCTCGGCCGCGTCCATCAGTTCGTTCGCCAGCCGCTGCGCCATGGACTTCTCGCCGCGCGCGCGCGCCGCGTCGATCACCCAGCGCATGGCCAGGGTCTGGCGGCGCACCGCCCGGACCTCGACCGGCACCTGGTAGGTGGCGCCGCCGACCCGGCGGGACTTCACCTCGACCATCGGCTTGACGTTCTCGAGAGCTTCCTCGAGCACTTCCACGGCCTTGTCCGCCGGCATCTTGCGCCGGTCCGCGATCTGGTCGATGGCGCCGTAGACGATCCGCTCGGCGACCGACTTCTTGCCGCTTTCCATGACCATGTTCATGAACTTCGACAGGGTCTCGCTGCCGTAGACCGGGTCGGGGAGGATGATGCGCTTGGGCGCTTGGGCTCGTCTGGACATGGGACTACCTGGCCGTCGTGTTCGGGAGGGAGAGCATCAGGACTTGGGACGCTTGGCGCCGTACTTGGAACGGCCCTGGCGACGGTCGCCGACCCCGGCGCAGTCGAGCGTGCCGCGCACCGTGTGGTAGCGCACGCCGGGCAGGTCCTTGACGCGGCCGCCGCGGATCAGCACCACCGAGTGCTCCTGCAGGTTATGGCCTTCGCCGCCAATGTAGCTGGTCACTTCGTAGCCGTTGGTCAGGCGCACGCGGGCGACCTTCCGCAGGGCCGAGTTCGGCTTCTTCGGCGTCGTGGTGTAGACGCGCGTGCACACGCCGCGCCGCTGCGGGCTGGCCTGCAGGGCGGGAACCGCCGTCTTCTCCTTCTTGGTCCGACGCGGCTTGCGGACGAGCTGATTGATCGTTGCCATAGATTCTTTTTTCCCGGTTTCGCCTGACGCAGAAAAACCGAGCCGCCCATTGGCGGCCCGCTTCCCCGGTGGAAACTTTTGCAGGCCCGGTTTCATTTGGCCTGCGCTGAGCCCGAGGATTGTAGGAACCGGCCCCCGCACTGTCAAGCGCGGGGGCCGGTGAAAGGTCCCAGACTCAGTCGGTGTCGCTCGGCGCCGGCACCTCGACCTCGTCCGGATTGACCCCGGCGGCGTCCATGGCCTCCGCCATGGTCATCTCGGCCGGGCTGATCTCCACCTTGCGGCGCCGGGCGGTATGGAAGGCGAAGCCCGTGCCGGCCGGGATCAGGCGGCCGACGATGACGTTCTCCTTCAGCCCGCGCAGGTCGTCGTGGAGGCCGCGCACCGCGGCCTCGGTCAGCACCCGGGTGGTCTCCTGGAAGGAGGCCGCCGAGATGAAGGACTCGGTCGCCAGCGAGGCCTTGGTAATGCCCAGCAGCACCGGCTCGTACTCCGCCGGATCGCCCTTCTGGCCGGCGACGCGCTCGTTCTCCTCCAGCAGGCGGGCCTTGTCGAGCTGCTCGCCCTTGAGGAACTTGCTGTCGCCCGGGTTCGAGATCTCGACCTTGCGCAGCATCTGGCGAATGATCACCTCGATGTGCTTGTCGTTGATCTTGACGCCCTGCAGCCGGTACACGTCCTGGATCTCGCGCACCAGGTAGTCCGCCAGGTGCTTGACGTTCTGCAGGCGCAGGATGTCGTGCGGGTTCATCTCGCCATCGGAGATGACCTCGCCCCGCTCGACGACCTCGCCCTCGAACACCGAGAGGTTGCGCCACTTCGGGATCAGCAGCTCGTGCTCGCCGTCCTCGTTCTCGATGATCAGGCGCCGCTTGCCCTTGGTCTCCTTGCCGAACTTCACCTTGCCGCTCTGCTCGGCGAGGATGGCCGGTTCCTTCGGCTTGCGGGCCTCGAACATGTCGGCCACCCGCGGCAGGCCGCCGGTGATATCGCGGGTCTTGGAGGACTCCTGGGGGATGCGGGCGATGATGTCGCCCACGCCGACCTTCTGGCCGTCCTCCATGACCACGATGGCGCCGACCGACAAGGGGTAGGCGATCGGCTCCTTGGAGTCGGGGAAATGCAGATCCTTGCCCTTCGCATCCACCAGCTTGGCTACCGGACGCACGTCCTTGCCGGCCGCGCCGCGCTGCTTGGGGTCGATGGCGACGATGCTGGACAGCCCGGTGTGCTCGTCCACGCGCGCCTCCACGGTGACGCCGTCGATGAAGTCCTGGAACTTCATGATGCCGGCGGCCTCGGAGACCACGGGGTGGGTGTGCGGGTCCCAGGTCGCGATGATCTGGCCGCCCTCCACCTTGTCGCCGTCATCGACCATGATGGTGGCGCCGTACGGGATCTTGTAGCGCTCGCGCTCCCGGCCGAACTCGTCGATGATGCCCAGCTCGCCCGAGCGCGACACCGCCACCAGGTGGCCCTTGTCGTGCCGCACCGTCTTGACGTTGTGCAGCCGTACCGTGCCGCCGTTCTTGACCTGCACGCTGTTGCGCGCCGCCGCCCGCGAGGCCGCGCCGCCAATGTGGAAGGTCCGCATGGTCAGCTGCGTGCCCGGCTCGCCGATCGACTGCGCCGCGATGACGCCGACCGCTTCGCCGATGTTGACCTGGTGCCCGCGCGCCAGGTCGCGGCCGTAGCACTGGGCGCACACGCCGTAGCGCGTCGCACAGGTGATCGGCGAGCGCACCCAGACCTGGTCCACGGACAGGGACTCGAGCTTGCTGACTTCGCGCTCGTCCAGCAGCGTGCCGGCCGCCACCGCGACCTCGTCCTGGCCCGGCACCAGCACGTCCTCGGCCACCACGCGGCCCAGTACGCGCTCGCGCAGCGGCTCGACCACGTCGCCGCCTTCGACCAGCGGGGTCATCAGCAGGCCGTCGGTGGTGCCGCAGTCGTGCTCCGTGACCACCAGGTCCTGCGCCACGTCCACCAGCCGGCGGGTCAGGTAGCCCGAGTTGGCGGTCTTCAGCGCGGTGTCGGCCAGGCCCTTGCGGGCGCCGTGGGTGGAGATGAAGTACTGCAGCACGTCGAGGCCTTCACGGAAGTTCGCCGTGATGGGCGTCTCGATGATGGAGCCGTCCGGCTTGGCCATCAGGCCGCGCATGCCGGCCAGCTGCCGGATCTGCGCCGCCGAGCCGCGGGCGCCGGAGTCGGCCATCATGAACACCGAGTTGAAGGACTTCTCCCGGACGGTCTCGCCCTTGGCGTTGGTGACCTCCTGCACGGAAATCTTGTCCATCATGGCCTTGGCGATGCGGTCGTTGGTGTGCGACCAGATGTCCACCACCTTGTTGTAGCGCTCGCCGTTGGTGATGAGACCGGAAGCGTACTGCTCCTGGAAGTTCTTCACCTCGCCCTCGGCCTCGGCCAGGATCTCGTCCTTCTCCGCCGGCACCACCATGTCGTCGGCCCCGAAGGACACGCCGGCGCGGGTGGCGTAGCGGAAGCCCATGTACATCAGCTGGTCGGCGAAGACCACGGTCTCCTTCAGGCCCAGCTGGCGGTAGCACTCGTTGATGACGCGCGAGATCGCCTTCTTGTTCATGTCCTGGTTGATCAGCGCGAAGGGCAGGCCCTGCGGCAGGATCTCGGACAGCAGCGCGCGGCCGACCGTGGTCTCCGCGATCCTGAGGCTCGATTCGAGCTCGCCGTTCTCGTCGCGCGTCCACTCGCGGATGCGCACCTTGACCGCGGCGTGGAGGCTGACCGCACGGTTCTCGTAGGCCCGGTGCACCTCCGCCACGTCGGTGAACAGGCTGCCCTCGCCCTTCACGGTCGCCTGCTGGCGGGTGAGGTAATAGAGGCCCAGCACCACGTCCTGCGACGGCACGATGATCGGCTCGCCGTTGGCGGGCGAGAGGATGTTGTTCGACGACATCATCAGCGCGCGCGCCTCGAGCTGGGCTTCCAGCGACAACGGCACGTGGACCGCCATCTGGTCGCCGTCGAAGTCGGCGTTGAAGGCGGTGCAGACCAGCGGGTGCAGCTGGATGGCCTTGCCTTCCACCAGCACCGGCTCGAAGGCCTGGATGCCGAGGCGGTGCAGCGTGGGCGCCCGGTTCAGCATCACCGGGTGCTCGCGAATCACCTCCTCGAGGATGTCCCAGACTTCCGGCCCTTCGCGCTCGACGGCGCGCTTGGCGGCCTTGATGGTCAGCGCCTCGCCGCGCAGCTGCAGCTTGTGGAAGATGAAGGGCTTGAACAGTTCCAGCGCCATCTTCTTCGGCAGGCCGCACTGGTGCAGCTTCAGGGTCGGACCCACCACGATCACCGAGCGGCCCGAGTAGTCCACCCGCTTGCCCAGCAGGTTCTGCCGGAAGCGGCCCTGCTTGCCCTTGATCATGTCGGCGAGCGACTTCAGCGGGCGCTTGTTGGTGCCCGTGATGGCACGGCCGCGGCGGCCGTTGTCCAGCAGCGCGTCGACCGACTCCTGCAGCATGCGCTTCTCGTTGCGCACGATGATGTCGGGCGCGTTGAGCTCCAGCAGCCGGCGGAGGCGGTTGTTGCGGTTGATGACGCGGCGGTACAGGTCATTCAGGTCGGAGGTGGCGAAACGCCCGCCGTCCAGCGGCACCAGCGGCCGCAGGTCGGGCGGCAGCACCGGCAGCACGGTCATCACCATCCACTCGGGCTTGTTGCCCGACTCGATGAAGGACTCGAGCAGCTTGAGGCGCTTGGACAGCCGCTTGATCTTGGTCTCGGAGTTGGTGCCCGCCATCTCCTCGCGCACCTTGACCACCTCGGCCTGCAGGTCGAGCGTCCGCAGCATCTGGTGAATCGCCTCGGCGCCCATGCGCGCGTCGAAATCGTCACCGTATTCCTCGATCGCCTCGAGGTACTGCTCGTCGGTCATCAGCTGGCCGCGCTCCAGCGGCGTCAGCCCGGGCTCGACGACGACGAAGGCCTCGAAATAGAGCACCCGCTCGATCTCGCGCAGCGTCATGTCCAGCATCAGGCCGATGCGCGAAGGCAGCGACTTGAGGAACCAGATGTGCGCCACCGGGCTGGCCAGCTCGATGTGGCCCATGCGCTCGCGGCGGACCTTGGCCTGGGTGACCTCGACGCCGCACTTCTCGCACACCACGCCGCGGTGCTTGAGGCGCTTGTACTTGCCGCACAGGCACTCGTAGTCCTTGATAGGCCCGAAAATCTTGGCGCAGAACAGGCCGTCCCGCTCCGGCTTGAAAGTCCGGTAGTTGATGGTCTCCGGCTTCTTGACCTCGCCGAAGGACCAGGAACGGATCATGTCCGGCGAGGCCAGCCCGATGCGGATCGCATCGAAGTCCTCGACGGGCACGTTCTGCTTGAAGAGCTTGAGAAGATCCTTCATCAGTAGTTACTCCTGCTCCAGCTCGATGTTGATCGCCAGCGAGCGGATCTCCTTCACCAGCACATTGAACGACTCCGGCATGCCGGCCACCATCTGGTGGGTGCCGTCGACGATGTTCTTGTACATCCGCGTCCGGCCCTGCACGTCGTCGGACTTGACGGTGAGCATCTCCTGGAGGGTGTAGGCGGCGCCGTAGGCTTCCAGCGCCCAGACCTCCATCTCGCCGAAACGCTGGCCGCCGAACTGGGCCTTGCCGCCCAGCGGCTGCTGGGTGACCAGGCTGTAGGGGCCGGTGCTGCGGGCATGCATCTTGTCATCCACCAGGTGGTTGAGCTTCAGCATGTACATGTAGCCCACCGTGACCGGGCGGTCGAAGGGCTCGCCGGAGCGGCCGTCGATGAGCGCGGTCTGGCCCGATTGCGGCAGGTCCGCCAGCTTCAGGAGGCCCTTGATCTCGTCCTCGGCGGCACCGTCGAACACCGGCGTCGCCATCGGCACGCCGCCGCGCAGGTTGCCCGCCAGCTCGACCACTTCGTCGTCGTTCAGCGAGCCCAGGTCCTCCGTCTTGCCGCCGCTCTTGTTGTAGATCTCGTCGAGGAACTTGCGCAGCTCCTTGACGTTGCCCTGCTCGTCGAGCATGCGGCCGATCTTCAGGCCGAGCCCGCGCGCCGCCCAGCCCAGGTGCGTCTCCAGCACCTGGCCGACGTTCATGCGCGAAGGCACGCCCAGCGGGTTGAGCACGATGTCCACCGGCGTGCCGTCCTCGAGGTGCGGCATGTCCTCCAGCGGCACGATGGTGGAAATGACGCCCTTGTTACCGTGGCGTCCCGCCATCTTGTCGCCCGGCTGGACGCGGCGCTTCACGGCCAGGTAGACCTTGACCATCTTCAGCACGCCCGGCGCCAGGTCGTCGCCCTGGGTGATCTTGCCGCGCTTCTCCTCGAGGCGCCGATCGAACTCCTCGCGCTGCTCGCCGAGGCGCTCCTTCATGCGCTCCAGCTGGGTCGCGATGTCCTCGTTCTTCGGGCGGATCTCGAACCACTTCTCGCGCGGCAGCTCGCCGAGGTAAGTCTTGGTGATGTTGCTGTCGGCCTTGAGCTTGTTCGGGCCGCCGGCCGCTTTCTTGCCCACCAGCATCTTCTCGACGCGGTCGTAGATGTCGTCCTCGAGGATGCGCAGGGTGTCGTCCATGTCCTTGCGGACGCGCTCGATCTCCTGGCGCTCGATCGACAGGGCGCGGGAGTCCTTCTCCACGCCGTCGCGGGTGAACACCCGCACGTCGATGACCGTGCCGTCCATCCCCGGCGGCACGCGCAGCGAGGTGTCCTTAACGTCCGAGGCCTTCTCGCCGAAGATCGCCCGCAGCAGCTTCTCTTCCGGCGTCAGCTGGGTCTCGCCCTTGGGGGTGACCTTGCCGACCAGGATGTCGCCCGCGCGCACCTCGGCGCCAATGTAGGCGATACCGGCCTCGTCGAGGTTGCCCAGCGCGGACTCACCGACGTTCGGGATGTCGGCCGTGATCTCCTCCGGCCCGAGCTTGGTGTCGCGGGCGACGCAGGTGAGTTCCTCGATGTGGATGGTGGTGAAGCGGTCTTCCTGCACCACCCGCTCCGAGATCAGGATCGAGTCCTCGAAGTTGTAGCCGTGCCAGGGCATGAAGGCCACCAGCAGGTTCTGGCCCAGCGCCAGCTCGCCCATGTTGGTGGACGGGCCGTCGGCCAGCACGTCACCCGCGGCGATCACGTCGCCTTCCTTCACCAGCGGGCGCTGGTTGATGCAGGTGTTCTGGTTGGAACGCTGGTACTTGGTCAGGTTGTAGATGTCGACGCCGGCCTCGTCCGCGGTGGTCTCCTCGTCGTTGACCCGCACCACGATGCGCGAGGCGTCGACCGAGTCCACCACGCCGCCGCGGCGGGCCACCTCGGTCACGCCCGAGTCCTTGGCGACGGCGCGCTCCATGCCCGTGCCCACCAGCGGGGTGTCGGCGCGCAGCGTCGGCACCGCCTGGCGCTGCATGTTCGAGCCCATCAGGGCGCGGTTGGCGTCGTCGTGCTCGAGGAAGGGAATCAGCGAGGCGGCGACGGAGACGATCTGCTTCGGCGACACGTCCATGTACTGGATCCGGTCGGGCGTCTCCATGCTGAACTCGTTGCGATGGCGGCAGGACACCAGGTCGCTGGTGAACTCGCCCTTCGGGCCCAGTTCGGCGTTCGCCTGGGCGATCACGTACTGGCTCTCCTCGATGGCGGAGAGGTAGTCGATCTGGGTCGTGACCTTGCCGTTCTCGACCTTGCGGTACGGCGTCTCGAGGAAGCCGTACTCGTTCGTCCGGGCGTAGACCGACAGCGAGTTGATCAGGCCGATGTTCGGACCTTCCGGGGTTTCGATCGGGCACACCCGGCCGTAATGGGTCGGGTGCACGTCACGCACCTCGAAGCCCGCCCGCTCGCGGGTCAGGCCGCCGGGGCCCAGGGCCGACACGCGGCGCTTGTGGGTCACCTCGGAGAGCGGGTTGTTCTGGTCCATGAACTGCGACAGCTGCGAGGAGCCGAAGAACTCCTTCACCGCCGCGGCCACCGGCTTGGCGTTGATCATTTCCTGGGGCATCAGGCCCTCGGACTCGGCCAGCGTCAGGCGTTCCTTGACGGCGCGCTCGACGCGCACCAGGCCGATGCGGAAGGCGTTCTCGGCCATCTCGCCGACGCTGCGCACGCGGCGGTTGCCGAGGTGGTCGATGTCGTCCACGGTGCCACTGCCGTTGCGGATGTCGCACAGGGTGCGCAGCACGGCGATGATGTCCGAGGTCGCGGCCGGGTCGTCCTTGCCGTACTTGGCAAACAGCTTCTTGGACTCCTCGTCCTTGCGGGACGCAAAGTAGTGGCCGTCGTACAGGATGCCGGGGCCGGTGGTGCTGTCGCGATCCACGCGGCGGTTGAACTTCATGCGGCCGACGGCCGACAGGTCGTAGCGCTCGGCGTTGAAGAACAGGTTGTGGAACAGGTTCTCCGCCGCCTCGCGGGTGGGCGGCTCGCCCGGGCGCATCATGCGGTAGATCTCCACCAGCGCCTCCAGCGGCGTGCTGGTCGGGTCGATGCGCAGAGTGTGCGACAGGTAGGGCCCGCGATCGAGGTCGTTCACCCACAGGGTCCGGATCGACGCGACGCCGGCCTTGACGAGCTTCTTGATGCTCTCGACGGTGAGCTCGTCGTTGGCCCTGGCCAGCAGCTCGCCCGACTTCTCGTCCACCACGTCGTGCGCCAGGACCTTGCCCTCGAGGTAGTCCGCGGGCACGGGCAAGGTGCCCACGCCGGCCGCGGCCAGCTTGCGGACGTGCAGCGCCGTGATGCGCTTGCCCTCGGCGACGATCAGCTCGTCCCCGATCTTGATGTCGAAGCTGGCCGTCTCGCCCTTGAGGCGCTCCGGAATCAGCTCGAGCTCGATCTGCTCGCCGAGCAGGAACTCGTTGGTTTCGAAGAACAGCGCCAGCATCTCTTCCTCGGTGTAGCCGAGGGCGCGCAGCAGGATGGTGACCGGCAGCTTGCGGCGGCGGTCGATGCGGGCGAACAGGCAGTCCTTGGGGTCGAACTCGAAGTCCAGCCAGGAACCGCGGTAGGGGATGACGCGCGCGGAGAACAGCAGCTTGCCGGAGCTGTGGGTCTTGCCGCGGTCATGGTCGAAGAACACGCCCGGCGAGCGGTGCAGCTGGGACACGATCACCCGCTCGGTGCCGTTCACCACGAAGGTGCCGTTCTCGGTCATCAGCGGCAGCTCGCCGAGGTAGACCTCCTGCTCGCGGATGTCCTTGACAGGCTTCGGCGTGCCCGAGGCTTCCTTGTCGTAGATCACCAGGCGGACCTTGACGCGCAGGGGCGCCGAATAGGTCAGGCCGCGGACCTGGCACTCCTTGACGTCGAAGGGCGGGTCGCCCAGCCGGTAGCTGACGTACTCCAGCGCGGCGTTGCCCGAATAACTGACGATCGGGAACACGCTCTTGAAGGCGGCATGCAGGCCCAGCTCCTGGCGCTCGCCGGCCGGCAGCTCCAGCTGCAGGAACTTGCGGTAGGAATTGACCTGGATGGAAAGGAGGTAGGGCACCTCAAGGATCGTCGGACGCTTGCCGAAGTCCTTGCGGATACGCTTCTTCTCGGTAAAGGAATACGCCATCGGGCTCACCTTCGAGTGCGGCTCGTTGTCAGATACGGCCCTGCCGGGAGGGCCAGGCGCCCGGACCCCATGGTCCGGGCGTAACCGGCAGAAACGGGAACAGGCCGGTGGCTCATGCCACCAGCCTGCCCGAGAGCACAGGCTTCAACCCGTGCACGCAGATCTACTTGACCTCGACGCTGGCGCCGGCCTCTTCGAGCTGCTTCTTGATGCCGTCGGCCTCGTCCTTGGACACGCCTTCCTTCACGGTGGCGGGCACGCCCTCCACCATGTCCTTGGCTTCCTTCAGCCCCAGGCCGGTGATGGTGCGGATCGCCTTGATGACGCCGACCTTGTTGGCGCCGAAGCTGGTCATGACCACGTCGAACTCGGTCTTCTCCTCGGCGGCAGCAGCCTCGGCGGCGGGACCGCCAGCGGCGGCCACGGCGACCGGAGCGGCGGCGGACACGCCCCACTTCTCCTCGAGTTCGGACACCAGCTGGGTGACCTCGAGGACGCTCATGTTGCTCAGTACTTCAATGATTTCTTCACGCGAAACAGCCATTGTCTGTGCTCCGATTAAACGGTGTTACCCAAGATGGAAAGAAAAACCTGCCTCAGGCCGCCTCGAGCTGGTCGCGCCGCGCAGCGAGCACGCGCGCGAGCTGCGCGGCGGGCTCGTTGAGGGTGCGCACCAGCTGGGAAGCGGGCGCCTGGAACACGCCGAGCAGCATCGCCCGGGCCTGGTCCAGCGTCGGCAGGCTGGCGAGCCGCTCGAGATCGGCGGCGGGATAAACCTGCCCGCCGATCGCGACAATACGGGTCACCAACTTGTCGTTGTCTTTCGCGAAGGCCTTGACCACCCGCGCGGCGGAACCGGGATCCTCGACCGAGAATGCCAGCACCAGCGGCCCCTTGAGCCCGTCCTTCATGCATTCGAAGTCCGTGCCCTCGAGGGCCAGCCGCGCCAGGGTGTTCTTGACCACGCGCAGGTAGACGCCCTTCTCGCGGGCCTCCTTCCTCAGCGCGGTCATCTGGCCGACGGTCAGTCCGCGATACTCGGCCGCCACGGCTGAGTGCGCAGTCTCTGCGACCGTCTTCACTTCGGCGACAAGTGCTTTCTTGTCTTCTAGCCTCAGTGCCATTTTCTACTCCTGGCCGAAAGTCCTTGAACGAGGAAGCGCTTCCGTTCGCCTCCCACCTGTGACGGTGACCTTCACCAGGTTCGCCTGACTCGGGTAACACCGTCTGCGCAGGCCTTGCATTAAGGCCGAGGCCGCCTGCGGTCTTTGACGACGGCCGGCTGTCACGCCGGCTCCTTTGCATTCCATTGCCGCGGCACGCCGCGCCGGCCGCAGCCGCCGCGCCGCCCGCGCTGTCTTCCCTAGAAACTCAGCGAAGCCTGGTCCACCGCGATGCCCGGACCCATGGTCGAGGACACGGTGACCTTCTTCATGTAGATGCCCTTGGACGAAGACGGCTTGGCCTTCTGCAGGTCGGCCAGCAGCGCGCCCAGGTTCTCCTTCAGGGCGCTCGGCTCGAAATCCGCCTTGCCGATCGCGCAATGGATGATGCCGCCCTTGTCGGTCCGGTACCGCACCTGGCCGGCCTTGGCGTTCTTCACCGCGCCGGCCACGTCCGGCGTGACGGTACCGACCTTCGGGTTCGGCATCAGCCCGCGCGGGCCGAGGATCTGGCCCAGCTGGCCGACGACGCGCATGGCGTCCGGCGAGGCGATCACCACGTCGAAGTCGAGGAAGCCGTCCTTCACTTTCTGCGCCAGGTCCTCGAAGCCGACGATGTCGGCGCCGGCCGCGGCCGCCTTGTCCGCGTTGTCGCCCTGGGCGAACACCGCCACGCGGACATCCTTGCCGGTGCCATGCGGCAGCACGGTCGAGCCGCGCACCACCTGGTCGGACTTGCGGGGATCGACGCCGAGGTTCACGGCCACTTCGATCGATTCGCGGAACTTGGCCGTGGCCAGCTCGCGCGCCAGCTCGAGCGCCTCGTCGATCGAGTAGTAACGGCCCGGCTGCACCTTGTCGGCGAACAGCTGCTTACGCTTGGTCATGCGCGCCATGTCACACCCCCTCCACGTTCAGGCCCATGCTGCGGGCGCTGCCGGCAATGGTCTTGACCGCGGCGTCCAGGTCGGCCGCGTTCAGGTCCGGCATCTTGATCTTGGCGATCTCCTCGAGCTGCGCCCGGGTGACCGTGCCCACCTTCTTCTGGTTCGGCTCGCCGCTGCCCTTGGGAATGCCGACGGCCTTGCGCAGGAGCACCGCGGCGGGCGGCGTCTTGGTGATGAAGGTGAAGCTGCGGTCGCTGTAGACCGTGATGACCACGGGCGTGGGCAGGCCCTGCTCGATGCCCTGGGTATGGGCGTTGAAGGCCTTGCAGAACTCCATGATGTTCACGCCATGCTGGCCCAGCGCCGGACCGACCGGCGGACTCGGGTTGGCCTGGCCTGCAGGGATCTGCAGCTTGATGTATCCGGTGACTTTCTTTGCCATGACTCGCTATACCTTGATGTGTGGGTCCAGACGCCTTGCGGCTCCCCTGCGGCTTTCCTGCCAGGCGCACGCCATGGCGCGCGCCGGCCGCCCCGTCCTGGGGGCGGCCTCGCTCAGGCCTTTTCGACCTGGCTGAAATCCAGCTCGACCGGGGTGGCCCGGCCGAGAATCTGCACCGCTACGCGCAGCTTGCTCTTGTCGTAGTTGACTTCCTCGACCACGCCGTTGAAGTCGTTGAAGGGACCGTCGGTGACGCGCACCACTTCGCCGGGCTCGAACAGCACCTTCGGCCGCGGCTTCTCGGTACCCTCCTGCACCCGCTGCAGGATGGCTTCGGCCTCCTTGTCGGTGATCGGCGCCGGCCGGTCGCTGGACCCGCCGATGAAGCCGAGCACCTTCGGCACTTCCTTGACCAGGTGCCAGGTCTCGTCGTCGAGCTCCATCTGCACCAGCACGTAGCCGGGGAAGAACTTGCGCTCGCTCTTGCGCTTGTGGCCCTCGCGCACCTCGACCACCTCTTCGGTGGGGACGAGGATCTGGCCGAACTTGTGCTCCAGCCCGTAGCGCTTGATGCGCTCCAGGAGCGACTCCTTCACCTTGTGCTCGAAGTTCGAGTAGGCATGGACGACGTACCAGCGCAGCGCCACGGCCTCAGCCCCCCTGCCCGGTCAGCATCCGGGCGGCCCAGGCCAGGAACATGTCGAGCAGCCAGAAGAAGATGCCCATGATGACCACGAAGAAGATGATCACCAGCGTGGTCTGCACGGTCTCCTGGCGGTTCGGCCACACGACCTTGCGCAGCTCGATCCGGGAACCCTGGATGAAGCGCCACAGCTCGCGGCCCACGTCGCTGGTCATGAACACCGCGATCGCGACGGCCAGCGAGAAGATCACGCCGGCCACCCGCAGCACGGTCGGCGCCGCCTCGTAGATGTAATAGCCAGCCACGCCGCCCACCAGGATCGCGATGGCGAGGACGATCTTTACCTTGTCCAGCGGGCTGGAGAGGCTGCTTGTATCGGACTTTGCGTTCATTTGCCGCCGTCTAGACGCGTCGGCGCCCGGGTGGGCGCCTGCGTTTGGAATCTGGCAGGGCAGGAGGGAATCGAACCCCCAACCTGCGGTTTTGGAGACCGCCGCTCTGCCAATTGAGCTACTGCCCTGCGCTAATCGAACCTTACTCGTAAATCTTTGCCACGACGCCGGCGCCGACGGTGCGGCCGCCCTCGCGGATGGCGAAGCGCAAGCCTTCTTCCATCGCGATCGGCGCAATCAGCTCCACCTGCATCTGCACGTTGTCGCCCGGCATCACCATCTCCACACCCTCCGGCAGCTCGACCATCCCGGTCACGTCCGTGGTGCGGAAATAAAACTGCGGCCGGTATCCCTTGAAGAACGGCGTATGACGGCCACCCTCCTCCTTCGTCAGGATGTACACCTCCGCCTGGAACTTGGTGTGCGGCTTGATCGAACCCGGCTTGCACAGCACCTGGCCACGCTCCACCTCGTCACGCTTGGTGCCGCGCAGCAGCACCCCCACGTTGTCGCCCGCCTGGCCCTGGTCCAGCAGCTTGCGGAACATCTCCACACCCGTGACCGTGGTCTTCGAAGTGTCGCGAATACCCACGACCTCCACCTCGTCCCCCACCTTCACAATGCCCCGCTCAATACGCCCGGTCACCACCGTGCCACGACCCGAAATCGAGAACACATCCTCGATCGGCATCAAAAAGGCACCGTCCACCGCACGCTCCGGCTCCGGAATGTAACTGTCCATCGCCGCCACCAGCTTCTCGATCGACGGAATGCCAATCTCGCTCGTGTCACCGTCAAACGCCTTCAGCGCCGATCCCGTAATAATCGGCGTGTCGTCGCCCGGGAACTCATAGGTGCTCAGCAGATCCCGAACCTCGAGCTCCACCAGCTCCAGCAGCTCGGCATCGTCCACCATGTCCGCCTTGTTCAGGTACACCACGATGTACGGCACACCCACCTGGCGCGCCAGCAGAATATGCTCCCGCGTCTGCGGCATCGGACCGTCCGCCGCCGACACCACCAGGATCGCGCCGTCCATCTGCGCCGCACCCGTGATCATGTTCTTGATGTAGTCCGCATGCCCAGGACAGTCCACGTGCGCGTAATGACGCGCCTCCGACTGATACTCCACGTGCGCCGTCGCAATCGTGATGCCGCGCGCCTTCTCCTCCGGCGCCTTGTCAATCTGGTCGTAAGCACTCACCTCACCACCAAACTTCTCCGCCATCACCTTCGTCAACGCCGCCGTCAAGGTCGTCTTGCCATGATCAACATGACCAATCGTCCCCACATTCACATGCGGCTTCGTACGTTCGAATTTCGCCTTGGACA
>NZ_JAALFH010000057.1 GCF_011058255.1 Thioalkalivibrio sp. XN8 | reverse complement strand
GCTACGGCCTCGACGGGCGCAGCCTCGACGACACCCGGCGTGCGCTGGCCGCCGCGGGGTACGCGGTCGAAGTCCCGCGCCGGCAGGGCTGCTGCGGCGCGGTGGACCTGCATGCCGGGCGGCCCGCCGTGGCTGCGCGCCTGGCGCGCCGCAACCTCGCGGCCTTCAGCGGGACCGACCCGGTGGTCGTGTGCGCCAGCGGCTGCGCCGCCACGCTGCTGGAATATCGGCGGGTCGCCGGCGACGGCGGGGCCGGCCTGGCCCGCCGCGTGGCCGACCCGGCCGAGCTGCTGGCCGCGGCGGAGCTGGCGCTCCGGGCCGGCCCGTACCGCGACGTCGTGCTGCACATTCCCTGCAGCCAGCGCCATGGCACCGGCAGCGCGGACGCGACGCGCCGCCTGCTCGCCCGCCTGCCGGGCGTGGCGGTGCGCGAGCTGCCCGCCGGCTGCTGCGGCGCCGCCGGCGAGCACTTCCTCAGCCAGCCCGGGCTGGCCGACCGGCTGGTCGCGCCGCTGGTGGCGGGCCTGCAGGCGAACCCGCCGGATGCGCTGGTGACCAGCAACATTGGTTGCGCCCTGCATTTCGGCGCCGCCCTGCGCCGGGCGGGGCTCGAGCTGCCGGTGCTCCACCCGAGCTCGCTGGTCGTCGCTGCGCTAGAATCAGGCTTATGACGACCCGGAAGCTGAGCCCGCTGGACCGGGCTTTCGAACAACTGGACCAGGCCGTGCGGACCGTGCTGGGACCGCCGCCGCCGCCGTCCCGTCCCAACCCGGCCGGCGCGACGCCCGAGCACACCATGACCGACCGCGAGCGGCGGCACGCGGCTGCGCTGATGCGGGTCAACCATGCCGGCGAGATCATGGCGCAGGGCCTCTACCAGGGCCAGGCGCTGACCGCCCGCCTGGAAACCGTGCGCGAGGCGATGGAGCAGGCGGCGGTCGAGGAATTCGATCACCTGGCCTGGTGCGAGGACCGGCTGCAGGAACTGAAGGATCGCCCCAGCCGCCTCGGCCCCGTCTGGTACAGCGGCGCCTTCCTGCTCGGCGCCGGCGCCGGGCTCGCCGGCGACCGCTGGAGCCTGGGCTTCGTCTCGGAAACCGAGGCGCAGGTGATCAACCACCTGGAGGAGCACCTGGGGCGCCTGCCGCCGGGCGACCAGCGCAGCCGGGCCATCATCGAGCAGATGAAGATCGACGAGGCGCATCACGGCGCCGAGGCGCGGGCGGCCGGCGGGCTGCCGCTGCCCCCTCCGGCGCGCGGGCTGATGGCACTGATGTCCAAGGTCATGACGCGCACGGCCTACTGGATTTGAGCGCGGCCGGCCGGCGGCGGCTTGCCCTGCCCCCCGGCACTGGGTTAAAAGGGTGCGCGTCAGGGGCTTTTGACATAAGAAGCAAGTGAGGCGAGGACATGGTTGAGTCCGTGGGGAAGGGGACCGAGATCCCTGCGATGAGCCGCTTTCTCGGGCTGTGTCGCATTCGCTCCATTCCGTCCAAGACCGTGGTGATCCACGCGGGGGACCTGCCTGACATCCTTTATTACATCGTCGACGGTTCCGTCGAGGTAATGATCGAGGACGAGGACGGCAACGAGATGGTCCTCGCCTACCTCAACAAGGGCCAGTTCTTCGGCGAGATGGGCTTGTTCAAGGAACAGCCCACGCGCAGCGCCTGGGTGCGCACGCGCTCGACCTGTGAGATCGCCGAGATGACCTATGCCCGCTTCCGCCAGGTGGCCGCGGAAAATCCGGCGCTGCTGTTCGAGCTGGCCACGCAGCTGGCGACGCGCCTCGAGCGCACCAACCGGAAGCTCGGCGACCTGGCCTTCGTCGATGTCACCGGCCGCATCGCCCACGCGATCATGGACCTGTGCACCGAGCCCGATGCCATGACCCACCCCGACGGCATGCAGATCAAGGTGAGCCGCCAGGAGCTGTCGCGGCTGGTGGGCTGCTCGCGCGAAATGGCCGGGCGGGTGCTGAAGGTGCTGGAGGAGCAGGGCCTGCTCCGCGCCCGCGGCAAGACCATCGTGGTGAACGGCGTACGCCCCCAGCAGCGCGTTCGGCAGAACCCCTGAGCCTGCCGGGGCCTAGTCCTCGGCGTACGACCCCGCCAGCTCCCGCCGCATCGCGGTGATGGTGCTCGCATAATCGCCCGAACCGAAAATGGCGGAGCCCGCCACGAAGGTGTCGGCGCCGGCCCGGGCCACTGCCGCAATATTGTCGACCTTGATGCCGCCGTCGACCTCGAGCCGGATGGACAGGCCGCTGTCGTCGATGAGGCGGCGCGCTTCCTCGATCTTGCGCAGTGCCGAGGGGATGAACTGCTGGCCGCCGAAGCCCGGGTTGACCGACATGATGAGGATCATGTCGACCTTCTCGGCCAGGTACTCGAGCCAGTGCAGGGGCGTGCCGGGATTGAACACCAGGCCGGACTTGCAGCCGAGGTCGCGCACCAGCTGCAGGCTGCGGTCCGGGTGCGCGCTCGCCTCCGGGTGGAAGGTGATCCAGCTGGCGCCGGCCCTGGCGAAAGACTCGATCAGGCCGTCGACCGGGGACACCATCAGGTGCACGTCGATCGGCGCCTCCACGCCCCAGTTGCGCAGGGCCTCGCAGACCATCGGGCCGATGGTCAGGTTGGGCACGTAGTGATTGTCCATCACGTCGAAGTGCACCATGTCGGCGCCGGCCTCCAGCACGGCGTCGACCTCTTCGCCCAGGCGGGCGAAGTCGGCGGAGAGAATGGAGGGGGCGATACGGTAGTCCAGCATGGCGGAACCCGGTGGCGCGAACTCGAAGCCGACACTCTACCCCAAGGCCGCGCCCGACCGAATCCCCGCCGCCCCTCAGCGCATGCCGCGGGCGGCGCGCACGAGCTCCCACGCCTTGCGGATCTCGCGCGTCTTCTCCTCGGCGACCGGGATCATGGACTCGGGCATCCCGCGAGCGCGCAGCTTGTCCGGATGGTGCTGGTTCATCAGGCGGCGGTAGGCCAGCTTGACCTCCGCATCGCTCGCCTCCGGCGTCAGCCCGAGCACCCGGTAGGCGTCGGCGGCCGAGGGCGGCGCCGGGCGGGCCGCCTGCTGCCCGCCGAAACCGCGGCCGAGCCGGAGCAGCGCCTCGACCTGGGCCATTTCCACGCGGTTGAGGTCCAGCGCGGCGGCCACTCGCCACAGCAGCTCCCGCGTCGCCGGCCGCAGCTGGCCGTCGGCCAGGGCCGCTTCCATCTGGATCTCCAGGAAGGCCCGGCGCAGGGTCTTGCGCCCGCCGAGCGCCTGGCCCAGCCGCGCCAGCGTAGCGTCGAGCGGAAAGTCCGCCGCCTTGCCGGCCGTGTACAGCCGGATCGCGGCCTGCACCTGGCCCGGGTTGAGCCGCATCCGGCTCATGATGCCGCGGGCCGCCTCGATCTCCGCCTCGCTGACCCGGCCGTCGGCCTTGGCCACGTGGCCCATGACGCTGAAAGTCGCCTCGAAGAACAGCTGGCTGACGGCGCCCGGCGCCAGCCGCGGCGCTTTTTCGCTGCGGCCGAGGCCGCGATCGAACTGGTGGCCGAGGAACAGGCCCACCGCGGCGCCGACCGGGCCGGCCAGCGAGCCGATCACCGCGCCCGCCACCTTGCCCGCCCACCTCATCGGGCGACGCCCGTGCCCGGCCGGCGCGCAAGGTTTATTTGACGGACGCGGCGAGCCGCTGTGAGAATTCGGCAATTCACGGCCTGGGCCTCCACGGGAGCCAACATGTTAGCAGCAGCCGACTCCGTCGCCAGCCGGGCCGGACCGCCCGCGCCGGAGCGGTTGGCGCCGTGAGCACCCTGTTCGAATCCAGCCTGCCGGGTCTCGAGCTGGTGCACCGTGGCAAGGTGCGCGACGTTTACGCGCTCGATGCCGAAACCCTGCTGCTGGTGGCGACCGATCGCCTGTCGGCCTTCGACGTGGTGCTGCCCGATCCGATCCCCGGCAAGGGCGAGATCCTCACGCAGACGGCGCGCTTCTGGTTCGAGCGCACCCGCGCGCTGGTGCCCAACCACCTGCTCGAGGTTCCGCTGCAGACAGTGCTGCCGGCCGGCGTGCCGGTCGGGGACTATCGCCTGCGCAGCGCCGTGACGCGGCGGCTGCGCCCGCTGCCGGTCGAGGCCGTGGCGCGGGGTTACCTGATCGGCTCCGGCTGGAAGGACTACCAGGCTACCGGCGCGGTGTGCGGAATCCCGCTGCCCGCCGGCCTGCGGCAGGCCGACCGCCTGCCCGAACCGCTGTTCACGCCGGCGACCAAGGCGGCCGTCGGCGAACACGACGAAAACATCAGCTTCGCGCAGGTCGTCGAGCTGATCGGGGCGCCGCTGGCCGGGCAGGTGCGCGAGCTGACGCTGCAGATCTACGGCGAGGCGGCCCGGTACGCGCTCGAGCGCGGCATCATCATCGCCGACACCAAGTTCGAGTTCGGCCTCGACGCCGCCGGCGAACTCTATCTCATCGACGAAGCCCTGACGCCGGACTCGTCGCGCTTCTGGCCGGCCGCCGAATGGACCCCCGGCGCGAGCCCGCCGAGCTTCGACAAGCAGTTCGTGCGCGACTACCTCGAGACGCTCGACTGGGACAAGCAGGCGCCCGGCCCGCGACTGCCCCCGGAAATCATTGCGCGCACCGCCGCCAAGTACCGCGAGGCGTACCGCCGGCTCACCGGCGACGAGGAGCTGTTCCCGGCATGATCGAGTCCCTGCGCGAGCGCGTCGAAGACCTGCTGTGGGGGCCGAACGCCGACAGCATGCCGACCATCCAGCGAGTGCTGCTGTGGCCCGCACGGTTCCTCTATGCCATCGTCCGCGACCTGTCCGAGGCCCAGCTGACGCTGCGCTCGATGAGCCTGGTGTACACCACGCTGCTGTCCATCGTGCCGCTGCTCGCCTTCAGCTTCTCGGTGCTGAAGGGCTTCGGCGTGCACCGGCAGATCGAGCCGCTGCTGTACGAGTTCCTTGCCCCCCTCGGCGAGAAGGGCGCGGAGATCACCAGCCAGGTGATCGACTTCGTCGAGAACGTGCGCGGCGGCGTGCTGGGCGGCATCGGCCTGGCGCTGCTGATATTCACCGTGATCTCGATGATCCAGAAGGTGGAAGACACGTTCAACCACATCTGGCAGGTGCAGAAATCCCGCAGCTTCGCCCGCCGCTTCAGCGATTACCTGAGCGTGATCATGGTCGGGCCGATCCTGATGGTGACCGCCATGGGCCTGCTGGCGACGGTGAATTCCAGCGCCGCCATGCAGGCGATCACCGCCGTCGAGCCCTTCGGCGCGATCTTCGCCGGCATCGGCCGGCTGGCGCCGATGGCGCTGGTGGTGGCGGTGTTCGCCTTCGTCTACACCTTCGTGCCCAACACCAGCGTCCGGCTGCGCGCCGCGGTCGTCGGGGCGGCGGTGGCGGGCGCCGCCTGGACGCTGGGCGGCTCGCTGTTCGCCTCGATCGTGGTCGGCTCGACCCGCTATGCCGCCATCTACTCCAGCTTCGCCATCGCCATCATCGCCCTGGTCTGGCTGTACCTGTCGTGGCTGATCCTGCTGCTCGGCGCCCAGGTGGCCTTTTATGTCCAGCATCCCGGGCGGCTGCGCTACGGCCAGGAACGGCTGCAGCTGTCGATCTCCGAGACGGAGAACCTGGCGCTGGGGATCATGCAGGCGGTCGGCCAGGGGTTCCGCAGCGGGCCGCGTCCGGGCTTCGCCCGGCTCGCCCGGGAGCTGGAGTGCCCGGCGCGCGCGCTGGAGGACATCACCGACCAGCTGGAAGCCGCCGGCCTGCTGGTGCGCACGGAAGAAGACACCTTCATGCCGGGGCGCGAACCCGACCAGATCGGCGTGGCCGATATCCTGGCCGCCGTGCGGGGCGAGCGCGGGACGGAGGCGCGCCGGATGGCGCCGGTGCTGCAGGAAGCGCGGGCCGCCGAGAGCCGGAGCCTCGCGGGCCGCCACCTGGGCGACCTGCTCCAGCAGCCGGCCGGGTCAGTCTCCGGCCACGGTCATGCGGCCGACGAGAATCGAGCCTGACTGGATCACGCCCCGGCGGTCGACGTCCGAGCCCACCGCCTGGATGTCGAGGTACAGCGCCTTGAGATTGCCGGCGATGGTGACTTCCTGCACCGGGTGGACGATCTCGCCGCCCTCGACCCAGAAACCGCTGGCGCCGCGCGAGTAGTCGCCGGTCACGCCGTTGATGCCCTGCCCCATCAGCTCGGTCACGACCATGCCGCGGCCCATCTGTTGCAGCAGCGCCGGAAAATCCGGCCCCTTGCCGTCGACGAGAAGGTTGTGGATGCCGCCCGAGTTGCCGGTGGTCTGCAGCCCGAGCCGGCGCGCCGAGTAGGTCGACAGCACGTAGCCCTGCAGCACGCCGTCTTCGACCAGCAGCCGGTCCTGGGTGGCCACGCCCTCGGCGTCGAAGGGCGCCGAGCCCATGGCGCCCGGGAGGTGCGGCCGCTCCGCGATGCTCAGCCATTCCGGCAGCACCTGGCTGCCGGCCGCGCCGAGCAGGAAACTCGCCTTGCGGTACTGGGCGCCGCCCTTGACGGCGCCGACCAGGTGGCCGATGAAGCCGCGCGCCAGCTCCGGCGCGAACAGCACCGGCACCGTCCGCGTCGACAGCTTGCGGGCGCCGAGCCGCCGCAGGGTCCGTTCCGCCGCGCGCCGCCCCACCGCGGCGGGCGACTCGAGATCGGCCGCGCGGCGCGACAGCGTGTACCAGTAGTCACGCTGCATCTGGTCGCCCTTGCCGGCGATCAGCGCGCAGCTCAGGCTGTGGCTGGTGCTGGCGTAGCCGCCGGTGAAGCCGTGCGAATTGGCGTACACCCGCAGCCCGCGATGCGTCGACAGGGAGCCGCCCTCGGTGTTGGTGATGCGCTCGTCGGCGTCCAGGCCGGCGGCCTCGCAGTCGCGCGCCAGCGTCACGGCCTGGTCGGGCTCGAGCCCCCAGGGATGGTCGAGGTCGAGGTCGGGCGGGTCGCCGGCCATGCGCTCGGGATCGGGCAGGCCGGCGCAGGGGTCCTCGGCGGTGTAGCGCGCGATGGTGCAGGCCTTGGCGACCGTTTCCTCGATGGCGTCGGGCGCCAGGTCCGAAGTGCTCGCCGAGCCCTTGCGCTGGCCGAAATAGACCGTGACGCCGAAGCCCCGGTCGCGCTGGTGCTCCAGCGTTTCGACCTCGCCCTTGCGCACCGTGACCGACAGCCCGCCGGCGAGGCTGGCGCTGACTTCGGCGCCGGAAGCCCCGTGCCGGCGCGCGCGTGCGAGGGCATCTTCGGCCAGGGTTTCCAGCCGGGCGCGCGCTGCGCCGAGATCGCTCAGGTCTGACGATGACATCGTGGTTTCGTGGCTCCGGGACCGCCGTGGCAAGCGCCGCAGTGTAGCAAACCGCGTGCTATCATCGCGGCCCCCCGCAGGGCACTGGACCGTGAACCGGGCACACACCGCAACGCTGGACGTCGACTGGGTGCGAGGCCACTTCCCGGCTCTCGACAGCGACTGGGCGCTGATGGACAACGCCGGCGGCGCCGCCACGCTGGCAGCAGTCGCCGACCGGACGGCGGAGTACCTGCGGCGCTGGCCGGTCCAGCTCGGCGCCAGCTACGGCCCCTCGGCCGCGGCGGGCGAGCGCCAGGCCGAGGCCCGCGCGGCCCTGGCCGGGCTGTTCAGCCTGGGCGGCGGCGCCGCGCTCCCGCCCGAGCAGGTCGCCATGGGCGCCTCGACGACTTCCCTGCTGTCGCGCCTGGCCCGCTCCCTGCAGCCGACCCTGGCCCCGGGCGACGAGATCATCGTCAGCGACGCCGACCACGAGGCGAACATCGGGCCCTGGCTGCGGCTGCAGCAACAGGGCCTGGTGATCCGCTGGTGGCGGGTGCGCCCGGACACCATGCGCCTGCACGCCGAGGACCTCGACCACTTGCTGACCGAGCGCACGCGGCTGGTCTGCTGCACCCACGCCTCCAACCTGCTCGGCAGCGTGGTGGACCTCGGCCCGGTGGTCGCCCGGGCCCGCGCCGTCGGCGCCCGCTGCTGCATCGACGGCGTCGCCTACGCGCCGCACCGGGCCCTGACGCTGGCCGAGTGGGGCGTGGACTGGTACGCCTTCAGCCTCTACAAGGTCTTCGGCCCGCATTGCGCGCTGCTCGGCTGCTCGGCCGAGGGCGCCGCGCTGCTGGCCAACCTGAATCACGAGTGGATGACGGCGCCCTCGCCCGCCACCCGGCTCGAGCCCGGGGCCTGGCCCTACGAGCTCGCCTGGGGCGCCGCCGCGGTGCCGGCCTATCTCGATGCGCTGGCCGCGCAGCATGGCCGGCCCGCCTTCGAGGTCATCAGCGCGCATGAGCATGCGCTGGTGGGCCGCGTGCTCGAATGGCTCGCGACGCGGCCGGAGGTGCGCATCATCGGTGCGGCCGAGGCCGGTCCGGAGCGGCTGCCGACGGTGTCCTTCGTCTCCTCGCGCCGCGCGCCCGAGGCCATCGTGCACCGGGTCGACGAGGCGCGGATCGGGATCCGCCACGGCCACTTCTACGCCCCCCGGCTGGTCGAGGCGCTGGGACTGGAGCGCAACACCGGCGTGGTGCGCATCTCGCTGGCGCACTACAACACGCCGGCCGAGATCGAGCGCCTGCTCGCCGCGCTGGAGGCCGCGCTGTGAGCGACTTCGACGGTCCGAGCAAGACCCGCCGCAAGCGGGACGCCGAGGCGCTGCAGGCCTTGGGCGAACAGCTCGCCACGCTCAGCGAGGAGGACCTCGCCCGCTTCGACCTGCCGGAGCGCCTGCTGCAGGCCCTGGCGGAACTCGGCCGCATCCGTTCGCACGAGGCGCGCCGCCGGCAGTGCCAGTTCATCGGCCGGCTGATGCGCGACGTGGACCCGGCGCCGCTGGAGGCCTTCCTCGAGGCCCGCAGCAAGCCTACCCGGGCGGCCGCGCGCCGCTTCAAGCAGACCGAGCAGTGGCGCGACCGGATGCTCGACGACGGTCCGGGCGTGCTGCGGGAATTCCTTGCCGCGCACCCCTCGGTCGGGGCCGCCGAAGCGGCCGCGCTCGAAACTACGCTGGCCGCCGCGCGCGAGGGTCGCAGCGGGGCGCCGCGCCGCCTCTTCCGCGAGCTCAAGGCCGTGGTCGAACGCGAGCACGGCGAGGGGGCATCCGGCGGCGAGGCGCTGCTAGAATAGCCTGATGAACACGCTGGTCGGCATCATCATGGGCTCGCGCTCCGACTGGAGCACGATGGAACACGCGGCCCGGACGCTCGAGCTTCTCGGCGTCCCCCACGAGACGCGCGTGGTCTCCGCGCACCGCACCCCGGACCTGCTGTTCGAGTACTGCGAGCAGGCGCGCGGCCGCGGGCTCGAGGTGCTCATCGCCGGCGCCGGCGGCGCTGCGCACCTGCCCGGCATGGCGGCAGCCAAGACCAGCCTGCCGGTGCTCGGCGTGCCGGTGCAGTCGAAGGCGCTCAGCGGCCTCGATTCCCTGCTCTCGATCGTGCAGATGCCCGCCGGCGTGCCGGTCGGCACGCTCGCCATCGGGCGCGCGGGCGCCGTCAATGCGGCGCTGCTGGCCGCGGCCATCGTCGGCGCCGGGCGCCCCGAGATCCTGGCGGCGCTCGAGGACTACCGCGCGGACCAGACCCGCAAGGTGCTGGCTGCGCCGGACCCGTCCGCCCCCGAGCACGAATGAACATCGGCATCATCGGCGCCGGCCAGCTGGGGCGCATGCTGGCGCTCGCGGGCTATCCCCTCGGCCAGCGCTTCGTCTTCGTCGATCTCGACGCCGACGCGCCGGGCGCGCAGGTGGGCCGCATCATCCCCGGCCGCTTCGACGACCCGGCGGCGCTGGCCCGGCTCGCCGAGGCCGTCGACCTGGTCACGTTCGACGTCGAGAACGTGCCGCAGGCGGCGGCCGAGGCGATTGCCGCGAAGGTGCCGTTTTTCCCGCCGCCGGCCGCGCTCGGCGCCGGCCAGGACCGCCTCACCGAGAAAGCGCTGTTCGCGGAGCTCGGCATTCCGACCGCGCCGCATGCCGCGGTGGATTCGCAGGCCGGCCTCGAGGCGGCAGCGCGGCAGGTCGGCCTGCCGGCCATCCTCAAGACGCGCCGGCTGGGCTATGACGGCCGCGGCCAGCTGCGCCTGCAGGCGGCCGCCGACCTCGACGGGGCCTTCGCCGCGCTCGGCGGCGTGCCCGCGATCCTCGAGGGGTTCGTGCCCTTCGAGCGCGAGCTGTCGCTGGTGGCGGTGCGCAGCCGCAACGGCGAGACCGCCTGCTGGCCGCTGGCCGAGAACACCCACGAGCACGGGATCCTGCGCCAGACCCGGGCGCCCTGGGACGACCCGCAGCTGCAGGCGCTGGCCGAGCGCCACCTGCGGGCCCTGCTGGACCGCTTCGACTATGTCGGCGTGCTGACGGTGGAGTTTTTCCTGCTGGAGGGCCGCCTGCTGGCCAACGAGATGGCGCCGCGGGTGCACAACTCCGGCCACTGGACCATCGAGGGCGCCGTCACCAGCCAGTTCGAGAACCACGTGCGCGCCCTGCTCGGCCTGCCGCTGGGCTCGACCGCGGCCGTGGGCCACGCGGGTATGGTCAACTTCATCGGCCGCCTGCCGGCGCTCGAGGACGTGCTGGCCATCGAAGGCACCCACTACCACGACTACGGCAAGGCCGCCCGCCCCAACCGCAAGCTGGGGCACTGCACCGTGGTGCGCGCCAGCGCCGCGGAACGCGACGAGGCCCTGCGCCGGCTGGAGGCACTGGCCTGAAACTTGACCGGTTTCACTTGCGCCGGGGCGCGGGCCGCTTATAGTGGTTGTTCGACTCCAACGCACTGACCTCGCTCGAAAGCCCAGGCATGTATCTCGAATCCTTCGGACTCAAGGAACACCCGTTCCGGCTCAGCCCTGACCCGCGCTTCCTGTTCCTCAGCAAGCAGCACGCGCGGGCGCGCGCCTACATGGAGTCCACCGTCTGGTTCAGCGACGGCTTCGTGGTGATCACGGGGGAAATCGGCGCCGGCAAGACCACGCTGCTCGAGCAGTTCCTCTCCGAGCTCGACGACACCGTCACCGTGGCGCGGATTCACCAGACCCAGGTCACGGCGGTGCAGTTCCTGCAGACCCTGCTGGTGCAGTTCGGGGTGCGCCCCTTCAACATGCGCAAGGCGGAGCTGCTCGACGCCCTGGACAACCACCTGCGCGGCCTGCTGGCCGAAGGCCGCCGCGTGGTGATCGTGATCGACGAGGCGCAGAACCTCGACACCACCGTGCTGGAAGAGATCCGGATGCTGTCCGACGTCGGCCCCGGCGCCGGGCGCGTGGTCAGCATCATCCTCGCCGGGCAGCCGGAGCTGAACACCACCCTCGACTCGCCCGAGCTCGAACAGCTGGCGCAGCGCACCCGGCTGCGCTTCCACCTCAAGGCGCTGACCGAGGTGGAGACCCAGGAATACGTCAAGCACCGGCTCAAGGTCGCCGGCGCCGAGCGGGAGATCTTCGCCCCCGACGTCTACCCGCTGGTCTACCGCTACACCGGCGGCATTCCGCGGCTGATCAACACCCTCTGCGACACCTCCATGCTGGTCGCCTTCGGCGAAGAGCGCACGGCCGTGGGAGCGGAGGAGGTGCGCGAGGCCGTCGAGGAGCTGCAGTGGACCGACTACGCCAGCCGGACCAACCGCTTCCGGGCCGCGATCGCCCTCGACGGCCAGGTGGTCGGCCGGCTGCTGGTCACCTGTCCCGGCGAGGATCCCCAGGAATATCCGCTGCGCCAGGGCCGCTACGTGATCGGGCGGACCGCCGACAATGACATCCAGCTCGACAGCCGCTTCGTCAGCCGGCATCACGCCCAGCTGACCGTCAGCGCCGGGTCGGCCGTGGTCCACGACCTCAAGAGCACCAACGGCATTTATTTCACCGGCCAGCGCGTGCGCCGCAAGACCCTCAGGAACGGCGAGGCCTTCGTCATCGGCGAACACGAGCTGCTGTTCCGCGCCGGCGATTCCGCCCTCGGCCCCGAGGGCCTGCAGGAAGACGCCGCGCTCGAGGAAGAGCAGGAGCAGGACTGAGCAGGCGTCCGACCGCACCGGCCCGCCGTCGCCTGCGGCTGCCGCGCCGCCGCTTCACCGTGCATGGCCACGAGCGCCGCGTCGGCGTGGAACTCGAGATGATCGGGCTCGAGCTCAATGACATCGCCGAGCTGGTGGCCGGCCAGCTGGGGCTCTCGATCTCCGTGGACGGCCGCTACCGCCGGGTGCTCAGCGGCGACCCGGCCGGCGACTGGGCGGTCGAGCTGGACTTCGACTTCCTGCAGCGCCTGGGCCGCCAGGAGCGCGGCGAGAACGACGTTCTGGACGACTTGCGCGACTCGGCCGAGGACCTGCTCAAGACGCTGGCCGAACTCGTCGTCCCGAAGGAACTGGTCAGCCCGCCGCTGCCCATGCATCGGCTGCGCGAAATGGACGACGTCATCACCGTGCTCCGCGCCGCCGGCGCCAAGGGCACCTCCGACAGCGTCGGCTACGCCTTTTCGCTGCAGTTCAACCCGGAAGTCCCCGGCGAGCAGGCCGCCGACATCCTGCCCTACCTCAAGGCCTTCCTGTGCCTGTACGAGTGGCTGTTCCGCCAGTCCCGGGTCGACCTCACCCGGCGTGTCACCAGCTTCATCGACCCCTTCCCGCAGGACTATGTCCGCCTGGTCGTGGCGCCAGGCTATGCCCCCGACCTCGGCACGCTCATCGACGACTACTTGCGCTGGAACCCGACCCGCAACCGGGCGCTGGATTTCCTGCCGCTGTTCCTGCACCTCGACGAAGAGCGGGTGCGGGCCGTGACCGACGACCCGCTGATCAAGCCGCGGCCGGCCTTCCACTACCGGCTCCCCAACAGTGATATTCACCGGCCCGAATGGAGCTTCCGGGTGGCGTGGCACGACTGGCTCGAGGTCGAGGCGCTGGCCGCCAAGCCGCGGCGCCTCGCCGCCTGCTGCCGCGCCTATGAAAAGGTGCTGCGCAACCCGGTGAAGCGCTGGCTGGGCGACTGGGCCCGCGAGGTCGAGCAGCAGTGGCTCAGCCGCTGATCGCGGTCACCGGCCCGACCCGCCGCGCCCTCGGCCCGCGGCTGCTGGTGAGCCTGGCCCTGCGCCGCTACGGCGCGCGCGTGGCGCAGCTCCGGCCCGGCCAGGAGGCGGCGTTGCCCGATTTCGACGGCGCGGTGATCACCGGCGGGCACGACGTCGATCCCGTGCTGTATGCGGCAGAACCGGAGGTCGAGCCGCGCCACGACGCGGCCCGCGACGCCTTCGAGTCGGCGGTCATCGACCGGGCCCTCGCCGCGCGCATCCCCCTGCTCGGCATCTGCCGCGGGGCGCAGCTGCTGAACGTCCGGCGCGGCGGCAGCCTGTTCCAGGAACTCGCGTCCCGCCGCAGCAAGACGTCCAACCGCTGGACCGTGCTGCCGCTGAAGACGCTGCACATCGACCCGCATACCCGGCTCCAGGACTGGCTCGGGCCCGGCCCCCGGCAGGTCAACAGCCTCCACAACCAGGCCATCGACCGCGTCGGGACCGGGCTCAGGGTCTCCGGGCGCGACCTCGACGGCATCGTCCAGGCGGTCGAAGACCCCGAGCGTCCCTTCCTGCTCGGCGTGCAGTGGCACCCGGAGTTCCTGCTCTATCTCGGCGCCCAGCGCCACCTGTTCCGGGCGCTGGTGCACGAGGCCGCCCGGTACCGCCGCGAGCGCCCCGGGGCCGCCGGGGCCGAACCGTGACGAAGGTCGTGTCGAGAGAGTTTACACATCGGCCTGTTGTTCGGCCGATCACATTTGACAAGCTATTGTTTTTATTGAGTTCTCCCTGATTGGCATGAAGTCTGCATAAAACCGGGCAGACAAATTTCGAATTCTCTGCGAGAGGAAGTCGCGATGAAGATGTTCAAGAATGCCTCGATGCTCCTGGCCGGCCTGGCGGCACTGATGCTGTCGGTGGCTGTGCAGGCGGGGACAATCACCGTCACCAACGTTGGCATGAAGTATTCCGGGGCACCCAAGGGCAATCTCAACGTTAGTCCTGGGTACACCGGGGCGGTCGGCGGAACGATACTGGCTGGCGAGATTAGGCTGAAGACCGACGAGCTTGGTACGGTCGATGCCTTCTGCATCGACGTCACGAACTATCTCAAAACCGGTTCCTATACGTCGGAGACCAACGTACCTTCCCCGGGAAGTCTGAACTTTGAACTGATCGGCAAACTTTATGACCACTACTATGCCGGTGCCACCTCGGCCAAGAGCAGCGCTGCTTTCCAGCTGGCGTTGTGGGCAATCGTGAATGGTTCTTCGACGAGCCTGAGTTCATCTTTCGGTTACTTCGACTCGACCAAGACCGTCAAAGACGTCGCAGACGAGTGGCTGACATCGCTTGGTTCGAAAAATCCTCTTAATCACTACGAATTCACAGTACTCGAGCCGCACCACCCGACTGATAACCAGCGCCTGCTGACGCATACCCGCGTCCCCGAGCCCGGCACGCTGGCCCTCCTCGGCCTCGGCCTGCTGGGCGCCGGCGCGATCCGTCGCCGTCGCAGCTAAGCGACCAGGCCTCTGACGGAAGACGCCCGCGGAGCGATCCGCGGGCGTTTTCTGTTGCGCGCTTGAAAACCGGGGCGCCGGGTCAGGCCGTGCCGCCCACCGTCAGTGAATCGATCTTGAGGGTGGGCTGGCCGACGCCGACCGGGACGCTCTGGCCTTCCTTGCCGCAGACCCCGATGCCGGCGTCGAGCCGCAGGTCGTTGCCAACCATGGAGACGCGGGTGAGCACGTCGGGGCCGTTGCCGATCAGGGTGGCGCCCTTGACCGGGGCGGTGATGCGGCCGTTCTCGACCAGGTAGGCCTCGCTCGCGGAGAACACGAACTTGCCGGAGGTGATGTCGACCTGGCCGCCGCCGAAGTTGACGGCGTACAGGCCGCGCTCGACGCTGGCGATGATTTCCGCGGGGTCGTGCGGGCCGGCCAGCATGTAGGTGTTGGTCATGCGCGGCATGGGCAGGTGCGCGAAGCTCTCGCGCCGGCCGTTGCCGGTGGAGCGCGTGCCCATCAGGCGCGCGTTGAGCTTGTCCTGCAGGTAGCCCTTGAGGATGCCGTTCTCGATCAGGGTGGTGCAGTTGGTCGGCGTGCCCTCGTCGTCGATGGTCAGCGAGCCGCGCCGCCCGGCCAGCGTGCCGTCGTCCACGATGGTGCACAGGGGCGACGCCACCTGCTCGCCCATGCGGCCGGTGAAGGCGGAGGTGCCGCGGCGGTTGAAGTCGCCTTCCAGCCCGTGGCCGATGGCCTCGTGCAGCAGCACGCCGGGCCAGCCGGGGCCGAGCACGACGGGCATGGTCCCGGCCGGGGCCGGGATGGCCTCGAGGTTCACCAGGGCCTGGCGCGCGGCCTCGCGCGCGAATTCCTCGGCGCGGGCGTCCTCCAGCAGCCAGCCGTAGCCGAAGCGGCCGCCGCCGCCGGCGTAGCCCTGCTCGCGCCGGCCGTCCTGCTCGGCGATGGCCATCACGTTGACCCGCATCAGGGGCCGCACGTCGGTCGCCAGCGTGCCGTCGCTCGCCGCCACCAGGACCAGCTCGTGCACCCCGACCAGGGTGACGATGACCTCGCGGATGCGCGGGTCCACCGCCCGGGTGATCGCGTCGAGGCGCTCGAGCAGGGCGACCTTCTCCTCGTCGGCCAGCGTGCCGAGCGGGTCGATGTCGCCGTACAGCGGCGCCGGGCGCGGCGAATGCCAGGCCTGGACCGCGCCGCTGCCGCCCTGGCGGGTGATGGCGCGCGCGGCCTCGGTGGCGGCGCTCAGCGCCGGCATGAGGAGCTCGTCGGAATAGGCGAAGCCGGTCTTCTCGCCGCTGATGGCGCGGATGCCGGCGCCCTGCTCGATGGTGTGGCTGGCGTCCTTGACCTTGCCGTCCTCCAGCGTCCACGCCTCCTGGCGCAGCGACTGGATGTAGATATCGGCCGCATCGACGGCGCGGCCCATGATCCGGCCGAGCAGCCGGTCGAGGTCGCTCGCCTGGAGCCCGGCGGGGGCCAGCACGCGCTCGACGGTGGCGGGCAATGCAGGTTCGCTCATGTGTCCTTCTCCGTGCGCACGCGGAGCTCTTCCGCCGGGCGCCTGTGGTCCAGTACCGGGAAACGGCGGCGCACGGCGCGCTGGGCCTCGAGGTCCAGGTCGGCTATGACTACGCCCACGCCTTCGCGGCGACGCGCCAGCACTTCGCCCCAGTGATTCACGATCATCGAGTCGCCCCAGGTCCGGCGGCCGCCCGGATGCTCGCCCCACTGGGCGGCGGCGAGCACGCAGCTGAGGTTGTCCACCGCGCGGGCCCGCACCAAGAGCTCCCAGTGGGCCCGGCCGGTGGGCGCGGTGAAGGCCGAAGGCAAGGCAATCGCGCTCATGCCGGTCTCCCCCATGGCCCGGAACAGCTCGGGAAAGCGCACATCGTAACAGACGGCAAGGCCCAGCCTGCCCAGCGGGGTCTCGGCCACCACCCCGCCGCGGCCCGGGGCCGTGCCGGCGGATTCCTGGTAGCTTTCCGGGGAATCCGGCACGCCGACGTCGAACAGGTGAATCTTGTCGTAGCGCGCGACCAGCTCGCCGCGGTCGTCGTGCAGCAGGCAGGTGGCCCGCGGGCGGGGCTCCCCCGGCTCCAGCACCGGCATGGTGCCGCCGACGATCCACAGGCGGAGTTCGCGCGCTTGCTGCGCCAGGAAAGCCTGGGCCGGGCCGTCCCCCGGGGCTTCCGCGACCGTCATCCGCTCGACCTCGGAACGACCGAGAAAGACGAAGTTCTCGGGCAGCACCGCCAGCCTCGCGCCCTGGCGGGCCGCGGTGGCGAGCAGCTCGCCGGCAGCCGCCAGGTTGGCGTCCCGGTCCTGGCCGGAAGTCATCTGGATAACGGCGACGCGGATGCTCATTGCGGCTGCTCCCGGGGCGGTTCCTGTTGCTGTTCGGCGGGCGGCGCCGCGTCCTGGGGACCCAGGCGCTCGAGGACCGGGTTATCCCAGGGCCCGGTGATGCGATACGTCAGCTGGGTCTGGAAGGGTCGCTGCAGCATCTCCGACAAGAGGAACAGGGCGGCCCCGACCACCGGCCCGCCGACCACCGTGCCGGCCACCGGCAGGGTGACGCCGAGATCGGCGCCGATCACGGCCGTCTGGTCGTAGTCCCGCGCCACCAGTCCGGCCCGGCCGATCACGGCCATCTCGGCCGCGGGTCCGCGCATCACCAGGTTCTGGGTGTAGGCGTTGCCGTCCTTGATCTGGAAATCACCGCTGATGCGGTCGAAAGCCGTGCCCGTCCCGAACACGTCCTCGAAATCCAGCGCCAGCCGGCGCGGCAGGGCCTGGATACTGAGCAGGCCGAACACCCGGCCGGCACCCGGCTCCACGCCCAGCAGCGTGCCGTCCCGGATCCGCAGGCTCGCCTCGCCCTCGATCGCTGCGAGCCAGTCGCGGCGCAGGCCGCCCTGCCACCCCACGCTGGCGGTGAAGGTACCGCGCTCGGCGTCCATGCTGCGCCGGAAGCCCATGAACTCCAGCGCGCGGCCGACGTCATCGCTGTCGAGCTCGAGCGACAGGCGCGAGGCATCGACCTCGTCGGACAGGCGCGAACGACCATTGGCCTGGAACATGAAGCCGTCGCCCTCGCCCTCGAGCCCGACCAGTTCGAAGCCGTCGCCCTCGTGGATCGTCAGCGCGGAGACGCTGCCGAAGCGCAGGTTGGCGTATCGCAGGTCGTCGACCTGGAGATCCAGCGCAGGCACCGCGGCAGGGTGCATGCCCTGGGCGGCCTCGCCCGCAGCTTCTTGAGGCCCGGTGTCGGCCGGCGACGGCTCGACCCAGAGCCGCTCGAGCCGCGCCTCCACGGGCTGTTCGCCGAACAGCGCGAAGGGCACGCGCACGGCGCCGGCTACGCGCTCGCCGCTGAGCTGGAAGCGCCAGTGGGCCTCCTCGCCCGCCAGCTCGACCAACACGTCGTCGTAGCGGGACAGGGGCGTCGCCAGGCGACCGATGAGCAGGCGCCCGCCGGCGACCCAGTCGGCGAAGGCACCCGTGCCGGCATCTCCGTCCCAGGGGAGGCGCAGCCAGCCGCCGAGATCCAGGGCCGTCACCGCCCCGCTGAGCACCAGTCCGGACCGGTCGCCCTCGACCCCGCCGGGCACGACGCCCGGGCGCAGCGTCCCGCCCGACTGGTCGAAGCGTCCCTCGAGGCGCAGCGAGTCGGCCCAGTCCAGCCGGACGTCGAGCTGGTCGGGAGCCGGGAACTCCGCGCTCACGGCAAGCCTGAGCAGCTGGTCGGCCGGCTTGCCGGCCGGCGCCGGCAGGTCGATCGCCAGCCCCTCGAGACCGGAAGCCACGCTCATCCTTACGGGCGCATCGGCGGCAGGCGCCGGGAACAGGATTTGGCCCTCGAAGGCGCTGCTGCCGCCGGCCCAGTCAGCCACCGGCAGTCGCAGCACCTGGCCCAGCTGGTCGGCGTCGAGGCGCCCGTCGGCCGAAAGCCGCACCGCCCCGTCATCCGCGGTGACGACCCGCAGTTCGATCGGCGCCCCGGCCAGCTCGGCGGAGGCCTGCTCGGCCTCGACGCGCGCATTGTCGATGCGGACGCGGGCGTCGACCTGGCGAATCGGGGCGCCCAGGAACGGGTAGCTCAGCTCGCCACCGGTGACGGCCAGGTCCACGCGGGCCCGGGTGGCCCGGAGCGTGCGCAGGGGCAACGAGAGATTCACGTCCGCCTCGCCCCGGCCGGCGGTGATGCTGGCCGGCTCCAGCCCCGGCCCGAGGATCTTGCGCAGCAAATCGGCAGCGAGGACGAACTGGCGCAGGTCGGCGAGTTCGCCGGCGGCCTGGCCCTGCACGCTCAGCTCGCCCTTGGCGAGATCCGGGATCGCCACCGTCACCGGCCCGGCCGCGACCCCCGCGAGATCGGCCTGGCGCACCTCGGCGAACAGGCCCTCGTTCTCGAAGCGCACGGCGGCGGACAGCCCGGTGGCCGCCGGCCAGCCGGGGCTGTAATCGAGTTCGCCCTCCTCCCAGTCGAACTCGACCCGGAACAGCCCCTCGTCGGCGCGGAACGGAAAGGCGCGCGTCTCGCCTTCGAACTGGAACCTGGCCTCGGGCACCCGGCCCGCGCGCATGGCGCGGTCGAGCCAGGCCATCACCTGTTCCGGCAGCCTGCCGATCGGCAGGTATTTCGGTGCCGCCGCCGCGGTCACGTCGCGGGCGGTCGCCTCGATTTCCAGCCAGGGCGAAGCGTCGTCCGCGGGCAGCCGCAGCTGCGCGCGCCCGCTGATGTCGGCATCCGCGTTGCCGGCCTGCAGGTCCCCGACGCTCAGCAGCAGCGCAGCCTCGTCGCGCCGCCACTCCAGCCGGCCCGTGGCGGTATCCAGCGCGATGGGCGCGCGGAAGTGGCGCGGAAACGCCAGGCTCGCCTGGCTGCTGTCGAGCTGGCCGCTGCCGGTGTCCTGGTTGCCGGCCAGGTAACCCGAGAGGTTCTGCGCGCCCGGCCACGGCCCGAAGGGCTGTACCGCCAGGCCCTCGAAGGCCGATGCGACGCTGAACTGGCGCGGCATGCCGCCCTCCTCCGGCCAGGCCAGCCGCAGGTCGAGATCGCGCAGCCGTCCTGCCGGTGCGAGCGCCAGCACAGTGGCGGCGGTCTCGGCCGGCACCCAGCGCAACCCCGGCAGCAGGTCCTCCAGCTGCAGCACGTCGGCCTCCAGCAGCACCCGGCGCAGGGCGCCCTCCTGCCGGACCGCCAGCCCGGCCGCCGGGCTCTCCCAGCGCCGGCCGTCCCGGGCCACCTCGAGCTCCGTCAGGCCGAGCGCCCAGCCGGTCGGCGCCCGAGTCCATTCGAAGCCGGCGCCGAGCCGGCGGTACGACGGCGCCACGACCTCGGCGGCCGCCTCGAGTTCGACGAGCGCTGCCGCGGCGGGCAGCTGCAGTTCCCGCGCCCGGAGGTCGCCGGCGACCTTGGTGAGTTCCCCCGCCTCGGCCGCGACCGAGACGCTGCCCTCGACTTCTCCCGCCGCCGGCCACCATGGCGGCTCATCCAGCGCCGCGGCGAGCACGGCGAGATCGAGCCGCCCGGTGGCGGCGCCGAGCTGCCAGCTCGTCGGCCACCCGCGCTCGTCCTGGGCCGTGACGGCCAGCGAAGCCGACACCGCGCCGCCGAGCGCCGCCGGCAGCCGCCCTGCGAGCTCGAGCTCCGCGCCCTCGGGGGCCAGGTCGAGACCGAGTTCGCCGACGGAGAAAAGCCAAGGCCCGGTGCCCGCCAGGCGGTCCTCGAAGCTGACCTCGACGTCGGCGAGCTCGAGCCGTCCACGGGGCATCGAGCCGAGCGTGCGCAGCCCGTCCCCGGCAGGATGGCCGGCGCTGGCCAGTTCCAGCGTCTCGTCCTGGCTCAGCACGCGCCATGCGCCCCCGGCGTCGCGCTCGAGCCCCACCGAGATGCCGACCAGGCGCACCAGCTCCAGTCGCGCCTGGCCGCGCAACAGGGCCCAGGTGTCGAGGCGGATGGCGCCGCTGCGGGCGACGAACAGGGTCCGGTTGCCGTCGCTGGCCAGCACGCTGATCCCGTCGGCGCGGAACTCCAGCCCGCTGAAGCCGAGGCGCGCGTCCATCGCGGCGATCCGAAGCGGCCGGCCCAGCAGTTCTCCCGCCCGGGTCTCGACCTGGGTGCGATACTCCGGCACCTGGACCAGCGCCAGCCGCACCAGCCCCAGCAGCAGTGCGGCGAGGACCAGCAGGCCGGCCACGGTGCCGGCCAGGATGCGCCAGGCCTTGCGAACCAGGCCGGTCATCAGCGACAGCCGTCCCGCCCGGCCATGCGGCCGGCCCTAGATCGGCACCACATCGTACTGGTCATGGGAATAGCCGGACTCGGCCTGCAGGCGGATCGGCTTGCCGGTGAGCGACTCGAGCTCGGCCAGGCCGGCAGCCTCCTCGTCCACCAGCAGGTCGAGCACCTCGACATGGGCGAGGACCAGCAGCTCCTGGAAGTCGAACTGGCGCGACTGGCGCAGGATGTCGCGGAAAATCTCGTAGCACACGGTCTCGGGGGTCTTGACCGAGCCACGCCCGTGGCAGGTCGGGCAGGCCCGGCACAGCACGTGCTCGAGGCTTTCCCGGGTCCTCTTGCGCGTCATCTCCACCAACCCCAGCCGCGAGACCTCGGTGATCTGGTTACGGGCGTGGTCGTTCTCGAGGGCGCGCTCGAAGGCGGCGAGAACCTGTTGCCGATGCTCCTCTTCTTCCATGTCGATGAAGTCGACAATGATGATCCCGCCGAGGTTCCGCAGCCGCACCTGGCGCGCGATGGCCTGCGCCGCCTCGAGATTGGTGCGGAAAATGGTTTCCTCCAGCGTGCGATGGCCGACGTAGGCGCCGGTGTTGACGTCGACGGTCGTCATCGCCTCGGTCTGGTCGAGCACCAGGTAGCCGCCCGACTTCAGCGGCACCTTGCGCTCCAGGGCCCGGGCGATCTCGTCCTCGACGCCGTGCAGGTCGAAAATCGGCCGCGGCTCCTGGTAGACCTCGATCTTCGGCTCCATGTCCGGGATGAAACTGGCGGCAAACTGCTTCATCCGGGCCCACGCCTGGGGGTTGTCGACGCGCACGCGCTCCACCCGCGGCGCCAGCAGGTCGCGCAGCAGGCGCAGCGGGAGGTCGAGATCCGCGTGGACCAGGGTCCCCGCCGGCGCCGCCCGCCCCTGGCGTGACACCGCCTCCCACAGCTTGCCGAGGAAGATCATGTCGGCCCGCAGCGCGTCGCGCGGCGCCCCCTCGGCCGCCGTGCGGACGATCCAGCCGCCGTCGCCCTCGGCCACGTCGGCCGTGACCTCGCGCAGCCGCGCCCGCTCCGCCTCGTCCTCGATGCGCGCCGAGACGCCGACACCGTTGCCGAACGGCAGGTAGACGAGATAACGGGACGGGATGGTGATGAACGTCGTCAGGCGCGCGCCCTTGCTGCCGAGCGGGTCCTTCACCACCTGCACCAGGATGTCCTGGCCCTCGCTGACCAGCTCACGGATGCCGGGGGGCTGGGCCGGCAGGAGTTCCGCACCTTCTTCGTCGCGGCGGATGATGTCGGAGGCATGCAGGAAAGCGGTGCGCTCCAGCCCGACCTCCACGAAGGCCGCCTGCATGCCCGGCAGCACGCGGCGGACCCGGCCCTGGTAGATGTTGCCGGCCAGGCCGCGGCGGCTCTCGCGCTCGATGAAAACTTCCTGCAGCACGCCGTTCTCGAGCAGCGCAGCGCGGGTTTCGCGCGGGTTGACGTTGACCAGGATCTCCTCGCTCATGCGGCCGCCCCGCAACGCAGCAGCTCGATCCCGAACTCCTGCAGCAGCTCGGCCGTCTCGGCGAGCGGCAGGCCCACCACGCCGCTGTAGCTGCCGCACAGGCGGGTCACGAAAATCGCGGCGCAGCCCTGGATCCCATAAGCGCCGGCCTTGTCCAGCGGCTCGCCGGTGGCGACGTAGGCGTCGATCTCGCTCGCCGCCAGCGCGCGGAAGTCCACCTCGCTGCGGGACAGGCGCACGGCTGCCGCGGCATCGCGCCGGGCGGCCACGGCGGTGTAGACCTCGTGGCGGCGCCCGGCCAGCCGGCGCAGCATCGCGCCGGCCTCGGCCGCATCGGCCGGCTTGCCCAGGACCGCGCCGTCCGCCGCCACCACGGTGTCGGCGGCCAGCACCACCCGTCCCGGGTGACGGGACGCGGCCGCCGCGGCCTTGGCCTCGGCCAGGCGCTGCGCCAGCGCCGCCGGCTTCTCGCCGGGAGCCGGGCGCTCGTCGATGTCCACCGGGTCGACCTGCAGGTGCAGGCCGAAGGCAGACAGGAGTTCGAGACGCCGCGGCGAGGCCGAGGCGAGCACCAGCTGGCAGGAATCCATGCCGCCAGTTTCCCCGTTGCAACGCGTGGTTACAAGCCGGGGGGCGGCTCAGTCACGATGGTAGGGATGGCCGGAAAGCAGGGTCCAGGCCCGGTAGAGCTGCTCGGCCACGAGCACACGCACCAGCCCGTGCGGCAGGGTCAGCGGCGACAGGGACCAGCGCCAGTCCGCCGCCTCGAGGCAGGCCGGCGCCAGGCCGTCGGGGCCCCCGACCAGCAGGGCCACGTCACGGCCGGATTGCAGCCAGCCCTGCAGCTTGCGGGCTAATGCGGGCGTGTCCACGGCGCGCCCGCGCACATCGAGGCAAACGCGGGTGCAGCCTGCCGAGGCGGCAAGCAGGCGGCGCCCCTCGTCGGCCATCGCCGGCCCGGGCGGCGACTGCTTCGAACGCTTGCCGAGGGGCAGCGCACGGAGCTCGAGGCGGCACTCCCTGGGCATCCGCGCCACATAGTCGGCACAGCCCTGGTCCACCCACGCGGGCATGCGGGTGCCCACGGCGACCAGCCGCAGCCGCACCCGGCTCAGGCCTCGACCGGGACGCGACCGGGGCCGGCCGGCACCGACCAGAGCTTCTCGAGGTTGTAGAAGTCGCGGACGCGGGGGAGCATGACGTGGACCACGACGTCCTGCAGGTCGACCAGCACCCACTCGCCGTCCTTCAGTCCTTCCACGCCGAACGGGCGGTGGCCCGTCTGCTTGCATTTCTCGATCACGTTCTCGGCCAGCGAGCGCACGTGCCGGTCGGAGGTGCCGCTGGCGACGATCATGAAGTCGGCGATGCTGGTCAGGCCGCGCACGTCCATGACCTTGATGTCGCGCGCCTTCAGGTCCTCCAGCGCCTCGATGACCGTGTTCTGCAGGGCTTCTTCTGCCGTCATTCATCCCTCTCTTTGGCTGTGCCGTAACACCCCGACGCGGCCAGCAGCCGACAGACCGGGTCGGGTACCAGGTAGCGCGGCTCCCGCCCCGCCCTGACCAGTTCGCGGATGGCGCTGGACGAGATTTCCAACTGGGTCACCGCGCAGACCGCAATGCCGCCGGCGGGGCTGGCGGCCAGCTCCGCGCCGCCCGCCACGCGACGCTCGCGCAGCAGCGCGCCGAGCGCGCCCTCGACCGGCGCCGCCCAGCCGGGGCGATGGGCCACCAGCAGATGGGCGAGCGCCAGGATCCGCTCCCAGCGATGCCACCGCTCCAGGCCGAGAAAAGCATCCATGCCGACCACCAGGCAGAGCGGCCGGGCGGGAAACTCGGCGCGCAGCTCGGTCAGCGTGTCGACCGTCCACGACGGCCCCTGGCGCCGCAGTTCCCGGTCATCGACGGTGAAGCGCGGTTCGCCCTCGATGGCGGCCCGGACCAGCGCCAGCCGGGCTGCGCCGTCGGCCTGCGGCGGCGCGCGATGGGGCGGGTCGCCCGTGGGCACGAAGCGCATTTCCGCCAGCCCGGCGAACTCGAGCAGCTCCAGCGCCGTGCGCAGGTGGCCGAAATGGACCGGATCGAAGGCCCCGCCGAAGACGCCCATGGCGCCCGCCGGGGCGCTCATGCGGCCCGCCGCACCGGGCCCGCCAAGGCTCGCACCAGCTCCGCCAGCTCCAGCCAGGGATCCACCAGGCGCTGGGCCGAAGCGCCGGCCAGTCCCGCCGGCAACCGCACCACGTTGCCGGGCAGGGCACCCTTGGCCAGCCGGTCCACCAGCGCGGCCTGGCGCAGCAGGGCGCGCAGCGCCGGCGCGTCGTGGCGGCCGACGGCCCGCTGGACCAGCCCCGCCCGGTTGCGCCACACCCCGGCGCGAGCCAGTGCCGCCTGCGGCGCCGTCCCCTGGTCGAGCAGCGACCGCACCCGCACCAGGCTGCGCAACTCGCGCGCCAACGGCCACAGCACCTGCGGGATGGCCATGCCCTCGGCACGCAGCCCGCCGAGGATGCGCAGGGCACGGCCGGCCTGGCCGGCCAGCGCCGCGTCGGCCAGCTTGAAAATGTCGTAGCGCGCGCTGTCGGCCACGGCCGCGCGCACGTCGTCGGCGTCGA
Organism: Thioalkalivibrio sp. XN8; assembly: GCF_011058255.1. Taxonomy (GTDB): domain Bacteria; phylum Pseudomonadota; class Gammaproteobacteria; order Steroidobacterales; family XN24; genus XN24. Next base: position 43,187 of record NZ_JAALFH010000057.1, on the reverse strand, counting down.
TCTCGCCGGCGCCGTGCAGCAGGCGCAGCTTCTCGATCTCCTGGTGGGCCGCCAGCAGGTTGCCCTCGACCCGGTCCGCCAGCAGCCGCACGGCTTCCGCGTCCGCCTCGAGCCCGGCCCGGCGCAGCCGGCCCACGATCCACCCCGGCAAGGCCGGCGGTTCGACCGGCCAGACCTGGACGAATTCGCCGGCGCCGGCGAGCGCCTTGACCCAGGCCGCACCCTGCTGCCGCTTGTCCAGCTTGGGCGCCAGGCACAGCAGCACGATATCGTCCGGGGGCGCGGCCGCAAAGCGGGCCAGGACCTCGGCCCCGCCCTCGCCCGCCGCCGGGGTCCGGAACCGCAGCTCGACCAGCCGGCGGGCGGCGAACAGGGACAGGCTGGCAAGGTCCGCGGCCAGCGCGTTCCAGTCGAAGCCGCGCTCGACGTGATGGACCTCCCGCTCGGTGAACCCGGCCTCTTGCGCCCGCCGGCGCACGGCATCGGCGCACTCCTGCGTGAGCAGGGGTTCGTCTCCGGCGATCAGGTAGGCGGGTGCGAGGCGCCGGGCGAGGCCGGCCTCGAGCTGGTCAGGCGAGAGTGCCACGGGGGGGCTGGATCTTCCCTGGATTGTTCATCGCCGGCGCAGTGTAGCACGGGGAATCCGGGCGCAAGCCCGGCTTTATGGCGGCTTGGACGCAGTTGACAGCTGGGGTAGATTAGTCGTTTGGAGTACCGCATGAACCCAGCCCTCCCGACCACAGCCCGCGGCATCAGGCGCTTCGCCCTCCTGGCGATGCTGGTGCTCGTGCTGCGTTTCGCGGGCGGCGAACTCCACCACGCCTTCGACGTCCACGAGTCGGGCGAGACCTGCGAGTACTGCCTGGTGCTCGAGCGTGGCGGACAGGCGCTGCCGCCTGCCGACCTCATGCCGGGCTCGCTGCCGGCGCCTGCCGGGATCGCGCGCACGGCGGTGACCCCGGCCCGGGTCGCCCCGCGGCCCGCACCGCTGCCGCGCGGTCCGCCCCTGCGGCCGGCCTGAGCCGGCGCCGTCCGGCGCCACCGCAAGCAAGCAGACCTGCAGCCAGCTCCCGCTGTCGCCAGAGGCCGCAATCGTCCGGCCGGCGTCCGCACGCTGGCCGCGCACGACAGCCAAGCAAGAGGCAGAACCATGCACAGATTCCTGATCGGCGGCATTGCCGCCGCGCTCGTCACTTTCCCGGCTGCGGCCCAGACCTCCGGCCCGCAGCAGGATCCCCTCGACCCGGCCAGCCTGCGCCCGGCGCCCCAGCCGCTCGGCAAGCAGGTGACCGCCGGCTCGCGCTTCAACCCGGCGGTTTCGGTGATCATCGACGGGGCCTGGTACACCGACAACGTCGGCGGCGAGGCCTTCGAGATCCTGCGCGAGGCCGACGGCTTCTCCGCCGGCCATGGGCACGGCCACGAGGAGGAAGGCGAAGAGCACGGCGGCGGCCACGAGGACGAGCACGGCCATGGCCACAGCCACGGCGCGCTGGAGCGGGGCTTCAACCTGCGGGAGGTCGAGATCGCGTTGGCCGCCACGGTCGATCCGTATTTCGACGCCTTCGTCATGTTCGTCTTCGACGGCGACGAGGTCGAGCTGGAAGAGGCCTTCGTGACCACGCGCTCCCTGCCGGCCGGCCTGCAGGCCAAGTTCGGCAAGTTCCTCAGCGACGTCGGCTACATCAACAAGCAGCACCCGCACAGCTGGGACTTCTTCGACCGGCCGCTGGTCAGCGAGCTGCTGTTCGGCGACCACGGCATCCAGGAAACCGGCGTGCAGCTAAGCTGGGTGGCGCCGACCGCGCAGTACCTGCGGCTCGGCGTGGAGGCCCTGCAGGGCGAGACCGAGGGTATCGCGGCCTACCTCGGGGCAGAAGACGACGTCGAGGGCACCGCCCGGATCCTCGAGGACACCGCGGGCCCGCGACTGTTCACCGGCTTCGCCAAGTTCGCCCCCGACCTTGGCTTTGAGCATGCCGTGCAGCTGGGCGCGTCGGTGGGCTACAGCTCGACCTTCCAGCAGAGTATCGAGCGCGAAACCTTCTACCAGGACCACGAGGGCACGGCGAACTTCTGGGGCCTGGACGGCGTGTACAAGTACCTGCCGTCGGGCGGCAGCGGCCTCAGGGGCGCGTTCAAGCTGCAGGGCGAATACTTCTACCGCACCCGCGACCTGGACCGGCGCGACGTGTTCTTCGCCTGCGAGCCCGAAGACCTGGCCTGCGACGACCCGCTGAACGAGTTCCAGCCTGGCGACATCGGCGTGCAGGAGTCGTTCAAGGACCGGCAGGACGGCTTCTACCTGCAGGCGGTATACGGCGTGGCGCAGCGCTGGACCGTCGGCCTGCGCTACGACGAGGTCGGCCTGACCAACCGCAGCGGCATCGACGGCGGCGAGGAGTGGGACAGCTCCAAGCGCTACACCGCAGCGCTTAACTTCCTGCCGACGGAGTTCTCGCGCCTGCGCCTGCAGTTCGCCCGCGGCGATATCTCGGTCGACGACGGCGAGCGGGAGGAGTACAACCAGGTGTTCCTGCAGCTGCAGGTGAACTTCGGGGCGCATGGCGCCCACACTTTCTAGGCCGTGTCGATGAACTGGCTGAGACAACTCCTGCTCACGGGCCTGCTGCTGGCGCTGGCGGCCCCCGCCGCCGCCGCGCTGCAGGTGGCCGCCACCACGCCCAACATGGGGATGCTGGCGCGCACCGTCGGGGGCGAGCACGTCGTGATCGACGTGCTCGCCCCGGGCGACCGGGACGTGCACCACTTCGAGGCACGGCCGAGCATGATGGTCGCGCTGCGGCGAGCGGACCTGCTGGTAGCGGTCGGCGCCGAACTGGAGGGCGGCTGGCTGCCGGCCGCCCTAAAGGGCGCCAACAACCCGGCCGTGCTGCCGGGGCGGCCGGGCTACTTCGAGGCCGCCGCCGCGGTGACGCTCGAGGATGCCGGCGGCCCCGCGGATCGCGGGCTGGGCGACGTCCATCCCATGGGCAATCCTCACGTGTATTTCGACCCGCTGCGCATGGGCGTGGCCGCCGAGGCGCTGGCGCGGCAGCTCGCCGTGCTGGACCCGGCCCACGCGGCCGAGTTCGCCGCCAATGCGGCCGCCTTCGCCGCGCGAATGCAGCAGGAGACGGCCGGCTGGCGCGACCGCGCCGCCGGCGCGCCGGGCGTGCTGCTGAACCACAAGGACGCGGTCTACCTGCTGCGGCGCCTGGATGTGCCGGTGCTCGGCTACCTGGAGCCGCTCCCCGGCATCCCGGCCACGGCCAGGCACGTCAGCGAGCTGATCGAGGACCTGCAGGGACGCGAGGGCCTGGTGATGCGCATGGCCTACGAACCCGCGCAAGGGGCCGGGCGCGTCGGCGAGGCGCTCGGCTGGCCGGTCTACGTGATGCAGAACAACGTGCCCATCGACGGCACCGCGGACGACTACGTGGCGCTGATCGAAAGCTGGGTGCTGCGGCTGGAGCGCCACTGAACGCCGTCCCGCCACTGCTGGAAATGGTCGAGGCCCGGGCCGGCTATGCGCGGCCGGTCGTCGGGCCGGTGTCCTTCCGCATCGAGCCCGGCGAGGTACTGGGCCTGAGCGGGGCGAATGGCCTGGGCAAGACCACCCTGCTGCGGCTCATCACCGGCACCGCGGTGCTGCACGGCGGCCGCGTCCGGCGCGCGCCCGGACTGACGGTGGCCCACCACCGCCAGCGGCCCGAGCGCCCGCCCGAGCTGCCGCTCACCGGCCAGGAGGTGCTGCGGCTCGCGGGTGCGCCGGTCGCGCCGCTGCCGCCGCGGCTCGAGGCGCTGGGCCGGCGCTGCCTCGACGAGATGAGCGGCGGCGAGTTCCAGCTGCTGCATGCCTGGGCCTGCCTCACCGGGCCGGCCCGCCTGGTGCTGCTGGACGAGCCCACCAACAACCTCGACCCGGATGCGATCGAGCTGTTGCTGGCGGAGATCGGCCGGCTGGACCCCGGGCGGGCGGTGCTGATGGTGAGCCATGACGCCGCCTTCCTGGCTGCGGCCTGCGACCGGATCGTGACGCCATGTCCCTGAGCCTGGCCTTCGATCCGCTGTTCCGCCTGCCGCTCTTGACCGGCCTGCTGCTGGCGCTGGCGCTCCCCCTGCTCGGCGCCGGGCTGCGGCTGCGCGAGCAGTGGCTCTCCAGCCTCGGCGTGGCCCAGGCGGCCGCCGCCGGCGCCGTCGCCGGGGCGCTGCTGCACGGGCCGCTGGTCCTGTTCGCCCTGCTCGGCGCCCTGCTGGCCGGGCTGGTGCGGTTCCTGACCGGCGAGACCCGCAACGAGCACTACGCAGTGATGCTGCTGGGCGGCTGGGCCGCGGTGCTGCTCCTGGCGACGCTCGGTCATCACGCCGACCTGGTCGCCACGCAGCTGTTGAACGGCCAGCTCTATTTCACCACGGCGACGCACCTCGGGGGCGCCGCCATGCTCGCGGCTGCCGTGCTGGCCGCGGGCGCCTGGCTGAGCCGCCGCCTCCTGCTGGGCCGGCTCTTTCCCGACCACTACGGCGCCAACCAGCTGCCGACCTGGCCGCACGAGATCGGCTTCGAGGTCCTGGTGGCGCTCGGCGTGGTGCTGGGCATCGGCACCATGGGCGTGATGGCCACTTTCGCCATGATGATGGTGCCGCCCTGGGTGGCGTTCCGCCTGGCGCGCGGCTGGCGCCCGGCCGTGCTGCTCGCCGCGGGCCTCGGCATGGCGGCCTTCCTCGCCGGCTTCCTGCTGGCGCTGGGACTCGACCTGCCCTTCGGACCGGCGCTGGCCGCGGTGCTCCTGCTACTGGTCCCGTTGCGCCTGCTGCCGGCCCGCTTCGGCGCCTGAGGGCAGGCCGCGTCCCGTCACGAGATAGGTGGCGAAGCTGCCCAGCCAGTGGCTGCCGGCGTAATGCGCGTCGCTCACGCCCTCGAGACCGGCCCGGGCATGCGCCGCGGCCGCCGCCCGCAGGCTGATGCGGCGCAGGTCGCCCGGCGGCAGGCCGGCGGCCATCCCCTCGAGCATCCAGGCCCGGCTCAGGTTGAGCCCGTCGATGTGCGCCAGCTTGCCGTCGACCCGGTCGGTCACCCGGGCCACCGGCAGCCATTCCGGGCCCGCATCCTCCGGCAGCGCCGGCAGGAAGCCGTGCAGCCAGGCGGCGAAATCTGCCGGCGGGAGCAAGCGGCGCACCAGGTCGGCCTGCGCCAGGCATGGCGAGAGAAAGTCGTGCCCGGACGGCTCGTAGCCGAGCGGGCAGTCCCGGTCGTCGAGGTAGAGCTTGCGCGAGGTCAGCTCGATCAGCGCGGCCAGCTCCACCTCGCCCGCGGTGCGGGCCCAGTCCAGCGCGAGCCCGAAAGCGAACGCGGTCTGGGAATGCTCGCCGGAGCGGATCGGGTAGGCCAGCTTGGGCATCCACTCCGCCAGGCGGCGCGCGGCGACGGCCTCCAGGGGCGCAAGCGCCGCCGCCCAGCGGCGCGCCTCCGGATCGTCCCACTCGCGCAGCTCGGCGCCGAGCTGCAGCAGCCAGGCCAGCCCGTAGGGCCGCTCGAAGCCTTCGCGCCCCGGCGCGGAGAGGTAAGCCACCTCCCCGGCCACGCCCTCGACGGTCAGGCTGCGGGCCAGCGCCGCCCGGGCGGCAGGCGCGAAATCCGCGCCCGGCTCCAGGCGGGCCAGCCGCGCCAGCAGCCAGTGGCCGTGGACCGAGGAATGCCAGTCGAAGCATCCCCAGAACACCGGCGTCAGCGCGCGCGGCGGCTGCGCGTCTGCATCCTCGTTGAGGACGTGGGCGATTTTGTTGGGATACTCCCGGTGGACACAGGCCAGGGCGAGGTCGGCGAAGCGCCCGGCCAACGCGGGATCGAGCATGACGCCGGCCACCGCGAGCGCTGCGAGGCTCATCGGGGCTGCAGCATGCGGCCCAGCGGGCGGCCGCCCACCAGGTGGAGGTGGAGGTGGTCGACCTCCTGCCCGCCGTGCTGCTTGCAATTGATGATCAGCCGGTAGCCGTCCTCCGCCAGGCCTTCCTGGCGCGCAATGTCGCGCGCCACGCAGAACATGCGCCCGATGAGCTCGGCGTCCCCGTCCTCGATGTCGTCGGCGGTCGGGATCGGCTTCACCGGGATGACGAGAACATGGACCGGCGCCTGCGGGTGAATGTCGCGGAAGGCGACGACGCGGTCGTCGCGGTAGACGAAATCCGCCGGCAGCTCGCCGGCGATGATTTTCTCGAACAGCGTGGGCATGGATCCCTCTCCTGGTCGCCTGGAAGACGGTCCCCCGCAGTGTGGCAGCGCCGCGGACCGCCCGCAACGCGTCCGGGCACCCTATAATCGGGGCCGGTTTCATCGCAGGAGCGCCACATGTACAGGTCCAGCGCCATTCTCGCCGTGCTCGCGCTGTGCCTCGCGGCGGCGGGCTGCACGACCCTCAGCGCGCTCGAATCGCCCGAGCTCAAGGTCACCAGCTTCCGCGTGCTGGAGCAGGAGCCCGGCTCGCTGGAACAGCGCTTCGCGGTGGGCCTGCGGGTGATCAACCCGAACAATCGCGACATCCAGGTGGACGGGCTCGACTTCAGCCTGGACCTGAACGGCCGCCGGCTGGCGCGCGGCGTCAGCAACGACAGCTTCAACCTGCCGCGGCTGGGCGAGGCCGAGACCACCGTGGTGGTGTCGACTTCCCTGGTCGACGTGCTGCGCCAGGCGGTGCAGCTCGGCCAGCGTAGTGAAGAGGAATTCGAGTACCGGCTGCGGGGCAAGCTGCATCTCGGCGGGATGTTCCTGCGCAGCATCCCCTTCGACCACAGCGGGCGGCTGGAACCCTGACGACCCTCGGCTAGGCGGCGCGCAGCCGCCAGGTCGGACGGCCCGCGGCGTTCACCAGGGCCCGCTCTTCGAGCCAGTCCCGGGCGTCCCCCGCATCCTGCTCGAACCAGGCCCGGGCCGCGCCGAGCCGGAAGGAATAGCCCCAGGCATCCATGTCGGCGAACATGCGCTCGCGGCCGAAGCCGGGCAGCTCCTCGGCCAGCAGGACCTGCAGGTAGCAGACCGCATTTTCCTCGTCGTAGTCGCCGCCGGCGTCGGTATCCAGCGCCGCGCGCCGCGCCGGCGCCATGCAGACGAAATGGCAGCTTTCGTGGAGCACGGAATGCAGCGGCGTGTCGGGGCGGGCGTAGAGCGTTGCCCCCCGCAGCCCGGCCTCGCGGCCGCCCCACCAGGAACCCGGAATCCGGGCCTCGCGCGGCAGCAGGACAAGATCCAGGCCGTAGCGCGCCAGCAGGCTGCGCGCCGCCGCCTCGAAGCCGTCGCCGAGGGCGACGACGGCCGGTTCGGTCAAGACCCGAGCCCGGCCAGCTGCCGCGTGATCAGGGCGGCGATCTCGCGCGCCAGCGCCTCGCGCAGCAGCTGCTCTTCCTGCTGCTTGCCGAGAATGTCGCGCTCGCTGTACGGGAAGATCCGGCTCCGGCTGACGCGTTGGGCGGGCAGGAGCACGCCGGCCGGACCCTCGACCAGGTACTCGGCCTCGTAGAAGACCTCGAACTCGGTGGGGCGGTTCTGCGCCGACACGGATTTCACCCGGCGGCCGTAGCGCTCGTCGGTCAGCCGCAGGGTCGCCGTGCCGGCGGCGGCATCCTGCACCAGCGTTACGCCTGCCCCCGCGAGGGAACGGCGCAGCTGCACCGCCAGGTCGGAATTCGGGTCGGGCACCGCCAGGAACACGGACTCGAGTTCCGGCGGCAGGTCGTTCACGCCCTGCAACTGGAAGCCGCAGGCGGCGAGGGCGAGGCAGGCGAAGGGCAGGAGCAGCAGGCGGCGCATGGCTCAGACCACGATGTTGACCAGCCGCCCGGGGACGACGATCACCTTGCGCACCGGGCGGCCGTCAACGAAGCGGGCCACGTTGTCCTCCGCCAGCGCCGCCGTGCGAATGGCCTCCTCCGGCGCGTCGCGCGCCACGCGGATGCGGCCGCGCAGCTTGCCCTGCACCTGCACCACCAGTTCGACCTCGTCGCGCACCAGCGCCGCGGGATCGTGCTGCGGCCAGGGCTGGTCGACCACGGAGCCGGTCTTGCCCAGCGCCGTCCACAGCGCATGGCAGGCGTGCGGCACGATGGGCGACAGCATCAACACCACGGCCTCGCAGATCTCCTGGCGCAAGGCCCGGTCCTGGGGACTGTCCCCGGCATGGCGGCCGAGCGCGTTGAGCAGCTCCATCATCGCCGCGATGGCGGTATTGAAGGTATAGCGCCGGCCGACGTCGTCGCTGACCTTGGCGATAGCCGCATGCAGGTGACGGCGCAGCTCGCGCTGGGCGTCGTCCAGGGCCGCGACGTCGAGCGCGGGCGCCGGGCCGGCGCTGACGTGTTCCTGCACCAGCCGCCACAGCCGCTTCATGAAGCGGTGCGCGCCCTCCACGCCCGTGTCCGACCATTCGAGGCTCTGCTCCGGCGGCGCGGCGAACATGGTGAACAGGCGCACGGTGTCGGCCCCGTAGCGGTCGATCAGCGCCTGCGGGTCGACACCGTTGTTCTTGGACTTCGACATGGTGCCGATGCCGCCGAGTTCCACCGGCCCGCCGTCGGCGGCCAGGGTCGCGGCGATCACCCTGCCCTTCTCGTCCCGCTGCACTTCGACCTCGGCCGGGTTGTACCAGGTGCGCCCGCCCTTCTCGTCCTCGCGGTAGAAGGAATCGGCCAGCACCATGCCCTGGGTCAACAGGTTGGTGAAGGGCTCGTCGCCGTCCACCAGCCCCTCGTCGCGCATCAGCTTGTGGAAGAAGCGGGCATAGAGCAGGTGCAGGATGGCGTGCTCGATGCCGCCGATGTACTGGTCGACGGGCAGCCAGTAGCGCGCCCGGTCATCCAGCATGGCCTGGTCCTGGTCGGCGCAGCAATAACGCGCGTAGTACCAGGACGACTCGAAGAAGGTGTCGAAAGTGTCGGTTTCGCGCCGCGCGGGCCCGCCGCAGCGCGGGCAGTCGACCTTGACGAACTCGTCCATGTGCTTGAGCGGCGAGCCGGCGCCGGACAGGGTCACGTCCTCCGGCAGCCGCACCGGCAGCTGCTCGTCGGGCACCGGCACGGAGCCGCAGGACGGGCAGTCGATCATCGGCACCGGGCAGCCCCAGTAGCGCTGCCGCGACACGCTCCAGTCGCGCAGGCGGTAGTTCACCCGGCGGCGGCCGCGGTTCTCGCCTTCCAGCCTGGCCGCCAGGCCCGCGAACGCCTCGGCCGAGGTCATGCCGTCGAACTCGCCGGAGTTCACCAGCACGCCGTAGTCCACGTAAGCGCCCTCGGCGAGATCGACCTTGCCGCCGTCGGCGGGCGCGATCACCTGGCGGATCGGCAGCTGGTACCTGGTGGCGAATTCCCAGTCCCGCCTGTCGTGGCCGGGGACCGCCATCACCGCGCCGGTGCCGTAGCCCATCAGCACGAAATTGGCGACCCAGACCGGCACTTCCTCGCCGGTGAGCGGATGGATCACGCTCACGCCCAGCGGCATGCCGCGCTTCTCCATGGTTTCCAGCGCGGCCTCGGTGGTATGCGCGCGGCGGCACTCGGCGAGGAACTCTCCCAGCTCGGGCCGGCCCTGCGCCGCGTGCACGGCCAGCGGGTGCTCGGCCGCCACCGCCATGTAGGTGACGCCGTAGAGCGTGTCCGGCCGCGTGGTGAACACGGTCAGCGCCTCGTAGCCCGCCACCGGCGCCTGGGCCAGGGCGAAATCCAGCTCCAGGCCCTCGGAGCGGCCGATCCAGTTCGCCTGCATGGCGCGGACCTGCTCCGGCCAGCCCGGCAGCCGGTCCAGGCACTCCAGCAATTCGTCGGCGTAGGCCGTGATCTTCAGGAACCACTGCGGGATCTCGCGGCGCTCGACCAGCGCGCCCGAACGCCAGCCGCGCCCGTCGATCACCTGCTCGTTGGCCAGCACGGTCTGGTCCACCGGGTCCCAGTTCACCGTCGAGGACGACTTGTAGACCAGGCCCTTCTCGTACAGCCGCAGGAAGAACCACTGTTCCCAGCGGTAGTAGTCCGGGTTGCAGGTCGCCAGCTCGCGGCGCCAGTCGTAGGCGAAGCCGAGGCGGCGCAGCTGGGCCCGCATGTGGGCGATGTTGTCGCGGGTCCACTGCGCGGGCGGCACCTGGTTCTTGATCGCCGCGTTCTCGGCCGGCAGGCCGAAGGCGTCCCAGCCCATGGGCTGGAGCACGTTCTTGCCCTGCATCCGCTGGTAGCGGCTGACCACGTCGCCGATGGTGTAGTTGCGGACATGGCCCATGTGCAGGCGCCCGCTGGGATAGGGGAACATGCACAGGCAATAGAATTTCTCTTTCGAGGGATCTTCGTTGGCCTCGAAACAGCGCGACTCGTCCCAGTAGCGCTGGGCCTCGGGCTCGATGACTTCCGGCTTGTAGATGGGGTCCATGGCGGGCTTCGCTGAAATCAAGCTGCCAAGATTACCGCCCCGCCCGGTAGCGGCGCAAAGCGGCCAACAGGCACAGCAGGGCGGCCGCGGCGGCCAGCGGCAAGTCCCCCAGGCGCAGCCAGGGCGTCACGCCGCGCATCGGCACCACCTCGGCCACCACGACCTCGGGCACGAACTGGCGCGAGCGCTGCACCAGCCGCCCGCGCGGGTCGATCACGGCGGTGATGCCGTTGTTGGTGGCCCGCAGCATCCAGCGGCCGGTCTCCATCGCCCGCAGGCGCGCGATCTGCAGGTGCTGGTGGGGCGCCACGGTGTCGCCGAACCAGGCGTCGTTGCTGACGTTCACCAGCAGCTCGGCGGCCGGAAAGAACACCCGCTGCTGGGCCCCGAAGGCATCTTCGTAGCAAATGGTGGGCGCGACGGGCACGCCGGCCAGCGTCATCGGCCCGGGATCGGGCGGTCCCGGGGCGATGTCGCTGTAGGGCAGGCTCATCATGCGCATCACCTGGCGCACGAAATCCGGCACCGGGAAGTACTCGCCGAAGGGCACCAGCTGGCGCTTGCGGTAGATCTCCGGCTCTCCGCCCAGCGACACCAGGGTGTTGTAGTACTGCCCGCTGCGCCGGTCCCACTGCAGGATGCCCATCAGCAGCTCGCTGCCGGCCGCCCGCGCGCGCTCGTCGAGCTCCGCCAGGAAATCGAGCTCCTCGTGCAACAGGGTCGGCAGCGCCGCCTCGGGCCAGATCAAGAGCTCGATGCCCCAGTACGGCTCGGTCAGCCCCAGGTACAGCTCGCGGGTCGGCTCCAGCTGCGTCTCCAGCCATTTCTCGTCCTGGCCCACGGCGCCCTGGATCATGGCCGCCCGCAGCGGCGGGCCGGCCGGCTCGGTCCAGGCCTGCCGGTCGGCCGCAGCGGCGGCCGCGAACAGCGCGAACAGCACGGCGGCCGCGACCGCGCGACGGCGCAGGTCCTCGACCGCCAGCGTCACCAGCGCGCCGGCGCCCAGCGCCGCGACCCAGCTGAGCCCGTACACGCCGCCCAGCGGCGCCAGCGCGCCCAGCACCGAGTCGGTCTGGCTGTAGCCCAGGCTGAGCCAGGGGAAGCCGCTCAGGAACCAGCCGCGGAGCCACTCCAGCAGGACCCAGGCGGCCGGCAGCCCGAGCAGCCAGCGGGTCATTCCCGCGGCGGGCAGCCAGCGCGCCGCGGCCCAACCCAGCAGCGCGTAATAGGCGGCCATCGCGGCTGCCAGCGCCAGGGTGAGAAAGCCGGCCAGCACCGCGGGCGCCTGGCCGAACTCGTGCACCGAGACGAACGTCCACCAGGTGCCCGACAGGAACGCCGCGAAGCCGTAGAGGAAGCCGCGCCAGGCCGCCCGCCCGGGGGGCGCGCCCCGCCAGCAGAGGAACAGGAGCGCCGGGGAAAGCAGGGCCAGGGCCCACCAGCCCCACGGCGCGAAGGCCAGCGGCAGGACCAGGCCGGCCAGCAGCGCGCCGAGCTCGCCGAGCGGCAGGCGGGACCGGATCCCGTCTTGGGGCCGCTCCGGCATCAGCTCAATCGGTCACGCGCCGCAGCCGGACGGAATGGATGCGGCGCCGGTCGGCGCGCAGCACGGTGAAGCGCAGCCCGCCGAAGTTCAGCGTCTCGCCCTTGCGCGGCAAGCGCCCGAGCTCGTGCATCACGAGGCCGCCGACCGTGTCGTAGTCCTCGTCGCTGAAATCCGTCCCGAGCTCCTCGTTGACATCCTCGATCCGCGCCAGCGCATCCACCCGCCAGCTGTGCTCGCGCTCGGGCACGATCAGCACTTCCTCGTCGGGGTCGTGCTCGTCGTCGATCTCGCCGACGATCTGCTCGAGCACGTCCTCGATGGTCAGCAGCCCCGAGACGCCGCCGTACTCGTCCACCACGATCGCCATGTGGTTGTGGCTGTGGCGGAATTCCTTCAGCAGCACGTTCAACCGCTTGCTCTCGGGGATGAAGACCGCCGGCCGCAGGCATTCCTTGACGCGGAAACGCTGCTGGTCCTCCTCGGCGAAAAAGCGCAGCAGGTCCTTGGCCAGCAGGATGCCGACCACCTCGTCACGATCGTCGGCGATCACGGGAAAGCGGGAGTGGCCGGAGTCGATGATCACCGCCAGCATCTCCTGCGGGCTGGCATCGCGCTCGAGCACGACCATCTGGCCGCGCGGGATCATGATGTCGCGAACCTGCATGGTCGAGACTTCCAGCACGCCCTCGAGCATCTGGTGCTCGTCGACATCGAGGATGTCGTGGCCGCGCGCCTCGCGCAGGATGTCCATCAGGTCGTCCCGGGTGCGGGGCGCGACCCGGAAGGCGTCGGCAAGCCGGCCCAGGAGGCCGGGCCGGCGCCCGCTGGTACTCGGAGGTTGGTCTTCAGCCATGATGCGGGTCGTTCTCCTGGTAGGGGTCGGGCCAGCCCAGCTCGGCGAGGAGCTCGGTTTCCGCGGCCTCCATCTCAGCGGCCTGCGCCGGCTCCTGGTGGTCGAAGCCCAGCAGGTGCAGGGTACCGTGAATCACCATGTGCGCCCAATGGGCTTCGGCCGGCTTGCCCTGCGCGGCGGCCTCGGCGGCCACCACCTCGCGACAGATTACGACATCGCCCAGCAGCGGCAGTTCCAGCTCCGGCGGCAGGTCGGCCGGGAAGGCCAGCACGTTGGTCGGCTGGTCCTTGCCGCGGAACTGGCGGTTCAGCGCCTGGCTCTCCGGCGCATCGACGATGCGCAGGCTGAGCTCCGCAGTGGCGCGCCGCCCGGCCAGCGCGGAGCGCGCCCAGTGGCGCAGCTTGGCGACGCTCGGCAGCCCGCTGCGGCCGCCGGCGACCTGCACGTCGATGCGCACGCTCACCCCTCGTCCCCGTGGTGCCGCTCGTAGGCCTCGACGATGCGCTGCACCAGGGGATGGCGGACCACGTCGCGGGCGGTGAACCGGGTGAAGCCGACGCCCTCGACTTCCGCCAGCACGCGCGCCGCGTGCCGCAGGCCCGAGGTCTTGCTCGCCGGCAGGTCCGTCTGGGTGATGTCGCCGGTCACCACCGCCCTGGAGCCGAAGCCGATCCTGGTGAGGAACATCTTCATCTGCTCCACGGTGGTGTTCTGGGCCTCGTCCAGGATCACGAAAGCCTCGTTCAGCGTGCGGCCCCGCATGAAGGCCAGCGGCGCGATCTCGATCACGTGGCGCTCGATCAGTTTCGCCACCCGCTCGAAACCAAGCATCTCGTAGAGCGCGTCGTACATCGGGCGCAGGTAGGGGTCCACCTTTTGCGACATGTCGCCGGGCAGGAAGCCCAGGCGCTCGCCGGCCTCGACCGCCGGCCGGACCAGCACGATCCGGCGCACCTCGTCGGTTTCCAGCGCCTCGACCGCACGGGCCACCGCCAGGTAGGTCTTGCCGGTGCCCGCCGGCCCGATGCCGAAACACAGGTCGTGCTCGCGCATGGAGCGCAGGTAGCGGGCCTGGTTGGGGCCGCGGCCCCGGATCGCGCCGCGGCGGGTCCGGATCTCCTGCGGCCCGTGTTCGTCCGCGGGGGCGTGCATCCCGGCCTCCTGCAGCCCGGTGTGCACCGTCTGCGGGCTGATGCTCTCGTCCGCCGCCTGCTCGAACAGGCTCACCAGCAGCCGCTCGGCGGCCGCCACGGCAGGCTCGGGGCCCTCGAGCTGGAACAGGTTGCCGCGCGGGCGGATCTGCACCTCGAGCCGGCGCTCGATCTGCTTCAGGTGCTCGTCGAACTGGCCGCACAGGTTGGCGAGGCGCTGGTTGTCGGCCGGCTCGAGTACCAGGTCCCTGATGAGATTGTCGTTCAACGGCGTTCCAGGGCTTCAGGCGGAGCGGGGCAGCGCGTCCTCGACCGCGACCACGCGCCCGCGCAGCGAGTTGGGCAGGGCCTCGGTGATCTGCACGTCGACGAAGCGGCCGATGAGGCCCGCGTCGCCGTCGAAGTTCACCCAGCGCATGTTGCCGGTGCGGCCCGCCAGCTGGCGCGGGCTCTTGCGCGACGGCCGCTCCACCAGCACCCGCTCCACGCCGCCCACCATGGCCGCGCTGATGGCGGCAGCCTGCTGGCTGACCCGGTGCTGGAGCAGGGCCAGGCGGCGCTGCTTCTCCGCCGCGGTCACGTCGTCCGGCAGCGAGGCCGCGGGCGTGCCGGGGCGGCGGCTGTAGATGAAGCTGAAGGACTGGTCGAAGCCCACGCCCTCGATCAGCTGCATGGTCTGGTCGAAGTCCTGCTGCGTCTCGCCCGGGAAGCCAACGATGAAATCCGAGCTGATGCTGATCCCGGGGCGCGCCTCCCGCACCCGCCGGATCTTCTGGCGATACTCCAGCGCCGTGTGGCCGCGCTTCATCATCGCCAGCACCCGGTCGGCGCCGCTCTGCACCGGGAGATGCAGGAAGGGCGCCAGCTCGGGCACCTCGGCGTAGGCCTCCACCAGGCTGTCGGTGAACTCCACCGGGTGCGAGGTGGTGAAGCGGATCCGGTCGATCCCGTCGACCGCGGCCACGTAGCGGATCAGCGCCGCCAGGTCGGCCAGGGTGCCGTCGTGCATCGGGCCGCGATAGGCGTTCACGTTCTGGCCCAGCAGGTTGATTTCGCGCACGCCCTGCGCCGCCAGCTGCGCGACCTCGACGATCACGTCGTCGAAGGGCCGGCTGACCTCCTCGCCGCGCGTGTAAGGCACGACGCAGAAACTGCAGTACTTGCTGCAGCCCTCCATCACCGAGACGAAAGCCGTCGGGCCGTCCGCCCGCGGCTCCGGCAGCCGGTCGAACTTCTCGATCTCGGGGAAGGACACGTCCACCGCCGGCCGGCCGCGGCCGCGCACGTCCTCGAGCATCGCGGGCAGCCGGTGCAGCGTCTGCGGGCCGAACACCAGGTCGACGAAGGGCGCGCGCTGGAGAATCGCCTCGCCCTCCTGGCTGGCGACGCAGCCGCCCACCCCGATCACCACGCCCGGCCGCGCCGCCTTCAATTCCCGCCAGCGGCCCAGCAGGGAGAACACTTTCTCCTGCGCCTTCTCGCGGATCGAGCAGGTATTGAGCAGCAGCACGTCCGCCTCTTCCGGCGTGGCGGCGGGCTCGAAGCCGTGGGAGGCGCGCAGCACGTCCGCCATCTTCGACGAATCATACTCGTTCATCTGGCACCCGAAAGTGCGGATGAAGAGCTTGCCGCCGGGCTGCTGTGCGTTCATCGGGTCGGCGTCAGAAGGGGATATCGTCCTCGAAGGGCTCTTCCTTGCGGCTGCCCGCCGAGGAACTGCCCGAGGACCGGCTGCCGTAGTCGTCGTCGCGGCTCACGGGCGCGCTGCCGCCGGGCCGGCCGCCCAGCATCTGCATGTCGCGCGCGATGATCTCGGTGGTGTAGCGGTCCTGGCCTTCCTTGTCCTGCCACTTGCGCGTCTGGATCTTGCCCTCGATATACACCTGCGAGCCCTTGCGCAGGTATTCCCGCGCCGTCTCGGCGAGCTTGTCGAACATCACGATGCGGTGCCACTCGGTCTCCTCGACCCAGTCGCCGCTCTGCTTGTCCCTGCGGCGGTCGCTGGTCGCCACGTTGAAATTGGTGACGGTCAGCCCGCCGGGGGTGGTCCGTGACTCCGGATCCGCGCCCAGGTTGCCCACCAGGATGACCTTGTTGATGCCGCGCGCCATGTGCGTCCCTCGCTCGTCGTGTTGCCGGACCGCTTGCCCGGACTCGAAGAATAGCCTTTTAGTCTAGCCTGAACAGGGCCGAATCTCACGCGCGCCGGCCGGAAACCGACCCTTGACCAGGGTCGAAAACGCGGCAGCACGGCGGGCAGCGCAGCGCCGGCATTTCTGCGTATAGTAATGAGTTCGGCCGAGCCAGACGGAAGCCATGGACACCATCCGCATTCGCGGCGCGCGCACCCACAATCTCAAGGCGGTGGATCTCGACCTGCCGCGGGACCAGCTGATCGTCGTCACCGGGCTGTCGGGCTCCGGCAAGTCCTCGCTGGCCTTCGACACCATCTACGCCGAGGGGCAGCGCCGCTACGTGGAATCGCTGTCGGCCTACGCCCGGCAGTTCCTGTCCATGATGGAGAAGCCGGACGTCGAGTCCATCGAGGGCCTGTCCCCGGCCATCTCGATCGAGCAGAAATCGACCTCCCACAACCCCCGCTCGACGGTCGGGACCGTCACCGAGATCTACGATTACCTGCGGCTGCTCTACGCCCGGGCGGGGACGCCGCGCTGCCCCGAGCACCAGGAGAAGCTGGAGGCGCAGACCGTCAGCCAGATGGTCGACCAGGCGCTCGCGCTGCCTGAAGGCACGCGCCTGATCCTGCTGGCGCCGGTGGTGCGCGACCGCAAGGGCGAGCACACCCACCTGCTGGCCGAGCTGCGCAGCCGCGGCTTCATCCGGGCGCGCATCGACGGCGAGGTCTGCGAACTCGACGACCCGCCGGCGCTGGACCTGCGCCGCAAGCACACCATCGAGGCCGTGATCGACCGGTTCAAGGTCCGCGACGACCTCCGGCTGCGCCTGGCCGAATCCTTCGAGACCGCGCTGAAACTGGCCGACGGCAGTGCCAAGGTCGCGTTCATGGACGAGCCGGAGCGCGAGCCGCTGCTGTTCTCGGACCGCTTTGCCTGCCCGGTCTGCGGCTACAGCATCCCCCAGCTCGAGCCGCGGCTGTTCTCCTTCAACAACCCCGCCGGCGCCTGCGCCACCTGCGACGGCCTCGGGGTGCAGCAGTTCTTCGATCCGGAGCGCGTGGTGGCCCATCCCCACCTGTCGCTCGCCGGCGGTGCCGTGCGCGGCTGGGACCGGCGCAACGCCTATTATTTCCAGCTCATTCGCAGCCTGGCGGACCACTACGGCTTCGACGTCGAGACGGCCTGGGACCAGCTGCCCGCGCGCATCCGCAAGATCCTGCTGTTCGGCTCGGGCGACGAGTCGATCGAGTTCGCCTACTTCGACGGCCGCGGCGGCATGAAAAAGCGCAAGCACCGCTTCGAAGGCGTGATCCCCAACATGGAGCGGCGCTACCGGGAAACCGAGTCGGGCGCGGTGCGCGACGAACTGGCCAAGTACCTCGGCACCCATCCCTGCCCCAGCTGCCAGGGCACGCGCCTGAACCAGGCCGCGCGCCACGTCTTCGTGGCGGACCGCGGGCTGGCGGCGGTCACGGCCGACGCCGTGGGCGAGTCGCTCGAGTTCTTCCGGACCCTGGAGCTGCCGGGCTGGCGGGGCGAGGTCGCCCGCAAGATCATCAAGGAAATCACCGACCGGCTGCGCTTCCTGGTCGACGTCGGCCTGGACTACCTGACCCTGGATCGCAGCGCCGAGACGCTCTCCGGCGGCGAGGCGCAGCGCATCCGCCTGGCCAGCCAGATCGGCTCCGGCCTGGTCGGCGTCATGTACATCCTCGACGAGCCGTCCATCGGCCTGCACCAGCGCGACAACCAGCGCCTGCTCGCCACCCTGCTCCACCTGCGCGACCTCGGCAACACGGTGATCGTGGTGGAGCACGACGAGGAAGCGATCGCCACCGCCGACCATATCGTGGACATCGGCCCCGGCGCCGGCGTGCACGGCGGCCGCGTGGTGGCGCAGGGCAAGCCGGCGGACATCATGGCCGATCCCGAGTCGCTGACCGGGGACTACCTGTCCGGGCGCAAGTCCATCGCGGTGCCGCCACAGCGCACCCCCCGCCGGCGGGGGGCGGACATCGTGGTGCGCGGCGCGCGCGGCAACAACCTGCGCGGCATCGACGCCGCCATTCCCCTCGGCCTGCTGACCTGCGTCACCGGCGTGTCCGGCTCCGGCAAGTCGACGCTGATCAACGACACGCTGTACCTCGCCGCGGCCCAGAGGCTCAACGGCGCCGCCGTCACGCCCTCGCCCCATGAGCGGATCGAGGGGCTGGAGCACATCGACAAGGTCATCGACATCAGCCAGAGCCCGATCGGCCGCACGCCGCGCTCCAACCCGGCGACCTACAGCGGGCTGTTCACCCCCATCCGCGAGCTGTTCGCCGGCACGCCCGAGGCCCGCTCGCGCGGCTACAAGGCGGGGCGCTTCAGCTTCAACGTCAAGGGCGGGCGCTGCGAGGCCTGCCAGGGCGACGGGGTGCTGAAAGTAGAGATGCATTTCCTGCCGGACATCTACGTGCCCTGCGACGCCTGCCAGGGCCAGCGCTACAACCGCGAAACGCTGGAAATCCGCTACAAGGGCAGGAACATCCACGAGATCCTCGAAATGACCGTCGAGGACGCGCTGGGGTTCTTCGCCAACGTGCCGGTGGTCAAGCGCAAGCTGCAGACGCTGATGGACGTGGGCCTGTCCTACGTGCGCCTGGGCCAGAACGCCACCACCCTGTCCGGCGGCGAGGCGCAGCGCGTCAAGCTGGCCAAGGAGCTGTCGAAACGCGACACCGGCAAGACGCTGTACATCCTGGACGAGCCCACCACCGGCCTGCACTTCCACGACATCGCCCAGCTCCTGGGGGTGCTCGGCCGCCTGCGCGATCATGGCAACACGGTGGTGGTGATCGAGCACAACCTCGACGTGATCAAGACGGCGGACTGGATCATCGACCTCGGGCCCGAAGGCGGGGCCGGCGGCGGCGCCCTGGTCGCGGCCGGCACGCCCGAGGAAGTGGCGGCCGGCAAGGACTCGTTCACCGGCCAGTTCCTGCATCCCATCCTGGCGGCGGCCGGCACCCTGCCGCCGGCCCGGCGCGCGCGGCGCAAGCGGAGCGGCTAGGCCGATGCGACTGCGCCTGCCGCTGCTGCTGCTCCTGCTCGCCGTCGCGGTGCTGGTCAGCACCTGGCAGCCGGCGCCGCAGGACGCTCCGGACGCTTCAGCTGCGCCAGGCGCAGCGGTCCCGGCCGGCCTGCCGCCCGAGGCGATCGCCACGCTGGAGCTCATCGAGCGGGGCGGGCCTTTCCCGCATCGCCAGGACGGCACCGTGTTCCAGAATCGCGAGGGCCTGCTGCCGCAGCGGCCGCGCGGCTACTACCGCGAGTACACGGTGCGCACGCCCGGCCTTTCACATCGCGGCGCGCGGCGCATCGTCACCGGCGGCAACCCGCCGGAGGTGTATTACTACACCGAGGATCACTACCGCAGCTTCCGGCGCCTGGAGACCGGGCCATGACGGCGCCGAGCCCGGCGATCCTGCGCGATCCCGCGGCCGCCGGCCTCGTCCGCATCGGCCCCGGCGAGGTCGAGGCGGTGCTGGCGGCCGGCGCGGCGGCCGGTCTCTGCTGCGCCCGCATCGAGCTGGCCGGCTGCCGCAGCAAGCCCGAATTCCTGGCCCGGGTCGCCGACGCGCTGGAGTTCCCCTGGTGGTTCGGCCAGAATTGGGACGCGCTTGCCGACTGCCTGGGCGACCTCGAATGGCTGCCGGCCGAGGGTTACCTGCTGGTGCTGGATGACCCCGCCGACCTGCGCCGCGCCGCGCCGGACGACTATGCCGTCGCCGTCGAGGTCTTTAGCGAAGCGGCCCGGGCCTGGCGCGAGCGCAACACGCCCTGCTGGGTGTTCATCAGCGGCGAAAAGGAAGCGACATGAACCACGACATCATCCGCTTTCGCGGCGGCAAGGCCGTCAGCGCCCTGCCGGTACTGTTCTTCATCGCCTGGGCCATCGTGCAGTCCGGCCTGCTGGGCATCGGCGACACCGCCGGGCTGATCGTCGGCATGCTGGTGGGCCTGGTGCTGGGCATGCTGCTGGTCCGCGGCAACTGGGGCGCCTACGCGGACGCCGTGGTCGAGGGCATGGCGCAGAAAGTGGCCGTGACGGCCATCGTGGCCTGGCTGTGGGCCGGCATGTTCGCCGCCACGCTGCAGGTCGGCGGCTTCGTCAACGGGCTGGGCTGGCTCGCCGACGCGCTGGGCCTGGGACCAGCGCTCTTCCCCGCCGTGACCTTCCTGCTTGCCGCGCTGCTCGCCACCGGCATCGGCACCGGCTACGGTACGGTGATTGCCTTCGTGGCCCTGTTCTTCCCGGCCGGCGTGGCGCTCGGCGCCGACCCGGTGCTGATGTTCGGCGCGATCCTGTCGGGCGCCGTGTTCGGCGACAACCTGGCCCCGGTCAGCGACACCACCATCGTCAGCGCCGTCACCCAGGACTCCGACGTGGGCGGCGTGGTCGCGAGCCGCTTCAAGTACGCCATCATCGCCGCCACGCTGGCCTTCATCGCCTACCTGGCCTTCGGCTTCGCCTCCTCCGGCGCCATGGTCGACGGCGACGCCGCGGCGCTGTTCCGGGCCCAGTCCGACGCCAGCGGGCTGTTCCACCTGCTGCCGATCGCGCTGGTCATCGGGCTGGCCATCCGCGGCCGCCACATCATCGAGGCGATCTCCGCCGGCCTGATCCTGGCCATCGTCATCAACCTGGTCTTCGGGCTGGCGCCGGCCACCGACATGCTGGCCTTCCGCGTCGCCGCCGACAGCTGGGCGGCCGCCACCTTCGGCGGCTGGCCCCTGGTCGAGGTGGTCCCGGCTGCCGCCGCCGGCGTGGGCGGCAGCCTCTACGACGGGCCGGTCGGCTTCGCCACGCTGGCGGTGCTGATCCTGCTGGTGCTCGGCGGCGCCCAGGTGATGATCCGCGGCGGCGGCTTCCAGGCCCTGCAGGACTGGCTGCTGCGCAAGGTGGCGAAGAGCGTGCGCTCCGCCGAAGTCACCATGGTCTCGGTGACCGCCGGCATCAACGCCGCCATCACCATCAACACGGCCGCCCAGATCGCCATCGCGCCCTACATCGCCACCATCGGCAAGCGCTTCAACCTCAACGGCTACCGCCGGGCGAACATCCTCGACGCCAACACCTCGGCGCTGGGCTACATCTTTCCCTGGGCCGGCGGCGTGCTGGTGGGCTACACCCAGATGCAGGCGCTGGTGACGACCTACGACTGGTTCACTCCCGCGATGGTGGTGGAGCCGATCCAGGCCTGGCCCTGGGTGTTCCATGGCTGGCTGCTGGTGGCGGTGTTCCTGTTCGCCGCCTGGACCGGTTTCGGCCGCGAGTACACCACCGACCGGATCAGCAAGGGAGGCAGCAGCGCATGAGCAGGGGTCTGTTCGGCAACTGGCGGTTCCGCAGCACCCGGCCCGCCTTCGCCCCGGGCGAGGAAATCCGCGCCTACCTCACGGGTTTCGACCCGGCCACCGGCGTGGGCACGGTGCGCATTGGCGACACCGTGCTGCAGGTCAAGGGGGCTGCCGCCGGGCAGGTCGACCAGCTGGTCGACCTGCGCGTGGAGAGTTTCGACGCGGGCCGTGCCGTCGGGGAGGCGGTGCTGCGGCGCTGAGCCGCCGACGGCTGCGGCGCAGCCGATGCTAGTTCCCGAGCCAGCGCGCCAGCTGTGCCAGCAGGCGCGGGCTCGAGACCAGGTCGAAATGGCTCAGGCCCGTGCCGACCCAGCGGTGGCCGGGCGGGAAGTCCAGCGCGAAGCGCGCGTCCTCGTGTTCGCCCAGCGCGCTGGCCAGCGGCACCAGGCCGTCGCCGACCAGGCGCGCGGACAGCGCCCCCTCGTTTTCGCCGCGCAGCGCGGCGGCGGTGTAGCACTCGACGCGTTCGGGTAGCGGCAGCGGCGTGCGCGGGTCCTTGCGCATCGGCGCATAGCGATCGCGCGCGGCCCAGTCCTGCTCCAGCAGGATGCCGAAGCGCAGGTCGGTGATGCCGTGGCTGCGGACGCGGCCGAGGCGCGTGAACGGCCGGCTGTAAGGGCTCAGCCCCAGCAGCATGTCCAGGCCGTTGCCGGCGCGCTCCAGCGGCGAACCGTGGTGCGGCGCGCCGAGAAAAACCAGTTTTCGCAGCCGCTCCGGCCAGGCGTGCCCGGCCGCCGCGCCGTAGTGGTGCGCGCTGCGCGCCACCAGCCCGCCCATGCTGTGGCCGACGATCGCGAGCTCCCGGACCTCGACCGGCCACTGCGCCAGCAGGTTCTCCAGCAGTGCGGCGAGCGAGCGCCCGTTCGCCGCGATGTGCAGCCCGGTGTTGTAGTGCAGCTGCAGGCAGGTGTAGCCCAGCCTGGCGCCGGCGGCCGCAACCTCGTCGCGGCCCGCCCGTTCCCAGTGCCCGGGGTGCATGCACAGGCCGTGCGCCTGGACCAGGATGCGGGGGCTGGCGGCGGGCACCGCCCGGCGCAGCGCGGCGCGGCCAAGCTCGAGCCGCATGCCGTCCCGGCGCAGCCCCATGCTGATGGCCAGCGGGTTGCCGGTGGCGGCCAGGTGATCCCCGAGCACGCCATTGAGCACGCCCAGCGCCGCTGCATGTCGTGCCGGGCGTTGCTGCGCGCCATGGCCCGCCTGGTGCCAGGCCGAAACGGGCACGAGCGTCCGCTCGATGCCCGCGCCGACCAGGCGGATGCCCCCGCCGACGCAGCGGTACACGAACCGGGTGATGCCGCGCGTGCGCTGGTTGCTCGAGCCGGGCACGATGCCCGCCAGCCCGGCGATCGTGCCGTGCATCGATTCCACCAGGTCGGTCACGCCGGTCGCGGCGTCCACCAGCAGGCGGCTGGCGCCGCGGAGGTCGGCTGCCAGGGCGACCGCGCAGAGGGTCATGGCTTCATTCCTCGACGGTATGCGGAGACCCGGCACGGTCGCCAGGCACCGGCGCGTCCACGCAACGCACCAGCTCGAGGAAATCCGTGTGCGGCGACCGCCGCGCCAGCCACCGCAACCCTTCCTGGCCATCCTCGCTACTGCGGTACGCCTGCCAGTCCTCCGCGCGCGCCCACTGGAACACTTCGACGACCTTGCGGGCGTCCTCGCTGAGATACACCAGCCCGGAAAGGAAACCCGGGTGAAAGCGCATGCGCTGCTCGACGAAGTCGGCCAGCTCGCTGGCGAACTGCTCGCTCTCCCCCGCGTTGCAGTCGAAGGACAGCAACACCGTGAATGCACCCTGGTGAACCGGCAGCGATTTCATGTTCGTCAAGCTCCTCGAACAGCGGCAGCGCCCGGCTGCCTTCAGTAACCCGCGGCGTGCCCGTCCTTGCGCGACTCCGACGCCCCGACCCAGGCGCCATCGTCCCTGCGGATGGCCTGGTACCCGCCGTAGCCCCCGTCGTTGCGCACCTCGACCCGGTGGCCGCGGCGCTCGAGCTCGGCAATGGCCTCGGGCGCGAAGCCTTGCTCCAGCCGCACCACGCCGCCGTCGGTCATGCGCTCGTCGGTCGGCTCGCTGGACCCGTCATGGCGCATGCGGGGCGCGTCGCCCGCGGCCTGCGGCTCCATGCCGAAATCGATCATGTTCACCAGCACCTGCGCATGGCCCTGGGGCTGCATGCCGCCGCCCATCACGCCGAAGCTGAGCCAGGGCTTGCCGTCCTTGGTGACGAAGCCCGGGATGATGGTCGTGAACGGCCGCTTGCCGGGCGCAAAGGCGTTGGGATGGCCCGGCTGCAGGCTGAACATCTCGCCGCGGTCCTGCAATACGAACCCGAGCCCGGGCGGGGTCATGCCGGAGCCCATGCCGCGGTAGTTGCTCTGGATCAGCGAGACCATGTTCCCCTCGGCGTCCGCCACCGTCAGGTAAATGGTGTCGCCGTCCCGCAGGACCGCGGGATCGCCGTGCGGGTAGCTGGCCGCGGCCTTGCCGAGATCGATCAGCGAGCGGCGCGTCGCTGCGTACTCGTCAGAAATGAGTTTCGCCACGCTCACGTCCATGAAGTCCGGATCGGCGTAGAAGCGCGCCCGGTCCTCGAAGGCCAGCTTCTTGGCCTCGATGAACAGGTGCATGTAGTCGGCGCTGCCGAAGCCCATGCCGGCGATGTCATAGCCCTCCAGCACCTGCAGGATCTGCAGCCCGGCGATGCCCTGCGTGTTGGGCGGCAGCTGCCAGATGTCGTAGCCGCGGTAGCTGGCCGAGACGGGCTCCACCCAGTCCGAGCTGTGGGTCGCCAGGTCCTCGTAGGAGAGGAAGCCGCCGTTGGCCTGCATGTAAGCGGCGATGGTGCGGGCGATCTCGCCCCGGTAGAAGGCATCGCGGCCGCCCGCGGCGATCTTCTCGTAGGTGTCGGCCAGCGCCGGGTTGCGGAAGATCTCGCCCTTGGCCGGGGCGCGCCCGCCCGGCATGAAAACCTCGGCGAAGCCGGGGTACTCGCCGAGGCGCTCGGCGTTGATGGCCCAGTAGTGCGCGATCACCTCGGTGACCGGGAAGCCCTCGCGGGCATAGCGGATGGCCGGCGCCAGCACCTCTTTCATGGGCAGGCGCCCGAAACGGCCGTGGAGCTCGAACCAGCCGTCCACCGCGCCGGGGACGCTGACCGGCAACGGCCCGTAGCGGGGGATGCGCTCGAAGCCGTTGTCCTGGAACCACTCCAGCGACAGCGCGCGCGGCGAGCGGCCGCTGGCGTTGAGGCCGTGCAGCCGGCCGCTCTCGGCATCCCACACGATGGCGAACAGGTCGCCGCCGATGCCGCAGCCGGTCGGCTCCATCAGCCCGAGGGCGGCGTTGGCCGCGATCGCCGCGTCCACCGCGCTGCCGCCCTGGCGCATGATCTCCAGCGCGATCTGGGTGGCCAGGGGGTGGCTGGTCGCCGCCATCGCGGCGGGTGCCAGGACGTCGGAGCGGGTGACGAACTCGGGGCCGGTGACGCGGTCGGCGCTCAGGGACATCGGGCTTACCAGGCTGGCGGCCAAAGCGAGGGCCGCGCGGGACATTCTAAAGGACATCGTTGCCTCCGGGCCGCTCGTCAGAACGGGATGCGCTCGTCGAGGATGGGAAAAATCACGCGCAGGCTGTCCGGCTCGCGGGCCCGCTTGAGCTGGTAGCCGGAGTGCTCGAACACGTCGATCATCTTGGCGTTCGACGGCAGCATCTCCGCCTCGAACTCGGCGATGCTGTTCTCCCGGGCGATGCGAATCAGGTGCTTGAGGAGCTGCGTGGCCACCCCTTGGCCCTGGTAGTCGTCGCGGACCAGGAAGGCGACCTCGGCTCGCCGCGGATCGCGCTCGGGGAGCACCTCGATGTAGCGGCCCACCGCGATCACGCCATCCTCGTCGGGCGCCTCGGCAGCCAGCGCCGCGTGATGCTCGAAGTCGAGCCGCGTGTAGTAGTCGAGCTCGGCATCCGACAGCGTCTGCTTGCTCTCGAAATAACGGAAATAGCGCGACTGCTGGCTGGAGCGGTTGAACAGATCGCGCAGGGCCTCGCGGTCCCACTCGCGCACGGCCCGCAGGAAAAAGGGCGTGCCGTCGATCATGTAACCCAGGGCGCGGTATTCGCGCGGATCCGGGATGCTCATCGGGTCACCTCTCGCTGTCACCGGGGGCCAAGGGTACCCGACCCGTGGGAATCCGTGGCGCCGCCCGCTCACAGTGGGCCGCCTGGTCGTCGAAGAAAATGTGCGGCCGGAACGCCGCCAGCACCTCGGTCTTGGGCACCCCGCCGAGGAAGAAGGCCTCGTCCACCTCCACGCCCCAGGCCAGCAGGGTACGGATCACGCGCTCGTGCGCCGGGCCGCCGCGGGCCGTGACCAGCGCGGTGCGGATCGACGTCACGCCCTCCCGGCGCGCCGCCTGCTGCAGGGCCGACAGCTTGTGCAGGAGCCGCGCGAACGGCCCGGCCGCCAGCGGCTCGCGGGCCCGCTCCGCCTCGTGGCGCGCGAAGGCCTCGAGCCCGTTCTCCTGGAAGATACGCTCGGACTCGTCGGAGAACAGGATGGCGTCGCCATCGAAAGCGATGCGAATCTCCTCCGCGGCCTCCAGCGGGTCGTCCGGCTGGTCGTAGAGCAGCGCCGCCGCCGTGCCGGCGGCCAGCGCCCGCTGCACGTCGTCCTCGTAGCGGGACAGGAACAGGTCGACGTGGAAGGCCTGCAGGTAGGGCGCCAGCGGCGCGCCCCCGGACAGCGCGGCCCGGGTGATGTCGAGCCCGTAGTGGCGGATGGAGTTGAAGATCCGCAGGCTGGTCTCGGTGGAGTTGCGCGACATCACCACCACCTCGGCGCGCCTTGGCGCGCCGGGCGTGTTGAGCGCCAGCACGCCCCGCACGAGCGGGAAGCCCGTGCCGGGCGGCAGGATCTCGTCCTCGCGCGCCAGCTGCTCGGCCCGGTAGGCATCCAGGCCCGCCTCGATGAACAGGGCATCCTCCTGGCGCAGGTCGAACAGCGCGCGGGAGGAGATGCCCACCACCAGGCAATCCGCAAGATCAACGCTCAAAACCAAGCCTCACGGCGCAATTATCCCACCCGCATCGCCGGATTGCTCAAAGCTGGGCATCGATGCGCAGCAGCCGTGCCAGCCAGGCCTGGAACCGCCGGCCGAATCCGGCATCCGGGTCGCTGCTCTCTTCCCGCTCGCCGTCGCGCCAGTACAAGTCGCCATCTTCCAGCGTCACCGTCCAGGCATGGGCGCCCGCCACCTGCGCGGCGAACAGGGCCTCGAGCTCGCGGGCCAGGGCCTCGCTCTCCACCAGCACCCCCTGTTCGCAATTGAGCGCGGTCGAGCGGGGGTCCAGGTTGTAGCTGCCCACGAACAAACCCCGGTTGTCGACCACCATCGCCTTGGTATGGAGGCTGGCGCCGGAAGATCCGACCAGGCTCAGGCGTGAGCCACCGTCGCGAACGGGCTTCAGCTCCCACAATTCCACGCCCCCGGCCAGCAGGACCTCACGGTGCCGCGAGTAGCCGCCGTGCACCGCCGCCACATCGTTCGCGGCCAGTGAATTAGTCAGTACCCGCACCTCGCCGCCGCCCTGGTCGATGCCGACGAGCAGCGCCGTGCCCCCTGCGCCCGGCACGAAATAAGGGGAGATCACGGTCAGCGTCTCCTCAGCGGCCTCCATCTCGGGCAGCAGCGCTGCGATCACCGCCGATCCCTCGGCGCCGTCGAAGGCGCCCTCGGCCTTGCGCGGGTCATCGGCCACGAAGCGGTAGTCCGCCGTCCAGGTCATCGGCCAGTCGCCTTCGACGAGGCGCCGCACGATGTGATCGTCGCGCAAGCTGGCGGCATAGCGGCTCTCCCGCGCTTTCGGCTTCCACTCGGCGAGGCGGGCCCGCAAGACATCCAGCTGCGGAGCCGACACATCGGCCGGCGACAGCTCCGTCATGGGATAGGCCAACGGCGAGTTCCAGTAGGCATCGAAAGAGGCGGACGCGTCTCGCACGACCGGCCCGATCATGGCAAAGTCGAGGTCGATGAAATTCCCCCCCTCGGCGGCGCCGAAGTACTCGTCGCCGAGGTTACGCCCGCCGGCGATCGCCAGCCGGTTGTCGGCGATCCAGGTCTTGTTGTGCATCCGCCGGTTGATGCGGCCAAAACTCCCGAGTGCCTCGAAGGCCAGGGCTACGGCGCCCTCGCGCGTGGCAAAGGGATTGAACATCCGCACCTGGATATTCGGATGGGCCGCCAGCGCTGCAAAGCCGTAATTCTTCGCGCGCGCATCCATGTCATCGACCAGCAACCTGACCAGGACCCCGCGGTCGGCCGCTTCCAGTACCTGCAGGGCAAGGTAGCTCCCAGTCAGGTCGTCGTGCCAGATGTAGGTCTGAACGTCGAGGCTGCGATCCGCAAGCTGGGCCGAAGCGGCGCGCAGGGCAAAGGCCTCGGGGCCGTCGCCCAGCAAGCGGAAGGCGGACTGCCCGGGGCGCGCCGCCTCAGCCGGGCCGATGAGCTGGTCGAGACGGGAAGTATCCGTCGGGGCGTGGGCTTGTTGCGGGGGAAGCTCGGCGCGCGCTGGCAGCTGCGCGCAGCCGCTAACTGCCAGCACAGCGGCAACCCAGAGAAAGCGGAGGATGATCATGGTCTTTACGTCCCGTAGCAGCCGTGCGGGAGAGGATACCGCGGGACGGCGGGCTGGTGGCGCGCTCACCCCGGAAAAAGAAAAGGCCGGGCTGCAGCCCGGCCTGTTCTTTGCTCCGGTCGCGGCCGGCGCCGCGCACCGCTTACTCGGCCGCGGCTTCGCCCTGCTCCGGCTGGTCGACCAGCTGCACCAGCGCCATGGGCGCGGAATCGCCGGGGCGGTAGCCCATCTTGAGAATCCGGAGGTAGCCGCCGGGGCGCGCCTGGTAGCGCGGGCCGAGCTCGTTGAAGAGCTTGCCGACCACGGCCTTGTCGCGCAGCCGGTCGAAGGCCCGGCGCCGCTGCGCCACGCCGTCTTCCTTGGCCATGGTGATCAGCGGCTCGACCACCCGGCGCAGCTCCTTGGCCTTGGGCAGCGTGGTCTGGATCGTCTCGTGCAGCAAGAGCGACGCCGCCATGTTGCGGTACATGGCCCTGCGATGAGAACTGTTGCGGCCGAGCTGGCGGCCTGCTTTGCGGTGACGCATGACTCGTTATCCTGTTAGGCGGGAGGCGCTTCAGGCAACCCGCTCGTCGTCGTGCCGGAGGCTGGCGGGAGGCCAGCCCTCGAGGCGCATGCCGAGCTGCAGGCCGTGGTTTTCCAGCACCTGCTTGATCTCGGTCAGCGACTTCTTGCCCAGGTTGGGGGTGCGGAGCAGCTCCACTTCCGTCTTCTGGACCAGGTCGCCGATGTAGTTGATATTCTCGGCCTTCAGGCAGTTGGCGGAGCGCACGGTCAGCTCCAGCTCGTCCACCGGCTTCATCAGGATCGGGTCCACGGCCTTGTCGCCCGGCTCCGGGCCGAGGCCTTCGCCCTTGAGGTCGACGAACACCGCCAGCTGGTCCTTGAGGATCGCGCCGGCGCGGCGGATCGCCTCCTCGGAGTCGATGGTGCCGTTGGTCTCGATGTCGATGATCAGCTTGTCGAGGTCGGTGCGCTGCTCCACGCGGGCGGCGTCGACCGTGTAGGCGACGCGACGAACCGGGCTGAAGGAGGCGTCCAGGCGCAGCCGGCCGATCGGGCCGCTGCCGTCCTCGTCGTTCTGGCTGACCGGCTCGTAGCCGCGGCCGCGGCGCACCTTCAGGCGCATCGACAGCTGGCCGGCCTTGGTCAGGGTCGCGATCACCAGGTCGGGGTTGATGATCTCGACGTCATGCCCGGACTCGATGTCGGCCGCGGTCACCACGCCCGGGCCCTTCT
Source organism: Thioalkalivibrio sp. XN8 (assembly GCF_011058255.1). Classification (GTDB taxonomy): domain Bacteria; phylum Pseudomonadota; class Gammaproteobacteria; order Steroidobacterales; family XN24; genus XN24. The sequence continues at coordinate 13,815 of NZ_JAALFH010000057.1, read as the reverse complement.
TGGCCAGGGTGAGCTCGATCTCATCGCGCTGGTGCATCTTCACGGCCAGCTGCTTGAGGTTCAGCAGGATGTCGACGACATCCTCCTGCACGCCCTCGATGCTGGTGTACTCGTGCAGCACGCCGTCGATCTCGACTTCGACCACCGCGCACCCCGGCATGGAAGACAGCAGGATGCGACGCAGGGCATTGCCCAGCGTGTGTCCGAAGCCGCGCTCGAGCGGCTCGATGGTGACCCGGGCGCGGGTCCGGCTTTCCGGCTGGACCTTGACGACGCGGGGACGCAGAAATTCGTTGACCGATGCCTGCATGGGCTTCGTGCCTCGCAATTACTTGGAATAAAGCTCGACGACCAGGTTCTCGTTGATGTCGGGCAGGATGTCGTTGCGGTCGGGCAGCTGCTTCAGCACGCCGCTCATCTTGGTCTGGTCGACCTCGACCCACTCGGGGAACCCGGCCTCGCCGGCGAGCTGCAGCGCGTTCTGCACGCGGAGCTGCTTCTTCGCCTTCTCGCGCACGGCGAGCTCGTCCCCCGGGCTGACCTGGAACGAGGGGATGTTCACGACCTGGCCGTTGACCGTGACGCCCTTGTGGCTCACCAGCTGGCGCGCCTCGGCGCGGGTGGACGCGAAGCCCATCCGGTACGCAACGTTGTCGAGCCGGCCCTCGAGCAGCTGCAACAGGTTCTCACCCGTCGAGCCCTTCTTCTGGGCAGCCCGCTTGTAGTAGTTGTGGAACTGCCGCTCCAGCACCCCGTACATGCGGCGCAGCTTCTGCTTTTCGCGCAGCTGCAGGCCGTAGTCGGAAATGCGCGGCCGGCGCTGCGGCGCGCCGCCCGGCGGGACTTCGAGTTTGCACTTGGACTCCAGCGGACGAACGCTGCTCTTCAGGAACAGGTCCGTGCCCTCCCGCCGGGAGAGCTTGCACTTCGGTCCGAGATATCTAGCCATGATTCGAGCCTCTGGAGATCAGACGCGGCGCTTCTTGGGCGGCCGGCAGCCGTTGTGGGGGATCGGGGTCACGTCCTCGATGTTCGTGACGCGGAAACCCACGGCGTTCAGTGAGCGGACGGCCGACTCGCGGCCGGGGCCCGGGCCCTTGACCCGGACTTCGACGTTCTTCACGCCGTACTCGGCCGCGGCGTTGCCCGCCTTCTCGGCCGCCACCTGGGCAGCGAAGGGCGTGCTCTTGCGCGAGCCGCGGAAACCGCAGCCGCCGGAAGTCGCCCACGACAGGGTGTTCCCCTGGCGGTCGGTGATGGTGATGATGGTGTTGTTGAAAGAGGCGTGGATGTGCGCGATGGCGTCCACCACCTGCTTCTTGACCTTCTTTCTCACCCTGGGGGCTTGCTTGGCCATTCCTTACTTCCTCACCGGGCGGCGCGGACCCTTCCGCGTCCGGGCGTTGGTGCGCGTACGCTGCCCGCGCAGTGGCAGGCCGCGGCGATGACGGATGCCGCGGTAGCAACCGAGGTCCATCAGGCGCTTGATGTTCATCGAGGTCTCGCGGCGCAAATCGCCCTCGACCACGAAGCGGGCCACCTCGGCGCGGAGCTTGTCGACCTCCGGCTCCGTCAGGTCCTTCACCTTGGTTTCGGACGCGATGCCGGCGGCGTCGCAAATCTGCTTCGCGCGCGTGTTGCCGATCCCAAAGATATGGGTCAGCGCAATCACGATGTGCTTGTTGGCTGGGATATTGATCCCGGCAATACGGGCCATTAACGCCGTCTCCTATCGCTCACGCGAAGCCGAACATTGTGCCTGATTCGGCAATCGCCTTCAATGCTTTTCAGCCCTGCCGCTGCTTGTGGCGCGGATCCGAGCAGATCACCCGGATGACGCCGCCGCGGCGGATGATCTTGCAGTTCCTGCAGATCTTCTTGACCGATGCACGCACTTTCATTGCTCTCTCCTGGTTCCGGTCCGGTCAGCGAATCTGACCGGCCCGACCGTAGCCCTTGAGGTTGGCCTTCTTCAGCAGGCCGTCATACTGGTGGCTCATCATGTGCGCCTGCAACTGCGACATGAAGTCCATGCTGACCACCACGATGATCAGCAGGGAGGTGCCGCCGAAGTAGAACGGCACGTTCCAGTACATGATCATGAATTCCGGCAGCAGGCAGATCGCGGTGATGTACATCGCGCCCCAGAAGGTCAGGCGCGTCAGCACGGCGTCGATGTACTCGGCCGTGTGCTGGCCCGGGCGGATGCCCGGGATGAAGGCGCCGGAACGCTTCAGGTTGTCCGCCGTTTCGCGCGAGTTGAAGACCAGCGCGGTGTAGAAAAAGCAGAAGAAAATGATCAGGCCGGCATACATCAGCGTGTAGACCGGCTGGCCCGGCGACAGGCTGGAGGCCAGCCCCTGGAGCCAGCCCATGTTGTCGGCCGTGCCGAACCACTGCGCGACCGTGGCCGGGAACAGGATCAGGCTGCTGGCGAAAATCGGCGGAATGACGCCGGCCATGTTCAGCTTGAACGGCAGGTGCGTGGTCTGGCCCTGGTACATGCGCCGGCCCTGCTGGCGCTTGGCGTAGTTGACCGCGATGCGCCGCTGGCCGCGCTCGACGAAGGCCACGAAAGCCGTGACCGCGAGCACCAGGAAGAACAGGATCAGCGCCAGCGCCGCCGGCATTTCGCCGTTGCGGACCAGTTCCAGCGTGCCGCCCAGGGCCGAGGGCAGGCCGGCCACGATGCCGGCCAGGATGATCATGGAGATGCCGTTGCCGATGCCGCGCTCGGTCACCTGCTCGCCGAGCCACATCAGGAACATGGTGCCGGTGACCATGGTGACGCAGGCGATGAACACGAACTGGGGTCCCGGCACGAGCACCACGCCCTGGTTCTGGAAGGCCACGGCGGCGCCGATGGACTGGAAGGTCGCCAGGCCCAGCGTGCCGTAGCGGGTGTACTGGGTGATCTTGCGGCGGCCGGACTCGCCCTCTTTCTTGATGGCAGCCAGCGAGGGCACGACCACGGCCATCATCTGCATGATGATGGAGGCCGAGATGTAAGGCATGATCCCGAGCGCGAAAATCGACAGGCGCTCGAGGGCGCCGCCCGAGAACATGTTGAACACGCTCAGGATGGTGCCCTGCTGTTCCTGGAAGAACCGTGCCAGCGCCACCGGGTCGATGCCCGGCACCGGGATGAAGGTGCCGATGCGATAAACCACCAGGGCGCCCAGCAGGAAGAAGATCCGCTTGCGCAGGTCTCCCAGGCGGGCGGCCTGGCCAAGGGCCGCAGCCGGGTTCATGCTGGAGGGTGTCTTCGCCACGCTATTCCTCGATCTTGCCGCCCGCCGCCTCGATGGCTGCGCGCGCGCCGGCCGTCACGGCCAGGCCCTTCACGGTCACCGGCTTCTCGAGCTTGCCGGAGGCAATGATCTTCACGCGCTGGACCTGCTGCGCGACCACCCCGGCCGCCTTCAGCGCCAGCAGGTCGATATCACCCTCGAGCTTCGCCAGCTCGTTCAGCCGGACCTCGCCGCTGAAGCGGGCCTGGCGCGAGTTGAAGCCGACCTTCGGCAGCCGGCGCTGCAGCGGCATCTGGCCGCCTTCGAAGCCGACCTTGTGGTAGCCGCCGGAACGGGCATGCTGGCCCTTGACGCCGCGGCCGCTGGTCTTGCCCTGGCCGGCGGCGTGGCCGCGGCCCAGGCGCTTGCCGGTCTTGCGGCTGCCGGCCGCGGGCTTGATGTCGTTGAGGCGCATCTCAGACTTCCTCTACCTGCAACAGGTACGAGACCTTGTTGATCATGCCCCGGTTCTCGGGGGTGTCCGCCACGACCACGCTGTGATGCATCCGGCGCAGGCCGAGGCCCGTCACGCAGGCCTTGTGCCTGGCGCTGCGGCCGTTGATGCTTTTCACCAGCTTGACGCGGACCTGGCGGGTGGTTGCGGTGTTGTCGGCCATGCTACTAACCCAGGATCTCTTCGACGGTCTTGCCGCGCTTGGCCGCGATCTGCTCCGGCGAGCGGATGCCCGACAGGCCCTTGATGGTGGCCTGCACGACGTTGATGGGATTGCGCGAGCCATAACTCTTGGCCAGCACGTTGCGCACGCCGGCGCATTCGAATACGGCGCGCATGGCGCCGCCGGCGATGACGCCGGTACCGTCCGAGGCCGGCTGCATGTATACCTTGGTGGCGCCGTGGCGCCCCTCGGTCGCGTACTGCAGGGTGTCGTCCCTCAGCTGCACGCGGCGCATGTTCTTGCGCGCTGCCTGCATCGCCTTCTGGATCGCCACCGGGACCTCGCGGGCCTTGCCGTAGCCGTAGCCGACGCGGCCGGAGCCGTCGCCGACCACCGTCAGGGCGGTGAAGCCGAACTGCCGGCCGCCCTTCACGACCTTGGCGACGCGGTTGACGGTGACGAGCTTCTCGATCAGGTCGTCGCCGGCGGAGTTTCTGTCTGGTGCTGCCATTGTTCAATCGTCCCCGGGCGTATGCCTAGAACTCGAGACCGTTTTCGCGGGCCGCGTCGGCCAGGGCCTTGACCCGGCCGTGATAGCGAAACCCGGAGCGGTCGAATGCCACCTTGCTCACGCCGGCCGCCTTGGCGGCCTCGGCGATCGCACGGCCCACGGCCTGGGCGGCTGCGATATTGCCGGTCTTCTCGATGCCTTCGCGCACCGCCGGCTGCAACGTCGACGCCGTCGCGAGGACCTTGCCGCCGTCGGGCGTCAGGACCTGCGCGTAGATGTGGCGCGGCGTGCGATGGATGCTGAGACGGTTGTATCCCAGCTCCCGGATCTTGGACCGGGCGCGGCGCGCGCGCCGGATGCGTGCAACTTTCTTTTCCATGCCTCGCCCTGCCTTACTTCTTCTTCGCTTCCTTCAGGACCACGCGCTCGTCCGAGTACCGCACGCCCTTGCCCTTGTAGGGCTCGGGCGGGCGATAGCGACGGATATCCGCCGCCACCTGGCCGACTTTCTGCCGATCGATGCCCGTGACCAGGACCTCGGTCTGGCTCGGCGTCTCGATGGTGATCCCTTCCGGCACCTCGTAGGCGACCGGGTGGGAAAAGCCGAGGGTCAGGTTCAGCACCTTGCCCTGGGCCTGGGCGCGGTAGCCCACGCCGACCAGCTCGAGCTTCTTCTGGAAGCCTTCCGACACGCCCTTCGCCATGTTGGCGAGCAGCGCGCGGACGGTGCCGGCCATGGCGCCTTTCGGCTTCTCGCTGCCCGGCGTGCGCACGTGCACCTCGGTGCCTTCCTGCACCAACTCGACCCCGGGATCCACCTCGAGGGAGAGCTCTCCCTTCGGCCCCTTGAGCACGGCCAGCCGGCCGTCGAGCTTGAACTCGACGCCCTTGGGCAGCTGCACCGGCACCTTGGCGACTCTGGACATCGTTCTATCTCGCTATGCTTGGCCGTGTCCGCTCAGGACACGACGCAGATAATTTCACCGCCGCGACCCTGGGCCCGCGCCTGGCGGTCGCTCATCAAACCGTCGGAGGTCGAGACGATCGCGACCCCCAGCCCGCCGAACACCGTCGGCAGGTCGTCCTTGCCGCGGTAAACGCGGCGGCCCGGCCGGCTGACCCGCTTCAGGTCGTCGATCACCGGCCTGCCGTCGTGGTAGCGCAGCACCACCACCAGCTCCTGCTTGCCGGGCGCCAGGTCCTCGACGCTGAAGCCGTCGATGTAGCCCTCGTCCTGGAGCACCTTCAGGATGGCCTGCTTGATGCTCGAGGACGGCATGCGCACCTGCGCCTTGCCGGCTTTCTGGCCGTTGCGAATCCGCGTCAGCAGGTCCGCGATGGGATCGGTCATGCTCATGTCTGAATCCTTGCCCTGTCTCTCGCGCTTACCAGCTGGCCTTGCGCAGGCCCGGGATCTCGCCGCTCATGGTGCTCTCGCGCAGCTTGTTGCGGCCGAGGCCGAACTTCCGGTAGTAACCCCGCGGCCGCCCCGTGATCGCGCAGCGGTTCCGCAGGCGCGACGGGCTCGAGTCGCGTGGCAACCCCGCCAGCTTGGCGACCGCCGCCAGCCGCTCCTCGTCGCTCGAATTCTCGTCGACGATGATCGCCTTGAGCTTGGCGCGCCTGGCGGCGTACTTCGCCACCAGCTTCGCGCGCTTCTCTTCGCGCATGATCATGGATTTCTTGGCCATACCGTTGCGGTCCTCTACTTCCGGAAGGGGAATTCGAACGCCTCGAGCAGTGCCCTGCCCGCCTCGTCGTCCTTCGCCGTCGTCGTAATCGTGATGTCCATGCCCCGGATCGCGTCGATCTGGTCGTAGTCGATCTCCGGGAAAATAATCTGCTCCTTCACGCCCAGGCTGTAGTTGCCCTGGCCATCGAAGGACTTCACCGAGAGCCCGCGGAAGTCGCGCACGCGCGGGATGGCGACATTGATCAGGCGGTCCAGGAACTCGTACATGCGCTCCCGGCGCAGCGTGACCTTGCAGCCAACCGGCATGCCGTCGCGCAGCTTGAAGGCCGCCACGGACTTGCGGGCCTTGGTGATCACCGCCTTCTGGCCGGTGATGGCCTCCATGTCCTTGACCGCGTTATCCACGATCTTCTTGTCGGCAACCGCCTCGCCCACGCCCATGTTGATCGTGATCTTGCTGATCCGCGGCACTTCCATGGGGTTCTTCAGCCCGAGACGCTGCATCAGCGCGGGGGTAAGTTTCTGCTCGTAGTGTTCTTTCAGCCTGGCCATGTTTCACCCGGACGCCGTCAGACGTCCACGACCTCGTTGTTCGACTTGAAGTAACGCACCTTCTTGCCGTCTTCCAGCGTGCGGACGCCGACCCGATCGCCCTTCTTGGCGACGGGGTTCCACAACATCACGTTCGACGCGTGCAGCGGCATTTCCTTCTCGACGATGCCGCCGGCCACGCCGCGCTGCGGATTCGGGCGCTGGTGCTTCTTGACGACATTGATGTTCTCGACCAGCACGCGCTCGTCGTCGAATATCCGCAGCACCGTCCCGCGCCGGCCCTTGTCGCGACCCGCGATGACGATGACTTCGTCGCCTTTCCTGATCCTGTTCATGCCTGGCTCCCCGGCGCCCTAGATAACTTCGGGCGCGAGCGAGATGATCTTCATGAAATTCCCCGTGCGCAGCTCGCGCGTCACGGGCCCGAAAATACGCGTGCCGATGGGCTCCAGCTTGTTGTTCAGGAGCACCGCGGCGTTGCCGTCGAAGCGGATCAGCGAGCCGTCGGGACGGCGCACGCCCTTGCGGGTGCGCACGACGACGGCGTTGTAGACCTCGCCCTTCTTGACCTTGCCCCGCGGGATGGCGTCCTTGACGCTCACCTTGATGACGTCACCGACCCCCGCGTAGCGGCGCTTGGACCCGCCAAGCACCTTGATGCACTGGACGCGCCGCGCCCCGCTGTTGTCCGCCACCGTCAGTACGGTCTGCATCTGGATCATGACTGCACTCTCTTAAAGTCGTCCCGCCGTCGCTCAGCGCTCGGGCGCCCGCTCGATGATCTCGACCACCCGCCAGGCCTTACGCTTGGACTGGGGCCGGGTCTCGGCGATGCTCACCGTGTCGCCGATGCGGCACTCGTTGTTCTCGTCGTGGGCCAGCAGCTTGGTGGTGCGGCGGATGTACTTGCCGTACACCGGATGCTTCACCCGGCGCTCCACCGACACCGCGGCCGTCTTGTCCATGCGGTCGCTGACCACGCGGCCGGTCAGGGTCCGGACCGTGCTCTGGGCCGTCTTCTCGATGGTTTCGCTCATCACGCCTTATCCTTCGCTTCCGCCAGGGCCTTCTCGCCGAGCACCGTCTTCACCCGCGCGATGTCCTTGCGCACCTTGCCGAACTGGTCCGGCCGGGCCATCTGGCCGGTCGCCCGCTGCATGCGCAGGTTGAACTGCTCGCGACGGAGCTTGAGCAGCTCCTCGTTGAGCTCGGTCGTGGACTTGCCACGCAGATCCTTCGCTTCCATCACATCACCTGCCTGGACACGAACGTGGTGCCGAAGGGCAGCTTCGAGGCCGCCAGGCGGAACGCCTCACGGGCCACGTCTTCCGACACGCCCTCCATCTCGTACAGCACCTTGCCGGGCTTGATCTCGGCCACCCAGTACTCGACGTTGCCCTTGCCCTTGCCCATGCGAACCTCGATGGGCTTGGCGGTGATCGGCTTGTCCGGGAACACCCGGATCCAGATCTTGCCGCCGCGCTTGACGTGGCGGGTCATGGCGCGACGGGCCGCCTCGATCTGGCGCGCGGTCAGCCGGCCACGGGTGGTGGCCTTCAGGCCGAACTCGCCGAAAGACACGTCCGCGCCGCGCTGGGCCAGGCCGCGGTTCTTGCCCTTGAACTGTTTCCGGTACTTGGTGCGCTTTGGCTGCAGCATCCTCGTAACTCCTAGCTGGCCGCCGCTTCAGCGGGGGCAGCCGCATGCTTCTCGATCACCTCGCCCTTGAAGATCCAGACCTTGACGCCGATGACGCCGTAGGTGGTCCGGGCCTCGGCAAAGCCGTAGTCGATATCCGCGCGGAAGGTATGCAGGGGCACGCGGCCCTCGCGGTACCACTCCGAGCGCGCGATCTCGGCGCCGTTCAGGCGGCCGCCGACCTTGATCTTCACGCCCTGGGCGCCCAGGCGCATGGTGTTGGTCACCGCCCGCTTCATGGCGCGGCGGAACATCACGCGGCGCTCCAGCTGCTGGGCGATGCCCTCGGCCACCAGCTGGGCGTCGAGCTCCGGCTTGCGGATCTCGGCGATGTTGATGCGCACGTCGCCGATCGGCAGGCCCAGCATCTCCGCCACCTCGTTGCGCAGCTTCTCGATATCCTCGCCCTTCTTGCCGATCACGATCCCCGGCCGCGCCGTGTGGATCGTGATGTGGGCCTTGCGGGCCGGGCGCTCGATCTGGATCCGGCTCACCGAAGCCTGCGCCAGTCGCTTGCGCAGCAGCTGGCGGATCTGGTGGTCGCGCTGGACGTACTCGGGGAAGTGCTTCGTGTCGGCGAACCAACGGGAGTCCCACTCCCGGGTAATGCCGAGCCGAATGCCAACCGGATTTACTTTCTGACCCATGGATACTGTCCCGTCTTACTCGTCCGCCACCTGGATGGTGATGTGGCTGTTGCGCTTGATGATGCGATTCCCGCGGCCCTTGGCGCGCGCCTGGAACCGCTTGAAGGTCGGGGCCTCGTCCACCATGATCGTGGCCACCTTGAGCTCGTCGATATCCGCGCCGTGATTGTGCTCGGCGTTGGCGATGGCCGACTCCAGCACCTTCTTCACGATCCGGGCCGCTTTCTTCGGCGTGTACTCGAGGGTCTGCAGCGCGGCGCCTACGGGCTTGCCACGGACCATGTCCGCGACCAGCCGGCACTTCTGCGGCGAGATCCTGGCATAGCGAAGCCTGGCTGCTACCTGCATCTCGATGACTCCTACTTGGCCTTCCGGTCGCCGGCGTGGCTCTTGAAAGTGCGGGTCTGGGCAAACTCGCCCAGCTTGTGCCCGACCATGTTCTCCGAAATGAGCACGGGCACGTGCTGACGGCCGTTGTGCACGGCAATCGTCAGGCCCACCATGTTGGGGACGACCATCGAACGACGCGACCAGGTCCTGATCGGGCGACGATCGTTCCTGTCCTGGGCCTCGCGTGCCTTCTTCAGCAGCGCGGCGTCTATGAAAGGTCCCTTCTTGACCGAACGTGGCACGGCTATTACCTCTCCGTTCCCTTACTTGCGGCCCCGGCGACGAACGATCATCGCATCGGTGCGCTTGTTCTTGCGGGTCTTGTAACCCTTGGTCGGCACGCCCCACGGGGTGGTGGGATGCTTGCCGAAGTTGCGGCCCTCGCCACCGCCATGCGGATGGTCGACCGGGTTCATCACCGTCCCGCGCACGGTCGGGCGGATGCCCCGCCAGCGCTGCGCGCCGGCCTTGCCCAGCTTGCGGAGCGAATGCTCGCCGTTGCCCACCTCGCCCACCGTGGCGCGACAGTCGACGTGGACCTTGCGGGTCTCGCCGGAGCGCAGCCGCAGCGTGGCGTAGATGCCCTCGCGAGCGGCGATCATCACCGAGGCCCCGGCGCTGCGGGCGAGCTGGGCGCCCTTGCCGGGCTTCATCTCGATGCAGTGCACGGTGGAGCCCACCGGGATACTGCGCAGCGGCAGCGCATTGCCCGGCTTGATCGGCGCCTCGCTGCCCGACATCAGCGTGTCACCGACGTCGATGCCCCGGGGGGCGATGACGTAGCGGCGTTCGCCATCGGCGTACAGCAGCAGGGCCAGGTGGGCGCTCCGGTTCGGGTCGTACTCGAACCGCTCGACGCGCGCCGGGATCCCGTCCTTGTCGCGCTTGAAGTCGACGATGCGGTAACGCTGCTTGTGGCCGCCGCCCTGGTGGCGCACGGTGATCCGGCCCGCATTGTTGCGGGCGCCGCTCCGGTTCTTCTTCGCCAGCAGCGGACCGTAGGGCTCACCCTTGTGGAGGCCCGGGGTCTTCACCTGCACCACGAAGCGGCGGCCAGCCGACGTCGGTTTTGCTTTTTGTACTGCCATGAGTCTCAGTCCTGTGCTCTGCCGGCGCTTACTCGCCGCCCAGGAAATCGATGGTCTGGCCCGGCGCCAGCCGGACGTAGGCCTTCTTCCAGTCGGAGCGGCGGCCCAGGGTCGCGCCGAAGCGCTTGACCTTGCCCTTCGAGGTGGCGACCTGCACACCCTCGACCTTGACCTCGAACATCAGCTCGACGGCCTTGCCGATCTCGCTCTTGGTAGCGTCGCGACGCACCTTGAACACCACCTGGTTGCCCTGCTCGTTCGCCAGGGTCGCCTTTTCCGAAACGTGCGGCTCGAGCAGCACGGTCATCAGTCTTTCGCGGCTCATGCCAGCTTCTCCTCGACGCTGCGCAGCGCGGCGACGGTCATCACCACGCGCTCGTGACGCAGCAGGCTGACCGGGTCGAGGGCGGCGGCTTCCAGCAGCTCCACGCGGGGCAGGTTGCGCGCGGCCAGCCAGAGCTTCTCCTCGAAAGCCTCGATCACGAACAACCCGGCGTCGACGCCCAGGTCCTTCATGAGGCCCACGAACTGCCTGGTCTTCGGCTCCGCGATCTCGATCGACTCGACGACGTGGAGCCGGCCCTGGCGCAGCAGCTCGGAGAGCACCGAGCGCATCGCGCCGCGATACATCTTGCGGTTGACCTTCTGCTCGAAGCTCCGCGGCTTGGCGGCGAAGGCGCGGCCGCCGCCGACCCACAGCGGGCTGCGGATGGTGCCGGCCCGGGCGCGCCCGGTGCCCTTCTGGCGCCACGGCTTGATGCCGCCGCCGGAGACGTCGGCACGGGTCTTCTGCGCCTTGGTGCCGGACCGGCCGGCCGCCATGTAGGCGGTCACGACCTGGTGCACCAGGGGCTCGTTGAATTCCTTGCCGAAAGCCAGCTCGGAGACCTGCAGGTCCTTGCCGTCGGCGCCATGCAACTGCAGTTTCATCGCCATGTCCTTAGCCCCGCGCCTTGACGGCCGGCCGGACGATCACACGTCCGCCGCGCGCGCCGGGCACAGCGCCCTTGACCAGGAGAAGGTTGCGCTCCGCGTCGACGCGGACCACGGTGAGGTTCTGGGCGGTCGCCTTGCGGGCGCCCATGTGGCCGGCCATCCGCTTGCCCTTGAACACGCGGCCCGGGGTCTGGTTCTGGCCGATGGAGCCGGGCACGCGGTGGGAGACCGAGTTGCCGTGCGTGGCGTCCTGCATGCGGAAGTTGTGGCGCTTCACCGTCCCGGCGAAGCCCTTGCCGATGGTCACGCCGGAGACGTCCACCACCTGGCCGTCGCTGAAGGCGTCCACCTTGATCTCGGCGCCCGGCGCGAGGTCGGCGCCCTCGTCGGTCCCGAGGCGGAATTCCCAGAGACCCTCGCCGGCATCGATGCCGGCGCGGGCGTAGTGGCCGGCCTGGGCCTTGGCCACGCGGGACGGCTTGCGCGCGCCCATCGTCACCTGCACGGCCCGGTAACCGTCCGTCTCTTCCGTCTTGACCTGCGCGACCCGGTTGGGCAACGCCTCGATCACGGTGACCGGCACCGAGGCGCCGTCTTCCGTGAACACGCGGGTCATGCCGCACTTGCGGCCTACGAGACCGATTGCCATCTTGTCTGTTCCTCTATCACCGCGCCGACTTCGTTTGGCCGGCGCTGCACCTTGGGCCAAGCCGCCTCCCGCATGCGCCCGAACGCCGGGCTGCCCATCGCGGGGGGCGGAGTCAGGCGCCGCAGCGCCCGGAAATCAGCGGCCCGGCACGGGGTTTTCCGTACCGGGCCGCAGGGAGCCCGCTACTATACGCGGGACGCCCAGCAGGTTCAACTGCTAGTTCAGCTTGATCTGCACGTCCACCCCGGCCGGAAGCTCCAGCTTCATCAGGGCGTCCACCGTCTTGTCGGTGGGATCGAGAATGTCCATCAAGCGCTTGTGCGTGATCAGCTCATACTGGTCCCGTGCGTCCTTGTTGACGTGCGGGGAGACCAGGACGGTGAACCGCTCCGTCTTGCTCGGCAGGGGGATGGGACCCCGGACCTGGGCGCCCGTGCGCCGCGCGGTCTCGACGATCTCCCTCGCGGAGGTGTCGATCAGCCGGTGATCGAAAGACTTGAGGCGGATGCGGATGTTCTGGTTAGCCATGGTCTGTGTCCAGTGAGCCCTCGGGCTTATTCGTAAATCTTTGCCACGACGCCGGCGCCGACGGTGCGGCCGCCCTCGCGGATGGCGAAGCGCAAGCCTTCTTCCATCGCGATCGGCGCAATCAGCTCCACCTGCATCTGCACGTTGTCGCCCGGCATCACCATCTCCACACCCTCCGGCAGCTCGACCATCCCGGTCACGTCCGTGGTGCGGAAATAAAACTGCGGCCGGTATCCCTTGAAGAACGGCGTATGACGGCCACCCTCCTCCTTCGTCAGGATGTACACCTCCGCCTGGAACTTGGTGTGCGGCTTGATCGAACCCGGCTTGCACAGCACCTGGCCACGCTCCACCTCGTCACGCTTGGTGCCGCGCAGCAGCACCCCCACGTTGTCGCCCGCCTGGCCCTGGTCCAGCAGCTTGCGGAACATCTCCACACCCGTGACCGTGGTCTTCGAAGTGTCGCGAATACCCACGACCTCCACCTCGTCCCCCACCTTCACAATGCCCCGCTCAATACGCCCGGTCACCACCGTGCCACGACCCGAAATCGAGAACACATCCTCGATCGGCATCAAAAAGGCACCGTCCACCGCACGCTCCGGCTCCGGAATGTAACTGTCCATCGCCGCCACCAGCTTCTCGATCGACGGAATGCCAATCTCGCTCGTGTCACCGTCAAACGCCTTCAGCGCCGATCCCGTAATAATCGGCGTGTCGTCGCCCGGGAACTCATAGGTGCTCAGCAGATCCCGAACCTCGAGCTCCACCAGCTCCAGCAGCTCGGCATCGTCCACCATGTCCGCCTTGTTCAGGTACACCACGATGTACGGCACACCCACCTGGCGCGCCAGCAGAATATGCTCCCGCGTCTGCGGCATCGGACCGTCCGCCGCCGACACCACCAGGATCGCGCCGTCCATCTGCGCCGCACCCGTGATCATGTTCTTGATGTAGTCCGCATGCCCAGGACAGTCCACGTGCGCGTAATGACGCGCCTCCGACTGATACTCCACGTGCGCCGTCGCAATCGTGATGCCGCGCGCCTTCTCCTCCGGCGCCTTGTCAATCTGGTCGTAAGCACTCACCTCACCACCAAACTTCTCCGCCATCACCTTCGTCAACGCCGCCGTCAAGGTCGTCTTGCCATGATCAACATGACCAATCGTCCCCACATTCACATGCGGCTTCGTACGTTCGAATTTCGCCTTGGACA
>NZ_JAALFH010000056.1 GCF_011058255.1 Thioalkalivibrio sp. XN8 | reverse complement strand
ACGCTGCAGTTCGTCATGTAGGTCGGGTACGTCACGTCGTACACCGTGTCACGCCGCGACACGAACTCGCCGTCCGGGAAGTTGTGCGAGTTGTGGATGCCGTGAATGATTTCGGCGATCTGGCCATAGCTCGGTCCGTCGCCCGGGAATTCGCCGGTGTGGCAGACCACGCAGGCGTCCACCGTCATCGGGGCGGAGTAGTGGCCGCCGCGATTGTCGGGCGCGAAGCGACCGACTTCGCCGCTCTCGCCGTGGCAGTCGATGCAGGCCTGGTTGCTGGCGAGGCCGGCCAACGGGATCGCATCCGGGTAGTCGCCATACGCCACGATCTCGAGCTCGTTCGCCCCGAAGCGGAGAATCATCAGGTAACGCTGATTCGCGCCGCCCAGGAGCGCCACACCGTCGGGAATGACGACCGTGTAGTCGCCACCACCGTTGTCGGTGAAGTCGACAAGGTCCAAGCCCGGGTTAGATCCCCTTGGCGGGAAACGTAAACCCGTGCGATCCGTGCCGTCCCAGGCATAGGCCCGGTACAGTTCCGCGCCCTCGACTGGAGTGCCGTCGATCGCGGCGCTGAAGGTGACGGTGATGTCGGTGCCGTCGTCGGTGACGACGAAATTGTCGAACGAGCCCTGGTCGAACACCACGTGGCTTTCGTTCGCGTCCGCGAAGGTGCCGCTCGCGTGGCACACGGCGCAGGACTCGACAGGCGTAATGACTGCGTCTTCACCCGGAGGACCCGCGGGTCCCTGGGGCCCGGTGTCGCCTACAGGACCCTGGGGTCCCGTGGCGCCATCGTCGCCTTCGCAGCCGGCTAATCCGAGAAAAGCAGCGAGCGTTACTGTCGCTGCAATCTTCCATTTTGCTTTCATTGTTCCCTCCAACGGGAGTAAGAGCGCGTCCCCAACTACAAGCGCATCCCGCATTGCTCCCTTCCGGAGCCCCCACAACGGAATGCTCACAGGGGATGGTGCGTGCATTGACCCGCGTATCCAATCAGGGGATGTACGAAGCTTGAATATGAATATAAACAAAGAGTTGAACGTCATTTGAAAATGATTCGTATTCTGCACATTCTTCGTAAATGTCCTAATTGGCCAATGACTTGAATAGTCGCAACATCACTGGTGAGCATCCCGACGTGGGGGCTCCGGAAGGGAGCAAGCGGGATGCGCACTTAATGGGGACGCGCTCTTACTCCCGTTGGAGGGAACAATGAAAGCAAAATGGACCATGGCAGCGACGCTTGCGCTCGCTGCTTTTCTCGGCTTAGCCGGCTGCGAAGGCGACGATGGCGCCACGGGACCCCAGGGTCCTGTAGGCGACACCGGGCCCCAGGGACCCGCGGGCCCTCCGGGTGAAGACGCAGTCATTACGCCTGTCGAGTCCTGCGCCGTGTGCCACGCGAGCGGCACCTTCGCGGACGCGAACGAAAGCCACCTGGTGTTCGACCAGGGTGCCTTCGACAACTTTGTCGTCACCGACGACGGCACCGACATCACCGTCACCTTCAGTGCTACGGTCGACGGCGCCATCATCGACGGCGCGACGCTGTACCGGGCCTATGCCGGCGACGGCACGAACCGCACGGACCTGCGCACGCCTCCCAGGGGTTCGAGTCCGGGCGTTGACCTTGTGACCTTCACCGACCTCGGCGGCGGCGACTACGAAGTCGTCATTCCCGGCGGCGTAGCGCTCATCGGCGTCGCGGACAACCAGCGTTACCTGATGATCCTCCGCGCGGGCGCCAACGAGCTCGAAGTCGTGGCCTATGGCGACTACCCGGCACCCCTCGGGCGTACCGGCATCGCCGCCAACCAGGCCTGCGTCGACTGCCATGGCGAAAGCGGCGAAGTCGGTCGCTTCGCGCCCGACAATCGCGGCGGCCACTATTCCGCCCCGATCACGGTCGATGCCTGCGTGGTTTGTCATACCAGCGACGACCCGGCCACCCCGGATGACGAACGTCCGTCCTACGGCGCCATGGCTGAGATCATCCACGGCATTCACAACTCGCACAACTTCCCGGACGGCGAGTTCGTGTCGCGGCGTGACACGGTGTACGACGTGACGTACCCGACCTACATGACGAACTGCAGCGTCTGCCATCGCGACGATGTCGTGCCGGCCGCGGGCGTGTCCGGCCTCGAGGCGGCGAACGCCATGCCGGTCACCGGCGCGGGCTGCTTCAGCTGCCATGGCAGCTTCGAGAGCTTCGGCTTCGAGGCGGGCAATATCCACCTGGGTATCGCCGATCCGCTGGCGGCCGACTGCAGTGTCTGCCATAACGGCTCCCTGGCGCGCGCCACCGTGGCCGAGTTCCACAACGGCGCGACCACCGGCCGCGGCGGCATCATCTTCGATGGTGTCGACACCTCCGTGGTCGAAGGCGACAAGATCGACTGGCAGATCACCGGCGTTGTCGATGACGGCACCGACCTGGCGATCAGCTGGACGGCCAC
>NZ_JAALFH010000055.1 GCF_011058255.1 Thioalkalivibrio sp. XN8 | reverse complement strand
CGTAGCGTATCCAGGTTGCCGGCCGCGGCGAGGATTTCGAGCTTCCTGGCAGCCAAGCGTTGAACATCTCTAGGCAGCCGTCGAGAGAACCGGCCGCCAAAGACTCGCTCTGTTTCCCGACACTTGAAGGACTTGATCACGAGGGCAAATACTAGCGCGGCGCGTTAGTACCGTCAAACGGTAGTAGTTTGAGTTTGGGAGTTCTAACGCTCGCGCTCACCCGCGCGCGTAGCGCGTCGGGTGCAGCGGGTAGTTAGAGGGCACATCATTCTCGCGGCACCAGAACCGCTGCGCCGTGATACTGCATGGTGATGTTGATCAACTTATTGCGACCATATTTTTCTCGCAGGTAGGCCAATACTGCCCCCTCGTCGCGACGGTCGACATCCCCGTCAATATAGTAGGCCTCTCTATTACGTTCCTTGTCTCTTGGGTCGATGCAGCCGCCCGCCATCGCTCTAGCGAGCGCACTCTCACGCAGGGCCGCGTATCGATCTGATAAATCATTGAGAAGTAGCTTCCCTTCGTTGTCACACCAGATAACAGCTCCATCAAGCACTTCTCTGTGGCGATGGAAGTCATTTAGCCCAAAGTAGTAGCAGGGACGAGCATATTCGTCCGCACCTGGTCCGAAATCCGCGATGGTGGTTGTGCCATATAGCGCGGCCTCGAACTGGTCGAAATAGAGCCGCCGCAATCGCCCCCACCCAAGGAGCCATACCAGTCGGAAATCGACCGGGCGCGCTTCGAAGGCGCGCAGCTGTTTTACGGCATCTGCAACTAGCCCAGAGATAACATTCTTGCGTTCAGCTGTGTCGTGATCTTCCGCGATATCACCGCGACCAAGCGTCACGTTGCGAGCTGCTTCACGAATCGGGTCTTCGCCTTTGGATTTGAGCTCGATCAAATATCGAGTGCCCCCAATCTCCGCATAGAAATCAGGTGTCTTGCCGGGCTCGCGAGGAATTCTGGTAACCGTGGCACCAAGGTGCTCGAGAATGAGAACGACTATCTCTTCCGGCTCCATGTGCTCTCTAACGCCCTGGATAACCTGCGATGGCGGCTGGCGCGGACCGTGCGTATGCGCGGGCCATGACAGCCGGTATCGTCAGGTTAATCCTGTAGTTAGGTATCTCAGGCAGCGAGGCGCGCAACCTTGAGACCCTTTCGGCGCTTCTCGGCGTGCCACAAATCGTACTGCGTCTGCAGATTCAACCAGCTCTCTGCGCTTGTGCCAAATGCTATCGACAAACGCACCGCCATCTCCGGGCTGATTCCTGCACGGCCGTTCAAGATCGCCGACAAGGTCTTACGGCTCACGCCAAGACCGGCCGCAGCGTCCGTGACGGTCAGTTCCAATGGCTCAAGACAGAGCGACCGAATGATCTCGCCAGGATGAGGGGGATTGTGCATCTTCATAGGTCGATCCTAATGGTAATCCTCGTAATCCACTTCATCGGCATCCGTACCTACGAAGCCAAACGTCACCCGCCAATTCCCACTGACTTCTACAGCCCAGCGTCCCTTTAGATCTCCTTTCAGCGGATGCAGCTTCAAGCCGGGCAACGCCATGTCGCCGGGGCCGGTAGAGGCATTGAGAGTAGCCAGTATCAGCTTCAAGCGGACTGCATGCGCCGGTCGAATTCCCGACCGAGAACCCGTGGCAAAGAATTTCGCCAATCCTTTGTGACGGAATCTCAGCATCATGGATTAAAGCGTAACCTATAACGTTACGCTAGACAAGATACCTAACGACCGGAATCAGCCGCGCAGTTCACTGCGTCGGCTGCATTCATTTGTTAGAAGCCGTCTGCTCGAGACGTTCGGCCAACCAGACCTTGATGATTGACTGGCGCGTCACGCCCAAGCGACTGGCCTCCTTGTCGAGTGACTCAATCATCCAAGTCGGGAAGTCGACATTCACTCTCTTTTGGGCCTGCAGCGGCCGACGTGCCTTAGATAGATCCAGGGCGTTGGTAATGTTCTTGCCGCTGTCGAAGTCGGCATCAAATCTCTTAGCTTTCATATATCGACACCTCTTCGGCGCGAGCTCGGCGCACGGAGATAATTCGGATGTTTTCGCTGCGGTAAGTGATGACGGCTGACCAGTGCTTCCCGGCGATACGTCCAATCACCAATAGCCGCGGTTCATCAACCGTAACAGCCGGAATCTCGATCAAGTCGGGATCACTCCAGAGCGCCTGTGCTTCGACAAAGTCGATCCCGTGCTTTTCGAGGTTCGCACGGCTTTTGCTCTCGTCAAACTCGAACGCCAACATGGTATAAAAATTATACCCTTACGGCTCGGGACGCAAGGGCCAACGAGGGCCCGCCCTGGAGGCTTCTAACGCTCTGGATAACCTGCGATGGCGGCTGGCGCGGACTGTGCGTATGCACGGGCCATGACAGGCGGCATCGTCAGGTTCATCCAACAGTTAGACGGAGACCCTGCATTCCGTTGATTCATTACTACTGCCGCTCCTACGCCATCGTCCTCAGGACTGGGCAACAGACCTAATCGAGTCTAGATCCGGCAGCCGGGCTGGCTCGTCATCAAAACTATAAACCTCCAAGCAGACGATTCGGTCGATCGCGCCAAAAACCAAGATCCCTACCGATCTGCCGTCAGCGGAATTTCCTGTGCCAGCGGCAATCACAGCCGGAGGGTCGCTCCAGTCTATTCCATCAAACTCCACGGTATCGCATCCGCATCCACAGCGAGTAACCACTTCAAGACGAGAAATGGATTTCCGCTGTGCAAAAGTCACCGACCCCACAGGGCATACCTCAAGGGCGCGGTCTATCACTGCGGCTTCAGCCGGTGAGATCGGTCGCCGAGCGGAACGAGCTCGTGGCACCGTGTCAGCTCCGTCTAACGATTGAGCTGAGCGGCGCGCACGCCGATGCTTGAGGTTCGCAACTTACCTATCACGCGTCCGCTCCAGCGATTTGTTAGGCGATCCGCTAGCGATTGCGATCACCAATTGTATTAGGCCAAACACTCCAACAGCCACGCAAATGAGATACGCGATTTTTAGGTTGGGGTACGGGTTGACGGCACCCAATGTAATAAGAGTTGCAATCACGACAGAGGCGAGGATTGCCACCAGGGCAACGTAAAGTCGTCGTCGACTGTGTGGGCCTGCGCGGGGTGAGACGTTCATGGGCCATTCGCCTAGTTAGTCTAAGTGGGGCGGCTGTGCGGACACTCGTAGCCGGATGCAGTGAATCAAGATGGTCGCCTAACTCTCACGCTGAGCCGCGCTTGACGGCGACCGACTGGAGCGACAGCGAAAGGAGCAAGCGGTCAAGCGTCGGTCTCCAGCCCATTGTTAGCGGTGTGGGCGTTAATCATCAGTTCTGGATCGCCAATATCCCGGCTTCCGCCGTGAATGGGCGATAGCGACAACGAATAGCGTGTCTTCGAATACCGAATAGATGATCGAGTGAGGGAAACGTCTTAGAACGAAATGACGCAACTCGGCGTCAATCGACGCACCGCTTTCCGGATGCTCAAGCAATAGATCGACAGCCCGTTCAATTTCTGTTGCGAATCGGCCGCCCAGGCCGGGCATCTCAGATTCGTAATAGGCCGCTTCCTCAGTGAACTCCCGCTCCGCTTCGGGATGGAATTCGTACCGCATTAGCCAAGGCGGGCACGCAAGCGTTCAAAAACCAAATGACCGGGCACGCCCTGGACTCGTCCTTCCGCAAGCTCCCGGTACCGCTTTTGCGCCTCGTTGAGCCATGCCTTTTCAACTTCAGCATCGAGGGGGGCATCCAACTCCGCCATCAGCGCCCTAAGCAACTCTTCCTTATCAGAGTTGCTAAGCTTCTGAATTTCCGCGTAGATCTCTGTTACCGCCCGTGCCATGGTCGAGTCTCCGTTTCAGGATTGCCTCAGTCTATCGCGACCCTGTGTGAACCGCTAACG
>NZ_JAALFH010000054.1 GCF_011058255.1 Thioalkalivibrio sp. XN8 | reverse complement strand
TAAAGAGGTCACGCCGCATGCCGCATAGCTGGTCCGCTCTAACTCGAGCTTGCAGCCGACGCCCGCAAACGGGCGCGGCTGAACCTGAACGTTAGACGCACGTGGAATGTTCATTCGCCCGGAGACCTACGCCCCTTGCATTCCGTACTCACGCTCTACTTCGGTCCTTGGCGATGGGAACAGGTCTCAGAAGGACGTTTCTACGAATTGCTGGGCATCCGCTATTGGAAGTGGTTCCTTCGGAAGAGCGGGAAACCCCAAAGACGGTGGCGGCCACCCAGCCTGGACAGCTCTCGAAGAGACGCGCTACGCGCATATCTACACGGGATGGCTGCGTTTACCAGAGAGTATGAATTGCGCCACCTGGCCGGAGGTGCTGCGATGCAGTTCTCAGGCATGCTCTACGTTTCACTGTACGGCGAGGGTAGTCTTCTGCTGATTACCGCTCTCAACGCTCTATTCAACGGATTCCCTATCCTTCTTCAGCGATACAATCGCGTTCGGGTCGCGGCTGCCTTGCACAGGCTAGATGCTTGTGTTCAAGACGGCAGACCATGACTTCGGCGGCGCGCGTGCGTCTAACTGTGCGTTAGAGCGGACCGATGGGAGAGGCGATCGTGTTTACTGATGAACTGTCGGCCATCGGCCACTCAACGCGCCGTTAGAAGCCTCCAGGCCGGGCTCTCGGTGGTTCTTGCGCCGTGACCCGTAAAGGTATAGTTTCTATACCATGCTGGCGTTTGAGTTTGACGAGAGCAAAAGCCGTGCGAACCTCGAAAAGCACGGTATCGACTTTGTCCAAGCGCAGGTGCTTTGGAGTGACCCGGACTTAATCGAGATCCCGGCTGTTACGGTTGATGAACCGCGGTTATTGGTGATTGGGCGTATCGACGGGAAGCACTGGTCAGCCGTGATCACTTATCGCAGCGAGAACATCCGAATTATTTCCGTTCGCCGTTCTCGTTCCGAGGAGGTGGCCATTTATGAAGGCTAAGAAATTTGATGCCGACTTCGACAACGGCAAGAACGTTACCAACGCCCTGGATCTATCTAAGGCGCGCCGGCCCCTGCAGGCCCAAAAGAGAGTGAACGTCGACTTCCCCACGTGGATGATCGAGTCCCTCGACAAGGAAGCCAGTCGGCTAGGCGTAACGCGCCAGTCAATCATCAAGGTCTGGTTGGCCGAGCGTCTTGAGCAGTCGGCTTCTAACAAATGAATGCAGCCGACGCAGTGAACTGCGCGGCTGATTCCGGTCGTTAGCGGTTCACACAGGGTCGCGATAGACTGAGGCAATCCTGAAACGGAGACTCGACCATGGCACGGGCGGTAACAGAGATCTACGCGGAAATTCAGAAGCTTAGCAACTCTGATAAGGAAGAGTTGCTTAGGGCGCTGATGGCGGAGTTGGATGCCCCCCTCGATGCTGAAGTTGAAAAGGCATGGCTCAACGAGGCGCAAAAGCGGTACCGGGAGCTTGCGGAAGGACGAGTCCAGGGCGTGCCCGGTCATTTGGTTTTTGAACGCTTGCGTGCCCGCCTTGGCTAATGCGGTACGAATTCCATCCCGAAGCGGAGCGGGAGTTCACTGAGGAAGCGGCCTATTACGAATCTGAGATGCCCGGCCTGGGCGGCCGATTCGCAACAGAAATTGAACGGGCTGTCGATCTATTGCTTGAGCATCCGGAAAGCGGTGCGTCGATTGACGCCGAGTTGCGTCATTTCGTTCTAAGACGTTTCCCTCACTCGATCATCTATTCGGTATTCGAAGACACGCTATTCGTTGTCGCTATCGCCCATTCACGGCGGAAGCCGGGATATTGGCGATCCAGAACTGATGATTAACGCCCACACCGCTAACAATGGGCTGGAGACCGACGCTTGACCGCTTGCTCCTTTCGCTGTCGCTCCAGTCGGTCGCCGTCAAGCGCGGCTCAGCGTGAGAGTTA
>NZ_JAALFH010000053.1 GCF_011058255.1 Thioalkalivibrio sp. XN8 | reverse complement strand
TAACTCTCACGCTGAGCCGCGCTTGACGGCGACCGACTGGAGCGACAGCGAAAGGAGCAAGCGGTCAAGCGTCGGTCTCCAGCCCATTGTTAGCGGTGTGGGCGTTAATCATCAGTTCTGGATCGCCAATATCCCGGCTTCCGCCGTGAATGGGCGATAGCGACAACGAATAGCGTGTCTTCGAATACCGAATAGATGATCGAGTGAGGGAAACGTCTTAGAACGAAATGACGCAACTCGGCGTCAATCGACGCACCGCTTTCCGGATGCTCAAGCAATAGATCGACAGCCCGTTCAATTTCTGTTGCGAATCGGCCGCCCAGGCCGGGCATCTCAGATTCGTAATAGGCCGCTTCCTCAGTGAACTCCCGCTCCGCTTCGGGATGGAATTCGTACCGCATTAGCCAAGGCGGGCACGCAAGCGTTCAAAAACCAAATGACCGGGCACGCCCTGGACTCGTCCTTCCGCAAGCTCCCGGTACCGCTTTTGCGCCTCGTTGAGCCATGCCTTTTCAACTTCAGCATCGAGGGGGGCATCCAACTCCGCCATCAGCGCCCTAAGCAACTCTTCCTTATCAGAGTTGCTAAGCTTCTGAATTTCCGCGTAGATCTCTGTTACCGCCCGTGCCATGGTCGAGTCTCCGTTTCAGGATTGCCTCAGTCTATCGCGACCCTGTGTGAACCGCTAACGCTCACGCTGAGCCGCGCTTGACGGCGACCGACTGGAGCGACAGCGAAAGGAGGGAGCGGTCAAGCGTCGGTCTCCAGCGTGTTGTTAGAGGGCCCGCCAGGTCCGTGGCTTTTCAGAATCTCTGCCCTTAGAGATGCATGGTTATTCTCTACCCATGCTTTTGACCTCTCGACCAGGTCCCAAGCGGCGCGGTCAGAATCGGAGTGAAGATTGACAATGATTGATGTGTTCTCCGGTGACGGCACGCCCGCCTCCGTTCGGAACTCCTCCGAAAGAATGTGCCGGAGATATCCCTCGATCTTGTCGAGCAAGCGTGTGAGTGAACCCTGATCAGCTGCCAAAGGTGAGGCAACAATAATGAACAGGTCCGCGCCTCCACCCTTCTTGTAGGTGGCGACGTCAATCACAGCAAGGGAAGGAATTGGATGGTCGGGATCGTCACGCGGATCGTGTGGCGGATCGTGTTGGATGATGGGAGCGGCCAAACGTCGGTCTCCATGCGTTTGTTAGAGCGCATTTCGATGGTACTGCGGAACCCCCACCAATACGGCCTTGTTGGCCTGCCCTGGGTAGAATGCGTGAAGTGAAGCGACAAACTGATCTATCGCACTTGGCTCTATCCGTATGAGCAGTTCCGCGTTTTCGTAGCGTTGAGTCGAACGAAACGCGTCAGGCGCAACAATTGTGACTTTAACAGCGGTATGGAGCAGTCCGTCAAGACAGAAGAATTCGAGATCACAGAACCCGGACATGGCGCCGCCGAAGTTATATCTCACGGTATCGGTTCTGGATCGTGGAAATCCGACCAATGACGCAGCTAAACCACTTATTTGCTCAGCATTACCCCAGGCACTCGTCTCAGCATGAAAGGCTTCGCTGGTTGCTACTACGCTAATTCGCACCAGCCCGTCGCCGTCATGGTTCAAGGAACTTGCGATTACAAGAGAGGGCTCCATGCGCTCTAACGACCAAGCTCAGCCGCGAGCCGGGCTGGCGCGCGGGTTGCATCAGCAGGCCGCGTGCCAGGGCAGCTCGTCGGCTGCAGCGCTGAGTTAGGTTGTCCTCTTCTTGAACTTAGCGGATCCATGTTCAGTATGGTCTGTGAGTGGATGCTCAACGTCGCGAATAATTTCGCCTGTGTGCGCATCCGACACTTGCTCTTTGTATTTGTTGTTTTCACGGTCAATTATTCTAACTTTGTTAACAAGCTGGCCAGAGTGACTGTATTCCTGGCCTCGCACGATTTCTTTTCTATTCTTGCCCCGTTTTCTCGGCCCAAGTCGTGAGAGGCCTTTCGCAGCTGCATGACCGCTTTCGCACCTAGTCTCAACGCCAGTTGGCTGAGCGGTCGCGTCGTTTCTTCTTTTGTCGGATGTCACCGTCGGCAACCTAACGCTCGCGGTCAGCGGCGGTCCTCGTCAGCGGGCGAACCGGCGGAGCCGGCGTCCGCGGGAATGCGTTGTTAGATTGCTTCATGATTCTGAGAACAGCGCCAACGCAAACAAGCCAACAACGATCCATAGGACAACCTTAGATACTGTAGCCCAGCTGCCTTCATGCCATCGCAGTCTTAGGCGTGCGCCGCATTGAGGACAGGAGTCTGCTGACTTGCTAACGTGATGTCCGCAATCTCCACATTCTGTTAGTTGAGCCATTAGTCTCCAACTCTTTGCAACCTAACGTTCAGGTTCAGCCGCGCCCGTTTGCGGGCGTCGGCTGCAAGCTCGAGTTAGAGCGGACCAGCTATGCGGCATGCGGCGTGACCTCTTTA
>NZ_JAALFH010000052.1 GCF_011058255.1 Thioalkalivibrio sp. XN8 | reverse complement strand
TGACCGTACCCCTTGAACCAAGCCGGCCTTGATGTGGGAAATTGAGCATATCAGGCGGCTTCGCGAGCAAACACTGCCGGAGGCTTTTTGCCCAGAGAGCGATGCGGCCTGACGTGGTTGTAGTGGGTACGCCAGGCATCGATTGTTGATCCGGCATCCGCCAGCGTGGCGAACCAGTGCAGGTCCAGGCAGTACTCACGGAACTTGGCGTTGAAGCTCTCGACGAAGGCGTTCTGGGTCGGCTTGCCAGGCTGGATGAAGTGCAGCTTGACCCCACGCTCTTTGGCCCAGAAGAACATGGCTTTGCTGGTCAGCTCAGGACCGTTGTCCATGACGATCTGCCTGGCCAGGGGGCGGGATCGAGCTAACTGATCCAGTTCTCGAGCCAGACGCTCGCCGCTGATTGAGAAGTCGACGATCTGCAGCACGCACTCACGGCTGAAGTCATCGACGACGTTAAACACACGGAACCGTCGGCCATTCGCCAGTTGGTCTGAGACGAAGTCCACGGACCAGCGCTCGTTGATGCGACTCGGCAGCGCTAACGGAACCCGAGGACGGGTCAGCTTCTTGCGGCGCTTCGTGCGGACCTGCAGGCCCTCTTCTCGATATACCCGATAGGTCCGCTTCGGGTTCACCACCAGGCCCTCCGTCTTGAGCATGTCATGCAGTGTCGGATAGCCATAACGGGGATAGCGTTCGGCCAGCGTCTTCAGACGTGTCCTTAGCGCAGCATCGTCCCGGCCCTTGAGCGGGCTCCAGGCCGCCGAGCGGCTAAAGCCGACTAGGCGGCAGGCGCGACGTTCACTAAAGCGGCGACTCTTCAGGTGATCCACGGCCCGGCGCCGCTGCGCAGCCGTCACCATTTTCCCTGGACCAACTCCTTCAACGCTGCCTTGTCGAGCTCCGCTTCGGCCAGCAGGCGCTTCAGCTTGCTGTTCTCGGCTTGCAGATCTCGCAGCCGCCGGGCCTCGGACACCTCCATGCCCCCGTACTTGGCTTTCCAGCGGTAGATCGTGTTCTCGGCGATGCCATGTCGCCGCGACAGATCCTTGGCCGACGCACCCGCCTCGTGCTCCTTCAGGATGGCAATGATCCTCTCTTCGCTGTAGCGCTTGCGTTTCATCTCGGGACCTCCCTACGGTCAAAATACCGGGAAATCCCACATCACGCATGGCTCGGATTACGGGGGTACGGTCACCAACAAGGAGAACCCAATGAAAATCTTCTCTTCCCTCGCATCCCTGGACGCCATCCGGGGATCCCCGCTGAGTCCCGTGCTGCGCGGCATCGTCGTCCGCATGCTGGGGCACTTCGAGTACGACCCGGCGGAGGACGGCTACGTCGTGCTAATCGAGGAAGATGATTCCGATCGCGTCCTGGCGGATCTATGCCTCCCCTATCGATTGTGCGAGGTGCCCTTCGAGGCGGTGCACATGACGGAGGGGCATTTCTGCGGGATCTATCTCGCCAACAACCAGTTCGCGATCACGTTCTTGATCCCGGACGCGCCTTGGGTCGAGGGCGAGCTCAGGAAGCACCTGGAGGAGCTGCTCGTGGAGTGATTCGCTTGCGGCTTATTCGCCATCTTATTTGAAGGGCCTTCACGCCCTGGACGTCACCAAGAGCCAACCCCCGGGTTGGTTTTTTTGTGCCCGGAGGAACCCTATGTGATCACGTTTAAGCGCCAACAAGACTTGACGAAGCTACCTCCCGACCATCCCGCCTATGGCCTCATCCGCGACCTCATCCAGGTCCTGATCGAGGACTTTCCCCTCCAGCCATACGACGCCGAGGACTACGGCTACCTGGTCCTGGTGGAGCCCGGAGACGAAGACCGGGTGCTCACCGAGTTGGACATGCCGTGGACGCTTAGCGAAACCCCCTGGGAAGGAGCCTCGCTCCGGGGTCGCTACATCTACGCCGTCTATCTGGGCACCGACGACTACGGCCTGGGGTTCGTCATTCCGGACGAGCCCTGGATCGACGGCCAGCTGAGGGACGTACTCACTTCCATCCTCGACACCACTCCCGAAGGAGAACACGCATGACACGCACCAAAGACCCATTGGAAGGCATCGTGAAGGTCGTCCATTCCGGTACCTGCCCTTCCCTGTCCGGCAAGAGCCAGATCACCTACCAGATCGGAAAGCATCCCGAGGGGACTGTTCACTTAAGGGTCGTCGCCAACACCGGCGGCGGGTTCTTCAGTCCCGAGTGGGTGGCACTTAGCGATCTACAGAAATGCATCGACGACGCACCCAAGGACAGGCCGCTGTCTTCCTGGACGCTGCACCCGATCTTCCGGGGCAAGTCAGTGAACACGCCGGCGTTCCTCTCGGCGGCACTCGTCCATGAGAAATGGTTGCGAATACTCAAAGGCAAGAAACGCGGCCTGGAGGTTTACGACCCGAAGGCCTTCGAGGCCAAGCTGGAGAAGCTGACGGGCGGCAAAGCGGGTACGGCATCGTCGGGTCGTCAGGTCGCGAAAAAGAAAATCACGACGAAGAAGGCACCTATGCGTCAGCCCGGGGCCGCCAAGAAGAAGGCTATGCCCGCCAAGAAGAAGAAAGCGGCAAGCGTCTGAGTGGTACTACCTGTCCCTTGGTTTCCACTCGTAACTCACAGAAAAACAACAAGAAAAATTTGGCCACTTAGGGTCGCCCGATCTTATACCGACCCGGCCGTTTTCCGTTTCCATTCAAGCACTTAAGCGAAAAGGGCGCATTTCCCACGTTTTCTTGGGCTCCCGTTGATTAGGACCTTCTGCTGGACTGCTTCCGAGGGGTTGTCCACGAGACCCAACGGGCGTAGCATGACCGTTAAATTTTAACGGTCTCTTGTTTGGAGACCGCGTGAACCCGGGCACGGCACGGAAGCATATTCGGGAGCGGGCATCCAGGCCTGCTGGCGTGCTCTTCGTCGACCACGCCCGGAAACAGATGCGCCGCCGGGACGTCGATGCCCTCCAGGTGCAGAGATGCCTCCTGCGGGGCGAGATCACCGAGGGTCCGTACGTGCCCATCGCGTCCCGCACCGGGACCTGGCGCTGCAACATCGAGGCGAATGTCAGCGGAGACCAATTGCGGGTTGTGGTTGAGATCCCGGAGGACGCGACTTCCATCCTGGTGATCACGGTAATCCGTGTTGGATGAACAAAGATGTACCACTACTTCGAATCCGGCCTGCCCAACGTCTACCTGGCCAACGGCTACGAGTGGCACGACACGCCCTACGGGCCCGCCATTTCGATTCACGAGGCGGAGGCGCTTCATGAGGCGATCGCATGCACGCTCGTGGAGCAGAAGCCCTGGCTCACCGGAAGGGAAGTGCGCTTCCTCCGCCATTACCTCGACCTGTCGCAGGCTCAGCTTGGCGAGCTGCTCGGCGTGCAAGACCAGTCGGTTCGGCGCTGGGAAAAACTTGGGCGGGTGCCGCGAGCAGCCGACCATGCAGTCCGGCTCGTGTTCCGGGACCTGACGGCATCCAGTTCCTTACGCCTTCCGGAGCTGGTGCAGCACCTAGCACAGCAAGAGTCTCCGGACTCGTTGCATTATCGCTTCCGGCCACGGGCGCGGAAGGAGCGTTGGCAGGCCGCAGCATGAAGAGGACGCCACGACTAGCCTAGATCGCCGCCTGGCTGACGCGGGCGTCCTCCCGCAGGCTCTTGGTCTTGCGCGGCGGCATTTCTTGCACGTCGAGATGACACAGCGCCTCGAACTCGCCCATGTGATGCTTGCTGATTACGCCCGCATCGTGCAGGCCGAGCGCCGGCCAAGTTCGGGCGGGCCACCTGAGGGCTTTCGCTAAGCCGTTGACCGGCATGCACCAAGGGACCTGCGATCCCTTGGTTCGTGGCGGTGGGTTCGGAAGGTGGTTCGGACGAGTCAGAGGGTCAATCAGAACGCTGCACGCATGTGCCGGCGTCGGTGAGGAGCGGGCACCAGCCAGCGAAAAGGTGGTATATACGGTTCACACTCTTTGATGCTGCCGTGCTGGAGGCCTTCGGCATGACCGAGTCGCTGGCGCTCCCACCCAATTTCATCCCTGAAGGAAAACACTATGCCTGCAAAACCCGCCACCCTCGCCCAGGTTTCTCTGCGCACGCGCCGCTTTCGCACACGCCGCTTTGCAGGCATAAACCGCTTACTGCTTGCGCTCTTCGCCGTCGTGCTTTGCACACCTGTCCTCGCGCAGGAGCACGACAACCGCGCGATCGTCGAAACCGCCTACGCCAACTTCGCGCGCGGCGACGTCCCGGCCTTTCTGGACATCCTCGATCCGGGCGTCGTGTGGGTCGCCGCCGAGGGCTACCCCTACGCCGGTACGTACGTCGGCCCTGATGCCCTCCTGGAGGGCCTCATCGCGCGCATCGGCGCGGAATGGGACAACTACTCGGTGGTCACCAATACTTACGTCGCCGAAGGCGACCGCGTGGTCGCGCTCGGTTACTACAGCGGCACCTACAAGGCCACCGGTCACAGCGTCGAGGCGCCGTTTGCCCACGTGTGGCAATTCGTGGATGGCAAGGTCGTCAGCTTCCGCACCTACACCGACGGCCCGCCCTGGCAGCGCGCCATTTCGCCGACGCCTGGCGACTGAGCCGTTTTCGCCCTCATCCACCCACCAACTCTGAGTCACTAAGTGTCGCCGGCAAGGCAATCGCAGTGGTGTGTGCCGGCCCGGCGACACCACTCAGAAGTATTCCCCGATTCCAGCGCTGTCTGGGAACGGCAAATACCCGACCGTCACCCGGCATCCGGGACGGAGAAGGTGTCGACCTGACGCTGCAGGTCATCTTCGATGAACGTGAGGATGTCCTGGTATGCAGGTAGCTCGCGCAGCGAGTCATGGCTCGGATTCAGGTTGGTGTCGAAATGCCACAGGACGCGCCAGCCATCGTCGGCCAGTTCTCGAAGGCGCGCCACCGCCTCCTCTTCCCGGCCTAGCAACGCGAGCGCATCGACCACCGCTATGCCCAGCGGATAATTGGCTGATCCCAGGGTGTAATGCTGCTCATAAGCGGCGATCGCCGCGTGCAGCAACTCTGTCGCTTGCTGGTCCGGCCCAACCCGCTGCAGCAATGACGCCAGGTCCACGGCCTTGCGAACGTTTCCGGCGGTGATCTGCGGCGGTGATTCGAATAACCCGGGCTCGTACTTCTGGAACAGGGCAAGCGCCTCGTCGTACTCACCAGAATCCAGCGCGGCATTTCGGATCAGCCTCAGGAAAACGAAGTGCGACCCCCACCGGTCTTCCAGGTCTCTCGCCAGGGCGCCGCGCGCCATCGCTACGGCCTTCTCATTGTCCCCTGTCATCGCAAGCAATAGCGCTTCTGACGACAGGGGATACGGCTCCGCCGGGCCCATCTCGAGCGCCAGGTCTGCATGCCGACGCGCCGATTCGTAATCTCCAAAGCTCGCGTATATGACCACGCAGGTTGCCGGATTCTCGTAATCGTCGGCATCCATCGACAGGGCCTGCCCCGACCAATACGCGGCCTCGACGAGGTCGCCGCTGAGGATTGTCGCCGTGGCTGCGCCGTGGGCGGCATACGGGTTTCCAGGACTCAGCTGGGCGATTCGGGCGAAGGCCTCTAGCGCTGGCTCGAACTGGCCGAGCCACAGGTGCACGCGCCCGAGGTCGTGGTACAGCGGTGCCGATAACGGGTCCAGGTCCAGCGCCTGCCGCAGTACTTCAAGCGCTTCCTCGCCGCGCCGCTGGATTCGAAGATACGTCGCGTAGATGCTGAGCACGTCGACATCGTTCGGCGCGGCGACAGTGGCCGCCTTCATGACTGCGTCGGCTGCCGGATCATCTGTGAGGCTTAGATACCTGCCGCGGACTGCCTGCACGAACGGATTATCGGGATAGAGTTCCACGGCACGGTCGAGGTGTGACTGGCCTTGAGCCAGCGCTTCGGCGGGTGTTATTGCCCCCGTCACGGCGAGCTGTGCGAACGTGTTGGCCAGCGCGGCCCGGGCCAGAACATACTGCGGGTCGATTTCCAGCGCCCTCTGAAAATGGTCGACTGCCTCGCGCAGCGCCGCAAACGAGGCAATATCGACTTGCTGCTTCCCGTACGTGTATTCGCGAAACGCATCGAGATTGTCGGTACGGTCCCGGCCGATGCGCCTGCGTTCTTCGGCCGTAAGCTCCATCTTGAGCTGAGTTGCGATGGTCTCCACGATCTCGCTCTGGATAGCAAACACGTTCTGCGCGGTCAGCGCGCGATCGTAGGTATGAGCCCAGACGTGGCCGTCTGTCCGCGAATCAATAAGCTGCACATTAATACGAACATTGTCTCCGGCCTGTTGTATGCCGCCCTCGAGAACAAATGCGACGCCAAGTTCGTTGCCGATTTCCGGGATGCTCTTTTCGGTATCGCGGTATCTCAGCACCGAAGTTCTCGAAATGACCTTCATTGACATAACTTTTGCCAGCGAGGTCAGGAGATCGTCGTGCACGCCGTCGGCGAAGAAAGCCGTGTCGGCGGCACTGCTATGCGTGGCGAAAGGCAACACGGCGATCGAAGCAGGGTCAATCGCGCGGGCAGTGATGCTCTCTCGTGACTCGTTTCTGCTGCCGGCTACCTGCTCGACCATCCACCAGCCGCTCAGTGCAGCAACGGCAACCAGGGCAGACAAGATGACGAAGTCCGGTGTCTTCAGCGACAGGTCCGCGCTGCCAGTCGCGGGCGGGGTTCGCACGATGCCATGCGCGGTGATGTCATAGCGCCAACCAAATACGAGTGCGACCGGAAACAACAGTAGGGCGGCGATCCACACGAAGCGCAAAGCGCTGGCTGGCACGCCCCACGACTCGAAGCCAAGATCGGCGACCTGTAAAACCACCCAGGCCGCGACAATGTACAACCCGGCAACGCGGAACACATGCCGGCGCCGCAGTTCCCTGAGAAAGGACATTGGGATAATCCGCCTTGGGTCGGAAGCGGTCATTCTATTTCAATCCCGGCGCGCGGCCTTGCCTCGCGGTCAAATCGGCCAGGGTATCTTTGAGTTCGAGGAGATGGTCCCGCCGTTCCGCCACGAAACTGGTCAGCGTGTTGATGCGACTCAGATTGTCGACATATTCGTTCAGGAAGGCTGCGTTCGCCCTCATTCCGTCGACATCACACGCCGGCACCCATCGATAGCCGTCGCCGCTCAGGCCGCCCCAGCTGATATCGCTATCGGAGGTCACCGGCAAGCGACTAACGATTACGAGTGACGGAAATCTGCTGTGCAGCCGGAAAAGTTCGTTTACCGCCTCTTCATAGTAGGCACGGCCGCGTTCCCGAAGCAGCAAATATGCTCGCAGGCTGTCCTTTACTTTCGCATCCCGCAGCAGATCGAATCGACCGGTCTCGAGCATCTCGTCAAGAACTGGAAGTTCGTCGGAGGGTCGCCGGTGAACGTGTGATGCAGAGATGCGGCGGCATTCCGGCTCTGTAATCGCTCTGCTGGGTGCTTGCGAGAACAAGACCGGGTTTACGCCGATCAGCACTTCTGCCCGAGACCGAAGCGAGGCCAGTTCCCGCTCGTGAGCGTCGATCAGCGGTCGAGCCTCCTCGAACAGGCGAACCATCAACACGCCTTCTTCGACTCGCTCCTTGCGGGAGTCATTCCAGTCCTGGACCTGCAAGCCAACGAACACACCGACTACGACGATGACGAAGTCGAGGCCGACCGCGAACCAGTTCTGCGCTTTCACATGCTTGGTGATCCTGCGGAGCAACATGGGCGCACCTCTTTAGTGGAGCTGGGCCGAGTATATGCGACGGTGCCTCATCGACGCGCCGGGGATGCCTGGCGTGGCCCACCATGCTTTTCATAGGGTTCGGGGTTTATGCCGGGAGGCGAAGGGATTGGAATCCCTTGGTGTGGGCATAGCCGGGGCGACCGGGGCTGGGCCCTGGGATGCTGGGACGCTGGCCCGGTCGTGCAGCCGAGCCGTCAGAATTCCAGTGTTCCAGGTTCCCGATAAACGACGACCAATGCTCCCACGACTTCGATCCGGGAAGCAGAAGGACGGTTTCCAAAAGAAAAAAGCAGGCGGGTCATCGACCCGCCTGCCTTTAATTCTTCAACCGGTTACAAACTAGTCGCGGAACTTCATATGGCGCAGCAGTGACGTGCTCATGATCGTACGATACTCGGCGCGATTGCCACTCGCGGCAGCCATCTCATCCATACTCTGCTCTGCCCAGGCCATGTATGCCTTGCGACGCTTTTCGCCCTCTTCAACGGTCGCCATGTTCTCGAACACTCGAATGAGATAAAGGTCCGGCTCATCAGCGCGAGCATGAACGTTGTTGATGACCATGAAATCCTTGATCCATCCTTGCGACTTGGCGAACTCGCTGTTCTTGCGCCATTCGCCGGCAAGCCATCGCGCATACTTCAAGCCTGCGCCATCGGCGGTCTTAACGCCGGTTACTTCCCAATAGTCACCCGGAATGAAAGGTGGCTCTTCCTGCGCCTGCGCAATGCTCATCGCCGATACGCTCAGCAAAACGACGGCAAGTACCCTGAAAAAATTATTCTTCATTATTTGACTCCTCTTGATTGATTGCTTTTTTTCGAATGCACCCAGCGAACGCCAGCCGCGGTCACGGCCATACGCTTGATGGTTGGTCGAGATTGGAGTATCGCGCTAACGCCGGCACATAGCCAGAGCAAACGCTGATTATTCCCTGATTTATCGCTGATGCTCAGCAGTGTGCCCGTTGCGAGAAGGCATCTTCTGCCTGACGACACTTGCTGGCGATCCGGGCGTTCACGACAGCGATGCCTAAGTCCGTTTGCTGCGCCCTCGAGCCTTAGGCGACAGAACGGCGCCTCATCGACGCGCCGGGGATGCCTGGCGGGCCCACCAACCTATTCAATGGGTTGGGGTTTTATGGCGGGAGGCGAAGGGATTCAAATGCATTGGTGGCAGCCGCGTCAGCCAAGGCCTAGCAGGCTCTTGACGAAATCTTTGAACAGATCGATGAATGTGGGCCCGAAAACCGAGATGCCGACCACCAGAAGAAGAATCCACGCGCTGCCGATGGCCAGACCTGCCAGGACAAGTAGCCCATCACGGGTTATAAGCCCGATGGACGCGATGGCGATACCTATGCCAGGAATAGTGTTAGTAGCTGGTAACGGTATCAAGATGCTGGCAATGAACACGACAAAGACCGCGCCCACCAACCGCTCCGCAGTGGGTCCTGACAGCAGCAGTAACTGCGGGCGGGCAATGCGCTCGAGCCATCCGAAGTACTTTTCCGCCCCTGCCGCCATTTTCTGCAATCCTTCTTTACTCAGCAGCCGTGCACCGAAACGCCGCGGCACCCAGGGTTCGGGGCGACCGATGGCCATCTGCAACGCAATGGCCATCATCGGCAGCGCAACGATCTGTGGAATGCCGTACAACAGCGGGATGGAGACCGGCAACGACAAGGCGAACAGCATCAAGCCGAAGGCCCGTTCACCGAGGGCTTGCGTGAAGTCGTGCAATGTCAATCCGGAGGCTGGCGCTTCATCAGCTATGACCTTTAATGCGGCGACCAATCCGCCGCTCGGTGCGACCTCGTCTGATACAACTTCGACGGGTTTTTTGTTCATTTGGAATGGGCCTGCGATTTGCTCCAATGTCGAGAGGCGTTGGCTCGGCCTGGGTTTAGGTGATCGAAATGAATCGATCCGAATCTCCCAAATCGATGGCCTCTTCCGGCGGCATCCGATACTACCGCGCACGGCTTGAGTGCGTCGATTTTCAGACTGGCACAAACAGGATCGAAATGACCGCTCAGTGCCGGGAGGCGAGGGGATTGGAATCCCTTGGTGTCTCCATAGCCGGGGCGACCGGGCTGAGCCCTGGGACGCTGGGACGCTGGAATCCTGGGAAGCTGGAAGCCTGGGGCGGATCCCCGGCCAGGAAGCTCGCCCACCGACTCGACGAGAATGCCGTCTTCAGCCGCCCCAAATCCCCATCATCGCGCCCAGGCCGATGACCACGCTACCGCCAATCTCGCCCAGAATCAGCAGTCTCATGGAGAGGCGCATCATGCCTCCGGCGATCACCGATTTCCCGAGCACATGGGGCTGACGCAACTGGTTGTCCGTGTCCCGAAGATAGCCGTGGATCAGGTAGGTGATGATGGCGAAGGCGAAGAAGAACAGCACCGCAATCATGGCCGCCGCATTCACGGCCTCGGGAAAGACGCTGTAACCGGCGAGGACCGCCAGCAGGACAGAGGCGAACGAATATTGCAGCGAAGCCCGGTGGGCGATGTCCACATAGTAGGGCGCCGTGGCCTCGGCGCTCGCCATGATGCAGCGATATTTCCAGACGCCCGTCAGTAGGCCCGACATAAAAAAGACCAGGGCCCCGGTCAAGGCCAGTTTTACCGCTAATGTCATCATCGTGATTCGTCTCCCACCTTTTTAGAAAGTCATCATCAACCCTGTGATGGGATTAGATCGAGGTCAGATCACCGCCTCCAGCCCCTTCCGCTCGATCAGGTTCAACAACTTCAGGGAAGGCCCGCTCGTGTTGTAAACCAGCCACGGAGGGCGCGTAATATCGATGGTGGCGCCCCGATTCCGGTGACCCCGCCATTGTGGCCAACCCCGGCTGCGATGCATTTTGGATCTGTACAGGAGGGACATGATGTCCAAGCGAGACGAATACGCTGCCAGAATGAAGCAGCAGATTGACGAGATGAACCAGAACATCGACGAACTCGAACGCAAGGCCAAGGAGGCCAACGACGCTGTCGAGAAGAAATACGACGAGCAGGTCGCCAAGTTGCGCGTGCAGGTAAACCAGGCGACGGCCAAGCTCGATGAGCTCAAGTCAGCTTCTGAGCGCACCTGGGAGAAAATGGTCGACGAGGTCGAAAACGTCACCAAGGCTCTCAAGCAATCCTATAACTACTTCAAGTCACAGCTTTAAAGCGCTTGGTGGACGGGCTCCTGCGAGCCCGTTTCGCTTTACGTCATCGATGCGCGGGAGGCCGGTAGCTCGCGTCGCTCACCGTGCTCTTGTCCGCCGTTAGCACGACTGGCTATGGCTTGGTCACGCTCGGGAGAAAACCTGAGAGACACCCTGCGCCATGCCCCCCAGTTTACATCGGCGGGGCGGCGCCCGCCCGAGAGGGAGGCAGGGACCCTGGGAAGCTCCCAGATGCGCCGCGATCTCTTGCCAGGCGGTCTCCCACGCCATCAGTCGTTCTCTAGCTATCTCCACAACTGACGATTGGGACTTTTTCGCCTCATATTGACACCTTTGGGTATCCTCTTGTAAAGTTGAGGTTCCTATCTGAACAGCAAGTTCGCAACAACTTTGGATACGCATGCACAGGAGAGTCCATCTTGAATGATCAACCCAACCGCGCCGAATTGCTTGACCGAATCAACACGCTGATGGCTACCGGGGCCCTGCCCTTCGCAGCGCTCCTTTTGCTCGATGCGCTGGCCGATGCCGGCGTGGATTCAATGCTGCTCACGGTGCTGGATTGGGCCGCCAAGGGCGCGCTGGCCGTGGTCGTCGTGCTGCTCTCAGTCGCCGTCGCACGCAAGGCGAAATCTGGCAAACCGGCACCCGACGAGGACAGTTACTCGGCGACCACGCTGCGGAAAGCGCTGGCGGCTTCCTGGGCGGCGACCTTCGTCGTTCTGACCCAGTTCGACAGCCTGTTCAAAGGCGCAGGCATACTTGGTGTAGTGCAGTTGCCGTTGGTTTACGCAGGCGAGATCGTGACAGCGTTCATGCTGGTGGTGCTCAGCCTGACCTATTTTGGTCTGATGATGCTGGCCAGCGACGAGCCCGACCCTTCGGACGAAGCCTCTTGAGCGCCCTCCACAACCGCATCCGAGTGTTTCGCGCCGAGCACCGGATGAGCCAGGCCGATCTGGCCCGCGCCATCGGGGTCTCGCGCAAGACCATCAGTACTATCGAGGTCGGACGGTTCGTGCCATCGACGGTGATAGCGCTGAAGATCGCGCGCCATTTCGAGGTTCCCGTGGAGGACGTATTCCAGCTCTCGGACGGGGAATAGCTCCCAGCATGGCGATTCGGACAAGGACCGCTGGTCAGGACCCAAAGGCCCTGCGCCATCGCCATCACTAGGGAGGCTTCGTCAATCCTTATTCCAGGTTCGCCCTCGAGCCGAAGGCGAACGAATATTGCAGCGAAGCCCGGTGGCCGATGTTCATGGGATGGGATTAGATCGAGGTCAGATGACCGCCTGGCTGACGCGGGCGTCCTCTCGCAGGCTCTTGCCCGGGATCCTGCTCTTACGCTTTTTCGTCGCCATCTCCAACCTCCATTGGAGCAACAATGGTCCTGGCCCGCCGCGTTCACACTGGCCGGGTAGGGCTACGCGCTTCAGCTATCCTCATTATTCTTCTTGTCTGCATCCAGGCCTGCTCATGCCCAACCACCTCAAGACCTACCTCGCCGACCATGCCGCCCTAACGCTTGCCGTGCTGGAACTGGCCAAACGGGCCAGGAACAGCAACCCCGAGGGCGAACTGGGCGAATTCCTGGCCGGGATCATCCCGATGCTGGAAGCGGAGCGAAAGACTCTCAAGGAAATGCTCCGCCGAATCAAAGCCTCTGATTCTCCGCTCAAAAACTTCGCCGCCTGGGGCGCGGAGAAGGCGGGCCGCTTCAAGCTCAACGACAGCCTGTTCACCTACTCCGACCTCTCCCGCGTGGTCGAACTCGAAGCCCTTCTCGCCGCCACCGAAGTCAAGACCGCCATGTGGGACGCCCTGGCAACCCTTGCCATGACCCGATCCGATTTCCGGGACCTGGACCTCGGCGCGCACCTCCGCAAGAACAAGACCATGGGCGAAAAACTCCGAGCCTTCCACCGAACCGCCGCCCACCGGGCGCTCCGCCCAGAAGAGTCCTGATAAGGCTATTTCCTGGAATATTCATACCCATGCCGGGAGCGACGATTCGTACTCATCGCCCGATTCCGACCCCGACCCGAAATGCCAAGCTTCCGTACGCCGTGTAACTGAAGAGCGACACTACCCCATGATGAGTTCGACGCCGTGACCGAGGGGCATCCGGGCAACTATTTCTCCCGCCGCTGGCACGGCCGAGTACCTTTCCCGCAGCTCCTGTGGCGGGATATCATCGGCATGGGCACCCTGGTGAACCTGATCGCGACCATGCTGGCGCTGGCGGCGGTCACCCAGGGCGCGCCCTCGGCCCTGGCAGTTGCGCTGCATTTCGCTCCCGTGCCTTACAACCTGTTCCTGTTCGGCGCGCTCTGGCGCACGCCGGGACGGAACGATTTCGCGGTCGGGCTGGTCGTAGTCTGGCTGCTCGTAATGACCCTCGTATGAACCTCACCCCAACCTTTGCCCACCCCGCGGAGGACACATGACCACCAAGCCGGAAAGAGATGTCGAAAAGGGCTACCCGAAGGCGGACTTCGTAGCCAAGCTGCGGCGCCTGGCCGATGCCATCGAGAACGGCGAGCGTTTCGACATCCAGATTGATGGCGAGCGCATCTATGTACCGGTGCGGGCCGAGTTCACCATCGAGCACGAGCGCTCGGACGGCGAAGAGGAGATCGAGTTCCAGATCAAGTGGGCCCGGTAGACCCCTTTATCCGGGTATGACGCTCGCGTTTATCGCGGTCGTCCTTTGCCTGGTGCTCCTGGTCTGGAGCGCCGATCGCTTCGTCGAGGGCGCGGCTTCCATCGCCCACCATTACGACACGCCGCCGCTCCTGATCGGCATGGTGATCGTGGGGTTCGGCACTTCGGCCCCCGAGATCATGGTGTCGATCCTGGCCGCCTCGCAAGGCAATCCCGGCATCGCGCTGGGTAACGCCTATGGCTCGAACATCACCAACATCGCGCTGGTTCTCGGGGCAACGGCCCTGATCGCCCCGATTGCCGTCCAATCGGAGGTCCTGCACAAGGAACTGCCGATCCTAATGGGTGTCACGGCCCTGGCGGCCTGGCAACTCTGGGACGGCGAGATCACCCGTCCGGAGGCGGTCGGGCTGCTGGCCGTGTTCGTGGGATTGATGGGCTGGGCCATCTGGCAGGGCTTGAAGACCAAGGCGGACACGTTGGGGCAGGACATTGAGCAGGAACTCGAGGCTCGGGCCATGCCCGTGCGCCGTGCCGTCTTCTGGCTGGTCGTCGGACTCGCGCTCCTGGTGGTCAGTTCCCGCATCCTCGTCTGGGGCGCCGTGGAGATCGCGCATGGCTTCGGCGTCAGCGACCTGATCATCGGCCTGACCGTCATCGCGGTGGGCACTTCGCTGCCCGAACTGGCGGCGTCGATTATTGCCGCCCGGAAAGGCGAACACGATATCGCGCTCGGCAACATCATCGGTTCCAACCTGTTCAACACCCTGGCCGTGGTAGGGATCGCCGGCACGATTCATCCGCTGGCCGTGGGGCCGGAGGTCTTCACCCGGGACATGATGGTCATGGCTTCGCTGACCCTGGCGCTGTTCCTCATCGGCTACGGCTTCCGCGGCCGCGGCGGCATCAATCGCGTCGCGGGCGCCTTGCTGCTGGCCTCTTACCTGGGCTACACGGGCTACCTGGTCAGGGAAGTACTGCTGGCGCCCGCGGTGGTCAGTTGAGCCTCGTATTCTATTGGGGAAACTGCCTGCTCCCCCGGGGATACAGGAACTCGCGTTAAGTTTTCGTTCACCGGCATGTGCTCGCCGCCGGATTCACGGCGACGGTCAGCCAGCTGCGGGGAATCCGGGAACCGCTTTAGTTGCGCGCCAAGGCTAAATCACCGCCTCCAGTCCCTTCCGCTCGATCAACTGCAACACCTTGAGCGAAGGGCCACTGGGCTTCTTGTCGCCGGTCTGCCCCCGGAGTAGAGTTGTTTGTGCAACGCGGAAAATCGGTCACAAAACCGTTCCCCACAGTCCCGGCCGTGATGGCCGGCAGCATTTGCCAGTTCCCAAACAGGGGTGATGTATGTCCACTCGTCACAAGATGCTCGCACTTGCCGTGACGGCCGCGCTGGGCGCGCCGGCGGCTGCGGGGGCCCAGGATCTCGGCTTCACCTACCTCGAGGGCGGCTTCATCGCCGGCTTCGTCAACGACGTGGAGGAGTCCGACGCCTTCACGGACAACGGCACCCTCGACGTCGAGTCCGATGCCGGCGGCGGCGCCTTCATCGGCGGCGCGTGGGAGTTCCGCGAGAATATGCACCTGTTCGGTGATTATGCCCTGACCGGCCAGGAGCTCGAGGTCAGCGACGGCATCGACACCGTCGAGGGCGATTACGACGTGGTGCGCTGGCGGCTCGGCGTCGGCTATGCCTACCCGTTCTCGCCCACGATGAGCTTTTACGGCCGCCTCAGCTTTGACAACATCGAGTTCAAGGACGTGAAGGTCGCCGGTTTCGATCTCGACGCCGACGTCGACGACAGCGGTATTGGCGGCGAGATCGGCATGCTCTGGGCGGCGACGCCGGCGCTCCACCTGCAGGGCCACGTGCGCTACACCTCGGTCGGCGAGGTCGTTGGCGAGGGCTCCGATGCCTTCGACTCCGACATCCTGCTCGCCCTGAACGGCCGCTGGTACTTCCGGCCCGACATGGCGCTGGTCACCG
Organism: Thioalkalivibrio sp. XN8; assembly: GCF_011058255.1. Lineage (GTDB taxonomy): Bacteria > Pseudomonadota > Gammaproteobacteria > Steroidobacterales > XN24 > XN24. The sequence goes on along the minus strand of NZ_JAALFH010000052.1, from coordinate 156,102 downwards.
GCTACGAGTTCGGCAAGATCACCTTCTGGAACGTGGGCCTGCGGTTCGCGTTCTGAGTTTTCCAGGCCCGCTGCCCATCCCTCCTCAGGGGGGATGGGCTTGACCTGATCTCGAGCAGCTTCGGTTCGGACGAGTCCGCGGGGCAATGAAGGGCCCTGAAGATCCCCTTGGTTCCAGCTTCGCCCTCGAGCCATCGGCGAGAGAACGGGACCGGCATCGTTTCACCGGGCCTTTATTTGGAGCGAGGGAATGAGCCTGTTCGAATTCGTCACGGTGATGATCTCGATGATCCTCGCGACCTTGCTGCCCAAGTCGAATCGAGTTGTGCGCTGGCATGCTCCCCATGCGCTATGGAACGGCAGTACGCGCGCGTTCGCCGTCCGTCCGGCGCATACAGCAGGGCCAACGCCCGGGCTCAAACGAGAGCCGCCCCTGCATCGCCGGGCGCGAGGTTCGCAGTGCTGCCAAGTCATAGGACAGTATCGCGCCCGCGGTCTCCCGCCTGCTCGATGGCCCTGCGGAGCAACCTAAGCAGCCTCTCGAGTTGCGATCGGAGGAGTACAGGCAACCCCTTCCGGTGGCCGCTCCACCACGCGCCCGGTCCACAGCCACTAGGAGCCTTCGCTGGTCGCGATCTGGTAAATCCGGAAACGATCGCCATCGCTGTTGTAACCATCCTCCACGCGGTTCCAGCCGAACTTCTCGTACAGCCCGTCATGGGTGGTGCTGAGGAACAGCCTGCTGAAGCCTGCGCGTCTCGCCTCGGCCCTCGCATGCTCCATCAAGGCCCCGCTCAGCCGCCGGCCCCGCCACCCGGGCTCGACGTACAGGCAGCCCAGCCAGGGCCAGAGATCCTGGCGGCTCAGGAAGTCACTCACCAGCAGGGCGCAGCAGCCGATGATGCGGTCGTCTTCAACCAGCACGTAGAACCGGGGCAGACCCTCCGGCCCACGGGAAGAATGCCGGGCGCAGTCGAGGTAGAAGGCGTGATTGTCCTCGTCGCCCCACTGGCGGTGGATGTAGTCCACGGCCGGCTCGAGCCCGCCGGGATAGTCCAGGATATTGATGATGCGCGGCATGGAGCCCTCCTCGCAGTCGACAAGCACGCCCCGAATCACGCAAGAAACCTCCTCACCACGAGCGCCCAGGCCAGGATGGAGACCAGGAACCAGGTGCTCAGGAAACGGTGGAAGACGGCCGACTTGATGAGGTACCCCGCGCCTGACAGCACGATGTAGTGGCCGACGAAAGGCAGGTAGTACCAGGGCTCGAAAAGGTTTCCTCGCATCGCCGTCTGCGCGATGTCGAACAACCCCGTCACGACGAACGCCAGCAGGAACAGGTGCAGTTCGAACCGGCTGTCCGATTCCCGGTCATCGGGTCGATACAACGTAATGGCCACGGCGTAGTGGGATATCGCCCAGAGCACCAGCACCAGGAAAATCTCGAAGCTCCAGACCTCGTTGTTCCGCCAGCTGAAAAACACCCACCAGTTCAGGACGAGAACGACGACAAAGAACGCGGCATACGAAAGACGGAGATCCAGGGCCTGCTTGCGGAAGACCTGGCTGACGGAGCCTCGCAGGATATGAGTGAGCCCGAAGCCGAAGATGATCGAGACCAGGACGGATAAGAACTCGAACTCGCTCATGGGGTTGATTCCGCCTGGCTCAAAGTCCGGGCATTATCGGCAACATCGCCGTGCGGGGAAACCGTCCGCTTGGCGTGACGGCCGGATGGTGGTATCCATGAACGCTGGTCATTGCACCTGCACAAGGCTTCAGGCCACATGTACAAGAGAACCTCGGCATTAGCCCTGGCGACCCACAGCCACCAGCGCTTCGGCGCCCGTTCACGCATCGTGGCGATGTTCGCGGACATGCGGGGCTTTTCCAACTGGAGCGAGACGCAGCCGCTCGACCATGTGGCGGACCTGGTCAAGCTGCAGTTCGGCTATGTCATGCAGCTCTGCGACGACTACCAGCAGCCCTTCCAGAAGTTTCTCGGCGACGGCTTCGCGCTGCTCTGGGAACAGGAGAGCGATGAGGACCTGCCGCGCTGCCTCGCCAGCGCGCTGGACGCCACCTTCGCCCTGCACCAGGGCTACGCCGCCCTCGCCCAGTCGCTGCCGTATGCCGCGCCGAAAGGCTACGGCGTGGGGATCTCCATTGGCGAGGCGATCCGGATCCAGCTCGAGCCTCACCTCAGCGCCGCCAGCGAAGTGGATTTCGTCGGCTACCCGCTGAACTGCGCCGCACGGATGCAAACGCTCGCCGCCAGCTTCGGCACCGCCTTGTGCGCGAGTACGGTCGTCGCCCTGCAGGCGGATCCCGAGCGCTACCTGCGCACGCTGCTGCCCGGTTTCGGCCGCCGCCTGCTCCCTCCGCCGCAGGACATGCTGGATCGCGCCGCGGTCACCAAGGGACTGAAGCCGGCCGACCGGGAAGGTTTCCGGCACCTGTCCTTCGTGGACGGGGAAGACTGGCTCTGGCGGACGCCCGGCCTGCCGCAATAGGTAGCGCTACCTGCCGAAGTGATAGCGCAGCTTGGCGCCGGCGGTGCGCGGCGATCGAGGCCGAGTTGAAAGCGCGCGGCGGCAAAATCTTGCCCGACCGTTCAGTCAAGGCTTGAGCGGAAACCTGACGCCAAGAGTGACCAGGCTGTCTCCGTCGTTCTCACCCTTCAGCCCGCCGTTGGAGATGTGCTGCACCTGGAGCACCAGTTGCCCGAGGTGAAATCCGGCGGAGGTTTTGAAGTTGACATGGGAACTGAGCCGCTGGTTGGTCTGGTCGACGACCACGACGCCCAAACCGACGAACAGCCCTTTCCAGCGGGCCCGCTTGGCGATCCCCAGCCACACCGTGGCTTCGTCATTGTCGAGATAGGACGGGTTCTTGTCCTGCGCGAGAAGGACGCCGATGGACCATTCGGTGGGAAAACGTCCTTGCGGGTTGGTGACCAGGTTCAGGTTGGCCACGCCACTTTCATGCAGGGTTTCGTAGCGGTCGAAGGTGGTGCCGCCGGCCAACTCCAGCTCCGCCGCCGCAAGCTCGAACGGCAGCGCCAGCAGCAGGCAGAAAAGCCAGTAATTCTTCGCGTTCATTTGCTCGCGTCGGCCGCGGTCAGCGATTCAAGAAAAAAAAGGGCGACCATGTCAGTTAAACGAGGGGATTACGGCCGGCTCGGCGAGCACCACGTCAATGGCCTCGAAGAGCTTCTGGATGCCGGACTCGGAGTAGCCGTAGCGAACCATCGCCACCCGGCCCGACTTGTCGATCAGGAAGGTCCGGGGCACCGAGTTCACGCCGTAGGCCTCCGACACGGTGCCATCGCGGTCATGCGTCCAGGTGACCGGGGACTTGCGCGTTTCCCGGACGATGTCCCGATAGACACGGGGGTGTTCCTTGAAATTGACCAGGACCACCCGCAGCCGGTCGGGGTCGACGTGCTGCTGCAGCAGGTCGAGCGCGGGGAACTGCTCGTGACATCGCGGACACCAGGACGCCCAGAAGCTGACCACCATCACCTTGCCGCGATGCTCGCTGATCCGGATCACTTCGCCTTTGGGAGTCTCGCCCAGCAGGTCCGGCGGCATGTCACCGACTTCGATCTCCGCCTGCGCGGCCGCCGCGAGCAGCGCCAGCGGCAGAAGGAACAGCACTGTTAAGCAACGACTGGCCGGGTTCATCCTGGCATGCACCGATCCGTGTGGGCCCGGCTGGGAGTATAGAGCGCCCCAACTTGCTAGGATCAGCGCTCACGAAGTCAGGAGGCTCGGCACCATGGCGCTCAAGCTGCCCCCGCGGGACGCGCCCGCCTTTTGCGCGTTCATTTCCTACAGCCACGCCGACGAGCGCCACGCCGTCTGGCTGCAGCGGGCACTGGAACGCTGGCAAGTGCCGCGGCGGCTGGTCGGCAGCGAAGCACGCTTCGGGCCCATCCCGGAGCGCCTGGGCAAGGTCTTCCTCGACCGGGACGAACTGCCCTCCGCGTCCAGCCTGAGTGACGAGATCCAGGCGGCCCTCGCGGCCTCCGCGACGCTGGTCGTCATTTGTTCCCCCGCCGCCGCCCGTTCCCGCTGGGTGAACGAGGAAATCCGCAGCTTCAAGGCCCTTGGCAAGGCACAGCGGGTCCTGGCCATGATCGTCGCCGGCGAGCCCTGGGCCTCCGACCAGCCGGAAGGGGCCGACGAGGAATGTTTTCCCGAGGCCCTCCGCTACACGGTCGATGCCGCCGGCGAGCTGACCCCGGAGCGCACCGAGCTGATCGCGGCGGACCTGCGCCCGGGCAAGGACGGCAAGCAGGCGGCGCTGCTGAAGATCGTCGCCGGCATCCTGGGCGTGGGCTTCGACACGCTGCGCCAGCGCGAAGCCCAGCGCCGGCAGCGGCGGCTCGCGGCCGTAGCCGCGGCCGCGGTCGTGGGGATGGGCATCACGTCGTTGCTCGCGGCCAGCGCCTGGTTCGCGCGCATCGAGGCGGACGTGCAACGCGCCAAGGCCGAGGCCAACTTCGACCTGGCGCGCGACGCGGTCGACCGCTACCTGACCCGCGTCGCGGAGAACCCGGAGCTCAAGACCGGCGGCCTGACGACGCTGCGGCGCCAATTGCTCGAGACCGCCCGCGAGTTCTACCAGGACTTCGCGGCCCGGCAGGAAGGCCAGGAGATCACGACGGAACTCGCGCATGCGCACCACCGCCTCGCGAACATCAGCCGCGTCATGGGTGACCTCGACGTAGCCGAAGCGGAGATCCGCCTCGCGATCGATAACACCGCGCAGTTGCTCGCCGGGGAGCCGCAAGACGAGCTGCATGCTTTCAACCTGGCGAACATGGTGAGCGCACTCGGGCTGGTGCTGGCGGACCGCGGCAATCCGGAGGCTGGCGCAGCTTACGCGGAGGCCCTCGAGCGCATGGAGGCGCTCGACCTGTGGCACAGCGACGACCTCTTCCGCCGCTCCGCCCTCGCCAGCCTGCTCGACAACTACGGCCAGTGGATCGAAACGCAGGGCCGGACGGCCGACGCCGAAACCCGGTTACGGGAAGCGTTGCGACTGCGCCAGGAGCTCGTGCTGGCGGATCCGGACAACCTGGAATACCAGAGCCTGGTGATATACAGCGCCATCAACCTCTCGGCGCTGTATGGCCGCACGGGGCAGCTGGAGGCGGGCCGGGACACGGCCCGGCTCGGCGTCGACCACGGCGAGGCCCTGCTGCCCCGCCAGCCCGCCAACCCGGAGACGCGCATCAGCCTCAGCGCCGCCTACGAGAACCTGGGCGGCATCGAGATGCTGCGGGAGGACTACGAGGCCTCCGCCGCGGCCTACGACCGGTCCCGCGAACTCAAGGCGGCGCTGGTCATGGACCACCCGGCGGTGCTCGACTACCGCCTGAAGCTGGCCGGCACCTACACGAACCTCGGCGAGCTCGCCAGCCGCCAGGCGAAACACGACGACGCGCTGCCTTGGTATGACCAGTCCACCGAGCTGCTCCGGTGGATCCTCGGCCGCTCCCCGGACATGGCCCTGGCCCGCTATTACCTCAGCTACACCTGTGGCTGGCAGGGGCGCGCCCTCGACGCGCTGGAGCGCCGCGCCCAGGCCGTCGCCGCCTGGCAATGCGCCGTCGAGAACGACCCCACCGGGGATGCAACCCTGGTCGAGGCGCTGGATGCGGCACGCAGCCGGGATGCCGGGCGCTAGTTGCCGTTCGTCTCCGCGTCCGGCGCCACCTCCATCGGCAGGGATTCGTCCGCCGCCCATTCCTGCAGCGAAGCGGCGTAGACGGCCACGTCCTTGTACCCGAGCCGGGTCATGATGAAGGCATTGGCCGACGCGGCAATACCGCCGCCGCAATAGGTGATCGAACGGGCGTCACGGTCGCCCGCGAGCAGCGCCTCCAGTTCCTCCCGGGACCGGAAGCGCCCGGTCTCGTCGACGAGGGACGTCATCGGCACGTTCGTGGCGGTGGGGATATGCCCCGGCCGCGCGTACATTGCCATCTCGCCGCGGTAATGCGCCGCGGGCATTGCGTCCATGATTTGCACCGCGTCATTACCGACCGCCGCAAGCACTTCCTCCTGGTCGGCGATGAGTTCCGGTCGCAGGGCAATCGTCAACGTCCCCGCCGGCCGGGCGGCGGGTTCGGTCGATAACGGGTAACCCTCGGCGGTCCACGCAGCGAGTCCGCCATCGAGCAATGCGGCCTCGTCGAACCCGATCCAGCGCAGCATCCACCAGACCCTCGCCGCCCACGCGGTTCGACCGTCGTCGTAGAGCACGACCCGGGAGTCGTCGCTGACTCCGAGGGCCTGCATGGCGGCGGCAAACTGCTCAGGCGAAGGCACCGCGAACCCCAGCGGACTCTCCGTATCGGACAGTTCCCCCATCAGGTCGGCGAACCCGGCCGTGGGAATATGGCCGTCCTCGTAGGCGTCCCGGCCGCTGAGCATGCTCAAGCCGCCGCTGCCGTCGGGCTGGACGAGCACCGTGCAGTCGATCACCACCAGGTCTGGGTCGTCGAGATGCGCCGCCAGCCACTCGGCCGTCACGAGCGAATCCATCGTCTTGCCGGCCGCTGCGGGGTCGTGCTCTGGTGTTGTCGAACAGGCCGTGCCGAGCCCGAGCAGCACGCTCAGCGCCAGCAACCTGGCGGACCAACTGGGTTTCAGCATCGGAGTCTCCTCGCGTTGAGCCGGCCCTGGGACCTTAACACTCTCTGGCATGCTCAGCGCGCTGCCCCGGCAACCAAGCCCATCATGACGTGGTTGTATCGGCTGTGCCAATTGTGATGGGCTCAAGGGATTTCATGCCGGGAGGCGAAGGGATTGGGAATCCCTTAAGTGCATGGGCAACAGCATAGAAAAAGGGCGACCATGGTGGTCGCCCTTTTTCTCTGCGTCTCTCCGTCCGGGGCAGGTCCCGCGGACGGCGCTAGCGCCGGATGCCGACCCGGAGGTCGATTCAGCGGCGGCGGCGGCGCGCCAGCCCGATACCGGCGAGGCCGAGGCCCAGCAGCGCCAGGCTGGCCGGCTCGGGCACCGGCTTCGCGACCATCTGGACCAGGGTGAAGTCCGACTGGTTAGAGCAGTTACCCGTGCTGTGATTACCGCAATCCCCATTCAACGCAGTGAAGCTGACGGAAGTGACGGGCGACAGGTAGGACGCGAAGTCGATACGCCACACCCCGCCACCGTTACTCGTCGCCGCAGAGAGAGAGGTCACCGAAGTTCCGTCGGGCGCATTGGTCAGCGTTGCGTCCGTTTGACCGGTTGCGGTCAGCAAGATGTACCCGCCGTCGAAGGTAATCTTGGCGACTTCGTTGACGTCATTGAACTCCGGACCGTCAAACAGCACCCCAAGCGTGATCGACTTGATGGCGAACGGGTTCGCGGAAGTACCGGTCAGCGTCTCGCCGATATCGATCTCGTCGTTGGTGCTGCCGCCCATGATCCCCACCCCGGTAAAGCCGTCCACGGTCTTGGTCTGGAAATTGCCGGGCGCGGAGGACCACGTGATGCCGCCGATGACCTGGTTGTTCGTCCCGTTGGTGAAATCGGCACCGTTGATGGTGATGGGAGCCGCCTGGGCGACGGCGGAGAAAGCCATGGTCGCCGCAGCCGCAATCACGATCTTGAGTAAATGACGCATCGCTTGTTCCTTAGTTTCAGTGCTTTGCCCATAGTGGGCACGAGAGTCCGGTAAATCTTGCAAGGATTAATGCAAGATACGCGCCAGTTTACGGTTATCCTTTATAATCAATTAGTTATCCGCTCCCGCTGACCCGAGGTTGAGGCAAAGTGTAAATCCGGTCGACACTTCAGGGGGCGTTTCGTGCTGTAGCGGGACCGGCAACCGAGATGGCGGCGGTGGCGGATCGAGAAAGGTCAAGGGCCTTTAGGCTCGAGCAGCAAATGGGGCGTGTCTTGAAGATGCAGAGATTCCTGATCATTCTCGGCCTGGTGATCCTCCTAGTCGGCCTGCTCTGGCCGTGGCTGTCGAAGCTGCCGCTTGGCCGGCTGCCCGGCGACTTCGTGATCAGGCGCGACGGCTTCACTTTGTACTTCCCGCTCGCCACGGGCCTGCTGGTGTCGCTCATCCTGACGCTGTTGTTGTGGCTGTTCCGGCGTTGAAGGGGACTGGCTGATGCACCAGCAGCCTTTCCGGTCCGAGAAGACTTGCCCGGCAGCTAGCTATTCGACCGGGACCTCATCGCTGATCCGCTCGGCCCGTTCCGCCTCGGGCGCGCCGCCGTGGTGCATTTCCATCGCCACGACGCGTCCGCTGGAGTCGCGCACGAAATCCAGGTAGCTGAAGCTTTCCAGATAGAAGAACCGGTCGCCGCCGGCCGCGGCGATTCGCAGGCGGGGGCCGCCGGTACGCTGGGTGTACAGCCGGCCTTCCTCGAGCACGACGCTGCGGCTGTCCTCGTCACCGATGCGGTAAACGCCCTGGTAATCGGCGAGCCGCGCGGGATCCACCTCAACCGCGGTGAAGCGCGGGTAGTCGGCACCCGCAGCATCAAAGGCCATCCGGGCGGCGACATAGCTGGTGGCGCGGCTGTCCTGGTTGTTCGACAGGACCACGGCATAGATCTTCCGCTCCGGCAGCCAGATACCGCTGGTCGAAAAGCCGTGAATGCCTCCGTCGTGGGTGATTTCCCGCTCGCCGAATCGCTCGCCCACGGTGAGGCCAAAGCCGTACCCGATACGCTCGCCGTTATTCAGCTGGAAGTCAGTCGTCATCTTTTCGAGCGATTCTTGGGACAGCAAGGCACCGCCGAACAGGGCCGCCGACCATCTTGCGAGGTCGTCCACCGTGGACAGCAGGGCTCCGGCCCCGTGCGGCTGGGTCATGCTGATGAAATCGGCATTCTGGTACTCGCCCGCCTCGCCCTGATAGCCCTTTGCCCGGCCCGGGATGATCTGCAGTCCGCCATGGCAGGTCTTGTTCAATGCCAACGTGTCGAAGATGGCGGTCTGCATGAAGTCCGCGTAGGACATGCCCGAGACCTTCTCGATGATGGCCCCGAGCAGCACGTAACCGGAGTTCGAATAGCGAAAAGCCTCGCCGGGCGCGAAGTCCATCGGCAAGCCCGAGAAAACCGCGATCAGCTCTGCGGTGGAAACGTCCTTACGGATCGCGCCGCCCTCCCAATAGCCGGGAATGCTGGTGTAATTGGATATGCCCGAGGTATGCGTCAGCAGGTGCTCGAGCCGTATTTCGTGACCGTGCGTGGGGTAGTCGGGGAGAAACTTCCTGATGTCGTCCGTGACGCTCAGCTTGCCCTGCTCCTCCAGCAGCAGGATGGCCGCCGCCGTGAACTGCTTGCTGATCGACCCGATGCGGAACACGTGATCCGGAGTCAGCGCTACGCCCAGCTCCATGTCCGCCATTCCCGAGGCAGAGCGAAACAGCACGTCGCCGTTTCTCACCACCATCGCGGCCGCGCCCGGACCCTCTGCCGGCCAGGCATCTTCCAGCCATTGCGCGTATTCGCTCGAAGCACTGGCCGGCGACGCCAGCAAGAAATTGAGGAGCAAGCTGCCGATTGCAGCCGGTTGAAGGGTTCGCATGGGTTACTCCCGGTGTGTGCGTCGGGCAATAACGCGAGAAGAACGGCCGAAGTGTCCGACAGGGCCTGCGTAAACCGAACCACCTATATACTACCAACGGCAAATCGTGGCCATCGACCGGAGCACCGTCATGCGCATTCCTTTTCAAACTTCGTCTATCGGAATCCTGCCGGTGATCGCCGCCTCGATTGCGGTGTCGATCGGCGCTTCGATCGCCATGCCGATCCACGCTGAAGTCGACGAGGGTGCTGCAGCCGGGACGGTCGCGAGCGACGGCCTGGAATGGGCGCCGGCGACCAACGGCGAAGACATCACCTGGCCCGAGGCGGTGGAATACTGTGCCGCACTCTCGCTGGCCGGCCATGATGACTGGCGCTTGCCGACGCTGGCGGAGCTGGAGGGGCTCCACGACGCCGCAGCCGAAGGCGGCGAAGGTATCCGCAGTCCCTTCGTCATCGGCGGCTGTTGCTTGTGGAGCAGCGTGTCGCTGGTCGATCGTCCGGCGGAGGACGGCGAGGAGATCGCCGGACGGCCGGAGATGTATCACTGGGGCTTCATGTTCGACGGCGGCTTTCCCTACTACGCCGTCCATATCTTCGATGATGGCCGCGCCCTGTGCGTGCGCGATGCCGGGGCAGCCGCCGAATAGGCCGCGCCATTCCCGGCGGGACTTACCAGTAGCCGATCATCCGGCCGCAGCTGATCACGGTCAGCCAGATCAGCAGGGAAAGACCGCCGAAGACCGCGAGCGTCCTTGCATCGCCGGGTTCGGCCGGCAGCCCCGCCGCGGCCCGCCGCCAGGCCGCCAGGCGCTGGATGATCGCGACATTCACCAGGCCGACCACGATGACCGGCAGCTTGACGTACAAGAACGGGTTGCCGTGGTATTCGGTGGTATTGAACGACAGCATCATGACGCCGCTGACTGCGGCCAGCACGAAGCCGAGCGCGGCCAGCGGCACCGTGGGCCGGATCAGGCTGGCGGCGGGGATCGAGGGCCAGAGACCCAGCAGTTTCAGGTCCAGCAACAGCACCGCCCCGAACAGGCTGCTGATGCCGATGATGTGGGCCAGGTTGAGCAGGCCGTAGGTCCAGATGCCCAGGCCGCGCAGGAACTCGGCCAGCGCCGAGGTCTCCAGCCACGCCATCAACTCGAGCATGGGCAACGCCCCGGGAGGCCGGCGTTACTCGGGCGGATAGACGTCGAACACCTGGTCTTGCCAGACCACGCGCCGGACCTTGGCCTCGAAAACCTCCGGATCCTCGTTGCGCTCACCGAACACCGTCACTTCGGCGCCGACCGGAATGATGTTCTCGCGCAGGCCGGCCCGATGGGTGCGCGGCCCCGGCGCCAGCGTGATGTCCCAGATGTTCCCGTCCGCATCCTTGATCTGCATGGTGCCGTGCGCACCGGCCAGGGTGACACCGGTCACGACCGTGCCCGTCACTTCGACCTCGCCGGCGCTGTTGCCCGCCCAGCCATGATGCGCGAGTACGGGCATTGCGGTCGCGGCCAGCACCAGGAGGAGAAATCCTTGCAGCAGGGGGCGTTTCATCGGCGTTCCAGCTCAGATTGGGGAAAGTGGCCCTGATCCTACCAACAATTCCGACCAGGTGACATGCATCCCGGCCAGTCAAAAAAGGTCTGGTGCTGCTGGTATCCTTGCGCCAAGGCCCCTGCCGAGGCTCCCAGCCCCATGCCGACTACCCATCGTTCCTTCACGTCCTGCACGGTCGCCCTGCTCGCGTTCCTGGGCTGGAGTTTCCCGCTGCCCGCAGCCGCTGCCGCTGCCGGCGGAGACGACGCGGACTCCGCCAGTCCCGGCGCCCTCGTGCTCGAAACCGGGCCGGTCTGGTTTTCACGTAACGACGTGCGCATCCCCGGCGACACGGGCACCCGGTTCGACATGCTCGACCTCATCGGCAACGGGCCGGATGCCTTCGTCCGGCTGGAGGGCACCTGGGACTTCAACGAGCGTCACGGGATACGCGTCCTGGTCGCGCCCCTCGAGGTCTCCGGCACGGGCAACCTGCCGCAGGAGACCCGGTTCGCCGGCGAGACGTTCGCAGCCGGTCCGACCCGGGGCACCTACAAGTTCAATACCTACCGGGTCACGTATCGATACACCTTCCATGACCAGGGTCCCTGGCGCTGGCGGGTCGGCGGGACGGTGCTGGTGCGGGACGCGAACATCGACCTGCGACAGGGCTCGCTCCAGGCCAATGACGACGATCTGGGCTTCGTTCCGGTGCTGTACCTGCACGGGGAGTACGCCCTGGGCGACCGCTGGCGGCTGGCGCTGGACTTCGACGGCCTGGCGGGCGGGCCCGGCCGCGCTTTCGACGTGGCGCTGAAGGCCACTTACGAGCTCGGTTCCGGCTGGCGGGTCGGCGGCGGCTACCGGCTGCTGGAAGGCGGCAGCGATACCGACGACGTCTACAATTTCGCCTGGCTGCACTACGCCGTCGCCAGCCTGGAGTACCGCTTCTAGCGGCCAGGAAGCCAGGCGCCAGCGCCGCCTCACCGAGAAGACCATCGCCACCCTGCAGCAACAAAACGGGGGGCAGGCTGGTCCGCCCGCCCCCCGTCATCAGAGTCGCGACTCACACCAGGGTGCGGTCACTCCAGGCCAAGAGTCCGGGAGACGTTGATCCTGCCCTTGCCGTAGAACTTGTCGGTGCCACGCTGCCCGAGGTCGTCTGCACCCTGCTGGATGGCAGACTTCACGCGACCGGGCCGGCGCCCCACATCCTCCACCACCAGGGCAGCCAGGCCGGAGACATGCGGCGTCGCCATGGAGGTGCCGAAGACGCCCACGACGAAAGTGGGGCTCGTCCGGCAGACCGATATCAGCAGGCTGGTGGTGCTACATGCGGCCCAGACCCGTCCGCCCGTGTTACCGCCGGGGGCCGCCACGGTGATCGAAGAGCGGCCGAAGTTCGTGTACACGGCGGGCGCATCCACGTTCGTCCAGGGACCGTTCACGGAATCCGCGTCAGTAGGGCCGGTAGCAGACACACAAATAACGCCCGGCGCATCACAGTAGCTGGCGAAGATGTTGCCATTGCGATCCAGGTCGGTCGCCGCATTACCGGCAGCCACCACCATCGTCGCCCCGTTGCTGCGCGCGTAATTGTAGACCTTGTTGATGAACCCGACGAAGCGGCCGTTGCCGGCCTTCGGGAAGCCGCCGCCGAGGCTCAGGTTGACCACGTCGGCGCCGTTGTCCACGGCATGGAGAATGCCCGAGATCACCGCCGCGAAAGAGCAGGAGAAATCGGTGAAGGTGCAGACCTTCACGCCCATAAGGGTGGGCTTCGACGTCACGCCGGCTGCCACGATGCCATTCGATACCGCAGTGGCCGCGACATGGGTGCCGTGGAAGTGGAGGTCGGCGATCAGTGCGCGGCCGGGGAAGAGGTTCTCGGTAAAGAAGTCATCGATCCCCACAAAAGACACCGAGCGAGAGAGATCCACGCGCCCCTGTAGGTCCAGGTGCTCGTAGTCGATGCCAGTGTCGAGGATCGCCACGGTCACATCGGACGAGCCAGTCCGGCCCGCGGCCCAGGCCGGTTCGGCGGAAATCGCCTGCAGATGCCACTGGCGCGGGTAGAAGAACGCCGCTGCCGGGTCATCCGGGCTGAACACCTGGGAAGACGCCAGGGCCTCGGACTCGATACTCGTGTCGCCGGCAAACCACTCGTCGGCCTGGACGTCGGTCACGCCCCGGACGACCGACAGGTTGGCGGCCGCCTCGTCGCTGAGACCGCGGACAAAGACAATCCCGAGATCGTGTTGAAATACCACTTCCCCGCCGGCGCCCTCGATGGCCGTCAGCAGCTGCCTGTTGGGGGCCCCCCGGGTCATGACCAGGTGCTGGGGACTCGGCTCGAAGTTCATCAGGTCGACCTGGGCCTGTGCCGGGCTGCCGACGCCTGTCCCGGCGATCAGCAGCGCGGCCAAAGCCCCGACTGCACCACTTTTCGATACAGCAAGCTGCAAGCTCATTAGAGATTCTCCTCCGGTTTTTGTTGGCTGTTTCTTAGCCGGTAACTCCCCAGGCGGCCGACTCCCGATTGACCGCACGACAGGGGTTGCCGGAGCATAAATAGCACCGCGGTCCGAGTCCAATGCCGGAGTGATTTATCTTGGCGAAAGGTTATTGAACTTAAGCGCAACACGAGTTTAAGCCGCTTCAAGACCGGGGACCGCCATGAACAACGAGACGTCCTGCGCGCATCTCGTCGCGCGCTGTACAGCATCTGCTCGATTTCCAAGCTGTTCACCAGCGTGGCGCTGATGCAGCAACGAGACGCCGGCAAGCTGCGGCTCGATCACCCGGTCGCGCAGCAGACGCTGTACCCGGCCGCACCCCATTTCCGTTACTCCAACCTCGGGCTGAGCCTGGCCGGCGAAATTGTGGTGGCCACCTGCGGCCAGACCTTTGATGCTTACATGCGTGAGCACCTGCTCGACCCGCTCGGCATGAGCGACACTTCTACCGACATCCCGGTCGAACTGCGCGTTGGCCGAATGGCTATCGGCCATACGGCGCTGAAGCGTGATGGACAGCGAGCGGGGACGAACTGGTGCGCGCCTCCACCTTGCGCGAGATGCAGTGCGTGCACTGGGTCGATCCCGACTGGGAGACGACCTGGGCCCTGGGTTTCAGCGTCGGGCGTGAAGGGGAGCGCACGCTCGCGCGTCACGGCGGCGGTTGTCCCGGCTACTTCACCGGGTTCCGGCTCGAGCCGAGAACCAGGTGCGGCACTATCGTGCTGACCAACAGCATCGGCTCGGAGCCGGGTTTCTACGCCGCCAAGGCCTTCGACCTCGTTGCACCCGCGATCGACACAGCCCGCAAGGCACTGGGCGAGGCGCCCGCCCGCAACACGGATTGGGATCGTTACACGGGCGTCTACGACAACATCCGGGGCCAGGTGGCGATCGTGCCATGGCAAGACGGCCTGGCAATGCTCGAGCTGGGGAGCCGCGACCCGGCGAATGACATGGTGCGCCTGGAGCATGTCGGCGAGCACACTTTCCGCCGCGCAGCGGTTCAAGCGGCACGGCATCTGGATGGATAAGGTACGCTGAGCGCCGGAGACAGGATTTCCATTGCCAGGTCGGCGGGTCCCGCCGTCCATCAACTATTCCGGGGGATATCGACGATGCCCAAACCGACCCTAGTATTCGCCGCGCTGCTGATCGCCCTCGGAGTCGGCGCGTTTTTCTTCTCCGGCAGCCGCACCGCGCTGCTGCCGGCCTACGTCGGCCTCGCGCTCGCGATTCTCGGCGGCCTCGCGCTGGCCTTCGAGGGCGGACGGCGCCACCTGATGCACGTCGCCGCGGTCGTCGCGCTGCTCGGGGCGCTGGCCCCGGCCGCGACACTCGGCATCCGGGCGGCGCAGATGAGCCCGCTCGCGCTGACGGTCAACCTCGGCATGCTCCTGCTCTGCGGCGGGCTGCTCGTACTCATGGTACGGTCGTTCATCGCTGCGCGCCGGGCGGCCTGACGCCCGGCGGCCCTACGGATACCAGCGACGAGGTAGTCATGCGAATCACCGTACTTGGGGCAGGCGCGGGCGGCACGGCGGTCGCGTTCGACTGCGCGGCGCACGGGCACGAGGTCCGGCTGTTCGACTTCGAGCAGTTTCCGGCCAACATCGCGGCGATCGCCGCGCAGGGCGGCATCCATGCCGAGGGGGACATCGCCGGCTTCGGCGCCATCGCCTATTCGGGTCACGACATCGACGCGGCGCTGCGTGGCGCCGAGCTGGTTTACGTGGTGGGCCCGGCCTACAGCACCGAGCCCTTCGGCGCCGCGGTCGCCGGCAAGCTGCAAGCCGGCCAGACGGTCATCGTCAGCCCGAGTTCCTGCGGCGGCGCCCTCGCCTTCAAGCGCGCTGCCGGGCTGGACCTGCAGGATGAATCCGTCCGCGTCGCAGAAACCTCGACCCTGCACTACGCCGTCCGGGTCACCGCGCCGGGCCGGATCCGGGTGTTCCTCAAGCTCAAGGCAGGCAACCTGCTGGCCGCGCTCCCCGGCGCGCACACGGGCGCCATCCTCGAACTCATCCGCGACGTTTACCCGGGCATGGAGCCGGCGCAGAGCGTCCTGCAAACCAGCCTGCAGAATGCCAACCCGATCATTCACCCGGCGGTGACCCTGAGCAACGCCGCCCGCATCGAGACCACCGGCGGGAACTTCCTGTTCTACGAGGACGGTGTCAGCGACTCGGTCGGGCGCCTGATCGAAGCGCTCGACCAGGAGCGCATTGCGATCGGCCGGAAGCTGGGCCTTGCCATCCTGCCGGATCCCGAGATGGGCATGCGCCAGGGTTACATGCTGGAAGCCAACTACGGCTCCGGCTATCGCAAGGCGCCCGGCTTCCGGGGCATCGGCGCCCAGCCGCGCCTCGATCATCGCTACCTCAACGAAGACGTCGGCTACGGCCTGGTGTTCATGTCCGAGCTGGGCCAGCAGCTCGGCGTGCCGACCCCGGGGATCGACGCCGTCATCCAGGTCGCCTCGATCGTGATGGCGCGCGATTACCGGGCCGCAGCCCTGCGCACACCGGCGACCCTCGGCATCGCGGACTGCTCGGCCCAGGAGCTCGCGGCACTGTGAGCGCGAAGCTCGCGCATAGCGTGCCCTAGAGCCCGTAAATCCGAAAATTCCGCCCCTTGATGTGGCCCCGGCGCAGCGCGGCCAGCGCGCGGCCGGCCTGGTCGCGCCTTACGGCGACGTAGGCCCGTCGCGGGAAGATATCAATCTTGCCGATGGCGTCCGCGTCGAGCCCGGCCTCGCCGGTGAGCGCGCCGAGAATGTCGCCGGGGCGCAACTTGTCGCTGCGCCCGGCCTCGATGCGCAGGGTGCTCATCGCCGCCCGGGGCACGTCCTTGCCGTCTACGTGGACCGGCTTCGCCACGCGCCACTGCAAGGTCATGCCATGGTGGCCCTCCAGCTGCAGCGCGCGGTGCATTTCCCGCGGCGTCACCAGGCTCAGCGCCAGGCCGGTACTGCCGGCGCGTGCGGTGCGGCCGATGCGATGCAGGTACACATCCGGGTCGGCGGGCACCTCGTAGTTCACCACGCAGGCCAGCTCCTTCACGTCGAGGCCGCGCGCAGCCACGTCGCTCGCCACCAGCACCCGCAGGCTGCGGTTGGCGAAGCGCACCAGCACTTCGTCGCGCTCGCGCTGGTCGAGATCTCCGTGCAGGGCGGCGCAGCTGAACCCCATCGCCTGCAGCGCCTGGGTCACGGCATCGACATCCCGCTTGGTGTTGCAGAACACCACCGTAGATTCCGGTCGATGCTGCAGCAGCAGTCCCGCGAGCACCGCCGGCTTGTCCGCCAGCGCCGCCTCGTGGAACCACTGCTCGATGTCCGGCTGGCTGGCCGCGCTCTCCACCGCGACTTCCAGCGGGTCCTGCAAGGCGCTGCGCCCGATGGCGCGAATGGCCTCGGGCCAGGTGGCCGAGAACAGCAGGGTCTGACGCCGGCGCGGCAGCTGGCCGAGGATCTCCTGCAGGGCCTGCTCGAAGCCCATGTCGAGCATCCGGTCGGCCTCGTCCAGCACCAGCGCCGTGATGCCGCGCGGATCGAGCGCGCGCCGGCGGAGCATGTCCTGCACCCGGCCGGGCGTGCCGACCACGATATGCGGGGCGTGGGTCAGCGACGCCAGCTGCGGGCCCAGCGGCACGCCGCCCGTGAGCAGGGTGAGCTTCACGTTGGGAATGCCCATCGCCAGGCGCCGCAGCTCCCGCGCGACCTGGTCGGCCAGCTCGCGGGTCGGGCACAGCACCAGCGACTGGGTGCGAATGCGGGCCGGGTCGAGCCGCTGCAGCAGGCCAAGGCCGAAGGCCGCCGTCTTGCCGCTGCCGGTCGGCGCCTTGGCAATGAGATCGCGCCCGGCGAGGATGGCGGGCAGCGTCTGCGCCTGGATCGGCGTCGGCGCGGTGTAGCCAATCGCATCGATGGCCTGCCGCAGGGCGGGGATGAGCGGCAGGTCGGTGAAGGAGTTCATGCGCCATGATCGCATGGCGGCCGGCGTGGCTAGGGGCTGGGCGCGGCAGGGGTGAACCGGTAGCGCACGCCGCCGGCCGCCAGTTCGAGCATGAGGCCGGCGCGGGAGAGGCTGAAAATCGCCACGTCGCCGATGAAACCCGGGTCCGCCGAGACGCCGGCGCGGCCGGCCTGCACCGACGCCCGGCCCTGGAATTCCAGCCGGCCGGACCATCGCCCGAGGTTGCCGCTCTCCGTGAACTCCTCCATCGCCTCGCAGGTGCGGAAGAAGATCAGCTGGCGGAAAGACTGGGCGCCGGCCTGGAAGCCTAGGGTGAGTGCACTCTGCGACACCTCGCCCAGCACCCCGTCATCCGTGAGCAGCAGGCCACGCCCGCGCCCGCCGCCGAGGGCCAGGCCGACCCGCACCACGCGCGGGAACACCGCGATCCCGCAGGCCTCATCGAAAAAGCGCTGCAGTTCCGGCTGCTGCTCCAGGGCCACCCGCATGGTGTCGGCCACCGCGACCTGCAGGGCAACGTCCGGGTCCGGCTGCCAGTCGATGGCCGGCGCCGTACCGGCCCACAACAGTGCCGCCAGCAGCAATACGCTCCTCATCGCATGCACTCCAGGTGCAGGGTCACCCAGTCCGAGCCGCCCGAGACGTTGCCGAGGATGTCGGAGGTGCCGAAGATGCCGGAGCGGTGGACCACGGTGACCCCCGTGAAGCAGTTGCGCAGCGGCTTCCAGCGGATGAACTGGTCGATCGGCACGTCCGCCTGGAATTCCAGGTAGTTCAGGAACCGGGCGTAGTTCTCGTCGCGGGAACTCTGCTTGATGACCTCGACGGTGGGCACGCGCTCCGCGTAGGAGACGCCGAAGCCGAAGCCGTAGCGGAACGCGAGCCGGTCCGACCATGGCAGGTAACCCTTGCCCATGGCCATGATGTAGGCGGTGTAGTTCCAGAAGTCCGGCTGGTTGTCGCGCTCGAAATGGCGGAACAGCGCCAGCTTGCCGTAGAAATCGACCCGCGGCCCGCCGCTCAGCAGCCTGCCGACCGTCAGGCCGCCGATAGGGGTCGTGGTGCGCGAGCTGCCCTTCCAGTCGCCGACCATCAGGTAGGGAAAGATGTTTTCCTCGGCCAGCCAGCCGGCGTTGACCCGGAACGACCACTCGCCGGCGCGATCGTAGGGCACCTGGTCCTGCTTGCGCACGCTGCCGAACAAGTAGCCGGAGCCGATGAAGGCCTCGACCTGCTGGCGCTCGTCCACCAGCGGGCTGCGATGAATGCTCTTGTCGTAGGACGTGAAGCCGACGTTGCCGAACACGAATACGCGGTCGGTCACCTGGTACCAGGTGTTCAGGCCGTAGGTGAAATTGCGCGCGCTGCCGGGGTCGTACGCCGGCAGGCCCGGGCCGGACTCCTCGGCGCTGACGCCGAAGTAGTAGCCGGCCAGGTCGCGGTCCTGCCAGCTGGAGGTGATGAAGGGCGACAGCTTCAGGTCGCCCCGCTCGAAACGGTAGCGGTAGGTAAGGTTGAACTCCTCGCCGTCGTGGCGGCCGAGCGTGTCCGCGAGCCACTCGGCCTGCAGCTGGCCCCACCCGCCCCGGACCTGCGCCGACACGCCGCCGTCCAGGGTCTGGTCGCGATCCTCCAGGTTCGCCAGCCGCGGATCGTCGCCGGCTTCGATGCGCTGGAAGCGATAGCGCCCCAGGACGCCGAAGCGCAACCAGTCGTTACGAAACAGGTGCGCGCCGAACTCGGTGCCGTGCGCGTAGAGGTAACGCCCCTCGTAGAGGTACAGCGGCACGAGGTCCACGACGTCGAGGTCGCCGATCGTAGGGTTGTTCGACAGGCGCAGCCCGCCGCCCAGGGCCGGCGTGCCCTCGGGCGCGTAGATGATCGGGATGGTGTGGACGTCCGTGGCCAGGGCCGGGGCGGCCGCCAGCAGCAGCGCTAAGGCTGCGGCCAGCCGAAAGGAGCGCATGCTGCTCGACACCTCCGCAGTATAGCCAAGCATCGCAGTGACCTGGACGGTTAGTGCTGCCGCTACGCCGGTCCCTGTGTCTTAGCGGTCGATGATGATGTAGGGATCGAGCACCGGCCGCTCGGCTTCGCCCTCGTTGACGATATCGAACTTGCAGCCCGGCGGGTCGAAGCACTTGTGCGCCTCGTCCTCGCGGATGAACAGCGTGGTCCTGCCGGACGGATTCAGCCGCACCTCGGTGATCGGCTTGGCGTTGGCGCCGCGATTCTCGACGAAGGGGGTGTAGGGCTGACCCTCTTCCCCGGGCCCTGCCTTTTGGAACACCAGCGTGGTCGCCGCCTTGTCGGGCCGGCCGCGCCGGTCAGTCACCGTCACCTGCAGGGCGGCGCCGCGAACCGCGATGACGACCTGCTGGCCGTCGGGAATGCTCGGCGGTGCCGCCGCATCCGCGGGCAGCTCGATGTCGATGCCGCAGCGCGGCGGACATCTTTGTTCCGCCGCGGCGGGCGCCGCCGCCATCCCGGCCATGGCGAGCAGGCCCGCGGCCGCCATCATTTGTTTCGTCACGTTGCTGCGCATGTTCGTCTCCCTCGGTGTGGTCTAAGGTCCTGTTTAGTTGTCATCGAGCAGGGCCCGGAACTCGGGCAGGTCCGCCAGCGGCGCGAGGCGTTCGTCGGCGCTCAGCAGCCAGGCCGGCAACCCGGCAGCCCTGGCGGCGGCCAGGTGTTCGACTGCGCCCGCCCGGTCGCCGAGGAACAGGGAGGCCATGCCGATCTCGCGAGTGGCCTCCAGCGGCAGGTCCTCGACCTGCAGCAGGGAATCCATTAGCTCGCGGGCTTCCGCGTCCCGGCCGAGCCGCGCCAGGTAGCCGACCACGCGGCCGCGCGCCGGATGATCGCCCGTGTTCACGTCCAGCCGGTCCTGCGCCAGCCGGAGGGCCTCTTCGAAGTACGGTTTGGCGTCGCCCGGATCCCGGGCCGCCTGCATCAGCATCGCCTCGGCGACATAGCCCTGGAAACGGTCGTCCGCGGGGCTGAGCCTGGCCGCCTGCAGGAACATCTCCTCGGCCTGGGCAAACTCGCCGGTGTAGAAATACATGGTGCCGGCGTTCGAATAGGCGTACATCTGCTCCGGGTCGCGGCGGATGGATTCGCGGAAGGCGTCGCCGGCCCGCAGGAACTCGCCCTGCAGCCAGTAGACCCCGCCCAGGCTGTAGTAGGGCGCGGGACTGTCCGGGCTCAGCCGGATGGCGCGCCGGAAATTGTCGGCGGCCGGCTCGAGCTGGCCCTGCTCGACCAGCGTGGCGCCGAGATCCCAGTAGTAGCGCCAGAAGGCGGGATCCAGCTCGATGGCCCGGCGCTGTAACCGGACCGCCTCCTCCAGGTCGCCCATGGCGCGGAGGGTGTTGGCGAAGCCCGAGTTCACCTCCGGGTCGTTGGGGCTGAGTTCCAGCGCCTCCCGGAACAGGGTCATGGAGTATTCGTTGTCGCCGATGCCGCGGTACAGGTTGCCCAGCGCGACCATCAGCTCGGCCGAGGAGTCCGACCCCACCCGGGCGTAGGCATCGACACAGGCTGCGATGGCCTCGTCGGCGAGCGCCCGCTCCCGGCTGAGCGAATACAGCTCCCAGCGCGCGGTACAGATGCCCGCCAGGGCCGCGCCCATCTGCGGATCCCGCGCCAGCGCGCTTTCGAAGTAACTGATCGCCTGTTCGAGGCCGGCGGCGGTCCCCCCGCGGCGCAGCTGGTCCCGGCCGCGCAGGTAGTCTTCATAGGCCACCTCGTCGCGGGTCGGGATCGGGACCAGCGTCTCGCTGCCCAGCAGCTGGATCTTGAGCGCATCGGCGATCTTGACGGAGATCGTTTCCTGCACCAGGAAGATGTCCTGCATGCTGGCGTCGAAAGTCTCGCTCCAGAGCGGGCGACCGGAGCTGCCCTCGAGCAGCCGCGCGCTGATCTTGAGCTGGTCGCCCGCCTTGCGGACGCTGCCCTCGAGCAGGTTCGTCACCTGCAACGCGCTGGCGACCTCCGGCACGCTCGGTCCGGCCTCCCGGAAAGCGAAGGAAGCGGTGCGGGACGCCACGGTCAGTCCCGGAATCCTGGCAAGGCTGTCCATCAGCGCTTCGGAGAGCCCGTCGCTGAAATAGGCGTTGTCGCCCTCGGGGCTGAGATCGACGAAAGGCATCACGGCAATCGAGGGATCGGCGGCGACGGCCGCCTCCACAGCAGGCGTCTCGGCGCCATTGCCGGGCGTCTGCGCGGGGCCGGAGACGGGTTGCGGCGCGTAGTTCCTCACCAGCACCGCGCCGATCGCCAGCGCCAGCACGGCGACCAGCGCCATGCCCACCCGGCGCCGCAGCGGGGATCCGGTCGCCGCGGCTCGCGGCCGGGGCGGCCGGGCCGCGGGTCCGGCGGCCGGCGGGTCGCCCAGCTTGGCCGCCAGCACCCGGCGGATGCGCTGGAAGCTCTCGCTGCCGGCGTCTCCGTCCCAGTCGTCCAGGTCGATGGTGTGCACGGCGCGGAAGTCGATCGGCAGCTTGGCCTGGTCGAAGCGCACGGGGACCAGCACCCCCCGGTCCGACGCGTCCCGGGCTTCGCCGCGCACCCAGCGGGAGCCCACGGAATTGGGCGTCCAGACGACGACCACCGAGCGAGCGCGCTCGAGGGCGTCGGAGATCAGCGCATCGAATTCTTCGCCGGGCGAGATCTCGGGATCCCACCAGACCGACCAGCCCTCCGCCTCCAGCGCTGCGACCAGTGGCGCGACGCGCGCGTAGTCGAGACGGGCATACGAAACGAACACGTCAACCAAGCCAATCCCCCCGCGGACCAGGCGAATCCTGCCGCCCCCTCGCGGTCCCGCCTGCGCACACTAGCATATGCACCTTGCACCTGGGATGTCCTCGCCGCCCGAAGTATCGAAAAGGGTGTGGGAGCCGCGCCTGCCCCGGTATGGAGCATCGGATCAATGCGGTATCCTTACTATTTCCGGGCTGCGGGGCCGGTATTGCGAGGGTCTGACCTGCATGGCTGATGTGTTCGTGTCTTACGCTCGCGCCGACCGGGATCGGGTGGCGCCGCTGGTGGCGGCGATCGTGGCCAAGGGCTGGTCGGTCTGGTGGGATCCCGAGATCACGCCGGGCCAGGAATTCGACGACCAGATCGACGCCGAGATCGATGCGGCCAAGGCGGTGATGGTGGTCTGGACCCCGACCTCGGTGGCCTCGCGCTGGGTGCGCGGCGAAGCCCGCGAGGCGGCGGATCGCGGCATCCTGGTGCCGGTGCGCTTCGACAACGCCCGCCTGCCCATGGACGTGCGCGCCATCCATACCACGGACCTCGACGACTGGGCCGGAGATCCCGCCAGCCCGCCGGCGCGGGAGTTCCTGCATGCCCTGGGGGCGATGATCGCGCGGGCGCCGACCAGGGCCGTCAGCGCCGCGCCCGGCGCGACCCCGGAGTCCGACAAGCCCGGGCCGCTGTTCAGCATCTGCGTGCTGCCGTTCACGAACATGAGCGGCGACTCGGAGCAGGAATACTTCAGCGACGGCATCACCGAGGACGTGATCACCGACCTCAGCAAGGTATCGGCGCTGGCGATCATTTCGCGCAACAGCGCGTTCCGCTACAAGGGCACGCACGTCGACATCCCCAGGGTCGCGAGCGAGCTGAAAGTCAGCCACGTGCTGGAAGGCAGCGTGCGCAAGGCCGGCGGCCGCGTGCGCATCAGCGCGCAGCTGGTGGACGCCAGGACCAACAACCATATCTGGGCCGAGCGCTACGATCGCGACACCAGCGACATCTTCGCGCTGCAGGACGAGATTTCCGAGGCCATCGTCAAGGCGCTCCGGCTCACGCTGCTGCCCAAGGAAAAGAAAGCCATCGAGCGGCGCGGCACGGACAACGCCGAGGCCCACAACCTTTACCTGATGGCCCGGCAGACGCATGTCACCGGACAGGAGGCCGATGCCCGGTCGGCGGAGGCCATCGTTCGCCTGTGCACCCGCACCGTCGAGATCGATCCCAACTACGCGCAAGCCTGGGCGCTGATGGCCATCGGCCACTTGCAACTTCGCGACGCCCGGCAGGGCTATGCCGACGAGGGCATGATGGCGGCAGAGCGGGCCTTGGCGCTCGATCCCGACCTCGCCGAGGCCCATGCCGTGAAGGCGCAACTCCTGCTGTCCGACGGTGATGCCGAGGCGGCCGCCAAGGAGGTCGCCATCGCGTTCAAGCTCAATCCCGAGTCCTACGAGGTGAACCGCTCGGCCGGGCGGCTCAACTACCAGCTGCGCCGTTACGAAGAAGCCGTGGGGTTCTTCGAGAAAGCCGCGGGGCTGATGGAAGCGGATCTCAACTCGGCTTCCATGCTGGTCAGTGCCTATACAGCACTGGGCGACGAGGCCGGCATGCGACGCGCGGCCGAGCTGGCGCTCCAGCGCGCGGAAAAAGTGCTGGCGCATGACCAGAACAATTCCATGGTGGCGGGTTACAGCGCCTATGCCCTCGCCGCGCTCGGCCAGGGGGAACGGGCCAAGGCCCGCATGGAACGTGCGCTCCTGATCGATCCGGAGAATTTCAACATGCGCTACAACTTCGGTTGCGCGCTGTGCACCTATCTGGCGGACAAGGACGCGGCGCTGGACATGCTGGCCCCGGTCTTCGCGTGCATCACGGAAAGTTTCCTGCCCTATGCCAAGGCCGATCCGGACCTGGAACTGCTGCGTGACGAGCCGCGTTTTCAGGCCATGATTGCCGACGCGGAGACCCGCCTGGCCGGTGAGGCCGGGCCGCCGGCAGCCTGATCCCCACCCGGCTGCAGCGGTTCCACAGGCCCGGGCTGATTGCGTCCCGCGTCAGGCGCCGTCCCCCGGGACGTCGTCGAGCCCCTGGGCCCGGCGGTAGCCGTCCCGGTCGCTGATCCTGGCCCAGTAGGCCGTGAACGCCGGGCGCTTCTCGATGGTGCCGAACTGCAGCCCCCAGCCGACCTGCGAGCCGCAGTACACGTCCGCCGCGCTGAACGCGTCACCCGCGATGTACTCGCTGGCGGTCACCGCCTGCTCGACCACGTCCATCATCGTCTCGAAGGCGCCGTAGCCGGCCATGGCGCGCTTGTCCGCCGGGACTTCGACGCCGAGCGCCCGGTTGATGATGGCGGCTTCGAGCGGACCAGAGAAGAAGAACAGCCAGCGGTAATAAGCGGCGCGATTCTCAGGCGGTGGCGCCAGGCCGGCGTCCGGGAAGGCGTCGGCGAGGTAGGCGCAGATGGCGGCGCACTCGGTGATGACGGCCGTGCCGTGCCGGATCGCCGGCACTTTGCCGAGCGGGTTGATCGCGAGGTAATCGGCCGCCTTCATGGTCGTGCCGTAGTCGAGGATTTCCGTCCGGTAAGGGGCACCGACCTCCTCCAGCATCCAGCGGACGATGCGGCCGCGCGACATCGGGTTGGTGTAGAAAACCAGTTCTTCGGGCATGACAGGGTTTCTCGCAAGCCCGCGGTATTCGGGCGACACCAAGAATAGGCCATGCGCCGGCTGCCCGCCCATGACCCTCAACTTCCCCCCAGGTATATACCGGGATATACTGCCCTCATGACTTTCCTCTCCAGGGTTTGCCGGGCGCTCGATGATGCCGGCGTGCGCTACGCGGTGGTCGGGGGCTATGCCGTCGCCCTGCACGGCGCGGTGCGCGGCACGGTGGACATCGATTTCGTGCTGCGGTGGACCCTGCGCGATCTCGAGGCCGCCGAGGCCGCGCTGGGCAGCCTCGGTCTGGTGTCGCGGCTCCCGGTCACGGCCGGCGACGTCTTCCGGTTCCGCGACGAGTACCTCCGGAACCGCAACCTCATCGCCTGGAATTTCTACCATCCGCAGGACCTCAGCGAGCAGGTGGACATCGTCATCAGCGAAGACCTCAAGGGCAAGCGGAGGGTCCGCATGGAGACGCTCGCCGGCCCGGTACAGGTGCTGAGCCGCAAGGACCTGGTGGCAATGAAACGGGCGAGCGGCCGGCCCCAGGACCTGGCCGACGTCGAGGCGCTGGAGAAACTCGGATGAGGCCGGTGCAGCACTTCACCGACGAGTACCTGGGGCGGTGCCGGGGGATGACCGCCGACCAGGTGATCCGCTTTCTCGAGGACTTCCGCAAGCTCAACGCGCAGCGCCCGGCGCGCTCGAAGCTGATCAGCCTGAAGGTGCCCGAAGACCTGCTCGAGGCGTTCCGCCGGCGGGCAGAGCTGGCCGGCATGCCCTACCAGTCCCAGATCAAGCAGCTCATGCGGGAGTGGGTGCTGGCAGGTCGGTAGGCGCCGGTCGCGACATGGCGGCTGTATCGCGGATCCATGTCCATGCCTGAAACGCATCGCCCTATGACGTCCTATGTATTGGACGTATGCGCCGGCAGGCCTTTAGGGTGCGTCGATACCCTTTCCGAATTCAGCCCGAGCACCTTCACATGACGACACTGACCCCCGGCCCTGTAAGCCGTGTCGCGCCGCTGCTCCTGCTGCTTGTCTGCGGCAGCGCGGTGAGCGTCGAGCACTTCCATCCCGGCGGCAAGCCGCCCTCGGTGACCACCATCGAGTACCACGCCGCCATGCGCGCGAGCCTGCCGTTCGAGGACGAGCGGGACTTCGAGGAGTCTCGCCGCGGCTTCATCGCGGCGCCGGCCGAGCGGCAGATCCTCAACGACGCCGGCGGGATCGCCTGGGACATGGGCAGCTACGAGTGGCTGATGGGCGGCGAGGACTTCGCCAGCATTCATCCCTCGCTGCAGCGCCAGGCCATCCTGAACATGGCCTACGGCCTGTTCGAGGTGGTGCCCGGCAGGATCTACCAGGTGCGCGGCTTCGACCTGGCCAACATCAGCTTCATCAAGGGCGACACCGGCTGGATCGTCTTCGACACGCTCACCACCAAGGAAACCGCGGCCGCGGCGCTGGCCCTGGTGAACGAGCACCTGGGCGAGTTCCCCGTGGTCGCCGTGGTCTATTCCCATTCCCACGCCGATCACTTCGGCGGCGTCCGCGGCGTGGTCGACGAGGCCGACGTGCGCAGCGGCAAGGTGCCCGTCATTGCCCCGGCCGGCTTCCTGCACGAGGCGATCGCGGAGAACGTCTACGCCGGCAACGCCATGACGCGGCGGCTGTTCTACCAGTACGGGGTGCTGCTGCCGCGCCACCCGGCGGGCCACGTCGACCAGGCCATCGGCAAGAACATCGCCGTCGGCAACGTCGGCCTGATCGCGCCGACCCGGGTCATCGAGGCGGACTTCGAGGAGTTGACCATCGACGGCGTGCGGATGGTGTTCCAGAACACGCCCGGCACCGAGGCGCCGGCCGAGATGAACACCTGGTTCCCGGACTGGAAGGTGTTCTGGGCCGCGGAGAACATCTCCGCCACGATCCACAACATCTACACCCTGCGCGGCGCGCTGGTGCGCGACCCGCTGGAGTGGTCGCGGCAGATCAACGCCGCGCTCTATCATTTCGGGCGCGAGGCCGAGGTGATGTTCTCGGCGCACTCCTGGCCGCGCTGGGGCAACGAGCGGATCCAGGAGGTGCTGCGCACCCAGCGGGACGCCTATGCCCACCTGAACAACAAGGTCCTCAACCTCGCCAACCAGGGCGTCACCATCAACGAGATCCACAACGTCTACCGCCTGCCCGAGAGCCTGCAATCCGAGTGGACGGCGCGCAGCTACCATGGCTCCGAGGGCCACAACAGCCGGGCGGTGGTGAATCGCTACCTGGGCTACTGGGACGCCAATCCGGCGACCCTCCTGCCGCTGTCGCCGCGCGACGCGGCGCCCCTCTACGTGGAGATGATGGGCGGCCCGGACGCGATCATGGCCAAGGGGCGCGAGCTCTACGCCGCCGGCCGGTACCGTCATGCCCAGGAGATCCTCAACAAGCTGGTGTTCGCCCGCCCCGACCTGCAGCCGGCGCGGGACCTGCTGGCCGATACCTGGGAACAGCTCGGCTACCAGCAGGAGAGCACGAGCGTGCGCAACAGCTTCCTGGCCGGCGCCCTCGAGCTGCGCTCCGGCATCCCCGAGGGCGTGACCCCTACGAGCTACGGCCCCGACCTGGTACGCGCGATGAGCACCGGCTTGTGGCTCGACTACCTCGCCGTCCGGGTCAACAGCGACAAGGCGGGAGACGCCCGCAGCGTCATCAACATCGTCACGCCGGACAACGGCGAGCAGTTCGTGGTGGAGCTGAGCCACGGCACGCTCACCAGCATCGAGGGCTTTCGCCGCGACGATGCCGACCTGACGCTGACCATCGACCGGCAGGACCTCGAACCCGTCATGATGCGCCAGGCGACGATCGCGGACCAGGTTGCGGCCGGCAAGGCGAGGCTGGAGGGCGATGCGCAGCATCTCGCGCGGCTCTTCGGCATGCTGGACACCTTCAACATCGATTTCCAGATCCTGCCCGGCACGGGGGGCACCGTGCCGCCGCAGCCGCGCGAGACCGGGTTCTAGGCCGCGCACCGGAGCGACCTCATGAACGCCACCATCGACAAGATGCATGCCGTGCTGGCTGCCCAGCGCGCGGCTTTCGCGCAGCATCCCTGGCCGTCGGCGGCGGAGCGCAAGGGGAAGCTGAAGGCTCTCAAGCGCGCGATCCGCGCCTGGCAGGGCCGCGTCATCGAGGCGGTGAACGCCGACTTCGGCAACCGGTCGACCACGGAAACCCGGCTGCTGGAGCTGCTCGGGCCGACGCTCGCGGCGTCCCACGCGATGCACAAGCTGAAGCGCTGGATGCGGCCGCACCGCCGCACTACCGAGCTGCTGTTCGTGACCAACTCGGCCTGGGTCGAGTACCAGCCCAAGGGCGTGGTGGGCATCATCGTGCCCTGGAACATGCCGGGCTATCTCTCGCTCGGGCCGCTGGTGGCCGCGCTGGCCGCCGGCAACCGCGCCATGATCAAGATGTCCGAGCTCTCGCCGCGTACCACGGAGGTGCTGGCGCAGATGCTGGCGACTATCTATCCCGAGGACGAAGTGGCGGTTTTCGGCGGGGAAGTCGAAGAGGCGCGCGCGTTCAGCGCCCTCCCCTTCGACCACCTGATTTTCACCGGCTCGCCGGAGGTGGGGCGCCATGTCATGCGGGCGGCCGCCGAGCACCTGGTGCCGGTGACGCTGGAGCTGGGCGGCAAGTCACCCGCCATCATCGGCCCCGAGGCCGACCTGGCCGACGCCGCGCGGCGCATCGCCCACGGCAAGGCCTTTTCCGCCGGCCAGGTCTGCGTGGCGCCGGACTACGCGCTGGTGCCGCGCGCGAAGGCGGCCGAGTTCGCCGATGCCGTGGCGGCGGAATTCGGCCGCATGTACCCGGCGGTCCAGGGCAACCCGGACTACACCAGCATCATCAGCGCGCACCATGCCGAGCGGATTCGGAAGCTGGTCGCCGACGCGGAGGCCAAGGGGGCGGAAACGCGCGTCGTCGGGGAGCACGGGCCCGGCCGCCAGCTGCCGCTGGTCATCGTGCTTGGGGTGCACGATGAAATGGACCTGGCCCGGGAGGAGATTTTCGGCCCGGTGCTCGCCCTCGTCGCCTACGACACGCTCGAGGAAGCCATCACTTATGTCACCGAGCGGCCCCGGCCGCTGGCGCTGTATACCTTCGGCCTCGACCAGCCCGCCCTCGAGCAGGTGCGCCGGCGGACGCACTCCGGCGGCATGGCCATGAACGACTGGGGCTGGCATGCCTTCCAGCACGACCTGCCCTTCGGCGGCATCGGCAATTCCGGCATGGGTTCCTACCATGGCGAGGAAGGCTTCCGGGCGCTGTCGCACCCGAGGGCCGTGTTCCGTCGCCACCGCTTCTTTCCGACCCAGCTCCTGTACCCGCCCTACGGGTCCTGGTTGCAGCGCATCACGCTGAAGCTGTTCCTGGGCGAAATCCGGGACGGCGGCGGGTCCGCGCGCTGACGACCGGCTCCCCGGCCATTCGACCGCGTCCTTCTCAGCGCCGGGGCATTCAGCTAGTCTTGGCGGCTCAGGCCGACGTGGATCGCGGGGATGGCCCCGTGAAACCATCGGGCCGACACAGGCAGGCGATGCGGTGAGAGAAGCGGCGGACGTATTCATCAGCTATTCCCGGGAGGACCAGGACAAGGTCACTGCCCTGGCGGAGAAGCTGCGCGCGTCGGGGGTGGCGGTCTGGATGGACGTCGGCGGCATCGACGCGGCGACCATGTGGAGCGAGGAGATCGTCAACGCGCTGGACGGCGCCAAGGTGCTCCTGCTCATGGTCACGCCCTCCGCGGTCAACTCGCACAACGTGGCCAAGGAAGTCATCCTGACCAGCGAGCGCAAGGGCCACATCCTGCCGGTGCACCTCGAGCCGACCCAGATCCCGGCCGGCCTCAAGTACCAGCTCGCGGGCATCCAGCATATCGAGTATTTCCAGGGCGACCCGGAAGAGAACGTGCGCGTCATCGTGCGTTCGCTGGAGCGCATCGGGGTCGCCGTCAAGCAGGCCGCGCCGGCGGCCCGGGCCGAAGCGCCGAGCGTGCAGGCAGTGGCCCCGTCCCCGCCCGAGGCCGACCACGCCATCGAGCCCGGCGCGCTGGCGGTGCTGCCCTTCCACAACATCAGCCCGGACGAAGAGACCGACTATTTCAGCGACGGCCTGACGGAAGAGCTCATCGCGCGCCTGTCGCTGGTCAGCGAGATCGACCTCATCTCGCGCTGGGCCTCGACGCAGTACAAGGACACGAAGCAGGACATCCGGGCCATCGGCAAGGAGCTCGGCGCGCGCTATGTCGTGGGCGGCAGTGTGCGGCGCTTCCGGGAATCCGTGCGCATTACCGTGCAGCTGGTGGACGCCGCGACCAACCGGCAGCTGTGGGGCAACACCTACAAGGGCATGCTGGACGACATCTTCGACATCCAGGAGCAGGTGGCGAAGCAGATCGTCGAGGCGCTGAAGCTGCGGCTCAGCTTCGCCGAAGAGGTCTCGCTGACCAAGCGCCAGACCGTCAACGCGAACGCCTACGACCTGTACCTGCGGGGCCAGGACTACCTGTATCGGCTCACCAAGCGCAGCGTCGAGTACGCCATCCAGCTGTTCGAAAAGGCGATCGAGCTGGACCCGCGCTACGCCGCCGCCTATGCCGCCTGTTCCAGCGCCTACGGCCAGATGTACCAGTATTTCTCGCGCAAGGAGGAGTACCGGACCAAGGCCCAGGAGCTCAGCTTCAAGGCGCTGATGTACGACAACAACCTGCCCGAGGCCTACACCGCCATGGGCCTCTCGTATTTCAGCTGGGGCAAGTTCGACGAGGCGGCGGAATCGGGCCGCAAGGCCATCGAGCTCAACCCCGATGACTTCATCGCCCACTGGATCCTCAGCAGGATCCACCTGACCCTGGGCAACGCCAAGGAAGCGGCCGAACTGTGCCGGCGGGTGATCGAGCTGAAGCCGCGTTTCTACGTCGCCTACAAGGACCTGCGCATGGCGCTGCAGGTCATGGGTGAAATGGAGGAGGCAGACGCCCTGGCCATCAAGCTGGCCGACGACGTGTTGCCGACGTATCTGCTGCAGAACCCCGATGACTCCCGGGCCCGGATGTTCTACGCCATTTCACTGGTCGAGCTGGGCCGGCGCGACGACGCGATCGAGGAGGGCTCCACCGCGCTGGAAATGAGCCCCGGCGACTCGGTGATGCTGTACAACGGCGCCTGCCTGTATGCCCAGCTCGGCGAAATCCGGAAGGCCGTGGACGCGCTGCGCCAGGCCATCGCCGGCGGCACCGACATCCCGGGCTGGACCAAGAACGACCCCGACCTCGATCCGCTGCGCGAGGATCCCGAGTTTATTGCGTTGACGGGTGGTTAAGTGCGCAACGCATATTCCCCCAGGCGGGTTTGCCGATAATCCGTTCATGCCTGGAAGGCGTTTCAGGCTGCTGACATGGCTCGCTGTGGGAGGCCTGCTGCAGGGCTGTGGCGGCGGCTCGAATCCGGCGCCCCTGCCGCCGCCCGCAACCGACACCAGGACCTACGAGCTCGGTTTCACCCCCTGGCCCTATGCCGCGACCCCGGACGCCGTCAATTTCGTCTACGCGGAGATCGCTGCGCGGGGCGACTTCATTGCCCACCATCTGGATGCCGGCATTCCATGGCAGGAAGCCCTCGATGGGATCCCGTATCCGGCGGCAGTCGAGGATGAAATCCGGACGCGGCTGGACCGGACTCCCGCCGGCATGCGCAGCTACCTGGCGCTGAGCCCCCTGAACGGCGCCCGGGACGGGCTGGCGGGTTACTGGGGCGACGCGACCAACCAGCCGCTGCCGCCGCCATGGGATACGCGCTCGCTGGACGACCCCGCCGTGATCACCGCCTACACCAACTTCGCCGCGGACCTGGTCCGGCGCTTCACCCCCGAGTATTTCAACCTCGGCATCGAGGTCAGCGAACTCGCGTTGAACGACATCGCCGCCTTCGACAGCCTGGTGGCTTTCACGGCCGCCGTGGCCGGCACGTTGCGCGCCGAGTTCCCGGATGTCCAGCTCATGGCGAGCGTTGGTCTCAAGTCGCCGGATTCGCCCGCGGCAGCGACCCTGCGCGCCGCACTGCCCGATTTGCTCGAGCACGTCGACGTCGTCGGCATCAGCGTCTATCCCTTCGTGTTCTTCGACCATGAGAATCGGGGCGACCCGGCCAGCCTCCCGCCCGACTGGCTGTCCCAGGTCACGGCCCTGGCCGGGGGCAAGCCGGTCGCCATCGCCGAGACCGGCTGGCCGGCGGAGCGGCTCACGATCCCGGCCTTCGGCGTCGACATTGCGAGCGACGCCGCCAGGCAGGACGCCTACCTCGGACGGCTCTTCGCCGCGGCTGCGTCGCTGGACGCGCAGTTCATCGTGTGGTTCTTCCTCGTGGACTACGACTCGCTGTGGAACGACCCGCTGCAACAGGATCCAATCGCGCGGATCTGGCGCGACACCGGCCTGTACGACGAAAACCTGAATCCGCGCCCGGCCCTGGATACCTGGACAACCGAGCTCGACCGCCCGCTCGAGTAGCTCATGCGGGCCCGGGTGCCGGCCGGTCGCGATGCGCAGCGCGACTGAGGCGGTCCCGCACCGCCAGCCACTCGGGCGCCGGCGGCGGCGCTTCCACCAGGATCAGTTCGTGGCCGACTGCGTCGAGCCGGCGCAGCGTGGCGTACAGCAGCTGGCCGTACTCCGCAGCAGCGGCCGGCATCTCGGTCACCGCGGCGCCGGCCACCCCGGCAGCGGCGATGGCCTCGGGGCTGTGCGCGAGCACCGCGACGTGCGTGCCCGCCGCGCTCGAAGCGGCAAGGCGCTTCGGGAGTTCGCTCGCCGCGACCAGCTCCAGCGGCGTGGCCGGCGCATAGTGTGAGGCGAGCCGGCCGGGCGCGCGCAGCGCCTGTGGCGGCGGGACGACCGGGCGGCCGAGCACCGCCTCGATTTCGGCCACGGTGACGCGGCCGGGGCGCAGCAGCGCCGGCTCGTCGTCGATGAGGCTGAGGATGGTGGACTCGAGCCCGACCCTGCAGGGACCGGCGTCGAGAATCATGTCCACGTCGCCGCCGAGCTCCGCCAGCACATGCTGGGCGGTGGTCGGCGAGACTCGGCCGAAGCGGTTGGCGGACGGCGCGGCCAGCGGCCCCGCCAGGGCGATCAGCTCGCGCGCCACCGGCTGCGCCGGCACCCTGAGCGCCACCGAGTCCTGGCCCCCGGTGACCTCGTCGGGCACCTGCGGCTGGCGCAGCAGTACCAGGGTGAGCGGCCCGGGCCAGAAGCGCTCGGCCAGCCGCCAGGCCGAGTCCGGGATCTCGCGCGCCCACTCCGGCAGGGCCTCGGCCGAGGCCAGGTGGACGATGAGCGGGTGGTTTGCCGGCCGGCCCTTGATGGCGAATACCCGCCGCACCGCGGCCGGGTTCATCGCCACCGCGCCGAGCCCGTAGACCGTCTCGGTCGGGATCGCCACCACCCCGCCGTCCCGCAGCAGCTGTGCCGCCGCAGCAATGGCGGCGGGCGACACCGGCACGGGCGCAGTAGTGGCCTTCATGGGCGCGGATGATAGCAGCGGCGTGGCGGGCGGGCGCTTGTTAGACTCCGTGACCGGCGCCTGGGACGACCATGACGACACCACACCCCCCCAACAACCCCTGGCTGCGCACTGCGAGCTGCTGGCTGCACCAGCGCAGCCGCGGGCTGGTCTGCCCCGACACCCCCCGGCTCGACGGCAAGGTCGCGCTGGTGACGGGCGCCACCAGCGGGATCGGCGCGGCCACGGCGCGCGGGCTGCTGGCCCGCGGCGCGACGCTGCTCGCGACCTGCCGCAATCCGGCCAGGGGCGAGGCTTTCCTGGCATCCCTGGGCGACGCCGCCGGACGCGTCACGCTGGTGCCGCTGCGGCTGGACGACCTGCACACCGTGCCGGCCTGCGCCGCGGCCGTCGCCGGCCGCCTCGGCGGGCGACAGATCGAGATCCTGGTCGAGAATGCCGGGATCTGGCCGCAGCGCTACGCGACCACCGCCCAGGGGCACGAGATCGCCTTCGGCACCAACGTGCTGGGCCACTTCGCGCTGCGCCGCGCAATGCTGCAGGCGGGGCTGCTCGCCGCCGACGCCCGGGTGGTCGTCGTAACGGGCGACATCTATGCGTTGCAGGAGGACTGCACGCCCGACTACCGCTACCGCGGGCTGCTCGGCGGCATGTACGCCTACTGCCGCAGCAAGCTAGGCAACCTCTGGATCGCCGGCGAGCTGCAGCGCCGGCACCTGGGACTGACCGTCACGGCCGCCCATCCGGGCGTGGTCACCAGCGAGCTCTTCGGCAGTAGCACCGGCCTGTTCGGCTGGGGCAAGTCGCTCGTGATGCTCGACCCGGTATCCGGCGCCCAGACCAGCCTCTACTGTGCGACGCAGCCAGGGCTGGTAAAGGGCGGTTACTACCACAGCACGCGGGGCCTGATGCGGCTCCGCGACTCCGACCCGGCCCTGCGCCGGGAGCGCGCCAGCGCGTTGTGGGCGGCCTGCGAGGCGCTGGCCGGCTGAGAAAAGCCGCGTTCCCGTCCGTTCTGCGGCGGGCGCGCGATGCTGCGCCGCGCCAAACGCCCCGGCAACAAAGGGCTTTGCGCTGATACAGACCTGTGCTAGTAATGTTGCAGACTGCCCTGCGCTTATCGGGTGGAGGATCGAACAATGCAAAGCCGCCTCAAGGTTCTCGTTGCTCTGATGGCGATGTTCGCCTCCTCATCCACGCTGGCTTGCGGGGACAGCCTCTACCGTGTCGGCCAGAACGTTGCCTACCGGGTCTATACGGCGCCCTTGCCGGGCAATGTCCTGGTGTATGGCCATTCCGAAAGTGCCCAGCAGCTCGCTGCAGCGCTCGCCGACGCGGGGCATGGCGTGCGCGTGGTGGACAACCAGGTCGAACTCAGCAATGTGCTCGCCCGGGGCGAGTACGATGTCGTGATCGCCCCTTACAACGACCGCGCCGCAGTGGAGGTGAGCAACACCGCGGCGAGGACCGACTTCCTGCCCGTAGCCCTGAACAAGAGCGAGGCGGAAATCGCGCAGCGAGACTACGCCAAGGTCATGGTTGCCGATCGGCACGAGATCAAGCATTACCTCAGGGCAATCCATGAGTCACTGAAGCGCTCAGGCACCTAGGCCTCGTTCAATCGGGGAGCATCGCAAGCCGTGACTTCCGTGTTCTCCGACCACCACCAGCCGTTACCCCTGATCGCGCTCGGCGCGCTGGGTCTTCTGCTCGAGGCGGCCCCAGCGGCTGCCCAGGCCCAGTCGAGGGGCGACGCCAGCCTGCGGATCGAGTACCAGTACATACGCACCGGTGATTTCTACGACGACTCCGCGCTCTTCCAGCAGGGCGGCGACGTCGGCACCACCGACTCCCATGTCCTGCTGCTTTCCGGCGACTACGCGCTGGGTCCGCGCTGGACGGTGTTCGCCAGCCTGCCGTACATCCAGAAACAGCACCAGGGCACAGGGCCGCACAACTTCGCGGAGTTCGTCAACTTCGACCCGCCGGACCGCACGCTCGTGGACGACGGCGATTACCACGGCGGCTTCCAGGACCTGACCGTCGGCGTGCGCTACCACGCGCTCGAAGGACCGCTGAGCGTGACGCCCTTCATCTCCTACGGCGTACCCACGACCGATTACCCCTTCTACGGCAAGGCGATCATCGGGCCGAACCTGTGGCGTGTCCCCATTGGCGTGGACTTCGGCTTCCAGCCCTACTTTTCCGACTGGTATTTCGGGGCCAGCGTCGCCTACGTCATCAGCGAGCAGTCGCTGGGGGTCAACGTCAACCACTGGCTCGCGTTCGGCTCGGCCGGTTACTACTTCACGCCGAGGTTCTTTGCCAGCCTGTTCGTCTCCTACAAGAACACGCCCAACGGGCTGCGGATGCCGCAGGACATCACGGACGATCCGCTCTACGGAAACCCGGCGGACTTCGACACGCCGATCTGGTGGCAGCACGACCGGTTGCTGGCGCACCGCTACACGAACGTCGGCCTCGGCCTCGATTACGTCCTCACGCAAAGGAACGTTGTTTCGTTCCAGTACTACACCGGGGTGTATACGGACCAGTCGAACGAGGTCGACAATGCGTTCACCCTCGGGATCACCCGCTACTTCGGCCGCGACTGATCAGAGCGCCACCTTATGGGCCGCCAGGGTCGCGGGGAGGCGTTCGCGGAGCGCCTGCCGGCGCGCTTCCGTATGACGCAGCACGTCCTGGTAGACCGGGTCTTCGGCCAGCCGCTGCACGCAGTATGAATCGCGCAGCAGTGACTCCCAGGGCAGCTCCGGGCTGTCCTTGATCAGGGCGAAGCGGTCGAGACTGACTTCGGTCCGGCCCAGAAGCGCCGTCGTGCAGCCGATGTGGAAGTGGTACCACCAGCTGGTGTTGTAACCCGTGTGAAACCGGTCTACCGCCTCGGCCAGCATGCGGGCCGTTTCCTTTTCTCCTGCCGCGGCCAGCGCGTCGATCAGGGTAAAGAAGCCGAGCTGGTCGCCGATGGTCCGGGTCGTATTGTTGAGCATGATGTCGGGCTGGCCGGTCATGCTCAGGATACGAATGGCCGCCGGGTGATCACCGGTGGCGTGGTAGGCGAAGGCGAGCAGGTGGCGCACGCTGATGTCGTCCGGATACTCGATCATCAGGAGTTCCGCCAGGTCGATCAGCTGCTGGTAACGCCGCATCAGGAACAGCAGGCCGAGGCTGGGCTCGGGCTCGAGCGCCAGGGTGGTCTCGAAGTCGCCGAGAATGGCATACAACTCGGCCAGCCGGCCGCGGTGATCCGGGTTGTCGGGTTCGGCATCGCGCGCCCGCAGGGTCCAGGCGATGGCCTCGTCGACGTTGCCCATGAGGGCCTGCAGATGCCCTACCAGGCGATAGGACTCGACGCCGTCAAACAGCTCCTTCACGTCGCCGATGATGGCCCGCACCTTGTCGACCTGCCCCTCTTTGCCGTAGTACTCCCCGAGCGCTGCGTGGCGCGACAGGGAGAGCGGGTCGAGCGCCACCGCCCGCTCGAGCAGTTCCGGCAAGCCGCCCCGGTCGTACTGGAACCAGTGCCACTCGGCGTAGTTGTGCAAGGCATCGACGTTGTTGCTGCTGAGCGCCACGGCCCGTTCGAACGCCGGGCCGGCCGCCGGCAGGCCCCGGGCCCAGTAGTAGAGCCCGACGGTGTTCTGCACTTCCGACAGCGCCGGGTCGAGCGCGAGCGCCTTGAAGATCGGCGCCTCGGCGCCGTCGACGTCGCCCAGGTACAGCAGCGCGGCGCCCAGCCGGGCATGCGCCAGCGCCGATGCGGGATCGGCTGCGGTGGCCTGGCGGTACAGGTCCACGGCCTGCACCAGCAGGTTCACGTCCACCGTCTCGCGATCCCGGACCCGCTGCTCGTAATACCTTGCCAGCAGCATCAGCTCATGGGCGGACGCGTCCAGCGTCGCGGGGTGACCCAGTTCGTGGTCGCCTTCCGGCAGCACCAGCCCGGCCACCGCGCGGACGATCTCCTCCTGGATCTTCACCAGCTCGGCCGGGCTGCGCTCATAGGTCTCCGACCAGAGCGCGAGACCGGTCCGGCCTTCGATCAGCTGCACCGAAATGCGCAGCCGGCTGCCCTGGCGGCGCATGCTCCCCTCGACCAGGGTAGCGACGCCAAGCTTCTCCGAGGCGCCCTGGGCGCCCAGGCCCTGCCGGCGGGCGGCGATCGACGAAGACCGCGCCGCGACCCGCACCCCCGGTACCCGGCTGAGCTGGTCGCGCAACTCGTCGCTGAGACCGTCGCTCAGGTAGGCGTCTTCGAGGTCCTGTCCGGTGTTCTCGAACGGCAGGACCGCGATGCTGTTGGGCAGGACCGAAACCGCTCGCGCCTGTTCGACATTGGACTCCAGTCCCGGCCTGATGAGGAAGAACAGGCCGGCCGTTCCGGCGACCAGCAGCAGCAGGGCGGCGACGATGGTGGCCTTGCCCCGCCGGCTGGAAACGACGGTGCGCTCCAGGCCCTCGGCAGTGAGATCGAAGGTCCAGGCGAGGAACATCGCTACCGGAAACCCCATGACGAAGGCGCTGACCGTGACGGTCGACACCCACTGCGGCAGGAACAGCTGCTCGACGACGGTGACCGTGACCTCCACGACAGCCCAGGCCACCGCAAAGTAGATCGCGGCGGACTGGATCACCTTCCGCTTACGGAGTTCCGCGAAAAACGAGCTCCCTGCCATGGCCTCCCGCGTCGCCCTTTCTGTCGTCGAGAGATGCAGGATAAACGCGATTCGGTCAGTTGTGGACTGCTAAAGAAAAGCCCCGCACGGAGCGGGGCTTCTCCCGGACCAGTCGCCGGCTTCGGCTAGCCGTGCAACTTCCGGTTAATGTGGTCCATGACCGGCGTGTGCTCGTGCTGCGGGCTGAACAGGATCATCTCCGCGTCCTGCCCGACGCGCACCGAGTGGCCGGGCGGCCAGTAGAACAGGTCACCGCTGCGCACCGTCTCCTCGCTGCCGTCGGTATAGCTCACCGTCACCTCGCCCTTGATGAGGTAGCCCCAGTGGGGCGCCTGGCAGGCGTCGTCCTCGAGCCCCTCGAACATGGGCGCCAGGTCGGTCCCGGCATCCATGGTGAAGTACTCGGCGCCGATGTCGCCGTAGCCCGAGGCGTCGCCGAAATCCTGCTGCTGCCGCGCGACCGCGCCGGGCGCGTCGATCTTGATCGGGATGTCCTCTTTGGAGATTCGCATGCCGCTTTCCCTCGTTGTGGATGCATGTCTCCCGAGCTTAGACCTTTCGCGGGAGTGCTGCAGAGGCGGCCCCAGCGCGCGATCGGGCAAAAAAAGGAGGTTGCAGCCGCGCTGTAACCTCCAAGCGTTTGCCATCGGGGGCTTCGGGTTCGGGGTCGCCGGAACCGGGCCGCGACCGTGGCGAACCCGTTTCCAGCTGGCCTGCGGTAACCCTAACAGGAATTCCCATCGAATGCGAGTGATTATCATTCGTAGATATACCTAAAGGCCGTCCAGGGCCGGGGCCTCACCGCGCACGGGGCCGCAGCCACTGCTGGGCCGCGAGCCCGGCGACGATCAGGCCGAGCCCCAGCCAGGTCGAAGGCAGGATCGCCTCGCCCACGAAGGTGCGGATGAAGAACAGCGACAGGAAGGGCGAGAGGAAGATCAGGTTGCCGATGCGCGAGGCGCTGCTGGTCAGGCGCAGCGCGCTGAGCCACAGGGCGAAGGCGAGCCCCATCTCGAACACCCCCACCCACGCGGCGCCGGCCAGCCCCCGCCAGTCGCCCGGCACCAGCCCGTCGGTGAGCGCGCACACCAGCAGCACGAACGGCAGCCCGAGGGCGAAGTTGCAGAACAGCGCCACCAGCGGATCGCGCTGGTCGCGCGTGCTGTAAACCCAGTACAGCGCCCACAGCACGGTGCTGCCCAGCGCCAGCGCGACCCCGGCCGGGTTGGCGAACTCGAGGCCGAACACATTGCCGCGCGTGGCGATCACCCACACGCCCGCGTAGGCGACGAGCCCGCCGAGCACGTCCGCGCGGGTCAGGCGGTGGCCCAGCAGCGGCACGGCCAGGAGCGCCAGCGTGAATGCCCAGGTGTAATTCAGCGGCTGCGCCTCCTGTGCCGGCAGGCGGTCGTAGGCCTCGAACAGCACGAGGTAGTAGCACAGCGGGTTGATCAGGCCGAGTGCCAGCGAGCGCAGGTAGTCGCGGCGGCTGCCGCGCAGCACCTCGGCGAACCGGCCGGCGGCCAGCAGCAGCGCCCCGAGCGTGAGCAGCGACACCATGCTCGCCCAGGCCAGAAGCTGCACCGGCGACAGGTACTGCAGCGAGAGCTTGAAGGCGGTGGCGACGGTGGACCAGAGCAGCACGGCGCCGAGGCCGAAGAGCAGGGCGCGCTGGTCATTGCTGGATTGCATCGCGACTACCGGGCCGGGCGACCGCGGCAGTCTAGCAGGCGCCGACCGGTTTACTCGCCTCAGCGGCAGGCCTGGGCCAGGCCCGCGGCGGACCCGGGCCTTACGTGCTAAAAAGGGTGCGATGGTCAGGATCCACCGTGTTCCAAGCCTGGTCACATTGCTAACGCTCGGCATCCTGCTGCAGGCGCCGTGCCGTGCCGAGGAGCCGTTGCCGGAAAGTGGTGACACGGCCGTGGACGCGGTGCAGCAACTCGTCTCGGCCCGGGTCGCGGACACCGCGGCCTGGATCGACTCGTTCTTCGGCCACGACAACTTCGAATCCGAAGCCAACACGACTCGCCTGAGCCTCGGGGTCAGCAGTTTCACCGAGCAGGGGGAAGGCACGGACTTCCGGGTCAGGAACAGCCTGCGCCTCAACCTGCCCTACCTGGAGGACCGCGTGCGCCTGACCGTCTCCCAGTCGACCCAGGACTTCGACACGACCGACACCGACTGGGAAGATATCGAAGAGGATATCCGCGGCACGAACGACAGCAGCCTCGGGGCCGCCCTCACCTTCTATTTCCGCCGCAGCGATCGTCGCAACCTGAGCCTGAGCGCGGGCGTCCGCTCGCGCGACGGCAGCGCCGCCTTCTATTTGCAGCCCCGCTACCGCCACACGTGGCGACTGGGGAGCTGGGACCTGCGGTTCGTCCAGCGAGTTTCCTGGTACACCGACACCCTCTGGGATGCGCGCAGTGAACTGCAGCTGGAGCGGCTGCTGGGCAGCCAGTGGCTGTTTCGTACCACGGCGCTGGTGGACTGGTACGAGGATGAGAACGGGGTGTTTCCCCAGTTGAACTTCAGCTGGCAGCGGCGCATCGACGAGCGGCGCGCCCTGGCGATCAGCTGGAACAACTTCTTCGAGACCTATCCCAACACGGTGCTCGAGTCCAGCAGGATCCGGCTGCGGTACCGGCAACAGGTCTGGCGGCGCTGGCTCTGGTTCTCGGTCGCCCCGCAGGTCGTGTTCCCCAGGGACAGCGACTACGATGGCGTGCCCGCGATCATGTTCGAGATGGAGGCCCGCTTCCAGCAGCGCCCCTGACCGGCGAGGCGGGCGGCTCAATCATGGGCGGTGGAGCCGATGCTCAGGGCCGCGACGGTGAACAGGATCAGCACCATGCCGGCGAGCTGCAGCCCGCCCAGGGTTTCGCCCAGGATCGCGACCGCGAACAACGCCGCCGTGATCGGCTCGATCATGGCGACAACCGCGGCGCTCGTCGGCCGGGCCCGGCGCATGCCGACGACGTAGAGAAAGAACGACACACCCGCGCCCAGCACGCCGAGGAGGATGAAGAGCCAC
Source organism: Thioalkalivibrio sp. XN8 (assembly GCF_011058255.1). Classification (GTDB taxonomy): domain Bacteria; phylum Pseudomonadota; class Gammaproteobacteria; order Steroidobacterales; family XN24; genus XN24. Next base: position 114,752 of record NZ_JAALFH010000052.1, on the reverse strand, counting down.
AAGTACGACGAAGCCGGGACCGCCGCCACCTGGTCGAGGTCGGCCGGCCAGCTGAGGATGGCGACCAGCGCCGCGAGCGCGATGGTCAGCACGGCCTGGGGGCTGCCATGCAGCGTGGCGTACTTGAAGCCGAAGATGAAGAGCGCGTAGCACATGCCGGACAGCACCCCGGCGACGACGCCGAGCGCCGTGATGCCGCTGGCGGCGACATCGTGAATACCGGTGAGCAACACGATGCCGAGCATCACCAGCCCGATGCCGAGCCACCGGTAAGCATTGGGGGCTTCGAGCTTGAGCACGAAGGAGACGATATAGACGTACACCGGCGCGCAGTACATCAGCGTGACCGCGACGGCGACGCTGCCGTTCTCGATGCTGACGAAGTAAAACGTGAAGTTGCCGGCCACGCCCAGGCCGGCGATGATCGCCCATAACCACAACAGGGGATCGGCCAGGCCGCTGCGGGCCGGGTGCGTGGCCAGCCAGCCGAACACGAACAGCAGCCCGATGGCGCCGCGGTAAAAAGCCACGACCGTCGCATCCCAGCCGGCGTTGACCAGGATCCCGGCAATGCCGCCGGAAAGGCCCCAGCAGAAGGCCGCCAGGGCGACCAGCACCAGGTTTTCATCGGGCGCGCGACGTCCTTTCGCCATGCCGCAACCATAGCCGCTTTCGCCGGCGGCTACCGGCCGGCGGGCTTCTCCCGCGGCCGGGCTTAACGCGGCGGCCCGGTGAACCGGTAGGTCGCCGACCAAGTCGCTGTTTCGCCGGGCTCCAGGGCGGCGCGCTTGAATACCTCCGGGCAAAAGCCGCGGGCGTCGGCGTAGAGCGCGAATCGTGCCGGCGGGAAAGACGCCCGGTAGCGTACGACCGGCACGCCCTCGACTTCCCAGGCGAAAGTGTTCGAGCCGGCCGGGACCCCGGCCAGTTCGCCGGCGTAATAGGCTGCCGCGCCCGCGGCCAGCGGCTCCGCCAGCCCGAGCGCAGACCCGGTGCGATCGAGCGCAGTCTCGGCCGCCGGCAGCGCGTAGCCCGTGACCACGCGGTAGCCCGGGCCGACCGGCAGGTCGCCCAGCCGGAACCAGTGGTGGTTGTAGTGCTCGAAGCTCCACCCGACGGCGCCGGTGTTGCTGAGCTCGTAGCGGATCGTCAGGGCGTCCGGGCCGTGCAGTTCATAGGTCTTGCGGTAGCGGTACTGCCAGGGTCCCTCGCCGTCCGAGTGCTGGCCGACGGTCAGCGTGCGCTCGCCCGCTGTCACCTCCACGGGGAACAGCGTAGCGACGGGGTACGGATGATCGAACCGGTAGTCCGCGCCGGTGTCACGCCGCAGCCGGCCGATGCCGATCTTGGTGAAGGTGTCGTCCACGGCGGCCGACTCGAAGCCGAGCACGCCGTCGCCGTAGAGGCCGAACTCGTCGGGCAGGCCCCACGGCCCCAGCAGCTCGATCCCGTCCAGCATCACGCTGCGCACGACGGCGGTGCGGTCGAAGCGCGGCCCGAATTCCGCCGCGAGCCGGTCCGTCGCCACCTCGATCTCGAGCCGCAGATCGCCGGCAGCCAGGACATGCAGGTCCCCTGCTGCGGCGTGCCCGCCGCACAGGCAGGCCGCGACGACGGCGATGGCTGGATTGCGCATGCGTGGAGAGTAGCAGCGCCTCAGCCGGCGAGCACGTCGGCCCGGGACAGCAGCTTGGCGTTGATCGCCACCAGCACCGTGCTCGCCGACATCAGCGCCGCGCCGACGGCCGGCGACAGCACGATGCCCCAGGCCACGGCTACCCCGGCCGCCAGCGGGATGGCGACCACGTTGTAGCCGGTGGCGAGCGCAAAGTTCTGCAGCATCTTGCGCCAGGTCGCGCTTGAGAGCTTGACGATCGAGACCACGTCGCGGGGATCGTTCTGCACCAGCACGACGTCCGCCGACTGCACCGCTACGTCGGTGCCCGCGCCGATGGCCACGCCGAGATCCGCCTCGACCAGCGCCGGCGCGTCGTTGACGCCGTCGCCGACCATCGCCACCACGCCGCCCTCCGCCTTCACGGCCTTCACCTTCTCCGCTTTCTGGTCGGGCAGCACCCCGGCGAAGTACTCGTCCAGCCCGAGCTCCTCGGCCACGCGCGCGGCCACCGGCTCGACGTCGCCGGTCAGCATCAGGCAGCGGATACCCATCTCCTTGAGCTGCTTCACCGCCTCGCGGGATTCCTCGCGCACGATGTCGGACAGCGCCACCGCGCCGGCCACCTCGCCGTCCTCGATCACGTAGATGACGGTCTTGCCCTCTGCGGCCGCCTCGCGCACGTCGTCGCGCTCGAAGGACAGCCCCTCCTCCTCCAGGTACTTCGGGCTCACGGCCTTCACGCTGTGCCCGTCCACCCTGCCCTCGGCGCCGCGGCCCTTGATGGCCTCGAAGTCCTCCGGGCTACCGAAGTCCAGCGCCCTATTTTCGGCCTCGCGCACGATGCCCCTGGCGATCGGGTGCTCGGAGTGGCTCTCCAGCGCCGCGGCCAGCGCCAGCACCTCGTCGGGCTCGCGCTCGCCGGCGGCGAACACGTCGCTGACGCCGAAGCGGCCCTCGGTCAGCGTGCCGGTCTTGTCGAAGATCACGGCCGCAAGATCGCGGGCGCGCTCGAAGGCGGTGCGGTCGCGGATCAGCAGGCCGCCCCTGGCGCCCATGCTGGTGCTCACGGCAACCACCAGCGGCACCGCCAGGCCCAGCGCGTGCGGGCAGGTGATGACCATGACCGTGACCATGCGCGAGAGCGAATAGGTGAAACTCTGGCCGAGGGCCAGCCAGGTGAACAGCGTGACCAGGCCGACGGTGATGGCGAGGTAGGTCAGCCAGCCGGCGGCACGATCGGCCATGTTCTGGCTCTTCGAGCGCGACTCCTGCGCCTTGCGCACCATTTCGACGACCTGCGACAGGTAGGTCTCTGCGCCGGTCTTCTGCACCTCGATCTTGATCGAGCCATCGCCGTTGACCGAGCCGCCGACCACCTCGTCGCCCTCGTCTTTCTCGACCGGCTGCGACTCGCCGGTCAGCATGGACTCGTCCACGCTGGTCCGGCCGTCCACGATCTCGCCGTCGACGGGAATCTTCTCGCCGGGCCGCACCAGGACCCGGTCGCCGGCGGACAGCTCGCGCACCGGCACCTCCTCGGTGTCGCCGGACTCCCTGATCCGCGTCGCCTTGTCCGGCATCAGCTTCACCAGCTCCTCGAGCGCGCCCGAAGCGCCCATGACCGAGCGCATCTCCACCCAGTGCCCGAGCAGCATGACGACGATCAGGGTCGCCAGCTCCCAGAAGAAGACCTCGCCGCGCAGCCCGAACACCACCGCCGAGGAATAGGCATAGGCCACGGTGATGGCCAGCCCGATCAGGGTCATCATGCCGGGCTGGCGATCCCGGAGCTCGCCGGCCAGGCCGGTGAGGAAGGGCCAGCCGCCGTAGAAGAACACGGCGGTGGCGAGGCCGAACAACACGTAGTCGTCGCCGGGAAAGTCGAGCAGGCCCTCGATGCCGAGGAAGCGCTGGATCAGCGGCGACAGCGCCAGGATCGGGACGGTGAGCGCGAGCGAGATCCAGAATCGCCGCCGGAAATCGCGGACCATGTGCTCGTGGTCGTGCGACGTGTCGTGCGATTCGCCGTGCTGCTGCTCGCCCGTTTTGTCGGCCTGCTCGTTCATGCGCTCTACCTGAGTCTAGCAGCGCGCCGCGCCGCATGCCGGCGGCCGGATGCGTTAGGATGAGGGGCATGCTGATCGACTGCCATGTACACCTGAACACCTACGAAGAGAACCGCCAGCGCACCGTCAACGACGCCCTGGCCGAGCTGTATGCCGCCATGGACGCGAACGGTGTCGACCATGCCGTGGTGCTCACGTCCTACAAGGTCAACGCCCAGCGGCCGCACGTGGACGAGGTCATCCGCGCCGTGAACGGCGACCCGCGCATCACCATCATCGAGGGGCTGCGCTGGCGCGATCCCGAGGAACGCACCGACCTGTTCAACATGGAGGAGCGCATCCGCAGCGGCCTGGTGAAGGGGATCAAGCTCTATCCCGGCTACGACCGTTTCGCCATCAACGATCCGTCGCTCGAGAGCGTGTTCCGCATCGCCGCCAAGCACGAGGTGCCGGTGATGATCCATTGCGGCGACACCTACTCGAAGCACGCCAAGGTCCGGCAGGCCCATCCGCTGCTGGTGGACGACGTCGCGGTGGACTTCCCGGACGTGCAGTTCGTCATCTGCCACCTGGGCAACCCGTGGTTCCAGGACGCGGCGGAGGTGCTGTACAAGAACGACAACGTGCTGGCCGACATCTCGGGGCTGACGCTCGGCGACTTCCACTACGAGTTCGAGCGCTACATGGTCCAGCGCGTGCGCGACATGATCAGCTACATGGGCGATCCCGGTAAGCAGCTCATGTACGGCACCGACTGGCCGCTGGCCGGAATGCGTACCTATCGCAAGTTCTTCGACGGCCTGGAGCTGGCGGACGAGGCCAAGGAGGGCATCGCCTGGCGTAACGCCGCGCGGCTGTTCAAGATCGACCTCGACGCCGCCGCCGCGACTTGACCGGGGCCGCTCGCCTCACTCGACCGTCGCGCCACCGGCGCTGATCCAGTCCAGCGCGCGTGCCTCGAGATAGGGATAGAAGGGGTTGTGCCGCAGGCGGAGCAGCCAGTCGGCGGGAAACAGCAGCAGCCCGCGTTCGCCCTGGATCGCCATCTGGCCGAGAAACAGCAGGTCCTCGCTCTCCGGCGGGCGCTGGCCGTAAAGCGGATCGTCCGGCGGAAACGGCAGCGCCACGTGCGACAGCGAAATCACGCCGGCCGGCCATGCGAGGCCGAGCGGCTCGGCCGGCCCGGTCGCGGCCGACCGCGGCGGCTGGCGCCGCGCCACGACCGACGGGCTGTCCTCGTGCTCGTTGGTCACCAGCGTCACGGCGAACGGCAGGCCGGGGTTGCCCGCCACCTGCATCGACAGGGACCGGGGATCGACCGCCGTGAGAATCGACTTGGCCGCGTAGCGGTTGATGTCGAACAGCACCAGCTCGTGGCGCCCGCCCGCCAGGCGCCCGAGCAGCCGCTGCACCACCGCCGTCGTGGACACAGTGGCGTCCACGTCCGATTTGAACACCAGCGTCGGCGGAAAGTCCTGCAACCCGCCTGCGCGTTCCCGCTCGGCGATGCGGCGGGCGACGGACGCGGTCAGCCGGTGCACCTGCTCGCCCGCGTTGGTGGCGAAGGAGTTGTACTTGTAGGGGTCGAACTCCGGCTCGATCGCCAGCCAGCCGAGGCCGCCGAGGCCGGGCAGGACCGACAGGCGCCGCTTCCAAGCCGCCAGCGCGGCCGCGGGACTGATCCCGACCGCCGGCGAGACCAGCACCAGGCTCGCCGGCACCGGCGCCGCGGCCCCGTCCAGCGCCGCCAGCGTGAAGTCCAGGGCCAGCGTCGCGCCGTTCGAGTAGCCGACGAGGTGAACGGGCTTGCCGCCGAGGCTGGTCGCGAGGTGCGCCATGGCAAGGCGCACTGCGGCCGCCATGTCCGCCACCGAGACCGTGCGCAGCCCGGCCGGCGAGGTGCCGTGCCCCGGCAGCCGCAGGCCCACCACCTGGTAGCCGCGCGCCTGCAGCGCTTCACCGAGCGCGCGCAGGCTGTAAGGCGAGTCCGACATCCCGTGCAGCAGCAACACGCCGCCGACGGGGTCCGCCGCGGGCAGCAACTCGAAGCTGCGGTTCCAGTTCGGCGCACGGACTGCCGGATCGGCGATGCTGCCCTTGCTGAAGCGCACCAGCGCATACTCGGGGCCGGTCCCGGTCTGCGCGTAGACCTTTTCCTCCAGCTGCGCGAACAGGCGCTCCTCGAGCTGCAGGTAATCCTCGAAGCTGCGGATTTCGTCGGCCTTGCGCGCCGTGAACTCCTCGTCCAGGGTCTCGGTGTGCCAAGGGCTCAGCGGCGGGCCCGAGCAGGCCTGCAGCAGCAGCGCGGCAGCTGCTACCAGGATCCAGTGCGCCCCGAATGGGGCCGTGGCGGCGGCGCGAGTCATGCGTTCCGTCCTGTCGGCCGATGCCGGTCTATTGCAGGCGGTCGAGCAGCGTGCCTTCCGGAATCGGGCGGCCGAGCGCGAACTGGAGCTGGGCGCGGCCATTGTCAGCGGCGCCCACGGCAAGGATAAAGGGCCCGAAGGCCGTGCGCGCACCGATGGCCAGGGAAACCCCGAACAGGGTCCCCTCGTCCACACCGTCGAGCCGGTCGGTCATGCCGGCGGCGTGCAGGCCGAGGCTGCCGAATACTCTCTGGCCGAACGCCGGCGCCAGGTCGATCAGCCGCAGGGCCCAGTTCGCTGACGCCGTCCAGTAGCCCTCCCCGCGCAGTTCCCCCGGCGCAAAGGCCGGGAAACTGCGGATGCCCCCGACCTTGAAATCCCGGTGCCGGGGCAGCTCGCCGCTCACCAGGCGGCCGGCGCCCGCGGCCAGCAGCACGGTGCCATTCGACCATGGCAGCGACCGGCTCGCCACGCCCTCGATCACGTCGTAATCGAACTCACCGCCCAGCCAGCTGCCGGAACTGGTGTAGCTGAGCTGGGCGAACATGCCGCGCGTCGGCAGGGCCGCCGCGTTGCGGGTGTCGTAGAGCGCTGTGAAATGCAGGTTGGCGTCGCGGCGGCGCGTCGTGTCCACCGCGTCGATGCTGCGGATATCCTCGTCGAACTCGGTGCTGCCCCAGCGCAGCCCGGCCGTGGCGCGGGCGTGGTTGCCGAAGTTGACGCCGCCGTCGAGCCGCAGCTGCGCCTCGACCAGGTCATAGCGCGCCACGCGGTCGCCGTCGTCGTAAAAATTCTCCAGTGAGCGACCGACACTCGCGCCGGGTTCCACGAAGTAGCGCTGCGGGACGTCGAGCGGCTGGTAGAACGCCGAGTCCAGCAGGCCGAATGTGCCGAGCTGCACAGTGTTGCGCCACTGGCCGCCAAGATCATTCACCCACTCGCGCCGATGATCTGCGCGCAGCACGAACTGGGTATCCCCATCGGTTGCGCCCGCCAGCCCGACGTCGAAGCGGATGAAGTCGGTCCCGCCGGGACGTTCCACCGCCTCGATTTCGACGATCGCGCCGCCGCCGGGGCCCGGCGGGAGGTGGTAGCCGACGCGCTCGAAGTCGCCGCTGGCGTAGACCCGGCTCATGTCGGCTTCCAGGGCCGCAACGGAAACCTCGTCTCCCGGCTGCGTCACCAGGCGCGTCCTGAGGAAGTCCACCGAGGCATGCTGCAGCGGCTGGAAGCGGATTTCCGCCACGCGAACCAGGCCGTGCTCCGGCCGGTCGATCCCGGCCCGCCAGGCCCGGTACTCGTCCTCCGATACGGCGTAGCGTGACAGCTCCGCCGCTACCCGCCGCGCTGAAGCCTCGCCCAGCGACAGGGTTTCCGGCACGCGGCCGAACTGCGTGGAGCCGATGTCGCCGGTCGGCACGATCACCGCAACGTCACGCTCCGTGAGGCTGGCCAGCTGCGCCCGTTCGTTGGCGATGACCATCGCGCTGAACGAGCGGCCCGTGATCGCCAGCGCCCCCTGCAACTGGCCAAGGGTCGGCGGCGGCGCCTCCAGCGACACGGCAATCACCACGTCGGCGCACAGCCCCCGCGCCACGTCCACCGGCAGGTTGCGCATCATGCCGCCGTCGGCGAGCACCATGTCGCCCTCCAGCACCGGGGCGAAGACGCCCGGCACCGCCATGCTGGCGCGCATCGCGCGGATCAGGTCGCCCGTGCCGATGACCACCATCTGGCTTGTCGCCAGGTCGGTGGCCACGGCGCGGAAGGGGATCGGCAGCTGGTCGAAATCATCGATGTCGCGGGCGCCGCCGACCACGGCCCGGAAGAAACCCTCGATGTTTTGCGTGGACACGAGGCCGGAGGCCCCCTGGAGCCCCTGGCGCGAGATCGCCAGCTCGATGCTGTTGCTGTAGGTGATGCCGGCCAGCTTGCGCTGCATCGGCAGCTTGGAACGACGCCCCGCCGAGCCGATGGTGGCGCTCCAGTCAGCGTCCAGGATCTGGCGCTCGATGCGCTCCATGGGCACGCCCGCGGCATAGGTCGCGCCGACCAGGGCGCCCATGCTGGTGCCGGCGATACAGTCGATGGGAACGCGCAGTTCTTCCAGCACCGCAAGCACGCCGACGTGGGCGCCGCCGCGGGCGCCACCGCCGCCGAGCGCCAGCCCGATGCGCGGACGATCGGGCGCCGCGACCTCTGCTGCAAGCGTCGGCTGGGCCCACAGCGGTGCTGCGAGCAGCAGCAACACGGGGGGGAGACTCGCCCAGGCCCCGCGCGAGCCTTGTTTGATTTGCCCTATCTCGGGAACAGCAGGGTGACGGTGAAGCGGAAGCCCCATCCTTCCGGCCCGCGGTCGGTGCTCTGCACCCAGTAATTCACGCCCCCCGCGACGCTCATCAGCTGGCTGCCGACGCGCGTGACCTTCGAGACGACGCCCCGGATCGGGATCTGCCATTCGCTGTTTTCCCAGTCGTAGGTGCTCTCCGACTGCAGAGTGTAGGTCCATGCCGTCGGCGTGGTAAACGACATGAAGGGCTGGATGAAAGTGGCGCTGATATCGTCGCGGGCGCTTTCGCCGGCAAAGGACCAGATGTGATTGCCCAGCACGCCGACCGTCCACGGTCCCTGCTGGCGCAGGGCGACGCCGGTCGGGCCAATGCCCCACTTGTCGGTGGTCAAGAGGTCGTCGCTTCCCGTCGGCAGGAGGAACACGGGGCCGGCGCCCCAGATCCAGCCGCCCGCAGTGGGCGCCTTCGGCGAGAAAAACACGCTTTGCACCGTGTCGCCGATGCCGCTCTGGCTGCCCGCGCCCGGGAAGATATCGCTCTGGTCCACGAGCGGCAGGATGGTGCGCGAGATCAGGTTCCAGTCTTCATTGAGGTCGAAAGGGATGACCGGCTGGATGTTGAGCACCCACTGCTCGCCGTCGTCCACGGGGCCTACGTCGCCGTTGTAGTTGAGCTGGATCGGCACGCTGATCAGGGCCGCGACCGGGTTGGTCAGCTGCCGGGCCAGCTCCTGTTCGGACTCGGTTGCGAGCGCTGGCGCCATGGCGGCAGTCGCGCCCAGCAGGACGGCGCAGATCGAGGCAAGATGGTGTCTGGTTCTCGACATGGTCAGGGACTCCTGGGCCGGACGGGGGGCACCGGCCAGATTCTAGTGAGACGGCCCGGGAAGATTGTCCGGTCTCGCACAATCGGGCGGATTGGAAAGTATCAAGACGCGAACCGGCGCCTGTCTAATACTTTTCTGGTAAACGACTCATAACTTTCATGTGTGCGGCTGCGTCCCGCGAGCAGCGGATTGCGTACGTTCGTAGTGATCCACCGCTTCCTGCAGCGAGTCGAACTTCGGCGGCAGCGGCGCGTTCGCGGCCTGCGTCACCTGTACGACGAGCAGCCAGCCGCGCTCACGGGGATTAACCAGCCAGAGCTCGATACCCTGCGCGCCCAGGCTCCTGGCCGCGGCGAGGAATGCATTGGCTGCTGTCGTGTCGATCCCGGCGGCCGCCGTCGCGTCTATCACGACGACCCGTACGTCGCCACGGGCGGCCGCGAGCTCCTTGAGCTTGCCGGCGAGCTCGCGGGCGTTCAGGAAGACCAGCGGCCCGTACTGCCGCCAGATCAGCATGCCGGGAATCTCGCGTGCCTGTGAATGCTCGGCGACATCGACGAACGCCCCCGTCGGCGTACGCCCCACGACCGCGCACGGCGGCGAGCGCACGTGACGCCCGAGGGCGAACAGCGCCAGGACCGTGCCGACCAGCAACCCGCCGACGATGTCGAACAGCAGCACCGCGAGCAGCACCACGATCGCCAGCAGGCACTCGCCCCGGCGTTGCGACCACAGTCGGGCGAAGTAACCGAAGTCCGACAATCCCAGCAGTACCGTGATGACGATCGCCGCCAGTGCTGTCAGCGGCAGCGTCGCCAGTGCCGGCGTAAAAAAGGCGATGACGACCACGGACAACACTGCGGCCGTGATGCCGGCCGCCTGGCTCCGGCCGCCAGCCTGGATGCTCAGGGCAGTGGCGCTCAGCGAGCCCGCCACGGCATAGCCGCCACCGAGGCCTGCGACTATATTGGAGCCGCCCAGCGCACGCAGTTCGCGATCCAGGTTCAGGTCCTCCCCTGAACGTTCGGTGGCGTACATCAGTGCGCCGATCGACTTGGCGTAGCCGATCACCACGATGGCCAGCGCACCCGGTGCGAGCGTAGTCACGGTGTCCAGCGAAAACGCCGCGACCGGAACGGGCAGCGCCAGCCCCTCGAGGTCGATCGCGCCTAGCACCGCGATGCCGGGGCCGGCGTGCAACCCCAGCACGCTGACCCCCAGCGTCGAGGCCACGAGGACGACGAAGGGTCCCGGTAGCGCCGGCGCATAGCGCTTCAGCGCGACCAGGGTCACGAGCGAAATCATGCCCAGCAGCGCCGTGGGGATATGAATGTGCTGCAGCGAGCGCAGCAGCTCCAACAGCCTCTCCAGAGTGCTGCCTGTTGACAAGGTCAACTCGAGCCCGAGCAGGGTGTCGACCTGCTTGAGGATCGTTACCCAGACGAGCCCTTCGATGAGACCTTTCAGCACCGGATACGGAATGAGGTCCGCGATCCAGCCCATCTTGAGGAACGAGAACCCCAGGTAGAATACGCCAACCAGCAGCGCCAGAGTGGCCGCGAGCTGGGCTGCGGGGACGTCGCTACCGGCGACCAGTGCCAGGGTGCTGCCAGCGAGCACGGCGACAGCGGCATCGGGGCCCGCCACCATCAACCTGGACCCTCCGAACAGCACATAGCCGACAATCGCCAGCGGCACGGTCACCAGGCCGACGACCGGAGCAACGCCCACCAGCCCTGCGAGCGCGATCGACACCGGGGTCAGCAGCGCCCAGATCCCTGCACCCGCCACCAGGTCGTGGCGCAGTCTCGACAAGCGTCCGCCCCCAGGGTTCCCACTCTCCTTGTTCATCGGTGCCTCCTCGATCCCGCCACGGTTCTCAGGAACCAGGCGCATTCCGGGGCCGGATGCCTCCGGCGTAAAACTCGGCAAAAACCCTGGTGAACACGGACCCGAAGATAAAAAACTGGGCCAGGAAATAGATCGCGATCAACAGCACGGCCACGGTGCCAGCCGCTTCGAAGGCGGAGCCGACGTGTCCCCTGGCCAGGTACCATCCCAGCATTTTCGTGCCGGCCAACAGCAGGAAGGCCGTCACGCCCGCGCCGACCAGTGCCGCTCTCCAGCTGATTCGCGCATCGGGAAGGAACCTGAAGGTCAGTGCAATTGCGGTGCCGTAGATGAGCCAGTTCGTGCCGGCATTCAGGTAAGGAACATCCATCTGCAACTGGAGCAGGGAACCGAAGAAGGAAAGCAGCAGATTTGACAGCGAAATGACGAGGATCAGGATCCCGGCACACAAAACCATCGCAAAGGAGATCAGCCGGTTCACCAGGAACGCTTTCGTCTGCCCTTTGGCCGCCGGCGGGACCTTCCAGATCGTGTTCAGGGCGTACTGCAGCTTGAAGAACACCAGCGACGCACTCAACAGCAGGGCCAACGAAGTGACGACAAGATCAATATTGGCGCGACTCGATGATTCCTCGGCAATTCTCTCGAGGGCATCCTGCAAGAACTCAGCGACCTCGGTCCCCATCACGAGCTCGACCCTGGCGAACAGGAACTGTATTGCGGCCATGTCGTCGATGAACAACCGCGCAATCAGGAGCGCGATGTAGAGCGTCGGGACCAGGGAGAACAGCGAATAGTAAGACAGTGCCGCGGCGAAATTATTCGGCATCTCGACGATGTAGGTACGGTAGATCTCCCCGAGAAAATCACCGACCGAGCGTGATGCACTCATGCTTCTGGCGCCCCGCACGGCAGCATGAACTTGTTGTCGAGAGTGGCCATGCGGGCGATACGCGTCAAGCCAACGCCTTGGCTTTCAGCTGGTCGAACTCCGCCTGCGTGATCGTGCCCGCGTCTAACAGCGCCTTGGCCTCGGCAATGTGCGCGGCCGGGGATTTGCCGGCCACATCCTTGATGTAGGCCTCGGTATCGGCCTTGGCTCGCTGCACGCTGGCCTGCTGCCGCGCGGCCATGCCCTCGCCGCGGGTGATGATGTAGATGATTGCCGTCAGGACCGGCAGGAAGATCAGGCCGACCATCCACAGCACCTTCCATCCGCCGCCCAGTCCGCCGTCCCTGAACAGGTCGACGACGATCTGGAACATGATAAGAAGGTACGCGATGAAGAAGAAGCTGGAGACCATTAACCAGAAGACGTCCCAGAAGTTGCTCATAACGATTCCTCATGCTGCAGTCGGCGAAGGGATTGGGGCACGATGCCCGCGAAGGCGATGGCCAATGGCTTATAGATGTAGCGCATATTGCAGACCCCGGAAGCTGGATACCCGGGTCACAGCCCGATCAGACGATTGACGATCTGGTCGATCATCGTCGCCAGGGGATACTCGAGTGCGAGCAGCGGCAGCATCGGTAACAGGGTACTGCCGGCGAGTGACCACAGCATCCTCGGCCCGATCGGAAGTAACCGCATGTTGCGGACGATGGTGACGCTCGTCGAAAGATCGGCCAGCGTCTGGATGTCCGCCGAGCCGAGCAGTGCTTCGTCCATCGAGGTATCCGCGTCGAACCACTTGCGTTGGAACGCGGACGCGTATTGCGCGGCCAGCTCCATGTGATCGTGCAGGCCCTGCTGCCGGCACGCCCAGAGGCGGGGCGCGAAGACTGCCAGGGGTCCAAGCAGCAGCAGGCTGGCACCGAGCAGTATCGCCACGAAGGCCACATACATGAGCTCGAGCGGCACGCGGCCGGCAACGATGTCCTCCGCGAACGAGGCGGACAGCACCGCAGAGATCGCGACGACCAGGGGCAGCAGGTGCAACTGCACGTCCCCGAGGATGGCCAGGCCGCCGCACCCGTCCGCATGGGCCGGCATCAGGCGCAGGTCCAGCCACGACAGGTGCCAGAGCAGGTAGCACCAGAGCGCGAAGCGCCAGATCCACCGGAACAGCAGGAACCGGAACAGCGCCAAGCCCACGACCCACCACCACCAGGCGAGGGATGCGGCGCCTTCCGCAGCGGGGCCGGACGTCACGCCGCCCCAGGGGGTACTCGGGCTGGCGAGCGCCAGCAGTACCGCGGCCGCCAGGCACACCACTTCCGGCACCCAGGCATCCCGCCAGCGCATGATCCGGGCGAGCCGGGTCTCGAACGCAGCCAGCGCCTCGGCCGTGAGCAGTCCGGTTCGCCTGCAGTAGCGGGCGAACCTGCCGAGCTGCGGGTCGAATATCGTCTCGCAAAGGAAAAACAGTGGAATGGCCACGAGCAGGCGCACGTGCGCGCCGATCACTTCCACGGAGAACAGCTGCGCGAGATGGCCTTCCGCGGCCGCCAGCAGCACGCCGATCAGCCATGGCACGAGGCCCAGGACCACGCCGACCAGGACAGTGTTGTTGCCGTGGCGCACTAGCCCTGCGCGGCTGGCGAGCCGATGCAGCGGCCCGCCCAGCAGCGAGAATCCGGCGCCCGGCGAATTCAGCGTTGCGTCGGCCATGCACGCAGCTTCTTCCGCGCGGTGCCGAAATTCCCCAGCTGGTAGACGGCTGCCCCGGCCGGCGAGAACGTGAACGGCTCGAACGGCTCGGCGAGCATGCGGTCGAGGTAGTCGCGGGGTCCGATGCCGATCGTCACGTGCGGCTTGAAGTGGTCGCCGCTCGAGCGCGGCACGAACCCGGCCACGTAGTCGATAACCGCCGGATCGATCACCGGGTCGTCCGGGGTCGTGAAGAAGGCTTCCGGAAATCCGGTTGTCGCCGTGAACGGCGCGACGGCCTCGACCAGCGCCCGCTGCAGTTCGACCAGCGCCGGCACCGGCTTCGCGACGATGCCCGCGAGACCGACAGGGCCGCTCGGCATGTAGTAGTACTTGCAGGCCTCCAGCCGCAGGGCGCCGAGGTCGAAGTCGGCGATCGCCGCGCCGGCGGCTGCGTAAACGCGCTCGAGGTCCGCCGTGCGGACGAAGCGCTGGAGCAGCGTGACGTGGGGATGATGGGTCGCGTCCAGCGCGAAGCCCGGCGGGAACACGGCGCGCAGCCGCGCGTTGTCCTGCTGCGCACGCTCGACCATGGTGGCGTCTGGCTCGAGCAGGATGTTGATCGCAGTGACCGAGCTCGGCTCAAAGGAGAAGACCTGGTTCCAGTCCGCCTTCATGCTGACGACCGTCCAGCCGGCCGCATGCGCCTGGTCGAGCAGCGCCTGGGGGAACGCACCGAGCGACGGCTCGGGCAGCCCCAGTGCCGGGCCGTACGCATATTCGCGCGCCGCGTCGTCGTGCAGGAGCAGCAGTCCGAAGCGCGGGCCCTCCCCGCCCAGCGTGTACTCGATCATGTGCTGGTCGCCCGCCGAATTGCCGAACGCGGCGAGCGGCCGGCGGCCGATGTAATGGTGAATCGCGACGACCTTGTCGGCCTTGTCGTTGTAGAAGCTCAGTTCAGGCAGGCGGGCGAGGACCGGCCGGCCATCACGCACCTCGAATTTCGTCTTGATGCTGCTGCCGATCACCTGCTCGGGCGGCACGCCGTAGACGCGCTCGGCCCACACGCGCATGAACTCCACGCCCCCCGCCGACACGATGAAGGTCTTGAAGTCCTTGGCATGCAGGTAGGCCAGCAGCTCGAGCATCGGCCGATAGATCATATCGGTGTACGGCCTGCCGGTCTCCGGGTGTCGAGCGCTGGCAATCCATTGCTCGACGACTTGTGCGAACTCGGTCGTCGTCATGCCGGCATGCGTGGCCATGACGACCTCCAGGAGGCCCGCCTCGCCGCCGGCCAGGGCGCACTCGAGGTCGCCGCGCAGCAGCGACGCGAACGGTTCGCGGTTCCGCCACTCGGGATGCAGGTCAGCAAGCGCGACGACCCGGTCGAGCGCGAAATACATCTGCACGGGCACCGGCTGCTCGCACCACAGCGTGCCATCGTTGTCGAAGGTTGCGATGCGTTCGGCCACGGGGACGAACGCCGGCGAGTCCTCGCGCGTCACGCTGTCGACGAACGCGATGATGCTGTGCCTGGCCGCCTCGTCGTTCCACGACGGCAACGGGTCCGGCGTGGGCGCGATATGCGCTTCAGGCTGTGCAGTCATATCGCCTTTTGCGTATCTGCGCCGCGATCGGGCGGGCTGGACTGTGCCGCGCGCCGCCTCTTTTCCTCCTGCGCCAGATCGTGCTCGAGGAAGTAGTTGATGAAGGCCCGGATCGCGGCAATGGCGGCCAGCTGCCCGACCTCGTCCCAGCTCGGGGCGAAGGCCGTCTGCACGATGTCGGCGGCGAGCTGAAAGGTCAGCCCGGCGATCAGCCAGCGTGCGAACCGGATGTAGCCGGCGTGGAAATCGCCGCCGCCGGGCGACGGCCGGAACATCGCGCGCACGCTGTGCGCGAAGGCCTGCAGCGTCCCGAAAACAACGACCACCAGTGCCATGGCCTGGATGATCGTGACGACGTGGGCGACGACGATGGCGAGCCATTCGTTCATGGTCGGTCCTTCGGTGCGGGATCGGCTGGGCCCCGGCCGGCAGTCACCGGCCGGGGCGCACCGAGCGTCAGTGGTGGCCGCCGCCGCCGGCGGATTCCAGGTCGCGCATCACCATGTCGAGGTTGAAGGACGCAGGCTTCTGCCTCGGCGGGAACTGCTTGAACGCCTCGATCTGCTGGGCCACGAGTCCTTGCATCGCGTAGATGATGTAGGCGTGCGAGATCAACCAGTCATAGTAAGTGTTCGAGTTCTCGTCGGCCCGCTCGAACGGGTCGCGCCGCAGGTTGAACATCTTCGGGACCCGCAGTTTCACGAACGGCTCCGCCCAGCACGCCAGCTGCTTGGCGCGCTGCTCCATCAGCACGACCTTCCAGTCTTGCATGCGAATCGCCAGGATGTCGCCGTCGTCACTGATGTAGAAGAAGAACTTCCGCGGGCTCTCCTTCACCTCGCCTTTCAGGTAGGGCAGCATGTTGAAACCGTCGAGGTGCACCTTGAAGGTCTTGTCGCCTGCCTTGTGGCCTTCGAGCAGCTTCTCCGTTATGTCGGGCACGCCCGCGGCGGCCAGGAAGGTCGCCAGCCAGTCCTGGTGGGAGACGACGCCGTTGATCACCTTGCCGGCCTCGAACTGGCCCGGCCAGCGTACGAAGCAGGGCACCCGCCAGCCGCCTTCCCAGTTCGTGTTCTTCTCTGAGCGGAACGGCGTGATGCCGGCGTCCGGCCAGGTGTTGTAGTGCACGCCGTTGTCGGTCGAGTACATCACGATCGTGTCGTCGGCGATGCCGAGCTCGTCGAGCTTGTCCAGCATCTTCCCGACGTTCTCGTCGTGCGCGACCATGACGTCGTTGTACTCGCCCTGGCCGCTCTTGCCCTTGTGCTTCTCCGCACAGTGCGTGCGGAAGTGCATCGCGGTCGTGTTCCACCAGAGGAAAAACGGCGTGTTCGCCTCATGCGCTTCGTCGATGAAGCGCAGGGCATGCTCCGTCACCTCGTCGTCGATCGTCTCCATGCGCTTGATCGTCAGCGGCCCGGTGTCAGTGATCGTCTGGCCGCCCTTGCCGTCTGCCTTGCAGTGCAGGACGCCGCGCGGGCCGAAGCGCTTCTTGAACTCCGGGTCCTTCGGGTAGTCCTCGTGCTCCGGCTCCTCCTCGGCGTTCAGGTGATACAGGTTGCCGAAGAACTCGTCGAAGCCGTGCATCGTCGGCAAATGCTCGTCGCGGTCGCCGAAGTGGTTCTTGCCGAACTGGCCCGTGGTGTAGCCCAGCGGCTTCAGCAGCTCGGCGATGGTCGGGTCGTCGGCCATCAGGCCGTTGGGGGCGCCCGGCATGCCGACCTTGGTCAGCCCGGTGCGGATCGGGTTCTGGCCGGTCATGAACGCGGCCCGGCCGGCGGTGCAGCTCTGCTGCGCGTAGTAGTCGGTGAAGGCGATGCCTTCGTTGCCTACGCGGTCGATGTTCGGCGTCCGGTAGCCCATCTGGCCGCGACTGTTGTAGCTGATGTTCCACCAGCCGATGTCGTCGCCCCAGAGGATCAGGAAATTCGGTTTTTTCGCTGGCATGTCTCTTCTCTCCATCGTGTCGTGCGTAAATCGTGAATCGGGGTCAGGTATCGGCCGCGGTGCTCGCCTCACGGGCCATCGCCAGGGGCTGCGTGGCACGGCCCTTCTCGCCGTGACAGAAGCGGAACTTGCGGCCACTGCCGCAGGGACAGGGGCGGTACGGCCCGAGCCGTGCGTCCTGTTCGCGGATGGCGGTCATCACGTCGGCCGGCGCGCGCCCCTGGCGCAGCAGCTGCACCATCAGGTTGAAGGTCGGGCCGACGTGGGTGAAGAAAAGCTCGAGCCCGGGGCAAAGATAGTTCTGGCCCGGCTCGCCGTCGCGCGACAGCGCGAAGCGGTCCTTCGGGCAGCCGCCATTGCACCAGTTGAGCACCTTGCAGTTGCGGCACTGGGCGGTCAGCGTGTCGCGCTTGGCATCACCAAACTTGCGTTGCGCCGGCGAGGCGACCATCTCGAGCATGTGCCGCTCGTGGATGTTGCCGAGCTTGTACTCCGGCTCGACGAAGTGATCGCAGGAGTACAAGTCGCCGTTGTGCTCGAGCGCCGGGCCGTAGCCGCAGGTCGGCGCGTGGATACAGAGCAGGTGGCGGTCGAAGAAGGCTTCCAGCGTGACGTCGAACAGCTGCACGTACACTTCGCCGACGTCGTGGCGCACCCACTCCTCGAAGACGTCGATCAGGAACTGGCCGTACTGCCTGGGGCCCACCGTGCGCTCGGTGACCAGGTTGCCGGTCTGCGTGTACAGCAGGCGCTTCTTGCCGGCCTGCTCGCTCCAGCCCTTGTTGGCGATGGCTATGGTCTGTTCGGTGGCACGCTCGATGATGGGGATGAACTGCACCCACTTCGCGCCGAGCTCGTCGCGGAAGAAGCGGTAGACCTCGAGGCCGTGCTGCTGGTTGGCGGCGTTGACGGTGCAGAGGATGTTGAAGTCGACCTCGTGCTTGCGCAGGAACTCCCAGCCGCGCATCACCAGGTGGAAAGTGCCCTGGCCGCGACGGTCGACACGATAAGTGTCGTGGATCTCGCGCGGGCCGTCCACGCTCAGGCCGACGAGGAAGCCGTGCTCCTTGAAAAATGCGCACCAGGCATCGTCCAGCAGCAGGCCGTTGGTCTGGAACGTGTGCTGCACGACCTGCCCGGGCCGCCGGTACTTCTCCACCAGCTCGACGGCGCGCCGGAAGAACTCGAGCTTCATCAGCGTGGACTCGCCGCCCTGCCAGGCGACCGTGACGTGCGGCGTGCGGTGCGACTCGAGCAGCTGGCGCAGATAGGCCTCGAGGGTGGCCTCCGACATGCGGTGCCGGTCGTTCGGGTACAGCGCTTCCTTCGACAGGAAGAAGCAGTAGGTGCAGTCGATATTGCAGGTGGACCCGCTCGGCTTGGCGAGCAGGTGGAAGCCGAGCGGTGCGTCCGCTGGCAGCAGCGGAGTTCCGCCCCCGGGTGCCCTGGCAGTGGTCATCCGCCGCCCCACGGCAGAGCAGAGGCAGGGAGGCTCAGCAGCACGGCAAAGAAGGCGAACAGTCCGATGACGATCAGGACGCCGGTGATCGCAAAGAGCGACGTGAACGCCGGCTCCGGCTGCTCGCCGGCGATGGCACTGTACGACTTGCTCCAGAGGTAGTCGATCTGCCGCCGATACTCCCAGAGCGAGACGATCGCAGCCGCCACGCCGCACAGGATCAGGGCAAGCCCCAGCCACCACGCGGCATAGGGAAAGCGGAGGTCGTTCACGCGAACCTCGTGGACGCGCTGGATGAACTGGAAGATCGTGAAGCCGAACGCGATCAGCGACACCGACGTGCGCATGTAGGCCATCATCGTGCGTTCGACGGCCAGACGGGTGCGCACCCAGGCGAAGTGACTGTCCGAGGTCACCCGGACTTCGAACTGTCGCCCGCCAGCGCCAGTCTGCCCCGTACTCATCAGGCGAGATCCTTTTGCCGACCGAACCACCAGCGCGCTGCGCGCGCGAACAGCCCTCGCAGGATGACGTAGGGCACGAAGGCGAGCGCGAGCGCGAAGATCACGGCCTCGCCGGGGAAGAAGTAATCTAAAACGATCGCCTGGTAGATGATGTCCATCACCAGTCCGAGCAGGATGATGCGCGACGTGGCGACCAGCGCCTCGTCGAAGCGGGCGCGCCGCTCGGCCGGCTCGGTGATAGCCCCCCACAGAAACGGCGAGCGCCCGGTGCGCGCATCGACCAGGCCGGCCCGCCACGCCGCGATCGCGCCCATGGTCGGCTGCAGGAAGTAGCGGAAGACCATCGGACCGTCCTGGCGCCCGACCAGGTTGTACCAGATGCGGGCACGGGCCTCGGCCGAAAAGCCGTACAAGAGCAGGCCCGCGATCGTGAACATGATGATCAGCGCGAGCACCAATCGAGCGAGAAGCACCTGGGACCGGGTTACTGGCTGAGTCATCGTCCGGGCTTGTCCTGAATCCTGTGTACTGGCCGATTGGGGAGGCCCGTCTTCGCGCGCCGCTCGGTCTCATGAGTTACGGGCGCTGCCGCGGCCGTGCCGCGAAAACGCCACGTATGGGAGGCGATTGCCCGACTTTCCATGAGCCGACAGGCGCCCTTTGCAGTATCGGAACGTGAACTGCGGGCTGTCTAATGCTTTTCTGGTCAATCGCTCATAACTTTTCCGTAAGCCGATGCGCGCGGGAGAAGCTGGTGCATTTCCGTGCCGCGGCTGATACCTTTTGCGCATGCGCTTCAAGCTCCGCCAACTCGCCCACGCCCTCGCCGTCTGGAAACACCACAGCTTCCGGCGCGCCGCCGAGGAGCAGCACATCTCCCAGCCGGCCCTGTCGCGCAGCATCCACAACCTGGAGGAATCCCTCGGCGTGCAACTGTTCGACCGGGAGGCCACCGAGGTCACGCTCACCGCCTTCGGCGAGGTCTTCCTCCACCGGGCCCAGGCCCTGCTGGTCGAGGCCGACGAGCTCGAGCGGGAAATGAACCTGATGAAGGGCCTGGGCGTCGGGCGCTTCTCCGTCGCCATGGGGGCGAACGCAGCCCGGGTGTCCGGGATTCCCGCGCTGGCGCAGCTGCTGGCGGAGCATCCCGGGCTGCAGGTCAGGCTGGAGCACCAGAACTGGCGCGACACGGAACGGCTGGTGCGCAACCGCCAGGTGGACCTCGGCTTCGGCGAAATCGCACACCTGCAGGAAGCGTCGGAGCTCTATGTCGAGTCCGTCGCCCAGCACGAGGTGGTGTTTTTCTGCCGGGCCGGTCATCCCCTGTTGGGCCGGGACATGCCGGTCACTACCGGGGACATCGACGCTTACACCTTCGTCGGACCCCCGGTCCCCTACCGCCTGGCGCACCTGTTCCCGCGCAACGGCACCGTCGATGAGAAAACGGGGGACATTTTCCCGCCGGTGGTGGTCGAGGATCTCAACGCGGTATGCGCTATCGTGGCCGCAACCGACGCCTTCGGGGTGTGCGTTCCAGTGTCCATCGAGCCGCGCCTGCGTAGCGGCGAGATCGCGGTGGTCCCGTTCCGAGCACCCTGGCTGCGGGTGGATTACGGTTTCATCCGGCTCGCGGCCCGCAGCGTGTCGCCCGCCGCGGCGGCTTTCATGGCGCTGGTCCGGGCGGCCGAGCCCGAGCTCGAGCAGCGCAACCGGGCGCTGATGGCAGAGCTGTTCGGTCGCGCAGCCCCGGCGACCTGAGGACCGTCACCCGCCCGCCGCGTGCGGGCCGTGCACGGGCGCTCCCGATTGTGCGGACTCGCACAATGTTCCACGCATCTCTCCCTAGAATCGAGCTCAAACCCACGCATGTGGGCATGGGAGGGTCAAGTCGTGTCCAAGTCAAGAATCCTGGAGGGCTGGCTCGCCGCCGGCCTGCTGGTCGCTGCTGCAGCATTCTCACCGGCGCGCGCCACCGAGCCCGCGCAGGACGAGAACCTCGCCTACACCGTCGGCGTGCAGGCCTACATCAGCCATTTTCCGCTGATGGACCTCTACCGGACGCTGTGGGAGACCTCGTTCGACCCCGGCCGCGGTCATGACCGGACGGTCAACGAGTACTTCGTCTTCGACCGCCTGATCACGAGCAAGGACGACTGGGTCATCACCCCCAACAACGACACGATCTACCTGCGCGCCTTCCTCGACCTGCGCGCCGAACCGGTCGTCCTCGTGATCCCGCCGATGGGCGACCGGCAGTACTGGGTGCCCGTCAGCGACATGCACCACGATTTCGACGCCAACCTGTCGTGGGACACGGTCGGCACCCGCGGCGGCGCCTTTGCCTTGTGCGCGCCCGGCTGGCAGGGCGTGCTGCCCGAGGGCGTGCAGCGGGTCGACATGGGCACGCCGATCATCTGGACGCTGCCCCGCATCGCCGTTGACGGCGACCCGGACCTGCCCGCAGCGGTTGCGCTGCAGAAGGGCTTCAAGCTCGTCCCGCTCAGCCAGTGGGGCGCGGCCAAGGTCACCCGGCCCAAGCCGAATCCGGCCGACTTCCCGCGCTTCACGCGCCACGAACTGACCAACGCGAAGGCCTACTTCACGACCCTCAACCAGGTGCTTCGGCTCTCGCCCCGCCTCGGCAACCCGATGGACGACGCGATGGCCGGCTGGCTGCGCGAGATCGGCATGGACCCGGCCACCGGCTTCGACTGGGACAAGCTCTCGCCCCAGGCGCAACGCGGCCTTGAACGGGCCACGGCAGACGCGCACCGGATCATCGCCCAACGCATGCCGCGGGCCGTGCCTGTCGAGAACAACTGGCAGCTCGCCCGCCTGGCCAAGCGCAAGAGCGGCGATCCCGTCATCGCGGCTGCCGCGTCGATGCTCGGGCTGCTGTGGAACCCGGCCGAGATCAGCACCTATGACGTCGCCTTCGTCGACGGCGCCGGCGTGCCGCTGGACGGCGCCAACCGCTACGTCCTGCGCTACGCCCCGCCACCGCCGGTCGCGGGCTTCTGGTCGGTCACGATGTACTCGGCCGAGAACCAGCTCTTTGTCCCCAACCCCATCGACCGCTACTCGTTCGGCGACCGCACGAGGGGAATCGTGTACGAGGAGGACGGCACGCTCGAGGTCTTCCTCCAGCACGCGGAACCGACCGATCCGAAAGAGCGGGCGAACTGGCTGCCCGCGCCCCAGGGGCGTTTCTACCTGGTGACGCGGCACTACTCCCCGCGTCCGCCGATCCTGACCGGCGACTGGCTGCCGCCGGCCATCACCAAGCGCTGAATTTCACGGAGCTGTTGCCATGAAGCACATGAACCATCTCGCCATCGCCTGCGTCTGCGCAGTCGCTGCATGGGCACCGCTGGCCAATGCGGCCGAGCCGGCCCGCCATGAAACCCGCGCCGGCGTGCTCGAATTCGAAGCCAACGGCTATCCGACCGACGCCACCGTCGAGCGCGTGCGCGAAGAGGTCGACTACCAGCGCGCCGTGCAGGCCTACATCCATTACCTTCCGGCCGTCGGCTTCCAGACGTTTCGCAACGCGCATTTTGGCCCTCTCGGCGGCAAGGCGGGTGACCTGGTCATTTACCGCACCACCGAGCAGAAACTGCCCATCCTGACCCCGAACGACACCACGACCTACATTGTCAGCTGGGCCGAACTGAGCGACACCGGTGGCCTGCTCATGTACGAGGTGCCGCCCGGGCCCACCGGCGGCGGCGTTCTCGATATCTGGCAGCGGCCGGTCTCGGATACCGGCATGGTCGGCCCGGACCGCGGCCGGGGCGGTAAGTTCCTGATCGTGCTCGAAGGCACGCCGGTTCCCGAAAATCACGGGGCCGATTTTGTCATCACTTCCAAGGCCAACACGGTGTTCATCGGCACCCGCATCCTGACCCCGGACCCGGAGGAAGGGGAGCGCATTCTCAAGGCGCACAAGATCCATGGCCTCGGCCAGGAGTCGAAAATCCGCATCTTCGAGGCGCCGAACCGGGACTGGTGGAACTACCAGCCCCGCGGACTGGAATACTGGCGGCTGGTCCACGAGGTACTTCAGATCAATCCGATCGAAGAGCGCGACATGGCCGTGCTGCAGGGGTTGAGGAACCTCGGCATCGAAAAGGGCAAGCCATTCAATCCGACGCCCTACCAGCAGGAAATACTCACCGAGGCGGTGCTGGTCGGCGAGACCTGGGCAATGGGCAACAGCTTTTTCAAGCGGGACCCGGTCAGGCACTGGACCGATGATCCGAAGTCCCAGTGGCAGTACATCCTGTTCATGGAAAGTCCGCTCGACCATATGGCCGCGACCCACATGGAGATTGATGCGCGATCTGCCTATTTCTACGAGGCCATCACCGTCACCGAGGCCAACACGACACCGATCGTCGACGCCGGCATCCAGTACCTCGCTTCGTACAAGGACGACGCTGGCCGGTGGCTGGACGGCGCGAAGACCTACGAACTGGTCGTGCCGAAGGACGTGCCGATGCTGAACTTCTGGTCGGTCGTCCTTTACGACGTCGACACCCGCGGCATGATCATCAACCCGCAGGGCAAGACCGAGGTCAACAGCCGCCAACCGCTGGTCGCCAACGCCGACGGCGCCGTGCGCCTGGTGTTCTCCCCCGAGAAGCCGGACGGCGTGCCCGAGGCCAACTGGATCCAGACCAACCCGGAGAAGGGCTGGTTCACCTATTTCCGCTGGTACTCGCCGACGAAGGCGTTCTTCGACCGCTCGTGGAAGATGGGCAACATCGTCGAGATCGAGTGAGCGATGGCCAAAGACTTCGACTCGATGGAGGACAGCAACCGCAGCGCCAACCCGTCCATCCACGAAGTCTCGGACCCGGCGCGGCGGGTGTTCCTGCTGGGCGGCATCGGCGCGCTGGCGGTCGGCGCGCTCTCGCCCTGGCTGGCCGGCCGGGCTTTCGCCGCCGGCCGCGGCCCGCTGCTCGGCTTCCAGCCGGTGCCGGTGAGCGAGGCGGACCTGGTGCTGGTGCCGGAGGGCTACGAGGCCGTGCCCATCGCCGCGTGGGGCGAGCCGGTCGGCGTGCCGGGCAACATGCCGGCCTTTCGCTGGGACGCGAGCAACAGCGCGGCCGACCAGGCGGCGCAGATGGGCATGCACCACGACGGCATCCACTACTACCCCATTGACGGCAGCAGCACGCGCGGCCTGCTGGTGATGAACCACGAGTACACCGACGACGGCCTGTTGTTCCCGGACGGGAAGAGCAACTGGACCGCGGAGAAGGTCGCCAAGGCGCAGGCGGCCCACGGCGTGGCGGTGATCGAAGTCGAGTTGCGGGACGGCCGCTGGGAAATGGTGCGCCCGTCGAAGTACGCCCGGCGCTACACCGCGCGCACGCCGTTCAAGGTCAGCGGGCCCGCGGCCGGGCATGCGCTGCTGCAGACCGAGGCCGACCCGGATGGCCGCACCGTGCTCGGCACGTTGAACAACTGCGGCAGCGGGATGACGCCCTGGGGCACCTATCTCAGCGCCGAGGAGAACTGGGCCTTCTACTTCGACGGCCCGGCCGAGCGCGGTGCCGACCAGCGCCGCTGGGGCCTGCTGCGGACCGGCCTGTCGCGCTGGGGCGAGCACGATCCGCGCTTCGACGCGGGCCGCCACCCGAACGAGTTCCACCGCTTCGGCTGGATCGTCGAGATCGATCCGTTTGATCCGGCGGCGATGCCGGTGAAGCGCACCGCGCTCGGCCGCGGCGCGAAGGAGGGCGCCTGGGTCGCGACCACCCGCGACGGCCGTGCGGTGGTTTACTCCGGCGAGGACGCGCGCTTCGAGTACATCTACAAGTTCGTCAGCCGCGACCGGATCGCGCCTGGCGGCGCCAGGGCCAACGCCACCCTCCTCGACCACGGCACCCTGTACGTCGCGCGCTTCGACGCCGACGGTACCGGCCGCTGGCTGCCGCTGGTGCAGGGCGAGGGGCCGCTGACCGCCGACAACGGTTTCGCCGACCAGGGTGCGGTGCTGGTCCGCAGCCGCCAGGCGAGCGACCTGCTCGGCGCGACGAAGATGGACCGGCCGGAGTGGATCGCAATCGACCAGGGCGGGCGCACCGTGTACTGCACCCTGACCAACAACAGCCGGCGGGGTGCGCCGGGCCGTCCCGGCGTGGATGCGGCCAACCCGCGCGCCAACAACACCATGGGCCACATCATCCAGTGGACCGAGGACGAGGACTTCGACGCAACCACGTTCTCCTGGCGACACCTGCTGCTGGCCGGCGACCCGGACAACGAGCGGCCGGAGGCGCGCGGCAACATCCGCGGCGACAGCTTCGCCTGCCCCGACGGGCTGGCAATGGACACGCGCGGCGTGCTCTGGATCCAGACCGACATCACCTCCGACGAGAAAGGCCGGGGCGAGTTCCAGGGACTCGGCAACAACCAGATGCTGGCCTGCGACCCGGCCACGGGCGAGGTGCGGCGCTTCCTCACCGGCCCGGTCGGCTGCGAGATCACCGGCCTGACGCTCACCCCGGACGGGAGCACGATGTTCGTCAATATCCAGCACCCGGGCGAGCCCCTCACCCCGCGCGAGGACAACCTCGAGGTGCCCAACCTGCACAGCAACCCGGCGGACCCGAGGAAGTACTCGAACTGGCCCGACTTCAGGCCGGACGGCCGGCCGCGCTCGGCCACCGTGGCGATCCGCAAGCTGGACGGCGGGCCCATCGGCACTTGAGGCGGCGTGTCATGCGCAGGACACGCCGGGGCAAGTCGGAAAAGCTCCGGATTGCGCGCGGCCGAGCAATTTCCCCGAGCGCTGCTCCATAGAATCCGGAGCAGTAGAACCGGCTGCCGCCGGTCATCACCAGGCGCCGCATCTCACGGAGTTGTTGCCATGAAAACCAGGAATCATCTCGTCCTTGCCTGTGCCTGCGCGGTCGCCGCATGGATGGCGCCGGCCAACGCCGCGGACCAGCCCCCCCGCTATAGCGCCAAAGTGCCGCCGTCGATCACGACGCCGGATCAAGCAGAAACCGAGCTATTGGGAACGCTCAGCTTCCGCGACGGCATGCCGAGCGCCGAGACCGCCGAGAAGGCGCATGATTTCCTCACGGTGTCGCGGGGCGTGGAGGCCTTTCTCTCGGGCCTGTCGGCCACTTCGATCCAGGGCATGATGGATGGCTACAAGAGCATCGGCGTCAACCCGGGCGACCTGGTCATCACGCGGTTCATGGACGCCCGCATGTTGTTCCTGACCCCCAACACCTCGACCGTCTACGGGTCGGCCGAGCTGAACGTGGCCGACGGCCCGATCGTGATGGTGGTTCCGCCCCGCGTGCTGGGCCCGGTGATGGACGGCATGATGCACTACATCACCGATGTCGGCTTCGTCGGCCCGGACCAGGGCAAGGGCGGCCGTTATCTCTTCGTGCGGTCGGACTACGAGGGCCCGATCCCCGACGGCTACTTCGTCATCCGCACGCCGTCCAACCGCAACCTCCTGTTCTTCCGGTTCTTCATCGAGGGCGGGAACGTCGACGCGGCGGTGGACTCGGCGCGCCGGGACTTCAACATCTATCCCCTCGCTCTGGCCGGCAAGGCGCCGCCCGTGCGCGTCGTCGATGCGACAGGTGTGCAGTTCAACACCATTTTCAGCAACGACTTTAGCTATTTCGAAGAGCTGAACCGGGTGGTGCAGAACGAACCGCCCGAGCTGTTCGAGCCGCAGCTCTACGCCACCTTTGCGGCGATCGGTATCCGCAAGGGACAGCCCTTCGAGCCCGACGCACGCACCCGGAAGCTCCTGACCGAGGCGGTCGCCATCGGCAATGCGTACGCCCGCGCCATCACCTTTGCGCCGCGGGACTCCGAGCGGCTGCGAGTCTGGCCGGACCGGCAGTACTTCGATTGGAAAGGAACCTGGGATTTCCTGGTGGACGACAGCCTGTCGCTCGATGACCGGACGCGCTGGTACTACAGCGTGACCGGCCACTCGGAATCGATGGTTACGCCGCAGGTCGGCGCGGGCTCGGTCTATCCCTACTTCACGCGCGACGTCAACGGCGACTACCTGGACGGCAGCAGGACCTACAGCCTCACCCTGCCGGGCCCGGTCCCCGCCCGCAATTTCTGGGCCTTCACCGTCTACGACAACCAGACCCGCTCCCTGCTCGAGACCGACCAGCGCTCCGCGGGCATCGACAGCAACCGGGAAGGCCTCACCCCCAACCCGGACGGCAGTTACACTGTCTGGTTTGGCCCGCAACCGCCGGAGGGCCGCGAGGGCAACTGGGTGCAGACCCGGCCAGGCCGCGGCTACTTCGTCATCATGCGCCTCTTCGGCCCGCTCGAGCCGTGGTTCGACCAGACCTGGCGGCCCGGCGACGCCGTTCCTGTCGACTGACAGCGGCCGCTCCCGCCGGGCCCCGGCCTGCGTGTCAGCCGACGCGCAGGCCGGGGTCCGGTGAGTCCGCCAGGCGCCGGCGCAGCATCACGGCGATCAGCAGTAACGGCGCCTGGAGCAGCACGAAGAACGCGCTGAAGACCGCGAACTCGCGCTGCTGGAAGGTCGTCACTGCGAGCAGCGCGGCGATGCCCGCGTTGCGCACCCCGAACTCGATTGCCAGCACCAAACGGTCGCCGGGGTCCAGGCTGAGCACGCGCCCGCTGACCCACCCGGCCAGGAGGGCCAGCAGCGTGAAGCCGGCCGTCAGCACCACGGCCTCGCCGAACAGCGCGGCGACGGCCTCGCGCTGATCGGCGAACAAGAGAGCGAGAAACACCGCGAGCAGGCTGAAGCCGAAAACCCGCACAAGCCGCCGGCCGCGCTCGAAGACAGCCGGAAAGCGGTGCCGCAGCGCCATGCCGAGCGCCACCGGCAGCAGCAGGAACAACACCAGGCGGGCCGTCATTTCGCCCACCGGCACCCGGAACGCCTCGAGCCCGAGCGCGGCGGGTACGAGCGCCGCAAACAGGAGGGGCATCGCCGCCAGGGCGACTACCCCGGAAACCGCCGTCAGCGCAATCGAGAACGCCACGTTCAGCCGGGCGACGGAGCAGTAGTAGTTGGACAGTACCCCGCCCGGGCTGACCGCTATGAGCAGCAGCCCGACCGCCAGCGCCGGATGCGGCTGGAGCAGCCAGATCATCAGCAGCGCCAGCATGGGCAGGAGCACCAGCTGCCCCAGCGTGCCCCCGGCGAGCGCCCGGCGCATGCGCAGCGAGGCGTCCAGTTGCCCGCGCGTGATGTCGGTGCCGACGATGGCCATCATCAGGAACACGATGATCGCGAAAAGGGTCTCGAGCGTCATGGGCGGGATCCGGCAGCCTCCGATGCGCCAACTTTGTCCCGACATTGTGCGGTGTCGAACAATCTTCGGGGTGCCGCTGCCTAGAATCAAGCCGTATCCGCGCCTTCCGGCTCGAGGCCGCCCAACCATGCGAATGAAGCTGCGCCAGATCGCCCACGCCCTCGCCGTCTCGCGCCACGGCGGCTTTCGTCGCGCCGCCGAGGCGCAGCACCTGTCGCAGCCCGCCCTCTCCCGCAGCATCCACAACCTCGAGGAAGCGCTCGGGGTGCCCTTGTTCGATCGCGAGTCCAGCGAGGTGACCCTGACGCCCTACGGCGAGGTCTTCCTGCGCCGGGCCGAGGCCATCCTCGCCGAGGCCGCGGAGCTGGAGCGCGAGATGAGCGCCATGAAGGGCCTCGGCGTCGGGCGCCTCGCGGTCGGCATGAGCGTGACGGCGGCCCGGCTCTCCGGCGTCCGGGCCATGGCGCAGCTGCTGGGGGAACATCCGGGCCTGCAGGCCCGGCTCGAAACGCGTCCCTGCCGCGACGTGGAACGACGGGTGCGCAGCCGGCAGGTGGACATCGGTTTCGGCGAGATCGGCCACCTGCACGACACGCCCGAGCTCGAGGTCGAGGCGGTCGCGCGCCACGAGATGGTGTTCTACTGCCGCACCGGCCATCCCCTGCTGGACCGCGACGACGCGCTCTCCCACGCCGACCTCGACGAGTATCCCTTCGCCGGCATCCCGATCCCGTTCCGCCTCGCGCGGCTGTTCCCGCACAATCGCCACCTCGATCAGGACACCGGCGAACTGTTCCCGCCGATCCTGGTGGAAGACCTCGAGGCCGCCTGCAACATCGTCGCCCGGACCGACGCCCTCGGCGTGGCCGTGCCGCTGCTGCTCGAGCCCTGGCTGCAGCGGGGCGAGCTGGCGGTGCTGCCGTTCCGCCGGCCGTGGCTGCGGGTGGACTATGGCTTCATCACGCTGGCGTCGCGCGCCACGGCGCCGGCCGTCGAGCTGTTCAAGGACCAGGTGCGAGAGCTCGAGCTCGAGGTCGTGGCGCGCAACGAGGCGCTGCTCGAGGAAGTTTTCCAGGCCGCCGCCCCGGCGGCCTGAGGCTTCTCACCACCCCGTCGCGAGGGCTCGCAAACCGGGCGCATCGGCAACCCGCAACGTCCGGTAACCGCGCTCGACCAGGCCGCGGGCCTCGAATGTCCTCAGCACCTGCGCCAGCGTGGTACGGGAGACATGCGCCATCGTCGCCAGCTCTTCCTGCGTCACCGGCACGTCGGTCCGCCCCGGGCGCGAGCGCCGCGGCGGGTTCAGTCCCGTGATGCGCAGCAGCACGCTGGCGCAGCGGCGCTCATGGTCGTCCAGCAGCGAGTCGGCGTAGGCGGAGATCGCCGTATCACCGTACTCCATGATGCCGCTGGCGATCGCCTCCCACCATTCGGGCCTTTTTGCGAGCAGCGAGCGGAGGACCCGGTCCGGGATGGCCGCCATCAGCGTCTCGACGCGCGCCAAGGCGGTGACCCGCGGCGCGCTCCGGCCCACGACCGTACCGTAGCCGATCCAGGCGCCCTCGTGGAGGATATGCAGCAAAGGGTTGTCGCCGGCGCCGAACCGCGAGTAGATCTCGACCGCGCCATCCACGATGCCGCAAAAATTGACGTGCGAATCGGTGGCCCGGTAGATCGGCTGGCCGGCCGGACAGGTCACCCAGGCGCACCGGCCGAGGACCGCGTCCTGGAATTCCTCGGGGGCGCGCCCGAACCAGCCCTCGTTGTCCTTGAGGATCGCCACGCGTTCAGGAATCGGCAGTCGGGACATCCAAAAAAACCCCCGGGATTGTGCGCGCCCGGCCAATCTTCCGGGGGGCGCTTCCTAGAATCAAGCGTTAACTCGCGTACGGCCTTGCTTCGAGGGAGAGAAACCGTGAGCACGACACTTCGCGCACTCCATGGCCTGGCGGCCGGCCTGGCCCTCCTGGCCACGCTCGCCGCGCCCATCCAGGCGCGCGCCGCCTCCCCGGCGCTCGACGAACAGGTCATCGCCGACGCCTACGTGTACCTGATCGGGCGCGCCCTGGTGGTGCGCCAGGAGCATCTCGATATAGCGGCCCAGGGCGGCTACAACGTAGCCTTCCACAATCGCCTCGGATCGGCCGACTTCGTCAACCCGAACCTCGGGGTCGCCAACACCGAGGCCTGGATCGCGGTCGACGACGACACGCCCGTCGTGCTCGAGATTCCGAAGATCGAGGGCCGCTACTACACGGCGCAGATCCTCGACGAGTGGGGGGAGACCCTGACCAACATCCACGAGCGCAATTACCCGCTGCAGCCCTATGGCAAGTTCGCCTTCGTCGCGCCGGGCTCCCGCGTGGCGATCCCGGACGACGCGGTCCGCATCGAGCTGCGCTCCTACAAGGCGAAGATGCTGGCGCGGGTCGAGCTGCAGAACGACCGCGAGGGCGCGGTGGCGCTGCAGCGCCAGATCAGCATCAGCCCGCTTGGCGAGCCGAAGTTCCCGCCCGCCGTGAAGATCCCCGAGTTCGACCACGCGCAACTGGTCGGCGTGGAGCTGTTCGACGCGACCGAGGACCTGCTCAAGAGCGCCCCGGACGTGTCGCCGATCGCCGCGCAGCTGCAGGCCCAGGTCCGGGCAGTGGCGCTCGCGACCAAGGACCCGGCGCAGCGGGCGGCCATCGACAAGACCCTCCGCGACCAGGTCATTCCGCGGTTCATGCGCTATGCCACCCAGGAAGGCGGCCAGGCGCGCAACAACTGGCTCGGCACCGCCATGATTCTCGGCAACTACGGCGAGGAGTTCTGGACCCGCAGCGGCGCGAACCTGATCGGCATCTGGGCCAACAACTCGCACGAGGTGGTCTATTTCATCGGGACCCGCGACGAGGCCGGCCGGCCGCTGGACGGCAGCAAGACCTACCTACTGCACTTCCCCAACGACGCGCTGCCGCAGGACGTGGTGCACGCCTTCTGGTCGGTGCACCTGGTGGGCGTGCCGGACTTCATGCCGGTGCCCAACCGGCTTGACCGCTTCATGCTGAGCTCGCACTCCAACACCCGGACCAACCCCGACGGCTCACTGACCCTGGTGCTCGGGCCAGAGCCGGTGGCCGGGATTCCCGAGTCGAACTGGCTGCCGACAGCGCCCGGGCGGATGTTCTCCCTGAACTGGCGCGCCTATGTCCCCAAGGAGGTCGTCCGGCGGGGCGAGTGGTTCCCGCCCCTGGTCACGAAGCGGGACTGAGGCTTCCGTCGCCCGCGCGCCGCGTCACTCGAACAGCCGCTCCAGCCGCTCGAGCTCGGCCGGGGTCCAGCCGGCGGGCGCAATCAGCGCCCGCCAGGCGCTTAGGTAGTCGCGGGGCGCGTACTCGTGGCCGAAGCCGGGGGGCGCGGTGCCGACCATCATGTCGGCGCCCAGCTGCAACATGGTGACGACCGGGAACCAGCGCAGGTCGGGCGTCACGCCCGGCCCGCGCGGCGGCTTCATCCAGGCGGGCGCGCGCCAGGCGGCGCTGGGCTCGAAAAAGGTGATCGGGTCGCTCGGGTACTGCAGCACGACGATCCGGAAGTCGCCCCAGGGCGCGTAGTCGGCCATCGCCTCCTGCGGCTCGTCACCCGCCCCGAGCGTGAACCGGACCACGGCCCCGTCGCGAAACACCGGCAGCCAGGCCGGCGAGCCGGGCGCCCGCTCGCGAACCATCCGCCGCCAGCTCTCGTTGCGGAACGGCGGGCCGACCCAGAGCACGCCGTCGAAGGGATCGTCGATGATGTCGAACAGGTCGAAGGACAGGTCCGAGTTGAGCGAGCCGAGGCTCAGCCCGCTGAGGAACAGGCGCGGCCGCGAGTCCGGCGGCAGCTCGCGCCAGTAGCCGTAGATCTCCCGGAACACGACCCGCGCCGTTTCCGCACCGTAGGCGCCCTTGGTCAGCAGGGCCAGCGGGCTGTTCAGGTAGGAGTACTGCACGGCCACGGTGGCGATGTCGCCCCGGAGCAGGTATTCGAGCGGGTCCTGCCCGGCCGGGTCGATCCAGCCGGTGCCCGTGGGCGTCGCCAGCACCAGCACCGAGCGCTCGAAGCCGCCGGCGCGAATCAGCTCTTCCAGCGCCAGCCGCGCCCGGTCCTCCGGAGAGTCGGCCGAGTTCAGGCCCACGTAGACGCGGATCGGCGCCGGCAGGTCCGCGGCGAAAAACGCGCTCAGCGCCGCCCCGTCGGGCCCGCCGGCCACGAACCGCCGTCCCTGCCGGCCTAAAGTCGACCAGTCGACCAGGGACGCGGCGCTGCCCGTCTGCTCCGGGCGCGACGGCAGCGGCAGGTCGGCCTCGATCAGCGCATCGAGCTGCTGGAAGGAGCGGTCGGCCGTCCGCAGCACCGCACCCACCAGCACCCCGTCGATGAGCGACCAGAACACCACCACGGAGGCGACGACGGCGACCATGTAGGACACGCGCCGCGGCACATAGGCCTTCAGGCGCGTCGAGAGGAAACGGGACAGGCGCCGGAACAGCCGCGCCAGCGCCAGCAGCACGAGAAACACCAGCAACGCAACCGGACCGACGACCGTCGGCTCCAGGCCCCAGTCCTGGTCCATGCCCATCAGGGCCCGGAGGGAGTTCTGCCAGTTCGAGGCCTGCCAGAGAAACGCCAGCGCAACCACCGCGCACAGCGCCCCGGCCCCGAGCACCAGGACCCGACGGGACCGCCCGGCCGCGACCGGCAGCCCGAGGAAGTTCCAGGTCGCCAGGCCGGCGACCCCCAGCGCGTAGCCGACGGCAAAAGACGCGCCGGACAGGATGCCCTGGACGACAAAAGGCCGGGGCAGCAGCGAGGGCGACAGCGAGACGGCGAAGAACAGCGTGCCGACCAGCACCCCGACGATGCTCAAGCCAGCCCAACCCTGTCCCAACCTGCCCGGCGGTCGCTCAGCCATAGGGTTCATATTCTGGCACCGGCAACGGCATCGGTCGCAGCGGTACCGGTTGAATCTCGATGCGAAAAACCTATCGGAGCCGAAGCAAAAACACATTAGACGGGCCGGCAGCGCTGGGGCAAATTCATGGCATCCAGGCAACTTTGGCCGGGTCCCGGCCATGGGCGGGGATCGACCGCCGAACCGCGGCGTCCCGCCCGGTGCCCGCTGCACAACAACCAGGGTGGACCATGTTCAGAGCAAGCAAGACCGCCGCGGCACTCGCCGCGTCCCTGATGATCGCCGCGCCGGCGCTGGCCCAGGATTCGTCCGGCGAGTGGCGGCAGACCATTTACTTGTACGGGATGGGCGTCAGCATCGACGGCGAGGCGCAGATCGGCCCCGTCACCGTCGAGGTCGACAAGAGCATCTCGGACGTGTTCGATGCGCTGAAGTTCGGCGCGATGGGCCAGTACCGGCTCGAGAACGGCACCTGGTCGTTCAGCGCCGACGCAACCTACATGAGCCTCGGCGACCGCGGGACCGGCCCCCAGGGCATCGTCGGCGCGCGCCTCAATACCGACCAGCTGACGGTGATGGGCACCGTGGGGCGCCGCTTCAGCCCGCGCCTCGAGGGACTGTTCTCGCTCGCCTACTTCGACCTGTCGGCCGACCTCCGGCTCGGCGCCGCCGGCCAGAACGTGTCCGCCAGCCGCGACGCGGACTGGGTGGACCCGCTGGTGGGCCTGCACTACACGTCGCAGCTCGACGACAACTGGTCGCTCAGCCTCCGGGGCGACATCGGCGGCTTCGGCATCGGCTCGGACCTCACGCTGCACGGCTGGGCGACGCTGGTGCGGCAGCAGACGCCCAACTTCTCCTGGTACCTGGGATATCGATACATCTCGTACGACTATGAGACCGGCAGCGGCATCAATTTCCAGCGCTACGACCTGAGCCAGTACGGCCCGGGCGCCGGCGTCGCCTGGTCCTTCTAGGAGTCGGCTGATGTCCGGTGTGCGTCCCCGCTTGGTATTCGTAGCTGCGCTCGCGGCCGCCGTCTCAGCGCCGGCGCTCGCGGTCGACCCGGTGCCCGCCACGCCGGGCTGGCGCGGCTTCGTGGTCGTGGCCGCCGGATCCACCGACGTGCGCAGCAATGTCGTGGTCGGCAACAGCCTCATCGAGGTCGGCGACCCGGTCATCGGGTCGATCAACCAGCGGCCGTCGAGCGACGACACTTTCCATCCCCTGGCCACGGGCGAGCTCAGCTACACCACCGCGGGCGGCTGGCAGTTCTTCCTCGGCAACTCTCTCGAGGACCTGGTCACCCTGGATGCGGTGACCCAGTTCGGCGTCCGCACGAACGTGGGCGGCGCAGGCACGATCGAGGTCGCCGCCCTGGCCAGCGGCATCCAGACCAAGGCCTGGGAAGATCCCTACGCCGAGGGCGTGCGGCGGGAGGAGACCGATCGCGACGCCACTGGCGTGCGGCTGCAGTGGGGCCGGTTCATGGGCTCAGCCTTCCAGCTGGGCCTCACGTTCCGCGACCTGTCTTTCGACACCGAGCGCAGCGGCCAGGGCGTCGTCAGCGTCGCGTGCGACGCGGCCTGCCAGGCGGCGCTGCGGCGCGACGGGACCCAGGCCTCCATCGACGTCTCCTACCTCTATCGTCTCGGCGCCGGCCGCAACCACCTGCTGCGCCCGTTCATTCGCTATACCGTCGACGATCGCGACGGGGGCGCCATCGCCGGCGACAGTTATCGCCTGCAGCTGAGCTACGTTTACCTGACGTCCGCCTACACCGTCGCCACCAACGTCATCCTCGGCGGCACCAGCCGTGATGAGCCCAATCCCCTCTACGGGCGCCGGATCGATTCCGATCGCTTCGCCCTCGACACGACGCTGTTCTACCGGTTGCCGACCGCCAGCGGTCGCTGGCAGGCGGTCGGCAGCGTCCTGTGGGGCGAGGACGATTCGGACGTGAATTTCCATGACACCCGGGTGTTCATGGTCTCGCTCGGCGCCCTGTACCGCTTCGGCGCGCGTTGAGCCGGCTGCCGGCCGGCAGGAGGAACCCTCGTATGTTTGCACGGAGTAGCGCGATGAAGTCCATGAAATGGCTCGGCCTGCTGGCCGCCCTCGTCCTGGCCGGCTGCGCGTCGGCCCCGACCGTGAGAACGGAGTCGGCGCCGGGCGTCGATTTCGGCGCCTATCGCACCTTCAGCTTCGCGACCCCGCTGAGCACGGACCGCGCCGGCTTCCACACGCTGGTCTCGCAGCAGCTGGTGTTCTCGACCCGCCGGGAACTGGAAGTCCGCGGCCTGCAGTTCGTGGCCGACCCGGCCCAGGCGGACCTGCTGGTGAACTTCCATGCCCACGTGGCGGAGCAACTGCGGGTCCGGTCCACGCCGGATCCCTGGGTGGGCCCGACCTACTGGCACCACCGCCGCGGCTTCTACGACCCGTGGCGCGGCCACCCCCGGTGGCCCAGCCACTCGCGCATCGAGGTCGACCAGTTCACGGAGGGGCAGCTCAACGTGGACGTCATCGACCGGCGGCTGAACATGCTGGTCTGGGAAGGCGTGGCGAGCAAGCGGCTGATGCAGCGGACGATGAACGACCTGGGCCCGGCGCTCGACGACGCCGTGCACCGGATGTTCCGCACCTTCCCGCTCGGCCCCAGCCTCTGAATCATCCTTACCTCTGACGGGAGAAAAGACCCATGAACCTCAACTTCAAGCCTGTTCACCTGGTCGCCGTGGCGACGCTGGCCTGCGCCCTCGTGGCCACCGAAGTCCATGCCCAGAGCACGACGGTCAGCTATGGCCGCATCACCGCGGTGCGCCAGGTCGAGCTGCAGAACCCGGATGCCCAGGCTGCCGGCGCGCTGCTCGGCGGCATCGCGGGCGTAGCGAGCGGCTCCGGCCAGTCGCGCAGCAACCGCGCGCTGCGCGGCATCGGCGGCGCGGCGGTCGGCGGCCGGGTGGGCGCCGCCGCCGGCTCCTCGACCGGCTTCGAATACACGGTGCTGATCGGTGGGACCAACACCATCCGGATCGTGACCGAGCAGGCCGGGCTGCGCACGGGCGACTGCGTCTCCGTGGAACGCGGCAAGTTCAACAACATCCGCCTGGCGGCGGACGAGCGCTGCGAAGCCGCCCTGGCCGCGGCGACCGCCGCGGCCGCCGCGCCGGCCCAGGCCGAGGCCGCAGCGAATGCCTGCATCGCCGCCAAGGAGCAGCTGCTCGCCGCCGTCACGGACGAGGAGTTCGACCGGGCCGAGCGCCGGGTTCGCCTGTTGTGTGACTAGTCGCGCGCCGACAGCAGGACGAGGCATCCTCGTCCTGCTGCTGGCGTGCTGCGCCCTCCTGCCGGCGCCGACGCACGCCGCCGGCGCCCCGATCCGGGTCGAGATCAGCGGCGTCGACCGCGAGATCGAGGACAACATCCGCGGCTCCCTGACGCTGCTGCGGCTGGCCGACCGGGAGAACCTGTCGGCGGCCGCGGTCCGCCGGCTGCACGGCCGGGTGCCGCGCGAGGCGCGCGAGGCGATGCGCCCGTTCGGCTTTTACCGTCCGCACATCGAGAGCCGCCTGCAACTGGAAGGCGAGCAGTGGCTCGCCGTCATCGACATCGATCCCGGCGACCCCGTGATCGTGAGCGAGATCGACGTCCGGCTGAGCGGCGCGGGCAGCGGCGACGAGCAGCTGCTGCGCGTCATCGAGCAGAGCCCGCTGCGCGTCGGCCGGCGGCTGCGGCACCAGGAACACGACCGGCTGCGCAACAGCCTGCAGGGCGTGGCCGCGATGCGCGGCTACTTCGAGGCGCAGTTCGAGGTCCGCCGGCTCGAGGTCGACGTGGCCGAGTCCGCGGCGCGGGTCGTGCTGCATCTCGACACCGGCCCGCGCTATCGCTTCGGCGAGGTGACGATCAGGCAGGACATCCTGAACGAGGATCTCGTGGCCCGCATCGTCAACATCCCGGCGGGCGACTACTACAACGCCGACGCCCTGCTGCAGGCGCAGTACCGGATGACCGACACGCTGTATTTCGCCAGCGTCGTGGTCGAGGCCGGCACGCCGGATCCGGCGACCCTCACCGTGCCGGTGAACATCGAGACGACGCCCACCCGACGGCAGCGGATTCGCGCCGGCATCGGCTACGCCACCGACACGGGCTTCCGCGGCACCCTGGGGATCGACTGGCGCCGGCTCAATGACCGGGGCCATTCCGCCAGCGCCCTGCTCCGGGTGTCGCAGAATTTCAACGAGCTGTCCGCCCGCTACCTGGTCCCGCTCGACGACCCGCTCAATGAGCGGCTGCTGTTCCGCGGCAGCCTGGCCTACGAGGATCTCGGCGACCTGGAAAGCCGGCGCGCGCAGCTCGGCGTGTCCCAGGTGACGCGGCTGCGCAGCGGCTGGCAGCGCATCCTCTACACCGACCTGCTGGAAGAGCGGACGCGCGTGCCCGGCGAGCCGGAGTTGGAGGACCTGCTGGTGCTGCCGGGCGTGAGCGTGGAGCGGCTCGTGGCGGACGACGTCCTGGTCACCCGGCGCGGCTTCCGCCTGCGCGGCGACCTGCGCGGCTCGCACGAGGCGCTCGGCGCGGGCACGAATTTCCTGCGCTTCGAAGCGGACGCCAACCTGGTGCGGTCGCTGGGCCAGGACTGGCGCTTCTTCGGGCGCAGCAGCGTCGGCATCGGGCTGGTGGACGATTTCGGCGCCCTGCCCGCCTCGCAGCGCTTCTTTGCCGGCGGCGATATGA
The DNA here is from genome assembly GCF_011058255.1 of Thioalkalivibrio sp. XN8. Lineage (GTDB taxonomy): Bacteria > Pseudomonadota > Gammaproteobacteria > Steroidobacterales > XN24 > XN24. Next base: position 76,689 of record NZ_JAALFH010000052.1, on the reverse strand, counting down.
GCGTGCGCGGCTACGACCTGAACACGCTGGGGCCGCGGGACGCGAACGGCAACGTCATCGGCGGCCGCCACCTGGTCTTCGGCAGCCTCGAGGCGGAACGGCGCGTGTGGAACCGCCTGGCGCTCGCCGCCTTCGTCGACGCCGGCAACGCGCTCGACACTTTCGAGCTCGACGTCGAGGTCGCCGTCGGGGCCGCCGTCAACATCCTCACGCCCGTGGGCACGGTGCGCATCGGCGCCGCGCGCTCGGTCACCGAGAGCCTCGACTGGCGTTTCTACCTGTCCATCAGGCCCGACCTGTGAAGTACCGCAAGCTTGCCGCCCTGCTGTTGCTGCTGCTGGTCATCGCGCTGGCCGGCGCCGTCGGCTGGCTGGGCGGCACCACGAGCGGCCTGCGTTTCCTGGCGGGGCTGGCGCTGCCGCGGCTGCCGGTGACCCTGGACCCCGGCGAGATCGAGGGTCGCCTGGTCGGCCCCGTCAGCCTGGGACGCCTGGAGATCGACACGCCGGGCTTCCGCGCGGAGCTGGCCGGCCTGGAGCTGGACTGGCGGCCACGCGCCTTGCTCGGGGGAACGTTCCACGCCACGGACCTGCGGCTCGCCCGGCCGGAGATCGAGCTCCGCGAGCCGGCGCCGGGCGCGGCGGCGACGGCCGGCGCCGGCTCGCCGTTCTCGTTGCCGTTCGAGGTCATCGTCGAGCGGCTGGCCGTCACTGGCGGCGCGCTGCGCGCCGGCGACGACGCGCCGGTCGTGACCGACGTGGATCTCGAGGTGTCCGGCCGGGCCGCCGGGCGCCGGCTCGTGCTGCAAGGCCTCGAGCTGGCGAGCAGCCGGGGCCGGGCCGCCGGCAACGCGCAGCTCTCGCTCGACCCGGCGGAGGCATGGGATATCGACCTGCGCTGGCAGCTGCCGCTGGCCGGCGAAGAGCTCGCCGGGCACACGCGGGCCCGTGGGCCGCTGGCCGAGCTGGCGGTGTCGCAGGACCTCTCCGCACCGCTGGCCGCCCGGCTGGACGGCATCGTGCGCGGACTGCCGGGACCGCCGTCATGGGCGGTCGACCTGGTGGTCGAGCCGCTGCCGCCGGGCGGCGAGCTGTGGCCCGAGGCGATCGCGGGGCTGGCCGCGCGCCTGCGCGTCGAGGGCGACCTCGAGGACAGCTCGGTCGCCGGCGATGTCGAGCTGCCGCGCTACCTGCCCGGCCCCACCGGCATCGCGGCCCGGGCCGGCTGGGTGGACGATGTCGTGCGGCTGGACAGCCTCGAGCTCACGCGCGAGGACGGCATGCGCCTGGGGGGCAGCGGGACCGTCGCGGCCGACGCGGCGACCCTGGCGCTCGATTTCTCCGGCCTGGACCCTGCGACGTTCTGGCCGGAATGGCCCGGCCGGCTGGCCGGGTCGGTGCGGCTCAGCGGCCTGCCGTCCGCGGCGAGCGGCCTGGACATCCGCTTGCAGGCGCTGCGCGGCGAGCTGCGCTCGGTGCCGCTGTCGGGCGAGGCCGACCTGAACGTCGGCGCCGACCAGTACGTGCTGCGCCAGGCGCGCATCTCGGCCGGGGGCGCCTCGCTGAATGCCAGCGGGCGCCTCGACCCGGCAGCCGTGGCGCTGACGGCGGCGCTCGACGTGCCCGCGCTGGCGACGCTGCATCCCGACGCCGCGGGCGCGTTGCGCGCCTCAGCCCGGCTCGCCGGCACGCGGCAGGCGCCGACGCTCGAGCTCGAGGCCGCCGGCCGGGACCTGCGCTGGCAGTCGCAGCGGGTGCAGGCACTGGAGCTGGCGGTGGCGGGGTCAGCGCAGGCGCATCGCGCGCGGCTGGAGCTCGACCGGCCGGGGCTCGACCAGGCCTTCCTGCTGACCCTGGAAGGCGCGTTCGCCGACCGCCGCTGGAACGCGCTGCTGACCGACGTCGTTTTCAGCGCCGCGGGGGAGCCGGCCTGGTCGCTGCAGGCGCCGGCGCGCCTGGCGGTGGACAGCGAGGTCGTGTCGCTCGGCGAGGCCTGCATGGACGGGAGCTTCGGGCTGCTGTGCCTGGAGGGCGACTGGCGCCGCAGCGGCCCGCTGCGCGGCAGCGCGACGCTGGCGCGGCTGGACCTGGCGCCGCTCAGCCAGCGCTTCACCCCCGGCCTGCGCGCGACCGGGGTGCTGAGCGGGGACGTGGACATCCAGGCGGACGGCGAGCGGTTCCAGGCCCTCGCCGGCCGGGTGGAGCTGACCGCGGGCGAACTGCGGCTCGCCGACGAGGAGGACAAGGCGCTGCTGTCCTGGGCGCGCGGCCTGCTGGAGCTCACCGGCGACGGGGATGCGGCGCGCGCCGAGCTGAGCCTGGCGCTGGCCGATGCCGACCACGTGGACGGGCGCCTGGCGCTGGGCTGGAACCGGCCGGACCTGCCCATCGCCGGCCGCATCGAGGCAACCCTGGGCCAGGTTCACCTGCTGCCGGCCCTGGTGCCGGAACTGGCCGAGCTGAAGGGCGACACCACGCTGCGGGCCACCATCGGGGGCACCCTCGGTGCCCCGTCGCTCGAGGCAGAACTCGCGCTGCGGGACGGCTCGGTCAACATGCCGCGGCTCGGGCTGCGGCCCGACCAGCTCGAGGCGCTGGTCACGCTGGCCGGGCGGGAGCTGGGCTTCACGATCACCGGCCGCTCCGGCGCAGGCCTGTTCCGGACCGAGGGCCGCTTCGACCTGGCGGCCGAGGGCGTGGCGGGCCGCGCCACCCTGTCCGGGGAACAGTTGCTGCTGGTGAACCTGGCGGAAGCCCGCGTCGCGGCCAGCCCCGACCTCGAATTCAGCTACACCGGCCGGGCGCTCGAGATCAGCGGCGAGGTCGCGATTCCCTTCGCCCGCATCACGGAGCTCGGCGGGGCGACCACCGTCTCCGCGAGTCCCGACGAAGTCCTGGTCGGCGCCTACGTGCCGGCCGAGTCGCAGGGCCTCCGGGTCACCAGCCGGGTCCGCGTCACCGTGGGGCCGGACGTCCAGCTCGACGCCGCCGGCCTCAGGGGCGGGGTCGAGGGCAGCCTCCTGACCGTGATCCAGCCGGACGCGCTGCCCTGGGGCCGCGGCGAACTGCGCGTGGTGGACGGCACCTTCGGCGCGTTCGGCCAGCGGCTGGAGATCGAGCAGGGTCGCCTGATCTACACCGGGGGGCCGCTCGACAACCCCGGGCTCGAGATCCGGGCCGTGCGCCGGCTGGAGGAGGTCACGGCGGGCGCGCTGGTGCGCGGCACGCTGCAGCAGCCGGAGATCTCGGTGTACTCGGAGCCACCGATGCCGCAGGCCGAGGCGCTGGCCTACCTCACGCTGGGCCGGAGCCTGGCCGACCTGCGCTCGGGCGAGCAGCGCGTCGTGAACCAGGCGGCGAACTCCCTCGCGCTGTCGGGCGGCAACCTGATCGCCAAGGACCTCGGCCAGCGGCTCGGCTTCGCCGACGTCGCCCTCGCCGCCGAGAGCGAGGGCACTTCCCTGGTGGTGAGCCGCTACCTCGGCGGCGGGCTCTACGTCGGCTACGGCATCGGCCTGTTCGACACGGTCAACACGCTGCGCCTCCGCCTGCAAGTGAACCAGCGGCTGTCGCTCGAGACCATCTCGGGCGACGAGCATGCCGGCGACTTGTTTTACACTTTCGAGCGCGACTGACCCGAGTACCTGTTGATGAGCCCGGAACTGATCGTCGTCCTGCTCCTGCTGGCATCGGCCGTCGCGATGTTCATGCTGAACCGCCCCCGCATGGACGTGGTCGCCCTGCTGATGATCGCGGCCCTCCCCTTCACCGGCGTGATCACCATCGGCGAGGCCGTCGCGGGCTTCTCGGACCCGAACATCGTGCTGATCGCGCTGCTGTTCGTGCTCGGCGAAGGCCTGGTGCGGACCGGCATCGCGCGCCGCCTCGGCGACTGGATCAGCCGCGCCTCCGGCGGCAGCGACGTGCGGCTGGTGGTGCTGCTGATGGCGACGGTCGGCATCGTGGGCTCGATCATGAGCTCGACCGCGATCGTCGCCATCTTCATCCCGGTGGTGCTGCGCATCTGCCAGAGCACCGGCACGGCGCCCGCGCGGCTGATGATGCCGCTGAGCGTCGCGGCGCTGATCAGCGGCATGATGACCCTGGTCGCCACCACCCCGAACCTGATCGTCCACGGGGAGCTGCTGCGCCAGGGCAAGCCGGGCTTCGAGTTCTTCACCATCACCCCGATCGGCATCACGGTGCTGGTGCTCGGCATCGCCTACATGCTGCTGGCGCGGCGCTGGCTGCCCGCGGTGCAGGCGGATGGCGCGGAGGCGACGCGCCGGCCGGGCTTTCGCGACTGGATCGAGCGCTACGCGCTGGCGGAGCGCGAAGTCCGCGTGCGGATCAGGCCGGACTCGCCGGTGGTCGGCCACAGCCAGGAGACGCTCGACCTGCGGGCCGCCGGCGTCAACCTGCTGGCCATTGAGCGCGCCTCCGGCCGCCTGCTGCGGCCGACCCCGACCACACGGATTCGGGCGGGCGACATCCTGCTGCTGGACATCATCGCGCCGCAGATGCAGATCGAGCAGTGGATCGAGGAGTATCACGTGGAGCGGCTGCCGCTCTGCCCCAACCATCTCTACCTCACCGACCGGGCCCAGGACCTCGGCATGATCGAGGCCATCGTGCCGGCCGAGTCGAGCTTCGTCGGGCGCTCCGTGCTGGAGACGCGGCTCCATCGCGACCTCGACCTGACCGCCATCGGGCTGCGCCGCGGCCACCGGGTGATCGGCGAAGGGCTGCTGGAGGAGAAGCTGCGCGTCGGCGACACCTTGCTGCTGACGGGCTTCTGGAGCGACATCCGCAACCTCCAGCACGACGTGCACGAGCTGGTGCCGCTCAACCTGCCGGCCGAGCTCGACGACGTGCTGCCGGCCCACGACCGGGCGCCGCAGGCGCTGGCCATCCTGGCGCTGGTGGTCGTGCTGATGGTCTCCGGACTGCTGCCCAACCTGCACGCGGTCCTGTTGGGCTGCCTGCTGCTCGGCGCGTTCCGCTGCATCGACATGAACAGCGCCTACCGCGCCATCAACTGGAAGAGCCTGGTGCTGATCGTGGGCATGATGCCGTTCTCGCTGGCGCTCGAGCGCACCGGCGGCGTGGACCTGGCGGCAGAGGCCCTGCTTGCCGTGGTGGGCGAGGCGTCCCCGCGCCTGGTGCTGGCGGCGATCTTCGCCATCACCGCCTTTACCGGCATGTTCATCTCCAATACCGCGACCGCCATCCTCATGGCCCCCGTTGCCATCGCGGTGGCGAAGTATCTCGAGGCCTCGCCCCTGCCCTTCGCCATGATCGTGGCGCTCGCGGCCTCCACCGCCTTCATGACGCCCGTGTCCTCCCCCGTGAACACGCTGGTGGTCGGCCCCGGCGGTTACCGCTTCGCCGACTTCCTCCGTATCGGCGTGCCTTTCGCCCTGGTGGTGCTCGTCGCCAGCGTGCTGCTGGTGCCGCTGCTGCTGCCGCTCTGATCACCCTCGGATGAATGCAATGCTATCGCGTGCTGCAGCGAACCGGCTCGAGCAACGGACCCTGCAGTGGTCCATCGGCGCGGTGCTCGCCATCGCGGTCGGCAGCGTCGGCTATGGCCTGTGGATCGACTCCGAGGTCGTCATCCTGAACGGGGTGTTCTCACTGTTCAGCCTCATCGGCGCCGGGTTGAGCCTGCTCGCCGCCCGGCTCGTGGTCCGCCCGGAAGATCGGCGCTTTCCCTTCGGCTATTCCCACATCGAGCCGCTGGTGCTCAGCGTCAACGGGTTCATGGTGCTGGTCGTGTGCATCTACGCCTTCATCAATGGCATTGAGGGGATCCGGGCCGGCGGGCGCGCCGTCGACCCGGCCGAGGTCATGCTGTTCGGCGCGGTGAGCGGGGCGATCTGCCTCGGCATGTGGCTGTACCAGATGACGGTGGCGCGCAAAGTGGATTCCCAGTTCATCAGGGACGACGCCAGGGAATGGCTCATCGATTTCGGCTTCAGCATGGTCACGCTGGTCGCCTTTGCGGCCCTGCCCCTGCTGCGCGAGCCCAGGCATGGCGTGTGGGCCCAATACGCGGACCCGGTGATGGTTTCCCTGCTCGCGCTGATCGCGCTGCCGGTGCCGCTCGGCGTGCTGCGGCGCAATCTCCGGGAGGTGCTGCTGATGACGCGGGACGACGACGAGGTGACGCGCCGCGTGGAGGCGGTCATGGCGGAGATCACGAGCGAGCACGACATCGTCCGGTACGTGCCTCGGGTGGTGAAACGGGGGCGCCGCCACTTCATCGAGATCGACATCGTGGTCGGCCCCGCTTTTGCGCTCCAGACCGTGGCGCAACAGGACACCCTGCGCGAGCGCATCTGGCGCGCGCTCGACAAGCCGCTCGAAGATGCATGGCTGTCGATCGCCGTGACCGGCGACACGCGCTGGATCTAGCCGGCTAGAACACGCGCCGGACAGCGACCCAGAGCTCGGTCGAGGAATAGTTGCCCCAGAGCGTGTTGCTCTCGTCGCGGATGTACAGGATCTCCGGGCGCACGGTCCAGCCCCCGCCCAGCCGGTAGACCAGCCCGCCGCCGAACTCGAACAGGTCGTCGGCCCGGGTCTTCGCGCCCACCGGGGCCTCGGTCTCGTCATACAGCACCCGGTCGTCGTGGAAGCCGTTGTGCTCGTACCAGCCGAAGAGGAACACCGAGGCCGAATCCCCCAGGTCCCTGCCCCAGTGCACCGAGGCGCCGTAGATGGTCGCGTCGCCATCCGGTGCGCTGCTGCGGCGCCACTCGTAGCCAAGGCCGGCATTGATGCTGAGCGACCCGCGACCGTCGCGCTCGGCCCGGGTCCAGCTCACCTCCAGGCCGGCATTCGTGCGATTCCGCTCGGCCAGGCTCGACGGGTATTGCCGCCGCCGCAGGTCGGCCGTGGCCTCAATGCCGTGGTCGCTGTCCAGCAGGTAGCTGCGGCTGACGAACACCCCGAAGTCGTTGCGATAGCGGCCGTTGCCCCGGTAGCTGGTCCGGCCGCGGGCGCCGACGGCTGCACTGCCCCCGTCCAGCGCGCGCCGGGCCGAGCCGTTCCAGCGCAGGTCGCTGTCGTTGCGCCGGTCGGCCGCGTCGTAGTAGCGGAAGCGGTAGTCCAGGCTGCCGTCGAGTGACCAGTCGTTCCCCGGCAGATACGTCGCCCCGCCATTGAGCCGCGCCAGCACGAAGGGATCGCGGGCCGGGTCGGCGCCCGACGCCCGGGTGCTATCGGTCGTGTTCTCGCGGTAGTAACCCAGCCCCGCCTGGGCGAAGCTGGAGAAGCCCAGGCGCTCGCCGCGCCGGTTGCGCCGGGCGACCTCAGCGTAGGCCTCGGCCCTTTCGCGCGCGTCCGTCCCGAGGTACTCGAGCTGCAGCACCTGTTCGAACTCCAGCACCGCGCGGGCGTACTCGCCCTGCGCGAGGTACGCGAGGCCACGCTCGAGATATGCGGCGCCCGGCCCCGCGTCGGCGGCAGCAGCGCCCGGCAGCGCCAGGACCAGCAGCATCGCCAGCGCGGGTATCGCCCGCATCGATCAGAAATCGACCGGGTCGCGGATGATCGGGCAGGTCATGCAATGGCCGCCACCCCGGCCGCGGCCGAGCTCCGAACCGTCGATGGTGATGACTTCGATGCCGGCCTTGCGCAGCAGTGTGTTGGTGTAGGTGTTGCGGTCGTAGGCGAACACCACGCCGGGCGCGGCGCACACCAGGTTCGCGCCGCTGTCCCACTGGGTGCGCTCGCGCATGTAGTCGTTGCCGCCGGTCTCGATGATGCGCATCTTCTTCACGCCGAGCGCCCGGCCGACCACCTCGGCAAAGCGGCCCTGGTCCTTGCGCACCTCGATGCCGCCCGGCCCGTCCGCGGGATACACGGAGAAGGTCTGGACGTGGTCCATGATGTCCGGGTACTGCAGCACGCAGTCGCGGTCCGCGAAGGTGAACACCGTGTCCAGGTGCATGGCGGCGCGCAGCTTCGGCATGGCGCAGATGATCACCCGCTCGGCCGCGCCCTGCGCGAACAGGGCCTGCGACACCTGCTCGATGGCCTGGCGCGAGGTGCGCTCGCTCATGCCCATCAGCACGACGCCCTTGCCGACGGGCATGATGTCGCCGCCCTCGAAGGTGGACAGGCCCCAGTGCCGGGTCGGGTCGCCCCACCACACTTTCACCTTGCCGGCGAAGCGCGGGTGGAACTTGTAGATCGCGGTGGCCAGGATGGTCTCTTCGTGCCGGGCCGGCCAGAACAGCGGGTTCAGCGTCACGCCGCCGTAGATCCAGCAGGTGGTGTCGCGGGTGTAGAGGGTGTTCGGCAGCGGCGGCAGCAGGTACTCGGCCACGCCCGAGTTCGCCTCGCGCACCAGCTTGAGCTTCTCGCCGCCAAAGTCGTCCGGCACGTCGTAGGTGGAGAGGCCGCCGATCAGCGTCTCGGCGAGCTCACGGTCCGCCAGCGACTCGAGGTAGGCACGGGTCTCGGCCATCAGGCTCACGCCGACCTCGTTGGGCGTGACCTGGTTGTCGAGGATCCACTGTTTCGCCTCCGGGACGGCCACCGTCTCGGCGAGCATGTTGTGCATTTCGATCACTTCGACGCCGCGGTCGCGCATCTTCTGGATGAAGTCGAAGTGGTCGCGCTTGGCGGTCTCGACCCAGATGACGTCGTCGAACAGCAGCCGGTCGTTGTTCGACGGGGTCAGGCGCAGGTGGGCGCGGCCCGGCGCGCAGACCATCACGAGGCGGAGCTGGCCGACCTCCGAGTGGACGCCGAAGGCGGGGTTCTGGTCGGTCATGTCGCTTGCTCCCTTGCAGCAGTTCATTCAGATCGTGATCTGCCCGGTGGCCAGCGACCAGATCGCGATCACCGCACCGAGGACGATCACGCCGAACAGGACGGCCTCGCTCTTGGCGAACACGGGCAGGTTCATCGAGGAGCGGGCGCGGTAGTACAGCACCGTCGACGGCAGGTAGATCAGGGCCGACAGCAGGATGTACTTCAGGCCGCCGGCATAGATCATCAGCAGGGCGTAGAAGGTCGCCACCCCGGCGATGACGAGCTCTTTCTTGCGCAGCCCCGGGTCCCGCTCGTAGGTTTCGCCGGTCCACGCCAGCTTCAGGCCGTAGGCGGCCACCAGCAGGTAGGGGATCAGCGTCAGCGCGCTGGTCAGCTCGAGCGCGACCACGAAGGCATACTGCGTGAACATCGTGATGATGAGGAAGGCCTGCACCACGAGGTTGGTCAGCAGCAGCGAGTTCTTGGGCACCTTGGCGTCATTGGTCTCTTCGAAGTACTTCGGGAACAGGCCGTACTTCGCCGCCAGGTAAGGCACTTCGGCCGCCAGCAGCGACCAGGCCAGGTAGGCGCCGAGCACGGAGACGATCAGCCCGGCGCTAATGAACTTGGCGCCCCACGGCCCGACCATGCTCTCCATCACGCCGGCCACCGAGGGAGCGCGCATGGTGGCGATCTCGGCCCGCGGCAGCACGCCGAAGGACAGCACGGTGACCGCCACCAGCAGCGCAATGACGATGAAAAACCCGATCACGGTGGCCCGGCCGACGTCCGCGCGGTCGCGGGCGTAGCGCGAGTAGACGCTCGCCGCCTCGATGCCGATGAAGACGAACACCGTCACCAGCATGGTGCGGCGGACCTGCTGCCAGATGGTGTCGTAGGAGGCATCGGCCCCGCCGCCCACCAGGTTGTCGGCGAAGATCTTGGGGTCGAAGTGGAACAGCAGCACCACGATGAACACCAGCAGCGGCACGATCTTGGCGATGGTGACGATCTTGTTGATGCCGGCCGCGCCCTGCACGCCGCGCAGGATAAGGAAGTGGAAGCCCCACACCAGCGCCGAGGCCACCAGCACGGCGGTGAGCGTGTTGCCGTCGCCGAACACCGGGAAGAAGGCCCCGAGCGTGGACTTGATCAGCACCCAGTAGGACACGTTGCCGACGCAGGTGCCGAGCCAGAAGCCGATCGCCGCGGCGAAGCCCCAGTATTCGCCGAAGCCGTACTTGGCGTAGGCGAAGATGCCGGAGTCGATGTCGGGCTTGCGCTGCGCCAGCGACTGGAATACGAAGCCGAGCATCAGCATGCCGCCGCCCGCGATCACCCAGGCAATCAGCGCGCCGTAGACGCCGGTGGCCGCAGCAAAGCGCGACGGCAGCGTGAAGATGCCGGACCCGACCATCGAGCCGACGACCATCGCGACCAGCGCGGGAAGGGCGAGTTTCTGTACGGTCGATGCTGACATCGGCAGCTGCCTTCTGCTCGAGGCCCGGCAGCACGCGGAGGCCAGGGCCGTGGGTCGGCCCCTAAAGTTGCTTACCGCTTCCCGTTGCGTCTAATGCTTTTTAGCTTCCGCCCCGATGCGTTTCTGGCATGAGAATTCCCTGATGATTCCCTGCCAGCCCTGCTAGAGTTCCGTCAGCGTGATGAACAGCAGGGATACCAACCGCCATGCGATACCTCCCCGTCCTTTTCCTGGCCGCGACGCTGCTGGGCTGCCAGCCCGAGCAGGCGGCTGCCCCCGCTCCGGCCGCGGCGCCCGCCCCGGCCCCCGCGCCCGACATGCACACCAGCCGTAACGCGCTCGACTGGGCGGGCACCTACGAGGGCGTGCTCGCGTGCGCGGATTGCGCCGGGGTCCACACCCGGCTGACGCTGGCACAGGACGGCAGCTTCGAGCTCTTCACGCGGCGCCTGGCGAGCGGCGCCACGCCCGTGATGGCGCAGGGACGGTTCGAGTGGGAGCCCGGCGGCAACATCATCGTGCTGGCCGGCGAGGGCGAACCGCAGCGCTTCGCAGTCGGCGAGGGGCGGCTGTTGCGGCTCGACCCCGGCCAGACGCAGCCGGCCTGGGGCCGGACCGACGCCGTGCTGCCGCTGGCCGGCGCCGACTGGCGCACCGGCGAGCCCGGCCTGGGCCAGGTCCTCGAAGACCATCGCTGGACGCTGGTGAACGCCGTCGATGCGGGCAACCAGCGCCTCGAGGCGCTGTTCCCCGACCCCGAGCGCGCCTTCGTGTTCGGGTTCGCCGGTAACCGCCTGCACGCGCAGGGAGGCTGCAACGGCCTGCGCGGCGCGTTCGGGATCGACGAGAACGGGATGCTCGCCGTGACCGGGGCGATGAGCACGATGATGGCCTGCCCGCCGCCGCTGATGGCGGCGGATGCGGCGCTCGGGGCGCTGCTGGCCGAGCCGCTGGCGACGGTGCTGGTGCCGGGGCCGCAGCCGACGCTGGCGCTGCTCGCCGGCACCGGCGAGGCGCTGCTGCTGAGCGGGGAGCTGACGCCGACGGCCCGCTTCGGCGCGCCGACGAGACTGTTCCTCGAGGTCGCGCCGCAGACCGTGGCCTGCGAAGGCTCCGCGCGGGCCGACGGGCGCTGCCTGCAGGTGCGGGAGCTGGTTTTCGACGAGCAGGGCCTCCCCGTGGGCGAGCCCGCCGAGTGGCAACCCTTCGCCGCGGAGATCCAGGGCTATGCGCACGAGGCCGGGATCCGCAACGTGCTACGGGTCGACCGGTTCGGCGACGGGGCCCTCTACGTGCTGGACCTGGTGGTGCAGTCCGAAGTGGTGCCGGAGTAACGCGGCGGCGATGGCCGGATTCGAGCTGCACCCGCGGCTGCAGGCGGACTGCCACAGCATCGGCCGGTTCGCCCTGAGCCGGGTGCTGCTGTACCGCAATGCGTCGTTGCCCTGGCTGATCCTCGTGCCCGAGGTGCATGGCGAGGCCACCGAGCTGTACGAGCTCGACGCTGCCGACCGCCGCATGCTCGATGCGGAGATCGACACGCTCGCCCGCTATCTCAAGGCTGCGCACGGCGCCAAGAAGGTCAACGTCGCCGCCATCGGCAACCTGGTTCCCCAGCTTCACGTCCACGTCATCGGGCGCCGGCCCGATGACCCGTGCTGGCCGGGGGTGGTGTGGGGCAACCTGCCGCCGGCGGCAGACTGGGGCCCGGATCAGCTGGAAGCCATCGCCACGGCGATCGCGGGGCTCAGCTCCCGTCCTGGGGCTGCTCGGGCTTCCAGCGCTTGACGACCCGCAGGGTCAGGCGAAGACCAGGTAGGCCACCATCAGGGCGTACAGCAGCAGCACCAGCACGCCCTCGAAGCCGATGTTGCCGATCCCGCGACGCTGGCGTCGCAGCAGCCCCAGCAGCAGCACGGCGGTCATCAGGATGGTCACGCCAATGAGGAACAGCGGCTGCGCCGGGATGGCGTGATACACGGAGCCCTCGCGGTAGGCGATGTCGCTGATGGGGATCAGCAGCGCATCGAAGGCGTTGCCGCCGATCACCCCGCCGACCGCCAGCGTGAGTGCGCCCCGCCGCACGGCGGCAATCGCGATCACCAGCTCGGCGCAGGAGGTGACGAAGCCGGTGAACATCACGCCGACCAGGCTGCCGGAGAGGCCGGTCTTCTCGGTCAGCGCGATGCCGCTTTGCGCCACCACGTAGCCCGCCGCCGCGACGGTCAGCGCCGCGCCGGCAAAGCGCAGCCACAGCCCGGCCAGGGAGGCGCGCACGTTGCGGGCCTCCGGCTCGTCGCGCACCGTCTCCCCGGTCTCGGCCGGAATCCACGCGGGTTCCTCGCGATGGCGCGCGGCCATGCGCTGGACCAGCAGGTAGACCAGGAACAGGGCCGGCGTCGCGGGATGGATCGCCCACAGCGCCAGGTCGGGACCGGTGGCCGCCAGCAGCGCAGTGGCGAGCAGCACGATCAGCAGCGTGGCGCTGAAGAGATTGGTGAGCGAGGCCGCGGCATGCTCCAGGTTGGCGCGCCGGTAGGCCATGTCCGCGACCACGAGGAACACCGTCTGCACCGCGATGCCGCCCAGCGCGTTGCTCACCGCCAGGTCCGCGTGCCCCGCCGCCGCGGCCGAGGCCGAGACCACGATGTCCGGCAGCGAGGTGGTGGCGCCCAGGAGCAGGCCGCCGCTGATGGCCTCGCCCAGCCGCGTCCGGTCGGCCAGCCGGTCCACGAGCCCCGTGAGGACGGTGCCGACCACCGCGATGACCGCGCCCGCGAATAAGAATGCGGCGGCGATCCACGGCAGGGTCAGCTGTTGAAAATACGCCTCCACAAACCCGGCACGGCCCCGTCAGAGCCGCTCGTACGGCAGCTGGAAGGTGTCGCCCTCCTCGATCCGGCCGCTCTGGAGCCCGAGGTTGAACCACCGCATGCGCTGCTCCGAGGTGCCGTGGGTGAAGGCGTGCGGCGCGATCCGGCCCTGGGTGCGCTGCTGGATGGCGTCGTCCCCGATCTGGTTGGCGGCGCGCATGGCCTCCTCGATGTCGCCGTGCTCCAGGTACTGGCGGTTGTGGTGCGCCCACACGCCGGCCAGGTAGTCGGCCTGCAGCTCCAGCCGCACCGAGTACTGGTTGTACTCGGGCCGGCCGCGCAGCCGGGCGACCTGCTCGGAGATACCCAGCAGGTTCTGCACGTGGTGGCCGACCTCGTGGGCGATGACGTAGGCCTGGGCGAAATCGCCCGGCGCGTCGAAGGCCTGGGCCAGCTCGTCGTAGAACGAGAGGTCGATGTAGATCTTGCGGTCCGCCGGACAGTAGAAGGGCCCCATGCGCGCGTCGCCCATGCCGCAGGCGGTGGGGTACTGGCGGCGGTAGATGACGAGCTCGGGCTCCTGGTACTGGCGTCCGATGCGCTCGAACTCGCGCGCCCAGACGTCCTCGGTGTCCGCCAGCACCACCCGCACGAACTCGAAGCGCTCCTGCTCCTCGGGGCTGGGCTGGTAGGCCGTCTCCTGCACCTGGCCGCCGCCCATCAGCGCCGCGGGATCGACCAGGCCGAGCTGCCAGCCGATGAAGCCGAGCACGACCAGCAGGAGGATGCCCTTCATGCCGAATGTCCGGCCGACCAGGTTGAGGATCATGCCCAGCCCGCCGACGCCGGCCGCCACGCGCCGGCCGCGCGCGTCCTCCACGTTTGTGCTGCCCCGCCGGCCCTTCCACTTCATGCGTCGGCTCCCTCCCCGCCCGCCAAGCCCCGGTCGGCCCGAGTCTAGGGTTTTTCTTTCCGTCACGCAGCCCGTCTATACTCCGACGACTTTCCACGCGGAGGACGGGTCATGCAGGTAGCGGATCTTTTGCAGCAGATGGGCGGACTGGGCGCCGTGGCGCGCGAACTGGGTGTCGACGAACAGCAGGCGCGCAGCGGCGCCGAAGCCCTGCTCCCCGCGATCCTCGGCGGCTTCAAGGAGCAGGCCCGGGCCCAGCCCGGCGGCACCGGCGGCCTGCTGGACATGCTCGGCCAGCTGGGTGGCAGCGGCCTGATGGACGAAGTCCTCGGCTCCCAGCCGACCAACCTGGAGCACGGCAACCAGGTGCTGGGCCAGATCTTCGGCTCCAAGGACGTCAGCCGCGCGGTGGCGCAGAATGCTGCCGGCCAGACTGGCCTGGACGCGAACACCCTGAAGCAGATGCTGCCGATGCTCGGCATGCTGGTGGCCGGCTACATGAGCAAGGAGGGTGCTGCGGCGCCGCAGGCGAGCCAGGCCCGGGCCGGCGGGCTGGCTGCCATGCTCGATGCCGACGGCGACGGCAACCCGCTCAACGACGTGATGGGAATGCTCGGCAAGTTCGGGCGCTGAACCCGGCCGGGCTCAATCAGACGTCCGATCGAGCAGGCGCTCCGGGTCGTGCACCACGACTTCGCCGTAGCGCACCTCGATCCATCCGGCCGCCTGCCAGCGGCGCAGCGTGCCGTTCACGACCTGGCGCGACACATTGGCGAGCTCGCCAAGTTCTGCCTGGCTGAGCCGCACCGGGAAAAGCGCGCGATCGAGTGTCAGCACGGTGCGCCCGGCGGCGCGCAGCAGCGCGGCGGCGAGCCGGGCTTCGCTGCGGCGCAGCTGCAGGTCGGTGACGATATTCGCGGCCACGGCCAGGTTCTCGAACGCCAGCATTCCGAACAGCCGGTGCCATGCCGGGACAGCATCGCACAAGGCGTTCACTTCCTCGATGGAAAGGTAAATCACTTCCCCCGCGGTATGAGCCTGCGTGGCGACCCGGCGCCGCTGACCCGTCATCAATGGCCCTTCGCCGAACCAGGCCCCCGGATACAGCAGGAGGCTGAGGCGCGGCACGTTGCGCTCTGGCGCCACGGTCACGCCAAAAGTGCCTGCCGCAATGCCATAAATGCCGGCCGGTGCGTCACCGAGATGAAACACGAAATCGCGTGCCGCGTAGCGCTGCGCCTTGCCCCGCTCGAGCACAGCCTGCTGGAAATCCGGCGGGCAGCGCGACAACCAGCCCTGCTGCAACAGCGCCTCCATGACCGTTTCCCTCGACGCGCAACTTCTGTGAAGGTTTCGAGAAAAAGCCCGATTTGTCAATTTCGGGACAATTCGGCGCGGTGCGTTCGCGTACTTTGCAGCGCTACCCAGGGAGGCGGCCGAGGCCCAGGAACGGGCTCCACACCGCCTTCCACGCCCCACCAGGAGACTGTCCGATGCGTATTCCCCCGGCGTTCGCGCTGCTGGCCGCCCTTGCCGTTCTGTTCACGACGCCCGTCCATGGCGAGGCCGCCGACCGGATCTGGACCGGCGGCACCATCCTGACCATGAACGATGCCGCCATGCGCGCCGAGGCCGTGGCCGTCAAGGACGGACGCATCCTCGCCGTCGGCGCGGCGGACACGGTCATGGCCCATCGCGGTGAAGGCACCGAGGTGATCGACCTCGAGGGCCGCGCGATGGTGCCGGGCTTCGTCGACAGCCACGGCCACGTCTTCATGGGCGGCCTGCAGGCATTGTCGGCCAACATGCTGGCGCCCCCGGACGGCGACGTCACGGATATCGCCTCCATGCAGCAGGTCATCCGCGACTGGGTCGCGGCGAACCAGCAGGTCGTCGACAAGATCGATCTCATCTTCGGTTTCGGCTACGACAACGCGCAGCTGGCCGAGCTCCGGCACCCGACCCGCGAGGATCTCGACGCCGTGTCACAGGATGTCCCGATCATTCTCGTGCACCAGTCCGGCCACATCGGCGCCATGAACTCCAAAGCGCTTGCCGAGGCCGGCATCAGCGCCGCTTCCGAGAACCCGCCCGGCGGCATCATCCGGCGCGGCGCTGACGGCGAGCCCGACGGGGTGCTGGAAGAAACCGCCTTCTTCACGGCGCTGCTCAAGCTGATCCCGCGCGTCGGCGAGGCCGGCGCGAAGCAGATGGTGCGCGCGGGCAGCGAGCTCTGGGCGCGCTTCGGCTATACCACGGGGCAGGAAGGCCGCACGTCGGCCGTCGGCGCCAACATCCTGCGTGAAGTCGCTGCAGAAGGCGGCCTCGCGATCGACGTGGTGGCCTACGCCGACGTGCTGCTGGATCGGGGCTACATCGCCGAAAACGCCGAGCGGACCTACCACAACCGCTACCGGCTCGGCGGCGCCAAGCTCACCATCGACGGCTCGCCGCAGGGCTTCACGGCCTGGCGCGACCGTCCATACTACGACCCGGTCGGTGAATACCCGCCGGGTTACGTCGGCTATCCCGCCATCACCAACGAGCAGGTGCTCGAGGCCGTCGACTGGGCCTACGAGAACGGCATCCAGCTACTGGTCCACTCGAACGGCGAGGCCGCCTCAGACCTGCTCATCGCGGCGCATGCAGCGGCCCAGGAGGCGCACGATGCAGCACAACGTCGCGACGTCCTGATTCACGGCCAGTTCCTGCGCGAAGACCAGGTCGCAGACCTGGACCGGCTCGGCATCTTCCCGTCGCTGTTCCCCATGCATACTTTCTACTGGGGCGACTGGCACCGCGACCACACGGTCGGCCCGGTGAACGCCGAGAATATCTCCCCCACCGGCTGGGTGCTCGCGCGCGGGATGAAATTCGGCTCCCACCATGACGCACCGGTGGCCTTCCCCGACTCCATGCGGATCCTCGACGCGACAGTCACGCGCCGCTCGCGCTCCGGGGACATCATCGGGCCGGCCCACCGCATCGATGTCCTCACCGCGCTGAAAGCCATGACCATCTGGCCGGCCTGGCAGCACTACGAGGAGCACTGGAAGGGTTCGATCGAGCCGGGCAAGCTCGCCGACCTGGTGGTCCTGTCCGCTGACCCGACCGCCGTCGATCCCGAGACCCTCGACCAGCTCAAGGTGCTGGAGACCGTCAAGGACGGCGAGACCGTATTTACGCTCGAGAACGCCGGCGCCGCCACGACCCGCCCGCCGAACAACCCGGCAGTCGCCCGGCTCCTGGTCGCGCTCGGCGCGCACGGCGCGGGCTCGGGCCACGACCACGATCACTCGGCTGCCAGCGGCGCTGGCGCCGCAGCGCCGACCTGCATGAGCGACGGCATTCTCCACCTGGCCACCGCCATGCTTGGCGGCTTTGCTGCAACCGAGGAATAAGCTATATGAACCGTTACACCACACCCCTTCCCGTGCTCGCCCTGGCGGCCCTGTGGACGACCACCGCCACGGCGCAGGAGAGCAAGGAAGACCTCGCCAAGCAGCTCGCCAATCCCGTGGCCGCCCTGGTCAGCGTGCCGTTCCAGCTTAACTACGACCAGAATATTGGTCCGGCCGACGACGGCGAGCGCTGGACCCTGAACATCCAGCCGGTCATCCCGTTCAGCCTCAACGAGGACTGGAACATCATCTCGCGCACCATCGTGCCGCTGATCGACCAGTCCGACATCTTCCCCGGCGCCGGCAGCCAGTCCGGGCTGGGCGACATCATACAAAGCGTCTTCTTCTCGCCCGTCGAGCCGACCGCCGGCGGCTGGATCTGGGGCGTCGGACCCGCTTTCCTGCTGCCGACGGCGACGGACGAGCTGCTCGGGGCGGACAAGTGGGCCGTGGGCCCGACGGCGGTGGCGCTGCGCCAACAGGGCCCATGGACCTACGGCGGGCTCGTCAATCACCTCGTTTCCTTCGCCGGTGATGACGATCGCGGTGACATCAACGCCACGTTCCTGCAGCCGTTCGTCTCGTACACTACGCCCGACGCCTGGACCTTCACCCTGCAGACCGAGAGCACCTACGACTGGGAAGGCGAACAGTGGAACTTTCCGGTGGTCGCGGTCGCGTCGAAGGTGACGAAAATCGGCGAGCAGCTGGTGAGCATCGGCGGCGGCATCCGATACTATGTGGACAGCCCGGATGCGGGCGCGGAAGGCTGGGGTGCGCGTGTCGTGATCACGCTCCTGTTCCCGAGGTGATGACGCAGGCCAGAGAACGGTAACGAGGAGCAAGATCATGACGACAAGCACACGACATATACCGAGAATACTCTCGCGGGCTGTCATCCTCGCCGGGAGCTTCTGCCTGGCCGCCGGACAGGCGCTGGCCTGCACCGGCATCATCCTGCGCGCAGAGGACGGCGCGATCGTGCCTGCCCGGACGCTGGAGTTCAGCTTCGATATCCAGTCGAACATATACGCGGTTCCGGCAGGCACCGAGATCGAAACGCTGGCGCTCGATGCAGATGAGTCGGGCTTCACTTTTACTGCGAAATACGGTTTCCTCGGCGCCAACGCATTTGAGTTCCCCGTGGTCTTTGACGGGATCAATACCGAAGGACTTTATTTCGGCGCCTTCTACTTCGCGACGGAGGCGGTGTTCGGAGAGGTCTCCGATGACAACCGTGACCGCGCCGTGTCTTCGGATGAACTCGGGAACTGGGTCCTGGGCCAGTTCACGACCGTGGAAGAGGTCCGCGCCGCCCTGCCGAAGATCGAGGTCGTCGGCACCTATGTCGACGTGATCGACGGCTTTGCGCCCTTCCATTACCTGGTCGCCGACGCCTCGGGTGCCGCGATCGTGATCGAGTACACCGCGGCAGGGCTCACCATCCACGATAACCCCGTCAATGCGATCACCAACGATCCGACCTTCGACTGGCACCTGACCAATCTCAGCAACTACATCGGCCTGCAGGCGGAGAACCGCGAGACGATCACCGTCGGCGACCTGACCCTCGCGACCTTCGGACAGGGCAGCGGGATGATCGGGCTGCCTGGTGATTTCTCCTCGCCGGCCCGTTTCGTGCGCGCCGTGGCGTTCGCCAACACCGCGCTGCCCTCTGCCACCGGCGACGAAGCCGTATTCCAGGCCTTTCACATCCTGAACGCCTTCGACATCCCCAAGGGCGCGGTTCGTGAAACCGGTGCCACGGAGATGCACACGGATTACACGGTGTGGTCGTCGGCCTCCGATACCGCCAGCCGCAGTTACTACTTCAAGACCTACAAGACACAGGCCATTGAGAAAATCGACGTGCGGGCGGCGCTCGACGGCCTCCACGCGCCGGCCGTGCTGACGATGGAGAGCGGTTTCGTTGTCCGGGACCGCACCAAAGACTTCCGGTGAGCATCGCGAATTGGAGTAGAGAGTAATGCTGCATATGCGTCGACTGATAGGCTTGTTCACCTTGTTGATCGCCGGCGCGGTGCATGCCCAGGAGGCCGATCCCGCGGAGGAGGCGATGGCCGCGGCCGTCGAGGCGGTCGAGGCCGCCGAGGTGATCTATTACGGCGGCGACATCCTGACACTGGATGCCGGCGACACGGTCGCCGAAGCGCTGGCGGTCGCGGACGGCCGGATTCTTGCCGCAGGCCGGGCCAAGACGGTATTCACCCACCGTACCGAGGCGACGGAAGTGGTGGACCTGCAGGGCCGCACCATGGCCCCCGGCTTCATCGACAGCCACAGCCACTACTTCAATGCGTTGCTCCTGGCCGACCAGGTCAACCTGTATCCGCCGCCGGCCGGGCCGGGCGCCGATGTCGACAGCATCGTCGCCGAGCTCGAGCGATTCGCCGAGGCGCGGGCGATCCCGGCAGGGCAGATGATCATGGCGTACGGCTATGACGACACGGTCATGCCGGACGGACGCCTGCTCAACCGTGACGACCTGGATGCGGCCTTTCCGGACAACCCGGTGCGCGTCGACCACATCTCCATGCACGGCGCGGTGCTGAACAGCCGGGCGCTCGAGCACTACGGCATCGGCGCCGAGACCGAAACGCCGCCGGGCGGCGTCATCGTCCGCAAGCCGGGTACGAACGAGCCCTGGGGGCTGATCATGGAAACCGCCTTCCTCCCGGTCTTCGAGCAGACGCCGCCGCTCACGCCGGAGGAGGAGATCGCAGGCACCCGGGCCGCGCACCGCATGTACGCCGCCGCCGGTATCACCACGGCACAGGAAGGCGCCACGCACCTGCACCAACTCCAGGCGATCACGCGCGCGGCGGACGCCGGCGCCCACAGCATCGATGTCGTGGTGTTCCCCTTCATCACCGACGTGGACAAGATCCTGGCCGAGTTCCCGCTCGAGCTGTGGGGCGAGTACCGGAAGCGAGTGAAGATCGGCGGGGTGAAGATCACCATCGACGGCTCTCCCCAGGGCCGCACCGCGGCCTTCACGACGCCGTACCTGACGGGCGGCCCGAGCGGCGAGGAGAACTGGAAAGGCGAGCTGTTCGCCCCGCAGGAAGTCATCAACCAGGGCCTGAAGAAGGTCTACGGACTCGGCGTGCCGGTGACTTTCCACGTCAATGGCGATGCGGCCATCGACTCGCTGATCGCGGCCCACGAGTTCGCGGCGGCCGACGATCCGACCCGCTACCGCAACGTCACGGCCATCCACGCCCAGTTCACCCGCCGCGACCAGGTCGACGCCTTCGCCAAGTACCAGATCAGGCCCTCTTTCTACGCGCTGCACACCTACTATTTCGCGGAGGCGCATATCGAGAACCGCGGCCCGGAGCAGGCGGCGTACATCAGCCCGATTCGCGACGCGATCGACGCCGGCCTGCGGCCGACCAACCACACCGATGCCCCCGTGGTACCGCTCGACCAGATGTTCATGCTCTGGTCGGCGGTCAACCGTATTTCCCGTGCGGGTGACGAGATCGGGCCAGGGCAGAGGGTCACGCCGCTGGAAGGACTGAAGGCGATGACGCTATGGGCGGCCGAGCAGTACGGCGAGCAGGACAGCAAGGGCTCGCTGGAGGCCGGCAAGGTCGCCGACCTGGTGATCCTGGACCGCAACCCGCTGACGGTGGAGCCGATGTCGATCAAGGACATCCGGGTCGTCGAGACCATCAAGGACGGGCGTACGGTCTATCGGGCCGAATAACCGGGAACAGAACTCACAGCACGATCAGCGCCGCCAGGCCGAGGAAGGCGAAGAACCCGACCACGTCGGTGACGGTGGTGACGAAGGGCCCGGAGGCCAGCGCCGGGTCCACGCCCATCCGGTCGAGCGCCAGCGGCAGCACGATCCCGGCGAAGGCCGCGGCGGCCAGCGTCAGCATCATCGCGATCGCGATCACCACGGCGAGCATCGGCACGCCGAACCAGAAGGCCACGACCAGCGACATGACGATGCCGAAGGCGGCGCCGTTGAGCGTGCCGACGACGACCTCGCGCCACAGCACGCGCCGGGCGTTCTTGCCGGTCAGCTCGCGCGTGGCCAGGGCGCGCACCGCGACCGTCATCGACTGGGTCCCGGCGTTGCCGCCCATGGACGCGACGATGGGCATCAGCACGGCCAGGGCGACCAGCGCGTTGATTTCGTCCTGGAACAGGGAGATCACGTAGGAGGCGAGGATCGCCGTCAGCAGGTTCACGAACAGCCAGACGAAGCGCCCGCGCGTCGTGTCCCAGATCCGGTCGCTGAGGGAGCTCTCCTCGCTGACGCCGGCCAGGCGCAGGATGTCTTCCTCGTGCTCCTCGTCGAGGACGTTCATGGCGTCGTCGATGGTGATCACGCCGACCAGCTGCTCCGCCTCGTCGACCACGGGCATCGAGATGAGGTGGTACTTGTTAAACAGGTGCGCGACCTCTTCCTCGTCCTCGCTCGCCCGGACGGTGCGGAAGCTCTCCTCGGTGATGTCCTGCAGCAGCACGTCGCGCCGCGAGGCCAGCATCCGGCCCAGCGTCACGTAGCCGCTCGGGCGGCCGTCCGGGTCCACCAGGATGACGTGATAGAACTGGTCGGGCAGCCATTCGGCGGCGCGCAGGTAATCGATCATTTCACCGACGTTCCACTGCGCCGGCGCGGTCACGGTCTCCACCTGCATCAGGCGCCCGGCGGAATTCTCCGGCCAGGACATGGCGCTCTGGACGGCCTCCCGGTCCTCGGTCTCCAGTGAGTCCAGGATGAAGTCCCGCGCCGGGTGCTCCAGGTCTTCGAGGATGTCGACCAGGTCGTCGGAGTCCAGCTCGCGCACCGCCTCCGCCAGCACCTCCGGCGGCAGCACGTCGATCACCTCGTCCCGGATCGACTCGTCGATTTCGGAGAGAATCTCGCCCTCGAACTCGGCCGCGTAGAGCCGCAGGAAGGTCGCGCGCTGCTCCGGGTCGAGCTGTTCCAGCAGGTCGGCGATATCAGCGGGATGGACCGGCTCGAGCGCCGTCTTCAGGGCGCCCGCGTCTTGCGCCGCGATGGCTGCGCGGATCACCGACCACTGCTCGGGCGTGAGTTCCTCGAGAACCTCGGCGACGGCCTCGGCGGCTTCAGGCTGCTGCATCGGGATCTCCTGGTCGTGGGCGCGGCCCCGCTATCTTACGCGGACTGCCGGCGACAAGCTGCGGCCGGATCTGGGGTATGCTGCCCCGACTCCTGCCATCCTCCGATAATGCTGCGCGGTACCGGGACATGGTTGCAATAACGCAGTTGATGAGCGCCAGCCCGGTCACGGTCGGGCCGGACGACACGCTGGCGACGGTCCGGGAGATTTTCCACCACCTCAAGTTCCATCACCTGCCGGTGGTGGAGCACCACGCGCTGATCGGGGTGGTGTCGGACCGCGACCTGTTGAAAGCCCTCAGCCCGCACCTGGGCTCGGCCGCCGAGACCACCCGCGACCTCGCCACCCTGAAAAAACGCGTGCACCAGGTGATGCGACGCGAGCTCGTGACGCTGCCGGCCACGGCGGTGCTGATGGACGCGGTCCGGGTGTTCAACCGCGAGGGCGTGTCCTGCATTCCGATCGTGGACGAGCAGGGCCGGCCGCTGGGGATCCTGACCTGGCGCGACGTGATGCGGGCGCTCGAACAGTAGCGGGCGGGGCGCCGGCGGAAAGGCTGCTCAACCGGCCGACTTGAGCGCCGCCAGCTTGTCCCGCGCCAGCGGCGGGTAGGCATAAGCCTCGTCCGCGGAAGCCCAGGTCGCCAGGGCGCGTTCGAGGTGCCGGATCGCCTCCGCACGCTGCCCGCGCGCCTCGAGAACCAGGGCCAGCTCGTAATTCGCGCGGCCTTGCGAGGGCTGGGCCCTGAGCGTTGCCCGGAGCTGCTGCTCGGCCGCCTCGAGGTCGCCCATGGCACGGTATACCCGCCCTAGCTGCAGCGGAATCGAGGTGTCGGTCGGGGACAGCCGCATCTCCTCCTCGTAGGCGGCGATCGCCTCCGGCCACTCGCCGCGAATCTCGTGCAGCCGGCCCTGGCCGAAGACGATGTCCCGCTCCAGCACGTTGAATCCCGTGTGCGCGAGCATTGCCCGGGCGTCGTCCAACGCGGTCGCCAGGGTCGCGGCGTCCTCCCGCGCCTCGTGCACTGCCATCCGCCCGATCGGAACCAGCGAGTCCATCGGGGGCTGGAGCTGTCCGGAGAGCTCCTCGAGGCGTTCCAGCGCTTCCTCGGCCTGCCCGGCATGCACCCAGGCCCTGAGCCCCAGCAGCCGAAGTTGGATGTTGGCAACCGGCGGCTGGAACTCCGCCCCCACGGCCTCGGACTCGAGCTGGTAGTCAAGGGCGCGACTGAACGCCCCACGAAAGTCATGGTAGCGCCGGATCGAGCGCAACACGGTGAAGCGCTGCTCGGGCGACTTCGCCGCCGCCAGCGCGCGCTCATTGGCGGCCTCGGCGGCCTCGAACTCGCCCACGTCCGTGTGCAGTTCTGCCAGCCCGGTGATGACGCCCACGTCTTCCGACGCGACCAGGGAGGCGCGTTCATACAGGGCGCGGGCCGCCGCGTGGTTGCCGACGCGCCTTTCCAGCTGCGCGAGGAGGATCAACCCGTCCTGGTGACCTGGCCGTTCCTCGATGATTCGCTCGTAGGCGACCCGGGCGGCGTCCGGCCGGCCGAGCTGCTCGTTCAACTGGCCCACCTGCTGGACGAGATCCAGCCGCGTCGGGTCCAGCGCGAGCGCCTTCTCGAGAGCCGCCACCGCACCCTCGAAATCGCCCTGGAGCCTGCGTACATGGGCGCTGTAAAACTGCGCGTCGAGATCCTGGGGATAGAGTTCGGCCCACATCTCATAGACCGCGAAGGCCTTCGGCAGGTCGCGCTGCATGCCGTACCACTCGGCCCGCACGGCGAACTGGAAGCGTTCGGGCATGCGGTAGAGGTGGTCCATGGTGGTCCGAATGGCCGCCGTGGCCGCGGCGACGTCGCCACTGAGAATACTCAGCTGGTAGAGCGTGAACGCCGCAGCGGCATAGCTCGGGTCCAGTTCCACCGCCTGTCGGAGCTCGGCCCGGGCGGCATCGAAGTCGTCCCGCTCCAGCAACACCCGGTCAGCCTGGCCATAGGCTCGCAGCGCCTCGATGGAATCCGTGGCATGGTCCCGCGCCGGCAGGTCCAGGCCCTCGTCGACGTACCTGCCCGGCAAGCCGAGGTCCTTGCGCAGCTGAATGGCCGCATCGTCGATCAGCGCCATCAGGTCCGTGCCCTCGTAACCGCGTTCCGCCACCAGCCCGCCGCGCTCCGCGTCGTGGAGCAGCACCGAGAAGCGGAACGTGGAGCCGTCGTAGGCGAAGCGCCCGTCCACAAAGTAGTCGAGGTTGAGCTCCCGCGTGATCCGCCGCTTCAGGGGTCGCGGCACCTCGCCGACCTCGTAACCCGCGCTGCGTGCCTTGTCCCGAAACAGCGCCGGCGGTCGCAGGTCGATGAACATGTCCTGCACCATGTCGATGCTGAGCACCTTGAGGGCGCCGTAAGCGAGCGCAATGGTGTCGTCGCCGCCGCCCTCGACGTCGAAGGGAAACAACACCAGGCTCTTGCGGAACTCGCTCTTCGGCACCACGCGCTCGACCGCGTTGCCTTCCGGGTCTTCGACCGTGACCGTGGTCGTCATCGCGCCCAGGTCGCGGCCCGCGAACAGCGCAGCCAGCACGGTGACGGTGAGCAGCGCGTTGAGGGGAATGAAGATCTTCTCGGCCCGCCGCCACTGGTCGGGTCCGCGCCGGCCGTGAAACCAGGTGAACAGGACGACGCTCGGCAGCATCATCAGCAGCAGCAACAGGACCAGGTTCGTCAGGTGGGGGGAGAGCAGGAAGCGTTCCTCGAGAAAGGCGAAGAACTCGATGAGCACCCAGGACCCCGCCAGGTAGGCGGCCAGGTATTGCGGCACCCGCCGATCCAGCAAGTCCCTGGTGATGCTCTTACTACCCATGGGGCCTCCCCCTGCGCCCGCAGCCGGAACGTTAACGATAGCATTCGCAATAGCGCGCTCCACCCGATTCTAGCGGTGCGGCCGGAATGAATCATGGTGGCCGGCTTCGCCGCCGGCCCGGCCACGGGCTTAGCGTGCCAGGGCCTCGCGCATGACGTGGAACACGGCCGTGTTGTCCACGTAGCCGCCGTCCCAGCCGTAGGGCTCGCCCCACAGCGCCGCGGCCTGGAGGTCGGTGCGGGCGAACTCCGCGAAGCGTCCCGCGCCGGCGCCCAGCGCCCACAATGGCACCAGCTCGTTGGTGTGGCGGCCGGACGCCCACTGGTGGCCGGGCATCCGGCCGGCGCCGCGATCCTGCACGGCGCGAAAGCCGAGAAAGGTGTCCTCCGCCGGCTGGTACCGGGCCGCCTCGACCGCCTCCTCGGAGCGGTCGGCGGCGAGCCAGCCTCCCGTGCCGTTGCGGAACGTGCCCTCGCCCCACAGCCCGCCGGTCTCGTGGTCGGAGGTAATCACCAGCAGAGTCTCGTCCCAGCCCGAGTTGGCCTCGACCCAGGCGATAACGGCGGCCACGGCCTCGTTGAAGGCGGCCTGTTCCTCGATGAACCGCGGCAGGTCGTTGTCGTGCCCCATCCAGTCCACCGCCCCGCCCTCGACCGCGAGGAAGAACCCGCCAGGGTCCCGGCCGAGCACGTTCAGGGCCCCGGTGGCCATCACGGCCAGCGTGGGCACGGCGGGATTCAGGGCCATGCCCGAAGGTTCGTCGGCAGCCGGCAGGCCCTGGCGGTCGGCCTGCAGGGTGGTGCGGCTGCGGGCAATGCCGACGACCCGCGCCGGGACCTCGTCCCCCGCCGCCAGTGCCTCGAAGTCGCTCTTGGCCTCGATGAACACGCGCACGTGCGGCCCGGCGCCCCCGGCCAGCGCCGCCCAGGTCTCCGGTCCGCCGACTGCCGCGAAAGACTCCGCATCGCCTGCCGGGGGTTCGACGCGGTTGCCGCTGGAGTCATAGCCGGGGTGGCCGGCGCCCATGATCACGGCCAGGTCGCTGGCCAGCATCTCCCGGAATATGCCCGCCATGTCGCTGCGCGTGGAATTGTGCGCGATGACCGCCGCGGGGGTCGCATGCGAGGCCTGGACCGAGGTCACGACCCCGGCGGCCCGGCCCTGCTCCAGCGCGACCTGGGCAATGGTGCGAAAGGCGATCTCGCCGCGCCAGTCCATGTTGATGCGGCCGTTCGCGGTCTTGCGCCCGGTCAGCAGCGCCGTACCGGAAGCAGCGCTGTCGGTGTACGAAGTGTAGTTGAGCCCCACCGGCGGGAAGTCGTTACGCATGGCGCCGTCGAACCGCTGCCAGCGCAGGGCCGGGTCATAGCCCTGTGGGACTGCGCCGGCCGCTTGCCGGGCATCGGCCCTGCTGGGCAGGATGCGGCCGTCGGCATCGACCAGGTTCAGGGCGTAATGCGTCATGCCGTAGACGACCGGCGCGGAGCCGTCCGGGCGCCCCACCTGGTAGGACTGCGTGCCGGCGCGGCCCTGGTAGTAATCAGCGGCCAGCCAGCCGTTGAAGCCGATGCCGTCGGCGATCATGAGGATGACGTTGCGCGCGCCGCCGTCCTGGGCCGGGGCGGGGCCGGCGCAAAGGACAGCGAGGACGAGGATGGCGAAAAGGCGCTGCAGTTTCATGCGCGGAGCTCCGGCACGCAGTGGGGGGCGGGATTTTATGCCCAGTGGTTAACGACCTTGTCTCAGGCGCATGACAGAATTGTGATGCCCGGGGGCCGCGGGCCTCACCAGACCCACAGCCACGCCGTCGTGAGCCCGCCCGCGACGGCGGCCAGCAGCGGGCCGGCGACCCGCAGGCCGACGGGGCGCCCGCCGATAAAGGCGGCCATGCCGCCCTTGACCAGCGTGTTCACGCTCGCGGCGATGACGATGCCGGTCACGGCGACGGGCACCGCCAGGTCTTCGCTGCTCATGCGCGCCAGCGAGAGCGTAATCGCGTCCACGTCGGCCACGCCGGAGGCGGCGGCGAGCGCCAGCACGCCGGCCTCCCCGAACCACTGCCGCAGGGCCTTGCTGAGCAACATGATCAGCGCCAGCAGCGAGCCGAATGCCAGCGCGGTCTTCAGCTCCAGCGGGTTCTGGAGCGGCGCGGCGCCCTCGCTGTCCTGCCGCGCCGACGCCCGCCAGTAGAACAGCGCCCCGCCGTAGGTCAGGACCCCCATCACGACCGCCGGCCAGGCCAGCTGCGCAAACAGCTGCGGGTTGACCAGGCTGCCGACCAGCAGCATGCGCGGAAACATGGTGCCGCAGGCGAGCAGGATGCCGGTGGCGAGCATGGCGGGCGGGACCTTGCCGGCCCGCGCCACGCGCGAGAAATGCAGGGTCACGGCGGTCGAGGACGCCAGCCCGCCGAACAGGCCGGTGAAAATCGTGCCGCGGCGCGCGCCGGCGATCTTGATGGCGAAGTAGCCGATGAAGGAAATCGTCGCGACCAGGACGACCATCCACCAGATGGCATAGGGATTCAGCGCCTGCCAGGGCCCGTAGCCCTGGTTCGGCAGGATCGGCAGCAGCACCACGGAGATGAGCAGCAGCTTGATGACGGCCTGCAACTCGCCCGCCTCGAGCGCGCCCACCCAGCGGTGCAGGACCGGCTTGGCGCTCAGCAGCAGCGTCGTGACCACCGCCGCGGCGGCAGCCACCGCCGCCTCGCCCATGGCCGCCAGCGCGCCGAAGGCGAAGGTGAGCAGGGCGCTGACCTGGCTGGTCATGCCCACGTCTTCATTGCCCTCGCGCAGGTTGACGACGTAGATCGCCGCCACCGCGCCCGCGAGCCCGACAAACCCCAGGCCCAGCACCAGCTGCCCGAACTGCTCCGCCAGCAGCGCCAGGACGCCGCCCAGCAGCCCGATCAGCCCAAAGGTGCGAACCCCGGCGATCCGCTCGCCCTCTTTCGCCTCCCGCTCCTGCCAGCCGCGCTCGGTCCCGATCAGGAGGCCGATCGCCAGGGCCACGCCAAGATGGTAGAAAACCAGCTGCGCCTCGTTCATGCCCTAAATATAGTCGCTGGTCCCCCGGGCGCGTCGCGTAGCGGAAGCCCGCGCACCGTGGCAGACTCGAGCGCCATCGCATCGCAACGTCGCGAGGACCGCCGTGGACAACCCCGCGCCGCGGTTTCACTGCAGGCATCGCGGCCTGAACCTGTCTTACCTCGACTCGGCGCCGGGAAACCGGGCGCGGCCGGCCGTGCTGCTGCTGCACGGCTTCCCCGATGAAGCCACGCTCTGGTCGGCGCAGTTTCCGGCCCTGCATGCCGCGGGCTACCGCTGCATCGCGCCCGACACCGTCGGCTGCGGCGAGTCGGACATCGCGCCCGGGCTGCGCGACTACCGGGCGCCGGCGATCGCCGGGGATCACCTGGCGCTGCTGGACGAGCTCGGGGTCGCCCGGGCCCATGTAGTGGGACACGACTGGGGGGCGGTGCTGGCCTGGCTGCTGGCGGGGCATTCTCCGGAGCGGGTCCGCAGCCTGGCCGTGCTCGGCGTCGGCCACCCCACCGCCTACGCCCGCGCCGGCCTGAAGCAGAAGCTGCTGGCCTGGTACACGTATTACTTCCTGCTGGCCGGCATCAGCGACCGGCTGCTCCAGGGCGACAGCCCGCTCAGCCTCACGAGGTACTTCCAGCATCCGCGCAAGGCGCAGGTCCTCGAGCGGCTGCGCCGCCCCGGCCGCATGACCGCCGCCCTGCGCATCTATCGCGCCAACGTCGCGACGGTCCTGCTGCAACGCCACCCAAAGCCCGCGGCGCCGACGCTGGGCATCTGGGCCGAGGGTGACCGGTTCCTGGTCGAGTCGCAGATGACACGCTCGGAGGGCTGGGTGACCGGCCCGTGGCGCTACCGGCGCTTCCCCGGCGACCACTGGACGCCGGTTACCGAGCCCGCGCGCCTGAACGCGGCGCTGCTCGACCACCTGCAGGCCGGACCGGGCGGCTGACCGGTATCGCGCTCAGGTGGCGACGGCGAGCAGCACCCCGTGGGTGTGGCAGAGGCAGACCTCAACGCCCGCCGAGTAGCGCACTGCGCCGGGCTCGCCGCGGTCCATGTCGGCGGCGCCGTAATGCCGCTCGGCGTCGTAGCGCGCCTGGTGCACGGAAATGAAGCCGGTTTCGGTCCGGTAACGGAGCATGGCCGCCGGCGTCGCGGCGACGGAGCTGAAGCGGGCCCCGACCAGCGTCCCCGGCACGTCCTCGACTTCCGCCGGGTCGAGCAGGTTGAAGCCGAGCGAGGCAAACACCTCGCGCAGTTCTCCGAGGTCGCCGGACACGATGTCCAGCGGCTCGGCCCGCAGGTGTTGCGCGGCGATCTCGTCCGCCAGCCGCTGGGTGTTGCCGCGCGCCTGCATTACGCCGATGCCCCACCAGCCGCCGACCGCGGCGACGCCGAGCCCGGCTGCAGCTCCCAGCCAGAGCCGGCGCGACGGGTCCGCAGGCGTGTCTGCCGCCAGCCGCCGCAGTTGCGCCAGCTCGCGAGCGTCCAGCGCATCCTCGCTCGCCAGCTCCCGGATGCCCTCTTTCAGGCTGACTGTCGTCGTGTCGTGCTTCATAGCGATGCTCCAAATGAGTCTCCCGCGCTCACCGCCAGGCGGTTGCGCAGGCGATGCAGGCGCGCCAGCAGGGTCCCGCGCGGCGTCCCCGTGCGCTGGCTGATCTCGTCGACCGTGTAGCCTTCCACGGCCCAGAGATGCAGGACCTCGCGCTCGACGGCAGACAGGCTGGACCAGGCGCGCCGCAGCGCGTCGCGCGAGACCGCCATGTCTTCCAGCGGCTGCAGGTCCGTCGCGATCACCCCGTCCAGCTCCTCGTATTGCGTCCAGGCCGCGGTCTTGTCACGCCGTACTTCGCTGTAAAAGCCGTTACGGACGCTGGTCATCAGGTAGGCCAGCGGCTCGTCGATGTCCTGGCGACCCGAGGCCAGGCCGCGCGTGACGGCCCCCTGCACCAGGTCATAGGCCAGGTCCCGGTCGGCGCCGAGGGAGCGGGCGTAGCGAAAGGCCCGCTGGTAGTCGTCGTCGGTCAGGCTGTGCATCGATGCCATGGGCAGGAATCCATTTATCGGTTGCTTACCCCACATGACTCGTGGCGGCGGCGCTTGATTGCACCCGGGGTCAATAAATACTTCGTGCGCGCCGATGCAATCATCCGCGCCGGCGCGGCGTCACCCCATGCAAGGACCCGCCGAACGCGGCGCGGCCCTGCACCTTAATACCGGGAACCGAGGAGAGAAACCATGAAGAAGATCCACCAGAACACGTCCGTCATCCTGGGCGCCGCCCTGCTGTCGTCGCTGGGCATCAGCGCCGCCCATGCCGCCGAGGCGTCCCCGGCCGCGCTGTTCAGCGCCGTCGACCTCGACCGCGGCTACATGCTGTCCGTGGGCGAGGGCAAATGCGGCGAGGGCAAGTGCGGCGGCGACCAGAAGGAGAAGGGCGAGGACAAGAAGGGCGCCGAGGGCAAGTGCGGCGAAGGCAAGTGCGGCGCAGCCGACAAGGAAGGCGGGCAGCAAGACGGCAAGAAAAAGGGCGCCGAAGGCAAGTGCGGCGAGGGCAAGTGCGGCGGGGTGGCCTGAGCCCCGATCCAGGCTGGCCGCGGGGTTCGGAGTGAATCCCGCGGCAGCCTTCCCTCGCCCCCCTGCCACCAACGGAGATCACCGACATGCATCCTGCCCTGACCGGACTGCCGCAGTTGTGGCGCGACATCACGGCCCGACTCGAAGGTCTCGGCGCCTGGCTCGCCCCGCTCGGGCTGCGGCTCATCCTGGCGTGGGAGTTCGGCGAGGCCGGCCTGGAGAAACTTCGCGGCGAGAACTGGTTCGCCCACGTCCAGGACAGCTTCCCCATCCCCTTCAGCATGATCAGCCCCCAGCTCAGCTGGATGCTGGCGACCTGGGCGGAACTGCTGGGCGCGGCCGCGCTGGTGCTCGGCCTGTTCACACGCTTCTTTGCTTTCTCCCTGTTCATCCTGACCTTCGTGGCGACCGCCGCGGTGCACTGGCCGGACAGCTGGTCCAGCCTGGGCGAACTCTGGCAGGGTTACGCCATCAGCGACGACGGTTACGGCAATTTCAAGCTGCCGCTGCTGTTCGCGCTGATGCTGCTGCCACTGGTGCTGAACGGCGCCGGCAAGCTGAGCCTGGACCACTGGCTCGGCAGGGCCCTGCTGCCCGCCCCGGGCCGGCCGCGGGCGGACCTCGCCGCATGGTCGCTGGCGGGCCTCGGCCTGGGCCTGCCGCTGGCGACGCTGTTGCCCCTGCCAGGGCTCGCGCTGGCGCTGCTTGGCGCGGCAGGCCTGTTCCGGGCCTTCACGCGCTAGGCGCCGCCGCGCACTAGGGGTTCTTCCCACTGCCTGAAGGGTTTGCCGTGCGGCTAAGATGCTGCGACGGCCGCGGGCTTCGTGCCCGTCGCGACGGGCGCGGCGCGGGACACCCAACCCAGCCAGAGGGCTCACGCTGATGGTTTGGACCCTGAGCAACAGGCTGCTCTTCACAGCCATTTTCATCTCGGGCGCTTCGGCCCTGATCTACCAGCTGATCTGGGTCCGCCTGCTGGGACTGGTCTTCGGGGTCAGCAGCTTCGCCGTCGCCACGGTGGTTGCCGTGTTCCTGCTCGGGCTGGGCCTGGGCAGCTATTTCTTCGGCAAGTGGTCGGAGCGTACGCGCGATCCGCTGCGGATCTACCTGTACGTGGAAATCGGAATCGCCGCGACCTCGCTGCTCGCCTTCCTGGTGATCGAGACGCTGCCCGTCTACCGCTATCTGTACGAATACGCCTACAACAATCTCGGCTTCTACGGCCTCTCGCTCGCGCGGCTCCTGCTGTCGACCCTCGTGCTGCTGCCGCCGGTGTTCCTCATCGGCGGCACCATGCCGCTGCTGGCCAAGTATTTCCTGCGCAACCGGGAGCAACTCGGCTCCAGCTTCAGCAAGCTCTACTATCTCAACACGCTCGGCGCCGCCACCGGCGTACTGCTGACCGGCTTCGTGCTGGTGCGCTGGTTCGGCGTGACCGGCGCGCTGGCGATCGCCATCGCCGGCAACCTGGTGGTCGCGCTGATCGTCGCCCTGAGCAAGCGGGGCGCCCAGGACCTGGCGCCGGTCACCGGCGAGAAGGCGCCCTACTCCTACATGCTGGTGTTCCTGTTCCTCACCGGCTTCATCGCGCTGGGCTACGAGATGCTGTGGGTGCGCATCCTCTCGACCTACGGGCTGTCCACCTCGCAGGCCTTCGCGCTGATCCTTGCCGGCTTCCTGCTCGGGTTCTCGGTCGGGGCGTGGATCGTGGCGCGAAGCGTGGACCGGCGGCGCGATCTCGAGTCCTGGTTCAGCGCGGTATCGATCGTGACGGCCTTCAGCGGCGCCGTCGTGCTGCTCATTTTCCGGCAGTTCGAGCAGTTGACCGTCCTCCTGGCGGACGCCACGCCGGCCGGCCAGCTGACGCTGGGCATGGGCCTGGCCTTCACGGTGTCGTTCATCCCGGCGGTGTTCATGGGCATCCTGTTCCCGCTGGGCGTGCGCATCTACGCCCAGGACGTGGACCGCATCGGCGCCAAGGCCGGCGCCACCTTTTTCTCCAACACGCTCGGCTGCGTCCTCGGCAGCCTGCTGACGGGCTTCGTGCTCATTCCCTTCGTGGGCATGTGGAACACCACGCTCATCCTGGTCAATCTCAGCCTGCTGATCGCCCTGGCCTTCCTGCTGCGCAGCAGCCGCCCCGCCAGGATGCAGTGGGTATCCCTCGTGGTCGTCGCCGCCGTCGCCAACCTGCTGATCTTTGCCGACAGCAAGTCCTTCCACGCCGAGCTCAAGGGCCGCGACCTGCGGACCGCGGCCGAGGGCTTCGACGTCATCTATTACGCGGAAGGCCTGTCGGGCACGGTCACCGCCGTCGAGCGGGACGGCTATCGCGGCCTGTTCGTAGACGGCCAGAACGTCTCCGGGACCGATGTCGTGCTGCTCGCCGACTCGAAGATGCTGGCCCACATCCCGCTGCTGCTGGCCGAGGACCCGGAGGTGGCGCTGACGGTGGGCTACGGCACCGGCACCACCTCCGGCAGCATGCTGCTGCACGGCGTCGAGGTCCACGCCGTCGAGATCGAGCAGAAGATCATCGACGCGGCGCCGCTGTTCGGCAGCGTCAACTACCATTCCTATGCGGACCCGGACCTCGAGCTGGTGCTGGACGATGCCCGCAACTACATCGCCGCCACCGACCAGGCGTTCTCCGCGATCGTCACCGACGTGACCAACCTCAAGTACAAGCGCAACCCCTACCTCTACACGCGCGAGTACTTCGAGATCATGCGCGACGCCCTGACCCCGGAAGGCGTGGCCGCCGCCTGGCTGCCGATCGGCGGCCTGTCCTTCCAGGACCTGCGCATCCTGATCGCCACCTTCGACGACGTCTTCCCGCACACCACGGCCTGGTATTTCACCCAGTTCCCGACCCACTTCATCATCCTCGTCGGCACCCCGGAACCCACCCGGGTGGACCTGGCGGAACTGCGGCGGAGAATGGTCGGCGAGATCGAGCGCGACCTGCGCACGCTGGACGTGGACAACGTCTACGAGCTCGCCAGCATGCTGCTGCTGGGCGAGCAGGACGTGGATGAGCTGGCCGCCGGCGCGCCGCTCCACACCGACAACCGCCCGATCCTCGAGTACTCCGACATGGCTCTCTACAACGTCGAGGACGTGGCGCCCAACCTCGGCCGGCTGCTGGAGTACCAGCAGGAGGACCTGCTCGAGTACTTCAGCGGCGCCGAGCGCGAGCTCACCGAGCTCGCCGAGCACTTCAGGCTCTACAACCGCTACTACCGGAACTACATCGAGCTGTACCAGCAGCAGTTCGGCGCGCCGGGCTCCTGAGCCCGCGCGACCGGCCGCGCTACTGCTCGTGCGCGGACTCGGTCACGAACTCGGTCACGTCGTCGAGGGTAGCGGCGATCCACTGCAGGGGCGGCGCGAGCGCCGCGACCACCCGCACGTGCGCGACGCCGTCGTACAGCCGCAGCGTCACGGGCACGCCGTGCGCCTCGAGCTGCTCGGCCAGGCGCCGGCTGTGCTCGGCCAGCGCCGCGCCGTCGTCGGTCCCATGGACCAGCAGGGTCGGCGGCGCCGCGGCCGAGACGAACTCGATCGGCTGGCTGCGCGCGCGGCTCTCTGCCGGGAACACGTTCTCCAGGTAGCCGCGATCCAGCGGCAGGAAATCGTAGGGACCGGACAGGCCGATGAAGCCGGCGAGCGGCGGCGGCGAATCGCCGGCCGCCCGCAGGTAGCGCTCGTCGAGGGCCAGCAGCGCCGCGATATGGGCGCCCGCCGAATGACCCATTACGAACAGGGGGCGCTCCCCTGAGGCGACGCCGGGCAGGTTGTCGCGGGCCCAGTGCACGGCCCTGGCCCCGTCCTCCATGAATGCCGGGAAGGCCGCATGCGGATGGCCGCGGTAGTCCGGGATCAGCACCACGATGCCGGCCCGCGTCAGCCCGGAGGCGACAAACTCGAAGTTGCCGCGGTTCCCCTCGCGCCAGCCGTTGCCGTAGAAGAACACCACCACCGGGGCGTCGTCGGCGGCGTCCACCGGACGGTAGAGATCGAGGCGCTGGCGGCGCTCTTCACCGTAGGCCAGGCCGGTATCGGCCTGGTAGTGGGCCGACGGACTGAGCGCATTGACCACGGTGACCGGGCTGCAGCCGGCGAGCAGCGTCGCGGCGAGCACCGCGGCGGGCACGATCGCCAGCCAGTTGGGCGCTTGGGCGAGGCTCATGACCCACATTCTAGCGTGGCTGCCGCCGGCCGCCCGGCGCTGGCGTCGCGACCGGGCCCGAAATGGTGCGATTTCTGTCGGTTATCTCTCATTCATGACAGCCTTGCTGCCGCTAACATACGCGGTCGCTCGACGCCCCGCGTCGTCTTCCAGGCCCGTTATCTTGGTCCCAGCCGCGCTCGTCCTTTGCCTGACCTCGCTTGCCCAGCCGGCGCTCGTGCCCGGCCTGGCCGGCGCGACGGCGCCCCTCGCCGCGCGCGAGGCCGCGGTCATCCAGGCGCGCGCGGGCCGCTTCGACGCCTCTATCGCCGCGCTCCGCGCCCTGCTGGCCGATGCGCCCGGCGACCGGGCGCTGCGGGCCGACCTGGTGACGGTGCTGGAATGGGCCGGCCGGCCGGCGGAGGCGGTGGCCGCGGCTGGCGGTCTCGACGCCGCCACGCTGCCCGACTACGCCCTGCTGGCCTGGGCCCGCGCGCTGCGGGCGACGGGCGACGCCGCCGGCACGGCCGCCCTGCTCGCGCCGCAGCTCGAGCGCCAGTCGCGCAACCCGGATATCGGCGTGCTGTACGCCCTGGCCCTGAGCGATCTCGAGCGCAATGCCGAGGCCGCCGCGCACCTGGCCGCCCTGCGGGAGAAAGCGCCGGACAGCGTCGAAGCGGCAGCCGCCGCCGCCTATCTCGAGCGCCGCATCGGGCGGCCCGCGACAGCGCTGGCCGCAGCGACCGCCGCACTGGAGCTCGACCCCACGCACAACGAGGCCGGGCGGCAGCGGATCTTCGCGCTGGCCGAGCTCGGCGCCGCGGGCCGCGCCCTCGACCTCGCCCGCGCGCAGCCCGGCCTGGTGGCAGGGGCCGAGCTGCAGCGGCTGCAGCTCGAGCGCGCCGCCCAGCTGGTGCGCTGGGCCGCGCTCGCCCCCGAGGACAGCATCGAGCGCCGGGCCGACATCGCCGCCGCCCTCGGCCTGCTGGACGAGCTGCAGGCGGCGGCCGACCTGCCGCCCGCGCTGGCCCGCCGGGCCGAGTTCGACCGGATCGGGGCGCTGCGGGTGGCCGGGCGCATGGACGAGGTCATCGCGGCGTTCGAGGCCCTCGAGGGTGAGGCGCCCGCCTTCGTCCGCCAGGCCGCCGCCGACGCCTATCTCGCGGCCCGCCAGCCGGAACGAGCGGCGGCGCTCTACGAACAGGCGCTGCAGGCCGAGCCAGGGCTGGTCGAGGCGCAGTTCGGCCTGGTGTACGCGCTGGTCGAGTCCGAGCGCCATGCAGAAGCCGTGGCGCACGTCGACCGCATGGCCGCCGCGCGGCCCGCCTGGCTGGGCGCGCAGGAAGGCCAGGGTCCCAACTGGGAGCGCCTGCGCGTGGACCTGCTCGCCGCCATGGTCCGCGCGTATGCCAACCAGCCGGCCAAGGCGCAGGCCCGGCTCGAGGCGCTGGCGGCGGACGCGCCCGCCAGCGCCCAGGTGCGCCGCGAGCTGGCGACGGTGTATCGCTGGCGCGGCTGGCCCGAGCGCGCGCTGGAGCAGATCGAGCTCGCCCAGGCCTATGAGCCCGAGGTGCTCGGCGGGCGCCTGGAGCATGCGCTCACGCTCGCAGCGCTGGGGCGCTACCAGGCGGCCGACGCCCGTTTCGCTGCGCTCGACGCGGAGTTCCCGGGCCAGCCGGCCGTGGCGCGCGAGCTCGAGCGGTGGCGCGACCGCGAGCGCTGGTGGATCAGCGTCGAGGCCGGCTACGGCGAGAGCGACGGCTTCGCGGACTTCGGCTCGCGCGAGCGCAGCCTGCGCACCCGCGTGGCCGCACCCCATTTCGACTACTGGTGGCAGCCCTACGGCTTCCAGGACTGGGTGTCCGGGCGCTTCCCGGAAGGCGAGCGCACCTGGCGCCGGGCCGGCTTCGGCCTCGGCTGGCGCCGCGAGCGCCGGCACGCCTACCTGGAAGTCAGCCGCAGCCTGTCGGGCGACCCCGAAGTCGGCCTGACCGGCGGCTTCGACTGGCATCTCGACGATTACTGGAGCTTCGCCACCCGCTACGAGTCCTTCTCGCTGGACGCCCCGCTGCGGCCGCGGGCCGAGGGCCTGAGCGGCCGCAAGGCGGAAATCGCCGCGCGCTGGCAGGCGCACGAGTCGCTGGACGCACGCGCCAGCTTCAGCCGCCTGGCACTGTCCGACGGCAACGTCCGCCTGGGGCTGCTGCTGTCCTCCGACCACCGCCTGCGCGCCGATGCGCAGCACGTGACCAGCGGGCGCGGGGAACTCTACCTGTCGCGCGCCAGCCGCGAGGGCGGCCTGTATTTCAATCCCTCGCGCGACGCCTATCTCGGTTACGGCCTGCAGCACGACTGGCTGACCTGGCGCGACTACGACCGGGCCTTCACCCAGCGCTTCGCCGTCACCGCGGGCCTGTACTGGCAGGAGGACTTCGGCACCGACCCCACGGGCGCGCTGCGCTACGAACACCTCTGGCAGCTGGACCGGACGTGGCGCCTGCGCTACGGCGCGGGGTGGGCCAGCCGGGTCTACGACGGCGCCCGCGAGCGCCAGTGGGACCTGCTGCTGGCGCTGGAGGGCTACTTCTGATGCGCCGGCCCAGCTTCATGGCGGCGCTGCTGGCCGGGCTGCTGTCCTTCGCCGCGACCCCGGCGGCGC
This sequence comes from Thioalkalivibrio sp. XN8, assembly GCF_011058255.1. Lineage (GTDB taxonomy): Bacteria > Pseudomonadota > Gammaproteobacteria > Steroidobacterales > XN24 > XN24. Next base: position 38,867 of record NZ_JAALFH010000052.1, on the reverse strand, counting down.
CCGCCGCTGCGGGCGAATGGGTCGCCGTCAGCTGGCACGACGTGCGCGACGAGGTCGCCCGCGAGATCGATCCGGACGCGTATGCGGTCTCGACGCGGGACCTGGCCGCGCAGTTCGAATGGCTGCGGCGACACGGCTGGCAGCCCGTCAGCCTGCAGCAGGTCATCGACGCCCACGAGGGGCGCGCCCCGCTGCCGCCGCGGGCGGTCCTGCTGAGCTTCGACGACGGGCTGGCCAGCCTGTACACCCGCGTCTTCCCGCTGCTGCAGGCCTTCGACTACCCGGCGGTGGTGGCGATCAACACCGGCTGGCTGGAGGCCGTCGCCGCCGGCGCCACCGTGCCCTACGAGGGCGCGCGGCGCGGCGCCGGCGGGTTCGTCAACTGGGAGCAGCTGCGCGCCATGGTCGATTCCGGGCTGGTGGAAATCGCCAGCCACACGCACGACCTGCACCGCGGCATCCCGGGGAACCCGCAGGGCAACCTGCAGCCGGCCGTGACGACGCTGGCCTGGCGCCCCGGCGAGGGCCGCTACGAGACGGCGGCCGAGCGCCGCGAGCGCATCAGGACGGACCTGGCCCGCAGCACGGCCATCATCGCCCGGGAGACGGGACAGCCGCCGCGCGCCGTGGCCTGGCCCTACGGCGAGTACGATGCCCTGGCCGAAGAGGTGGCCGCGGAACTCGGCATGCCCGTCTCGCTCGGCCTCGCCACCGGCGTCAACACCGTCGACCGCCTGCAGGGGCTGAACCGGCTGCTGATCACCGGCAACCCGGGCCTGGAGCGCTTCGCGCTCAACCTGCCCCAGCGCCCGACGCGCAGCATCCAGCGCGTGGCCCAGGTCGATCTCGACTACGTGTTCGACCCGGACCCGGCGCAGCAGGAACGCAACCTCGATGCGCTCATCGAGCGCATGCACGCGCTGGATATCACCACGGTCTACCTGCAGGCCTTCGCCGACCCGGACGGGGACGGCCTGGCGCGCGAGCTGTACTTCCCCAACCGGCACCTGCCCGTGCGCGCCGACCTGTTCAACCGCGTAGCCTGGCAGCTGCGCACCCGCGCCGGGGTCGAAGTGTTCGCCTGGCTGCCCGTGCTCGCCTTCGCGCCGCCGGACGAACAGCAGGCGGAAGCGCTGCGCGTGCGCCGGCACCTGCCCGACGGCGGCTCGGCGCCGGCCGGCTTCGACCATCCGCGGCTGAGCCCCTTCCTGCCCGAGGCGCGCGCGCTGGTCGGCGAGATCTACGCAGACCTCGCCCGCCATGCCCACGTGGCCGGCGTGCTGTTCCACGACGACGCCTTCCTGGCCGCCGACGAGGATGCCGCGGCCTGCCTGCCGGCGGCGAGCTGGCCCGGCGGGCATCCCCTGCCACGGCCCTGCGAGCAGCTGACGCCGGCGGACAAGACCGCAGCGCTGGTGGACTTCACGACCGAGCTGGCCGAGCGGGTGCGCCGCTACCGGCCCGCGATCCGCACGGCGCGCAGCCTCTACGCCCGGGCCGTGTTCGACCCGGCCGCCGAGGCGCGCTTCAGCCAGTCGCTGCCGGCCTTCCTCGCCGCCTACGACTACCCGGTGCTGATGGCCATGCCGGGGCTCGAGCAGGTCGCAGGCGACCCGTTGCCGTGGCTGCTCGGGCTGGTTGACACGGTGGCCGCCCATCCCGGCGGCCTCGAGGCCACGGTGTTCCAGCTCCAGGCCCGGGACTGGCGCGAGGAGCGCTGGCTCGACGCCGCGACCCTGCGGGGCCAGCTGCGCGCGCTGCTGCGCGCCGGCGCCCTCAACCTCGCCTACTACCCGGACGATTTCGTGCGCGGCCGGCCGGCGCAGGAGCCGCTGTTCCAGGGCCTGTCGAAGCGCAGCTTCCCCTACCGGGAGTCGCGCTGATGCTGAGCTGGGGAGACATGACCGGCCCGCTCGCCGTGATGTTCAATTTCGCCTTCTATTTCCCGCTGTTCATGGCGTGGATCTGGATCGTCGCCGGCCTGTGGTACCACTTCCACTGGGAACGCAAGTCACCAGGCGGGCCGGAATCGCCGCCGCCGCTGCCCGCAACGCCGCCCTGCTCGATCCTCGTGCCCTGCTTCAACGAGGCCCAGAACGTGCGCGAGACGATGACGTGGCTGGCGCAGACCGAGTACCCGGACTTCGAGATCATCGCCATCAACGACGGCAGCAGCGACGAGACCGGCGTGCTGCTGGACGCGCTGGCCGCGGAGATCCCCCGGCTGCGCGTGATTCACTTCGCTAGCAACCAGGGCAAGGCGATGGCGCTGCGCATGGGCGCGCTGGCCGCGCGCAGCGAGTACCTGGTGTGCATCGACGGCGACGCCGTGCTGCACCCCTGCGCCGTGCACTGGCTGATGCACCACCTGCTCTCGGGCCCGCGGGTCGGCGCGGTCACCGGCAACCCGTGCATCCGCAACCGCTCGACGCTGCTCGGCCGGCTCCAGGTCGGCGAGTTCTCCTCGATCATCGGCCTGATCAAGCGGGCGCAGCGGATCTACGGCCGCATCTTCACCGTGTCGGGCGTGGTCTCGGCCTTTCGCAAGGCGGCCCTGCAGCGCAACAGCTACTGGAACACGGACATGGTCACGGAGGACATCGACCTCACGTGGCTGATCCAGGCGGACCACTGGGACGTGCGCTACGAGCCCAACGCGCTGTGCTGGATCTGGATGCCCGAAACACTGCGCGGCCTGTGGCGGCAGCGCCTGCGCTGGGCCCAGGGCGGGGTGGAGGTGCTGCGCCGCTACGCCGCGCGCGTGCTGTCCTGGCGGCGGCGACGGATGTGGGGCCTGCTGGCGGAGTATTCGCTCAGCGTGGTCTGGGCCTACACCATGGCCTTCATCTTCCTGCTGTATTTCCTCGGCCTGGCGGTCGAAATGCCGCCGGCACTCACGGTGACGACCGTGCTGCCGCGCTGGAACGGCGTGATCCTCGGCTGCACCTGCCTGGTGCAGTTCGGGGTCAGCATGATGATGGACAGCCGCTACGAAAAGGGGCTCTGGCGCGACTACTTCTGGGTGATCTGGTACCCGCTGGCGTTCTGGCTGATCAGCATGGCCACCACGGTGGTGGCGGTGCCCAAGGCGCTGCTCAAGCGCCGCGGCACGCGCGCGGTGTGGGTCAGCCCGGACCGGGGGCTGCGGCCGTGACCACGCCCCGCCCGCTGCGCCACCCCGAGATTCTCTACCGGCCGGAGCTGCAGCCGGTGGGCCAGCGCACGCTGTACTCGGTGCTGACGCTGATCGCCTGGACCGTGTGGCTGTACCTGTTCGTGCCGCTGATCAGCCTGCTGGCCTGGTGGTTCGGCATCGACGCCTTCTCCCGCCACCTGCTGGAGCCCGCCGACCGCAGCGACGCGATCACGCTGCTGGGGTACGCCGGGGTCGTGGTGCTGAGCGCCGTGGTGATCGTGGCCTGGTCCTTCTACAACCTGCAGCGCTACGGCGGGCTCGACCGGCGCAAGCCGATCTCGCCGGTCAGCGACGAGGACCTGCGCGCGCGCCACGGCATCGACGCGGGCACGCTCGCTGCGCTGCGCGGGGAGCGGCGGATGGTGCTGCATCTCGACCCGGAACTCCGGGTCGAGACGCTGCCCGCCGTCACGCCTCCGGAATGCGCAACACCTGTCCCGGATAGATGCGGTCCGGGTTCGTGAGCATCGGCGTGTTGGCCTCGAAGATCACCGGATACTTGCCGGCGCTGCCGTAGAACTCGCGCGCGATCTTCGACAGCGTGTCGCCGGGCTGCACCGTGTAGAAGCGCGAGGAGGGCTGCTCCGAGCTGTCCGGCTCCGGCGCCTCTGCCGGGGCAGCGGGGGCCGCCTCGGCCGCGGCAGCCTGCGGCCGGGCCGGCGGGGTTCCCACCTTCAGCCGGTCGTCGACTTTCTCCACGCCCTTGATGTTGCCGGCCGCCAGGATCGCCTTCTCCTTGTCCTCCAGCGTCTCGGCCCAGCCGATCAGCGACACCATCTTGTCCTGCTGGTGCGCGACCACGGAGAACACCTTCAGCTTCAGGCCCAGGCCCGCGATGTGCTCGCGGACCTTGTTCTCGTCGATGGCGTCGTCGCCGAACAGCTTGTCGCCGGCGTCGGCGATGAAGTCGAAAAATCCCATGTCGTTCTCCTTAGTTGGCTCAATCGTCCCGGCCGGGTGCGCCTGCCGGCGCAGGCTGGCTGAAAATCGGCATCCCGTAAGCGGCGAAGAAGTCGCGCACCTCGGCCATCGGGGTCCGCGCGGGCAGTGAACTCTGCTGCGCGACGTTCTCCCAGGCCTGCGCCAGCTGGGTCGCCGCCGGCGGCCAGAACTCCGGCGCCGTCACCGTCTCCCACCAGGCGTCGAAGTCGCCGGGCTTCGCCGCGCGGCTCGCGTAGCGGCCCGGCGCCCAGTCCGCGAAGGTGGGCACGCGCTGGTAGAGGCGATACATCTGCGCGAGGCGTTCGCCCGCCAGCGGATCGGGCTCGCTGCTCGACTCGTGCTGCCGGCGCATGTGCTCGTAGGCCTCGCGCAGCTCCTCCCCGGCGCGGTCGAACAGGCGGTTGCCGTACCTGGCGAGCAGGTAGCGCTCGCGGCCCCAGTCCCCCCGGGCGACGGCGTCGCTCTGCTCGAGGCAACCCCTGAGCACCGGGAGCCAGTCCTCGGCCACGTTCGACACCACCAGGCTGGGGATCGAAGTGACCATGGCGAAGCGCCGGAAACCCTGCCCCGGCCGGAGCCGGACCGCGCTGGTGAAAATCCCGCTGAGGCGAGCGCGGGCATCCGGCGCCTCCAGGTCGACATGCCCGAGGCGGTAATCCTCGCCGCCGAGCAGGTGTTGCCAGCGGTAGAACACCTCGACGCCCTCGGGAGCGCCGGACTCGCGCAGGCCGAGGCAGCTCACGGTCGGTCCGTTCGGATTGAAGATGCTCCAGCTGAACCAGATGCGGCCAGGACGCTCGAGCCAGCTCGCAGCGCTGCGCTGCAGGGGAATTACCGTATGCATTTCGGTATTCTCGCAGGGTTGGCCGGGCCCGGCGAGTCCGGGCCCCGATCGCAGCAGTCGCGGGGGAGCGGAGCACATGCCAGAGCGGGATTCTCGAGCCCCGGAACGTCAGTCAGCGGAGGCCAGGGCCGAGCTGGCCCGGCTGCGCGACCGCACCGACGAGCTCGAGCTGATCATCTCGAGCCTGACCACGGTCGCGCTGTTCACTTTGCCCGGCTGGCTGTTCGAGCGCTTCGCCGAGGCTTACACGCATTTGTCCCTGACCCTGGTGGTGAGCAGCAGCACGGCGCTGATCTTGCTCACGGGCCTGGCGTACGGACTCGGCGCATGCTTCCTGCTGCACCTGCTGGCGCGCGCCTACTGGGTCGGCCTGATCGGCCTGCGCGCAGTGTTCCCGCGCGGCATCGACTGGAACCGGACGCCCGGGATCGGGCCGCTCACCCGGGAAAACTATCGCCGGCGGCTGCCGGACCTGCAGACCGCGATCGAGCGCTCCGACCGCCTCGCGTCCTCCCTGTTCGCAGTGATCAGCGTCATCGCGCTGGCCATCGTCTGGATCGTGTTGCTGATCACCCTGGCAGCAAGCGTCGGCGGCCTGGTCGGCTCCCGCTTCGGCGCCACGACTTTCGGCATGAACGCCGCGGCCCTCGGCCTGGTGGGCATCGCCGCGGGCAGCGCCGTGCTGCTGTGGCTTCTCGACACGTTGCTGGCGCAACGCGTGCCGGCGCTGCAACGCGCGCCGTGGTTCCGGGGGCTGGTGAACGCACTCGGCAGGATCAACGGCTGGCTGGTGCCGCAGCGGCTGGTCCTGCCGGTGCAACTGACCCTGCAAAGCAACACGCGGCCGATCATCGCCATGATCCTGTTCGTGCTGGCGGTGATCGCGATCGTGGTCCTCGGCCAGTTCAGCTTCAACCGCGCCGTGAACTTCACCGTCTCGGACCAGTTCAGTTACCTCGACACCGAGCACCTGCAGGGCCCGGCCTTCCGCAGCAGCTATTACGAGGACCTGCGCGACGGCAAGGACCGCCTGCGCGCGCGGCCCACGATCCCGACCTTCGAACAGCGCGGCAGTCACCTGCGGCTGTTCCTGCCCTACCATCCGATCCGCGACAACCTCCTGCTGGAGCGCCTCTGTCCCGGCGCGGACGCCGATCTTGGCGCACCCTGCCTGGCGCGGCTCTGGTCGGTGTCGTTGCAGGGCCAGCCCATCGACCTCGACGGCTTCGTGGCCACCGAGCGGCTGGACCTGGGCATGCGGGGCATCACCGGGGTCGTGGCGCTGGACGGTCTCGAACCGGGGCTGCAAGTGCTGGCGGTGACCTGGAACCCGCACGCCGAAACCGGGGATGCCCCGATCGACGACCGTTATACCGAAGCCCGCTTCGATTTCCGCATTCCCTTCCTGTTCGCGCCCGAGTTCGAGCTTGGGCCGCCCGGGTCTGCGCCCGCTGCTCATGCAGTCCCGGGGTCCGACGTTGGACCCGAGTAAAGTTAAATTTATTTTACTTATTGACAAACATTTTTAACATTCGGTAAAACTTGCTTACCATTCAGTCCTTCTTCGGGGGGTTCAAGCATGTCTTACCGAGAAAAAGTCGCCTGGTTGTCCCTGCTGGCCATACTCGTGGCCTTCGGGCCTTATTTCGCCGTCGTGGCGACAGCTCCGCCGGACGACACGCTGCCCAACCTGCGCCAGCTCTGGCTGTTCGCCATCGCCGTCGCCGTGCAGCTGGCGATCCTGGGCGCCGGCCATGCCCTGTTTCGCCTGCGCACACCGGAGGAAGCCCGGGAGCCGGCCGACGAGCGCGACCTCGCGATCCAGCGGCGCTCGGTCAGCATCGCCTACGGCACGCTGATCGCCGGCGTGATCATGGTCGCGATCATCATGCCTTTCTACGCCGGCGGCTGGGCCATCGTGAACGGGGCCATCTTCGCGATCGTCCTGGCAGAACTCGTGTCCTACGGCGTCACCGTGGTCGCCTACCGGCGGCAGTCATGAGGGCAGGCACGATCAGCAACCGGGTCCGGCTGCTGCGTTTCCAGCACGGTGAAATGACCCAGGCGGAACTCGGCAAGCGTATCGGCGTGACGCGCCAGACCATCGCCGCCATCGAGGCCGGCAAGTACTCCCCGTCCCTGGAGGCCGCCTTCCGCATTGCCGCAGTCTTCCAGGTGCCGCTGGAGGACGTGTTCCAGTGGACGCCGCCGGGCGGCGGCGAATAGCGGCTGCGCAAAGGCTCCCCGCGTCATGCTCCGGCAGGCCCGGCAAGCCCGGCCGCGGCGCACACGCGGGCGCCGGCGCCGGCGCCTGCAGCGGCCGCGATGAATACTAAGTAGAAACCGAGGCTTAGACTCGTTCCAACGCCTCCCCGGCCGGCCCGCGGCGGGGTGTTGCGCCGGCGCCACGTGCGCTGCTTCCTTGACATGGCACAGGGCCTCTGGCATCCGTGGCCCCGCTGATAAAGGCAAACCCGTCGAAAGGCGGGGACGCAAAACCACCGGTCTACAGGTCCCCAGGGACCCAGGACAGCGGGGTTGCCGGCCATGGGAGATGGTCCGGGCGCAAGGCCCGGACCCGGTGTCACCAGCACCCTTCCCCGACCCGACAGCCTCAAGTTTGCGCCCCTGCCCGCCGACGTAACCAAGAGAGCGGGAGGTCGCGACATGGTGTGGGCAAACAAACGCAAGCTGGGTTACCCGGCGTTACTGGGATTCCTGATAGCGGTCGCCGGCTGCGGCGGCGGCGAAGAATCGAGCGATTCGGCCGTCGTGGTCGAAGGCGACTTTCCCATTGTCTTCGCCATGCGGGCGGTCGACGCGGTCGGCAACCCGACCGACGGGGCCATTTTCCGGCCCGGCGGCGACCTCATGATGAAGGACCTGTCGTCGCCGACCGCGCCGCTGGTCAATCTCACCGCCGACTACACGCTGGGCGAAGGCGACGTCTCCGATCCGGAGGTGTCTTACGACGGTGAGCGGGTCCTGTTCTCCATGCGGGGCCCGAACGACCCGACCTGGAACGTCTACGAGCTCGACCTGCCCAGCCGCGTGCTCCGGCGCATCGTCGCCGACGACGCCATGGCCAATGCGGGCGACGACGTGGACCCGGCCTACCTGCCGGACGGCCGCATCGTGTTCAGCTCCAACCGGCAGGAAAAGACCCGCCAGCTGCTGGCGGAGCGCAACATCGAGCCCTACGCCTACCGCGACGAGTACGAGCGCGAGCGGGTGCTGGCCCTGCACGTGATGGGCGGGGACGGCAGCGAGATCCGGCAGATCTCCTTCAACCAGAGCCACGACCGCAACCCGACCGTGCTCAACACCGGCGAAATCCTGTTCGCGCGGTGGGACCACGTCGGCAACCGCAACCACTTCCCCCTGTTCATCACCAACCCCGACGGCACCAATATCTTCGTGCAGTACGGCGCTTTCAGCCCGGGCAACAGCTTCCTGCACCCGCGCGAGATGCCCGACGGCCGCGTGATGAGCTCGCTGATGCCGCTGTCCGGCACCCGCGAGGGCGGCGCCCTGGTGGCGGTCGACATCCGCAACTTCGCCGAGGCCGGCGAGGCGGTGCCCGGCGCGCCCGCCGACGCCGTGGCCCAGCAGCAGCTCACGCTGTTCCCCATCGATTTCGGCCGCGGGGTCTCCGAGTTCGGCCGCTACACCACCCCTTATCCGCTGTGGGACGGCACCAACCGCGCCCTGGTGAGCTGGTCGCCGCTGCGCCCGGAGATGGAGTTCAACCCCGTCACCGGCCAGGACGAAGAAGTCGAGGGCCCGCCGCTCTACGGCGTCTACATGTTCGACCTGGACGCGAAGAACCTGCTGCCCATCGCGCTGCCGCCGGAAGGCTGGGCCTACACCGACCCGGTCGCGGTCCAGTCCCGCCCGGTCCCCAACACCATCACCGACAAGCCGCTGGACGAGGAGCTCGCAGCCGAGGGCATGGGCATCCTGAACGTCAAGAGCGTCTACGACACCGACGGCCTCGGGCTGATGGGCGCGCGGATGCTGGTGGCCGGCGAGACCATCCCCATGACGGCGCCGCCGCCGGACGACACGCGCAGCCAGGTGGCCGACCTGATGACGCTGAAGGATCCCACGCTCAGCACGGCGGCCGACCGGCCGGCCCGCTTCCTGCGGGTGACCGAGGCGGTGCCGACGCCGCCCGGCGTGTCCCGCGAAGCCATCGGCGAGACCGACCTCGAGATGCAGCAGATCCTGGGCTACGCGCCGATCGAGCCCGACGGCTCCTTCCGCATCAAGGTGCCGGCCGACACCCCGCTGGGCGTGGTGGCGCTGGACGCCCACGGCCGCGCGATCCAGGTCCATACCAACTGGCTGCAGGTCCGCCCGGGCGAGACCCGCACCTGCAACGGCTGCCACTCCCCGCGTCGGGGCAGCGCGCTGAACTCGGCGCCGATCGCCGGCTTCCATCCCAATGCCGCCATGGCCGGGGAGCTGGGCGAGTCCATGGCCGAGACGCGCACGCGCGTCGACCCGACCGCGCTGGAGCTCAGCTTCGACCTGGTGTACGAGGACGTGTGGACCGATCCGGCCCAGGCCGGACGCGCCGCCGACGAGCCCCTGCTGATCAGCTACGCCGACCTGCCCCCGGGCGTGCCGGTGCCGGTCGACGGGATCATCAACTACCCCGACCACATCCAGCCGCTGTGGGAGGCCGACCGCGGCGACGCCACCTGCGTCGGCTGCCATCTCAACGACGACCCGAACGACCCGCTGTCGGCCGGCCTCGACCTGGGCGGCACGACGGCCGGCTCCGGCCGTCTCAAGTCCTACGAGGAGCTGATGATCGGCGACCCGGTGCTCGATCCCGATACCGGCCTGCCGCAGCTGCGCATCATGCCGGACGGCGGCATCGAGATCGTGCGGACCGCGCCGCTGGTCAACACCGGCGGCTCCCGCGACAGCTCCCGCACCGCCGGGCTGATGGCGAAGCTGTTCGAGCAGCCGCTGCGCTCGGGCCGCGACATGAGCATGCCGCCGACGGTGGATCACAGCGGCCTGCTGAACGCCAGCGAGCTGCGCCTGGTGGCGGAGTGGATCGATCTCGGCGGGCAGTACTACAACGACCCCTTCGACGACGCCAACGGCGACGGCTTCCGCGCCATGTCCGAGGTGCGCGGCGGCCTGCAGGGACTCTCCGAGCAGCTGTTCGCCGCGACCGTGCACCCGGTGCTGATGTCGCAGTGCGCGTCCTGTCACCAGCCCTTCGGCAACACGGGCTCGCCGTCCACGCCGAACGAGCCGGTCAATGCCGGCTTCGAGACCTCGCGCTACGTGCTGACGGGCAATGTCGAGGGCGACTTCAACGCTTCCGTGTCGATGGTCTCGGACGTCTGCGAGCCGGAGTCCAACTACCTGCTGCTGCGGCCGAGCTCCACCGAGGTGGACGATCCGCCGCATCCGCGCATCGGCATCGACCCGGCCGTGCCGGGCTCCGGCACGCCGGTGCTCGAGGCCGGCAGCGCCGACTGGCAGGCCATCCATGACTGGATCGCCGCCGGCAGCTGCGAGACCTAGGTCCCAATATGCGCCAGCGCGTCGTCCAGCCACTGATCGCCTCCGCATGCATCCTCCTGGGTGCATGCGGGGGCGAGGTGGAGAACAGCCCGGTCTCCGCCACCGGCGGCACCCTGTGCGTCGAGGACTATGCGGAATGCGTCAACCCGATCTTCGACGCCGTCATCAACGGCCGCACCGGGCAGACCACCTGCGCCTCGAGCGGCTGTCACGACGTCGGCGCCGGCTCGGGCGGGGCCTTCAAGATTTTTCCCGGCGCCGAGCCCGGCTCGGTCGAGATGATGGCCAACTTCTTTTCGGCGCGGTCCTTCTCCAATCTCGACAACCCGGACCAGAGCAAGCTGCTGCTGGAGCCGCTGCAGGGCGTGTTCTCCATTACCGGCACGCACACCGGCGGCGACATCTTCCCCAGCGTCGACGACGCCTGCTACCAGGCCATCCGTGAATGGATCTCGGTGCGCGTCGAGGACGAACAGGCCGCGAGCTGCGGCTTCTGCACGCCACCTGCCCTGCCGGAATGCGGGTACTGAGCCATGGCCCACGACGTGCAGGGAGCACTCGGAGGCTGGCGGCGCCTGGTGGCGCTGGCCCTGGCCCTGCTACTGCTGCCGTGGCTCGCCCCGGCCGCGGCGGCCGACGAGGCGCCCCTGTGGCTGACCGTCACGCAGCCCTACGCTGAGCTGCACACCGGCCCTGGCCGGGGCTACCCGGTGTTCCACGTGGTGGAACGCGGCCAGGACTTCCGGCTGCTGCGCCAGCGCACCGACTGGCTGATGGTGGAGACCAGGGACGGCACGCGGGGCTGGATGCACCGCACCGTGGCGGAACTGGCCGAGGGGCCCGGCGGCGCGGCCGTGCGGTTCGGCCGCCCGGGCCTGGCCGACTGGCAGGAACGACGCTTCGAGGCCGGCTTCGCGCTGGGCGACTTCGAAGGCGACCCGCTGTTCAGCTTCCGCGCCGGCTACCGGCTCGGCCGCCACTTCGTCGGCGAGGCCCAGGTGCTGCAGGCCTCGGGCAGTTTTTCCAGCACCCGGGCCTTCCACGCCAACCTCCAGGTGCTGCCCTTCCCCGACAACCGGATCGCGCCTTTTTTCAGCATCGGCGCCGGGCGCCTGACCAACGAGCCTAAAGGCACGCTGGTGGATGCCGAAGAAGTCAGTGAATGGGCCGGCAATGCCGGCCTCGGGGTGCGCGGCTGGCTGACCCGGCGTTTCCTGGTGCGGGGCGACCTGCGGCACTTCGTTTTCACCCGCGACGTGAACAACAACGACGACTTCACCGAGATCTCGCTGGGCTTCTCGGTGTTCTTCTGAGGACCAGACATGAACCCTGCACTGCGCCCCCTGTTGATCCTGGCCGCCGCCGTGGCGGCGAGCGGCTGCAGCGTGCTGCGCCCCGGCGCGCCGCCCGACGAGCCCGTCGAGGGCCCGGTCCCCGCCGTGATCGACCCGATGCTGGAGCGGCGCGACATCGTCCGCCCCGAGGTGGATACCGAGGACTGGGAGGTCGGCGTCTTCGGCGGCATGCTCTCGGTCGAGGATTTCGGCACCGAACCGGTCTACGGCCTCCGCTTCGCCTACCACGCCACCGAGGACCTGTACCTCGAGGCCCGTTACGCCTCCTCCTCGATCAGCGACAGCAGCTTCCGCCGCCTCGGCGCGCCGATCTTCGAAGCGGAAGAGGAGGACCTCACGGCCTACGACCTCTCGGTCGGTTTCATGGTGCTGCCCGGGGAGGTGTTCCTCGGCACGCAGTGGGCCCGCACCAGCGGCGTGTACCTCAGCTTCGGCGTCGGCCAGGTGGAATTCGCCGACCGCGACAGCATCAGCTACGCCTTCGGCTTCGGCCTCAAGGTCCTCCCCACCGACTGGCTCAGCCTGCGGCTCGAGGCGCGCAACAACATCTTTGAATCGGACCTCCTCGGAGAGAACGAGTGGAAACAGAACTTCGAAATCAACCTGGGCCTCGGCGTCTACTTCTGATCGGCGCCTTGCTGGCGCTCGCCCTGCCGGGCGCCGCGCTGGCGAACTCGACCACGGTGCGCGCCGGCGTCGAGGCGCCGGACTTCGCGCTGCGCAGCTCGGCCGGGCCGAACCTGCGCCTGTCCGAATACCGCGGCCAGGTGGTGATGATCAATTTCTGGGCCACCTGGTGCGGCCCCTGCCGCCAGGAGATGCCGAAGCTGGACGAGATCTTCGCCCGCTACGAGGCCGCGGGCTTTGCGCTGCTCGGCGTGAACATCGACGAGAACAGCGACCAGGCACAGCGGCTGGCGGACGAGCTCGGCGTGACCTTCCCGCTGCTGTTCGACGACGAGCAGAGCGTCAGCCGGCTGTACGACGTGCAGGCGATGCCGATGACGGTGATGGTCGACCGCGAGGGCCAGGTCCGCAGCGTGCATTACGGTTACCGGCCCGGCATGGAGCAGCGCTACCTCGACGAAGTCCGCGCGCTGCTGCGGGAGGAATGACCATGCGCCGCCGCACCCTGCTCGTGCTCGCGCTGGCCGCTCTCGGCGGCTGTGCCGCGCCGCAGCCCTGGGTCGCGCCTTACGAGCGCGAGACCCTGGCCGACCCGATGATGCTGTTCTCGCGCAATGCGTTCATGGACAAGCATCGCCAGCACGTGTTCGACGTCCGCGAAGGCTCGCGCGGCGCCGGCGACGGCGACGGAGGGGGCTGTGGCTGCAACTGAGGCCAGGACCGGCAAGACGCGCTATGCCGGGCTGCTCGGGCAGCTCGCCGTGGCGCTGTGCTGCACCTGCGTGGCCGCGGTCGCCGCCACGCTGCCGGAAGAACTCGCCGAAGTGATGTACCACAGCTACGACGGCGGCGGCGTGCAGGTCACCGGCCCGGCGCTGCGGGTCCGCAAAGGCTTCGGCACCGACTTCTCCGCCTCCGCCAGCTACTACGTCGACAGCATCAGCTCCGCCTCCATCGACGTCGTCACCAGCGCCAGCCCCTACACCGAGACCCGCAAGGAACTCGCCGCCAGCGTCGACTGGCTCCAGGGCGACTCGCTGATGACGCTCGGCTACGTCGGCAGCGACGAGAGCGATTACCAGTCCGACACCGTCTCCGTCGCCGTGGCGCAGACCTTCTTCGGCGGCATGAGCACGCTTTCGCTCGGCTACGCGCGCGGCGACGACACCGTGTCCCGGGTCGACACCGACTTCGAGGACAGCATTTCGCGCAACAGCTACCAGCTGGGCTGGTCGCAGGTCGTGACGCCCAAGATCCTCGCCAGCCTGGACTACGAGGCGATCCTCGAGACCGGCTTCCTGAACAATCCCTACCGCTCGGCGCGCATCCTCGGGGCCCAGGTCCCGGAGCGCTACCCGCGCGCCCGCAACAGCCACGCGGTGGCGCTGCGCGGGATCGGCATGGTGCGCGACAACAACGCGGTCGAGCTGGGCTACCGCTGGTACCGGGATACCTGGCAGGTGCAGTCCCACACGCTCGAGACCGCCTACGTGCGACGCCTCCGGCCGGGACTGACGGCAGAGGTCTCCTACCGCTACTACACCCAGGACCCGGCCTCGTTCTACGCCGACGACTTCGACGCCGTATTCGAGTTCATGGCGCGCGACAAGGAGCTCTCCACCTTCCAGAGCCACACCCTGGGCGCCCGCGTCACCTGGGACCTCGGCCGCAGCCTCGGCCCGCTGCAGCGCAACGAGATCAGCCTGGGCTACGACTTCATCCGCTTCGACTACGACGACTTCACGGACATCCGCAACGGTGAACTCTATGGATTCGACAGCCACGTTTTCCAGGTCTGGTTCGGTGGCCGCTGGTAAGCCGCCCGCGCGCCGCGCGCTCGTTGCAGCGCTGGCGCTGCTGGCGACGCTGGCCGCGCCCGCGGCCGCCCAGGCGCCCGCGCCGGACGCCGAGCTCCGGGCGCTGAAGCAGGAACTGGTGGCGCTCAACCGGGACCTGTTCCTGCTCGAGGAAGAGCTGCTGTTCCCGGCCAGCACGCAGGTCGCCGTGTACCTGTCGATGGACGTCGGCAAGTACTTCGCGCTGGACGCGGTGGAAGTCGCGATCAACGACGAGCGGGTGGCCAAGTACCTCTATACCGAGCGCGAGGTGGACGCCCTGCACCGCGGCGGCGTGCACCGGCTCTACCTCGGCAACCTGAAGACCGGCCCGCACGAACTGGTCGCGGTGCTGGTCGGGCGCGGCCCGCAGGGCCGGGAATACCGCCGCGCCGCCAGCCTCCAGTTCGAGAAAGGCCTGGGCCCGCAGCAGCTGGAGCTGGTCCTGCGCGACAGCGAGGCGCTGCAGCAGCCGACTTTCCAGGTCAGGACCTGGGAGTAAGGACGAGGCCATGATCCGCGGCGGGCTGACATTGCTGGCGACCCTGGGCGCGACGGTGCTGGCCGCGCCCGCGGCCGCGCAGCCGCCCGCCGCTGCCCCGCCCGTGGTGCAGGACCTGGCCTGGGGCGAGGTCCTGTTCCGGCATTACCAGGAAGACCGCATGGGCGCGCTGGTGCGCCTCGACGTCGCCGAGACCCGGGACGAGCTGGCGCACCACGCCGGCGAGGCCCGCCTGCTCCAGGGCGGCCTGTACCTCGCCTGGGGCCTGCGGGAGGAAGCGGCCCGGATTTTCCGCGCGTTGCTCGCAGCGGGCGCGCCGCCGGAACAGCAGGACCAGGCCTGGTACTGGCTGGCCCGCATCCACCACGAGCGCAGTGAGCACGACGCCGCGCTGGCGGCCCTGGCGCGGATCGGCGATGACCTGCCGAAACCGATGGCCGCCGACCGCCTCGACCTCGAGAGCCGGGTACTGCTGGCCCTGGGGCGCTACGACGAGGTCGTCCGACTGCTGGCCGACCACCGCCAGCCCGGCGCCTGGAGCGCCTATGCCGACTTCAACCGTGCCGTCGCCCTGGCGCGTACCGGCGCGACCGGCCCGGCAGCGGAACTGCTCGATCGCCTCGGCCGCGGCCGCGCCCCGACCGAGGAACTGGCGCTGCTGCAGGACCGGGCCAATCTGGCCCTCGGGCTGGCGCGCCTCGACGCCGGCGACGCCACCGGGGCGCGGGCGGCCCTCGACCGGGTCCGGCTCGACGGCCCCTACGCCGGCCGCGCCCTGCTGGCAGCCGGCTGGGCCGAGGCGGAACGCGAGCGCTATCGCGCCGCGCTCGGGCCCTGGACGAAACTCGCTGCGCTGGGCGACGCCGACGGGGCGTCCCTGGAAGCGATGCTGGCCGTGCCCTGGGCCTGGCACCAGGTCGACGAGCCGGGCCAGAGCGTGCTGGGCTACCGGCGCGCCGCCGAGGCCTCCGAGGCCGAGCTGGCCCGACTCGCAACCGCCGTACAGGCGGCGCAGGGCGACGAACTGCTGGAGCTGGCGCTGGCCGATCCCGAGGAGCCGCCGGTCGTGGCGGGACCGCTGCCGGCCTACCTGTACGCGCTCGCGGTCGATCACCCCTTCCGGGCCGTGGCCGCCGACCTGCGCGACCTCGAGGCGCTGCGCGAGAACCTGCTCGAGTGGCGCCGCAGTCTCGGCGCCCTGCGCGACATGGTCGAGGCCCGGCGGGCCCGCTTCGCGCAAGTCGCCCCGCAGGCCGAACAGCGCCTCGCCGACGACGGCCTCGAGGCGCTGGCGACGCGCCACCAGGCCGCCAGCGCGCGGCTGGAAGCGATTCGCGCCGCCGGCGACCCGGCCGCGCTGGCCAGCCCCGGGGAACGGGCGCTGCTGGCCCGCATCGACGCCCTCCGGGCGCGGATCGCCGCGCTGCCGGCCGGCGCGGACCGGGAGCGCCTCGACGAGCGGCTGCGCCGGGCCGAGGGCGCCCTCGCCTGGCAGCTGAACCACGAATGGCCGGCCCGCCTGCATGCCGCGGAGCGGGCGCTGCGCGCCGCGGACCGGGCCCTGGCCACCGCCAGGGAACAGCGCGAGAGCCTGGCCGCCAGCCTGGCCGCCGGCCCGGCCGGCTTCGAGGGTTACGACGAGCGCATCGATGCCGCCGCGGCCCGGGTGGACCAGCTGCTGGCGCGGGTCGAAGCCGACCAGGGCCGGCGCTTCGGCGAGCTGCGCGCACTGGCGATCGAGGAACTGCAGCGGCGCGAACAACGCGTCGCCGCTTACCTGGGCCAGGCCCGGTTCGCGCTCGCCGCCGCTTACGACCAGGCCGTGCAGCCGCGGGCGGCGCGCGGCGACGAACCGCCGCCCGCGCCGGGGACGACGCCATGAGCCTGGCAGCTGCCATCGTCATGGCCGCGCTGTGGCCCTTCGGGAGCGGCCCCGATCCAGATGCTGCGACGGTGGGCGATGCAGGACCGCTGCTGACCGAGGCAGGCGCGCCGCCGCCACCGGCTGACCCGGTGGCGGCCGCCGAGGCCTACGCCGCGTTCCTCGCCTCGCCCGCCGCCGCAGACCCATCGATGCGCGTCACCGCCATGCGGCGGCTGGCCGACCTGCGCCTCGAGGCCGCCGAGATCGCCCTGATGGAAGGCGTCTCGCCGCTGGGCTACCTCGAGGAGGCGGTGCGCCTGTACCGTGCCCTGCTGGCGGACCCCGGGTCGCGGGACGCCGGCCCGGCCTGGCAGGACCACTGGCGCTACCAGCTGGCACGAGCCGAAGCCATGGCCGGCCGGGATGCCGCGGCCGAGACGGTGCTGCAGGAACTGGTCGCCGCCCAGCCGGGCTCTCCCCTGGCGCCCGAAGCCTGGTTCCGCATCGGCGAGGCACGCTTCATGGCGCGCGACTGGATGGCCGCCGAGGACGCCTACCAGGCGACGCTGGAACTCGAGCGCGACGGGCCGTTCTCCGAGCAGGCGCGCTACAAGCTCGGCTGGACGCTGTTCAAGCAGTCCCTGCACGAGCAGAGTTTCGTCTACTTCGGCCAGGTCATCGACGGGCGCCTGGGCACCACGCCGCTGGAGGCGCTCGACCGGGCCGGGCGCGAGCTGGTGGACGACAGCTTCCGCGCCATGGCGATCGGTTTCTCCGCCCTCGACGGCGCTGCCAGTGTCGACGCCTGGCTGGATGCGCGCCCGGCCGGCGACCCCGACTGGGCCTGGCTCAGCTACACGCGCCTGGGCGAGCTGTACCTCGAGCAGGAACGCTGGACCGACGCCGCGGCGGCTTTCGGCGCCTGGGCCCGGCGCGCCCCGCTCGACGCGCGGGCGCCGGTGCTGCAGGCCCGCGCGATCGACGCCCTCGAGGAGGGCGGCTTCGCCACCGAGGCGCTGGCCGCAATGGCGGCCTTCGCCGAGCGCTTCTCGCTGCAGGGCGACTGGTGGCAGGGCCGTGATCCCGCGGCCCACGAAGCGATCCGGGAGCGCCTGAAAGACTCGCTGGACACGCTGGCCGCGCACCATCACGCCGCCTTCCAGGCCGGCACCGGCACCGCGGCGACGGCCGCCGGCTGGTACCGCCGCTGGCTGCAGGAATTCCCGGCCGCGCCGGAAGCCGCCGAGCGGCATTTCCTGCTGGCCGAGCTGTATTACGGCGACGGCGCGCTGCCCGAGGCGGCCGCGGCCTACCACGCCGCCGCCTACGCCTACGACCCGCACCCGCAGGCCGCCGAGGCGGGCTACGCCGCCGTCGTCACGCGGCGCGACCTGGCCGAGCAGGCCGGCCAGGCCGAGGACGCGGCAAGCGCCGAGCTGGCGGTGGTGGAAGCGGCGTTGCTGTTCTCGGATGCCTTTCCGGCCGACCCGCGGGCGCCGGAAGTCGAGCTCGAGGCCGCCGAGCGGCTGATGCAGCTCGGCCGCCTGGAGGCGGCGCGCGCGGCGGCTGCCCGCGTGCTCCAGCGCGAGGACGCGCCGCCGGGGCCCCAGGCTGCTGCCCGCCTGGTCAGCGCGCATGCCGCCTTCGACCTCGCCGACTATGCCGCGGCGGAACAGGATTACCTCGCCTGGCAGGCGGCGACGGCGATGGCCGAGCCGGGGGCAACGCTCGCCGCCAGTGTCGCCGAGCGCATCGCCGCCAGCATCTACCGCCAGGGCCAGGCGGCGGCCGAAGCCGGCGAGCTCGACCTCGCGGTGGGCCACTTCGAGCGCATCGCGGCCGCCGTGCCCGACAGCCCGGTGGCGGCCACCGGCCAGCACGACGCGGCCGCCCTGCTCTTCAACGCCGGCGCCTGGTCCCGCGCAGCCGGGGCCTACGAGGCTTTCCTGGCTACCTGGCCGGGGCACGCCCTGGCCGCCGAAGCCCAGGTCAGCCTGGCGGCCGCGCTGGTCGAACTGGGCGACGCCAGCCGGGCCGCGCCCGCGCTGGCCGCAGTGTCGGCGCTGCCGGGCGAGTCGGAGGACGTCCGCCGTGCCGCGCTGTGGCAGGCCGCCGCCCTGTATGAGGAAAGCGGCGATACCGCCCGGGCCGAGCAGGCCCTGCGCGACTACCTGGACCGCTTCCCGGTGCCCGCCGACGCCGCCCTGGAAGCGCGCCACCGCCTGGCCGGGCTGGCCGGCCAGCGCAACGACGGCCCGGAGCGGCGCCGCTGGCTGGAAGCGATCATCGCCACGCATGAACAAGCCGGCGCCGAGGCCACAGCCCGCAGCCGGACGCTGGCCGCCGCCGCCTCGCTGGAGCTGGCGATGCCTGTCGTGGAGCGCTTCGCGGCCACGACGCTGGCCCCGCCGCTGGAACGCAGCGTGCCGGAAAAGGCCAAGCGCATGCGCGCGGCGCTGGATGCGCTCGGCGCCGCCGCAGCCTATGGCGTGGCCGAGGTCACCACCGAGTCCGCGTTCCGGATGGGCGAGCTCTACCGCGACATGGCCAAGGCCCTGATGGGCTCGACCCGGCCCGCGGGGCTCGACCCCGAGACGCTGGACCAGTACGAGATGCTGCTCGAGGAGCAGGCCTTCCCCTTCGAAGAGGACGCCATCGCCATCCACGAAGCGAACGCGGCGCGCGCGCGCGACGGGCTGTACGACCAGTGGGTGATCGCGAGCTTCGAAGTGCTCGCCGAGATGGTGCCCGCGCGCTGGAACCGCCAGGAGACCGGAGAAAGTGTTGTTGAACTGCTTCGCTAGATCGCGCGCCGGCCTGCTCGGCACCTGCACCGGCCTGCTGCTGCTGGCCGGCTGTGCCGCCGTGCCCGGCGGACCGGACGGGGCCCCGCGGCCCGACGACCAGCGCTTCGACCAGGCGGTCGCCGCCATGGCGCAGGGGCCCCAGGACAATGCGCTGGAACTGCTGGACGAACTGGCCGCCGAATACCCGGCCCTGCCCGGGCCCTGGGTCAACATGGGCATCGTGCATGCGGCGGCGGGACGCGACGCCGAGGCCGAGGCCGCGTTCCGGCATGCACTGGCAGCGGACCCGGCCCACGCCGTCGCGCACGCCGAACTCGGCATCGTGCTGCGCCGGCAGGGCCGCTTCAGCGAGGCCGACGACGCCTACCGCGCCGCGCTCGAGCTCGACCCGGACTACGCGCTGGCCTGGCGCAACCGCGGCGTGCTGCTCGATCTCTACCTGGGCCGCCCGGCCGAGGCGCTGGAGTGCTACGAGCGCTATCTCGCGCTGGTCGGCGGCGCCGAGGCCGACGAGCAGGTCGCCCGCTGGGTGGCCGAGCTGCGCCTGCGCACCGACTCGAGGGTAGCCAACCGATGAACGCCGTGCGCCGGACTCCGCCGCTCCTGGTCCTGCCGCTCGTCCTGCTGCTGGCGCTGCCGGCGGTGGCCGAGGAGGAGACCAAGCTCGAGCTGGACACCGCCAAGGTGACCGGCAACCGCGAGCTGCCGCGCGTCATGGCGATCGTGCCGTGGAAGAAGGCGCCGGCGGGCGAACTGCCCGGCCGGCCCGTGCAGAGCCTGCTGGACGAAGCGCTGGCGCCGGCCGACCGGCTGGTGATGCGGCGCGAGGCCGAGCAATGGGCCGCCCTCGAGGCGGCCGGAGAGTTTTCAGTTCCTGGACCTTCCGGCGAACGCCGGACGACATCAACCGTGGAGGAGTAAGCAATGGAAATCTATACCGCAATCGTCGGTTTCTTTCAGGAGGGCGGGGTCTTCATGTACCCCATCGTCATCGTGCTGGTGGTCGGCGCAGCCATCGCCATCGAGCGCTGGGTCTACCTGTCGGCCGCGGGCGTCAGCAACCGCAAGCTGTGGCAGCAGCTGATGCCGATGGTGCAGTCGGGCAAGTACGCCGAGGCCATGAACCTGGCCGGCCGCTCCAAGGTGGCGATCGGCAACATCCTGGCCTACGGCCTGTCGCGGCTCGGCACTGCCCGGCGCCGGGACGACATCGAGAAGGCGATGGAAGAGAGCCTGCTCGAGACGCTGCCGCGGATCGAGAAGCGCACGCATTACCTGGCGACCTTCGCCAACATCGCGACGCTGCTCGGCCTGCTCGGCACCATCATCGGCCTGATCAGGGCCTTCACGGCCGTCGCCGCGGCGAACCCGGCGGAGAAGGCCGACATGCTGTCGGCGAGTATCTCCGTGGCCATGAACACTACGGCCTTCGGGCTCATGGTGGCCATTCCCCTGCTGCTGGCGCATACCGTGCTGCAGAGCAAGACCACCGAGATCGTCGACAGCCTCGAGATGGCCGCCGTGAAGTTCCTGAACGCGGTCACTGACCCCGCGCAGTCCCGCCAGACCGGGGCGACGGGAGGCTGAGATGAGACTCCTGAAGCGCCGCCGGCGGGTCAACGAGCCGGGCGAGCTCGACATCACCGCCTTCATGAACCTGATGGTGGTGCTGGTGCCGTTCCTGCTGATCACCGCTGTGTTCTCGCGCCTAGCCGTGCACGAGCTGACGCTGCCGGGGCCCTCGGCCGAGACGACCGAAGCCGCCGAGCAGGGCCTGAACCTCGAGGTGGTGGTCCGCGCGGACGCGCTCGAGATCGGCGACCGGCGTACCGGGCTGCTGCAGCGCTTCGCGGCCGATGAAGCGGGCAGCTTCGACTATGCCGCGGTCTCCGACTTCCTGGCGCAGGTGAAGCTGCGGCACCCGGAGACGCGCGACGCCACCATCCTGCTGGAGCCGGAAATCGAGTACCAGCGCCTGGTCGACGTCATGGATACGTTGCGCGTGGCGCGCGTCGAGGAAGGAACAGCCGAACTGTTCCCCGACATCTCGATCGGCGACGCCCCGGCAGCGAAGGGAGGCAAGCGATGAACTCGTCACGACGCGCGCGCCGCATGGAAATGCACCACAAGCGCCGGCGCGGGGCGCCCCTGAGCCTCGTGTCCCTGATGGACATCTTCACCATCCTGGTGTTCTTCCTGCTCGTCAACTCCTCCGACGTGCAGCAGCTCACCACGCCGAAGTCGATCCAGATGCCGGAGTCGATGGCGCAGCAGCCGCCCCGCGAGACCGTGGTGGTCACGGTGGGGCCCGAGTCCATCCTGGTGCAGGGCGAAGTGGTCGCGATGACGGCGGATGTCCTGGCCGCCGACGACGACCTCATCCCCGGCCTGGCCGCCGCGCTCGAACAGCTCAGCGCCCGGCGCCTGCGGGCGGACGAGGGCCTGCCGCCCGAGGTGACGATCCTCGGCGACCGCGAGCTGCCTTACCGCCTGCTGCGCAAGGTGATGGTGACCTGTACCCGCGCCGACTATGGACGCGTCTCGCTCGCCGTGGTGCAGCGGGATGCCGAAACCGCATGAGGAGGCCCGCATGACAACCCTGGCCATACGCGGGTTCGACTTGCCGTGGACCCGGGACCCCCAGGTCGAGCAGCGCTTCCGGCGCATTCTCGGCCGGACTGCCCTGGCCGCGCTGCTGCTCAGCCTGCTCATGCCCTGGCTGCCGCTGCCGGAACCGGACTCGTCCGAACCCCCCGAGGTGCCGGAACGCTACGCCCGGCTGATGATCGAGCGCACGCCGCCTCCCCCGCCGCCGGTGGTAGCGGAGGAGCCCGAGCCCGAACCGGTAGTCGAAGAGGCGGCCGCGCCGGAGCCGGACCCGGTCCAGACCGCGCAGCCGAAACCCGCCGAGCCGCCGCAGCCGAGCGCACGCGAGCGCGCCGCGTCGACCGGCGTCATGGCGTTCGCGGATACCCTGGCCGACCTGCGCACCCATGAGGCGGTCGCTGCCGCCACCACGGCGGATGGCCTGGCGGCCGGCGCCGGCGAGTCGCAGTTCAACGAGCGCAACGTCGTCACCGCCCGCGGCGGCCGTGCCAGCGGCGGCATCAACACCGCCGGCATGTCCCGCAACACCGGCGGCACCGGCCTCGGCGGGCGCGCCGTGACCCAGGTCGCCTCGCCGGTCGGCGGCGGCGGCGGTGGCGGCGGCGGCAGCGCGGCCGGCACCGGCGGCGACGGCCTCAACGCGCGCAGCCGAGAGGAAATCGAGCTGGTCTTCGACAAGAACAAGGCGGCCATCTATGCCCTGTACAACCGCGCCCTGCGGAGCGATCCGACGCTGCGCGGCCGGCTCGTGCTGGAGCTGACCATCGCGCCCAGCGGCGAGGTCACCGACTGCAAGGTGGTCTCCTCGGAGCTGACCGACCCCGAGTTCGAGCGCCGGCTGGTGGCGCGGGTGAAGATGTTCCGCTTCGAGGACAAGGACGTCGCCACCGTGACGACGACCAAGCCGATCGAGTTCTTCCCGGCCTGAGGCGCGACGGATGAACTGGACCCGCGGCGGGAGATCACTGGCCTGCGCCGCGGCGCTGGGCGCCGCCGCGCCCGCACTCGCGGACGGGCCGGCGCGGCTGGCGGCGACGCTGGTCGCGGCCGGGGACGCAGCTGCGCTGGTGGAATTCCCCGGCGGACAGCGCTGGCTGCGCGCCGGCGACGAGGCCGGCGGCTGCCGCCTGCTGCAGGTCGACGGTGCGGCGGCGGACCTCGACTGTGGCGGCCGGCCGCTCCGGCTCGAGCTGGAGGCCGGCGCCGGGAAACCGGTGGCTGCGCCGCCGGACTCCGCCATGGCCAACATCGAGCTGCCCGCCGGCAAGGTGCAGTCGCTGGCGGCGCGGCCGCAGGCGATCGCCCTGGCAGCAGACTTCGCGCCGCTGGTAGAGGACGGGCAGCTGCGGGGCTGGAGGGTGGACAGGCTCGACGAAACCGGCCCCCTGGCGGGCTTCGGCCTGCGCGAGGCGGACGTGATCCAGGCCGTCAACGGCGCACCCGCGGCCGAGCCGGCCGCTTTCGCGGCGGCCCTCCGGGCCCTGCCGTCGACCTATGCCTTCACGCTGGAACTGTTCCGCGACGGGCAGCCCCTCACCCTCACGGTAGCGGCGCCGCCGGCGGCGGGCCCCTGACTGCAGCCTTCAGCCCGCAACCTCAGGGGTGCAGGTAGAACACCTTGCTGAGGATCTGCCACCGCCCGTCGACTTTCACCAGGTTGAAGAAATCGGTGAAGCGGTGGCCGGTCCAGTCGTCCATGTCCACCCGCACCGAGGCCGCGGTCCCCGCGATATCGATGCTGGCGATGCGCGCCTGGAGGCCCGGCGCCGGGCCATTCTCGTCGTGCCAGTCATAGAAGCCCTGGATCGGGCCGCAGAACAGGTCCGGGCCGACGTAGCCGCAGATGTTCGCGTCCGCATGGAAGGCCGGCTGCAGCACTGCGCTCTTGCCGGCGCGGCCGCCCTCGATATAAGCCTGCATGGTGGCGGTGACCTGGTCGAGCTCGTCGACGTAGCTTTGGTCCGACATTTTGGTACTCCTTCAGGGCCGGGTGGCGGCCAGTTGCAGGGCCGTGTCGGTGTACTGGTGAAACGACGCTACCTTGCCGTCGCCGAACCTCCACACGTGGGCGAAGGGCGCCCTGAAATGCTTGCCGGTCGCCTTGCAGGTGCCGCTGTACTCGCCGAGCGCCACCACGGTCGAACCGTCCTGGACGAACTCCTGCGGCACGGCGGCAAACCTGTCCCACTCGGCGCCGAGCTTCATGAAAACGCCAGCCAGTACGGCATCCGGCCCGATCGAGACGCCGCCGTACGGCCCGCCCGCCGCCTCCGTCCAGTGGATGTCCGGCGCGAATACCCCCAATACGGCGGGTATGTCTCCTGCCGCAAACGCCTGGTACACGCCGCGCGCCAGTTCCAGCTCTTTGCTCACTCGTTGTTCCCCCAGGGTCGTGATCAGTTTCGTTGCCCGGGGGGCATATAACACGCGGGCGGGCTTTGTTGTTATGCAGCAAGGCGCGGTCGCGGCACGGGCGGGTAATGACGGCTAGCGGGCTAAAGCGAACCGAAGCTGATCCCAAGCTGCAGCAGCAGCGTATCGCGGGACTTGAACCGGCCTTCCAGTGAACCGAGACCCGGGATGCTGGGCGTGGCGACGGGCGCGTCGCCGAGGCCGAAGTAACTGAGGCCCATCATCACCCGGCGCCTGTCCGTCCACCGCCACTCGGCCGTGAAGCCGAGCGACCAGACCGCGTCGAGACGCAGCGTCATGCCGCGCTGTTCGTCATCGATCATCTGGTTGGTCACCAGCGCGCCCACCCCGAGCATCCAGCGCTCGGCGGCCGGCCAGGTGTAGCTGGTGCTGAGCGCATAGATGTCGTCATAGCGACTGTCGTTGCGGACGAACGACTCGCCGTCGTAATAAAACTCCGAGAGCCGAAAATTGCTGAAATCGATCCACGCCAGGTCGAGCGTCACGGCGGACCGGTTGGCGAACTCGTGGTAGACGCCGGCGAAGATGGACTGCGGAGACGTGCTCTCGATGGTGAGGCGGCGCTCCAGCAACCCCAGGCCTCGCATGGCGGCCTCGGTATTCGGCCCCAGCCCGGACAGCTCGTTGGCTGCGCTCCGCCTTGGATTGATCTCCGAGCTGTAGACCAGCCCCCAGCGGGTCCGCTCGCTGCTCTGGTAGAGCGCTGACAGCCCGAACCCGAGCTCGAGGCTGTCGGCCTCGACCCTGGAGCGCCCGTCGGGGAAGCCCGGATCGAAGATGTTGCGCACCGCCCGCTCCTGCTCGAAGCTGTTATAGGTGATCGCCGCGCTGGCGGCGACCGACCATTGCTCGTTGATGCGGTAGGCGAGGCTCGGGAAGGCGCTGACGAACACCGAGTCGTAGCTCTGGATGAAATAGCGTCCCGGCCACTCCCCGAGGTCGTCGGAAAAGCCCGTACCGAGGAAGGTGAACGACGCGCTGAACCGGTCGTTGATGGGCTGCACCACTGCGATCCGGGGCACGACGGTGTCGCCCGAACTGTTCGTGTTGAACTCGGCGCCGGTGCCGCTGAAGGCGCTTTCCCACCGGGACTCGCTGCTGAAATACAGCAACTCGACGCTGAGCGCGCGCTCGGTGAAGCGGGCGATGCCCGCAGGGTTGGCGCCGGCGGTCTGCGCGCTGTCCGCGGACGCGGCAAGGCCGGTGCCGAGCGGGTATGGACGGGCGATGGCCGGGCCGCTGGCCGTTGCGAGGAGCAACACGCCCATGAGCAGGTGGCGGCGGGACTCGTGCATCACTCTCTCCAGGTGGCAGGTTCGGCGAGCCGACCGGTTCACGCCGGCCGCCACAGCTCGGGGCCGCCACAGATCTTCGCGTCGGTGGCCCCGACCAGCGCCTCGTCCTTGCCGGCGTAATCCAGCGGGCCGAGCACGGCGCGGATGGCGGCCAGCCGCGCCCGGTACTTGTCGTCGGCGCGAATGACGGTCCACGGCGCGGCCGGCGTATGGCTGCGCTCGAAGGTCTCCGCGATTGCAGCCGAATACTCGTCCCAGCGGGCCAGCCCCTGGATGTCGATCGGGCTCAGCTTCCACTGCTTCAGCGGGTCGGCCTCCCGCGCCAGCAACCGGCGCAGCTGCTCGGCCCGACCCACGTTGAGCCACAGCTTGACGAGCACGATGCCTTCGTGGACCAGCGTGCCCTCGAAGCCCGGCAGCTGGGCGAAGAAGCGCTCGCGCTCCGCCGGCTGGCAGAAGCCGAACACCTGCTCGATGACGCCGCGGTTGTACCAGCTGCGGTCGAACAGCGTGATCTCGCCGGCGGCCGGCAGGTGCGGCACGTAGCGCTGGAAATACCACTGGCTCTGCTCGCGGTCCGACGGCTTCGACAACGCTACCACGCGCGCCACCCGCGGGTTCAGGTTCATGGTCATGCGGCGGATGGCGCCGCCCTTGCCGGCGCTGTCGCGACCCTCGAACACGACCACCAGCCGGGTGCCGCTGTCCTGCACCCAGCGCTGGCATTTCGCCAGCTCGATCTGCAGCCGGTCGAGCTCGTCCTCGTAATCGGGCTTCTTCAGCCAGCGATCGTAGGGATAACTGTCATCGAGAATGTCGCGCTTCTTGCCGTCCTCGATGGCGGCGCGAACGTCTGGCGGCGCTTCCTCGGCCAGGTAGCGGCTGACGGCGCCGTCGAAGGGCAGGTCGCTGGACATGGGGGGCACCTCCTTGCTGCGCAGAGTGTGCCACAGCCGACTGGCGCCGCGCGGGGAGCCGGATGAGGCTAGAATCCCCTGTCGCAGGCCCACCGTCACGAGGAGCCGCCCGATGGCCGAAGCCCCTGACCAGCCGTTCCCGCAGCGCGGCCTCGAAGTAACCCGGCTCAGCACCTTCACCGATGCTGCCTTCGCCTTCGCAGCGACGCTGCTCGCGATCTCGATCGACGACATTCCGGGCTCCTACGCCGAATTGATCGAGGCGCTCAAGGACAGTCCGGCCTTCATCGCCAGCCTCGCGCTGCTGCTGCTCTACTGGCGCTCGCACCAGGCCTGGAGCAAGCGCTTCGGGCTCGAAGACACCGGGTCGGTCCTCCTGACCTTCGGTCTCGTGACCGTGGTCATGATCTACGTCTACCCGCTGAAGCTCATGTTCGGCTCGGCGTTCCACTTCATCTCGAACGGCTGGCTGCCCCTGGGCTTCTCGCTCGACACCCTGGACGAGTTTCGGGGCCTGCTGACGATTTACGGCGTCGGCTTCATCGCCCTGAACGTGATCATGGCCGGCCTCTACTGGCGCGCCTGGTCGCAACGCGAGGCCCTGGCGATGAGCGAAGCCGAGCGCTTCTATTGCGCCTCCGAGTCGGTCGCCTGGCTCCTGGTCGGCAGTTTCGGCGCCATTTCAATCGTGCTGGCCTGGGCCCTGCCCGACGGCAGGCTCGGGCTCGCCGCCTGGATCTACATGATGCCGGTCGTGGTCGGCCCGGCGATCGGTATCACGCAGGCGCGCATTATCGAGGCGCGTTTCGGGCGCTAGCGTCGCCCCGCGCCGGCCGTGGTTTCGCCTTATACTTCTGGGTTCGCGCCGGCCACTTTGGCCGCAGCGCCGGAGGTTTCCCGTGATTCTCGACCTGATTCCTGATACCCCTCGCACCACCGGTTTGTCGGCCCTGATGAAGGGCGCCGGCATGGTCACCCGCTTCCTGCCGGTGCCGCGCCCCACGCTTCTGGTCGGCCCCGGCTCGAGCGGCCGGCTGGGCCAGGCGGTGGCCGGCTTCGGGCATGAGAAGCTGATGATCGTCACCGACGCGATGATCGTTAAGCTCGGCCTGCTCAAGACGCTGACCGACGCGCTGGAGGCCGGCGGCGCCGGCTACGCGGTGTTCGACGAGATCACGCCCGACGCGCCCATCCCGCTGGTCGAGCGCGGCATCGACTTCTACCGCACCCACGGCTGCGACGCCATCGTCGCGGTCGGCGGCGGCTCGTCGATGGACGCCGCCAAGGCCATCGCCGTGTCCATTGCCAATCCCGGCAAGCCGCTGCGCAAGCTGGCCGGTTACTTCAAGGGGCTGCGCAACCCGGTCCCGGTCTATGCCGTGCCGACGACCGCCGGCACCGGCTCGGAGGTGACGGTGGCCGCCGTAGTGGCCGACCCCGAGCACGAAACCAAGCTGGTCATCGTCGACACCCGGATCGTCCCGAAGATGGCCGCGCTGGACCCGGAACTGATGACCGGCCTGCCGCCGCACATCACCGCCGCGACCGGCATGGACGCCCTCACCCACGCCGTCGAGTCGTTCGTCGGCAACTGGGCCACCGGGTACACCGACGGCCTCGGCCTGTCGGCGGTCGGGCTGATCTTCGAGAACCTGCGCACCGCGTACGGCAATGGCGGCGATCTCGAGGCGCGGGAGAAGATGGCGCTGGCCGCCACTTACGCCGGCATGGCCTTCACCCGCGCCAACGTGGGCTACGTGCACGCCATCGCGCACCAGTTCGGCGGCAAGTACCACACCCCGCATGGCCTGGCGAACGCCATCATGCTGCCGCACGTGCTCGAGTTCTCCCGGCCCGCGATCACCGGGCGGCTGGCCAGGCTGGCCGTGCGCGCCGGCCTGGGCGCGGAGCACGAGCCGGAGGGAACCCTCGCGGGCAAGTTCATTACCGGGGTCATCGAGCTCAACCGCGACCTGGGCATCCCGGCGCACCTGGACGCGCTGCGCGCCGCGGATATCCCGGCACTGGCGCGCGCCGCGCGCCGCGAGGCGGAGACCGGCTACCCCGTCCCGCGCTACATGACCCAGGCCCAATGCGAAGACATCATCCGCCGCGTTCTGCCGCCGGCCGCGCCCTCGGCCCGGCGCCGCAAAGCTGCTGCCTAGGACGCTGCACCGTACCCCGGAGAGCGAAACAATGAGAATGAAAAAAGTCGTCACCGTCACGCTGGGTTCCTCCCAGCGGGATTTCACTTTCGAGACCGACTTCCTCGGCCACCGCTTCCAGGTCACGCGCCTCGGCGCGGACGACGACGTGAACAGGGCCTGGGAACTGATGCGCCGCGCCCAGTCCAAGGCCGACGCCATCGGCCTGGGCGAAGTCGCCGATCACTACCACGTCGGCCAGGACACGGTCACCAACCGCGAGACCCGGCGGCTCACCAAGGTCGTGACGCGAGTGCCCGTGACGACCGGCGCCAAGCTGCGCCGCCTGCTCCAGGTGCACGCGGTCCGCTGGGTCCAGAACCACATCGGCAGCTATTTCAACAACAATATCGTGCTGTTCCTTTCGGGCATGCGGAACTACGACATGGCCCTCGCCATGTCGGATTACACCCCGAACCTGCGCTTCGCCGACGTGTTGGCGCAGACCGGCGCCCCGACCATGCTCACCTCACTGCGGCAGCTCGAGCTCTACGCGCGGGGCAGCGACCTGGTGCTGTCGGGGCGCCCCGGCGAGATGCTGGAGAGCGCGCTGACCGGCTTCAAGAGCCGGCTGATGGCGCGCGAGGTGGCCCGGGCCCACGTCATCGTCGGCACTTTCGCCGAGCTGAAAGCCGTCGGCAGCGCGAAGAACCTCGCGGGCAAGACCGTCATCACCTCGGCCGTGGACGAAGAGGCGGAAGAATTTTTCAGGGCCTGCAAGGCCAACCTGGTCATCGACGTCTCGCCGCAGCTGTTCGACAAGGTCGTGGGCATCAACGTGCTCGAGGCCATGATCCTGGCCTCGCTGCGCAAGCCGCAGGAGGCGATCTCGGACGAGGACTTCCACGAGATCATCGAGGAGCTGGACATCCAGCCGCGGCTGCTCCACCCGACCGGCAAGTTCCGCGACATCCGGCGCTTCGCTTTCGTCATCCATCCGCTCAGCCAGGAGTACATCCGCAAGGGCTTCCCGGTGCCGAAGGGCACGCCGAAGTTCGTCATGAACCAGGTGGAATCGCTCGCCGCCCACCTGCCGCCGATGATCTACTGCAAGATGGAGAACATCGTCTCGCCGACCGGCGCCGAGGCGGAGGGCTGGCTGATCACCGTGGGCGGGACGCCGAAGGAGATGCTGGCGCGCAGCCCCGAGTTCACCTACCGCCGGCTGCTGGCGGCCGCGAAGATGGCGGAAAAGCTCGGCGCCCAGATCATGGGGCTCGGCGCGTTCACCAAGGTCGTCGGCGACGCCGGCGTAACGGTCGCGCGCCGGGCCCGCATCCCCATCACAACCGGCAACAGCTATTCGGCGTCGGGCGCCCTGTGGGCCGCGCATGACGCCATGAAGCGCATGGGCCTGGTGCAGCTGCACCCGGTGGACAAGCACGTCATGGCCAAGACCATGGTGATCGGCGCCACCGGCTCCATCGGCTCGGTCAGCGCTCGGCTGCTGGCGATGGCTTTCGAGGAAGTCGTGATTGCCGGGCGCGACATGAAGAAGCTCGAGCGGCTCAAGGCCTCGATCCTCAAGGACACGCCGAACGCCAACGTGGTCTGCTCGACGAACTACGACGAGCTGCTCGGCGAAATGGACATGATCGTCACCTCGACCTCGGGCGCCGGCAAGAAGATCCTCGACATCACCAAGGTGAAGCCCGGCTGCGTCATCACCGACGTCGCCCGGCCGCTGGACCTGCCGCCGGAAGAGGTCGCCAAGCGGCCCGACGTGCTGGTCATCGAGTCCGGCGAGATCGAGCTGCCCACGCCGGTGAAGGGTCTGAAGAACATCGGCCTGCCGCCGAACGTCATCTACGCCTGCCTGGCCGAGACCATCGTGCTGGCGCTGGAGGGACGCTTCGAGGTCTTCACCATCGGGCGCGACACCGAGTGGGAGAAGGTCAAGGAGATCTACCAGCTCGGCCTCAGGCACGGCATGAAGCTGGCGGCGATCTCCGGCGCCAACGGCGTGTACACCGACGAGGACATCGCCCGCGTGGTGGAGCTGGCGAAGGCTGCGCGCAAGACCTGGCCGACCGGCGGCGGCGCCGCCCCGGCGAAGAAGAAGGCCGCGGCGCGCAAGAAGAAGGCGCCGGCCCGGAAGGCCGCGGCGCGCAAGAAGACGGCGCCCCGCAAGAAAGCCTCTGGATGAGCGCCGTCCGGCTCAACCCGCTCGATACCGCGTGGCTCTTCACCGAGTCGCGGGCCACGCCCAACCACGTCGGCGGCCTGCTGCAGTTCCGCCTCCCCGAGGACGCGCCGAAGGACTACCTGCGCCAGCTCATGGCGGAATTCCGCAGTCACCGCAATTTCATCGCGCCCTGGAACCGGCGGCTCAAGTACCCCTTCACCCGGAACCCCCTGCCGGCCTGGGTCGAGGACGAGGACATCGACCTCGAGTACCACGTGCGCCATGCCGCGCTGCCCTGGCCGGGCGGCGAACGTGAGCTGGGCGAGCTCATCGGACTGCTGCAGAGCACGCCGATCGACCTCAGCCGGCCGCCCTGGGAATGCACCATCATCGAGGGCCTGGCCGGCAAGCGCTTCGCGCTGTTCATCAAGATCCACCACTCGCTGATCGACGGCGTCAGCGGCATGATGCTGCTGCAGCGGGCGATGTCCTTCGACCGCGAGGAGAGCCTCAAGCTGGCGCCCTTCTGGGCGCAGCGCGGGCGGCCCAAGAGCCAGCCCCCAAAGGCCGGGCCGGCCCCCACCGTGGCCAACGTCATGGCCTCGGCGATCGGTGGCCTCAGGGCGCAGGTCCGCACCATTCCGCAGCTGATCGGCGCCTTCACCCAGTTCCTCAAGCGGGTCGGCGACGACGGCACCGGGCTGGTGATTCCCTTCGACACCCCGTCGTCGCTCCTCAACGGTCGGGTGCGGGAAAAGCGCCGCTTCGCCACCCAGCAGTTCCCGCTCGCCCGCCTGCGCGCGCTGGCCGAAGCCGGCGAGTGCACCATCAACGACATCGTGCTGACGGTCTGCGGCGGCGCGCTCCGGCGCTACCTGCTGGAGCGCGACAGCCTGCCCGACAAGCCGCTGACGGCGGGCATCCCGGTCTCGGTCCGGCCCAAGGACGACGAAGACGCCGGCAACGCCATCAGCTTCATCCTCGCCACGCTCGGCACCGACCTCGTCGACCCGCGCCTGCGGCTGCGCTCCGTCCGGTCTTCCGTGCAGCACGGCAAGGAACACCTGCGGCAGCTGCCGCGCCGCGCCATGCACCAGTACACCATGCTGCTGATGGCGCCGACCATCCTCACGCTGCTGACGGGCATCGGCGGGCGCACTCGACCGATGTTCAACGTCACCATCTCCAACGTCCCGGGCCCGGACCGGCCGCTGTATTTCCGCGGCGCAGAGCTGGTCGCGATCTACCCGGTGTCGATCGTGACCCAGGGCCAGGCGCTGAACATCACCTGCGAGAGCTACGCCGGCATGATGAATTTCGGCTTCACCGCCTGCCACACCACCGTGCCGAGCATGCAGAAGATCGCCGTCTACACGGCCGACGCCCTCGAGGAGCTGGAACAGGCGTTCCTCAGGCGCAAGCCGCGCCAGGCCCGGGCGCGCAGCCCGAGGAAGAAAAAGCCGGCACCACGACGGGCTTGAGCACGGCGAGCACCGCCGGTCCACGCAGTATCAGGCGTCGGATCGTTGCGCCAGGCGCTCCTTCGCCGCACCGATCATCCGGTCGAAGCGCGGATCGCTGCGGATGGGATCGAGGTCGGAATCCGCTTCGATCCAGCTGAGCATGCCTTGGGAAGCCCGTTGGGCAACGCCCTCGAGGATCGCCAATGCCGTATCACTCTCGCCAAGTGTGGACATGGCGCAGGCAAGGTTATAGTGAAGGTTCGAGTTGTCGGGATCGATCAACCGCGCCCGAGTCACCCACTCGACCGCACGCTCCCGCTGTCCGAGGACCGCAAGCGCATAAACACCGAGCCCGATTGCCCGACTGTGTCCTGGCTCGACTGCCACGAGTTTCTCGATGCGGGTCATGGCCTTCGACGCGGCGCCCCTGGCGCGGGCCTTGTCGCCCTTGGCCATGAAGGACTGAACCACGAATATTGCTGCGGTGAAATCTGAGTCCATCAGGTCGGTCGCGATCTCGAAATACCGGATAGCCTCGTCGTAACGACGCATCCCCATGCAGCAAAGTCCAGCCATTCTGTTGGCGACATATGAGCTGCGATCGAGCTCAATGGCTTTGCAGGCCGCCTCGAAACCATCGATGAAATTCCCGGCGCTGCGGTGCGCGGCAGCGACCGCGGCATGCGCGTCGGCCAGGTTCGGCCCGAGCGCCAGCGCCCGCCGGGCCGGGTGCTGGACGTCGTCGATCGGCAGGTCCTTGTGGGTGAACAGGTTCCATTGCGCCAGCGCCATCGTCGCCCATGCCTGCGCATAGTTCGGATCCAGCTCCACGACGTGCTTGCAGATCCGGATCACGATCTCGTTGTTGCGCTCGTTGTCCAGCAGCCAGAACTGGCGCGCCATCAGGTACAGCTTGTAGGCCTCGGCATTGCTGGTGGAGCGCTGCTCCAGGGCGTCCTGTTCCTCCGGCAGCAGCGTCAGCTTGAGCGCCGCCACGATCGCCTTGGAGATCTCGTCCTGCAGGGCAAAGATGTCCTTGAGGTCGCGGTCGTAACGCTCACCCCAGACCTGCGCGTCGTTGGCGGCATCGATCAGCTGGGCCGTGATGCGCACGCGCTCGCCCGCTTTCCTGACGCTGCCGACCAGCACGTGAGAGGCCTTGGTCTGCAGCCCGATCTCGCCTACCCCGCCGGTTGCGCCCTTGAACGAGAACGCCAGGTTGCGGGAGACGATGGACAGTGCGGACACCTTGCCGAGATCGGTGATGATGTCCTCGGTAATGCCGTCGGAGAAATATTCCTGTTCGGGATCACCACTCATGTTGGCGAAGGGCAATACGCACACGGCGACCTGGGGCTCCGGCTCCCGCGACGGCGCCGGCTGCTCCGGCGTCCCGAGCCGCGTCGCGAGCGCCTTGCACAGGCTCCTGAACGATGCGCTCTGCGGATCCTCGCGCCAGTCGTCCAGGTCCGTGGTGTGCACGGCCCGGAAATCAATGGGCAGCCGCGCGGCCTCGAAGCGCACGGGGAAGAGCACGCCCCGGTCAGCCGCGTCGCGTGCTTCTCCGCGCACCCAGCGCGAGTCCACCGACCTGGGCGTCCAGACGACGATCAGCGCCCCGGCCTGGTCCAGTTCGCGCGCAATCAGCGCATCGAATTCTTCGCCCGGCGAGATCTCCGGGTCCCACCAGACGGTCCAGCCCTCGGCCTGGAGGGCCGCCACCAGCGGTGCCACCCGGGGGCGGTCCTGGCGAGAATAGGAAACGAAAATGTCAGCCACAATGTAGTCCCCTCGGGGCCGGGCCTGCTCGTCATGCCGCCGCCGCCAACACCCGGCAAATTCCAGCCATGGAGCATAAACGAAATCCCCCGGGACAGCAGCGGGCCGGCAACCGTTCTGCGCTAGAATGCTTCCATTTGCTGCGGGGACTCATGGCGTGAGAAACGCGACCATCACCGGCTGGGGCAAGTGCATGCCGCCGGCCACGCTCACGAACGACGACATCGCCACCTTTCTCGACACGGACGACGAGTGGATCACCAGCCGCACGGGCATCCGCGAGCGCCGCATCTCCCACCTGTCGCTGGAAGAGATGGGCGCCCTGGCAGCGCATCGCGCCCTGGCCTGTGCCGACCTCGCGCCTGACGCGCTCGACCTGATCGTCTTCGGCACCTGCAGCTTCGACCAGCAGGTGCCCAACTCCGCCTCCGGGGTGCAGAAACGCATCGGCGCGGTCAATGCCGGCGCGATGGACGTCAACACCGCCTGCACCAGCTATCTCTATGGCCTGACCAGTGCCGCCGCCATGATCTCCCAGGGCGTGGTGAACAACGCGCTGGTGATCGGCGGCGAGCTGATCTCGCCGCTGATGGACTGGACCGACCGCGGCGTGGCGGTGTTGTTCGGCGACGGCTGCGCCGCCACCGTGCTGCAGGCGACGGACCGGAACGAGGGCCTGCGCGCCAGCAAGCTCGGCTGCTACGGCGAGGTGCGGGAGATCCTGCTGGTGCACGGCATGGGCCAGCGCTACGCCAACCGCGGCTGGTACAACGGCGACACGCAGTGGGTGTTCGAAGGCCAGGAGATCTTCAAGCGCGCCGTGGTCGGCATGAGCCAGGCCTGCCAGGACGTGCTAGAGCAATGCGGCATGGGTCCCGACGACGTGGATCTCGTCGTGCCCCACCAGGCCAACCTGCGCATCATCGAGGCTGTGATCAAGCGCTCCGGACTGTCGATGGATCGCTGTTTCGTCAACGTGCAGCGCTACGGCAACATGTCGGCGGCGACGGTGCCGGTGGCGCTGGTGGAAGCGCTGGAGGAAGGCCGCATCAAGCCGGGCGCCAATATCCTGCTGACCGGCTTCGGCGGCGGCCTGACCTGGTCGGCCCAGCTGCTGCGCTGGGGCGAACGCGTCACGCCGCTGCACGAAACGCATATCGAGATGCCGCCCTGCGAGCAGACCGCGCTCCAGATGGTCGAGGGTTACCTGGCCGCCAAGCGCGGCAGCGGGGAGAGCGCGCCGGAGTGAGGCCCGGCCGAGCCAGAGTGGCATGGCTGCTCTCCTCCACGTGTCGCTGCCGCGCCTCTCCCTTGTAGCTTGTTGGCTGCAACCTTCAGCCCCTTAACCGTAGTCGAGCCCCCGGAGCCTTCCCACTCATGAAAATGCACCGCGCGACCCAGCCTTCGCGGCCCTCCTGGTGGCGGCGCTTCTGCCTGTGGCTGCTGCGTGCCATGGGCTGGACGCCGGTGATCGCGCCGTTGCCCGGCCCCCGGGGCGTCATCATCGTGTACCCCCATACCTCCAACTGGGACTTCGTGATCGCCGTCCTGTACCGCTTCGGCACCGGCCTGGCGACCAACTGGATGGGCAAGGACTCGCTGTTCCGCTGGCCCTTCGGCGGGTTGCTGCAGCGCATGGGCGGGGTGCCGGTGAACCGGCGCGCGGCCAGCGGCTTCATCGGCGCCGCGGTCGAGCAGTTCGGCGCCCAGGACTGGCTCTGGCTGGCGCTGGCGCCGGAAGGCACGCGCAAGCACACCGACCACCTGAAGTCCGGCTTCTACCAGATTGCGGTACGCGCGGGCGTGCCGGTGGGCTTCGGCTTCATCGACTACCCCTCGAAGACAGTCGGGCTGGAGAAGTTCGTCCGCTTCAGCGGCGACGCGGAGCAGGATATCGCCCTGATCCGCGAGTTCTACGGCGACAAGCGGGGCAAGCGCCCGCCCGCGGCCGGCGAGTTGCGCTTCCGCGAACGCTAGCCGAAGAGGTCGTCCAGCGCCTGTCGCGCGGCGGCGGCCGCGTCGTCCTGCTGCCCCGCCAGGCCGTGGCGCGGCCGGAACCAGCCGCAGAAGTTCGCCCGCGCCTTGTCCGCGACCGGCTCGGCCACGGGCTCGCGACAGGCGTTGGCGCGGCTGGTGTCGTAGAACTCGCACATACGGCAGACGTGCAGCTCGGCCCGGCACTGGCGGCACTCCGCCGTGCGCGACAGCGGCAGCGGCTCAGCGACGACCGCGGCGCCGCAACGCCAGCAATTCAGCGTATCCGTGGGCATGGCTCACCTCCCCAGACAGGATTCTAGCGCTACACTACGATGCAGTGCCGCGGCCCCGCTGGAGCAGGATTTTATGAGCAGCTTCCGCCATCGCCTCAAGCGCCTCTACGTCGCCCTGATGATGCGGATCGTCGGCTGGGGGCTGCGGGCCATGAGCCGGGTCGACCCGGTGGTCCGGGCCGAGGCAGCAG
Organism: Thioalkalivibrio sp. XN8; assembly: GCF_011058255.1. Lineage (GTDB taxonomy): Bacteria > Pseudomonadota > Gammaproteobacteria > Steroidobacterales > XN24 > XN24. The sequence continues at coordinate 2,061 of NZ_JAALFH010000052.1, read as the reverse complement.
GCTTCCCGGACGGCATGGTGATCGCCATGACCACCCTGCCCGACGGGCCCGGCATGGTGCTCGAGAAGACCGCCGAGGGCCGGCTGCGCTATCTCGGCGGCCGCCTGCCGGCGGAGCTCGGGCTCGCCATCCGCTTCAAGCACCTGGACTATGCCTTCCGCGTGTTCGCCTTCATCGAGAGCACGCCGACCGCCTTCGCCCGCGCGCGCATGGTGGTGGACGGCGACGTGTCCGCCGGCATCCGCCTGGTGCGCTGCATGTACCGGCTGGAGGCCCTGCTGATGCCGCGCTTCATCGCCGCGCGCGGCGTCAAGCGCTACCCGGAAGACCTGGGCCTGGGCGAGAAGCTGGGCCTGAACGTGAAAATCTACGGCCGCATCGCGCTCGATCTCGTGACGAGGAGCTGACGTGAACGACACCTACTACGAATTCGCCTGCCCCGTGAAGCTGATCGTCGGCGCGCGCGCGCTGGAGAACATTCCCTTCGAGCTCGGCGCGCTGGGCGCCAGCCGCCCGCTGGTGGTGACCGACCGCGGGGTCGCGGGCGCCGGGCTGGTAGACAAGCTGCGCGAGATCCTCGCCGCCGGCGGCCTGGAGATCGCCGCGGTCTACGACGAGGTGCCCCCGGACTCCTCCATGAAGGCCGTGAAGGCCATCGCGCGCAACTACGCTGAGCTCGGCTGCGACGCCCTGATCGCCCTCGGCGGCGGCTCGCCCATCGACACGGCGAAGGCCGCCAACATCCTCGCCTCCTACCAGACCGACGACCCGGCCAAATACTCCGGCGTCGGCAACCTGCCGCGCCGCCTGAAGCCGCTGCTGGTAATCCCGACCACGGCCGGCACCGGCTCCGAGGTCACTTACGTCTCCATCGTCAGGGACGAGGAACGCGGCGTGAAAATGCCCTTCGCCTCGCCCTTCCTGATGCCCGACGCCGCCGTGCTCGACCCGCGCATGACCCTCAGCCTGCCGGCCCAGATCACCGCGGCGACCGCCATGGACGCCATGACCCACGCCTGCGAGTCCTTCATCTGCCTGGCCAAGAACCCCATGAGCGACGCCTATGCCGCGGCGGCGATCCGCTCGGTCTCGGCCAACCTGCTGCACGTGCTCGACCATCCCGCCGACGAGCAGGGCCGGCTCGCCCTGGCGCAGGCCGCAGCCATGGCGGGCATCGCCTTCTCCAACTCCATGGTCGGTCTGGTGCACGCCCTCGGGCACTCCGTCGGCGCGCTCTGCCACGTCCACCACGGCACCTGCATGAGCATCCTGTTGCCGGCCGTGCTCGAGTACAACCTCGAGGCGCGACGCGACGCTATCGGTGAGCTGCTGCTGCCGCTGGCCGGCGCCGACAGCTACGCCGCCACGCCGCCCGAGCAGCGGGCCGACCAGGCGATCGCCTGCCTGAAGCGCCTGAAAGACGACATCCACGCCCGCTGCGGGCTGCCGCGGACGCTGTCGGAGACCGGCAAGGTCCAGGAATCCCAGCTCGAGCAGATCGCGGCCATGTCGCTGGACGACGGCTCAATCATCTTCAACCCGGTCGAGGTCGACCGCGAGGAGGCGCTCGGCGTCCTCAGGCGGGCCTGGTAGCGCCACCCCCGAGGCCGGGCTCTGCAAGACCTGACCGCGGGGCCGCGCCATTCCCTCGAAGACCTGACCGCGGGGCCGCGCCATTCCCTCGAAGACCTGACCGCGGGGTCGGGTCCTGTAGGGTCCCCTTCGCTTGGAAATCTAATGCCGCTCAGCGGACCCTACAGGACCCGACCCCGCTGCATGGTTTCAGGCGGACGGCGCGGACAGCGCAGCGCGACTCGGCGGCAGTCCCCGGCACGTGCCAGCTCGGCTCGGTGGCCGACCACGGCTGCCTGGCCCGCGCAGCGCCAGCGCTGCTCGACGTCATGTGAGCCTGGCCCGCTGCCGCCGTGGCCGTGAACCCGGTCCGTGCCGTCCCTGAGGGGGCAGCGGGGTCGTGCCATGCCCCTAAGACCTGACCGCGGGGCCGGCCCCTGTAGGGTCCCCTTCGCTTGGAAATCTAATGCCGCTCAGCGGACCCTACAG
>NZ_JAALFH010000051.1 GCF_011058255.1 Thioalkalivibrio sp. XN8 | reverse complement strand
TCTTCGAGTCCGGGCAGGAACAGGGTGGGCACAGGGGCGATGACTTGAGACCGGGGCGGAATTCATTATCGTACCCGCATGCGACTCACCCTCGACACCCCGACCGGCATCAACCTGGTCACGCATCTCGGCCCGGACGGCATCCGGGTCGGCGAGCGGAGCCTGAGCCGCAGCTTTATCGTCAGCGCGACCGAGCTGCGCGAGGAATGGGCCGTGACCGCCCCGGGCGAGCTCAGCCTGGAGAGCCTGGCGCCCGCCCTGGCGCTCGCACCGGAGATTCTCGTGCTCGGCACCGGCGACCGGATCTGCTTCCCCGCCAGCCAGGTGTTCGCTGCGCTGGCCGAGCGCGGGATCGGTCTCGAGGTGATGGACACCGCGGCGGCCTGCCGCACCTACAACGTCCTGGTCGGTGAAGACCGGCCGGTGGTCGCGGCGCTGATCCTGCCCTGAGTCCCGCCCGGGGCCGCGCTTTCAGTCGAGCAGGGTGTCGAGCGACAGCCCGTGGCTCTCCATGATGCTGCGCAGGCGCGCCAGGGCATCGAGCTGGATCTGGCGCACCCGCTCGCGGGTGACGCCGATCTCTTCCCCCACCTGCTCCAGCGTGGTCCGTTCATGGCCGTGCAGGCCGAAGCGCCGCTCCACCACGGCGCGCTGCTTGTCGCTGAGGCGCTCCAGCCAGTGCTCCAGCACCACGTGGACGTCGCCCAGCTGCGCCAGGTTGGCCGGCTCCATGTCTTCCGCGCCGGGCAACAGGTCGAGCACCGCATGCTCGCCGTCGCGGCTCTTCACCGGTCCGCTGGTGACCTGGCGGTCGTTCAGGCCGAGGGCGCGCTCGACGTCCGCCGGCTCGCGGTCGAGTGCGGCGGCGATTTCCTCCGCCGTCGGGTCGCGGTCGAGTTCCTGGGCCAGCTGCCGGGCGGTGCGCAGGTAGACGTTGATCTCCTTCAGCACGTGGATCGGCAAGCGGATGGTGCGGGTCTGGTTCATCAGGGCCCGCTCGATCGACTGGCGGATCCACCAGGTCGCGTAGGTGGAAAAGCGGAAGCCCTTCTCCGGGTCGAACTTCTTCACGGCGTGGATCAGGCCCAGGTTGCCCTCCTCGATCAGGTCGAGCAGCGGCAGGCCCCGGTTCATGTAGCGGCGCGAAATCTTCACCACCAGCCGGAGGTTGCTCTCGATCATCCGCCGGCGCGCCGCCTCGTCGCCCTGGCGGGCCCGGCGGGCGAAGTAGACCTCTTCCTCGGCGGTCAGCAGGGGGGAAAAACCGATTTCCGCCAGGTAGAGGCGGGTCGCGTCGGGCGCCTCGCCGTCCCGGGTCCGGCCGTGGCGTCCCGTTTTCGGCTCCGCGGCTTCCGGCTCGTCCGCGGCCCCGAGCGCGCCCGCTTCCTCGGTATCGCCGTCGGCGTCGCCCGTGTCCAGCTCGCCAGCGACGAGAACATCGCCGTCATCCTGCTCGAGCAGCGATTCCTCGTCCGCCTCGACCTCCGGCGTCTTCCCGACGCCGGCCGTGCGACTCTTCTCCTTGTCGCGCTTCTTGCCCATATCGCCCCTCTGGTGCTGCGGGCAGCGGCCTCATGGCCCCTGTCGTGGCGGCAGGTACCTGGCCGGGTCCACCGGCGTGCCGTCTCTCCTGATCTCGAAATGCAGCAGGGGACGGTCGCCGGGCCCTCGCCCCATCAGGGCGATGACCTGGCCTGCCTTCACCTGGTCCCCCTCCGCGACCCGCAGCGCCTGGTTGTAGCCGTAGGCGCTGAGGTACGAGTCATTGTGCTTCAGGATAATGAGCTGGCCGTAACCAATCAATCCGCTGCCGCTGTAGACCACGTCGCCGTCCGCCGCGGCCCGGATTTCCAGGGCGTCCGTGCCGCCGATCCCGATGCCGGTGGGATTGCGCCGGCTCTGGCCGAATTGCCACACCAGCTCGCCGGTCACGGGCCAGCGCCATGGCGGCGCCGCGGCCGTCGGCCTCGCCGGCGCCGGCGCCGGCTGGCGCGTGGTCGTGGCCTCCGGTTGGCCGGCCCGCACCGCCCGGCTCCCGGGTGGCGGCTGCAGCCGGATTTCCTGGCCGGGATAGATGCGGTCGGCATTGCCGAGGCGGTTCCAGGCCGCCACTTCCCGCCAGTCCAGCCGGTAGCGAAAGGCGATCTGGAACAGCGTCTCGCCCGGCTGCACGACGTGGATACCGGGCACGGGGCCGCCGGCCCGGCGGGGCGTCTCGGGATAGGGATCCCAGCGGGTCAGCTCCGCGCAGCCGGCCGCGGCAAACAGCACGACCAGCAGCAGCCACCGCGGGCTCAGGCCTGCACCAGGAACCACGCCAGGGTCATCGGCGCCAGCATGACGTCCGGCGGAATGGGGAAGAAACTCGACTCGGCAAACCTGAGTCCCCCGAGGTACCGGGGCGCCTTCGGATGGCGCGACCAGCTGAGCACGCGGTCATAAAGCGGGCCGAACAGGCGCATCAGGCGGTCCCTCCGAGCAGCGGCACGAAACTCACCAGGCCGAGACTGCGGCGCTCGAACTCGCCGCCGTGGCGGGTGATCTCCATCAGCTCCTGGCGCCCGCGCGGACCCACCGGGATGATCAGCCGCCCACCCTCGTCGAGCTGGTCCAGCAGCGCCGGCGGCACTTCGTCCGGGGCCGCCGTCACCAGGATGCCCCCGTAGGGCGCATGCCGCTTCCAGCCTTCGAAACCGTCGCCGTGACGCAGGTGGACGTTGTAGAGATCCAGCGAGCGCAGCAGCGGCCGCGCCCGTCGCAGCAGCGGGCCGAGCCGCTCCACGCTGTACACCTGCGGCACGATGCCGGCCAGCACCGCCGTCTGGTAGCCGCAGCCGGTGCCGATCTCCAGCACCTTCTCCGGCGTCGGCTCGGCGACCACCGCCTCGGTCATGCGCGCCACTACCCAGGGCTGCGAAATGGTCTGGCCCAGGCCGATCGGCAGCGCCGTGTCCTCGTAGGCGCGGCTCGACAGCGCCTCGTCCACGAACAGGTGCCGCGGCACGTTGCGGATCTGCGCCAGCACGCGCGGGTCCGAGATGCCCTGCTCTTTCAGGCGCTGCACCAGTCGGTCGCGGGTCCGGGCCGAGGTCATGCCGATGCCGTCTTGATCCATGCGCGCCATCATCGCCCGGCATCTCCCAGCCAGTCCGAGATGCGGTCCACATGTTCGTGGCGGGTCAGGTCCACTTTCAGGGGCGTGACGGCGACCCGACCCGCCTCGATGGCGTGGAAGTCCGTGCCCGGCCCGGCGTCCTGGCCGGGGCCGGCGAAGCCGACCCAGTACAGCGGGCGGCCGCGCGGATCGGTACTGCGGATCACCGGCTCGGCCTTGTGGCGGTAGCCCAGCCGCGTCGCCTCGAAGCCGTCCAGCTCCTCCCAGGCCACGTCGGGCACGTTGACGTTGAGGATGGTCTGGGGCGGCAGCTCGCGCTCCAGCGCCTGTTCCACCAGCCGCCGCGCCACGCGCCCGGCGGTATCGAAATGCCGCCCCTTGCTCACCACCAGCGAGATGGCGATGGTCGGGAGGCCAAGGAAGCGGCCCTCCATCGCCGCGGCCACGGTGCCCGAGTAGATCACGTCGTCGCCCAGGTTGGCGCCGTCGTTGATCCCCGAGATCACCATGTCCGGCTCCTCGTCCAGCAGCCCGGTCAGCGCCAGGTGGACGCAATCCGTGGGCGTGCCGTTGACGAAGTAAAACTCGGGCCCGACCTTGGTGAGGCGCAGGGGCTGCTCCAGTGTCAGCGAGTTGCTGGCGCCGCTGCAGTTGCGCTCGGGCGCGACGATCACGATGTCGGCGAGGTCGCGCAGGTGCTCCGCGAGACAGCGCAGGCCTTCGGCGCGATAGCCGTCGTCATTGGCGAGGAGGATTCTCAAAGGGTGGACAACCGGCCCTGGAAGATGGCAGTTACTATACCGGCGAGCCACGGGTGGAACCAGCGGAGGAACCAGCGATGAGCCCCTCGGACGACGACCGCGAGCTGTTCCGCAAGGCCGTCGAGGACGTCCGGCCCATCGAGAGCCGCGACGAGCCGCCGCCGCGCCCGACGCCGGCGCCGCGGGCCCGCTTCCGCCGCCGCGACGAGGCCGAGGTGCTGGCCGAGAGCCTGGCCGCCAATCCCGAAGCCGAGGGCGAGACCGGCGAGCACCTGAGTTTCCGCCGCCCGCGGGTCGGCCTGCCCCTGTTCCGCAAGCTCCGGCGCGGCGAGATCAGCGTGCGCGACGAGATCGACCTGCACGGCCTGACCGCGGCGGAGGCCCGCGCAGCGCTGTACGAGTTTCTCGCCGAGGCCGGGCGACTCAACTTCCGTTGCGTGCGCGTGATCCACGGCAAGGGCAACCGCTCCGGCCACGCCGGGCCGGTGCTCAAGCGCAAGATCGGCCGCTGGCTGCAGCCGCGCGACGACGTGCTGGCCTACTGCTCGGCCCGGCCCGTGGACGGCGGCACCGGCGCGGTCTACGTGCTGCTCGGTTGAGCGGCCGAGCATCGGCCGGAGTGACGTCGCCCCGCACCATCGTCTGCATGAAATGGGGGACCAAGTACGGTCCCGGCTATGCCAACATCCTGTTGTCGATGCTGGAGCGGTTCCTCGGCCCGCCGTTCCGCCTCCTGTGTTTCACCGACGATGCGGCCGGGCTCGACCCACGCATCGAGGCGCGCCCGTTGCCGCACGTGCCCATTGGCCAGGGCTGGCCGGAGCGGGGCTGGAACAAGCTGGGGCTATTTCACCCGGAAATCGACCTGCCGGCGGAGCCGACGCTATACCTCGACCTCGACGTGGTGATCACCGGCGACATGTCGGTGTTCTTCGACCTGCCCGGCCATTTCCTGATCTCGAACGACTGGGACTGGCGCAAGCCCGGCGTCGGCAACTCGTCCGTATTTCGCTGGGTGCCGGGCAGCCAGGACCATATCTGGCAGCATTTCAACGCCGCGCCCGGGCAGGTTCGACAGGCGCATCGCAACGAGCAGGAATACGTCTCGGCCGAGGCACGCGAGCTCGAGTTCTGGCCCGACTCGCTGTGCCGCAGTTTCAAGCGGCACTGCCTGCCGCGCGGGATCCTGAAACCGTTCCTGGCGCCGCGCCTGCCGCCCGGCGCCCGCGTGCTGATCTTCCACGGCGACCCCAAGCCCGAGGACGCAATCGCCGGCCGCTCCGGCAAGTGGTACCGGCGGTTCAGGCCGGCGCCGTGGCTGGCGGATTTCTACTGGGCTTAAATGGCTGCGGGCAGGTCTACCGGATTAGAGATTGACCGTACCCCCGTAATCCGAGCCATGCGTGATGTGGGATTTCCCGGTATTTTGACCGTAGGGAGGTCCCGAGATGAAGCGCAAGCGCTACAGCGAAGAGAAGATCATTGCCATCCTGAAGGAGCACGAGGCTGGCGCGTCGGCCAAGGATCTGTCGCGGCGACATGGCGTTGCCGAGAACACGATCTACCGCTGGAAGGCCAGGTATGGCGGCATGGAAGTATCCGAGGCGAGACGGCTGCGAGACCTGCAAGCCGAGAACACCAAGCTGAAGCGCCTGCTGGCGGAGGCAGAGCTCGACAAGGCGGCGTTGAAGGAGCTTGTCCAGGGAAAATGGTGACGACTGCGCAGCGGCGCCGGGCCGTGGATCACCTGAAGAGTCGCCGCTTTAGTGAACGTCGTGCCTGCCGGCTGGTGGGCTTTAGCCGCTCGGCCGCCTGGAGCCCGCTCAAGGGCCGGGATGATGCCGCGCTACGGACGCGTTTGAAGACGCTGGCCGAACGCTATCCCCGTTATGGCTATCCGACACTGCATGACATGCTCAAGACGGAGGGCCTGGTGGTGAACCCGAAGCGGACCTATCGGGTATATCGAGAAGAGGGCCTGCAGGTCCGCACGAAGCGCCGCAAGAAGCTGACCCGTCCTCGGGTTCCGTTAGCGCTGCCGAGTCGCATCAACGAGCGCTGGTCCGTGGACTTCGTCTCAGACCAACTGGCGAATGGCCGACGGTTCCGTGTGTTTAACGTCGTCGATGACTTCAGCCGTGAGTGCGTGCTGCAGATCGTCGACTTCTCAATCAGCGGCGAGCGTCTGGCTCGAGAACTGGATCAGTTAGCTCGATCCCGCCCCCTGGCCAGGCAGATCGTCATGGACAACGGTCCTGAGCTGACCAGCAAAGCCATGTTCTTCTGGGCCAAAGAGCGTGGGGTCAAGCTGCACTTCATCCAGCCTGGCAAGCCGACCCAGAACGCCTTCGTCGAGAGCTTCAACGCCAAGTTCCGTGAGTACTGCCTGGACCTGCACTGGTTCGCCACGCTGGCGGATGCCGGATCAACAATCGATGCCTGGCGTACCCACTACAACCACGTCAGGCCGCATCGCTCTCTGGGCAAAAAGCCTCCGGCAGTGTTTGCTCGCGAAGCCGCCTGATATGCTCAATTTCCCACATCAAGGCCGGCTTGGTTCAAGGGGTACGGTCA
>NZ_JAALFH010000050.1 GCF_011058255.1 Thioalkalivibrio sp. XN8 | reverse complement strand
TGAACGCCATCACCAGGCCCTGCACCGTGTCGGTGACGCTCACGGCCCAGAAGCCGCCCAGCAGCGTGTAGACCAGCACCACCGCGGCGCCGACCAGCACCGCCGTCTCCATCCGCAGCTCGAAAGCGCTGGCAAAGGCGGCCCCCGCGGCCTGGAACTGGGCCGCGACATAGAACGTGAAAGAGAACAGGATCACCCCGGAAGCCAGCAGCACGATCCGCCGCGGCCAGCCGTGGTGCGCGTCCGGGCCGGCGATGAACCCGGTCAGCGTGATGGCCCCGCTCGCCCGGCTGGCACGCATCAGCCGGGGCGCGACCCACAGCCAGTTGACCAGGAAGCCCGACAGCGTGGCCGGGAACAGCCACAGCGCCGGCAGGCCCCAGAGGTAGGCCATCCCGCTCACGGCCACCAGCGTCCAGGCCGAGGAGGAGGACGCCGAGGCGCTGATGGCGGCAACCCAGCCGCCCAGCTGCCGGCCGCCCAGGAAGAAGTCGCCGGTGTCGTGGGTGCGCCGCGTGGCCCACAGGCCGATGCCGACCAGCAGCAGCTTGTAGACCACCAGGGTGTAGAGAATGGCGTCGGCCCGCGACATGGCGCTCCCCGCTCGGCAGCGGCCGAGTTTAGCAGGCGACCAGGCCCTACAATGGCCGCATGAATACGCAGGCAGCACCAGGCTGGCGCTTCTGGATCGACCGCGGCGGCACCTTCACCGACATCGTCGCGCGCCGGCCCGACGGCCGCCTCGAAAGCCTCAAGCTGCTGTCCGAGGCGCCCGACCGCTATGCCGACGCCGGCCTCGAGGGCATGCGCCGGCTGCTCGAGCTGGCCGACGCTGCGGCGCTGGCCGAGGCGCCGATCGAGGTCGTCCGCATGGGCACCACGGTCGCCACCAACGCCCTGCTGGAACGGCGCGGCGAGCCCACCGTGCTGGTCGTCACCCGCGGCTTCGGCGACGTGCTGCTGATCGGCACCCAGCAACGGCCGGACCTGTTCGCGCTCGACATCCGGCTGCCGCCGCCGCTGTACACCGAGGTGATCGAGGCCGACGAGCGCCTCGCCGCCGACGGCGCGGTGCTGCGGCCGCTGGACGAAGCCGCCCTGGCGGAGTCCCTGGCGGCGGCGCGCGCGCGAGGCTTCCGCGCCGCCGCCGTGGTGTTCCTGCACGGCTATCGCTACCCCGCCCACGAGCAGGCCGCGGCCCGCCTGGCGCGGGCGGCGGGCTTCGACCAGGTTTCGGTGTCGCACGAGGTCAGCCCCCTGCCCCGCATCGTGCCGCGCGGCGACACCAGCGTCGCGGACGCCTACCTGTCGCCGGTGCTGGACCGCTACGTGGCGCAGCTGCGCCGGCCGCTCGGCCGCCAGCGGCTGTTGTTCATGCAGAGCAACGGCGGGCTGGCCGAGGCCGATCGCTTCCGCGGCCGCGACAGCGTGCTCTCGGGCCCGGCCGGCGGCGTGGTCGGCCTGGCGGCGGCCGGGCGGCGCGCCGGGATCGAGCGCCTGGTCGGTTTCGACATGGGCGGCACCTCGACCGACGTCTGCCTGTACGAGGGCGAGTTCGAGCGCAGCCAGGACAACCGCGTGGCCGGCGTGCGCCTGCAGGCGCCCATGCTGCTGATCCACACCGTCGCGGCCGGCGGCGGGTCCATCCTGGCTTACCAGGACGGCCGCTTCCAGGTCGGGCCCGCTTCCGCCGGCGCCCACCCCGGGCCGGCCTGTTACGGCCTCGGCGGGCCGGCCACCGTGACCGATGCCAACCTGCTGCTCGGCCGGCTGCAGGGTGCGGCCTTGCCGCAGGTCTTCGGCCCCGGCGGCGACCAGCCGCTCGATCCCGAGGCAGCCCGTGCGCGCCTGCAGGCGATCGTCGAAGCGGTGGCGGCGGACGGCCAGCCGGCCCTGAGTCTCGAGCAGGCGGCAGCCGGCTTCCTCGAGGTCGCGGTCGAGCGCATGGCCCGGGCGGTCAAGCAGGTCTCGGTGCGTCGTGGCGCCGACCCGGGCGCCTTCACGCTGTGCGGCTTCGGCGGCGCCGCGGGGCAGCACGCCTGTGACGTGGCCGACGCCCTGAACATCCGCCGGGTACTGCTGCCGCCCTTCGCCGGCGTGCTGTCGGCCTGGGGCATCGGGCTGGCCGACCTCGTCGCGCTGCGCCAGGCGCCGGTGCAGCGCGAACTGGATGCCGGCGTGCTCGCGGCTGCGCGCGCCCTGCTCGCCAAGCTCGGGCAGGCAGCAGCCGACGAACTGGCGGCGCAGGGCCTGGCCCCGAGCGAGTGCGTGGTCAGCCAGCGCCTCCGGCTGCGCTGCGCCGGCAGCGACACGACCCTGGAAGTGCGGCTCGCGGACGAAGCGGAGGTGCGCGCGGAGTTTGCCGCAGCCTACGAACAGCGCTTCGGCTTCGTGCCCACCCAGGCGCTGGTGCTGGAGTCGGTGGAAGCGGAGGCCCGCGGCGGCGGCGGCGAGCCGGAAGGCGCCCCGGAGCCCGACACCGCCGGGTCGCGCGGCAGCGGCCGCGCCTGGGTCGGCGGCAGCTGGCAGGACGTGCCGCTGGTGGCGCGCAGCACGCTCGCGCCCGGCGAGCGCCTGCCGGGCCCCGCGCTGGTGCCGGAACGCAACGCGACGACCTGGGTCGCGCCGGGCTGGGAGGCCCGGGTGGATCGGCACGGCAACCTGCTGCTCGAGCGCGCCGCCCGGCGGGCGCGACGCAAGGTTTCGACGCGGGTCGATCCAGTCCTGCTGGAGGTATTCAACAACCGTTTCATGCATGTCGCCGAGGAGATGGGCGCGGTGCTGCAGAACACCGCCAGCTCGGTGAACATCAAGGAGCGACTGGACTACTCCTGTGCGGTGTTCGACCCGGCCGGCGGGCTGGTCGCCAATGCGCCGCACATGCCGGTGCACCTGGGCTCCATGGGCGAGAGCGTGCGCGCCGTGATGGCGCGCTTCGCCGCCGACATGGCGCCGGGGGACAGCTTCGTGCTGAACGATCCCTACGAGGGCGGCACCCATCTGCCGGACATCACGGTCGTGACGCCGTTCTTCGGCGCCGGCGACCGCCCCGCGCTCTACGTCGCCTCGCGGGCGCACCACGCCGACATCGGCGGTCGCACGCCCGGCTCGATGCCGGCCGACAGCCGGCACGTCGACGAGGAAGGCGTGCTCATCCGGGCCCAGCGGCTGGTGCGCGGAGGACGGCTGGACGAGGCCGCGGTGCTGGCGTTGCTCGGCAGCGGCCGCTGGCCGGCGCGCAACCCGGCCCAGAACCTCGCCGACCTCGGCGCGCAGCTGGCGGCCAACCGGCGCGGGATCGCCGGGCTCGAGAAGATGCTGGCCGAGTTCGGCGCCGAGGTCGTCAACGCCTACATGGGCCACATCCAGCGCAACGCGGCCGAGGCCGTGGCCGAGGCCCTGGGCACGCTGGCCGACGGCGAGTTCAGCTGGCGCATGGACGGGGGCGAGACGGTGCGGGTGGCGATCCGGATCGACCGGCAGCGGCGCCGGGCAGTGATCGACTTCAGCGGCACCTCGCCGCAGGCGGCCGGCAACCTCAATGCCCCGGCGGCGGTATGTCGCGCGGCGGTGCTGTACGTGTTCCGCTGCCTGGTCCGGCGCGACATCCCGCTGAACGAGGGCTGCCTGGAGCCGCTCGAGCTGGTGATCCCGGCGGGCAGCCTGCTGAACCCGGGCTGGCCCGCCGCGGTCGCCGGCGGCAACGTGGAAACCTCGCAGTGCGTGGTGGACGCGCTGTTCGGGGCGCTGGGCGTCGTCGCCGCCTCCCAGGGGACGATGAACAACCTGAGCTTCGGCAATGCCGGCCACCAGTACTACGAGACGCTGTGCGGCGGCGCGGGCGCAGGCCCCGGCTTCGACGGCGCCTCCGCCGTCCATACCCACATGACCAACAGCCGGCTAACGGACCCGGAGATCCTGGAGCTGCGCCACCCGGTGCGGGTGGAAGAATTCGGCGTGCGGCGGGGCTCGGGCGGCGCCGGCCGCTGGCACGGCGGCGACGGCGTGGTGCGCCGCCTGCGTTTCAACGAACCCATGGCCGCAGCCATCATCGCCAACCGCCGCGTCGTGGCGCCCTTCGGGCTGGCGGGCGGCGCGGACGGCGCCCCGGGGCGCAACCGGATCCTGCGGAGCGACGGCCGGGTGGAAACGCTGGCCGGCACCGCGGCCGCCATGCTGGAGCCCGGCGACCAGCTGGAAATACGGACCCCGGGCGGCGGCGGTTTCGCGCCCCGTTCGTGAGGCAAGTCACGCTCCGCCGGTGACCCCGGATTTATCATCGGAGCGTGGAAAGAAGTACTTGGGACGGCTGCGAGCACTGGGATCCGTACGCCGTCTGGCAGACCATCCTGCGCCAGCATCCCGTACTGGTGGCAGACGTTTCGGACTCGGTCGGCCGCATCGAGCGCGAGCTGCTGAGCGAGTTCTGCGAGGCGATCGCCGATTACCCGGACTTCCTGCAGGACGCGCTGCTGCTCATCGCCCATGCCCACGGCGTCGAGGCGGCGGCGGAATCACTCGATGCGGCGATCCGCCAGGAGTACGCCCGCTGCCGCGCCCGCCACCAGCAGCATGAGGACCTGACCCGCCAGGGCTAGCCTTGCTCCGCCGCCTCGTCGGCGGCGAGCACGCGCCGCGCCGCGCCCGACCGGGCCTCGTCCGCATCCACCTGCACCGGCACCGACGCCAGCCAGCGCTGGTGGCCGGCCGGCAGCTCCAGCAATTCCGCGCCGCGCCGGATCAGCGCCACGTACCAGTCCCAGGGCAACAGGTCCGGGGCCAGTTCCGCGGGCGCGGCGCGGAAGACCAGGGCCCGGCGCGGCCCCGACGCCGTGAGCACCTCCACTTCGTCCACGTCGTAGCCGGCGCCCGCCGCCCCGAGGCGCTCCAGCGCCCCGGCGGGCAATTCGTACAGCGCGCCCGGCAGCGCGGCGCCGGGCTCCGTGCTCGGGCAGGCGTCCGAGCGGGCCGCGCCATCGCGCCCGCGCTTGCGGAAGGCCAGCCGATAGCCGGGCAGGAAGGCGGGACCCTGCAGTCGCGCCGCCGGCACCCGCCGGCGCAGCCAGCCCGGATGCACGTTGGCGCCATAAGCGAAAAAGAGGACGTGCCCCTCCGCCCCGCTCAACCGGCTTCCCGCGTCCCCGGGGACAGCGCGCCCGGCGGCGGCGCCTGGCAGCGCGGCCGCGCGATCGCCCAGCGCTCGGCCGAGACCTGCGCCAGCCGTCCGCCGTCCAGGCCCTGGACCACGCGATAGATGACGAAATCCCGCGGCCGGCGCGGCGCGAAGCCGAAGGTGAACTCGACCCGCGACCGCCGGTCGGGACCAGCCACGTCGTCCACGTCCACGAACCAGGCCTCGCCGGGATCGCCGGCCAGGCGGCCGGCAAAACGCAGCGACTCGAACCAGGTGCCCAGCTGCGTCCGCAGGCGCGCCACGAGGTCGGACCCGGCGGGCTCGAACACGACCCAGCGCGTCCCGTGCAGCACCGTGCGCTCGATCATCAGGCCCAGCCGGCGTGCCGCCAGGGAGCGCCAGGCCGGGACGCGGCAGTCGGCAGCAGCCAGGGTGCGGCCGCCGGCGACGACGACGCGGCCGCCCGGGCCGCGCCTGATCAGGTTCAGCCCGGCGGCCAGCAGCCGCTGCTGCTGGGCAGCGGGCAGCTCGTGCGTGGGCCGGAAACCGCTGCCCAGCGCCGGCTCCTCGTCGGTCGTCGTGCGCGTCAGCGCCCCGGCGACCGCGCCCAGGGCCGAGCGCTCCCTGGCTTTCCCCTGCCCCGCCAGCCGCGGAAACACGGCGGCGACGTTTTCGCCCGCGATGTTCAGGCCGTGCAGCCAAGCCAGCGCCTGGTCTGCGTCATTGGCGCCGGGGAGCGCCTCGAGCAGCAGCATGGCATGGCGGCGCCGGCAGTAGCGCAGCGCCGCCAGCAGCAGCGCCGGCCCCGGCTCGCGCCCGTCCGGCGCCGGCGGCAGGCAAACGAAGTCGAGCGGCCCGGCGCCATCGAGTGCGAACAGCCCGGTGCCGCGGGCGGACGAGCCGACCAGGTCGTAGTCTGTGACCGCCCGCCCGTCCGCGCCGTCGTCCCCGGCCACCGCCCAGCTCACGGGATAGCCGGGTGCGGTACTGACGGTCGGCCGCGGCCGGGTCGGCGGGGTGGGCAAGCGCGCCCGCACCAGGCGGGACTCCAGCAACACGTCGGCGACGTAGCGCTCCGCCCCGGGCTGCACCGACACCCGCGGATAGATCTCCTGCTCCACCACGCGCTCCGAGGCCGGCGCACGGAGCCGCTGCAGCACCAGGTTGAAGGTGAACGTGTCGGAGGGCGCGACCTGGTCGTAGTCCACGGACGCGCGCAGGTACTCCGAGTCGCCCGGGCTGAGCGCCTCCAGCACCAGCACGCCCTCGCTGCCCGGCAACCGGATGGTGCACGCGCGCGCCTCGTTGGCCACGCGCACGACCACGGCCCGCTGCCCGCCGGCATGGAAGAAATCGGCAACGCAGCGATCGAGGGGGGACTCGGCGCCGGCGATGCTGAAAATCCGCTCGTAGGCGGCGTGGCTGTCGACGGCGATGGCGGTGTCGAGCGGACCGCGGCGCGCCGCGCCGATGAAGGCGGTGGCACCGTCGGGAAAGATCTCGAGCGGCGTCTCGCGCCCCGGGAATTCCTCCACGAGCATCCCCGGAGCGAGCCCATCAGCCATGCCGGACTCCACTGCAGCGGCGGCATGCCGCCATGGACGCGAAGGCTATCAGTACGGTCACGCGGCCGCCAGCGCGAACACCAGCACGAGCAGGCCGACGGCGCCGGTCAGGCGGGTGCGCAGCTGGCGGTACCAGGGCGGCAGGGTCTCGGCCACCGGCCCGCTCGCCTCCCAGGCCCGCAGGCCGGCAAAGCCGAGCAGCAGCAGCCAGGCCGCCGGCGCGGCCGGCAGCAGCAGGGCCGCCCAGGCGAGCAGCGCCGGCAGGATGCTCAGCGCCAGGCGCATGATCCGCAGCCGTCCGGTGGCCAGCGCCAGGCCCCAGTGCACCGCGCCGACGAAGGAGAGGATGACCGCGCCATAGGCCAGGAACTGCTCGGCGAAGTACTGCTGGCGGGCGGCGTCGCTGAGCAAGAAGCCCGCCAGCGCCGCGACGAAGGGCACCAGGCCCGCGTAGCCCAGCCACTGGCCGGCGCGGGGGATGCCGCCGGCGAGCCGGGGATGAGCCAGCAGCTCGGTCGGCCCGCCGATGAAGCGGCCGTCGAGGAAGACCTGCGGCAGCGTATGGTGGCCGGTCCATTCCTCCAGCACATGGAAGCGGGTGCGCGCGTCGCCGTCGCGCATCGACATCGTGACGATGCGGTACTGGAGCTCCAGCTCGTCGAGCCGCCGCAGCAGCTCGCGCACGTCGGTCAGGCGCGAGACGAACAGCACGACCGGGGCGCTGGCGGCGTCCTGCCGCAATGCATCCAGATGCTCCCTACCGCTCATGCAGCTCCTGCTCCTGCGCCTCGAGACCCAATCCTGCGATGATAATAGCCGATGCCGCGCACGGCCGAGGAGCGGGAACGACATGGAACGACACGGCAGCAAGCCTCCCGGGCAGGGACTGCGCGACGCCCTGCGCTGGCTCTCGGCCGAGGGCCGGCACGACAACGCCGCCATCGAGGAAGCGTGCCGCCGGTTCGACCTGTCGCCACGCGACGAGGAATTCCTGCTGGCCGAGGCCCGGCGCCTGCGCGCCCGCGCCGCGGGCCAGGGCGCGGACCACGGCGAGGCCTAGCAATGCTGGAACTGTTCACCCGTTATCCCCGTCTCGCCGACTCGCTGCCGTGGCGACCGCTCGGACACTGGCCGACGCCGGTGCAGCAGGCCGAGGCGAGCTTCGCCGGTGAAGCCTGCGCCAGCCTGTGGCTCAAGCGCGACGATCGCTGCGCTGCGCCCTACGGCGGCAACAAGGTGCGCAAGCTGGAGTTCCTGCTGGCGGACGCGCTCCGGCACGGCCACGAGCGCGTGTTCACCTTTGGCGTCGCCGGTTCCAACCATGCGCTCGCGACCGCCGTCTACGCCGCTGCCCTCGGGCTCGAAGCACGGCTGCTGCTGACGCCGCAGAGCAACTCCTCCTTCGTCGGGCGCAACCTGCTGCTGGGCCGCTGGGCCGGCGCGCAACACGTCCATTGCCCTACCGAGGCCGCGGCCCGGAGCGCGGCCCGGGCACTCGAGCTCGGCGGTCCGGGCCAGGCGTCGTACCGCATACCCGGCGGCGGCTCCTCGCCCCTCGGGGCCGTCGGCTTCGTCAATGCCGGGCTCGAGCTGGCGGCGCAGGTCCGGGCGGGGCTGATGCCCGCGCCCGACGTGATCTATCTCGCGCTCGGCACCATGGGCACGGCGGCCGGGCTGGCGCTGGGGCTGGCCGCGGCCGGCCTGCCCACTCGGCTCCAGCTGGTGCGCGTGGTGCGCGCGGACATCGCCAGCCCGGCGCGCTTCCGCGCCCTCTACCACGGCGCCGCCCGCCTGCTGCATCGCGCCGACCCGCGCTTTCCCCTCCGGCCCCTGGAGCCGGACCTGCTGGAAGTCCGGCACGAGTTCATTGGGCCCGGCTACGCCCGCTTCACGCCCGAGGCGATGGCCGCGCTGCGCGAGGCGCGCACCGCCTTCGGCGTGGGCCTGGAGGGCACTTACACCGGCAAGGCGTTCGCCGCGCTGCTGGCCGACCTGCACGCCGGCCGTCTGGCGGGGCAAAACGTGGTCTTCTGGAATACCTACAACGGCCAGCCGATGCCGCCGGCGGCGCGCGCCCTCGACTACCGTGAACTACCCTCGCCCTTCCACCGCTACTTCGAAACGCCCTTCCAGCCTCTCGACCCGGAGACCTGAGGCGTCACAGGGCGCCGAAGCTGTCGACGCCGGCGAGCAGCAGGTCCCAGCGCGCCTCGATGGCCTCCCGCGCTGCGACGGCCGGCAGCCCCTTCACCATCGCTGCGCGCGAGAACAGCCAGCCGACGGCGTCGCCCGGCCCCAGGCTCAGGAAGTAGCCCAGCTGCTGCGCGTCCCAGGCTTCCGGCTCATCGCCGGCCAGCACCCGCGCGACACTCTCGGCCACGTGGCGGCCCTTGCGCACCGCCGTCTGCGCCGTGGCCGCGTCGAAGGGCACGTCGCGCCAGCGGGCACAGTCGCCGGCGGCGAAGATCCCGGGCAGGGCCCGGCCGCGATGCAGGACCCGGCCCGCCGCATCGGCATCCACCGGGCGGGCCGTCGGGCCGGTACACAGCAGCACGCCGCCCGCCGGCAGCGATTCGGCGCCGTCCGGCCCGAGCAGGCGGATGCGCCCGCGCCCGGCGCCCTGGTAACGGGTATCCAGGCGCACGTCGACGCCGAGCCGCTCCAGCCGGCGCCAGACCACGCGCCGCAGCCGGGCCGGCTCGGCCGGGAGAATGGTCCCGGAGGCCTCGACCAGGCCGAGCGGCGCGCCGCGCTCGCGCGCCGCCGCCAGTTCGAACACGCATTGCAGCCCGCTGGCGCCGGCCCCGACCACCCACGCCGGCCCGGGATTCGCCGCCAGCTGCCGGTAGGCCCGGATGCCGGCGCCGGTGGCCAGGCTCTCCAGCGGCACCGGCGGCGTCTTGCTGCGGCTCCGCGGACGCTTCGGCCCCGGCAGCCCGGTGGCGAGCACCAGGGCATCGAACTCGAGGTCCTTCCGGCCGAGCCTGAGCCGTCCCTGCTGCGACCAGCGCCGCAGGAGTGCCATGTCCCAGCGCACGGCCACGGCGTGGTGACGAAAATCCCAGCGCCGGGCGATCGGGCCGAAGCCGGCGTGGAGGTCCGCCAGCGGCCGCCGCAGGGTTTCGTGCAGGAGCGTCCGGCGCAGATGCCAGCGGCCCGGATCGACCAGGTGGCGCTCGGCGTCGGGCAGGACCCGGGCCAGCCGCGCCAGGCAGGCCAGCCCGGCATAACCGCCGCCCACCACCACGATCCTCATGCCGTCGCGCTCCCGCGTCGCGACTGCCCGCGGGCGATGACCACGCCGGCGAGGATCAGGCCCAGCGCGGCGAAGGCCCGCGGGGGCAGCCGCTCGCCGAGGGCCAGCGCGCCGAGCACCACGGCCCATACCGGGATGAGGTAGTTGATCAGCGACAGGAAGGTGGGGCCGGCGCGATGCACCAGGGTGAAATACACCACCGTGGCGAGTCCCGTCGAGAGGGCGCCGAGCGCCGCCATGGCCAGCGCGGGCCACAGCGTCACCGGCTGGTGCGTCACGGCGTCGGCCCCGTCCAGCGCGCCGCCGGCCGCAAGCCACAGCCCCGTCAGGATGGCCCCAACCGACAGGACCGGCGCCGCCACGACCACCGGATGCAACCGCGGCCCGCGCCGGGCGACGATGGCCGCGATCCCGTAGCACACCGCGCCGCCCAGCACCGCCAGCTGGCTGAGCAGGGCGGCATCGCGGCCGCGCAGCGCGGCCGCCGCCTCCGGCCCGGTCAGGGCCACGACGCCCAGGAAGCCCAGCAGGAAACCGGCCACGCGGCGGCCGGTGAGCTGTTCGCCTGCCACGAAGAAGTGCGCCAGCAGCAGCACCACCAGCGGCATCACGGCCATCAGGATGCCGGTCAGCCCCGAGGGAATCGACACCTGGCCCCAGGCGATGAGAAAGAAGGGCAGCGCGTTGCCGATCACCGCGATGGCGAGAAAAAAGGCCCAGACCCGCGCCGATGCCGGCACGCGGCGGCCGGACAGCAGCAGCACGAGGAGCATCACCCCGGCCCCCACCAGCAGGCGGCCCGCGGTCACCGCCGCCGGGGTAAAGGCGTCCAGCGCCACCCGCACCAGCAGGAAAGCGCTGCCCCAGAGGGCCACCAGCAGGAGCAGCAGCGTCCATTCCAGCAGGCCCTGCCGCAGGCCCTGCTCGCCGGCGTTCAACGGGCGCTCCGGCGCAGGAACAGCGGCGTCAGCAGCAGGCCCGCAATGAAGCCGCCGAGATGGGCGCGGAACGCCACGCCGCCCTCGGCCGCGGGCGCCGCCAGCGACGACAACAGCTGGACCAGGAACCAGAGGCCCAGCACCCAGACCGCCGGCAAGCGGATCACCTGGAGCACGAAGCCGAAGGGCACCAGCACCAGCACGCGCGCCCGCGGAAACAGCAGCAGGTACGCCCCGAGCACGCCGGAGATCGCGCCGGAGGCGCCGACCATCGGCACGATGCTCTGCGGCGCGGGCAGCGCCTGGGCAAAGACTGCGCCGGCGCCGCAGGCCAGGTAGAACAGCAGGAACCGCGCGGGGCCCATGCGGTCCTCGATGTTGTCGGCGAAAATCCAGAGATACAGCATGTTCCCCGCGAGATGCAGCCAGCCGCCGTGCAGGAACATCGAGCTGAACACCGTCACCAGCGGCGGCACCAGCTCGAGCTCCGGCGGCAGGTGGGCGTGCCCCAGCAGCACCGCCGGGATCACGCCGAGACCGAAGATGAGGCGGTTGAAGCCCTCGGCGCCGAGCGACACCTGGAACACGAAGATCCCGACGCACGCCGCGATCAGGCCCCAGCTGACCAACGGGACGATGCTGACCGGGTTTTCGTCGCGCAGGGGGATCATGAGGCGCCGCGGCAAGCCGCGGAGCTGCGGGACAGCCTCAGGATGACGGCCTCCGGTAACGTCCCTGGCCGAGCCGCAGGGCCCTGGCCTTCAGCTCCCGCGCGGTGCGCCGCGTCAGCCGCTTCGCCGGCCCGCGCCACAGGCGCCGTTCGCGCAGGATGCCGCGCAGCACGTCGAGATCCTGGAGCTCGCCCAGCACGTCGGCCAGCTTCTTCAGGGTCGCGCGCTCCATGCGCTCGAGCGGGCGGCCGGATAGCTCGCGCTGGTAGAGCTCGCGCTTGACCGCCTTGCGGAAATCGTGGAAGCGCTCGACCCGGTGGTCGGCGGCAGCGCGCCGGTAGGCGCGCGCGCTGGCGGCCCGGCTGGCCGCGAGGCCGGCATCCAGCATCGCGGGGGTCACGTCCTGGAACGACCAGCTCTCGACCTCGGCGCTGATGTCCTGCAGCTCGTCGGCGACGCGCTGCGCCAGCGACCGCGGCAAGCCGCGCGATTCCGGCCCCAGCGGGCGCTGCGCCGCGATGACGGTGCTGAGATGGTCGAGCGCCGCCAGCTCGGCGGCGTCGGCGCGGGGACGAAGCCGCGCCACGGTCTCCTCGGCGGCATCGGCATCCCGCAGGTGCGCCAGTTCCCGGGCCGCGGCGCCACAGCGCTTCTCGGCCCGGCGGGTGGGCAGGGCGCCGTCGCAAAGGCGCAGCAGCGCCCGCGCCCGCTTCAGGTCCTTGCGCACCTCGTGGACCACCCAGGCAGGCGGCAGCTCAGGATCGCGCAGGCGCGCGATGGAGCGTTCGAGCTGTAGCCGGACCTGCTCCGGCGGCTTGGGCGGGACCGGGCTCGAACCTGCCTGGGCGCCCTGGTCCCTGACTGCATCGGATTCGGCGTTCATCCTCCGGCCCCTGGATAGCGGACCCGCAACTTTATCACGGCGGCCGGCGGCCGCGGCGGGCCCCGGGGGATTTGCGGTCGCCGGGGCGCGGCAGCATCATGAGAGCCGGAACAGATCAACCGGAGAACCTGCCGATGCCGACGCATCGCCCACGCCGCCCGCGCCTCGTGCCGGCCCTGCTGTCACTGCTGCTGGCGGGGGTTCCAGCCGCCCAGGCCTCGGGCGTGCTCGAGTTCATCCAGCCCCGGCTGAACCTGGTCGAGGGCCAGAGCGCCGACATCACGGTGGTGCGCAGCGGCGACACCAGCGCGGAAGCCACGGTCGTCCTCAACGTCAGTCTCGGCGGCACCGCGGCGATCGGCACGGACTTCACGATCGACCTGCCGCTCGGGGTCATTCGTATCCCGGCGGGCGAGCTGTTCGGGCGTGCCACCCTGGAAACGGTGCAGAACAGCGGCGTGAACGGGACGCGCTACGCCGTCCTCACGCTCGCCAACCCGAGTTCCGCGACCCTGGCCCGGGAGTCCACGCTGCTGCTCCAGATCGAGGACGACGAAAGCCCGGACGCCGCGCTGAGCCTGCCGGGGACGGCCGTGCGGCGGGTCACGGCGGGCAGCGAGCTGGCCATCGACGTGGCCCGGGACGGGCTCGACCAGCAGGTGGTGTCCGCGCTGCTGCTGGGCGTGCCCGGCACCGCCGGCCTGGGCATCGACTTCACCGACCTGACCACCACGGTGGAGTTCGCAGCCGACCAGACCGAGCAGCAGTTGCTCCTGTCCACCATCGGCCGGTCGCAGCCGACCTTCCCGCGCACGCTCACGGTGGTGCTGGCCGAGGCGGAGCCGGACGACCGCGCCGCCTTCACCGGCCTTGGGCCGCTGGTCGTGATCGAGGAGCCGGCCGCCGACCGGGCCGGCGAGTTCGCCATCTTCACCAGCACGCCCGAGGTCCAGGAGGCCGACGGCACCGTGACCTTCACCGTGGACCGCAACCGCGGCAGCACTGGCACGGCCTCGGTCAACTGGATCACGGTCGACGGCAGCAGCACCGGGAGTGCCGCGGTGGCCGGCCGCGACTATGTCGCCGCCGGCGGCACGCTGGAGTTCGCCGCCGGTGTGACCCGGCAGACCTTCGAGGTCGAGCTCATCGACGACCCCGACGACAGCCGGCCGCGGCGCAGCTTCCAGGTCGCGCTCACCAACGCCTCGGCGCTGGCCGGCATCGATCCTGAAAGCCGCGTCGCCATCGTAACCATCGAGGACGACGACCCGGGCGAGACCTGCCGGGGCTTCTGCAACTGCTTCATCGCCACCGCGGCCTGGGGCAGCTGGATGGATCCGCACGTCGCCACGCTGCGAGACTTCCGCGACCGGGCCCTGATGACCAACGCGCCCGGCCGGGCGTTTGTCGCGCTGTATTACCGGCACTCGCCGCCGGTCGCCGAGTTCATCGGCCGCCATGAGGCGCTGCGGGCGCTCACCCGCGCCCTGCTGACGCCAGTGGTGTTCGCCGTCACCTACCCGCTGGCCACCAGCGCAGCCGTCCTGCTGCTACTGGCGGGGGGCCTGAATCTTCGCCACCGGCAGCGGCGAAAGGGGCTGACATGAGCAAGAAAGTTCTCGTCACCGGGTCGTCCACGGGTATCGGGCGGAGCACTGCGCTGCGTCTCGCAGAGCGCGGCTGGCACGTCTTCGCCGGCGTGCGCAAGCAGGCGGATGCCGACGCGCTGGTGGCCGAGGCGGGCGGCGCGCTGGAGCCCCTGTTGCTGGACGTCGCCAGGGAGGATTCGATCGCCGCGGCGCTCGAGCACATCCACGGCGCCGGCGACGGCACGCTGGACGCGCTGGTCAACAACGCCGGCGTCTACATCGGCGGCCCGCTGGAGCTGATGGAGCCGAAGCAGGTCCACCAGACCTTCGCCGTCAACGTCACCGGGCTGCTGCTCCTCACGCAGGCCTGCTTGCCGCTGCTGCGGGCCTCCCGGGGCCGGATCGTCAACATCAGCTCCATCTCGGGCCTGATCGCCATGCCGGGCGTCAGCGTGTACGCGGCCTCGAAGCATGCGGTCGAGGCGATCACCGACTCGCTGCGGCTCGAGCTCAGCCCCTTCGGCATCAAGGTCGTCGCGGTCGAGCCGGGAGGCGTCAAGACCCCGATCTGGGACAAGGGCGCCCAGCGCGACGAAGCCGCGCGCGAGGACGCTGCCAAGTCCGCGCTGCGCGAACTCTACGCGCCGCTGGTGCGGCTGCTGGAGAAGCTGAACGCCAAGCCGGGCGGCCTGCCGCCGGAGGCGCTGGCCGAGGTCGTCACCGAGGCGCTCGAAGACTCCAACCCGAAGAACCGCTACCTGGTGGGGAAGGACGCCAAGGCCCTGAAGCTGCTGACGCGGCTGCCGGACGGCCTGCGCGACCGCGCCATCGCGTCCAAGATCTGGTAGCGAATCTCCCGCGCCGGCTCAGTTCCGGCGCAGCAGGGCCGCCAAGCCCAGCCCGCCCTCTTCCATGGCGGCGGCGAGCTTGTCCATGAACCGCTTGTGGCCGCGCCACTCGACCTTCCAGGCGTCTGCTTCCTCGACCGCCTTGAGCAGCCAGTCGTCGCTGGTGCCGATCTCGTCCACCAGGCCGAGCTCGAGCGCCCGCGTGCCGTACCAGTACTCGCCGGTGGCGACGCGCTCGAGATCGAGCGACGGCCGGTAGCGCCCTACCATCTCCCGGAACAGGGTGTGCACTTCTTCCAGTTCCTCGCGCAGCTTGGCGCGGTCCTCGTCCGTGACCTCGCCGAACATGCTGACCGTCCGCTTGTAGCGGCCGGCCTTGACCTGCTCGACGCTGATGCCGCGCTCGTCCAGCCAGCGGCGGAAGTTAGGCACCTGGGCCAGCACGCCGATGGAACCGACGATGGCGAAGGGCGCCGCGATGACGCGGTCGGCGACGCAGGCCATGAGATAGCCGCCGCTGGCCGCGACCTTGTCCACGGCCGCGACCAGCGGGATGCCGCGCTCGCGCAGGCGCACCAGCTGCGATGCCGCCAGGCCGTGCTCGTGCACCAGGCCGCCGGCGTTCTCCAGCCGCAGCAGCACCTGGTCGCCTTCCTCGGCCACGGCCAGCACGGCGTTGACTTCCTCGCGCAACGAAGCCGTCGCGCTGGCGCGGATGTCGCCGCGGAAATCCAGCACGAACACGCGCTTGCGCGGCTGGTCCTGCTCCGCCTTGGCCTCCTGCTTGCGTTGCTTGGCCAGCTTCTTGCGTTCGGCCTTCGGCAGCAGCGCGCCGCGCAGCCCGTCGGCAGCCTGGCGCAGGCGCTTCTTCAGGTCGGTGACCTTCATGCCTTCCGACTCGCGGGTGCGCCGTTGCAGGTTCACCAGCGCCGCGGCCACGAACAGGATGGCGGCCGCCAGGGTGACGGTCTTGGCGAAGAACAGTCCGTATTCGATCAGGGCCTCGGTCACGGCGGCCTCACTTCCGGGTGGTCAGGTTGCGCGCTATGGTAGCGCAGCCCGCTGCGCCGCCGGGCCTCCTGCCACGACGAGAACAAGCAATGGACATCGTCTTCAGCCCCGCACATCGCCGCCAGCACGGGCAGGCCGAGCTGACCGACGGCCGCCTGGTGCCGGTCTACGAGCACCCGGGACGCCTCGACGCCGTTCTCGAAGAGCTGGCCCGGCGGGGCTTTCCGGCGCCGGTCGAGCCGGAGGATCACGGGCTGGACCCGCTCGTCGCCGTGCACGACCCGGCTTATGTCACCTTCCTGCAGTGCGCCTGGGACGAGTGGGTCGCCGCGCACGGCCCGGCACACGACGCCCTGCCGCTGAGCTGGCGCGCGCCGGGGATGCGCGAAGACCGCGAGCCGACCCGCATCGACGGCCGGCTGGGTTACTGGTCTTTCGACGCCGGCACGCCGGTCACTGCCGGCACCTGGGCGGCCGCCTACTCCGCCGCGCAGGCCGCCGACACCGCACGCCGCCGGGTCAGTGCCGGCGCGCGGGCCGCCTTCGCCCTGGCGCGCCCGCCCGGCCACCACGCGGGCTCGCGCTTCTTCGGCGGTTACTGTTTCCTGAACGGCGCCGCGATCTCGGCCCAAGGCTTCCGCGACGCCGGAGTCGAGCGGGTGGCCGTGCTCGACGTGGACTACCACCATGGCAACGGCACGCAGCAGATCTTCGCCGGCCGGCCCGACGTCTTCACCGTCTCGCTGCACGCCGACCCGAGCTTCTGTTTCCCCTTCTTCCTCGGCCATGCGGACGAGACCGAGGGCGGCACCCACCTCAACCTGCCGCTGCCCAAGGGCACCGACTGGCCGCGCTACCTGCCGGCGCTGGAGACCGCGCTGGCGCGGATCGGGGAGCAGGAACCGGGCGCGCTGGTGGTCTCGCTCGGCGTGGATACCTGGGATGGCGACCCGATTTCGAGTTTCAAGCTGCAGACCGCCGACTACCGCCGCATGGCCCGACGCATCGGCGCACTCGGGCTGCCCACCGTGGTCGTCATGGAGGGCGGCTACGCGGTGGAGACCATCGGCGCGAACGTGGCGGAGTTCCTGGAGGGGTTCGAGGAAACCCCAGCCGCGACTTGAACCCATTTGACTAAGAAAGGGAGCGAGCTTATCCTTTCTTAGCAGTCAGGGCTAAGCAAGGATCCTTTCTCAGTGGCTTCGGCTAAGCAACGATCCAACCGGATTGGCCGCTACGCATCGACCACCGTCGCAGGCGAGGAGGTTCGGGCCTACGTGCCGCCGCCTCTGCCGCCGAATCCCCCCGTTCGCCTGGAAGGCCTTTACCCCAAGCTGGAGGCCGCGAACCGGGCACTGGGGCGGCTGGACGGCGTGACCTCGATTCTCCCGGATACGCCACTGTTCCTTTACATGTATGTCCGCAAGGAAGCCCTGCTATCGGCCCAGATCGAGGGCACGCAGTCCTCGCTGTCCGACCTGCTGCTGTTCGAGAGCGACGAAGTCCCCGGCGTCCCGATCGACGATGTCGAAGAAGTATCGAACTACGTCGCGGCGATGCAGCTGGGCATCGACCGAATGCGCGAGGGACTGCCGATGTCGAATCGCCTCATCCGCGAGCTGCACGGGGTGCTGCTCCGCGGCGGCCGCGGCAGTGCGAAGCAGCCCGGAGAGTTTCGGCGTTCGCAGAACTGGCTCGGCGGGACGCGGCCGGCCAACGCCAGGTACGTGCCCCCGCCGTACGAGCTGGTTGCCGAGCAGATGAGCGCCCTCGAGAAGTACATTCACAACCACGCCGATCGGATGCCGCTGCTCGTGCGTACAGCGATGGTGCACGTCCAGTTCGAGACCATCCATCCGTTTCTCGACGGAAATGGACGCCTCGGGCGCCTGCTGATCACGCTCCTGCTGGTTGCCGAAGGCGCATTGCGAGAGCCTGTTCTCTACCTGAGCCTGTACTTCAAGACGCGGCGGCAAGACTACTACGAAGCGCTGCAGCGGGTCCGGACAGATGGCGACTGGGAGTATTGGCTCGAGTTCTTCCTTGACGGCGTAAGGCAAACAGCGGAACAGGCCGCCGCTACGGCGGGCGACATCCTCGCCTTGTTCGAGCGCGACAGGGCGATGATCCAAGGGCTGGGCCGTCCTGCCGGTTCGGCGCTTCAGGTGCACCAGTTCATGCAGGCCCATCCGATTACTTCTGTGGCAGCGGCTTCGCGTTCCTTGTCCATTTCGACGCCAACCGTGCGCAAGTCGGTCGGCCACCTGGTCGATCTCGGGATCCTCAGCGAGGTCACGGGTAAACGACGAGATCGAGTGTTCGCGTATCGGGAATACATGGCCATTCTTGCGGCAGGGACCGAGCCGCTTTGACAGGCATCATTCTCCGCAAGACGATGAATCGTCGAAGCGGTCGATCATGACTTCGAACTCCAGGTCGCGACCCAGTCGCTCGTCGCGCCGGTCGAGGCCGATCAGAACAACTCCCCCTGCGGCACCGGCGCGCGAAAGAGGTCGCTGCGCAGGCCAAACCCCTCGCCCTGGTTGAGCCCGTGGCGCCGCACCGCCACCTTGAAGCGCCGGGCGATCAGCTCGGCGAACACACCCTCGCCGCGCAGCCGCACGCCGAAGCGGCTGTCGTTGTCGCGCCCGCCGCGCATCTGCCGCACCAGGCTCATGACGTGGCCTGCCCGCTCCGGCAGGTGCTCGTCCAGCCATTCGCGGAACAGCGGTGCGACCTCGTGCGGCAACCGCAGCAGGGCGTAGCTGGCGCGCTTGGCGCCGGCCGCGGCGGCCTGCGCCAGGATCTGCTCCAGGTCGACGTCGGTCACGGCCGGAATCACCGGCGAGACCAGCACGCCGACGGGCACGCCGGCCGCCGCCAGGCTGGCGATGGCCCGCAATCGCCGCGCCGGCGCCGAGGTCCGCGGTTCGAGTTTTGCCGCCAGCCGGTTGTCGAGGCTGGTGACCGAGACCAGCACCGCCACCAGCCCGTCGCGCGCCATGGCGGTAAGCAGGTCGAGGTCGCGCTCGACCATCGCGCTCTTGGTGATGATCGTGCAGGGATGGCGCGCCTCGGCCAGCACCCCGAGCAGCTCGCGCGTCACCCGGTAATGCTTCTCGATCGGCTGGTAGGGATCGGTGTTGGCGCCGAGGTTGATGGGCGTCGGCTGGTAGCCGCGCTTGCACAGCGTGGCGCGCAACAGCTCGGCGGCGTTGGTCTTGGCATAGAGCCTGGTTTCGAAGTCCAGCCCGGGCGAGAGGTCGAGGTAAGCGTGGCTGGGCCGCGCGTAGCAGTACACGCAGCCGTGCTCGCAGCCGCGGTAGGGATTGATGGAGGCGTCGAAGGGAATGTCGGGCGACTGGTTGCGCGAGACGATGCTGCGCGCCCGCTCCTCCGTCACCGTCGTCGCCGGCCGGCCGGGTTCGTCCTCCGGGTCCGGGAACCAGCCGTCGTCCACCGCCTCGCGCCCGACGCGCTCGAAGCGCCCCTGCGGGTTCGAGACTGCGCCGCGGCCTTTAAAGGCACCGCGAGCCATCGAGTTTCCCTTCGGCTCAGACATGGCGGGGTGTCTCGGGCCGCGCGACGCAGAATGGGCGTTTTCGGGGCGCTCGCGCACAGGACGTGCGCGAGCGCCCCGAAAACGCTCATCTGCGGCGCGTGGCCCCAGCCACCGTCACAACCCGACGTTGTTCTGCTCGAACACCCGGTCGGCGCGATAGCTGGAGCGGACCAGCGGCCCGGACACGACCTCGAGGAAGCCCATCTCCAGCCCGATGCGGCGGTACTCGGCGAACTCCTCGGGCGTGACGAAGCGCTCCACCGGCAGGTGGTTCGCAGTCGGCCGCAGGTACTGGCCGAAGGTCACGATATCCACGTTGCGCGCCTTGAGGTCCTCGAGCGTCTCGAGGATCTCGGCCTCGGTCTCCCCGAGGCCGAGCATCAGGCTGGTCTTGGTCAGCACCTCGGGCCGGTGGCGCTTGGCGTGCTCCAGCACGTCGAGGGTCTGCTCGTAGCCGGCGCGCGGGTCGCGCACCGGGTGGGTCAGTCGCCGCACCGTCTCGAGGTTTTGGGCGTAGACCTCGAGCCCCGAGTCCACCACCGTCTCGATCGCGGCCAGGTCACCGCGGAAATCCGGCGTCAGCGCCTCGACCGCCGTGTCCGGATTGAGCGCCTTGATCTCGCGCACGCAGGCGGCATAGTGCGCCGCGCCGCCATCGTCGAGGTCATCACGGTCCACGCTGGTGATGACCACGTAGCGCAGGCCCATCAGCTGCACCGAGCGCGCCGAGTTGGCCGGCTCCTCGGCATCCAGCCAGCCGCGCGGGTTGCCGGTATCCACCGCACAGAACCGGCAGGCGCGGGTGCAGACCGAGCCCATGATCATCAGCGTCGCGGTGCCGTTGTTCCAGCACTCGCCGATGTTCGGGCACATCGATTCCTCGCACACCGTGGCCAGGCGGTGCTCGCGCACGTTCTGCTTCACCCTGGCGAAGCGCTCGCCGCTCGGCATCTTGGCCCGCAGCCACGGCGGCTTG
Organism: Thioalkalivibrio sp. XN8; assembly: GCF_011058255.1. Classification (GTDB taxonomy): domain Bacteria; phylum Pseudomonadota; class Gammaproteobacteria; order Steroidobacterales; family XN24; genus XN24. Next base: position 107,947 of record NZ_JAALFH010000050.1, on the reverse strand, counting down.
CGCCCGTGCGGCGCGGCCTCGGCGCGCGGGTTCTGCTTCACGCCGTTCTTGATCGCGGCAAAGCCCTGCTCGGTGCGGAACTTGGCCCCGCTGGGGACGCGAGCCGGCTGCACGATGGGGATGCCCTTGAAGTTGGTGTCCATGGCGCGCAATTCTCGCACGGGCTCACCCGAACCGGGAGCCGGCGGCTTGTTAATGCGAACGATTCGCATTATTCTGAAGGGCCATTTCACCTGAGACTTGCAGGAGTCACCATGTCCCTCCGCTTCCGCGATCTTTCCGGTCCGGTTCTCGCCGTCACGCTGGCCGCGCTGGCGCTGTATGGCTGCAGCCGGGAGGGCACTCCCGGGACCCAGGCCCAGGCTCCGGCCGAGGCGCCGGCCGATGCCGGCGTCATCAACATCTACTCGGCGCGCCATTACCAGAGCGACGAGGACCTGTACCAGGCCTTCACGGACGCCACCGGCATCCGCGTGCAGCGCATCGAGGGCAAGGACGACGCGCTGATCGAGCGGATTCTCCAGGAGGGCGACGCCTCGCCCGCCGACATCCTGTTCACCGTCGATGCCGGCCGTCTCTGGCGTGCCGAGCAGGCGGGCATTTTCCAGGCCGTCTCCTCGCCCATCCTGGAGGAGCGCATCCCGCCGCAGCTGCGGCACCCGGAGGGCAAGTGGTTCGGCTTCTCGACTCGCGCCCGGATCATCTACTACGACAAGACCCGCATCGAGCCGGGTGCGATCACCCGCTACGAGGATCTCGCCGACCCGCGCTGGCAGGGCGAGCTCTGCATCCGCTCCGGCGGCAACATCTACAACCTGTCGCTGATGGCCTCGCTGATCGAAGCCCACGGCCTCGAGGCGGCCGAGGAATGGGCTCGCGGCGTCGTCGCCAACTTCGCGCGTGACCCGCAGGGCGGCGACACCGACCAGATTCGCGCCGTCGCAGCCGGCGAGTGCGGTATCGCCCTGGCCAACACCTATTACTTCGCCCGGCTGATGAAGTCCGACGATCCGGCCGACCAGGCCGTGGTCGAGCGCGTGGGCTGGGTGTTCCCCAACCAGGACGAGCGCGGCACGCATGTGAACATCTCCGGCGCCGGCATCGTGGCGAACGCGCCGAACGCCGCCGGGGCGCTGAGGTTCCTCGAGTTCCTGGCCTCGCCCGAGGCCCAGACGCTCTTCGCGCGCGGCAACAACGAGTACCCGGTGGTGGAAGGCGCAGCGCTGGACAACCCGGCGCTGGAGACCCTCGGCGAGTTCAAGGTCGACCCGGTCGACGCCACCGTCTACGGCGAGAACCAGGCCGAGGCGCAGCGCGCGCTCGACCGCGCCGGCTGGAAGTAGCCGGGATCCCAGGCGGTGAGCGGTAGACGACGGCTGCTGTCGCTGCCGCTCGCCGCGCTGCTCGTGGCGGGGCTGGTCGCCCTGCCCGTGCTGACGGTGGCGCTGCACGTGTTCCTGCCGGACGAGGGCGCGTGGCGGCATATCGTCGACGTGCTGCTGCCGGATTATTTGCGCAATACCCTGCTGCTGGTCGTCGGCACGGCGCTCGGCGTCATCGCCCTCGGCCTGACCACCGCCTGGCTGGTCTCGGTCTGCCGCTTCCCCGGCCGGCGGATCTTCGAATGGGCGCTGGTGCTGCCGCTCGCCTTCCCCGCCTACGTCATCGCCTATACCTACACCGACCTGCTGCAGGTCTCCGGCCCGGTGCAGACCTGGATCCGGGAGCTCACCGGCTGGTCGGCGCGCGACTACTGGTTCCCGCCCATCCGCTCGCTGGGCGGCGCCGTGGCGATGCTGTCGCTGGTGCTGTATCCCTACGTCTACCTGCTCGGGCGCGCCGCCTTCGTGCAGCAGTCCAGCGGCGTGCTGGAAGCGGCGCGGACCCTGGGCTGCGGCCCCTGGGGCGCGTTCTTCAAGGTCGCCCTGCCGATGGCGCGGCCGGCGCTCGTGGCGGGCCTGCTGCTGGCGCTGATGGAGACGCTAGCCGACTTCGGCACCGTGGCCTACTTCGGCGTGCCGGTGTTCACCACCGGCATCTACCGCGCCTGGTTCTCTCTCGGCGACCCGGTTTCGGCCGCCAAGCTGTCGGCGGTGCTGCTGGCCTTCGTGCTCGTCCTGGTGGCGCTGGAGCGCTGGAACCGGGGCGCCATGCGCTTCCACCAGGTCGGCGCGCCGGCTGCCCAGCACAAGCCCTACCAGCTGCGCGGCTGGCGCGCGCTGCTCGCGGTGCTGGCTTGCATGGTGCCGCTGGGCTTCGGCTTCCTGCTGCCGGCGGCGCGGCTGGGGTGGCTAAGCTGGGTGGCAGGCGACGCCCAGTTCGGGGCGCGCTACCTGGGGTTGCTGTGGAACAGCGTCAGCCTGGCCGCCATCAGTGCCGTCGTGGCGGTCGCCGCGGCGGTGATCGTCGGTTACGGCCTGCGCCTGCAGCCGGGGCGCCTGATGCGGGGCGCGCACCGCCTCGCCGGGCTCGGCTACGCCATCCCCGGTTCCGTCATCGCCGTCGGCGTGCTCATTCCGCTGGCGGCGGCGGACCGGGGCCTGCGTGAGCTGCTCGCGTCCTGGTTCGGCATCGAGGCCGGCCTGCTGCTCACGGGCGGCATCCTCGGCCTGCTGTTCGCCTACCTCGTGCGCTTTCTGGCGGTGTCGCTGCAGAGCGTGGACGCCGGGCTGGCCCGCATCACCCCGGCCATGGACGACGCCGCCCGGGCCCTGGGCGACGGCCCGGGCCACACGCTGCGGCGGGTGCACCTGCCGATCCTGCGGGTCAACCTGCTGACGGCCGGATTGATCGTCTTCGTCGACGTGATGAAGGAACTGCCGGCGACGCTGATCCTGCGCCCCTTCGATTTCGACACCCTGGCGGTGCAGGCCTACAAGCTGGCTGCTGACGAACGCCTGGCCGAGGCCTCCACGGCGTCGCTGGCCATCGTCGTGGCCGGGCTGATCCCGGTGATCCTGCTGGCGCGCCAGGTGTCGAAGCCGGCCAAGCGGCGCGCGCGCAGCGAAGCCCGGATTCTCATGGATACCCCGGCCACCCCGGCTCCGACCGGCTGATCCCCCGGCGGCCGCTCAGCGGCGCATGAGGATCGCCCACCAGCGGGCGACGTTGAGCAGGCTCATCAGCGACGCCGCCACATAGGTCATGGCCGCCGCCCGCAGGATGCGCGCGGCATGCGGCGCGTCGGCTTCGTACAGCACGTTGTGCTTCTCCAGCAGCGGCAGCGCCCGGCCGAAGCTGGCGTCGACCTCGGTCGGCAGCGTCACGAAATGCACCAGGGTCGAGGTGGCCAGGGTCAGCAGCCCGCCGACCAGCATCAGCAGGCCCAGCGAGGGAGCCCGGGTGAGCATGCCGATGAAGGGGGACGCCATGAGGATGCCGGCGCCGAGCCGCTCCATCGGCGACATCAGCAGCACCAGGGTGTGGCGCAGCCGCAGCGGCCCGTAGGCGGTATGGTCCTGCACCGCGTGGCCCACCTCGTGGGCCGCCACCGTGATGGCGGTGAGCGAGCGGCCGTGGAAGTTGTCCGGGCTGAGCCGCACCACCTTCTCGACCGGGTCGTAATGATCGCCCTGCTCCGTTTCCTCGACGCGCACGCCCTCGACGCCCTCGCGCTTGAGCAGGAAGCGCGCCAGCTCGGCGCCCGTGCCGCCATAGCGGTCCGCCGGACTGGCGTACTTCTCCATGACGCGCTTCACCCACAGCGACGGGCCGAACACCACGGCCGCGAGCACGGCGAGGAGAATCAGGATGTGCACACGCGTCTCCGGCGCACCATGATCAGCCCTGCAGCGTCGCCATGTCGATGACGAAGCGGTAGCGCACGTCGCTGCGCTGCATGCGCTCGTAGGCCTGGTTGATGTTCTTGATGTCGAGCATCTCGATGTCGCAGGTGATGCCGTGCTCGCCGCAGAAATCGAGCATCTCCTGGGTTTCCGGCAGGCCGCCGATCAGGGAGCCGGCGATGCGGCGGCGTCCCAGCACGACCGGGAAGGTGTGCAGCGCCGGCTCCACCGGACCGAGCAGGCCGACGAGGATGAGCGTGCCGTCGCGCTTGAGCACGTTCACGTAGGGGTTCAGGTCATGCGGCACCGGGACGGTGTCGAGGATGAAGTCGAAGCTCGCGGCCGCCGCCTCCATCGCCTTCGCGTCGGTCGAGACGATGACATGGTGCGCGCCCTGCTGCTTCGCTTCGGCCACCTTGGACTCCGAGCGCGTGAAGACCGTCACCTCGGCGCCCAGCGCCCGGGCGAACTTGACGCCCATGTGGCCGAGCCCGCCCATGCCGACCACGCCGATGCGATGACCCTTGCCGACACCGAAATGCTTCAGCGGCGACCAGGTGGTGATTCCGGCGCAGAGCAGCGGCGCCGCGGCGGCGGGATCCAGCCCCTCCGGCATGCGCAGCACGAAGCGGTCGCTGACCACGACCTGTTCGGAATAGCCGCCGTAGGTCGGCGTGCCGTCGTGGAGGTCGACGCCGTTGTAGGTGCCGACCCAGCCCTGCTCGCAGTACTGCTCGAGCCCCTGCTCGCAGGAGCCGCAGGCGCGGCAGGAATCCACCAGGCAGCCGACGCCGACGCGGTCGCCGGGCTTGAAGCCTGTCACGGCCTCGCCGACCGCTTTCACCGTGCCGACGATCTCGTGCCCCGGGACGATGGGATACGTCGTAATGCCCCAGTCGTTGTAAGCGGTATGCAGGTCGCTGTGGCAGACCCCGCAGTACTCGATCTCGATCACCACGTCATCGGGACGCGGCGCGCGGCGCTGGATCGGGAAGGGAGCGACACCGGAGTCCGGCGACTGGGCGGCGTAGGCTTTGACCTGGGGCATGGCGGGACTCCTGGGAAGGGGGCAAGAGTCGTGATTATGCCACCGGGCCTGTGACAAGCCCCACCGTCGTCGCCGGGGGCGGCCCGTGGTAGCCTCGGGCGTTGGCAAAGCCTGCCGAACGGGGATATACCGGCATTGAGCGACGAGCCGCGACCGCCCATATCGCTGGCCATAGGCGTGACGGGCCACCGAGACCTGGTGGACGTCGAGCTGCCCGTGCTGCGAGCCCGGATCGCGGAACTGCTGGATTACCTCGGCAGGGAATTCCCGGGACTGCCACTGAAAGCGCTTTCCTCCCTGGCCGAAGGCGCCGACCGCTTGTTCGCCGAGGTCGCCCTGGAGCGCGGGATCCCGCTGGTGGCGGTGCTGCCCATGCCGGTGGCGGAGTACGAGAAGGATTTCATCGAGCCGGCCTCCCGCGAAAGGTTCCACCAGTTGCTGGCGCGCTCCGAGGTCATGGAGCTGGCTCCGGTGCGCGGGCTGCCGCCGCCCGACACCGAGGCCGGCCGCGAGGGTCGCTATGCCGGGGCCGGCGTCTTCATCGCCAGCCACTGCCAGGTGCTGGTCGCCTTGTGGGACGGCAAGCCGCCGGTACTGCGCGGCGGGACTGCGGACATCGTCAACTACCGTATCACCGGTTACCTGCCGGGCTCCGACCCGGACGAGGTCGGTCCCGAGGACCTGCTCGCGGACAACGAGAACGATCTCGTCTACCACATCGCCTGTTCACGCGCCCAACCGGACGGCAGCCCGGTCGAGGAGCGGGTGCCGGGCGAGATCGGCTGGCTGACGGACGACCCGGACGAGCCGCGCACCAGCGACCTGCCCGCTCATTACCGCAACATCTTCACGCACATGGAGTCCTTCGCCGGCGAATGCCTGCAACACCGCGCTTCCATCGAGCACCATGGCCGGTCGCTGCTGGAGAACCGGCCGTTCCCGCCGGCCGTGGAGCACGTGGATCACCTCTTCATCGCGGCCGACTGGCTGGCGAACATCTACCAGAAACGGGTCCGCCGCTCGCTGCGCACGCTCTACACCCTCGGCTTCTTCATGGGTCTCGCCTTCGTCCTCTATTCGGACCTGTACCCCGCGCGCTTCGTGCTGTGGGCCTTCCTCGCGCTGTTCGCGGCCGGCGTCTACCTGCACCGCCAGGCCGAGCGCGGCGCCTGGCACCGGCGCTACCTCGACTACCGGGCGCTCGCCGAGGGCCTGCGGGTGCAGGTGTACTGGAGCATGGCCGGCCTCTCGAGCCCGGGCGGCGGCCGGTTCGCGCATGACGTCTTCCTGCAGAAGCAGGATGTCGAACTGTCGTGGATCCGGCACGTCATGCGCAACGCCGCCATCAAGAGCGATGCCGATCCCGACGGTATCCGGCCGCGCTCGCCGGATGGCGTCGAGTTCGCGATCCGCGAATGGATCGGCCGTCCCGACAGCGGCCAGATCGGCTACTACGCCAACCGGGCACTGCAGCGCTCGCACCGCAACGTGCTGACCGAGCGCATGGGGCGCATCGCGTTATGCACCGGTATCGGCGTGGCCGCCGTGCTCGCCGTCACCGCGGCATGGCTGCCGGAGACCTGGCACGACGTGCTGCTCTTCACCGTCGGTGCGCTGACGCTCGCCGCCGCGGTGCGCGAGGCCTACGCCTTCCGCTCGGCGGACAAGGAACTGGTCAAGCAGTATCGCTTCATGCACCGCATCTTCTCGAACGCCCGGCGGCGCCTGGACTCCGCTACCAACGACGCCGAGCGGCGCGGCATCCTGCGGGCGCTGGGCGACGCCGCGCTGGACGAGCATACGGAGTGGATCCTGATGCATCGCGAGCGACCGCCCGAGCACGGCAAGCTGTGACGCAGCGGGGCGGGATGCAGGAGGTTGTCGCGCATGTCTGACCGGTATCGCGCCTTCATCAGCTACAGCCATGCCGACGAGGCCTGGGCCGGCTGGCTCCAGCTCGGGCTGGAGCGATACCGGGTGCCCGGCCGCCTGCGGGCGGCACGCCCGGAACTGCCCCGACGGCTCTATCCGGTGTTCCGGGACCGCGAGGAGCTGGCCTCCAGCGGCGACCTGGGCGATTCCATCCGCGCGGCGCTGGCGCGCGCCGAGGCCCTGGTCGTGATCTGCTCGCCGGCCGCCGCCGCCTCGCGGTGGGTCAACGAGGAGATCCGGTCGTTTCGCCGCATGGCCCCGGACCGGCCCGTACTGTGCCTGATGGTCGCCGGCAGCCCGGAGCCGGCCGCCGCGGACTGCGCCTTCCCGCCTGCGCTGCTCCGCGACGACGCCGGCGACCCGTTACCCGAGCCCCTCGCCGCGGACCCGCGCGAGCAGGCCGACGGGCGCCGCGGGGCGCTGCTCAAGATTGCCGCCGGACTGCTCGGCGTGGGCGTCGACGCCCTGCGGCAGCGGGACCAGCAACGCCGCCTGCGGGTCGCCTCGGGCTTGGCGGCGCTGGCCTCGGTGGTGGCAGTGGTCACTATCGGCCTGGCCATCAACGCCCAGCTGGCGCGCGAGGAAGCGGAGCTGCGCCGCGGACAGGCCGAGAACCTGATCGGGTTCATGCTGGGCGACCTGCGCGCGCGCCTGGAACCGCTCGGCCAGCTCGACATGCTGGACGCCGTCGGCGAGCAGGCCATGCAGTACTTCGCCGAGCTTGGTGACAAGGGCAGCGAAGAGGAGGTCCTGGCGCGCGCCATGGCGCTGCGCCAGATCGGCGAAGTCCGCTTCCACCAGGGACAGCTGGAGGAGGCGCTGGACGCCTTCAGCGAGTCGCGCGACATCACCGCGGCCCTGCATGAGGGCTACCCGGCGCAGGAGCGGTACCTGTTCGAGCTCGGCCAGGCCGAGTTCTGGGTCGGCTATGTGGCCTGGGAGCGGGGCCGGCTGGCGGCCGCAGGGGAATCCATGCAGACCTACATGGCCCACACGCGCACCCTCCTCGAGCGCGACCCGGACAAGGAGGACTACCGGCTGGAGCTGGCCTACGCCCTCGGCAACCTCGGCGCCATCGCACGGCAGGAGGGCGACCAGGAACTTGCATTGCAGTTTTTCCGGGACGCGATCACCACGACTCAGCCGCTGGTCGATGCCGCCCCGGAAGACACCCAGCTGCTGATGCTGATGAGCGACAACTGGTCCTGGGCCGGCTCCACCCTGCTCGACCTGCGGCAGCTCACTGAGGCGGAGAACGCCTTTGCCGGAGGGCTGGACTATGCGGAGCGCGCGCACCGGTTGAGTGCGAGCCCCGTGCATCACGAACAAGTCGGCACCATGAGTTACTTCCTCGCCGACGTGCGCCTGCGGCGCGGCGAAGTAGCGGCCGCGCGCGAAAGCCTGGCCGCAGCCCTGGCGATCCGGGACAGCCTGGTCGCGCACGACCCCACTAACGCCCGCTGGAGCTCGTCCCAGCTTAAGAGCCAGCGCCAGGTCGCGGAACTTGACATGGTTACAGGCGGGAGCGAAGCCGACCAGGCGGTACTGGATGCGACCATCGCGGGGTATAGAGCCCTGGTAGAGCAGGAACCTACCTCGGTCGAGTTCCGGCGCAGCCTGGCCATGTCGCTCCGCGTCCGGGCCATGGCCGATCTTCGCTCCGGACGGACGCGGGCGGCCGTAGCCGGGGCAACAGAGGCCCGCGAGGTTCTCCTGGCAGGCGGGCCTGTGCTGGCGGCCGAGGGCGTGACTGCCATCATGGTCCAGGACACGCTCGGTCTTGCGCTGGCAGCGGCCGGTGACGATGCGGCCGCGAGCCGCGCCTGGCAGGCAGGCCTCGACGCGCTGCCGCCCCGGGGGGCGCGAGGGATAGACCACGATGTCCTGTTCTGCCGGCTGGCGGCCTGGCTGGGGCGCGAGGACCAGGCGCGCGAGACACTCGAGGCACTGCGTGCCCTGGGCTACGCGGACCCTCGGCTGCCGCTGCCGCCCCGGGGAAACTGAGCCTCGAACAGGCAACCCCCGTGGTCAGCCCCCCTGCGCCCGGGAGTAACCCGGCTCACCGTCGAAGGCGTACAGGTTCTCGGTCTTGACGACGTCGAAGCCCGCCTCGGCCAGCAGCACCAGCAGCTCCGGGATCTCGCGCCGGTCTACCGTCGAGCCGTCACCGGAGAAGCGGCAGCGCCAATGGTCCGAGCGCAGTGTCTGCGGGCAGCCGCCGGGGTAGACCTTCACGCCGCGGTTGGTGATCAGCTCGAAGCCGAGGCCGGCCGTGCGCAGGGTCTCGAGCCGGCGCCCGAGCACCGCCGGGTCGCGCGCCTGCTCGTCCCAGTGCAGGAACACGTCGACGCCGACCAGCTCTTTCCGCTGCGGCCGGCTGGGCGCGGCCGCCCCGGTCGCCGGCAAGGCAGGCATCGTGTTGCCCTCGGCCACCTCCGGGAAATGCCGCGGCCGCAGCCCGAGGCGCTCGATGACCGCCTCGGCGAAGCCCTGGGTGCCGACCCGGCGCTTGCTGATGCCGGCGCGGAAGATGTCGCCGGTATGCACGCCGTCCTCGAGGGTGCGCAGCCAGGCATTGTGGATCAGCGTCGCCGGCTCGTGGCGGCCGAGGTGGCGCAGCATCATGACCGCGGCCAGCAGCAGGCCTGAGGGGTTGGCGATGTTCTTGCCGGCGATGTCGGGGGCCGAGCCGTGCACGGCCTCGAACATGGCGCAGTCGCGGCCGATATTGGCCGAGCCGGCCAGCCCGATCGAGCCGGACACCTCGGCGGCGACGTCGGAGAGGATGTCCCCGTAGAGGTTGGGCGTGACGACTACGTCGAAATCGCCGGGCCGCGCGGCCATGCGGGCCGTGCCGATGTCGATAATCATGTGCTCGGCCTTGATCTCCGGGTAGTCGCGGGCGATCTCCTCGAACACCTGCTGGAACAGCCCGTCGGTCAGCTTCATGATGTTCGACTTGGTCATGCAGGTGACCTTGCGCCGGCCGTGCGCGCGGGCGTACTCGAAGGCGTAGCGGCAGATGCGCTCGCAGCCCGGGCGCGTGACCAGCTTCAGGCACTGGACGACCTCGTCCGTCTGGCGGTGCTCGATGCCGGCGTAGGTGTCTTCCTCGTTCTCGCGAATCACCACCACGTCCATCTCGGGATGCATGGCGGTGACGAAGGGGTGGTAAGCGATGCTGGGCCGGACGTTGGCGTAGAGGCCGAGCAGCTTGCGGAAGCTGACGTTGACGCTCTTGTAGCCGCCGCCGGAGGGCGTCATCACCGGGCCCTTCAGGATCACCCCGTGCCCGGTGACCGCATCGAGCGCTTCCGGCCCGAAGCCCGAACTCGCGCCGGACTGGTAGGCCTTGAGCCCGACGGTGACTTGTTGGAAGCTGAGGGTCGGATCGGCCGCAGCCAGGACGCCGAGCACGGCGGCCGTGATCTCGGGGCCGATCCCGTCGCCGGCCGCGACGGCGATGGTCCGGGCAGGCAGGGCCTGCGGCAGGGCGGCGTGGCTGAGAGGCGCGAGGACGGCAGACATTGAAGGCTCCTGATATACGAAGTACGTTTCGTGAATAGTAAAACGCAAAACATGGCCGGAAGCAACCCCCCTGCTGGCAACGCCCCTGCCGGCGAGGCGGTCGGCTGGACTTTCCTCAGCAATCACACCCACGTGCTGGTGTGCCTGGCCCGCAATCCCGACCAGGTCCTGCGCGAAGTCGCGCAGCAGGTCGGCATCACCGAGCGGGCCGTGCAGCGGATCGTGGCCGAACTCGAGGCCGGCGGCGTGGTCCGGCGCGAGCGCCACGGCCGGCGCAACCACTACCACCTGAACCTCGACGCGCCCCTGCGCCACCCGCTGGAGCGCCACTGCACCGTGGGCGAACTGCTGCGCTCGGTGACCGCCGCGCCGGAGGCATGAGCCGCTACCGGCCGCCCGCGCCGCCCTCCTCGCCCTATATCACCCCGGAGGGCGCGGCCCGCCTGCGCGAGGAACTCGATCGGCTGTGGCGCGTCGAGCGTCCCGAGGTAGTCCGCGCGCTGGCCGCGGCCGCAGCCGAGGGGGACCGCTCGGAGAACGCCGAGTACACCTACCGCAAGAAGCAGCTCGGCGGCATCGACCGGCGCATCCGCTTCCTGCGCAAGCGCCTGGCCGTGCTCAAGGTGGTCGACCGCAGCCCGGCCGGCACCGAGCAGGTCTTCTTCGGCGCCTGGGTGACGGCGGAGGACGAGGCCGGCACGGTCGCGCGCTTTCGCATCGTCGGCCCGGACGAGTTCGACCACGCGCCCGAGTACATCAGCATGGACGCGCCGCTGGCGCGCGCGCTCATGAAGCGCAGCCCCGGGGACGAGGTCACGCTGGAGGTCGCGGCCGGGCGGAAGACTTGGGTGCTGCTCGAGGTCAGCTACGAGCGTCCCGGCTGAACCTCCGGCTGGGAACCGGTCCGTGGCCGGACCATGACAGGGGTCCCCCTCGCTTGGAATTCTTATGCCGCTCGAGGGACCCCTGTCATGTCCCGGCCACTGCAGCGCCACCACGGGTATACCCAGCAGCGCCTCGCAAGGACCCCGGGACCGCCCGCAAGCGTTCCGGGCCGAGCGACATGCGGTCTCCGGGGCGGCGCTGGCCAGTGCCCGCGGGATTTCCCGGCAGCGGGTCGGGACGCGCACGGCTCACCGAGCGATATTGAAACTTTTTGAGCGAGGGGAGCCGTGCGCGGTCCGACCCACGGTGGGGTAAAATTGCGGGCTTACCAAGCGCACCCCCCGGGAGACCCGCAATGGACTTCTCGTTTACCGAAGAACAGCTCATGATCCAGGAAGCCGCCCGCGACTTCGCCCAGCGCGAGATCGCCCCCATCGCGGCCGAGTTCGACATCAGCGGGAAGTTCCCGGAAGAAACCCTGCGCAACGCCGGCGAGCTGGGCTTCATGGGCGTCGAGGTGCCCGAAGAGTACGGCGGCTCGGCGCTGGACGCGGTCGGCTTCGCGCTGATGATGGAAGAGATCGCCGCGGCCGATGCCGCCCACTCGACCATCATCTCGGTGCACAACTCGCTCTATTGCAACGGCATCCTGCAGTACGGCACCGAGGCGCAGAAGCAGAAGTACGTGACGCCGGTGGCCTCGGGCGAAGTTTTCGCCGCCTACGCCCTGACCGAGCCGCAGTCGGGCTCCGACGCCGCCAACATGCGTACCCGGGCGGTGCGCGAGGGCGACCACTACGTCATCAACGGCAAGAAGTCCTGGATCACCTCCGGCCCCGTCGCCAAGTACATCCTGCTGTTCGCCATGACCGACCCGGACGCCGGCCCGAAGGGCGTCTCGGCCTTCATGATCGACACCGAGAAGGAAGGCTTCCACCGCGGCAAGACCGAGCCCAAGCTGGGCATCCGCGCCTCGGCCACCTGCGAGATCGAGCTCGCCGACTACCGCTGCGCGGCGGAGGACCGGATCGCCAACGAGGGCGACGGCTTCAAGATCGCCATGAGCATCCTCGACGCCGGCCGGATCGGCATTGCCGCCCAGGCCGTGGGCATCGCCCGCGCCGCCTACGAGGCGAGCCTCGACTACGTGCGCGAGCGCCACGCCTTCGGCACGCCGATCGGCAGCTTCCAGATGATCCAGGCCAAGGTCGCCGACATGAAGATGCGGCTCGAGGCCGCCCGCCTGCTGACGCTGAAAGCGGCCTGGAACAAGAAGGTCGCGGCCGCGGCCGGCCTGCGCAACACCACCGAGTCCTCCTGCGCCAAGCTGTTCGCCTCCGAGGCCGCGATGTTCATCACGCACGCGGCGGTGCAGATCCACGGCGGCATGGGCTACAGCAAGGAAATGCCGATCGAGCGCTACTTCCGCGACGCCAAGATCACGGAAATCTACGAGGGCACGAGCGAGATCCAGCGGATGGTCATCGCCCGCCAGGAAACCGGCCTGCGCTGAACGCCGGCCGCCAGCCAACGCGGAGACTACACATGTTCAGGCAAGGCATCGTTCTTGCCCTGGGGCTGCTGCTCGCGGGCTGCAGCTCCATGGGCCCGCAGCCGGCGGCCCCGGCCTATCCGGAGACCCGGCGCGTCGACCAGGTGGACGAGTACTTCGGCGTCGAGGTGCCCGACCCCTACCGCTGGATGGAGGCCCTGGATACGCCGGACCTGGATGCCTGGATCGCGGCCCAGAACGCCCACTCCGCGGCTTTCCTGCAGTCGCTGCCCGGCTTCGAGCGGACCCGGGCGCGCCTCGACGAGCTGTGGCGCACCGAGCGCCTGACGACGCCGCGCGTCCACGGCGGCAAGTACTTCTTCGAGTACAACGACGGCACCGCGACCCTGAGCCGGCTGATGGTGGCCGCCGGCGCCGACGCGGAGTGGCAGGTCGTGCTCGACCCGGCCACGCTGTCCGAGGACGGCACCACGCTGCTGGCGCGCTGGAGCGTCAATCGCGAGGCGACTCACATGGCCTGGGCGGCCACGGTGGGCGGCTCGGACTGGACCATCTGGCGCGTCCGCGACCTGGCCACCGGCGAGGACCTGCCGGAAGTGCTCGAGGGCACCAAGTTCACCGGCGCGGCCTGGCGCCATGACGGCAGCGGCTTCTACTACGCCCGCTACCCGAAGAACGACGCCGGCGAGTGGGACGACCAGCAGCAGGCCGAGATCTGGTTCCATGCCATCGGCACGCCGCAGTCGGAAGACACCCACGTGTTCGCCGTGACGGACCACCCGACCCGCTCGCCCTTCGCCATCATGTCCTCCGACGGCCGGCACCTGGTGCTGAGCATCTACGAGAACAGCCGTACCAACGGCATCTACCTGCTGCCGCTGGAGGAAGAGGACGCCGAAGTCGTCCGCCTGGTCGACAGCTGGGACGGCCGGGCTTCCTATCTCGGCACCATCGGCGACACGGTGTATCTCGCCACCAACATCGGCGCACCGCGCGGCCGGGTGGTGGCGGTCGACCTCAACGATCTGGCGCACTGGCACGACGTGGTGCCGGAATCGGCGCTGCCGATGGAAGGCGTCTCGCTGGTCGGCGACCAGCTGATCGTGCATTACCTGGAGGACGCCAAGAGCCGGGTCGACCTGTTCGCGCTGGACGGCAGCAATCGCCGGACCCTGGGCCTGCCCGGCATCGGCCGGGTCGCCGGCTTCGTCGGCTCACCCATGTCGACCGAGACCTTCTTCTCGTTCCAGAGCTTCACCAATCCCGGCAGCGTACTGCGCTTCCAGGTCGAGGACGCCGCGGTCATGCCCTTCTACCAGAAGAGCACGGCGCTGGAGACCGACACGCTGGTGACCCGGCAGGTGTTCTACCCCAGCAAGGACGGCACCCGCGTGCCGATGTTCATCGTCCACCGCGAGGGCGTCGAGCTCGATGGCATGAACCCCACGATGCTCTACGGCTATGGCGGCTTCAGCGTATCCATGCTGCCGGGCTGGGACCTGCGGCTGCTGGGCTGGCTGGACATGGGCGGCGTGCTGGCGATCGCCAACCTGCGCGGCGGCGGCGAGTACGGCGCCGACTGGCACGCGGCCGGGACGCGCGAACGCAAGCAGAACGTGTTCGACGACTTCATCGCTGCGGCCGAGTGGCTGATCGCCGAGCGCTGGACCTCGCCGGAGAAGCTGGCGGTCTATGGCCGCAGCAACGGCGGCCTGCTGGTGGGCGCGGTGATGCTGCAGCGGCCGGACCTGTTCATCGCCGCGGGCCCGGCGGTCGGCGTGCTCGACATGCTCCGCTACCACACGCCGAGCGCCAATGCGCGGGCGTGGATGGGCGACTACGGGTTGTCCGAGATCGAGTCCGACTTCCGGGCGCAGCTGGAGTACTCGCCGGTGCACAACGTCCGGCCGGGCACCTGTTTCCCGGCCACCATCATCCATACCGGCAAGTTCGACGACCGCGTCGTGCCCTGGCACAGCTACAAGTTCGCCGCCGCACTGCAGCATGCCCAGGGCTGTGACCGCCCGATCCTGCTCCGCACCGAGACGCGGGCCGGCCACGCCTCCGGCGGGGCCAAGCCGCGCCACCTGCTGATCGACGAGTTCGCCGAGCTGTACGCGTTTTTTGCCTGGGCGATGGGAGTCGGCAGGCCGAGCGAGCAATAGGCGAGGTCACGGGCCGCCGCAGCGAGCCGGCGCGATGTGGCTCACGCCCAGGATCGACCGCGCACCGCAGAGTCGAAGGCCGCCAGGCCGACGCCGAGGTACGCTGCGGCGGCAAGCAGCGCCGCACCGACCCGTAAGCGGGGATCCGCGGACCAGCGGTCAATGATCAGGCCCAGAATCGGCAGCACCTGCAGGGCGTGGATGCCGATGAAATGGGCGACTCGCAGGTCCCCCGCCACGGAACTCCAGCCGACCAGGGGCATCCCGGGACCGCCGTCGGCCGCGCCGACGGTATGCCCGCCGTGGGCGATCATGACGAAACCCTGGACGCTGCCCAGCAGGAAGATCAGCAGGCCGAGCCGTATTCCCATGATATAAGCGGTAACCACGGGTCGGCGCTCGGCCATGAAAAGAAGGAACACGCCCAAAGCCGCCGCCGAATTGGCAGCGACTCCCAGCCCCATCAGGCTGAATACGGCGCTGTCGAAAGGCGTGGCGTTGTTGTAATGGGAGGTCGTGCCGCGCGCGGCCTGCATCGTGATCAGGGTTTGTTCCAGGATCATCGTGGCGATGATGACCCCGGCCAGAAGCGCTGCTGCACGCCGCGCCCGTTGAATCTCGCCCATGAGCCACGCCATCGTGAGGAGATAGACGCTGATGGAGAGCGCGAACTTGGCAGGCTTCAGCCAGACGTTGAAGCCGGCGACCTGCCGCGGGTCGAAAACCATGCAGACGAGCAGGACCGCAAACAGCCCGAGGTGAGCCAGGCCCACGCGGCTCAAGCCCGGGCCGCGCCGATGGAGCTCGGTGACCAGGGCGCCCGCAAACGCCGTCCGCGGCGGTCGTCGCTCAAGCATCAACGCCGCAGACCTCCAGCAACAGGCCCACGAACAACGCGCGTCCCGCCTCGTCCTGCGCGGCGTGAAAGTGAACCAGCAGCTGCCCGCCTGCGCCGAACAGGTACAGGTTGGCGTGCCCGGACACGAACCCCAGGACACTGGCCAGTTCGCCCCGCCAGTCGAGCAGCACCCGACTGGCGGCCCGAAACCGGCGCCGTACGATAGGGCGCGCAATCGCGGGCACCTCGACGAGATTCGCCACTTCGATGACGTGGCACGACCCTCTGCGCAGGCGCTTCAGCCAGGGACCGGCTTCGATGGCACCGGCGCCGTCGCTGTAGACGACGACGGCGGGGGCGCCGGTGACCGGCAACACCGCGGACCGCCGCCCGAACTGGTCGTCGAGCACCACTGCCGGCTCGGCGGCGAGAAGCGCCGCCAGCACCAGCCCAACGAGCGCAGCGCCGGTGCCGATCATGAAGAATCGTCCCGTTCGACAAGGGACCGCAGCAGGGCGAGATGACTCTCCAGGGCGGACCGGCCACGCCGGGAAAGACGGTAGCTCGTGTTCTGTTTCCGCTCGATAAAGCGCTTGCTCTCTTCCACGTAGCCGGCGGCCACCAGCCGCTGCATATGAGCCCCGAGATTGCCGTCGCTGGCGCCGATCTGGTCGCGCAGGAAACTGAAATCAGCCCGGGCGACCGTCGCCAGCAGCGTCATCACGGCCAGCCTGATGCGCGATACCAGCAACGGATCGAGCTGGCGGTAATCGTGACTCCGCTTCATCGTGACCGGGTGCCTCGGTGCATGAGCAGCGCCGGCACCATCAGGAGCGCGGCTACCAGGAGGCCGAATACCAGCAGGCGCAGTCCCCCCGGGAGGAAGAACAGCGCCACGGAGCCGACCCACCAGCTCGCCGCCAGCCACGCCAGGGCCCGGCGGTCTATCAGGATGGCGCTTGCCAGGTAGCCCACGCCGAACAGCGAGGCGAGCACCGGCGTGATGGCCTGGGTCGGCAGGACGCCCGAGAAAGCCCCTACGAATCCGATCAGGGTCATGGACGTCAGTACCGCGAACCATGTGGTGCCTAGCACCCGGTGCGCGAACAGCCTGGCCTCAGCCCGGCCGCTCGAAGCGCGGCGGGCCGTATAGAGCCAGGCCACGCCGACCAGCACCGCCCACAACCAGGGACTGTCCACCGAGTCGAAGGCATACGCCAGGGTGACGCCGATCACCGTCAGCCCGCCCCACACCAGCAAGGGCAGCATATCGATTCTCATTGCCGCGCGGCTGTCCTCGACAATGCGGCGAACGTAAGCGAGGTCTTCTCTGAACTGGGCCATGGGGCATCTCCGTCTGTCTCTGTTTTTTAGAGTACTCTGCAACCATTGAAAAACGCAAGCGGGCTTTCGGCTGGACCCGGGGACCTATAATTGGGGCATGTCAAGCGAGATCGGGCTGCTGCGGCCCGGAACGAACTGCTGGCGGATCGAACGCGCCGGCCGGGTTTCTTTCCTCGTCGACGGCGCCGCCTACTTCGCCGCCGCGCGCGCCGCGATGGCGCGGGCGCAGCGCTCCATCCTGATCCTGGCCTGGGACATCGACAGCCGCATGGAGCTGTTGCCGGGCGGGGCCGACGACGGCCTGCCGGCGCCGCTTGGCGAGTTCCTCAATGCGCTGGTGAAGCGCCGGCGCAAGCTCCGGGTCAACATTCTCGACTGGGACTACGCAATGCTCTATGCGCCCGATCGCGAGGTCCTGCCGAGCTACAAGCTGGGCTGGCGCTCGCATCGCCGTGTGCGGTTCGAGTTCGACGGCTGCCATCCCGTGGGCGCCTCGCACCACCAGAAGGTGCTGGTGGTGGACGACGCCATCGCCTTCGTCGGCGGACTGGACCTGACTCACTGCCGCTGGGACACGCCGGCACACCGCCCGGACGACCCGCTGCGCAAGCATCCCTCGGGCGATCCCTGCCCCCCCTTTCACGACGTGCAGATGGCTGTCGACGGGCCGGCCGCCGCCGCGCTGGGGGACCTGGCGCGGGAACGCTGGCGGCGCGCTACCGGCAACGAACTCAAGCCTGTCGAAGCCTCGCGGCCGGACGACCCCTGGCCGGCAGACCTCGAGCCCGACCTCGAGGACGTGGATGTCGGCATTGCGCGCACCGAGCCGGAACACGAGGACTGGCCGGAAGTACAGGAGATCAAGCAGCTCCACCTCGACGCGATCGCGGCGACGCGGCGCCAGCTCTACCTCGAAAACCAGTATTTCAGCGCGGCGACCATAGCCGACGCAATGGCCGAACGCCTGCGGGAGGAGGACGGTCCCGAGATCGCGCTGGTGACCCGCAGCGACGACAACAGCTGGCTCGAGACCTATACCATCGGCGTCATGCGCGCCCGCCTCCACCGGCGCCTACGTGACATCGCGCCGCCGGAGCGCTATGGCAGTTATTACGCCGATCTCGGGCCCGCCAGCGAGTACCGCCTGAACCTGCACTCCAAGGTGCTGGTAATGGACGACGAACTGCTGACCATCGGCTCGGCCAACCTCAACAACCGTTCCATGGGCTTCGACACCGAGTGCAACCTGGTGCTCGAAGCGCGTGGCGAGCAACGCATCAGCCGGGCCATCGCGGGACTGCGCCGCCGCCTGCTGGCGGAGCATCTCGATACCGATACGGAACGCGTGGCGGAGGCAGAGAAGGAAACCGGCTCGCTGGTCGGCGCCATCGAGTCGCTCCGCGGCGAGGGCCGGAGCCTGGCCACGCTGGAACCCCATCTCTCCGAGAGCCTGGACGTGATGATCCCGAAAGGCGACATCATCGACCCGGAGCGGCCCATCGAGCCCGCCCGGCTGGCCGCCCGCCTGCTGCCGGGTGAGACCCAGGCCTCCAGCGTGGGGCGCATGCTGATGATGGGCGGCTTGCTGGCGTTCTTCATCGGGCTGGCCATCGCCTGGCGCTGGACCGACCTGGCCGAATGGCTGTCGCCGGCGAGACTGCAACAGTTCGTAGAGATGCT
Source organism: Thioalkalivibrio sp. XN8 (assembly GCF_011058255.1). Taxonomy (GTDB): domain Bacteria; phylum Pseudomonadota; class Gammaproteobacteria; order Steroidobacterales; family XN24; genus XN24. The sequence continues at coordinate 89,229 of NZ_JAALFH010000050.1, read as the reverse complement.
CGAGACCCTGCCGGCATCACCGCTGGCCGTGCTGGGAGCGTTCCTGCTCGGCACGCTGCTGGTGGTCCCCGTGACCCTGATGATCGCAGTGGTGGTCCTGGTTTTCGGCCCCCTCGAGGGCGCCGTGTACGCCGCCCTCGGCTGCCTCCTGGGCGCGATGGCCACGTACTGGCTGGGCACGGTATTCGGCCGGGGCACAGTGCGCCGCATCGCCGGCTCCCGGCTCGACCGGCTCAGCCGGGAGCTGGGCCGGCGCGGCGTGCTGGCGGTGACGACGGTCCGGATCATTCCGGTCGCGCCGTTCACGATCATCAACCTGGTGGCCGGAGCCACCCACATCCGGTTGCGGGACTACCTGCTCGGCACGGTGCTCGGCATGGCGCCCGGGATCACGGCCATCGCGCTCTTCATCGATCGGATCCTGGCGACGCTGCGCGACCCCCAGCCGGTCACTCTCGGCCTGCTCAGCGCGGCGGTGATCGTGATCGTCGTGGGCATGGCCTGGCTGCGGCGCTTACTGCGCCGGCGCCGCGCCAGCAAGCAGGGCAGCTCAGCGGCGGAATGAGCAGCGACGGCAAACTGCGCCTGGCCACCTGGAACATCCACAGCGGCGTCGGGCGGGACGGCAGGCGCGATCCGCAGCGCATCGCGGCGGTGATCGGCGAGCTGGATGCCGACGTCGTGGCGCTGCAGGAGGTCGAGTCCCACCACGGCGATCTCGAAGTGTTGTCGCTGCTGGCCGAACTGACCGGGATGCGCGCGCTTGCCGGTGCCACCATGCTCCGCCCGGTCGGTGATTACGGCAACGCGCTGCTGACCCGCGTCCCGGTACTGGAACTGCACCGGCTCGATCTCAGCACGCCCGGACGGGAGCCCCGCGGCGCGCTGGACGCGCTGCTGGATACGCCGGGCGCCCCGCTGCAGGTGTTCGCCACGCACCTGGGCCTGAGGCCCTACGAGCGACGGCAACAGATCACCACGCTGTTGTCGGCGATGGATCCCGGCGTGCCCGGGCCGACGGTGCTGATGGGCGACCTCAACGAGTGGTTCATGTGGGGGCGGCCGCTGCGCCGCCTGCATGCCCACTTCGGCCCGACCCCGGCGCCGCGGACGTTTCCGGCGCATCGGCCGCTGTTTGCGCTCGACCGGATCTGGGTGAAGCCGCTCCGCTGCCTGCGCAGTCTCGAGGTCCACGCCAGCCCGCTGGCGCGCGACGCCTCGGATCACCTGCCGGTCGTGGCGCAGCTGGACCTGGCGCAGGATCCAGGCTGATCAGCGCGGCGCGGGGAGCCCGAGGCCGGCCAGGAAAGCGTCCAGCCCGGCCCGGTAGCGCGCCTCGTCGAGCAGGAAACCGGTGTTGTGATCCCCGGCCAGCACCAGCAACTCGCCTTCGCGGCCGGCCGCCGTATGCAGCGCCTCGCCGTGGCTGAACGGGATGATCTCGTCGTCGCGGCTGTGGACGACCAGCACCGGCGCGTTCACCCTAGCCAGCAGGTCCTCGACGGGATAGTCGATACGCGCCAGCAGGCGCACCGGCAGGAACGGGTAGATCTCCGCGGCGAGGTCCGGCACGGAACGGAAGACGGACTCGACGATCAGCCCCCGGGGCGCCTGTTGCGCCGCCAGCCAGGTGGCGACCGCGCCGCCCATCGAGCGGCCGAACAGGATGATCCGGCCGGGCTCGATGCCGCGCCCGTCGACGAGGTGCTGCCAGGCGGCGAGCGCATCCTCGTAAGTGCCCTGTTCGGACGGACGGCCGGTGCTGCGGCCGTAGCCGCGGTAATCGATCATCAGCACGGACAGTCCGAGCGTATGAAAAATGCGCAGCGAGTCCAGCCGGTGCGAGATGTTCCCGGCATTGCCGTGAAAAAACAGCAGCACCGCGCGCTCGCGGGGCGCGGGCACGAACCAGCCGTGGAGGGTCTCGCCGTCGCGGGTCTCGAGCGCCAGGGTTTCGTACTCGAGGCCGAGGGCCGCCGGCGTGGCCACCAGCTCGCGCGAGGGGATCGAGGGCAGGAACAGCATGCTTTCCTGCCGCGCCCACAGCAGGGCGACCAGCAGGGCGTAGACCGCCGCCACCACCACCAGCACCGCAGCCACGCCCTTCACCCGGCTTCAGTCCCCCGCCACGGCGAGCGCGGCGCCGACGATGCCCGCATCATTGCCCAGCGCGGCCGGGACGACGCGCGTACGGCACTCCAGCAGGGGCATGAACTTGTCCGCCTTGCGGCTGACGCCCCCGCCGACGATGAACAGGTCAGGCCAGACGAGATTCTCGAGCGCCACCAGCACCTCGGACACGCGCGCGGCCCACTTGTCCCAGGACAGGCCCTGGCTCTTGCGCAGCTGCGCCGCGGCCCGGTGCTCGGCCTCGGCGCCGTTGACTTCCATGTGCCCGAACTCGGTGTTGGGCACCAGCCGCCCGTCCAGGAACAACGCGCTGCCGATGCCGGTGCCGAAGGTGAGCATCACCACCGTGCCGGCTTCGTCCCGGCCGGCGCCGAAGCGCATTTCCGCCAGCCCGGCCGCATCGGCGTCGTTGAGGACCGTCACCGGAGCGCCCAGCGCGACCGCGAACAGGCGCCCGATGTCGCAGCCGACCCACTCCGGGTCGATGTTGGCCGCGGTATGAGCCACGCCATCCTTGACCACCGCGGGCACCGCGACCCCGTAGCGGATCGCCGGCGGGAACTCCCGCGCCAGCCCGGCCGCCGCCGCGGCCACGGCAGCGGGCGTCGCCGGCTGCGGGGTCAGGAGCTTGTGGCGCTCCGTCAGCAGCCGCCCGGCTCCGAGGTCCACCGGCGCGCCCTTGATGCCCGAGCCGCCGATGTCGATGCCGATGATGTTCATATGCTGCTCCTCACCACATGTTGCGCATGCGCGCCGCCACGTCGATCACTTCCCCGGGGCGCGTGGCGCCGCCGGCGCCCGGCTCCGCCGGGCCGTGAAAGCGCGGCTCCAGGCGGGCCATCATGGCCTCGTCGATGAAGCGGCTGCGGGCGCCGTACACGTGCCGGTCGCCGTGCCGCGGCTGCTGCGGCACCCAGTACTTCAACGGCGCCACCAGGTGCAGGTCCGACTTCGCCCGGGTCATGGCCACGTACAGCAGCCGGCGCTCCTCTTCGATGAGCGCCGGCTTGCCGGTGGCGAACTCCGAGGGAAAATTGCCGTCGGCCACGTTCAGGATGTACACGGAGTCCCATTCCTGGCCCTTCGCCGAGTGGATGGTGGAAAGCACCAGGTAGTCCTCGTCCAGCAGCGGCGGGCCCGCGAGATCGCCGGTGGCCTGCGGCGGGTCGAGCGACAGCTCCGTCAGGAACTGCTCGCGGGTGGCGAACTTGCCGGCAATCTGCTCCAGCGCATCGAGGTCGCCGAGGCGCACCGGCCATTCCTCGTAGAGCCGCTCCAGCTGCGGCCGGTACCACTCCCGGGCCCGCCCGACCTGCCCATGCCAGTCGCCCGCGGCCGGGCCGGGTTCCGCGAGCAGCGCCACCAGGCCCGCCCAGTAAGGCGCGGCCGCCGGCGGCGGCTGCCACGCGCCGAGCGCCGGCGGTTCGAAGCCGTGCGACTCCAGCCAGCCGAAGGCCCGGGCCGCCAGCGCCGGTCCGACCCCGGGCAGCAGCTGCAGGCAGCGGAACGCGGCGACACGGTTCTTCGGGTTGTCCGCCCAGCGCAGCACCGCCAGCAGGTCCTTCACATGCGCCGCCTCGAGGAACTTCAGCCCGCCGTACTTCACGAAGGGGATGTTGCGCCGGACCAGTTCCAGCTCCAGCCGGTCGCTGTGGTGGCTGGCGCGGAACAGTACCGCCTGCTGGCGCAACAGCTGGCCGGCTTCTCGGGCGACGAGGATGGCATTGATCACGTAGTCGGCCTGGGCCTCGTCGTCCGGCACGGTGACATAGAAGGGCTTCTGCGCCGACGGCCGGGCCGAGCGCAGCGCCTTGCGGAACTGCCGCTCCGCGCCGGCCATCAGCGCGTTGGCGGCATCCAGCACCGGCTGCACCGAGCGGTAGTTCTCCTCCAGCGTGACGATCGCCGCCGGCGGCTCGAACTGCCCCGGAAAACGCAGGATGTTCTCCACCTCGGCGGCGCGAAAGGAGTAAATCCCCTGGGCGTCGTCGCCCACCACCGTCAGGCCGCGGCCCTCGGGCTTCAGCCGCAGCAGGATCTCCGCCTGCAGCAGGTTGGTGTCCTGGTACTCGTCCACCAGCACATGATCGAAGCGCTCGCCGATGGCCGCCGCCAGCGCCGGCGGCTCCATCAGGGCGTGCCACCACAACAGCAGGTCGTCGTAGTCGAGCAGGCTGGCCGACTGCTTGAGTTCCACGTAGCGCCCGAACAGCGTGCGCAGCTCGTCGGTCCAGTCGCCGCACCAGGGCCAGTGCGCCTCGAGGCAGTCCGCCAGCTCGGCCCGCGCATTGACCACGCGGGAGTAAATGGCGAGGCAGGTGTCCTTGCGCGGGAAGCGCCGGCGGCCGTCGGCGAGGCCGAGCTCCTGGCGCGCCACGTCCATCAGGTCGGCGGCGTCGCCCCGGTCCAGCACCGAGAAGCCCGCATCCAGCGCGAGGTTCGGCGCGAATTCCCGCAGCAACCGGTTGGCCACTGAGTGGAAAGTCCCCGCCCAGGGCAGGTGCACAGCCTCGCCGCGGCCCTGGTCGGCCAGCGCCTGGCCCACGACCCGGCGCGCCCGGCGAGTCATTTCCCGCGCCGCGCGGCGGCTGAAGGTCAGCAGCAGGATCCGCTGGGGCGGAACTCCGGCGAGCACCAGGTGTCCGACCCGGTGCGCCAGTGTCATGGTCTTGCCAGTGCCGGCGCCCGCGATGACCAGCAGCGGCCCTGCCCCTGGCGGGCTGCCGCGACGCACCGGCGCACCATGGGTCACGGCGCGGCGCTGGGCCTCGTTGAGGCCCTCGAGGACGGCGGCAGGGGACATGCCGCCGACTATAACAGAGGGAAATACCGCCTCGAGCGGTTAGAATGGCCGTTTTTCAGCGCCGGGCATCAAGGCCCGGAAGTACTCCAGGAGACCACGCATGAGCCGACGTTTCGCGCTTCCCTTCGCTCTCGCCGCCGCCGCCGCGTTCGGCGGCTACGCCTCACAGCTGGCCGCAGAGCAGCCGGCCGCGGCCGACGCCGCCGCCAACCCGTTCTTCACGGCGAGCGCGCTGCCCTACCAGGTGCCGCCCTTCGACCAGATTCGCGACGAGCATTACCTGCCGGCCTTCGAGCGCGGCATGGCGGAGGAGCTGGCCGAGATCGAGGCCATCGCCAACAACCCCGAGGCGCCGACCTTCGAGAACACCATCGTCGCCATGGAGCAGACCGGGGAGATCCTGGCCCGCGTGTCGCGCGTGTTCTTCAACCTGAACTCCGCCCACACCAACCCGGCCATGCAGGACGTGCAGAAGACCGTGTCGCCGCAGCTGGCGGCGCATCGCGACGCCATCTTCCTCAACCCGACGCTGTTCGCCCGGGTCGAGGCGCTGCATGGCAAGCGCGCCGAACTGGGCCTCGACCCCGAGTCGCTGCGCCTCCTGGAGCGCTACTACATCGACTTCGTGCGCGCCGGCGCCCGCCTCTCCGAGGAAGACAAGGACAAGCTGCGCGCCATCAACGCCGAGCTCGCCTCGCTGGGCACCACCTTCGCCCAGAACGTGCTGCGCGAGACCCTGGACTCGGCGGTGATCGTGGACACCGCCGAGGAGCTGGACGGCTTCTCCGACGCCCAGATTCGCGCCGCCGCCGAGGCGGCGACCGCCCGCGGCCATGAGGGCAAGTACCTGATCTCGCTGCAGAACACTTCCGGGCAGCCGCCGCTCGCGCTGCTCACCAACCGCGCCCTGCGCCAGCGCATCCACGAGGCCTCGCTGAACCGCGGCGCGCGGGACAACGAACACGACAACCGCCCGGTGGTGGCTCGTGTCGCCGCGCTGCGCGCCGAGCGCGCCGCGCTGCTGGGCTACCCGAACCACGCGGCCTTCGTGCTGGAAAACGCCACGGCCGGCACGCCGGACGCCGTGAACGAGATGCTCGGCGGGCTGGCCCCGGCCGCAGTCGCCAACGCCCGCAAGGAAGCGGCCGACATCCAGGCGCTGATCGAGGCCCAGGGCGGCGACTTCGAGCTGCAGGCCTGGGACTGGGACTTCTACGCCGAGCAGGTGAAGCAGGCCCGCTACGACCTGGACCCGAACGAGCTGCGCGCCTATTTCGAGCTCGAGAGCGTGCTCAACAACGGTGTCTTCTATGCCGCCAACAAGGTGTTCGGCCTGACCTTCAAGCCGCGCCCCGACCTGCCGCTGTACCATCCCGACGCCCGCGCCTGGGAAGTGTTCGAGGAAGACGGCACGCCGCTCGGGATCTTCATCGGCGATTTCTACGCGCGTGACTCCAAGCGCGGCGGCGCCTGGATGAACGCCTATGTCCCCCAGAACGGCCTGGAGGGCAACAAGGCCGTGGTGGCGAACCACCAGAACATTCCGAAGCCGCCCGAGGGCGAGCCGACCCTGATGACCTTCGACGAGGTCGTCACGATGTTCCACGAGTTCGGCCACGCCGTGCACGGCCTGTTCTCCGACGTGCGTTACCCGCGTTTCTCCGGCACCAGCGTGCCGCGCGACTTCGTCGAGTTCCCCTCGCAGGTCTACGAGATGTGGGCCGACTGGCCGACCGTGCTGGCCAACTACGCCCGCCACTACGAGACCGGCGAACTGCTGCCCAAGGAGATGCTGGAGAAGGCGCTGGAAGCGCAGAAGTTCAACGAGGGCTTCCGCACCACCGAGTACGTGGCCGCCTCGCTGATCGACCAGGCCTGGCACCAGCGCAAGGCCGGCGACGTGCCGACCGACACCGTGGCCTTCGAGCAGCAGGTACTGGCCGACACCGGCATGGACTTCGCCCCGGTGCCGCCGCGCTACCGCAGTACTTACTTCTCCCACATCATGGGCGGGTACTCGGCCGGCTATTACTCCTACATCTGGAGCGAAGTGCTGGATGCCGACGCCGTGGCCTGGTTCAAGGAAAACGGCGGCATGACGCGCGAGAACGGCGAGCACTTCCGCGCCAGCCTGCTGGCGCGCGGCGGCAGCAAGGACGCGATGGAGCTCTATCGCGACTTCGCCGGCCGTGATCCCGAGATCCGCCACCTGCTGGAGCGCCGCGGCCTGACCGCGGCCGGCTCCGGCGAATAACCAGGGGTCCCGGGCGCCGCGTCGCGGCGGCGCCCGGGCACCTCGCCGAGAGAGAGAGTTGCCATGATCCAACGGCTCAGAGGCCTTTTGGCCGTGCTCTGCTGCGCCCTGCCGCTGGCAGCCGCGGCCAGCGCCACGGTGGACATTCCCTACGAGGCGTTCACCCTGGACAACGGTCTGCGCGTGATCGTCCACACCGACCGCAAGGCGCCGATCGTGGCCGTGAACGTCTGGTACCACGTCGGCTCGAAGAACGAGCCCGAAGGCCGCAGCGGCTTCGCGCACCTGTTCGAGCACCTGATGTTCCAGGGCTCGGAGAACTACGACGACGAGTACTTCAAGCCCTTCGAGCAGGTCGGCGCCACCGGCCAGAACGGCACCACCAGCTTCGACCGCACCAACTACTTCCAGAACGTGCCGACCACGGCGCTGGACATGGCGCTGTGGATGGAATCGGACCGCATGGGCCATTTCCTGGGCGCCATCACCCAGGAGCGACTGGACGAGCAGCGCGACGTGGTGAAGAACGAGAAACGCCAGCGCTACGGCCAGCCCTACGGCCAGGCGTGGGAGCGGCTGTTCGAGGCCAGCTTCCCCCAGGGGCACCCCTACTCATGGATGCCCATCGGCTCGATGGAGGACCTGGATGCCGCCACGCTGGACGACGTCAAGGACTGGTTCCAGACCTGGTACGGCCCGAGCAACGCCGTGCTGGTGCTGGCCGGGGACATCGACGTGCCGACCGCGAAGGAGAAAGTCACCCGCTACTTCGGCGACATCCCGGCCGGCCCCCCGCTGAGCCGCCCCGAGCAGTGGGTCGCGGCGCGCACGGAGTCGACCCGCGAGGTGATGCACGACCGCGTGGCCCAGGCGCGGGTCTACCGCGCCTGGAACATCGGCAACTACGGCACCGCCGAGGCCGACTACCTGGCCCTGGCCGCCCAGATTCTCGGCGGCGGCCCCTCCTCGCGCCTGCAGGCCCGGCTGGTCCACGAGGAGCAGCTGGTCTCCAACGTCTTCGCCAGCGCCATGCCGCTGGAGCTCTCCGGCATGTTCATGATCGTCGCCACGGTGAAGGACGGCGTCGACCCGGCGCAGGTCGAGGCGGTCATCGACGAGGAGCTCGCGAAGTTCCTGGACAAGGGGCCGACCCGCGCCGAGCTGGCGCAGGCCAAGACGCGTTTCCGCGCCAACTTCGTCCGCGGCGTGGAGCGCGTGGGCGGCTTCGGCGGCAAGTCCGACGTGCTCGCCGGCTGTGCCGTCTACACCGGCGACCCGGGCTGCTTCCGCGCCAGCGCCGAGCGCATCGAGTCAGCCAGCGCCGCGGACGTGCGAGGCGCCGCCCGCCAGCGCCTCGGCCAGGGCGACCACACCCTGACCATCCTGCCGTTCCCGCCGCACGCGACCGTCGCCACCGACGTGGACCGCAGCCAGGGCGTGCCGCAGGTCGACGAGTTCCCGCAGGTGACTTTCCCCGGCCTCGAGCGCGCCACGCTGAAGAACGGCATCGAGGTGGTGCTGGCCGAGCGCCGCGAGATCCCGGTGGTCCAGGTGCAGCTGGCCTTCGACGCCGGCTATGCCGCCGACGTCGGCCGCAAGCTCGGCACCGCCAGCTTCACCATGAGCATGCTCGACGAGGGCGCCGGCAAGCGTGGCGCGCTGGAGCTGGCGGCCGCCATCGAGTCGGAAGGCGCGATGATCGGCGCCGGCGCCGGCCTCGACTCCGCCACGGTGTATCTCAGCGCCCTGCGGGACCGGCTCGATCCCTCCCTGGCGCTGTTCGCCGACGTGGCGCTGCGGCCCCGCTTCGGCGAGGACGAAATCGAGCGCGTGCGGCGCCAGTGGCTGGCAGGCATCGCCCAGGAAAAGACCCGGCCGCAGAGCGTCGCCTACCGCCTGCTCCCGCCGCTGCTCTACGGCGCGGGCCATGCCTACGCCATCCCCTTCACGGGCAGCGGCACCGAGGAGGCTATCGCCAGCCTCACTCGTGACGACCTGGTGGCTTTCCACCGCGACTGGCTGCGGCCGGACAACGCCCGCTTCATCGTCGTCGGCGACATCTCCATGGAAGAGATCGTGCCCTTGCTGGAGAAGCACTTCGGCGGCTGGGAAGCCCCCGCGACGCCGCGGCCGGCGAAGAACGTCACCACGGTGGCGCGGCCCGACCGTCCCCGCATCTACCTGGTCGACCAGCCGGGCTCGCCGCAAGCGAACATCCTCGCCGGCCTGCTGGTGGCCCCTGCAGCTGACGAAGACTCGCTCGAGTTCGACCTCGCCAACGGCATCTTCGGCGGCACCTTCACCTCGCGCATCAACATGAACCTGCGCGAGGACAAGGGGTGGTCCTACGGCGTGCGCAGCTCGGCGTCGGACACCGAGGGCCAGCGGCCCTGGATCCTGTCGGCCCCGGTGGATATCGCGCGCACCGGCGACTCGATGCGCGAACTGATTGCGGAGATCGAGGCCTTCACCGGCGACCGCCCCGCCGAACCCGAGGAGCTGGAGAAGATTCGCGCCAACCGGGTTCGCAGCCTGCCCGGCCGCTATGAGACCGCCTCGGCGGTGCTCGGCGCGGTCAGCGAGATCGTGCGCTACGGCTGGCCGGACGATCACGTGGTCCGCGAGCAGCAGCGCATCGAGACCATGAGCCTTGCGGAGGTGCGTGCGGCGGCCCGGGCGCTGGACGCGGACGCCCTGACCTGGGTGGTGGTCGGCGACCTGGCGCAGATCGAGCCCCAGGTGCGCGCGCTGGACCTCGGCGAGGTCGTGGTGCTGGACGCCGACGGACGCCCGCGCTAGGCGCCGCTGCGCTTACTTGAAGACGCGCTCATAGTCCTGGAGATTCTCCTGCAGCATCCGCTCGTATTCGCTTTTGAAGAACTTCGTTGCGGTCGGGCGGTCGGCGCGGAACTTGTCCAGGCTGCCGGCATGGGCCGCGACCACGAATGAATTGAACCGCGCCGCAGCGTAGAGCAGCGCCATGCTGACGTGCTCCCGCTTGACGGTCTCGATTTCCTCGTTGGCCAGGGCAATGAACTTGTCGACCACGCCGCGGAACTCGCGGTCGATCACCTCCTGGTCGCGCTGGTCCTCTTCTGCCGGCGGCTTCTCCAGCTGGAACTTCAGCTTGCCGTGCTCGGCCTGCCCCGCGGCCCCGCCGGGCACGTCGCCCAGCGACTGGTAGCGCTGCATGATCGCCTTCATCTCGGCGCTCAGCTTGTCTTTGCTGCCGTTGTCTTCGTTGCTCATCCGTCACTCCGGCGCGAACCTGGTTGTTGGGCGCATTCTAACCGCGCCGGGCCCGGGCGCGTGAAAGCCGGAACTCGTCGCGGGCATGAGCGGCCAGCGCCGCGCCGATGCTGATGGACGGGTCGGGCGGCAGCCCGTCGGCCAGGCGCAGGATCTGGCGGTAGTACCAGGCCATCTCGCCCTGCACGTTCATGAACTTCAAGAGCATCAGCGGGCTGGCCGGCCCGGCCCAGCGGGCCCGGCCGAAACGCAGCGCCGGTGGCGGCGTCGCGGCCTCGACCGTGCCGGCGGCGAGGCGGCCCGGCAGGTCCGGGTCGATGCACACCGGCCGGCCCAGCCCGATCACGTCCAGCTCGTCCCCGGCCAGCGCCTCGGCCATGGCCGCGCGGGTGCGGAAGCCGCCCGTGACCATCATCGGCAGCGGATAGGCGGCGCGAATCTCGCGCGCGTACTCGAGAAAGTAGGCCTCGCGCCGGCGGGTGCTGGCACGCTGCGGCTCGGCGGCCGTCTCTGCGCGGCCCTGGTAACCGAACAGCTTCGGCTGCTCGTAGGTGCCGCCGGAGACTTCCAGCAGGTCGATCTTTTCCGCCGCCAGCCAGCGCGCCACCTGCACGCAGTCCGGCAGGTCGAAGCCGCCCTTCTGGAAGTCCGCGCTGTTGAGCTTCACCCCGACGGGGAAGTCGTCGCCCACTGCCCGACGCGTGGCGCGCACGATCTCCAGCAGCAGCCGCGCGCGGTTCTCCAGCGGCCCGCCCCACTCGTCCTCGCGCTTGTTGGTCACCGGCGAGAGGAACTGGGCCAGCAGGTAGCCGTGCGCGGAATGCACCTGCACGCCGGTGAAGCCGGTTTCGCGCGCGATTGCCGCGGTGGTGGCGAAGCGCTGGATGACGTCCTGGATCTCCTCCCCCGTGAGCGCCCGCGGGCGGGCGAACAGCCCGAGCAGGTCCAGGCCCTCGGTCGAGGCCGAGACCGGCTGCGAGGAGCTCATGCGCGAGCACTGCCGGCCCGGATGGCTGATCTGCATCCACAGGTGGTTGCCGGCCGCGGTGCCGGCCTTGGCCCAGGCGGCGAGCTCGCTCCAGCCATGGCGGTCCTCGATGACCACGTTGCCCGGCCGCTCCAGCCAGCGCCGGTCCACCATCACGTTGCCCGTAACCAGGAGTCCCGCCCCGCCGGCGGCCCAGCGCCGGTAGAGCCGCGCATGGCGCTGGTTGGCCTGGTCGTCGGCCGCCGCCAGGCCCTCGGTCATGGCGGCCTTGGCGATCCGGTTCGGCAGGGTGGCGCCGCAGGGCAGGCGCAGGGCATCGGCGAGTTCGGGCATGGGTTCGGTCTCGTCGCGCAGGCGGCCTGCAGCATACCGCGCCGGGGCCTCCCGTGGCATGGCTCAGGTAGAATCGCCCGACCACGCGCTCGAGGGGGAAGCGATGTCGGACGGACCACTGATCACCAACGACGCCGTCGTGCTCGGGCTGCTGGCCCTGATCCTCGGCGGGGTGTTCTGGACCCAGCAGAGCCGCATCCCCTTCTTCCAGCGCTTCTACACCTATGTGCCGGCGCTGCTGTTGTGCTACTTCCTGCCCTCGCTGCTGAACACCTTCGGCATCATCGACGGCAAGGCCTCGAATCTCTACTACGTGGCCTCGCGCTACCTGTTGCCCGCCTGCCTGGTGCTGCTCACCTTGTCCATCGACCTGCCGGCGGTGGCGCGCCTCGGCAACAAGGCCGTGATCATGTTCTTCACCGGCACCTTCGGCATCATCGTCGGCGGCCCGCTGGCGCTGCTGGTGGTCGGCGCGATCTCGCCCGAGACCGTGGGCGGCGACGGCCCGGACGCCGTGTGGCGGGGCATGACCACCATTGCGGGGAGCTGGATCGGCGGCGGCGCCAACCAGGCGGCCATGAAAGAAGTGTTCGACGTCGGCGACAACCTGTTCGGCCAGATGATCGCGGTGGACGTGCTGTGCGCCAGCGTGTGGCTGGCCATCCTGCTGTTCTTCGCCTCGCGGGCGAAGGAGATCGACGCCCGCACCGGCGCCGACACCACGGCCATCGAGGACCTGAAGCGTCGCATCGAGCTGTACCACGCCCAGCACGCGCGCATCCCGCGCCTCGCGGACCTGATGTTCCTTGCCGCCATCGGCTTCGGCGTCACCGCCGTGGCGCACATGGGCGCCGACACGCTCGCGCCCTGGATCGCCGCCACCGCGCCGGGACTGGACCGCTTCAGCCTTACCAGCGGCTTTTTCTGGCTGGTGGTGATCGCCACCACCGGCGGGCTGATACTGTCCTTCACCCCGGCGCGCAAGCTCGAGGGCGCCGGCGCCTCGACCGTGGGCTCGGCCTTCCTCTATATCCTGGTCGCCAGCATCGGCATGCAGATGGACATCACCGCCGTGCTGTCCAACCCGGGGCTGTTTGCGGTGGGCATGATCTGGATCGGCTTCCACGCCGCGCTGCTGTTGATCGTCGGCAAGCTGATCAAGGCGCCGCTGTTCTACCTCGCGGTCGGCAGCCAGGCCAATGTCGGCGGCGCGGCGTCGGCGCCGGTCGTGGCCTCGGCCTTTCATCCCTCGCTGGCGCCGGTCGGCGTGCTGCTGGCCGTGCTGGGCTATGCCGTCGGCACCTACGGCGCCTGGCTGTGCGGGCAGATCCTGCGCGTGATCGCGGCCGGGTGAGGATGCGCGGCTGGTGACGGTGTCCGCCGAAGACTGTATCGCGGCGCTGCTGGCCGAGTACGCGCCGGCGAGCGTGCTGGTGATCGGGGATGCGGCGCCGGAGACAGCAGCCGAGGTGACCCGCGTTGCGGCCACCGAGGCGCCCCGGAAGCTGGAAGCGGTCGGCCGCTTCGACTTCGCCATCGTGTCGGGGCTGCTCGAGGAGATCGAGGCCGCGGACGCCGAGGCCGTGCTGGGGCGGCTGAAGAACCTGCACACCAGCCGCTTCCTGCTGCTGGCGGACCCGGCGCGGGCCTCACTTGGGCACGACGCGCTGCTGGCGCTGGCGCTGGCCCCTTTCGAGCACCTGGCCGACGGCCGCGTCGCCTGGCGCTACGACCTCGACCGCTACAACCCGGAGCGGCGCTGGAACAACCCCGAGGACTGGGCCAACCCGCACAACTTCGACCGCTTCCGCTGGTAGCGTAACGGGAATCATGAATTCCGAACCCCTCGCTCACCGGGAACACATCGTCCGCGGCATGCTCGCCGCGCTCGGGGCCTTCTTCATGTTCACGGTGATGAATGTGTTCGCCAAGCTGTTGAGCGAAAACCATTCCGTCATCGAGATCGCCTTCTACCGCAACCTGATCGCCAGCCTGCCCTTCCTGTTCATGGTCTTCGTGCTCGGCCGGCGCGAGATCCTGGTGATCCGCAGCAAGCCGTCGCTGGTCGGGCTGCGCGCGGTGCTGGGCGCGGTCTCGCTGATGACCACTTTCCTCGCCTTCTCGCTCATGCCCATGGCCGAGACCACGGTGCTGCTGTTCACGGCCTCGCTGTTCCTGCCGGTGCTCGGCGTGTTCGTGCTCGGCGAGAAGGTCGGGCCCTGGCGCTGGTCGGCGGTGGTGATCGGCTTTGCCGGCGTGGCGGTCATGGCCAGCCCGACGGGCAACGTGTACATGCTGGGCGTAGCGGTGGCGCTGGTCGCCGCGCTGATGCACGCCACGCTGCAGGTGGTGCTGCGCTACCTCGGCCGCTACGAGAGCCCCGAGACCGTGACCTTCTATTTTATGGTGATCGGCACGCTGGTGACCGCCCTGCCGCTGCCCTTCGTCGCCGTGACGCCGACGCTCGCCGAAATACCGCTGCTGTTCGGCGTGGGGCTCTCCGGCGCCGCGGCGCAGTGGCTCTTGTCCACCGCCTTCCGCAATGCGCCGGCGGCGGTGGTTACAGTGTTCAACTACAGCGGCATCGTCTGGGCCACCCTGTTCGGCTGGCTGATCTGGAACGACTGGCCGCTGCCGCACGTGCTGGCCGGTGCCGCCATCGTGATCGCCTCCAACGCGCTCATCATCTGGCGCGAAAGCCGCCGCCGCCCGATCACTGGGGCGCGGGTGCGGGCGAAGTTCTGAGTGCCATGCTGTATTGCAGTGCAACCAATGCCAGCAACCAGTCTGCAATCAAGCCGTTTTAGCTTATGCTCCGCCGAGGCCAGTCGGAAAGACCATGAGATCGGCCCGGGCATGATCGGCCGCGACCGTGGCGGCAATAAGCAATAACAAGGGAAAACCAGTCATGGAAATGAGCAAGCGTTTGGGTGCCGAGTTCCTCGGCACGTTCTGGTTGGTACTCGGCGGCTGCGGCAGCGCCGTGCTCGCGGCGCAGTTCGGCGGCGACGGCAACCCGTTGGGCATCGGACTGGTCGGCGTGTCGCTGGCCTTCGGCCTGACCGTACTCACCATGGCTTACGCCGTCGGCCATATCTCCGGCGGACACTTCAACCCGGCCGTCAGCTGCGGCTTGTGGGCGGCGGGCCGCTTCCCCGGCAAGGACCTCGGGCCCTACCTCGCAGCGCAGGTCGTCGGCGGCCTGGCCGCGGGTCTGGTGCTGTATCTCATTGCCACCGGCAAGGCGGGCGTGGAGATCGGCGGGTTCGCCAGCAACGGCTATGGCGAGCGCTCGCCGGGCGGCTACGGCCTGGGCGCTGCGTTCCTGACCGAGGTCGTCATGACGCTGTTCTTCCTGCTGGTGATCATCGGGGTCACCAGCAAGGCCGCCCCGGCCGGCTTTGCCCCGCTTGCGATCGGCCTGTGCCTGACCCTGATCCACCTGGTCAGCATCCCCGTGACCAACACCTCGGTGAATCCCGCCCGGTCCACCGGCGTGGCCTTCTTCGCCGATGCCGGCGCGGTGCCGCAGCTGTGGTTGTTCTGGCTCGCGCCGATCGTGGGCGCGTTGATCGCCGGATACCTCTCGCGCTGGCTGCAGGAAGGCTCGAACTAGCGCGCATGCCAGCGTTCACACGACTTCGACCGCATGTTCGCCGCGCAGGAAGAACGCGGCCAGGACCAGCAGCGCAACCGGGAACAGCGCCAGGTTGATGAAGCCGAAGACGATAGTGAACTGCAACACGCAGCAGGCCAGCAGCAGGATCGCGAACACCTTCAGCAAGGTGGGCGACTCGGCGCTCGCGCGCAGCAGGGTGATCGACAGCACCAGCGCCAGCACGGCATAAACGAACAGCCCGGCGATACCGACCACCATGCTGGCGAGCACCAGTTGCTCCGCCGTAGCCGGGTCGAATTCCGGGCCGGCCGCAAAGGCCAGGTCGAACAGCACGGTCGCGTGGAACACGCCGACGACGATAGCCATCATCAGCAACAGCACCGCAGGCAGAGCCGTGTTCAGGCGCTGCGCGAGAATCTTGCGCAGGCTGAGGTAGAGGTAGATCTCGATCGCCCCGATCAGGACGAAGAGCGCGTCCCAGCCGTTGAGCCGCATGACGTCGTCGCGGATGGTCTCGAACAGGGACTCCCCGCCGGCGCCGAGGACCGAGACCCAGTACACGGGGAACAGCAGGGCCAGGGCCACGGCCAGGTAGCCGGGCAACGCGTGTTCAGTCTTCATTCCGTTCGTCTCCTCTGGCGTCGTCGGGCACGAATTCGAGCAGGTCGCCGGGCTGGCACTCGAGCGCCCGGCAAATCGCCTCGAGGGTGCTGAAGCGGATGGCCTTGACCTTGCCGGTCTTGAGCAGCGAGAGATTCGTCATGGAGATACCTACGCGCTGCGACAGCTCGGTCAGCGACATCTTCTTCTTCGCCAGCTCGACATCGAGGTTGATGCGAATGCTCATGCTCGAAACCCACAGTTGATATTAATGTATGACGTAACAAATATAACGGTAAACATAATACTCTTTACGCAAAACATTTCAACACCCCCGGTCATTGCGCCCCGGAGGCAGCCCGCATCGAGCCGTGGAGTCGTGGGAAACCCGCTGGAACTGTCGAGGGCGGCTTCAGCCCGGCCCGGGCAACCCGGTCAGCCGGTCGTCGCCGAACAGCGCCATGCCCGGCGCCAGCATGCGGATGTACCGGTCGAAGTAGAGGAACTGCTTCACCAGCAGCGTGAACTCGCGCGGGAAGCGGATACCGTGGCGGCGGCCGACCCGCACCAGGTCCATCAGCGCGCGGTTGAGGTCGTCGTCGTCCGGCGCCTCCTCCGGGTACACCGCGCCCCAGTCGTCGTCGCCGCGAGCAGCGTAGCCGCCGCCACGGTCGACCGGCTGCGCGGCCGCGCCCGGCGCCAGCTCGAGCCGGCGGAACAGCGCCTCGAGGTCGGCCGCGAGGGCCGCCGTGTCCACGCCCTCCTTCGTCGCGCCCATCACCGCCAGGCCTTCGGCCACTACCTTGAAGTCGCCGCGCGGCAGGCCGTCGGCGAGGGCGAACATGGCCTTCCAGGTCTCCTCGCGGATGCGGCCGACGATACCGAAGTCGATGAAGCCGATGCGGCCGTCGCGCAGCGCCATGAGATTCCCGGCATGCAGGTCGGCGTGGAAGGTCCGGCAGTGCATCAGGCTGCCGAACCAGGTGTTCAGCGCCGTCACGAGCAACCCCTCGGGATCATCGGTGCAGCGCTTCAGCGCCACCGGGTCAGTCAGCGACGCGCCGAAGAAGCGCTCCATGGTCAGCACCCGCGCCGTGCTCAGCTCCGGGTAGACGCGCGGCGCCACGGCGAGGTCGTTGAGGGTCTCGTCGAGGTACTGGCGGAAGGCTTCGATGTTGGCGGCCTCCCGGACGAAGTCGCACTCCTCCATCATCGAGCCCTGGATCTCCTCTACGATGGCCGCCAGCGAGGCGTGCGCCGCCCCCGGCGTGACGCGCTCGATCACCTTCGCCACCAGGTGCAGCAGGTTCAGGTCGGTGCGGATGACTTTCTCCACGCCGGGCTTGCGGACCTTCAGCACCACGTCCTCGCCCGTCTTCAACCGCGCCGCATGCACCTGCGCGATCGAGGCCGCAGCCAGCGGTTCCGGGTCGACCCACAGGAACTCCGACTCCAGCTTCTTGCCGAGTTCTTCCTGCAGCGCCCGGCGGACGGTCTTCCAGGGCAGCGGCGTGGTGCGGTCCAGGCAATGCTGGAACTCCTCCACCCAGTCGTCCGGGAACATGGACGGCGAGCTGGCGATGAACTGGCCGAGCTTGATGTAAGTCGCGCCGAGGCGCTCGAAGGTGCGGCGCGCCAGCTGCGGGGTCGGCGGGCGGTCGCCGAGCAGCCAGCCCACGCCGGTCCCGGCCAGCACGCGGCCCGTCTGGCCCAGCCGCAGCGCGCCCTTGACAGTGAGTTCCAGTGCTTCGGTGGCGGCGTTCATTCTTTCCTTCCTCAGCGGCCGGCCAGCACCGTCCGCTGCAGCGCCTCGCGGACGAATCCGCGCACGCTGGAGTGGAAGCGGAAGCCGAGGTGACCGCCCGGGTACCAGTGAATCTCCGGCCGCTCCCAATGGTGCCAGAGCGTCTCGACCTGGGAGGGCGGCACGAAGCGATCGGCCAGCCCGCCGAACATGAAGCGGCGCTCGAGCGGCACGCGCGGCTGCAGCGCCAGCGGCGATACCGGCCGCAGGGCCGCGCTGATGCGCTCGGGCGTGATGTTCTCCGCCTCCGCCAGCCGTAATGCCCGGCCGGTGGCGTGGTAGAGGGTGAGCTCGCCAAGCTCCGCTGGCGGAATGCCGGCGATGGCGCAGTCCAGGCCGTCTTCCAGCGAAGCCACCAGCGCGGTCGAGTAACCGCCCAGCGACAGGCCCGAAACACCGATCCGCTCCGCGCCCCCCTCCCGCAGCCAGCCGATGGCGCGTCGGACGTCCCAAACCGTCTGGGTCAGGGCGTGCAGCGTATTCGCGACATCGCCGACGACGAAACCGGCGCCGCTCATTATCCCGTTGGACCTCGAGCCGTGCAGGGGCAGCACCGGGAAGGCCAGGTTCACGCCCAGGCGGTGCAGCCAGCCGGCGCCCATCGCCCGCAGGTCGAACCAGGTCCGGCCCATGGCCAGGCCATGGATGCAGATCAGCCAGTCGCGGCTGCCCGGGGAGCGGACGATGCGCAGCTCGGCCTGGCGGTTGTTGACAGCCGCCAGCCAGCGGTCGCGGCCGGGCGCCCCGGCGCGTGGCTCGAACTCGCTGTCGAAGCGCAGCACCTCGTAGTCGAGCCCGGCGGTACGCGCCGAGCCGATGGCCACCGGCCCCAGCGGCGGCGGATCCTCGTGGAAGCCGGCCGGCGCCTCCGTCCAGCCACGGGCGCGCAGCCAGTCCAGCGTCTCGTCCAGTTCCCGGCCCACCCGCGCCTGGATCGAGCGGTTATAGACGCCCATCGAGGCGCCGAGGATGCCGACCACCGACTCGTCGAACGCAATCTCGGCCGCCAGGGCAGCGTCCAGGGGCGGCGTCTCGTAGCCCGCCGGCGGTGCCAGGTCCTCGTCCGCCAGCCGCCCGGCCGCCAGGCCGCCCAGCGCCGACAGGGCGCCCAGCAGCAGGGCCGCCAGCGGCGCAAACAGGAACATCAGCACCGCGAACACCAGCCCGAGCAGCGCGCCGATGGCCGCCGTACGGGAGATCAGCCGGTCGCCGGGGAAAAACAGCGTTCCGACGGCGCCCGCCAGCAACAGCGCGCCCGGCAGCGCCGCGGCGAGCAGGCCCGCCAGCCCGCTATCCGCGCCATAGCCGAGCCAGGCCAGGCCGGCGAGGGCCAGCAGCCAGGGTTCGGGTCGCCGTGCGTTGTCGTAGTCCATGGTCCCTGCATAATAATCGACTCGACGCCATGCCATTGCCAGGGACTACCGATGCGACTCACGGACGATCACTGCCGCGACCTGCCACCGCAGGCCCGGCGCTACGACACCAGCGTCGAAGACGGCCTGCTGTTCTCGGTGTTTCCCAACGGCACCAAGTGCTGGGTGCTGACTTACACCGTGGACGGCTTCCTGCGGCGCCGCACCCTCGGGCTGTTTCCCGAGATGACGGTCGAAGGCGCGCTGGAAGCGGCGGACCAGGCGCGGCGGGTCCTGGCGGCGGAGACGGAGCTGGCCCGTTACGGCGAACCCACCGGCGCCGCCGGCCGGCGCAGCCTCCTGGCGGCCATCGTCGAAGGGCGGCCGTACCTCGCGGTCGCGCTCGGCATGGGCTTCGCGGCCGCACTCGGGCTGCTGCTGGTCTGGCTCCTCGGCTAGGTCGCTACCAGGGAATGCGTTCCCCGTTCCAGGCGAAAAAACCGCCGTTGTCGCGGGGGCCCAGGCCGTCGATCACCCGCAGCAGCTGCTCCGCGGCCCGCTCTACGCTGAACAGCTTCTCCGGCGGGACGCCGCCCTGGAAGGGCGCCGACAGGCCGGTGTCGGTAGTGCCCGGGTGCAGGGCCACGCAGACGATCCCCCGCGACCGGCGCGCCAGCTCGATGGCGAGCGTCTTGAGGAACATGTTCTGCGCGGCTTTCGCCCCCCGGTAGGCGTACCAGCCGCCCAGCCGGTTGTCTCCGATGCTGCCGACCCGGGCGGAAAGGCTGGCGAAGACCGCACGCTCGCGTCGCGGCAGCAGCCCCTCGACATGCTTTGCCAGCAACAGCGGCCCGGCGCCGTTCACCGCGAAGGATTCCGCCAGCCAGTCGGCGCGAATGTCGGCCAGGCGCCGCTCCGGCTGCGGGCCGCCGGGCGCGTGGAGCAACCCCGCACAATTGATGACGAGATCGAGGGGCTCCGCTTCCTCCGCCATGACCCGCGCGGCGGTCGCCAGGACACCCTCGTCGGTCACGTCCAGGACAAGCAGACGAACGCGTTCGTCTTCGCGCGCGAGCGCCTGCAGCTCGGCTGCCTGCTCCGGCCGGCGGCAGCCGGCCCAGACCCGGCGCAACCCGTCTTCGGCGAGCAGGCGGCGCACGAAAGCCAGGCCGATCCCGCGGCTCGCACCGGAGACGAGGGCGGTGACGGGCCGCTCGAAACGGGCGAGCGCAGGGGTGCAGTGGGAGGCGTCGGCCATGGAAAGGAGTAGGATTGTCGGCAGCGTTCAGAGAGGTTTTCGCGGCCGGCGCGGCTTCGGATGTCAGCGACGGCACGGGTCGGAGCGATAACCTGGCGAGCAATTGTTAAGGACTTGTGACGAGATGCGTTCCACCCTGGCGACACTGGGGCTACTGATAGCCGGCTTCCTGGCAGCGTCCACGGCGCAGGCCCAGCTGGTGCCGCCCCGCCCGGCGGAAACGCCCCCGGCGGCGGCGTCGGCGCAGCCGGAGCAGCCCCAGGAGCCGGCGGCCTTCGCCCTCGAGCAGGTCCCGCTGGAGCTGGAGCGGTCGCGGGCGCTGGCGCGCCGGGCCGGCGAGACCGCCCGCCTGAGCGAGGATATCGAACAGGTCCGCCGGCAGGCCGATGCGCTCCGGCCCCGGCTCGACGCCCTGGGGCAGAGCACGCCGGCCGAGCGGGCGAGCTCCGCCGACCTGCGCAGCCTGGAGCGCGAGCGGGAGCAGCTCCGCGCGCTGCGGAGCACGATCGCCGGGTGGCAACTGCAACTGAACCGGCGCAGCAACCAGCTCGCCGAGAGCGCCGCCGGCGTGGCCCGCGCCCTGGCCTCCTGGGAACTCACCCGGACCGAGCTGGGCGACCGCTCGGTACCGGCGGAACTTTCGCGCAGCATTACCGAGGTGCAGGCGCTCCTGCGCGCTACCCGGGACGACCTGTCCAACCGGCAGGACGCGGTGCTGGAACTGCAGACCACGATCAGCGCGTGGGTCTCGCTGCTGGACGAGCAGGCCGCCGAGGTGGATACGCTGCTGGCGCAGGCCAGGGAGGAGCTGTTCCGGGCCGACCTGCCGCCGTTGTGGCAGATCGAGGCGGCAATACCCGATTTCTCGGTCTCCCGGGCCGCCTGGGCACAGGAGTGGGCCTCGGTCATCGAGTATCTCGCCGCTGAACGGGGCGGCGTCATTGCCCATGTCCTGCTGCTGCTGATCCTGCTGGGCGCCTTCGCCATGCTTTCCCGCCGGGTCAATCGCTGGATCGAGCACAAACCACAGTTGGAGGACGACCTGCGGGTCTTCCGGCAGCCGGTGGCGGCGGCCCTGTTGCTCGCCATCCTCGCGGCCGGTTGGTTCTATCCGAACGCCCCGCAGTCGCTGGACGAGCTGTTCGCGGTGCTGTTGCTGCTGCCGCTGTTGCGGGTGATGCAGGTGGTGGTCGCGTCGCCCTTGCGGCTGCCGATCTACGCCGTGGCAGTGCTGTACGTGCTGGTCCGCCTGAGCAGCCTGCTGAGCCCGGGGCCGGAGTTCCAGCGGCTCGCCCTGTTGTTGCTCGCGGCGGCCACCGCCGCCATCGTCGTCTTGGTGTTCCGGCCCAGCGGCGTCGGCGGCCGCCTGGACGCGGGGCCATGGTGGCGCGCGGCGCGCTTCGCCGGCCGGGCCTCGGTGGTGGTGCTGGGCGTGGCCATTCTCGGCAACATCGCCGGCCTGGTCGGCCTTGCCAGCCTGTTGACCAACGGCGTGATCACCATGGCGCTGGTGAGCCTGGTGCTGTTCGCCGGCGTGACGGTGGCGCGCGCCACCATCATCGCCCTGCTCCAGACCGGGCCGGTGCGGCGGCTCAACCTGGTGCGCTGGCACGAGGCCGCGGTGGACCGCTGGCTGATGCGCGTCCTGCCGCTGGCTGCGCTCGTAACCTGGCTGGTTACATGCGCGCGGGCCTTTCGCCTGGAGGACACGCTGGGCGAGTGGCTGAATGTCGTGCTGTTCAGCAACGCCACGATCGGCTCGGTCCAGATTTCGCTCGGGGACATTCTCGGCTTCGCGCTGGCGATCTGGCTCGGCCTGCTGTTGTCGCGCCTGGTCCGCTTCGTGCTGCAGACGGACGTGTTCCCGCGCGTGACGCTGCCGCGCGGGGTCCCGGCCACGATCTCGATGCTGGTGAACTACACCATCATCGGCATCGCCGTGCTGCTTGCCGTGGCCGCGGCGGGATTCCAGCTGGACCGGCTGGCGCTGATCGTCGGCGCCCTCTCGGTCGGCATCGGCTTCGGCCTGCAGAACGTGGTCAACAATTTCGTGTCCGGCCTGATCCTCGCCTTCGAACGGCCGGTGCAGTCCGGCGACACGGTGGAATTCGGCACGATGTTCGGCCAGGTCTCGCGCATCGGCGTGCGCTCCAGCACGGTGCGGACCTTCGACGGCGCCGAGGTGATCGTGCCCAACGCCAACCTCATTGCCAACGAGGTAACCAACTGGACCTTGTCGGACCAGCGGCGGCGCATCGAGATCCTGGTCGGCGTGGCCTACGGCACGAATCCGCACCAGGTGCTCGAGCTCCTGCTGGAGGTCGTGCGGCGGAGCCCGAACCTGCTCGAGGATCCCGCGCCGAACGCCCTGTTCCTCGGCTTCGGCGACAGCTCGCTGGATTTCTCGCTGCGCGCCTGGACCGACAACTTCGACGAGTACCTGAGCACCAAGAGCAAGCTGACGCTCGCCGTGCACGACGCGATCTACGCCGCCGGCATCGAGATTCCCTTCCCGCAGCGCGACCTGCACCTCCGCTCCGTGGATTCCGCGGCCGTGGCCCGTATCGGCGCCGTGCAGGCGCGGCCGGTCGGCGACGGGGAAGAGGGCGCCGCGGCCGCGGCGAGCGATGCGGCGGCGCAGCAAGAGGACGGGCCCAGGCCGGCCTGAAGCGCCGGGCGCAGGCGGCGCTTTGCGGCTTCGTCCTGCTGTCGTATGCTTTGGCACAGTGCCGCCGGATGGCGGCCGGTAACCCTAGCATCCTGAGAGCCTGTCCAGATGAAGTCGATCTACGTGGGCAACCTGCCCTTCTCCGCCACTGAAGAAGAAGTGCGCGGCCTCTTTTCTCCCTTTGGCGATGTGGAGTCGGTGAAGATCATCACCGACCGCGAGACCGGGCGGCCGCGCGGCTTTGCCTTCGTCGACATGGCCGATGAGGGAGCGGACAACGCCATCAAGGCCCTCGAGGGCCACCAGATGGGCGGTCGTGCGCTGAAGATCAACGAGGCTCGCCCGCGGGCGCCCCGGCCCCCGCGGTTCTGATCGCACCGGAGGCCCGCCCGGGCCTCCCGCGTCGCACCTCAGCGAACCCGCCGCCTCGTGACACGGGCGGCCAGGGTTCCTTTCATGCCGCGCCGTCCTTGCCGGCAGCCGGCAGGCCCGCGAGCGAGGCGAAATCGAACAGGCCCGGATCCATCAGCTGCGAGGGCGCCACGTTCCTGAGCGCCGCGGCGATCGACTCGATGCGGCGCGGGTTGGCCTGTTCCCAGGCCGCCAGCATGGCCTTGATCTCCTTGCGCTGCAGGTTCTCCTGGCTGCCGCACAGGTTGCAGGGGATGAGCGGGAAATCCTTCGCCGTCGCGTAGCGCGCCAGCTCGCGCTCGCGGCAATAGGCCAGCGGGCGGATCACCACGTTGCGGCCGTCGTCGCTCTTCAGCTTCGGCGGCATGGCCTTCAGGCTGCCGCCGAAAAACAGGTTCAGGAACAGCGTCTCGATGATGTCGTCCAGATGGTGGCCCAGCGCGATCTTGGTGAAGCCCTGCTCCGCCGCGAAGGTGTAGAGGGCGCCGCGCCGGAGCCGCGAGCACAGGCCGCAGGTGGTCTTGCCCTCGGGGATCACCCGTTTCACCACGCTGTAGGTGTCCTGCTCGAGGACGTGGAACGGCACGCCCAGCGCAGCGAGATAGTCGGGCAGCACGTGCGCCGGAAACCCCGGCTGTTTCTGGTCCAGGTTCACCGCCACCAGCTCGAACGACACCGGCGCGGCCCGCTGCAGCGCCAGCAGCAGGCTGAGCATGGCGTAGCTGTCCTTGCCGCCCGACAGGCACACCATGACGCGATCCCCCGCCACGATCATGCCGTAGTCCTCGATCGCCCGGCCCACCTGCGTGCGCAGGCGCGACTCCAGGCGGCGGGCGGTGGCGGACAGTTCGGGCACGGCGCTCATGTGGCACTCCAGTCGGGGGCGCGCATTGTACCGGATGCCCGGGGGCCCGGGCTGCCGGCTGCAGGGTAGAATAGCGTGATGCCCGGCAAGCTCCTTTTCCTGCTCTATGCCCTGCTGGCCCTGCCCGGTTCGTTGCGGGCGGAGGAGGCGCCGCTGCAGGTGGTGGTCAGCATCCTCCCCGAGCAGTTCCTGGTGGAGCGCGTCGCCGGTCCCCGCGCGGATATCCTCACGCTGGTCCAGCCGGGCGACAACCCGGCAACCTATTCGCCCGGCCCCGCCACGCTGGCAGCGCTGGACGACGGACAGGTCTGGTTCACGCTCGGCGTGCATTTCGAGCAAGTCTGGCGGGAGCGGATCACCCGCGACCGGCCGGAGCTCGAGGTGGTCGATCTCGCCGCGGGCCTGCAGCGCCGGCAGGTCGAGCAGAGCTGGGCCAGCCTCGGGCACGGCCATGATCACGATCATGGCCATGCCGGGATGCCGGACCCGCACACCTGGACCGACCCGCGGCTGGCGGCCCGCATGGCGGCAACCATCGCCGACACGCTGGCGCGCCTGGACCCGGCCGGCGCGGACGGCTACCGGGCCCGCAGCGACACCCTGCAGCAAGAGCTGCTCGAGCTGCACGAGGAGATCGCGGCCCGGCTGGCGCCCGTGCGCGGCCAGGCCTTCATCGTTTTTCACCCCTCCTGGGGCTATTTCGCCGACGCCTACGGCCTGCAGCAGCTGCCGATCGAGATCGGCGGCCGGGAGCCCGGCCCGCGCGGGCTGGCCGAACTGATCGAGCTCGGCCGCGAGACGGATGCGCGCGCCGTGTTCGTGCAGCGGCAGTTCAGCCAGCGGACCGCCCGCGCGGTCGCCGACGCGCTCGGCGCCGAGATCGTCGAAGCCGACCCGCTGGCGCTGGACTACATCGAGAACCTCCGGGAAGTCTCGATCCGCGTGGCCGAGGCGCTGGCCCCGGAGGCAGCGCCGTGACGACCGCGCTGTCCTTCAAGGGCGTCAGTTTCGCTTTCGGCGATGGGCCCGACGTGGTGCAGGATGTCGATCTCGAGATCGGCGAACACGAAGTCATCGGCCTGATCGGCCCGAACGGCGGTGGCAAGAGCACCCTGCTCAAGCTCGCCGCCGGCCTGCTTAAGCCTGGCCGGGGCCAGGTCCGGGTATTCGGCCGCCCGCCGCACGAGGCCCGCGACGAGATCGGCTATGTCCCCCAGTTCGCCCATTTCTCCCGCGACTTTCCCATCACCGTCGCCCAGGCGGTGCTGCTCGGCCGGATCGGCAGCGGCTCACGCCTGCGCTGGAATGCCGCCGACCGGGCGGCCGCCGCGCGCGCCATCGAGGAAACCGAGCTCGACGGGCTGGCGGAGCGCCCGATCCGGGCCCTGTCAGGCGGCGAGCTGCAGCGGGTGCTGATCGCGCGCGCGCTGGCCGCCGAGCCGCGCCTGCTGCTGCTCGACGAGCCGACCTCGAACCTCGACCAGCGCGCCGAGGAGGACATGTTCACCCTGCTCGGCCGGCTCAGCGACCGGATGGCAGTGGTGCTGGTGTCGCACGACGTCGGCTTCGTCACCGATTTCGTCCATCGCGTCGCCTGCATCAACCGCACCCTGATCTGCCACGGCACCGCCGAGCTGAGCGGCGAGGTGATGAACGAGCTCTACGGCCACCCCGTCCGAGCCGTGCAGCACGAGCATGCGCACGAACACGGGCACGGCCACTCGCGCCGGGACGTGAAGTGATGGAGTTCTTCGCCGCCCTGGTCGAGCACGACTTCCTGCAGCGCGCGCTGGCGGGCGGGCTGCTGGCCGTGATCGGCTGCGGCATCGTCGGCAGCTACGTGGTGGTGCAGCGGATCAGCCTGCTGGCCGGCGCCATCGCGCATGCCGTGCTGGGCGGCATGGGCATCGCCTGGTATTTCGGCGCCGAGCCGATCATCGGCGCACTGGTGGCCGCCGTGATCGCGGCGCTGATCATCGGCTGGGTGAAGCTGCGCTTCGCCGAACGCGAGGACACCGCCATTTCCGCCATCTGGGCGCTGGGCATGGCGATCGGCATCCTGTTCATCGCCCGCACACCGGGCTACAGCGTGGACCTGATGGGCTACCTGTTCGGCAACCTGCTGATGATGTCGAGCAGCGACATCAGGCTGATCCTCGCCCTGGACCTGGTGATCATCGCCCTGGTCGGGCTGTTCTACCGCCAGTTCCTCGCCGTGTGCTTCGACCCCGAGTTCGCGCGCGTGCGCGGGCTGCACGTCGAGCGCTATTACCTGCTGCTGCTGGTGCTGGTGGCGCTGACGGTGGTGATGCTGATCCAGGTGGTCGGCCTGATCCTGGTCATCGCGCTGATGACCCTGCCGGCCGCCATCGCCGGGCGCTTCATCAATTCCCTCGCCGCCATGATGGGCATCGCCGTGCTGCTGGGCATGGCCTTCACTGCTGGCGGGCTGGCGCTGTCCTACGCCCCGGACCTGCCTTCCGGACCGGTTATCATCCTGCTCGCCGGGCTGAGCTATCTCGCGGCCGCGTTCTTCCGGCGCGGCGCACGCTGAACCCAAGCGGAGACCAAGCATGATCGATCGCAAGCTCGTTGAAATCCTGCGCTGCCCCGTGAGCCGGGAAGCGGTGCACGTGGCCAGCCGCGACCGGCTGCGGGAACTGAACGCCGCCATCGAGGCCGGCGAACTCAAGCACGCCGACGGCCGCAAGGTCGAGGCGCCGCTCAGCGAGGCGCTCGAGACCGAGGATGGCGCCCGCATCTACCCGGTGCACGACGGCATCCCCATCATGCTGGCCGACGAGGCGATCACTCCGGCTGCCGAATGAGGCCGGCCTGGCTCCTCACCGTGCTGCTGTGCGCCGGGTGCGCCGGGCCTGGCGCCCCATCTTCACCGCGGGCGCCGGATGCGGCAGACCTGCAACACCCGCCGGCGACCGTCGATCCGATTTACTTCACCATCGACCTCGCGGCCAACCCCGAATTCCGGGCCCTCCTCAGCGGCCTCGCCGCAGAACAGCCCGGACTGGTCTTCTGGGCTGCCACCCTGGACAACCGCTATCGACAAGCACTGGGCGGCGATCCGGCTTGCGGGGCGCGGGCCGACGACATGCGCTACCGCTGGGCCAACCTTTGCCGTTTCCCCGGCGCCGAGGGGGCGCGGCTGGCGGTCGAGGAACCCGACACGCTGCTCGGTCTCCCGGAACAGGAGATCCTGGCTATGACCAGCACGCCAGATCCTTTTGCGCCGATCATCCTGGAGGCCTCGACGGTTCGCCTGGCCGACCAGGCCCTGGAGATGACCCTCCGCACCAGCCGCCTGGCGCTGCCGGCCGATTTCCGCGGGGAACTCGAAGCCGCCCTGCCCAAGCATGTCGACGAAGTGCTCGGCACGCTGCGGTTGCGGCTGGAACTGGTCACGCCCGCCTTCGCGCGCGGCGTCGATTACGCGCGGCCCGAAGGCGACCGGTGCGTGCCGGTCGACCTGTACCGCGTCGCAGAGGTCATCACGCCTTAAGCGCCGCCCGGTGAACCGCAGCAGGGACTACACTTAGGGCGCCATGCAGCGCCATTTCGTGAAGTTCGCCGGCACGCTGGCCGCCTACCCGGCGCGCACCCTGTTCGCCTGGTACGCAGTGCTGGTGGCGGTCGGCACGCTGCTGCTGATGCTGCCGGCCTGCCGCGCCGCCGGCGTCGATTCGTTCACCTGGTCCGAGGCGCTGTTCACTGCCACCAGCGCCGGCACGGTCACCGGCCTGATGGTGATCTCCGCCGAGACCCAGCTGAGCTTCGCCGGCCAGGCCGTGGTGCTCCTGCTGATTCAGCTGGGCGGCCTGGGCATCATGTCCATCGGCACGCTGCTGTTCGTCAGCCTCACCGGCCGCCAGCCGGTGCGCTATCACGTGCTGACCCAGGAGACGCTCGGCGCGCCGCTCGGCGCCGACATCAGCCGGCTCATCATGCTGGTCATCGGGCTGACGCTGGCGCTGGAAGCGCTGGGGGCGCTGGCCCTGTTCCTGGCGCGCCTCGGCGACGGGCCAATGCTCGAGGTTTTGTGGTGGGCGGTTTTCCACTCCGTCTCCGGCTTCTGCAACTCCGGCATCTCCCTGCAGGACGCGAGCCTGGCGCCCTGGGCCGGGGACCCGGCCGTGATCCTCACCATGACCGCGCTGGTCGTGGCCGGCGGGCTGGGTTTCCCGGTCCTGCTGGACCTGTTCCACCTGCGCCGCGCAGCGCGGGACCGGCGGAGCCTCCGCTTCCATACCCGGCTGGTGCTGCTGGTCTCGGCCGTGCTCATCGTCGGCGGCATGCTGTTCCTGTGGCTGGTCGAGCGCAACGGTGCCTTCGCCGGCATGGGCTGGGGCGAGACGGCCCTGGCCGCCCTGTTCCAAAGCGTCACCGCCCGCACGGCGGGCTTCTCGACCTTGCCGATGAGCGAGCTGGCCTACCCGTCGCTGTTCGTGCTGCTGCTGCTGATGTTCGTCGGGGGCGGCCCCTGCTCGACGGCGGGCGGGATCAAGGTCACTACCTTCGGCGTGCTGACGCTGCAGGGCCTGGCCCTGGCCCGGCACAAGTGGCAGGCCGCCGCTTTCGGCCGCCGGGTGCCGGAGCGCGTGCTGAGCACGGCGACCGCCGTGCTGTCGGTCTATACCCTGGCGCTGGTCGGCGGCCTGTTGCTGCTGCTGGTCTTCGAGTCCCGCAACCAGGCGCACGCAGCGGACACCGGGCTGTTCATGGACCTGGCCTTCGAGGCGACCTCGGCGCTGGGCACGGTGGGTCTGTCGACGGGTATCACCGGCGACCTGGGCACAGGCTCGCGGCTCGTCCTGGTCGTGTTGATGCTGGTCGGCCGGGTCGGCCCGCTGGCGCTGGCCTCCTTGTTGCTCCGCCGGCCGGAGGGGCCGAAAATCCGGTATCCGCAAAGCGAGGTGATCGTTGGCTGAAAAACATTCCAGGTTCGTAGTCATCGGCCTCGGCCGCTTCGGCTCGGCGCTGGCGAGGCGACTGGCCTCGAACGGCCATCGGGTGACGGGGGTCGACGTGGACGAGGAAGCCGTGCAGGCGATCGAGGACTGCCTGGCCGACGCTCTGGTAGCCGACGGCGCGGACGAGGAGGTGCTGAAGGCCCTCGACCTGCCGAACGCGGATGCGGTGTTCATCTCGCTGGGCGACCATGCCAACCGCAGCATCGTGGCGACCATGTTCGTGCTGGAGCTGGGCGCGAAGCGGGTCTTGGTGAAGGGCATCGACGCCCTGCACGCCAAGATCCTGCGCAAGCTCGGCAAGGTCGAAGTGCTGTTCGCCGAAGAGGCCATGGCCCGCTATGTCGCCGATCACCTGGTCTGACCAGCGCCCCTACTGGCGGCCCGTTGCCGCCGGCACTACCCTTGTAGGCAACCTGGCGAAAAGAGAACCTATCGCGTGAGCGAAGAATCCGGCATGAAAATCGAACTCGGGCACCTGAAGCTCGAGGACTACCAGGAACTGCGCAAGGCCATGGAAGAGGCCTATGCCGGGATCGGCGGCGACTACTGGCCGCACGAGTCCATCGCCCGCCTGCTGGAGCTGTTCCCCGAAGGCCAGCTGTGCGTGAAGGTCAACGGCAAGGTCGTGGCCTCCGCCCTGTCGCTCATCATCGACTATGACAAGTACGGCGATCTCCACACCTTTCGCGAGGTCACGGGCAACCATAGCTTCAGCACGCATGATCCCGAGGGCGACGTGCTGTACGGAATCGAGGTCTTCGTGCACCCGGAGTACCGCGGCATGCGCCTGGCGCGGCGGCTGTACGACGCCCGCAAGGAGCTGTGCGAGAACCTCAATCTGCGCGCCATCATGGCCGGCGGCCGCATCCCGAACTACGAGAAATACGCCGAGCGCATGACGCCGCGCGAGTACATCGAGCAGGTTCACCTCAAGAACATCTACGACCCGACCCTGACCTTCCAGCTGTCCAACGGCTTTCACGTCAAGAAGCTGCTGCGCAACTACCTGGCGCGCGACACGCAGTCGCTGGGCTACGCCACGCTGCTCGAGTGGAACAACATCTACTACGAGGAAAAGCCGAAGCTGATCAACCGGCCGCGCAGCGTGGTGCGCGTCGGGCTGGTGCAATGGCAGATGCGCCTGTTCAAGGACCGCGAGGCGCTGATGGACCAGGTAGAGTTCTTCGTCGATGCGATCTCCGCCTACAAGGCCGACTTCATCCTGTTCCCCGAGTTCTTCAACGCCCCGCTGATGGCGGAGTACAACGCCCTCGACGAGCCCAAGGCGATCCGCGAGGTCTCCCGGCACACCGACTGGATCCGCCAGCGCTTCCTCGAGCTCGCGGTGTCCTACAACATCAACATCATCGCCGGCAGCATGCCGCTGGTGGAGAACGAGCGGCTCTACAACGTCAGCTTCCTGTTGCGCCGGGACGGCACCTGGGACCAGTCGCGCAAAATCCACCCGACGCCGGACGAGATCTCGATCTGGGGCATGTCGGGCTGGGACCGCGTGCCGGTGTTCGACACCGACTGCGGCCGCATCGGCATCCTGATCTGCTACGACTCCGAGTTCCCGGAGCTGGCGCGCATCTGCGCCGACCAGAACATGCACATCCTGTTCGTGCCGTTCCTCACCGACACCCAGAGCGCCTACATGCGCGTGCGCATCTGCTCCCAGGCACGGGCCGTGGAGAACGAGTGCTACGTGGCCATTGCCGGCTCGGTCGGCAACCTGCCGCAGGTCCACAACATGGACGTGCAGTACGGCCAGTCCGCCATCTTCACCCCGGCCGACTTCGCTTTCCCGACCAACTCCATCAAGGCCGAGGCCACGCCGAATACGGAGATGACCATCATCGCCGACCTCGACATGGACCTGCTCAAGGAACTGCACGAGATCGGCAGCGTCCGCAACCTCAAGGACCGGCGCAAGGATTTGTACGAAATCCTCGTCAAGGCGCCGCTGGCGGACAGCGACCTCGAGGCCGAGCGCCGCCGCGAGGAGCTCGCGCAGATCGTCGCAGAGCAGGACGAGGCCGACCTGGAGGAGGCTGAGGCGGCTGCGCTCCGGGCCGAAGCCAGGCTTGCCTCCGGCGACAGCTGAGGCCGCCCTTGCTCGAAACCTGCACCGTCCAGTGCCCTTACTGCTGGGAGCCGATCGAGGTCCTGGTGGACTGCTCCGTGGACGCGCAGGACTACGTCGAGGATTGCGCCGTGTGCTGCCGGCCCATCCTGCTCCACGTCAACGTCGGGCCCGACGGCCGGCCCAGCGTCGAGGCGGAGCCCGAAAACGGCTAGCCGAGGCCGTCCCTGGCCCCGGCTGACCGTCGATTACTGTGCCGTCAGCCGGCCCTCGACGGTGCGGCTCACTGGCGAGTTCTGCTCGAACTCCTGCACCAGCTGGTCGAGCATGAGCACGAAGCTGTCCTGGCAGAACCCGTTCGGGCGCGCGCAGGCCTCGGCGAACATGGCGTAGAAATCGCCGCCGTTGACCAGGAAATTATTGCTGGCCACCCGGTAGTTCGCCTGCAGGTCGATCGCCGTGCCGTCGATCGCGACCGAGGTGACGATGCCGCCGGTGAGCAGGGCGCCGGCGCAGGGCGTCGGCGGCAGGGTGCCGGCCTGGATATCGCTCACCGTCTGGCCGCAGTAGGTCACGGTCATGCCCGCCACCTGCGGGAAGGACCCGCTGGAGCGGGTCGCGTTGGCGGCGGCGTCGTAGGCCCAGCTCAGGCCGTTGTCCAGCGCGGCCACCAGCTCGGCGCCGGTGATTTCCACTACCGCAATGGTGTTGCCGAAGGGCAGCACGGACAGGGCGTCACCGAAGGTCACGGTCCCCGCCTCGATGGTGGCGCGGATGCCGCCGCCGTTGGTCAGCGCCACGTCGGCGCCGAGCGCGGGACCGGCGTAGTCCAGCAGGATGTCGGTCACCAGGTTGCCGAGGGGCGTTTCCTGGGTACGCACCCCCGGGATACGACCGCCGTCGAACAGCACGGCCGCGGTGCCGATTTCGACGTCCGCCAGGTCGTCTACCGGCGCCCGGTACTCGGCCACCTTGGCGGCCACGTCGGCGTCCTCGGCGATGCTCTCGTTGATGAAGATCGGCGCACCGGACCAGCCCTTGACCCGGCCCTGGTCGTCGAAAGTCACGTCCAGCCGGCCCAGCACGCGGGTCCACTCCCAGGCCGAGACCACGAGGACCGGGGAGTTGTCGGCCCCGGCCACCCGCGACGGGTACGGGCCGGCCACGTCGTCGGCGAAATCCGCCGTCAGCGGGTCCGCGGCGATGGCGGCCGCGTCGCCTACCAGGCGGTGGTCGTGGCCCGAGACGATGACATCCACGCCCTGCAGGGCGGTGGCCAGGTCGATGTCGTTGGCGTGGCCGATGTGCGACAGCAGGATGATGTGGTTGACGCCCTCGGCCTCCAGTCGGTCCACCTCGGCCTGGACAGTGGACACGTAGTCGAGGAACTGGATGTTGGGGCCAGGACTCGCGATGTTGCTGGTGGTGTCGGTGATGATGCCGAGCACGCCGAAGCGGCGGCCGCCGCGCTCGAACACGACGCTGTCCTGCAGCCAGCTGGCGCCGGCCAGCTCCGGCTCGGCGGCGTAATCCAGGTTGGTGGCCACGATGGGGAGGCCGATGGACTCGGTCGCGTAACCGACCCCGGCGATCTCCACGGCATCGCCGCGCATCGCCGCGGCCAGTCCCTCCGGGCCGAGATCGAATTCGTGATTACCGAGGGTGGCCACGTCGTAGCCGATGGTGTTTAGGGCCATCACCGCGTCGGAGCCGCGCCAGGCATTGAAGAACAACGTGCCCTGGAAGTAATCGCCCGCGTCGACCAGCAGGATATTCTCCGTACCGCGCTCCGCGCGAACCTCGTCCACGACGGTCTTCAGGCGGGCCAGGCCGCCCAGCGATCCCTCGCTGCCGAACGGCTCCCAGCGCGCGCTCATGTCATTGGTATGCAGGAGCGTGAGCGTGTAGTCGTCGTTGTCGTTGCCCAGGCAACCCCCGAGCAGGAGGGCCAGGGCACTGGCGGCGGCGAGCCGCGAGAGCGGCCTGTTGGTCGTCATCATCTACGGGTACCTTTGCGGTTCACCGGGAATGGGTGGCCCGGAAGGCTAGGCTCCGCCCGTGAAGGAATGATGGCGTCGGTCTTTAAGTTTCCGGTCGCGCCGGTTACGGATATTTGTCGGCACCCGCCGCCGCGCCGGCGAATGGCGCGTCCAGCGCTCGCAGGACCGGCGGATCCCGCCCGTAGACGTCGCCGGTGAAATGAATCCCGTCCGCGTCCGGCACGGCCGTGCCGTAGAGCGTCAGCACCGGGATCGGCCGCGGCAGCACGATCGTGGTGGTGTCGCCGCTGCGCACGGCCGCCGCCATCCGCGCGAGCTCGGCCTCGTTCCCTTCCAGCAGCAGCTGTGCGAGCTCGAAGGGGCGCTCGAGGCGGATGCAGCCCGAGCTGAAACTGCGTTGCGCGCGCCGGAACAGCTCGCCCTGTGGCGTATCGTGCATGTAGACCTGGTGGGGATTCGGGTAAAGAAACTTGATCCGACCCAGCGGGTTCGTCGGCCCCGGCGCCTGGCGGACGAAATAGGGCGGATGCCGGCCGTCGACCTGCCGCCAGTCCACGGCCCAGGGATCGATGGGCCGGCCGTCCCAGTCGAACACCGTCATCTGCCGGCGCGCCAGCACGCCCGGGTCGCGCCTGATATCAGGCAGCAGGTCCTGGGCGAAAATGGTCGGCGGCACGGTCCAGGCGGGGTTGAGTTCGAGATGCGTCATGGTGGCGCGGAACACCGGGGTCTGCCGATAGGGGCGGCCGACCACCGCCCGGGTACTCCAGCGGATCTCGCGGTCCTCCAGCAGCAGGACCCGGAAGCGCGCGATGTTGACCAGGAGGAAACGGGATTCCAGGTCACGGAATACCCAGCGCACGCGCTCCAGGTTGACCCGCAGCTGGTCGACGCGCGCGTCTGCCGGCACATTGAGCGCCGCCAGGGTGCGCCGCCCGACGATGCCGTCCACCTCGAGTTCGTGCCGCGCCTGGAAGCGCCGGACCGCCGCCTCGAGTTCCTCGTCGAACGACATCGGCTCCGCGGGCACCCGGACGGCCCCCGGGTCACCGCCGGCCGCGAGGCGCGCGCGCAGCAGCGGCACCCGCGGCGAAGTGTCGCCCGGGTGCAGCGAGGGCCCCGGGGGCACCTGCGGCCAGCCGCCCCGCGCCGCCAGCTCGCGGTAGTCCGCGAGGTGTGCCTGCAGGGCACGGTAATAGTCGCTGTCCGGCGCCAGCGCCGCGAGGGCGCGCCGAACGTCGGGCGCATCGAGCAGTTCCGCGAGCAGCGCCAGCCGCTGCACGTCATCCAGGCGATGATCGAAGTTCCAGCTGGGATGGAACTTCTGGGGGTCGACCTTGCCGAAAGCAAGGTGCCCGGCCAGGCGCGCCGCCGCGTCGGTGGCCAGGATCTCCAGCGCGATCCGGTCGGAGAGTTCGCTGCGGGCTGCGCTCAGCGCCTCGAGCCTCCCGAGATGGTAATCGCCGGGATGGAGCCCGTGCAGGGCGCTGTCCCGAATGCTGCCGAGGAGCGCCTCGAGCCGGCCTGCCTGGTCCCAGGCGGGCCGATAGTCCCGCCGGGCATAGAGCGCTTCGAGCAGCCCGGGATCCGCGATCGGCTGGCCGGCCACCTGCCGCGTTGCACCAATATGGTGCACGGCGCCGGGCAGGGCCTTCGTCACAGAATCGGCCGCCGCCGCTTGCATCGGCACCCCGGGCACAAGGTAGAGTAGCGCCGCCAGTGCCAGACCAGTGGCGCGAAGACATATTTTGCCGGCCAGTACCAGCGGAGTCGGTGACGGAGAGGAATGCATGTGCGAACTGTGTGACGAGACCTTAGACACTCACGGCCAGGCACGCCGGCGCCTGGTGTTCGCCGGCGCCAGCGCCGGTGCGCTGCTCATGACGCCGGTCGCGGCTTTTGCGGCCCGGCCGCGAGACCTCGATTTCTATCATACGCATACCGGGGAAAAGCTACGCGTCACCTATGCTGAGGGGAACGTGCACCTGCCCGACGCGCTGGCCGAGGTGAGCCATTTCCTGCGTGATTTCCGCACCGGCGAGAGCCACCCCATCGACCCGAAGACGCTCGACATCCTGCACCAGCTGAAACAGGCGACCGGCGGCCGCGGGCCGTTCGAGGTGATCTCCGCCTACCGCTCACCCAAGACCAACCAGATGCTGCGGAACAATTCCGGCGGCGTTGCGCAGCGCAGCCTGCACATGGAAGGCAAGGCGATCGACGTGCGCCTCCGCGGCGTGGACACCTGGCAGCTCCGCCAGGCGGCACTGGAGCTCAAGGCCGGCGGCGTCGGCTACTACCGCGACTCGGATTTCATCCACGTGGACTCCGGCCGCGTCCGCTTCTGGTAGCGGGCCTCAGCTCGCCAGCAGGCAGTCGATCTCGGTCCGGGCCCGCGCCCGCTCGCCTTCGGCGGTCAACGCGTCGATGGCCTGGCCCTCGGCGTGGACGAAGTGGATATCGTCCAGCCCGACGAAGCGAAAGAAACTCTCGATCTGCTTTTCCTGCAGGTCTTCCGCGGCGGCATCCGGTGCCCCCGGCCGGTAGAAGCCCCCGCGGGCGGTGATCACGACCACCTGCTTCCCCCGAAGCAGTCCCTCCTGCCCTTTCGGGCCGTAGCGGAAGGTCCGGCCCGGCCGGCTGACCAGGTCGAACCAGGCTTTCAGCCCCGAAGTCACCGAGAAGTTGTACATCGGCGCCCCGACCAGGATGACGTCGGCGGCCTCGAGCTCCTCCAGCATGCGGTCCGAGAGCGCCGCCGCGGCCTGCTGCCGCGGATCGCGGCTGGCTTCGGTCATGGTCGCGGCCGCCAGCGTCAGGGCGTCCGGATGCGGCGGCGGGGCGACGCCGACGTCGCGCCGGATCACCAGGCCGTCGGGCACGCGCTCGCACCAGCGCCGCACGAAATAGGCGCTCAGGTTCCGGGTGACGCTTTCCTCCAGCCGCGGGCTGGAATCGATGTGCAACAGGGTCGGCAAGGGAGTTCGCTCACGGGCCGGGGAAGACTGGCGGGGCCATAGGGTAAAGGGTCGCGGACGACGATGCAGCCCCGTCTTCGCTATTATCCGGGCTTCGGAGCCGGCGCAGACCGGGCACGCGTCACGCTTTCAGGGGGGAGACATCGATGCAACAGGGCTCCGGCGGGCCGCACGAGAACTGGTCCTCCCGACTCGTATTCATCATGGCCGCGGTCGGCGCCGCGGTCGGCCTCGGCAACCTGTGGAAGTTCCCTTACACCGCCGGCGTGAACGGCGGCGCGGCTTTCGTGCTCGTCTACCTCGCCGCGGTGGCCGCGGTCGCAGTCCCGGTAGTCATCGCCGAGCTCATGATCGGCCGGCGCGGCCGGATGAGCCCGCCCAACAGCTTCCTCGCCCTGGCGCGCGAAGCCGGCGCGAACCCGGCCTGGCGCTTCGTCGGCTGGATGAACCTGCTGGCGGTGTTCCTGATTCTCTCCTTCTACAGCGTGATCGCCGGCTGGGCCCTGGCCTACGTGCCCAAGCTGGCGCTGGGCCATTTCCACCAGGCGGCGCCGGACCAGGTCGCGGCCGAGTTCGCCGCCCTGCTCGGCTCGCCCGGCACCCTGGCGCTGCTGCATGCGTTGTTCATGGCGCTGACGGTGAGCATCGTGGCCGTCGGCCTGAAGCGCGGCATCGAGCGGGCGGTGCGCTTCCTGATGCCGAGCCTGCTGCTGATGCTCATCGCGCTGGTGCTGTACGCGGCCATCGAGGGCGACCTCGCGCGCACGCTCACCTTCCTGTTCCAGGCGGACTTCTCCAAGATCAACGCGGACGTGGTCCTGCAGGCCATCGGCCAGGCCTTCTTCTCGGTCAGCGTGGCGATGGGCCTGCTGATCACCTACGGCGCCTACCTCGGGCCCGACACCCGGCTGGGCTCGTCCGCCGTCTACATCGCGGGCGCCGACACCTTCGTGGCCCTGCTCTCGGGGCTGGCGATCTTCCCGCTGGTGTTCGCCAACGCACTGGACCCGGCCGAGGGACCGGGCCTGATCTTCGTCACCCTGCCGATCGCTTTCGGCCAGATGCCGGCCGGCGCACTGTTCGGCGCACTGTTCTTCGTGCTGGTGCTGGTCTCGGCCCTGACCTCGTCGATCGCCATCCTCGAGCCCATGGTCTCCTGGGCGGAGGAGCATGCCTGGCTGAAGCGCGGCCCGGCCGCCATGATCGCCGGCGCGCTGGCCTGGCTCGTAGGCCTGGCCACGGTGTTCTCTTTCAATCTCTGGGCCGGCTGGTTCCCGCTTGGCCGCTTCGAGCGCTTCCGCGAATCGACCGTGTTCGACCTGATCGACTACTTCACCTCGAACCTGCTGCTGCCGCTGGGCGGCGTGCTGATCGCGGTGTTCGTCGGCTGGGTTCTCTCGTCCGACACCGCGCGCGCGGAGGTCGGCGTGGACGACGGCTGGTGGTTCCGGGCCTGGCGCTTCACCCTGCGCTATATCGCGCCGCTGGGCGTCGGCTGGGTGCTGGTCACCAGCCTGACCTGATCGACAACCCGCGCCCCTTCGCCCATGATGCGGCGGGGCCGTGCCGTCACAGGGAGGGACAATGTCCTTCTTCGAGGAACTCAAGCAGCGCAACGTCGTAAGAGTCGCCGTGCTCTACGTAGTGGCCGCGTGGCTGCTGCTGCAAGTCGCGGACGTGCTGTTCGACAACCTCGGCGCCCCGGAATGGGCGTTCCCGGTCCTGCTCGGCCTGATTGCGCTGTTTTTCCTCCCCGCCCTGGCCTTCGCCTGGCTCTACGAGATGACACCCGAGGGGCTGAAGCGCGAGAAAGATATCGACCGGACCCAACCCATCCGCGCCCATACGGGCCACAAGATGAACGTCCTGATCGTCGTGCTGCTGGTGGCGGCCATCGCCACGGTCGTCGCGGACCGCCTGATCCTGCCGGCACCGGACCCCGAAACCGCCGCCGTGGCCGCGCAACCGACACCGGCGCCGCCCCCCGAAACACCGCCGGCTGCGGCAGAACCGGCTCCGGCGGCCGGACCGCCCGCACGCTCGATCGCGGTGCTCCCGTTCGTCAACATGAGCGGCGACGAGGATAACGAGTATTTCGCCGACGGCCTGTCGGAAGAGATCCTGAACTTCCTGGCCGGCGTTCCCGACCTGCGCGTGACGGCCCGGACCTCGTCGTTCCAGTTCAAGGGCCAGAACCAGGACGTGCGCACCATCGGCGAGTCGCTGCACGTGGCCAACGTGCTCGAAGGCAGCGTGCGGCGGGCCGGTGATCGCGCCCGCATCACCGCACAGCTCATCCGGGCGAGCGACGGTTATCACCTGTGGTCCGAGACCTACGACCGGCAGCTCGACGACGTGTTCGAAGTCCAGACCGAGATTGCCGATAACGTCACCCGCGCGCTGGGCGTCGTGATGGACGAAGCGCAGCGCCAGGCCATGATCGACGCCGGGCTGCGCAACGTCGAGGCCTTCATTGCTTACCAGAAGGGCCTCCAGGCGTTCGTGGAATCGCATACTCAGGCGATCGACATGGAGCTGCTGGCCGAGGCCACAGCCGACTTCACGCGCGCGGTCGAGCTAGAGCCCGGTTTCGCCCATGCCTATTTCCTGCGCAGCGACTACTACGCCCACCGCATGACGCTGGAGGAACCAAGCGCGGCGGAGCGCGAGGCCGCGTTCGCCGATTACCAGCGTGACCTGCGCCTGGCGAGCGAGCATGCCCGCACCCCGGCCCAGCGAGCCCTGATCGAGGTGGACCGGGAGCTGGTCGCGCCGCAGTGGGATGCGGTGCGCGCGCGTATGGCCACTGCCCTGGAAGATACCGGCTGCGCCTCGCAGATGTGGCTCGAGGTCTCGCCCGTCTTCGGCTTCGCCGAGCAACAGCTCGCCCGGGCCGAACGGATGATCGCCTGCGATCCGCTGAATACCCTCAGCTACTACGACGCTGCGCGAGCCGCGCTGTGGGCCGGCCGCCACGATGCGGCGCTGCACTGGACCGAGGCCGGGCTGGAGCGCGTACCCGAAGAGCCGACCCTGGCCCTGACTGGCGTGAACGCCCTCATTGCCCAGGGCCGACTCGACGACGCGCGGGCCCGTGTACCGGCGTTGCGCGGCTGGTATCGCGACATCGCACATATCAACCTCGCAGTGGCCTCAGGTGACGCCGAGGGCGCGCGTCGGCGCGTCGACAGCCTGCTTGAAGCCGCTACGCCCGGCCTGAAGTTCATGCTCGAGGTGACGGCCCAGGCAATGGTCGGAAACCGCACCGCCGCCAACGCGGCCGCGGCCCGGATCGATGCCATGCCCTCGGGCGCCCTCATGCTGGCGTCCGTAACCCTGGAATGCATGTGCGGAGCACCGTTCGACCTGGAGGCCACACCGCAGTTTCGCCAGCGGCTGGAAGAAGCCGGCGTCACCTGGCCGCCTGCCAAGATCCTCCCGGTGGCGCCGCCCCTGGATTGAAGCCGGGGGCACCGCCCGAGGCGCTCAGTGCCGAAGACCTGCCCACCGAGCCGGTGAAAGACGTGACGCCGGGAAAATAGTCAGGTCTAATCGCTGGTTTCGGGGGAGCGCGCCATGCGAGCCATATTGCTGACTGGAAGGATGACCCGGCGCGCCACCCCAGCGGCGCTGCTGTTGCTCGCGGCCGCCACCGCACTCTCAGCCTGCGCCCAGGCACCGGTCAAGGTGCAGGGCGAATGGCAGGAGGGCGCGCAGCGGGACCAACACTACAAGCGGGTGCTGGTGGTGGGCGTCAGCCCGGATTACAACCAGCGCTGTGCCTTCGAGGGCTTCGTCGCCAACCAGATGCGCAGCGAGTCGACGACCGCGTTGACCAGCTGCCGCGTGCTGTCGAGCAAGGAGCCGCTGACGCGTGAAAACGTCGAACGCGCGATCGTCGAACACAATGCGGATGCAGTGCTTGCGACCATCCTGGTTGCTGCGGAGATCGGAGCCCAGGAAGGCGGCAGCAGCGAGACGCGCGGCGACGGCTACTACAAGGCCACGGGCTTCGATTACGCACCCGGCTATTACGGCAGGTATGGCGCCTACCGCAATTACGGCGTCTACGGCGTGCCGGTGGTGTACGGCGAGTTCCGCACCGCGCCACCGCTCACCACCGTGCAGGGCTCGGTCGAAGTGGACAGCGGGTTATTCGAGACCGAAGGCGCCACGATGGTCTACAAGCTGACCACGACCGCACACGACCTGGAATCGCGCGCGGGCGGAATGGCGGAGGTTTCCGGAGC
Source organism: Thioalkalivibrio sp. XN8 (assembly GCF_011058255.1). Taxonomy (GTDB): domain Bacteria; phylum Pseudomonadota; class Gammaproteobacteria; order Steroidobacterales; family XN24; genus XN24. Next base: position 48,596 of record NZ_JAALFH010000050.1, on the reverse strand, counting down.
GATTGCTGACCGCCTGCGCAAGGACGGCCTGGTCCGCTAGGCCGCGGCCGCATCAACCGGGGCAGGACACCCCGGTGCCACCCAGCCCGCAGTAGCCGCCGGGGTTCTTCGCCAGGTACTGCTGGTGGTAGTCCTCGGCGTAATAGAACTCGGGCGCCGGGCCGATCTCGGTGGTGATGGGTCCCCGTCCTGTCTCGCGCAGGGCCTGCTGGTAAACGGCGCGGGTTGCCTCGGCGAGCCGCTGCTGCTCGTCGCTGAAAGTGTGAATGACAGAGCGGTACTGGGTGCCGACGTCCCCGCCCTGGCGCATGCCCTGGGTCGGGTCGTGAATTTCCCAGAAGATCTTCAGCAGGTCGCGGTAACTGGTCTCCCGCGGATCGAACACCACGCGCACCACCTCGGCATGGCCGGTGCCGCCGGAGCAGACCTCCTGGTAGGTCGGGTTCGGCGTATAGCCGCCGGCGTAGCCGACGGCCGTGACCCAGACGCCCGGCGTGTGCCAGAACTTCCGCTCCGCGCCCCAGAAGCAGCCCAGGCCGAACTCCGCCACCTCCAGGCCCGCGGGGTAAGGCGGTGCGAGCGGACGCCCGTTGACGAAATGAGCGTCCGGGACCGCCATGGGCTCGGTGCGGCCCGGCAGCGCGTCCTCGGGACTGATCATGCGGGTCTTTTTGGCGAGCAGGGCGGCAAGCACTTCTGGGATCTCCTGCGGGAAGCTACAGTGAATGGACAAGTTTTTCGGCCGGGCGTTGCAGCGGGATTCAGCTCCCGCCGCGCGCATCATAGCGGGCGCGCGCCTCGGCGAGGCGCTCCGACACCATGCGGGCCAGCGGCTCGGGCGCCAGCACCTCGACGTCCGGGCCGTACTTGAGGATATCCATTACCAGCTCGCGCGGATCGCTGTAGGGCACCTTCAGCAGGTAGGAGCCGTCCAGCTGGAACTGGCCGTCCTGCTCCGGATGCCAGGTCTCCCGCGCCACCCAGCGCGCCCGGTCCGGGGAGAACTGCAGCACGGCAGTCTCCGTGCGCGTGCCCGAAAAAATGCCGAAGCCGGAGCCAAGGTGGCGATCGAGCCGGGCTGCCGAGATCTCGCGGGCGCTGCGCTCGAGCATCTCCGCGTCCACCACGGCGTCGGCCGAGAAGGTGCGCAGGGCCTGGCGCTCGTGGCACCAGGCGTCCAGGTACCAGTTGTCGCGATAGTGCACCAGCCGTTGCGGCGAAACCGTGCGCTCGGTGGTCTGGTCGCGGACCCGGCTGTAGTGGCGGATGCGCAGCCGCTTGCGCGACAGCACGGCGGAAGCGAGCACCTGGAAACACTCCGGCTCGACCGGGCGGTTGCCCACCTCCAGCACCCGGATGCGGGCGCCGACTTCCTCCGCGGAATGCTCGCCGACCTCGATGAGTCGCCGGATCCGGTCGCGCAGCGGCCGCACGTGCGGACCCAGCAGCCCGGGCTGCAATCCCTCCAGCAGCTGCTCCATGGCGAGCAGCGCGTAGATCTCGCCGGCGTTGAGCCAGAGCCCCGGCAGTTCGTAGTTCTGGTGGGCCCCGTCGTCGCTGCGCAGGCGATAGCCGCCGGCCTCGGCGTCCCAGGCGATGGGCGCGTCCATGCGGTCCCGCAAGTATTCGAGGTCGCGCTTGAAAGTGGCGCGCGAGACCTGCAACGCCTCGAGAAAGGCATCCCGCGACACGACCCGCCGCTGTTTCAGCAGGCGGATGATCTTGTGGAAACGCTCGGAACGATCCATCGACCTCGCTCGGCGTGCTCCGCTGCATCATAGCCCGCCGGCGGGCCCGCGATGTATTGCAGCGCAACATGCCCGGCTCAAGCTTCGGCCGGCCCCGGCCGATAACCCAGCAATGGAAATCCTGCTCCTCGTCGTGCTCGCAGGTCTCGGTGCATGCCTGTGGTATGTGCTTCGCGCGCCGCGCCCGGCGCCGACCCGGCGTGCCCGCCCCCGGGCCCCGGTCGTGCCCCTGAACACCGCCCAGGACGAAGCCAGCGTGGCCGGGGAGTTCGCGTCCCCGACGCTGCTGTACGACCTCAACCTCGCCACCCTCCGGGACCTCTCGCCGCCGGAGCGGCACTCGATCATCCGCACGCTGTCCAGCATGCCGCTCCCGCCCCGCGCGCTCCACAAGCTGATGTCCAGCACCTTCATGGCCAGCGCCTCGGCCCGCCAGCTGACCGACCTGCTGATGCCGGAGCCGATGCTGACCGCCAGGATCATCGGGCGCGCCAATTCGGCCTTCTATATGACCTCCCGGCCGATCCAGAGCCTGGCGCACGCGCTGGCATACCTGGGCACGAACTCGGTGCGCAACCTCGCCCTGCAGTTCACCATGGAGCAGGCGTTCCCGAGCGATGACGAGGAACTCCGCGCCTACCAGGCGCGCCTGCTCGACGCGGGCATCGTGGCGACCGAGCTCGTCACCCTGCTGGCGCGGCCGCTCGCGGTCGGCGAGGTCGCGGTGGCGTCGACCCACGCCGTGCTCGGTTTCCTCGGCGACTTCGCCATGCCGCGGCTGATGTCGCAGAAATCGGTCATCGAGCACTGGCCGCTCGGGGTGCTGGAGCGCACCTGCAACGAGCAGATGCAGACGGGCACCAACGCCGGCGTCATCGGGCAGGTGATGCTGGAGATGTGGCGCCTGCCGCCCGAGGTGGCGGAGGAAATCGGCAACGTCAACCACCTGCTCGTGGCGCCGCAGGAGGAACCGGCGACCGCGCGCGCGCGCCGGATGGCGCTGAGTTATGCGAGCTGCCGGCTCGCGGAGCCGATCGTGCTCGGTGAGGTGGCGAACGCGGAAGAGCTCGCGGCATGGGTCGAAACGGCGCCCGAGTTGCACGCCGTGCAGCTGCAGCTGCAGCAGGTGGGCAGCAGCGGCCTGCACCAGGTGCTGCGCGTGCCGGGCGTGCAGAGGGGTGTCGAGCGCCTCTGCGCCGGCGCCGGAGCGGCGACCGCAGCTCTCGCAGTGTAACCTTCTCCCCTTGGCGCGGTCTGATCTCACTGGACCGCCCGCTGCGCCGGAGAAGCGATGAAAACCAATGGCAGGAGCTACGGCCGCTGGATCGCGGCCGGCCTGGTGGTGGCCGTAGTGGCCGTCCTGTGGCTCACGGACGCTGCCGATGCGCTGACTCTCGAACGCCTGAAGGCGCAACAGGCGGCCTTGCAGGCGTGGACCACGGCGCGGCCGCTGCAGGCCTCGCTGCTGTTCGGCCTGCTCTACGTCGGCGTCGTCGCCCTGTCGATCCCGGGCGCGGCCGTGATGACGATCGCCGCCGGCGCCATCTTCGGCTTTATCCACGGCGTGGTGCTCGCCTCCTTCGCCAGCACCATCGGCGCGACGCTCGCTTTCCTGGTCGCGCGCTACCTGCTGCGCGAGCCGCTGCGGCGCCGCTACCGCAAGCGGCTCGAGGCCATCGACGAGGGCATCCATCGCGACGGCGCGTTCTACCTGTTCATGTTGCGCCTCGTGCCGCTGTTCCCGTTTTTCGTGATCAACCTGCTGGCCGGGCTGACGGCGCTGCGCACCCGTACGTATTTCTGGGTCAGCCAGGTGGGCATGCTGCCGGGCACGGCAGTCTACGTGTACGCCGGCACGCAGCTGGCCCGGATCGAGTCCCCCGGCGACGTGTTCTCCCCCGGGCTGCTGGCCGCGTTCGCGCTGATCGGCGTGCTGCCGCTGGTCAGCCGCTGGCTGGCCCGCTGGCTGCAGGGCCGGCGGGTGTACCGTGGCTGGCGCCGTCCGCGGCGCTTCGACTACAACCTCGCCGTGCTGGGCGCCGGCTCGGCGGGACTCGTCACGGCCTACATCGGGTCGGCAGTGAAGGCCAGGGTGGCGCTGATCGAGCGGGACCGCATGGGCGGAGACTGCCTGAACACGGGCTGCGTGCCCTCCAAGGCGCTGATCCGTTCGGCCCGGCTGGTAGCCGAGATACACACCGCAGAGCGCTACGGCCTGGAGCCGCCGGACGTCGAGGTCGACTTCGCCCGGGTGATGGAGCGAGTGCAGGACGTGGTCCGCCGGATTGAGCCGCACGACTCGGTCGAACGCTACACCGGGCTCGGCGTCGACGTGCTGCAGGGCGCCGGCCGGCTGGCCTCGCCGTGGGAGGTCGAGGTGGACGGGCGCCGCATCACGGCGCGCAACATCGTGATCGCCACCGGCGCGCGGCCGCTGGTGCCCGAGCTGCCCGGCCTGGGCCAGGTCGGATACCTGACCAGCGACACCCTCTGGGAGCTGCGCGAGCTGCCGCGCCGCCTGGTGGTGCTCGGCGGCGGGCCGATCGGCGTCGAGCTGGCGCAGTGTTTCGCCCGCTTCGGCAGCGAAGTCACGGTGGTGGAGATGGCGCCGCGCCTGTTGCCGCGCGAGGACGAGGATGCCGCCGGGCTGCTGGAGTCCTGCCTGCGCGCCGAGGGGCTGCGGGTGGCCGCTTCCCACCGCGCGGTGCGGGTCGAGCACGGGGACGGCGGGCCGCGGCTGGTGTGCGAGCACGAGGGCGCCGAGACGGCCCTGCCCTTCGACCGGCTGCTCGTGGCCCTCGGCCGCCGGCCGAACACCAGCGGTTTCGGCCTCGGGGAGCTCGGCGTGGCCCTGGACGAGCGCGGCCAGGTGGCGGTGGACGCGGTGATGCGCAGCAATTTCCCGAACATCTATGCCTGCGGCGACGTCGCCGGGCCCTACCAGTTCACCCATGTCGCCTCCCACCAGGCCTGGTATGCGGCGGTGAACTCGCTGCTGGCGCCGTTCTGGTCGTTCCGCGCTGACTACCGTGTGATCCCCTGGGCCATCTTCACTGACCCCGAGGTGGCCCGGGTCGGCCTGTCGGAGGCCGAAGCCCGGGACCGGCACATCGATTACGAAGTCACGCGGTACGACCTCGGGGAGCTGGACCGGGCGATCGCCGACGGCAGCGCACGGGGCTTCGTCAAGGTGCTGACGCCGCCGGGCAAGGACCGGATTCTCGGTGCCACCATCGTCGGGCCGGAGGCTGGGAACCTCGTCGCCGAGTTCGTGCTGGCCATGAAGCACGGCCTCGGCCTGAACAAGTTGCTGGGCACCATTCACGTCTACCCGACCCTGATGGAAGCCAACAAGTACGCGGCCGGCGCATGGAAGCGCGCCCATGCGCCGGCGACGGCCTTGCGGCTGGCGGAGCGCTTCTTCAAATGGCGCCGGCACTGACACTGTCAGTGATCGTGCCGGTGGGCCCCGGGGACCGGGCCTGGCCGGGCCTGCTGCAGGACCTGGGCGGCCTGGACGAGACGGCCGAGATCATCCTGGTGGCCGCGACCGGGGAAGCGCCCGCGGACTTCTCGGCCCGGGCCCACGGCCTGCGGGCGCCGGCCCGCTGGCTGGAGGCGCCGGCGGGCCGGGCGCGGCAGCAGAATGCCGGCGCCCGCGCCGCCCGGGGACCGGCACTGTGGTTCCTGCATGCCGACTCGCGGCTGCCGCCGCGGACCGTGGCTGCAGCGCTGGACTTCGCGGGCCGCGCCGGACTGGGCTACTTCCGGCTCCGTTACCTGGCCGACGGGCCCTGGCCGGCCCGCCTAAATGCCTGCGGGGCCGGTCTCCGCAGCCGCCTCCTCGGCCTGCCCTTCGGGGACCAGGGTTTCCTGCTGCGGCGAGCCACTTTCGAGGCGCTGGGCGGCTTCGACGAGGGGCTGGCCGGCGGCGAGGACCATGCGCTGGTCTGGATGGCGCGCGCGGGTGGCGTGCCGCTGGTGGACCTGGCCGCGCCCATCCACAGCAGCGCCCGGCGCTACGGCGAGCAGGGCTGGCTGCGGACCACCGTCCGGCATGCCCGGCTGACGATCTCGCAGGCCCGGCGCTTCCGTGCGCTGGCGCGCCGCAGGACGGCGGAGCGGTGAGCTGCGCCGCGGCCATCTTCGTGAAGACGCCGGGGCTGTCGCCGCTCAAGACGCGGCTGGCGGCAGGCATCGGCGTCCCGGCGGCGACCGACTGGTACCGGCTGGCGGCGCGCGCCACCGCCGCGGTCCTGGCACAGCTGCCCGGCCTGGCCGGCTACTGGGCGGTCGCCGAGCCGGGCGTCGAAGCGGCCGCGGCCTGGCCCGGCCTGCCCCGGGTCCCGCAAGGACCCGGTACGCTCGGCGAACGCATGGGGCGCGTGCACACGACCCTGGCCGAGCGTCACGGCAGCGCCTTCCTGCTGGGGGCCGACGCCCCGCAGCTGGATCCGGACGTGCTCGCCCGGGCCGTGGAATGGCTGGCAGGTCCGGCGCCCCGGCTGGTGCTGGGACCGGCGCGGGACGGCGGTTTCTGGCTGCTGGGCGCTAACCGGGTCCTGCCGCCGGCCGCCTGGACGGCCGCGCCTTGCGGCCGGCCCGATACCGCCGCCGGCTTCCGGGCGGCCATGAGCGGCAGCGGCGCCTGGCTGGAACTGCCGTCGCTGACCGATGTCGACGCGGCCGGCGACCTCGCGCCGATGCTCGCGGAACTGGCAGCCCTGGACCGGCCACTCCCGGAACAGCGGGCGCTTGCCGATGCCTGCCTGCGCCACATCGGTTAAAGTATTTGGTTGAATCGTCGGCGCAGTCGCCCAGAACAACAAGGAGCAAGGGATGGCTAAGACCCCACGCAAGGCCGGCCTGGACATCGTGGTCAAGGTGACCGACAGCGAGGACAACCTGCGCGGCCGCTTCCTGATCTCGGCCGGCAGCCTGTACTACTTCCGCAAGAACGCGCGCGAGCCCTCGCGCCGCTATTCCTGGCGCCAGCTCATCGAGCTGATCGAGGAGCACGAGGCCGGTCGCGGCGGCCGGAAAGCCCCGGCGAAGCGCGCCGCCAGCCGCAAGCCCAGGGCCTGAGCGAAGACCCGGACGCGCCCGGTCAGCCCCCCGGCAACTCCAGCTCCACCGCGGCGCCGCCCAGCGCCGACGCCGCGACCGTGAGCCGCCCGCCGTAGGCGGTCACCAGCTCCCGCACCACCGCGAGCCCGATGCCCTGGCCGGGGTGACTCTCGTCCAGGCGCGCGCCGCGCGCCATCACTTCGTCCGCCCGCGCCGGCGCCAGGCCCGGCCCGTCGTCTTCCACCCGCAGCGTAATGGCGTCGACGCCGTGCCGCGCGCCGCTGATCCTGACCCGCCGACGGCCGTATTTCCAGGCGTTGTCCAGGACATTGCCCAGCATCTCCTGCAGGTCGCCCTCGTCGCCGCGAAAGCGCAGGTTCTCCGGCAGCTCGAGGTCGCAGCGCACGTCCCGCTCACGGTAGACCTTGTCGAGGATGGCAGCCAGGTCCCGGACCACCGGAACCACCGGTACCGGCGCCAGCCCCACGCCCGCCGCGCCGACGGCAGCCGCGCGGCGCAGCTGCCAGCCGATGATCCGGTCCATGCGCCCGAGTTCGCTCCTCACCGTGGCCACCTGCGGGGCGGCGGCGGCGCCCGCCTCCGGCAACACGGTGCGGATGGCCGCCAGGGGCGTCTTCAGGCTGTGCGCCAGGTTGCCCAGGCTTTCCTGGTAGCGCCGCTGGCGGTCGCGCTCGCGGCGCAGCAGCGCGTTGAGATTATCCGCGACGCCGCGCAGTTCCTCCGGCCAGCCGGCGGACAACTGGTCCCGCTCGGCGCCCTCCATCTCGCGGATCTCCTGCTCGATGCGGCCGAGGGGGCGCATCACCCGCCGCAGCACGAAGGCGAGCAGGGCCAGCGTCGCCGCCGCCAGCGCGCCGAACCAGCCGACCAGCCCGAGACGAAAGGCGCGGCGCTGCGCGGCCCAGGTTTCCAGCCCCTGGGCCACGACGAAACGATAGGACTCGACGCGCCCGTCGTCGAACTCCCAGTCGATCACCATGCTGCTCAGCGCCAGGCCAGGACCGCCGCGCTGCGGCTGGATCCAGCTGTCGCGCACACCCGGCGCGCCCGGCGGCGGCAGCTCCAGCGCCAACTCGAGCGCCGACGGCGAGCGCCACGCCGGCCGGCCCGCGGCGTCGCGAATCTCGGCGTACAGTCCGGACCCGGGGCTGAGCATCCGCCCGTCCGGCGGCTCCGGCAGCTCGAGCCCGGCGCCCGCCTCGCCGGGCTCCGCCACCGCGATCATGGCCAGCAGCTGCGCCTCGAGGACCTGGTCGCGGGCCCGGGCCAGGCTGTTGCCCAGGCTCCACTCCAGCACGGCGACCGTCGCCCCGAAGAATACGAGCAGCGCCACCGCAAGGCTCAGGAGGACCCGCGACCGCAGGGAGTTCGGCATCACCCTCGGGCTCAGTCCGCGGCGGCGGGCTTGAGGGCGAAGCGATAGCCCCGGCCCCGCAGCGTTTCGATCGGCTTCAGCGTCCCGTCGGGGTCGAGCTTGCGGCGCAACCGGCCGACGAACACCTCGATGGTATTGCTGTCGCGGTCGTAATCCTGCTCGTACAGCCGGTCGATGAGTTCGGCGCGCGAGACGACCTGCCCGGCGCGCAGCACGAGGCACTCGAGCAGGCGGTATTCGAAGCTGGTCAGCTCGACCGGCTCACCGTCGCGCTCCACGCGCTGGGCGCCCGGTTCGAAGCGGATGACCCCGAAATCGAGCACCGGCTGCGACCAGCCGGCGGCGCGTCGCACCAGGGCTTCCAGGCGCGCCAGCAACTCCTCGGTATGGAACGGCTTGACCATGTAGTCGTCGGCGCCGGCCTTCAGCCCGGCGACCTTGTCCTGCCAGCGGTCGCGCGCGGTCAGGATCAGCACCGGCAGGTCGCGGCCGTGGCCGCGCAGCGCCCCGATCAGCTCCATGCCCGACAGCCCGGGCAGGCCGAGATCGACCACCGCAACGTCGGGCGCCATCTCTTCCGCCAGGTACAGGCCCTCGCGGCCATCGGCAGCCTCGTCCACCTGCCAGCCGGCGGCGCGCAGCGCGGCCGCCAGGCCGTGGCGCAGGGTCTCGTCATCCTCCACCAGCAGTGCGCGCATCGTTCACCTCCGCGAGTGCCGCCCCGGCCGCGGGCCGCGGCGGCGTCAGTACATCCGGCCGGTCGCCGCGTCGACCTGCACCGTCCGGACCCGCCCGTCCTCGGTCAGCACCCGGATCCGGTGCACGACGCGCCCGTCGTCCCGCCGGGTCTCGGCCCGCAGCACCTGCCCGCCGAAGCGCTGCTGCACCATGCGCGTGGCCGCGGCGAGACTGACCCGCTCGTCCGCCTGGGCGAGCCGCAGGCCGGGATCGGCCGGCGGCCTGGCCTGGGCCGGGACGAGCCCCGGCGCGAGGGCGCACAAGAGCGCCGCCGCCAGGCCGAGGCAGGCGCGGCCGGGGCGGCGGCGAAGGGTGCTGGACTGGTCCATCTGCAGGTCACTCGCTGGCGTTGCTGCGCACAAGGTTGAAAGCCTCGCCGCGCGAATGCAAGGACCGGCTCAGCGGTGGCGCGTGGGCACCACCGTGACCCGCACCGGGATGCGATTCCCTGGCGGGGACGCCATGGTCGTGTGGTACTCCCGTCCCGCATAGACGTAGGTGACGCGATAGCCCTCGATCCGCTCCTCGGTCTGGTAGGAGACCGTCGTCTGGCAGCGCTCCACCGTCACCGGGCGCCGCTCGTAGCTGACCTGGCGGTCGCCGTAGGCCTCGTTCCGCGCTGCCTCGGAGGCGACCGAGGCGCCGACCAGGACACCTACCGCCGTCATGGCATCGCGGCCGCTGCCGCTGCCGAACTGGCTGCCGATCACGCCGCCCAGGATCCCGCCCGCGATGGTCGGCACCGCACTGCCGGCCCGCCGGCCGTCGTAGTAACGCGCCTCGTGCCGCACCGTGCGGTACTCGGTCTCCTGCCAGCATTCGCGGGCGGGCGTCTCGACCCGGACCTGGCGCACGATCGGGGTCACGTCCACCACCCGCGCGTATTCCACGCCGGAGCGCGGCCGCGGGTCGGCCACGGCCGTGCCTGCCACGCAGGCCAGCAGGCCCGCCACCGCCAACTTGAGTTTCAGCCTTTCGTTCATCACTGCTCTCCTGCTCGTTCACGATCCCGGCGCCGGACTGCCGGGAGCCTCGATTGCAGGCTAGGACGCAGCGGCTGAACTGAAGCTGAACGCCCGGGGAGAGGATGGAGCAGGCTCGAGCCGTTGCCAAGCGGCGGGTGATACTGGATATTAGGCGATTATTTGAAGAATCATGCGCCATGAACCCCGAGATCCGCGACGCCCTGCAGTGCTGTCCCAACCTTCCCTCGCCGCCGGGGATTGCCATGCGGATCGTCGAGCTGGGGCGTGATCCCGACGTCGACATCACCGCCCTGCTCCGCCTGCTGTCGCGTGACCCGGCACTCGCCAGCCGGGTCCTGCGGGCGAGCAACTCTGCTCTCTACGCCCAGCGCCGCCGCAGCACGAACCTGCGCCAGGCGCTGGTCGTCATCGGGCTCAACGCCACCATGACGCTGGCGCTCAGCTTCTCGCTCGCGGAAACGCTGTCCGGCCACTCGAACGCCCAGCAGATCATGCGCTTCGTCTGGCGCCGCGCCCTGATCTCCGCCTCGGCCGCGCAGTCGCTCGGGCAGCGGCAGCGGCAGGCCGACCTGGAAGAACTGTTCCTGGCCGCGCTGCTGCAGGATCTCGGCATCCTGGCGCTGGACGCAGCGCTGCCCGAGCTCTACGAGCCCGTCATCAGTTCGGCGCAGAATCACGAGGACCTGGTGCGGCTCGAGCGCGAAGCGCTGGGCTGCGACCATGGCGAGGCCGGCTCCTGGCTGATGGCCCACTGGGGCCTGCCCGAGCGGCTCGCGATCTCGGCCCGGGCGGTGCACGACCCGGGCGCCGTGACCGTGCCGCCGGAAATGCGGACCTTCCTCAACTGCGTGCTGCTGGGCGGGCAGATCGCCGACCTCTTCATTGGCGAAGAGGGCGAGGCCGGCATCAAGCGGATCGCGGACAACGCCCGCCAGCTCCTAGGCATGGAACACGACGCGGTAGAGAGCGTGCTGCAGGAAGTTGCGCAGATGCTGCCCGAGGTGGGCACCCTGTACGACACCGAGCTGATCTCGCCCCGCAAGGCGGCCGGCGTGCTCGACCAGGCTCGCGACCTGCTCGCCGAGCGCAATCTTCACCTGATCCAGCAGGTGGCCGCGGAGCAGACCAAGTTGCGCGAGATGGAACGGACCACGCAACACCTGCGCGAGACCGCCTCCCGCGATGCCCTGACCGGGCTGCACAACCGGCGCTTCTTCGACGACGTACTGGAAGGCGAGTTCGAGCTGGCGACGGACAAGGGCTGGCCCCTTTCCATCGGCTTCATCGACCTGGATCATTTCAAGCGGATCAACGACACGCGGGGCCACCAGGTGGGCGACAGCGTGCTGGCCCGCGTTGCCAAGACCCTGGCGCGCCACCTGCGCCAGAACGACTTCATCATGCGCTACGGCGGCGAGGAGTTTGTCGCGCTGCTGCCGGGAACCGGGACCGGCGCCGCGCGGGCCGTGTTCGAGCGCCTCCGCGAGGCCGTGGCGAACGATACGCACGACGCCCCGGGCGACGAGCAGTTCCAGGTCACCGTCTCGATCGGGGTCGCCACGCACAACGACGCCGGACACCAGGCCGCGAGCGCCATGGACCTGGTGCGGCTCGCCGACAAGGCCCTCTACGAAGCCAAGAACGCCGGTCGCAATCGCGTCTGCGCGCACGCCAAGACCGACTGCTGAGAACGCGTCAGCTGATTTCTTCGTAGCGCGCCCGCTGTTCGGCCAGCGCCGCCTCCATCATCCCGACCAGCCGCTCGACGACCTCCTCGTCCACATGCTGGCTGAAGAGCCAGCGGATCACGGGCGGAGGCACGCGCCAGCCGTGCTCGATGGCCGTCGCGACCGTCGTCTCCAGGCTGCCCGCGTCCCCGTCGAGATGCCTGAGGTAGTTCTCGATCAGCAGCATGACCGGGCTCTCGAACCCCTGGCTGCGCAGCGACATGATCAGCCCCTCGGTGCGTTCTGCGACCACGCGGGTGTCTCTCGCGCGCCCCTGTTCGTGCAGCGCCATGACCAGCGCGATGCAGCCCGTCAGCTGCGTCTGCTGGTCACAGGCCGGCAGGTCCCCGGGCGCGTAGCGAAGCAGCGGCTGCAGCCGCTCCTCGGCGGCGACCGGTTCGCCCGCGGCCACTTCCAGCAGCGCCAGGTCCCCGACGGCGTCAGGGTTGGTCGTCCCGATCCGCTCGAGCTCCGCCCGGTACACGGCCAGGCCCGCCGCCAGCCCCTGTGCCTGGATGGCCTGCCGCGCGCGATGACCCGCGAGGGCGATCTGCAGCGACTCGCCGCCCTGGCGATCCACGGCAGCCGCCAGGAGTTCGCCGGCCCGCTCGCCCTGCCCGAGCATCTCCAGGGCGAGGACCTCCTGCCCCAGGGCGCCGAGATAGTCCGGATTCAGCTCCCGCACCCTGGCAAAGGCCACCGCGCTGTCCGCGATCCGGCCGGTCTGGGCCGCCGTCGTGCCGACCGCCAGCCAGGTCATGAACCAGTCCGGGGCGACCTCCCGCAATTCATCGAGGTAGCGGTCGATCACCGCCTGGTCCCCGCCCTGCAGTGCCCACATGACCTGGCGGTACACGATCACCGGTGACAGCGGATCCACTGCGTAGGCCTGCCGCAGCGAAGCCTGGGCAGCGGCCAGGTCGGGCAGCAGCGTGCCGCTCAGCCACAGGTGCGCCAGCGCGTTGTTGGGGTTGATCTGCACGGCGCGCTCCAGCGCGGCGCGTGCCTCCTCCCTGCGCGCCTCCGCGTTCGCCCCCTGGCCGAGGAGCAGGCCGCGCACGGCCCAGGCCTCGTCGCTGGCCGGGTCGATCTCCAGTGCCCGCTCCAGCGCGCGATGGGCCAGCGGGCCGGTCTCCTCCAGGCTGCGATAGTTGTAGTTGTCGAGCAGTGCATAGACCATCGCCATGCCTGCGTAGGGCGGCGCGTAAGCTGGATCGATCAGCACCGCCTGCTGGAACTCCTCCAGCGCCCGGCGCAGTCCTTCGGGCGTGCGCAGGCGGGCATGGAACTGGCCGCGCAGGTAATGGTTGTAGGCCTCCACGTCGCCCTTGGCCGTCTGGCGAATCACCGCCTCGTCGCCCGGCAGCAGGGTCTGGCGCAAGGCGCGCACCACCTCGGTGGCAATGTCGTCCTGGATGGCGAAGATATCGTCGAGCTGGCGATCGTAGGTGTCGGACCAGAGGTGATAGCCGGTGCTCGCGTCGATCAGCTGGGCGGTCACGCGCACCCGTGTGCCCTGGCGCCGCACGCTGCCCTCGAGGATGTTGGCCACGCCGAGCCGTTCGCCGATGGTGCGCAGGTCCTCCTCCTGGCCCTTGAAGGCGAAGGACGAGGTGCGGCCCGCGACCCGGAAATCGTCGATGCGGGCGAGCACGTTCAGCAGCTCCTCGGAGAGCCCTTCCGAGAAGTATTCGTTGGCCGGATCCTGCGACATGTTGACGAACGGCAGGACGGCGATGGACAAATCCTGCGGGCGGGCGGCGTCGCCGGCGGCCGGGGCCCGGGCCATCTCAGCGGGGTCCCGCCCGGCAAAGATGTTCCAGGACAGCAGCGCGATCGCCAGCAGCAGCAGGACGATAGTGGCGATATTGAGCTTGCGGCCGGCCTCGGCGGACGCGCCGCCCTCCGCCCGAACGTCGCGGTCGCGCTTGATGCCCTCCGGGGTGATCTCGAAGGCCCATGCCAGTACGAGGGCGAAGGGAAAGCCGAGCCCGAGCACGATGGCCAGCAGCCGCAACGAGCCGTCCGGCGCCTCGACGATGCCGAGCAGGACGTCGGCCACCTGCAGGATCACCCAGGCCCCGGCGCCGTAGAACATGGCGATCCGGATGACGTTGCGGCGCTTCAGCTCGGCGAAAAACGAACCCATGCACTGTTCCCGGATCCGGCGGATCCACATCCCGTTCGGTTTCGCGGCCAAGCGTACAGCCCACCCGGCCGAAACGCCAACGCGGCCGTGAACGCTCTCCGCGGCTTATGGTATAGAGGATGCGGCAACCGGGAGAATGGTTTCACGATGTCCCTCGAGCAACCGCCGGGCGCCGGCGAAGAGCCGGCCTATCCCTTCGTTGCGCCGTGCCGCCGCATCGGGGCCGGCGCGCCGCTGCGCTGGCTGGCGGCCGGCTGGCGCGACCTGCGGGCGGCCCCCGGCCAGAGCCTGGCCTGGGGCCTGGTCGTGCTCGGCCTGTCCTGGGGCGTGAGCCTGCTGGCGCTGCAGCTCGGCAGCTGGGTCATGATGCTGTCCCTGCTCTCGGGCTTCGTGTTCATCGGGCCGCTGCTCGCGATCGCCCTCTACGCCATCAGCTGGCAGCTGGAGCTCGGCCGGGTGCCGACCTTCGACATCAGCATCCGCACCGCCCGCCGCCGCCTCGCCGACAGCATGGTGTTCGCGCTGGTGCTGCTCATCATCTTCCTGGTCTGGGCGCGCGCCGGCTCCATGGTGCACGTGTTCTTCCCCATCGAGTCGCGCCCCGAACTGGTGCAGCTGGTCCGCTTCCTGGCCATCGGCTCGGCGGTCGGCTCCATTTTCGCGGCCATCGCCTTCGCGGCCAGCGCCTTCTCGCTGCCGATGCTGGTCGATCGCCAGGTCGACACCATCACCGCCGTGCTCAGCAGTGCCAATGCGGCCCTGCGCAACAAGCCGGCGATGGCCGTCTGGCTGGCGCTGATCGTGGTGCTGACCGGCGTCGGCTTCGCCACCGCCTTCGTCGGCCTCGCCGTGCTGTTCCCGCTGCTGGGCCACGCCACCTGGCATGCCTACCGCGAAACCATCGACGGCTCGGCCTGGCCGCGCCACGAGCCCTGAGCACCGCGCATGCCCACCAACGTCTCGCCCGAGTACAAGAAGGCGGAGGAAGCGTATCGCGCCGCCCGTGAGCCGAAGGAGCGGCTCGACTGCCTGAAGCAGATGCTCTCGACCATCCCGAAGCACAAGGGCACCGAGCACCTGCAAGCCGATATCAAGAGCCGCATCAAGGAGCTCACCGAGGAACTCGCCGGCCCGAAGAAGGGGGGCGCGCGCAGCGGCCCCGCACTGGTCGTCCGGCCAGAAGGCGCAGCCCAGGTCGCCCTGGTAGGCCCGCCCAACAGCGGCAAGTCGGCGCTGCACCAGCGGCTCACCGGCTCACGCGCCCAGCCGGGACCGGGGCCCTTCATCACCCAGTTTCCCGAGCCGGGGATGCTGCCCTGCGAAGACATCGCCTTCCAGCTCCTGGACCTGCCCTCCATGTCGCCGGAGCACAGCCCGCCGTGGATCGGCTCCAGCCTGCAGAGCTGCGACGCCGTGCTGCTGGTGGTAGATCTTGCCGACCCTGCCTGCGTCGAGCAGGTCGATTTCATCCTGCGCACCCTGGAGCGCAAGAAAGTCGGCCTGGTCGCCGACTGGCCCGGACTCGCCGCCGCAACGCCGCCGGGCCAGGCCGGCGAGGAAGAGCTGCGCGACCCCTTCCGCATCGAGCTGCCCGCGCTGCTGGTGGCCAACAAGAGCGACCTCGCCGGGGACCCGGAAGAGATCGCCATCCTGGAGGAGCTCCTCGGCCTGCACTTCCCGTCCCTGCGGGTCTCGGCCGAGACCGGCCAGGGCCTCGGCGAGCTGGCGCCCTGGCTGTTCCGGGCGCTCGGCATCGTGCGGGTCTACAGCAAGGCGCCCGGCAAGGACGTGGAGCGCGATCGCCCGTTCACCGTGCGCGCGGGCGAGACCGTGCTCGACGTCGCCCGCCTGGTCCACAAGGACATCGCCGAGGGCTTCCGCTTCGCGCGGATGTGGGGCCGGAACGTGTTCGACGGCCAGCAGGTCGGCGCCGACCAGCCGGTGGCCGACGGGGACGTCGTCGAGCTGCACGCGCGCTGAGCCCCTGGCGTCGGAAGACCTGACCGCGGGGCCGGCCCCTGTAGGGCCCCCTTCGCTTGGAAATCTGATGCCGCTCAGGGGACCCTACAGGACCCGACCCCGCTGCAATGCTTCAGGGACCCGACGCCGACAGCGCACCAGGACTCCGCGCTTGGCTCTGGCACTCGCCAGCTCAGCTCGGTAGCCGGAAGCGGCCGCCGAGCTCGGGCGACGTCCGACCGAGCTGATACCGGGTGAGACGGGCCTGCTGCTGTCCGGGCCGTGTGCCTCGGTCCCTGGCGCCTTCGAGATGGCAGCGGGGTCGTGACATGCATGGCGCCCTGAGCGGCATAAGAATTCCAAGCGAAGGGTGCCATGCATGGCGCGGTCCCGCGGTCAGGTCTTGACGGGCGCAGAGGCCGACCCCGCGGCCAGGTCCTCGGTAGTCCGGGCCGGCCGCGTGGTAATCTGCCGGACGTGAGCGACAAGCCCAAGACCCCGCCCCGCCGCCGCGAATCCCGCGTCCCCGTCACCCGCGCGGGGCGCCTGTTTCGCATGGGCCTGACGGCCGGGACCATGGCCGTCGGCGGCCTCACCGAGGGCCTGCGCCGCGCGACCGGAGGCGCCTCGGACAAGGCGGCCTCGGTACTGCTGTCGGGCGCCAACGCCACCCGTCTCGCCAAGCGCCTGGCGCACATGCGCGGAGCGGCGATGAAGCTCGGCCAGCTGCTCTCGATGGAGAGCAGCCACGTGCTGCCGCCGGAGTTCGCGGAGGCGCTGTCCGTCCTGCGGGCGTCGGCCGACGTGATGCCCCGGACGCAGGTCAAGCGCCTGCTCGGGCGCGAGTACGGCAAGGGCTGGGAGGCGCGCTTCGAGGACCTCGACTTCGAGCCCGCGGCGTCGGCCTCGATCGGGCAGGTGCACCGCGCCCGCACGCGCAAGGGCGAGGACATCGCACTCAAGATCCAGTACCCGGGCGTGGCGAAGAGCATCGACAGCGACGTGGACAATCTGGCCATGTTCCTCAACATGGCGCGGCTGCTGCCGCGCGAGCTGGACGTCTCGGACATCATCGAGGAGGCGAAGAAGCAGCTGCGCCAGGAAGCCGATTACGAGACCGAAGCGGCCAACCTCGAGCGCTACCGCAAGCTGCTCGCCGACGATGACCGCTTCGTCGTCCCGCGGGTGCACCGGGATTTCAGCACCCGGCGCATCCTCGCCATGGACTGGGTCGAGGGCGAGTCGCTGGACCAGCTGGTGCACGAAGTAGTGCCGCAGGAGACCCGCAACGGCATTGCGGAGGCGATCCAGGACCTGACCTTCAAGGAACTCTACGTCTTTCGCTTCATGCAGACGGACCCGAACTTCGCCAACTACCTGTACCGCCACGAGGACGGCCGGATCGCGCTGCTGGACCTGGGCGCCGCGGTGGAATTCCCGCAGCCTTTCGTCGACCGCTACCGGCGTATCACCCGTGCGATTCTCGACGAGGACCGCGCGGGCGTGGAGCGTCATGCGATCGAGATCGGCTACCTGCGGGCGAGCGACTCCGCGCGCCACAAGGAACTGGTGGTGGACCTGATCATGATGGTCTGCGAGCCGCTGATCGAGGGCGGCGCCTACGACTTCGGCGCCTCCACGCTGCCCAAGCGCGCGGCCGCGGCAGGGCTGGACATCGTGTTCCGCTCGCGCGAGTACCGTAATCCTCCGGCCGAGACCGCGGTCCTGCACCGCAAGCTGGGCGGCAGCTTCCTGCTGTGCCAGCGCCTCCGGGCGCGCATCGCGATGCGCGACTACCTGCTCGAGAAGATCTGAGGCGCGCGCTTCAGGCGCCGGCGGCGGCGCACATGCGCCGGTACTCCGGCTCGAAGAAGAACTCGCTCTCGCCCCACGGCTCGAGGTGGTTCAGCCAGGTCGCCTGCTCGTCGTAGCGCGCGAAGAAGGGACGCTGCACCCAGTCGGGGTTGCGGCCCTGGATGAAGCGCAGCACGAAGACCTTTTCGCCGGCGATCTCGGCCACGCCCTGCACCTCTACCTTGCCCGGCCCGGCGCTCATCGACGGGCCGCGGGCGGTGCGGGCGAGGCCGGAGAGGCCGCGCATGGCCTCGCGGTAGATCGACCAGGCGCGCGCGAGCGGCACCTCGAAATAGCGGCGGGCGCCGGTATCGCGCTCGACGAACATGTAGTACGGGATCATGCCGAGGCGCACCTGCTCGCGCCACATGTCTGCCCACGCCCCGGCGGAGTCGTTGATGTGCCGCAGAAGCGGGCTCTGGGTCCGGATCTCGGCGCCGGCGTCGCGCAGCCGCCGGACGGCCTCGCGGGCGATCGGCGTGCGCATCTCCTGGCCATGGTTGAAATGCGCCATCAGGGCGACGTGCTTGCCGGCTTCGACGAGAGACTCGATCAGCCGCAACAACTCGTCGGCGTCCGGATCGGTGACGAAGCGGTAGGGCCAGAAGGTCAGCGCCTTGGTGCCGATCCGCACATGCTGGACGTGGTCGTACTCGGGCGCCAGCAGGGGCTCGAGATAGTTCGCCAGGTTGGCGGTGCGCATGATCATCGGGTCGCCGCCCGTCATGAGCAGGTCGGTGACCTCACGGTGGCCGCGCAGGTAGTCCAGCAGCAGGCGCGCATCCGAGGCCGCGATGCGCAGGTCCTTGTCGCCCACGAACTGGGCCCAGCGGAAACAGAAGGTGCAGTAGGCGTGGCACACCTGGCCGTTCTTGGGGAAGAACAGCACGGTCTCGCGGTACTTGTGCTGCAGGCCGTTGATGCGCTCGCCCGCGTCGGTCCGCGGCAGGTTGAGCTCCATCTGCAGGGCCGGATGCGGATTCAGGTCGGCGCGGATCTCCTGCACCAGCCCGGCGAGCTCCGCCTTCGGGGCATCACGGCGGTGCAACTCGGCGAGGCGCTCGAAAGCCTCCGGCTCGAGCATGTCTCGATGCGGGAAAGTGAGGCGGAAGACCGGGTCGTCCGGCACCCGGGACCAGTCGATGAGATCGCGGATCACGTATTCGTTGACGCGGAACGGGAGCACGCTCGCCACCACGCGCATTTCGAAGCGCGCGGCTTCGTCCAGCCGGTTCCGCAGCAGGGGCTGGTCCAGCTGTGCGGCCGTCACGGCGCGATAGCGACGGGGCTTCGGCGCCGGGCGGGGCGTGAATACCGATTCGGGACGCGCAGCGGCGTCCCGGCCAATGGTCTCGTTGTCGAACATAAGGCGTCAGCTGCTGTATTTTGGGGCGCGGACACAGTGGGCGAACAACGCCCGGGCGCCATGGATCAGGGATCCGGACAGCCCGTCGGGTCAAGCGCTCGCGATGCAAGCGCGACCGGTAACAACACGGGCCTCGAAGCCTCATCACCTTGCCGCACCCCTCCCGGCATGTCAAACCGCACCCTCGTCTATACTGCGCGCTGGCCCAGCAACCGAGGACACCCGGTTTGACCGCAGACGCCCGCCCCGCCGGCAAGGCCGTGCGCGTGCCCAGCCTGCTGCAGTCGCTGACGCCGATCGTGGTGATGGCGGGGCTGCTGACCCTGTCGATCGTGCTGTTCGGCGCGGATTCCTCGCAAGGCGCCAACCAGGTCGCGCTGACCATCGCCGCTGCCGTCGCCGCCGTGATCGCCATCTACAATGGCGAGCGCTGGAGCGAGATCCTGGAGGCGATCGTACGGGGCATCTCCACCGCCATGGGCGCCCTGCTGATCCTGTTCGCCATCGGCGCCATGATCGGCACCTGGAGCATGTCCGGCACGGTGCCGGCGATGATCTACTACGGCAGCATGCTGCTGTCGCCGACGATCTTCTACCCGACGGCCTGCCTGATCTGCGCCCTGGTGTCGGTATCCATCGGCTCCAGCTGGACCACGGCCGGCACCATCGGCATCGGGCTGATGGGCGTATCCCAGGGACTCGGGCTGTCGCCGGAGATCACCGCCGGCGCGGTCATCTCCGGCGCCTATTTCGGCGACAAGATGTCGCCGCTGTCCGACACCACCAATTTGGCGCCGGCCGTCGCCGGCACCGAGCTCTTCACCCACATCCGCCACATGGTCTACACGACCGGGCCGTCCTTTCTCATCGCCCTCGGCGGGTTCACCGTGGTGGCGCTGCTGGGCACGGGCACGGACCAGGAAGCGGACCTGGCCGAGGTCGCCGGCGTGCTGCAGTCTAATTTCCGGCTCGGCTGGTGGACGCTGATCCCGCTGTTCGTCGTGCTGGGGCTCGCCATCGCGCGCTTCCACGCACTGCCGGTGATCCTGTGCGGCGCCCTGCTGGGCGCGATCTTCGCAGTGCTGTTCCAGGCGGACCTGGTGGCGGCCTACGGCGGCGCGGGCGAGCTCGGCTTCGGCCTGGCCCTGGTGAAGGGCGCGTGGATGGCGCTGATCGACGGCTATGCGGCCGACACCGGGAACGAAGTGGTGGACAGCCTGCTCTCGCGCGGCGGCATGAGCAGCGTGCTGACCACGGTCTGGCTGATCATTTCGGCACTGACCTTCGGTGCGGTGCTGGAGCACGCCGGCATGCTGCAGCGGATCATCCAGGGCGTGATCCGCGCGGCGAAGAGCACCGGCGCCCTGATCACCTCGGTGCTGCTCACCGCCCTCGGCACGAATATCGTGACCGGCGACCAGTACATGGCGCTGGTGGTCCCCGGCCGCATGTTCCGCGCGGAGTTCCGGCGCCGCCGCCTCAAGGCGCGCAACCTCTCCCGCACCATCGAGGACGGCGGGACGCTGACGTCGGCACTGATTCCCTGGAATACCTGCGGCGCCTACATGGCGACGACTCTGGGCGTGGCTACGCTGGCCTACCTGCCCTGGGCCTTTCTCAACCTGGTGAATCCCTTCGTCGCAGCGCTGCTGGCGTTCCGCGGCATCACCATCGAGCGGGCGCCGGAGGGCGAGGAGATGCCGGAAATCGACAGCGCGGCCCGCGCCTGAAGAATGCTCAGGATGCCCAGGTCCGCAGCTGTTTCATGTCCAGCTGCGGCTGCCAGTTCTCCACCCACTCCACCAGCGGGGCATCGGTCGGCGTGCTGCGGAACATCTGCGACTTGCCCATCGACATGAAGCGACGGCCGAGCTCCTCGAGGGCGTCCTTCGGCTCCAGCCCGCGCTCGACCAGCCAGCAGCCCATCACCATGCCGGTGCGCTGCACGCCGTCGCTGCAATGCACGTACACGCGTGCGCCACGGCCCAGGCCGTCACGGATGGCGGTCAGTACGTCCGCCATGGCATCGGCGCGCTCGGGCACGGTATCGACGGGCAGCGGAAGGTTCACGTACTCCGCGATGATGCCGCGGTCGCTGCAGATGCGGTCCAGCATCGGGCGATAGGGGCGCCCGAGGTCGCTCCGGTCGGTCAGGTCGACGAACAGGCGGATGCCGGCATCGAGCAGGCGCGACATGCGCCGGCGCATCACCGCATCCTCCCAGTGGCCCGGGTGCTCGCCAGCCAGCAGCAGGCCGGGCTCGACCCAGTAGCTCTCGTTGATCGGCTGTACGTTACTCATCACGCGGTCCTCCCGACGTTCGCAGCGTAACAACCGCCAGGTTGCCGGGACGTGACGCAGTTCTCGTATCGACGGCGGGCTCAGGCGGGCCGGCGCAGCCACTCCAGGCGGGGCCGTGGCGCCGCGGGTTCGCGCATGGCCGCCCAGGCCTCGTCCAGCAGCGGTCGCAGCTCTTCCTCGAAGCCCCAGGGCGGCCCCACGAGGAGCATGCCGCTGCCGTTGAGGCCCGCCGGGTTGTCATCCGGCCGGACCGACAGTTCGGCGGCGAGCACCCCGCCGGTGCCGAGCGGCGCGGCCGCCACCTGGCGCATGAAAGCCCGCAGGGCGCGCCGGTCCTTGACCGGATACCAGGCGGCCAGCACCCCGACCGGCCAACGCCGATGGGCCTGCTCGAGCCCGCCCGCCACGCGGTCGAAATCGTCGGCCGCCTCGTAGGGCGGATCGATGAGCAGCAGGCCGCGGCGCGGCGCGGGCGGCAGCAGGGCGCCGAGGGCCTCCCAGCCGTCCCGGCAATGGACCGCCACCCGGGCATCCCCCCGGAACAGTCGCCGGAGCGCCTCCGCCGCGGCCGGCACCAGTTCCGTGAGCACCAGCCGGTCGGCGGCACCCAGCAGGCTCGCCGCCACCAGCGGCGAGCCCGGGTAGCAGCGAATCCCGTCCTCGTTGCCCGGCAGCCTGCGCACCACGCCCAGGTAGGCCGCCAGCGCCGGCGACGCGGGCGCCAGTCCCTGCAGGCGCCGGATACCGCCCGCTGCCTCCCCGGAGCGGCGCGCCTCCGCAGCATCGAGCCGGAACAGGCCGGCCCCGGCATGAGTCTCGAGATAACACAGCGGCTTGGGCCGGCGCTGCAGGTGCCGCAGCAGCGCCGCCAGCACGGCATGCTTCAGTACGTCTGCGAAGTTGCCGGCGTGGAACGCATGCCGGTAGTTCATCGCTCGGCGAGACGAATCCGGTGCACGTAAAGGCGCAGCGGCTCGCTCGGCTCGGCCAGGAACAAGCCCATCCGGCGCACCGTCGACAGGTCGATCTCGCGCCCGGAGGGGGCCGTGCGGAACGCTTCCAGCGGCACGAAGAAATCGTTCGCGCCGGGCATCACCCGCAACGGATAGGTGATCCGCTCTTCCGGCGGCAGTATCCGCGAGCTGTCCTCGAGCCGGAGGTTGACGGTGATCGGCTCGGCGGCGGTGGAGAACAGGTTGAGCTTGAGCACGTCGAAGCCGGTCCAGTCCTTGAACGGCTCCTGCACCATGACGCCCGCGCCCGGAGCGCCGTCCAGCAGCAGCAGCGCGACCCGCTTGCCGGTGCGCAGCGGCCACTTCTCGGGCCCCTTGCCCACGAAGAGCTCGGCATCGTGGAGCTCGACGAAGGGCTCCTGCCAGATGGCGGCGAGGTCCACCACCTCGGGGAACGCGCCGGCACGCCCGGCATAGGACGCCAGCACCGGGCCGAGCGGGCTGAGCACGGCGGCGACCAGCAGGGCCCCGAGGATGCCGATGGAGCGGCGCGGCCAGCCGCGCAACCAGGCATGCTCGCGTTTCAGGCCCCGGTCGAGCGCGGCGCTGAGCGCGAGGAAGCCGAAGGCGCCGACGAACGTCTGCAGCGGCGTGACGGTGGACTCGGGGTCGCCGCCGAGGATGAGCTGGTAGCCCGCCAGCAGCCCGGCCACGGCGACCACCGCCACGGCATAGTAGAGGGAGCGCTTGCGGATCCAGCGCCGGCCGATCAGCGCCGTCATCTCGAGGATGATGAGGGCGGCGAAGCCGAAGAAGAAGATCTCCCGCAGGTCCTGCAGCGTCTCTTCCAGCAGGCCGCGCGGCTTGGTCAGGCCGAACACCGTCAGCAGCGAAAGCACGATGGCGCCGTAGAGGACCATGAGGCGCGCACCGGGTCCCCGGCGACTCCCGCGCACGGGCTCGCGATCGGGGACCTGGGTCGGTTCGGCTGGATTCAACGCAATGCTCCGGCAGGGGCGGCCAACGGCTCGCGCCTACCCTAATCCGCAGCGCCGGCCCCGGCAATCCTCTCGCCCTCGCCCGTCAGACGGAACGGGCCGAGGTAGAGCGAGAAGGGCTCGCCGGGACGGCGGCTGAAAATGATGAACTGGCTGATGTTCTGCAGGTCCAGCTCGCGCTCGCGCGGGCCGCTCGCGATGGTGTCCAGCGGCACGGAGAAATCGTTCAGTCCCGGCAGCACGATGAAGCTGCCGTTGAAGCGGTCCGCGTGGGCCCGCCGGCGATGCGTATCATCGACCCGCAGCACCAGCTCGACCGGCTGCTCGAGTGCCGACCAGACCTGGAACTGCAGCGCCCGGTAGCCGGACCAGTCCGGATACGGCTCGCGCACCGTGACCCCGGGCCAGGGCGCGTCGAGAAAGGTGAGACGGCTGACCTGCCTGCCCTCCATCTCGCGCCAGCCGTCCGGGGCGAGCGTACGCTCGAGCTCCGACCGGCCGAGGCTCAGGAACGGCTGCTGCCAGGACTGCGTGAAGTCCGCCACCACCGGGAGCGCCGCCGCCCGCTGCGCGTAGTGCCAGGCGACCCCGGCAAGCGGCGCCAGCGCCAGCGACAGGGTGAGAACCGCGCCGGCCAGCACCAGCCTGGCCGCCACCAGGCCGTCCTTCCCCAGGCCCTGCCAGAGGGCGGGTCGCAGGGCCGCGACGATGGCCAGGAAAGAGACGACGCCCACCAGGTTCTTGGCGGCGTCCGTCACGTTGGCGTCCCGGCCCGGCTGGAACACCTGCAGCGCCTCGGTGGCGAGGCTGAGCACCGTCGTGGCCAGCAGGGCGATGAGGAGATCGACCGCCGCGGGCGCCGTACTGCCGCGCAGTACCTGGACGAGGCGCAGCATCAGCAGGGCGGCGCAGCCGAACAGCGGGATGTGCCCGAGCTCGAACAGCGTGCGCCAGCCATAGGCGTCCCCCGGCGGCCGCGCCAGCGCCAGGAACAGCACCAGCGCCAGGATGCCCAGTGCCGGCGGCGCCAGGCGGCGCCAGTCCGGGGGCGCCGCGGCGCCGGGGCTGTCGTCGGGCCTTTCCATGGGCGGCATTCTGCCTGCCATTGCCGGGCGTCCGCCAGCACCCGGCCCGGCTTGACCGGCAACAAAAAAAGGCGCGAGATAGCGCCGTTTCCCGAGCCCTGGCGCCACCGTGAGCCCGCATCCCTACCTCGACATCCGCATGCAGCCGCAGCCCGACGACATCAGTTGCGGCCCGACTTGCCTGCAGGCGGTGTACCGCCATCTCGGGCGGCGGATGGAGTTGCCCCAGCTGATCCGCGAGGTGCCCGGGCTGCCCGAGGGCGGCACGCTGGCGGTCTCGCTGGGTAACCATGCCCTGCGGCTCGGGTACCGGGCCCGCCTGTACAGCTATCACCTCAAGATCTTCGACCCGACCTGGCGCGACCTGGACTCGGCCGGGCTGGTAGCGAAGCTGGAGGCCCAGCTGCAGCACAAGCACGGCAAGAAATTCGGGGCGGCGAGCCGCGCTTATATCCGGTTTCTCGAGCTGGGCGGCGAGATCGCTTTCGACGACCTGCGGCCCCGGCTCCTCGACCACGCTTTCGACGCCGGCCTGCCGGTCCTGACCGGCCTGAGCGCCACCTATCTCTATGACAGCTGCCGCGAATACACCAACCGGCACGATCGCTCGGTCTACGATGACCTGCGGGGCGAGCCCACCGGCCACTTCGTGGTGCTGTGCGGCCGCGAAGGCCGCAAAGTCCGCGTGGCAGATCCCTTCATCGGCAATCCGCTGGCGGAGGAGAGCCATTACTACGACGTCGGCGTGGACCGGCTGATTCGCGCCATCCTGCTCGGCGTCATGACGTACGACGCCAACCTGCTCGTGATCGGGGAAGCCCCGCTGCCATGAAACGCCTCATCGTGGTCGACAACCCGGCCGACTGGCCCCTGTCTCGCGCCGAAGACGGCGAGGTCATCCCGGTCTCCCAGTACCTGGCGCCGGCGGAGCCCTGGCCCGGCCGCGGCGTGCGCGTGTTCAACCTCGCGCGCTCCTACGGCTACCAGACGCGCGGCTACTATGTCTCGCTGCTGGCGGAAGCGCGCGGGCACCGGGTGATCCCGGACGTGCGCACCATCCAGGACCTCAACGCGCCCGGCTTCGTCCGCTTCATTCCGACCGACGTCGAGGAACTGGTGCAGAAGAGCCTGGGCCGTCTCAAGTCGGACGACTTCGTGCTGTCGATCTACTTCGGCGAGAACCTGGCGGCCCAGCACCAGGCCCTCGCCCGCGCCCTGTTCCGCCTGTTCCCGGCGCCGTTCCTGCGGGCCAAGTTCGGGCGGGGCCAGAAGTGGAACCTGCGCGGCGTGCGGGCGCTGTCGCTGGACGAGATCCCGCCCCAGCACCTGGATTTCATGCACCAGGCGGCGCAGCGCTACTTCAGCCGCAAGCGCTATGCCCCGGAGCGCAGCGACCGCTCGCGCTACGACCTCGCCATCCTCGTGAACCCGGCGGAGCGCGAAGCGCCCTCCGACCGCCAGGCGCTGCAGCGTTTCGTCAAGGCGGCCCGGCGCCAGGGCTTCGGGGTCGAACTGATCGGCCGCGACGACTATCCGCGGCTGGCGGAGTTCGACGCCCTGTTCATCCGCGAGACCACCGCCGTCAACCACCACACCTGGCGTTTCGCGCGCCGCGCCCAGGCGGAGGGCCTGGCGGTCATCGACGACCCCGACTCGATCCTGCGCTGCGCCAACAAGGTCTACCTGGCCGAAGTGCTGAAGGGCGCCGGCATTCCCACGCCGCGCACCGAGATCATCCAGCGCGGCCAGCGCCGCCCGGCGCTCGCCCGCCTCGGGCTGCCCTGCGTGCTGAAAGTGCCCGATTCCTCCTTTTCCCAGGGCGTCGCCAAGGCCACGACCGAGGCCGAGTACCTCGAGCTGACCGACCGCATGCTGGAGGCCTCGGACCTGGTCATCGGCCAGGAATTCGTGCCGACGGAGTTCGACTGGCGCGTCGGCGTGCTCGAAGGCGAGCCGCTCTTCGTGTGCAAGTACTTCATGGCGCGGGGCCACTGGCAGATCTACAACTGGGCCAGTCGCCGCCGTCGCGACGTCTCGGGCCAGTACGAGACTCTCGCCGTGGCGGACGCGCCGCAAGCCGTGGTGCAGATGGCAGTAAAGGCGGCACGACTGATGGGCGACGGTTTCTACGGCGTCGACCTGAAGGAACTCGATGGGAAGCCCGTGGTGATCGAGATCAACGACAATCCCAGCGTCGAGTCGGACGTGGAAGACAAGGTGCTGGGCCCCGGCCTGTACGACGCCGTGATCGCCTCCCTGCGGCGGCGCGTAGAGGCGCGGCGCGAGGGCGAGGCGCGATGAGCGCCGGCCGCCGCTGGGGCCTGTTCGAGGTGTTCGGCCTCGAGCTGGAGTACATGATCGTCGATCGCGGCACCCTGGCCGTGCGCCCGCTCGCCGATGTCCTGCTGCGCGCCGCGGCCGGCGCGGACGACTGGGTCGAGGACATCGAGCGGGGTGCGATCGGCTGGTCCAACGAGATCGTCTCGCACCTCGTCGAGCTCAAGACCAACGGGCCGGCCGCGACGCTCGCGGGCCTGGACCGGGCCTTCCATGCCGACGTGCAGGCCGCCAACGCGCTGCTGGCCGGGCACGACGCCATGCTGCTCGGCACCGGGGCGCATCCCTGGATGGACCCGGCCACGGAGACCCGGATCTGGCCCCATGGCGGCGCCGAGATCTACGACACTTACGACCGCATCTTCGGCTGCCAGGGCCACGGCTGGTCCAACCTGCAGAGCACGCACCTCAACCTGCCTTTCGCCGGCGACGAGGAGTTCGGCCGGCTGCACGCCGCCGTCCGGCTGGTGCTGCCGCTGGTCCCGGCGCTGGCGGCCAGCTCGCCCTTCCTCGACGGGCGCTTCACCGGCTACCTGGACGCCCGTCTCGAGACTTACCGCCACAACCAGCGGCGCATCCCCTCGATCACGGGCCGGGTGATCCCGGAGCGCCTGTTCACCGAGGCGGCCTACCGCGGGCTGTTCGAGCGCATCGCCGCCGACATCCGGCCCCACGACCCCGACGGCGTGCTGAATCCGCTGTTCCTCAACTCGCGCGGCGCCATCGCGCGCTTCGACCGCAATGCCATCGAGATCCGCGTGGTGGACATCCAGGAGTGTCCCGCCGCGGACGTGGCGGTGGCGGCCGCGATCGTGGCGCTGCTGCGGCGGCTGGCCGCCGAGACCACTGCACCGCTCGCCGTGCAGCAGGAATGGCCGGAGGACCTGCTGGCGGACCTCCTGCTGGCCGTGGCCCGCGACGGCGACCAGGCGCGCATCGCCGACCCGGACTACCTGCGCATGCTGGGCCTGAAGGAGCGCGGCATGACGGCCGGCGAGGCCTGGCGCCGGGTGTGCGAACAGGCCCGGGACGACTTCGATCTCGCTACGAGGTCCGCCCTGGGCCGGATTCTGGCGCGGGGGCCCCTGGCGCGACGGCTGCTAGCCGCCGTCGGCATGACGCCGGACCGGGCGCAGCTCCACGCGGCCTACCGGGAGCTGGCGGGCTGCCTGGCCGATAACCGGCTGCTGTGACCAGGACGCGGAGCGGGGCGCCGCTGCGCCGGCTGTTCACCTGCGAGCACGGCGGGCGCGAAATTCCGGCGGAGTTCGCGGCGGTCTTCGAGGATGCCGCGGCGGAACTCGCTTCCCACCGCGGCTGGGACCCGGGGGCACTGGAGGCCTTCGATGCGCTGGCCGCGGCGCACGGCGACGCGGCCTTCGCTGCCACGACGAGCCGGCTGCTGGTCGACCTCAATCGCTCGTTGCATCACCCGCAGGCCTTCTCCGCCCGCAGCCGGGGACTGTCCCCAGGCGAGCGCGCCGACATCGCCGCGCGCTGGTGGCAGCCATGGCGCGAGTCGGTGGTCGCCACCATCGAGCGCTGGCTGGCGGCCGGCGCCGAAGTGCGGCACGTCTCCGTGCACAGCTTCACCCCGGTGCTGGGGGTCGAGGTCCGCAACGCCGACATCGGGCTGCTGTACGACCCGCGCCGGCAGGCCGAGGTGGATTTCTGCCGCGACTGGCTGCAGGGCCTGCGGCAGCGCGGCTGGCGGGTGCGGCGCAACTATCCCTATCGCGGCATCGCCGACGGCCACACCACCGCGCTGCGCCGCCGCTTCGGCCCGGGCTACGCGGGCGTCGAGCTGGAGCTCAACCAGGCGCTGTTCCCCGCCCGGCGCGAGGCCCTGCTGCGCGACCTGGTGCAGACGTTCCCGGCGCGCTGAGCCGGGAGCCTAGGCCCGGCCGCCGAGCAGCAGCTGGGCCGCCAGGTGCAGCCACAGCAGCCACATCAGCGCGGTGCTGGCCACGTACAGGTTGAAGCGGGTCATGATCCGGTTGCGGCCGAGATGCTCGCGCATGTGCAGCGCGCGCAGCAGCACGAAGCCCCAGCCCACCGCCACGGCGAACACGCTGGCCACCCCGAGCGCCAGGTGGACCGCGCCGATGACGTGGAACAGCAGAGGGACCTCGAAATGGTTGGCGAAATGCCGCGTCGAGACCGACACCGGCGCGGTCATGGGCACTTCGCCGCGGCCGGAGAAGTCGTCCAACCGCATCTCCTTGCCTTGCAGGGCCGCCTGCCGGCGCCGCCCCATCACCGCCCAGGCGACGGCGGTCAGCGTCGCCATGCCGAGCATGGGCCAGAACATCGCGGTCGCGCTCATGGCCTAGAGGTGCTCCGCCAGGAACGCCAGGGTCCGTTCCCAGGCGTCCGCCGCGGCCTCGGGCTGGTAGCGCGTGCCGGAGGGGTTGGCGAAGGCGTGGTCCGCGTCCTCGTAGATCACGATCTCGTGGGTCTTGCCCAGTGCCTGGAGCACGGTCTCGAACTCGCGCACCGACGTCACCGGGATGCCGCGGTCCTGGCCGCCGAAGATGCCGAGGATGGGCATCCTGAGCGGCGCCAGCTCGGCGGGATCGGTGACCAGCCGGCCGTAATAGATCACGGCGGCGTCCAGCTCCTCCGGCAGCATCAGGGCCGTGCGCAACGACATGGCGCCGCCGAGGCACCAGCCGATGCTGCCCACCTGTTCGACGCCGCCCTCGCGTTCCAGCCAGCCGAAGGCGGCGCCGAGGTGCAGCGCCACCCGTTCCTCGTCCTCCATCAGGCCCTGCATCAGCGCCCGCGCCTCGCCCGGCTCGGCGGCGACTTCCCCCTCGTACAGGTCCACCGCCAGGGCGAGGTAGCCGGCCGCCGCTAGGCGGTTGCTCATCTCCCGGATGTTGTCGTTCAGGCCCCACCACTCGTGGATGACGATCAGCCCGGCCCGCGGCGCGCCGGCCGGCCGCGCCAGGTAGCCGCGGCCGGGACCGTAGTCGACCGCCTCGCCCACCACGCCCTCGGCGGCAGTGCCGCCCGCCGCGCCGGCCACCGGCTGGTCGCCCGCGTGCTCGCGGGCCATGGCGTCGGTGTAGCTCTCCTCGGCCTCGGCCGCGAGCGCGGTCGCGGCGCCAAGCAGCAGGAACGCGGTCAGCAGTGTCTTCAGCATCACAGGACCTCCAGCATGTCAGCGGTAACCAGCACGACGCCGTTCCTGGTCACGAAGAAGCGCCGCCGGTCCTCGTCCGGGTCGACGCCGATGATCGTGCCGTCGGGCACGACGGCATCCTCGTCGATGATGGTCTTGACGATGCGGCACTTCCGGCCGATCTCGACGTCGGGCAGGATAATGGATCGCTCCACCGTCGTCTGTTCCGCCACGCGGACGTTGCTGAACAGGACGGACTCGCGGATCACCGCGCCCGAGACGATGCAACCGCCCGACACCATCGAGTTGATTGCCTCGCCGCGCCGCTCGTCGTCGTCCAGGATGAACTTCGCCGGCGGCAGCTGGGCCTGGTAGGTCCAGATCGGCCAGTCCCGGTCGTACAGGTTCAGTTCCGGCGAGACATAAGTGAGCTCGATGTTCGCATCGTAAAAAGCGTCGACGTTACCGACGTCGCGCCAGTAGAGCTGCACCTTGGTCTCGGCGTCCTGGAACACGTAGGCGTGCACGTTGTTCCCGGCTTCGATGCAGCCGGGCACGATGTTGCGCCCGAAGTCGTGGGCGGACGCCCCGTTCTCGGCGTCGGCGCACAGCACGCGCTCCAGGAAGTCGGCGTTGAACACATAGATGCCCATGGAGGCCAGGGCGATGCCTTCGCGCCCCGGCATCGGCTCCGGCTGCTCGGGCTTTTCGACGAAGCGGTTGATCCGGTTCTGCTCGTCGATGGTCACGATGCCGAACTCGCGCGCGCGTTCCACCGGGACCTCGACCGTCCCGACGGTGACGTCCGCGCCGCGTTCGGCGTGCTCGGCCAGCATCAGGCCGTAGTCCATCTTGTAGATGTGGTCGCCGGCGAGGACCAGCACCAGCTCGGGCTCCTGGCGGCGGAGGTACTCGAGATTCTGGTACACCGCGTCGGCGGTGCCCTTGTACCAGGAGGAGTCGATCTGCTGCTGCGCCGGCAGCGTCTCGACGAACTCGCCGAATTCGCCGCGGAAGTAACCCCAGGCGCGCTGCAGGTGGACGATCAGGTCGTGCGCCTTGTACTGCGTCAGCACCGCGATGCGGCGGATGCCAGAATTGACGCAGTTCGACAGCGGAAAGTCGATAATGCGGTACTTGCCGCCGAACGGCGTCGCCGGCTTGGCGCGTTTCAGCGTCAGCGCCTTGAGCCGCGTGCCGCGCCCGCCGGCGAGGATCAGCGCGACGGTGTCGCGGGTCAGGCTGCTGACGTAGCGGCCCGGTCTTCGTGTCTTCATGACGCTGCCCCAATCTGCCGGGAAGTCCTGTCCATACGATAGCAGTACAAGGGCCTCCCGCCACCGTCCGGGTCGAGGCGCCGCTGTGTTACATTCGCGCGAGTTTCCCGCGTGCCCCGCCCCCATGCCTGCCCAACTCAGGATCCTGTTCGTCGTTGCCGAGACGTGGCCGCTGGTCAAGACCGGCGGCCTCGCCGACGTGGTCCCCGCGCTGGCCCGCGCGCTGGTCGATGCGGGCCACGACGTGCGCCTGCTGCTGCCGGGCTACCGGGAAGTGGAGGAGGCTTTCGCCGGCAAGCCGGCCGGGCGCGCCTTCGAGGTGCTGCCGGATCTGCCGCACGCCCGCCTGCTGCGCGGCCGACTGCCCGGCTACGAAATCCCGACCTGGCTGCTGCACTGCGCCCCGCTCTACGACCGCCCCGGCGGCCCCTACAGTGACGAGGACGGCCGGGACTGGGAGGACAATGCGCTGCGCTTCGCCCTGCTGGGCAAGGTCGGCGCCATGTTCGGCACCGCCCGGGGGCTGGACGGCTGGCGCGCCGACGTCCTGCACGGCCACGACTGGCATGCGGGCCTGCTGCCTGCCTACGCGCGCTTCGACCCGGCCGTGACGGCAGCCACGGTGTTCACCATCCACAACCTCGCCTACCAGGGCAATTTCCCTGCCGCCACTGCCGGCGTGGTCGGCCTGCCCGCGGCGGCCATGCAGCCGGACGGGCTGGAGTTCTACGGCCAGCTCAGCTTCATGAAGGCAGGTCTCTGGTACTCGGACTGGCTGACCACGGTCAGTCCCACTTATGCCCGGCAGGTTGTGACCGAGACGTACGGCCAGGGCATGGCCGGGGTGCTGCAAGCCCGGTCAGGCGCCCTGACCGGCATCCTCAACGGGGTCGACGAGCTGGCCTGGAACCCCGCCACGGACCAGCTGCTGCCGGCCCGCTACTCCAGCGCGGAGATGGCGGGCAAGGCGCGCTGCAAGCTCGAGCTCCAGGACCGCTTCGGGCTGGTCCGCGGGCCGGACCTGCCGCTGATCGGGATGGTGGGCCGCGTGACCTCCCAGAAGGGCTGGGACCTGCTGCCGGAGGCGGTGGAGGCCCTCGCTCCCCGTCAGGTCCAGTGGGCGCTCCTGGGCGGCGGCGAGCGCGAACTCGAAGCGAGCCTGGCGCAGCTGTCGGCGGCGCATCCCGGCAGCGTCGGGTTGTGCCTCGGTTACGACGAGGCGCTGTCGCATGTGCTCATCGCCGGCGCGGACGTATTCGCCATGCCGTCCCGGTTCGAGCCTTCGGGCCTGACCCAGATGTACAGCCAGCTGTACGGCACCGTCCCGGTCGTGCGCCGCACCGGCGGGCTGGCCGACAGCGTCGTCCAGGCCACCGCCGCCAGTGTGCAGGACGGCAGCGGCACCGGTTTCCTGTTCGACGATGCGAGCGGGCCGGCGCTGGCGCAGGCGCTCGACGCCGCCGTGAGCATGTACCGGGACGACCGGGCGGGCTGGGCGCGGCTGCAGGCCAACGGGATGCGCCACGAGTTCGGCTGGGGCCGGCCGGCGGCGGGCTATGCCGAGGTCTACCGCGAGGCGCTCGCGCAGCGCCGGAACGGAGACTGAGGACAGGTCGGCAGATCGGCCAGGGCATTCCGGGTCCACGGAGACAAGGCAACCTTGGAGCCACGCGATGCGCGTAGTCTGGCGGCGCTTATCGCCTTGAGTGCGAACCCTTGACCCGGGACGCCCGCGGCCGACCTGCCTGGAACCGGTGGCCTCCCCGAGCGGGGGTGGCGGCGCGGAGACGAAGCATAGCCCGAATCCTGCGGCGATGCCTAGGCCGCTGTTTCGGCTCGAAATCAACATCAATAAAAACATATGGTTATGAACTCTAGTTCGTCTACCAGGAAGGAAAATCGGCGCTTCCAGGCGGCCGGATCGGCGAAATGCACTCTTGACACACCGCAACAAAGCTCTATTCTCGCGGCCCTCCCCGTTGCTCTGTGCCGGCCCATGAACATGCGCTCCGCCACTCGCCTCGCCTGGGTCGTCCCGGCCCTGCTGCTCGCCCTCCCGGCCCCGGCCGACGAGGGGGCCGGCTGCATACCGGACGGCGACGGCCGGCTGCAGATGACGATCAGCGGGCACTTCGCTGCCACGGTCGACTGGGACAACGAAGGCACCACGTGCGCGGGTGGCCCGCGCCCCGGCGGCGACGCGCTGCGGCTGATGTTCAACCGGCCCGATGAGTCGCTGCTCGTCGTCATCGGCATCACCGGGCTGAAGCGCGGCGCCACGGGCGAGGGACTGCCGGCCAACCTCACCGTCGTGCGCGAGGGGCGGGCCGAGTTCTTCGGCACCCTGGGCGCCGATGCGTGCCTGGTGGACGTGGCAGAGAACGCCGTGCTCGCAGGGTCGGCCGACGTGTATCGCATCCGTGGCGCCGGCCGCTGCCTGGCGCCGATCGAGGCCGTGGCCCGCGAGGGCGAGATCCGCGTCAGTCCCTTCGAGTTCACCGGTATCGCGGCCTGGCCGCTCGAAGACGAGGCTGACTGACGTGCGCCGTTACCTGTTTCCCGCGCTGTGCGTGATCGCCCTGGTCGTGGCGCTGCATACCATGACCCTGGCCGCAGCTTCGCTCGACGACCTCCCGCTGGAACGCGTGGAGGTCGAGGTCGCCGACGGCACCCGGCACATGTTCGAGGTGCACCTGGCCGACACTGCGGCAACGCGCGCGCGCGGCCTGATGTACGTGACTGCGCTGGACCCGAACGCCGGCATGCTGTTCGACTTCGGCACGACGCGCGAAGTCGGGATGTGGATGAAGAACACGCCGCTGTCGCTCGACATGCTGTTCATCGACCCGGCTGGGCAGGTGGTGCGCATCGCGGCGCAGACCCGGCCCTTTTCCACCGACCTCATCCGCTCCGGACAGCCGGTGCGGGCCGTGCTCGAGATCCGCGGCGGGCGCGCGGAGGCGCTCGGCATCCGGCCGGGCGACCGGGTGGTGCACCGCATTTTTGAGGTTTTGGGGACAGTCCCCGGGACAGTCCCCTAGATCACCTTGGAGAAGCGCTGCTCCGCCAGCCGCGCCGCCAGGTAGGCGTCGAAGGGCATCGCGATCGGCCGCAGCAGGAAGCGGCCCTTCGGCGTGACGCGAATGGTGTCCGCGTCCACCTCGACCAGCCCGTCCTCAGCCAGCTTCCTCATCTCGCCCACCTCGCGCGCGAAGTACGCGGGGAAGTCGATGCCGTGGCGGGCCTCGATCTGCCGCATGTCGGCCACGCCGCCGCACATCAGGGCGTGGATGACCTCGCGGCGCAGCACGTCGTCCGGCGTAAGCTCCACGCCGCGCAGCACCGGGATGTGGCCCGCGTCGATGGCGTCGTAGTAGTCGTGGCGCAGCTTGATGCTCTGGGAGTAGCTGTGGCCGACCTTGCCGATGGCGCTCACGCCCAGCCCGATGAGATCGAGCTCGGAGTGGGTGGAGTAGCCCTGGAAGTTGCGGTGCAGGGTGCCGTTGTTACGCGCCTTGACCAGGTCGTCCTCCGGCAGGGCGAAATGGTCCATGCCGATGTACTCGTAGCCGCGCTCCGTGAGGAACTCCACGGTGCGCGTCAGCAGCGCCAGCTTCTCTGCAGCCGAGGGCATGTCCTCGTTGCGGATCAGGCGCTGGGCGCGGAACATTTCCGGCAGGTGGGCGTAGCTGTAGGCCGCGATCCGGTCCGGCTTCGCCTGCACCACCGACTCCAGCGTGTGGGTGAAGCTGTCGGCCGTCTGCTTCGGCAGCCCGTAGATCAGGTCGACCGACACGCCGCGGAAACCGTGCTCGCGCGCCTGGCGGATCAGGAACAGCGTCCAGTCCTCGTCCTGCAGCCGGTTGACCGCCTGCTGGACGTCCGGGTCGAAGTCCTGGATGCCCAGCGAGAGCCGGTTGAAGCCCAGCTCGGCCAGCCGCGGGATGGTGCTCTCGTCCACGCTGCGCGGGTCGATCTCGATCGAGTACTCGCGCTCCTCGCCGTGGTGGAGGCCGAAGTTGTTGAACAGGCCTTCCATCACCTTGGTGAACTGCGCGTCGTTCAGGAAGGTCGGCGTGCCGCCGCCGAAGTGCAGCTGGTCCACGCGCCGGCGCGGGTCGAACAGCCGCCCCTGGAGGCGCATCTCCTCCACCAGGTGCTCGACGTAGGGATCGGCGCTGTGCTGGTGGCGGGTGATGATCTTGTGGCACCCGCAGTAGTAGCAGAGCGAATGGCAGAAGGGCACGTGCACGTAGATCGACAGCGGGTGGGCCACCGGGTCGCCGGCGTTGCTGGCCAGCGCGAGCCGCGTGTAATCCTCCTCGCCGAAGCCGTCGTGAAACTGCACGGCGGTCGGATAAGAGGTGTAGCGCGGCCCGCGGCCGTCATAGCGCTTGATCAGGTCGAGATCGAACTCTGCCGTCTTGGTCGTCATGGGTCACCGCATGTTCTGTTATCGGGCGCCGGCGGTGCGTTCCGCCATCTTCCGGCCGCCATGGACTGGGAATGATTCCTGATCGCGCCGGCGCGGGGAATCGTGGTTTGCCTCAATTGGCCCCGCCCGCGGGGGCGGCCGTGCAGCGCACGTCGTAGCGCAGGTCGTGGCGCGCGCCGCGCTGCTCCGCCGGCGGCACCGGGTAGCGGTCCGCCACCTCCCAGCCTCCCGGGCAATAGCCGAGGCGTTTCATCCAGCCGGCCAGCCACTCCATTCGCTTCGCCTCCGCCTCGTCGCTGTCGGCCGGATAGAGGCTGGAGGTGGTGGTCTCGAAGAGAAAGATGCCGGGCCGCTGCCAGTCCTCGCGCAGGTCGCTCATGGAGTGGCGATGATAGTCGGTCCGGTCCTCCACCGCCGCACAGCCGCCACCGAGGACCAGCACCGCGACGGCGAGGCCGAGACGGCGCAGGAGGCAGTACAGGCGCAAGGTCTTCATGGCGCGATTCTACCGGTCCGCGGGCGCGGCGCCAAAAAAACCGGGGGCCCTTGCGGGCCCCCGGCTGCTGGAACTCCAGGTCCGGCAGGACTTAGAAGTTCTGCATGTACCGGAAGTACACGATACGACCGTAGGCGTCGTACAGCGAGTTGTTGTAACCCCGGCCCTCGCCCGGATCCACGACCGGATCCCGGTCGCCGATGTTGTCCACACCAACCGTGACTCGGCCGTCCCACGGGGTGAAGTAGTTCACCTGGATGTCGTGGGTGGTCCAGGACGGCAGGCCGTCCTCGAAGTCCGGAGACGACGAGAGGGCCGTATCCTGGCCGCCGATGTAGTTGATGTTGTATGCGACGTTGAAGTCGCCCCAGGTCCAGACGTTCCGCAGGATGGCACGCCACTCGGGCAGGCCAACGTCGCCGGTGATGTCGGCGCCGCTGTCAACCTCGTAGTTCAGCAGGTAGTTCGCCAGCAGCTCGTTGGTCAGGCGACCGTACGTACCGAAGTCGAAGTTCGTCTGCAGGTTGAAGTCCAGGCCGGAGACGTCGATCGTACCCAGCGAGGCGAAGCCGCGCTGCAGGAAGCGGATCGAACCGTCGGGGTTGCGCGCGATGCCGAGGCCCGCATCCGGGTACGGCGGCGAAGTGCCGAGCGCCGACAGGTCGCTCAGCCCCGGCGGGCAGTTCTGGGTGGTGCCGGCGAGGCAGTTGATGATCGTCTGCGCGCCGATGGCGGCTACCCGGTCCTCGACTTCGATGACCCAGTAGTCCACGGAGCCGTTCAGCCAGTCGAGCGGCTCGAAAGCCACGCCGAAGCTGTACTGGTCGGACTGCTCGGGACCGATGTTCGGGTTCGCAATGACGAAACCGGTGATCTGGGTCTGGCAGTCGGCCGCCTGGCCGAAGGCGATACAGGTCTGAGGATCACGGACGGCGTCAGCCGAGAAGGACGGCTGCTGGGACAGGACGTCCAGGGTCGGGGCGCGGAAGCCCTGGCCCCAGGAGCCACGGACCGTGACCTCGTCCAACGGCTGCCAGCGGAAGGCCAGCTTCGGCGAGAACTCGCTGCCGAAATCGCTGTAGTCGTCATGACGACCGGCGATCGTGACCTCGAGGTCGTCGGTGATCGGCACCAGGGTCTCGAAGAAGGCCGCCCACTGGTCACGGGAGCCGAAGGCCGAGTTGCCGGCGGAACCGGTGATGTTGCCGTTGGCCTGCAGGTCGTCGTAGATGTCCTTGTAGTCCTCGTCGCGATACTCGGCGCCGAAGGCGAAGCCCACCGGGCCGGCCGCCATCTCGAACAGGTCGGTCGACGCCAGGGCGTAGGCCTCGCGGGACACGAACCGGGCGTCCCGGTTGATGGTCGCCGTGAAGGACTGCAGCACATCCTGCGAGTTGCCGGTCGGATCGTAGATGTTATAGGCACCCGAGGTGATCTGCGGCTGCGCCAGGGCCGAGACGATGTAGTTCCGGCCCAGTTCGAAGTACTGCGAATCGACGCGGCGGATGCCACCCTCGAGATCCCAGTCGGCGACCCGGCCTTCGAACCCGAGTTCGAAGGTATAGGTCGGAGCGTCGACGGTGGTATCGCGAGGGCCGTTGGCCGCGAAGCGGTGCCGCAGCAGCAGCAGCTCGTCGGCGACGCCCTGGTAGTCCGCCCAGTCGGGGTTCAGGCCGCCGTCGGCCGGCGCAGTCGCCGGATGGTTCGGGGAGCCGATTGGCAGCAGGATGTTGCCGAAGCCGCCCACCAGCCACGGCGAGGACGGGACGGGTGCGTAACGGCCGAAGGACTTCACGCGATTCACGCTGAAGTTGCCGATGACACTCCAGTCCATGTTGATGTCGTAGCGGGCGCGGCTGAAGATCGACTGGTTCTCGACCTCGGCCTCGTCGGCGGCCTGCAGCGTGAAGTCGTAGAAACAGAAGCCGCCGTCCACGAAGTACCCGGGGTCGGCGCAACCGCCGGGCACGGCCGGGCCGGCGAGGTTGGGGCCG
The DNA here is from genome assembly GCF_011058255.1 of Thioalkalivibrio sp. XN8. GTDB lineage: Bacteria > Pseudomonadota > Gammaproteobacteria > Steroidobacterales > XN24 > XN24. Next base: position 10,603 of record NZ_JAALFH010000050.1, on the reverse strand, counting down.
TCATCCGGGCCGATCCAGCGGAACGGATCCGAGCCCAGGAAGTTGTTCGAGAAAATCGACGCGCCGCCGGCGGACCACTCGCGGTCACGCTGGAAGACGATGTCGCGCTTCGAGTAGTTGAAGCCGGCCATGACCTGGCCGTTGGCGCTGGCGGCGCCGAAGATCGCGGAAGCGTCCTCGGTGTCGCCGCCCTCGCGGGTCGGGTTGCCCACGCCGACGGTGACCTGGGCGCCGGTGAAGTCCTTGCGGGTGATGATGTTCACCACGCCGCCGATGGCGTCCGAACCGTAGATGGCCGAGGCGCCGTCGGACAGGATTTCGATGCGCTCAACCGCGGCGAGCGGGATGGCGTTCAGGTCCTGGCCCTGGCCGACGTTCGGCGCGATCGGCGCCCGACGGCCGTCGATCAGCACCAGCGTGCGGCCTTCGCCCAGGGCGCGCAGCGAGATGCCGCCGAAGGACTGGGCCGAGCTGCCGGACTGCGGCCGGAAGGAACCGGCGCTGTTGATCGGCTGGTTGCGAAGCAGGTCCGCGACGGACGCCTCGCCGGAAAGTTCGATCGTCTCGCGATCGATGACGGTTACGGGCAGGGCGCCCTCAATGTCTGTGCGCTTAATGCGCGAGCCGGTGACCTGGACGCGTTCCAGATCGGCGGCTTCCTCTTCCTGCGCAAACGCAGTCGGCGCGGTGGCGGTAGTGGCCAGGGCGCCGGCCGCGAGCGCGTAGCGCACCGCAAGCCTGAGCTGGTTGTTTCTCATCGGAAGGTTTCCTCCTAGGTTTCCAAAGCTTCCGCTCGCGCGCTGCGACCGAGCACAGACCCGTGAGACGGACTCCCCTTAGCAAGTGTCTGGCGGCCGCAATGTGCGAAAAAGCCACTCGGCCTGAACACCCGTCGCCGGAGACTAGCTCAATTTGTTGCCCGATGCCAACACCCGCCGGCGATTTTATTTCGGTTTAACGCAGGTTCCGAAACCCAGGCGAAATGACCGGCGGCTCGATGCGCGGATCTGGATTCTGTCCAAATTCATTGTCTTTGCGCGGGGCCGCGCCGGCCGCCTGCGAGCCGGTCCGGCGGCCGTCGCCCCGGTCGATTTTTGTGTCGTTTTAGCAACAGCCGGCGGCGCCAGGTTGTTGCGCCCAGGCAACAGCAGGGGGTCAGGGCTTGCGCGCCGCCAGCGTCCAGCCGAGCAGCAACTCACCCCGGTAGAGCAGCGGCACCCAGGCCGCGTCCTCCAGCCCGGCCGCCGCGAATTCCGTGCCGATGCGCGCCATGTCCCGCTCGCTGCAGGCCGCCGAGACCAGGTCCGCCATGCGCAGGCGGTAGGCTTCGGCCTCGCCCTCGATCTCGCCCCAGGCCTGCTCCAGCGCGGCCGGCGACAGCGCGCGGCTCTGCTCCAGCAGCTTGAGCACTGCCGGCACGATGAACTCCAGGAAGCCGGCGTCCGCGCGGCGGACTTCCGGTCGGCGGGCGTGCTGCTGCAGCCGCGCCGCCGCCGCCATCAATTCCTCGCGCAGCCGGATTGCCCCCGGCGTCCACTGCACGCCGCCCCGCTGCGGGCCGGGCTTGAGTCCCCGGAACAGCTTGATCATCCGCCGTCCCAGGTAGAGGAAGCGCTCCTCCTCGAGGCACATGCGGACCTGGGCCAGCCCCTCGCGCGCCTGCGACAGGATGGCCGAGCCGTCGTGATGGATCACCATGGCGACGCGGCCGCCGGGCCGCAGGATGCGGGCGATCTCCCTGCTGCCGGCGGCAGTGTCGCCGTATTCGAAACCGTACTGGCTGGTCACCAGGTCGACGCTCGCCGGTTCGAGTCCGGTGGCCTCGAGCCGCACCCCGCCCTGCAGGGTTACGGCCGCCAGGTCGGCGGCGAGTTCGGGGCGCGCCGCCTCGAGCCGCTGCGCGTCGATCGCGGCGCTGTCGAGACCGACGACCTGCAGGGGCCGGGACTCGGCACGGGCGAATTCCGCGGCCAGCAGGGCCACAGCGCCGTTGCCGGTCGCCAGGTCCACCACGGCCGCCCCGGCGGGCAGCGGCGCAAAGGCGGCCCGCCAGAAGTCGCGGATCTCGGCGTCGTAATTGCCCCGGAAGTGGCCTTCGAAGGTCGTGACGGTCCCGCGCTCCCAGAACCGGCTCCACTCCTCGGCATCCAGGCGCGTGCGCGTACCGCCCGCGGATTGCTGCCCCATGCTGTTACTCTGCACCTTGCCGGCCCTCAAGTAGAATAACCGGTAATCGACTGTCCAGCCCGAGCGCAGCGCCCGTTCCACGGCGCCACGGAGAAGCCCCATGCCCATGGAGTCCCCGCTGTCTTCCGTCCACCTGCCGATTCGTGTTGCGGGGCGCCGCGCGTGGTGGTGCCTGGCGGCGCTGCTCCTGCCCGCCGTCGCGCCGGCCCAGGAGGCAGGACAAGCCCGGGACGCGACGCGCGGGTTCATCGAGTGCCTGGAGCTGCGCGATCCCACGGAACGCCTGGCCTGTTACGACCGGATGGCGGTCGCGGTCATCGAGTTCGGGCTGGCCCTGCCGGAGGCCGCGGGCGAGCGGGGTGCGCCGGCCGCTGCAGCCGCGGCCCCGGCGGCCCCGGCGCCGACCCCCGAAGAGGAATTCGGCCTGGAGCAGGAGCGCGCGGCAGAGACCGCGTCGATCAAGGCCGGCGTCGTCGGCGGTTTCCAAGGCTGGACCGGCGACACTGTTTTCGAGCTCGACAACGGCCAGGTCTGGCAGCAGACCGGCACGGGGCGTTACGAGTACAGCGGCCAGGACCGGGCCGTCATCATCACCCGCGGTTTTCTCGGCAGTTTCTCGCTGCAGCCCGAAGGCCTCAACCGGACGGTACGGGTCCAGCGCATCAAGTAGCGGAAATCCGAAGCGCGTTTTCTTTGGAACAGCTCCCCCCGCTGCACTATAGTGCGCGGAGAAGGGCGCGCTGCGCGCCTGGGCACGCACGTGAAGGAAAAACTGATGGACAGACAGCTGAGCGAAATCGAGAAAACCTTCCAGGACGCACGGCAGGAACTGATCAACGCCGCGCAGCGCACCTATGATGGGTTGCGGCGCGAGCTCGACAAGCTGACGGCACGCGCCAACAAGACGGCGGAACGGGTCAACGACCTGGCCCGGCGCCTGCAGGAGCAGGCCCAGAAGGCCGTCGACGAGGGCTCGAAGGCCGCCGCCACCCAGGCCAAGCGGCTTGAAAGAATGCTGACGGACGCCCGCAAGGAGCTGGACGCCGTCACCAAGGACCAGAAGTGGCTGCGCACCGAGGCCACCAAGGCCTATGACTATTTCCGCCGGGTCAGCGGCATCGACAAGGCCGTCGCCGCGGTCGAGAAAGAATGGTCGAAGCGCACCGGCACGGCGCCGAAGAAGAAGCCCGCGCGCAAGCGCAAGGCCGCGGCCCGCAAGCCGGCGACCAAGAAAAAGGCCGCCGCGAAGAAGAAAGCTGCAAGCAAGAAGAAGCCGGCGGCGAAAAAGAAGGCCGCGAGCAAGAAGAAGCCGGTGGCGAAGAAGAAGACCACCGCGAAGAAGCGGCCTGCGACCAAAAAGAAAACAGCCAGCAAGAAGAAAGCTGCGAGCAAGAAAAAGGCCGTCAGCAAGAAGAAGACCACCACCAGCTGAGCGGGCCTGACGGGGGAACCGGAGAGGGGCGACGACCCTGGCGGGCCGTCGCCCCTTCTTTCATCCAGGCTCAGGCCGGGTCCGTGCCGCCGGCGGTCGCGAGGCTGCGGCGCAGCGGCTCCAGCCACTCAGCGTAGGCCCGATGCCAGCCCGGCCGGCCCTCGGCAGCCGCACCGGGGTCCGGCGCCGGGGCGCCGAGCCCGGCCGGGTCGAGACCGAGGAACTCCATGATGCGCAGCCCCTCGGCGGCCGGGTCGCGGCACAAGGTGTCGTAGTCGACTTCGAGCAGCGGGAGGCGCGTGGTGTCGCGCCAGTGCGCCATCAGGCGCAGGTAGGAAGCGTGGTAAGCCCCGAAGTCTTCCAGCTCCCCGGAGAACCTCGCCGGCACCCCCTCGAAGGCGCGGAAGTAGCAGCCCAGGCCGACATCGACCGGATCGCGGCGACAGTGGATCAGGCGCGCTTGGGGGAACATCAGCTCGATGAGGCCGACGTGCAGGAAATTCAGCCACATCGAGTCCACGATCCGGCGCGCACCCTCGCCTGCCACGAACAGGCGAGCGAGCTGGGTGGCCGACAGCTCGCGCAATTCCCGCTCGCTCATCAGCTGCAGGCACTCGGGGTAGGCCAGGCCGGCGCTGTTGTAGCGTTCCAGCCGGCCCGCGCCAAGGTCGATGTGCGGCAGGGCGCCCGCGCTGGCGGCATGCTCATGGCCGGCGATCAGCCGCGCCACCCGTCCCGTGCCGGCGCCCGGCAGGCCGAGGACGAACACCGGCACGCTTGAAGCGGAGCCCCGCGGCAGGCTGTCCAGCAAGTCGCGGTCGAAAGTGTCGATCAGGCGTTGCACCAGGGCCTCGTGGGCGGCCGCGTCGAAGCGGGCCGGGCCGAGCCGGTGGGCCTGGCGCAGCTGGGCGAAGGCCCGTTCGTACTCCCCGCGCGCATCCAGCAGTTCGCCCAGCAGCCGATGGGCCGGCGCCAGCGCCTCGCCGGGAGGGAACCGCTTGACCAGGGCCGCCAGCTGCAACAGCGCTTCGGCCGGGCGCCCGGTCGCGCGCAGGGCGCGGGCACAGGCCACCTGCAGGCAGGGCGCGGAGGCGCCGTCCTCGCCCCGGGGCCGGACGAACGCCAGGGCCGCCGCGGCCTGCCCCAGCGCCAGCAGGACGTCGGTCAGCCCGGCCGCCGCTGCGGCATGCCCCGGATCGAACTCGAGCGCGGCTTCGTAGGCAGCCAGCGCCTGGTCCAGCTCGCCCATCGCCGCCAGCGCGCGGGCCAGCCCGCAGTAGACGTCAGGATCCTCGTCCCCCGCAGCCACCAGGCGGCGGAAGGCCGTGATCGACTCGTCGTAACGACCCAGCTCCCACAGCGCCACGGCAAGCGTGTGCTGGCCCTCGCGGTGGGACAGTTCGCGCTGGATGCCGGCCTGGAGGTAGCCCACGGCATGGCCCGGGCGCCGCTGCTCGTAATACATCCGCCCGAGCGAGAGATTGGCCAGCCCGTGTTCCTGGTCGTGCTCGATAGCCTGCAGGAAGCACTGCTCCGCCTCCTCGATCCGGCCTGTCTCGCGCAGCACATGGCCGAGGTTCGCCCGCGCGTCGGCATAGTCGGGCGCGCCCTCGGTCGCCTGGCGAAACGCGGTCGCGGCGCCCGGCAGGTCGCCGGCGCGCAGCAGCAGCCGGCCCTGCAGGTTCAGCCCGCGGGGGTTGTCCGGCTCGATCTCGCGGGCCCGGCTGACCCAGCTCTCCGCCTCCTCGAAGCGTTCCTCGCGGTAACAGAGCTCGGCCAGCAGCAGCCGCGCCTGGCAGTTGCCCGGGCTTTCTTCCAGGATCTCGCCGCAGAGCTGCTCGGCTTCCCTGAGGTGGCCGTCCTTGAAGGCGCGCTCGGCCTTCTGCAGGTCGACGGCGACCCGCCGTCCGGTCTTCTTGATCGAGCGGCTCTGCAGGAGGCTCATCATGGCTGCGAATCCGGGTCCGGGCGCCGCGCGGCCGACCCGCTAGGCCCCGCCGGGGCTGCCATGCAGGGAGACGATCAGCTCCGCCTCGCCCCGGTTGAGCCCGAAATCCCGGGCCAGGTCCTCCGCAGTCGCGCCCTGGCGCGCCATCCGGATGGCCCGGCCATAGTCGCCGTCGCCCTCCTCCATCAGCCGCAGCTGTTCCAGCTGCTCCTCGATGCCCGCCAACCGGGCCTCGGCCTCAGCCTGGCGCCGGGCGAACTCCGCCGCCGCTTCGCGCGCGGCGGCCTCCGCGGCGGCCTGCGCCTCCCGGGCTGCGGCCAGGCCGGCCTCGAGATCCGCCTGGCGCGCGTGGGCCTGCTCGATGCGGCGGAGCGCACGCAAGGACAGCCACAGCGCCATGGCGAGTACCACGAGCACGGCCACGGCGGCGTATACCTGGTGATCGTTCATGCGTATTCATCCACGATACCGCCCCGGGCCGGCGGCTTCCCGTCGCCCGATTGTCCATCAGTCGAGGGTTCCCCTCCAGCGGGGTCCCGCTCCGCGGGCGGTTCCGGCGTCCGCGACCTGCCCTGGTCCCGTTCGCGCCGCTCCCCGGGCGGCCGCCGCGGCCACACCGGCTCGATCGGCTTGAGGGGGCCGAAAGCGCTCACGTGGCCGGCTCCGCGGACGGCGCGGCGTCGGCGCCCGCGCTGGCACCCGCCAGCTCCCGGTCCTCGTTCTTGCCGGACATCACGATGATCAGCACGCGCCGGTTCTGGCGGCGGCCTTCGAGGGTCTCGTTGCTGGCGACCGGCCGGTACTCGCCATAGCCCACGGCCGCCATGCTCGACGGGTCGATCCCGTACCCCGCCAGCAGGTGCACGACGCTGGCGGCGCGGCCGGCGGACAGCTCCCAGTTGGACGGGAACTGGGCCGTGCTGATCGGCACGGAGTCGGTGTGGCCCTCCACCTGCAGCCGCACCCCGGCGTCCTTGAGCAGGACCGCCAGGCGCTGGATCGCCGGCACGGCGTCCGGCGCCACCGTGGCGCTGCCGCTGGCGAAGAGGAAACTGGTGTTGATCTCGACCTCGAGCCAGTACGACACCCGGCGGACCTTGATCATGTCGGCGTCGATCAGCGGCGCCATCGCCGCCAGCACCTCGTCCTCGAGACGCTCGATGAGGATCCAGGCCGCATCGTCGGCGCCAGTGCCGTCGCCCGGGCCCACGCCGGTCTCGCCGTAGCGGGTGGTTTCCATGTCCGTCCCGACCATGTTGGTCGGCGCGTCGACCTCGAACGGCACCAGCGTGCGCGGCAGGCCCGTCTCGAGCTCCTGGTCGGCGCGGACCTGGAAAGCGCCCACCTGGACCGGCTCCATGGTGCGCGGCGCGCCGCGGAAGGCGGCGACGAGGGAATCGGAGAGCGCGCGGTACTTGCCCTCGTTCACCGAGGAGACCGCGTACATCACGACGAAGAAGGCCAGCAGCAGCGTGACCAGGTCGCCGTAGGGAATGGCCCAGGCTTCGTGGTTGGCGTGCTCCTCTTTGTGCTTCTTGCGCGCCACCGGATCAACCAGCGCTCGTGTAGCCCTTGAGCTTGGTCTCGATGTTGCGCGGGTTTTCGCCCTGCGCGATGGAGACCATGCCCTCTACCAGCATCTCGCGGTAGGTGGTGCCCTCCGCCACGGCCGTCTTGAGCTTGGCGGCGACCGGCAGGAAGAACAGGTTGGCGCTGGCGATGCCGTAGATGGTCGCGGTGAAGGCCGCGGCGATGCCGGCGCCGAGCTTGCTCGGGTCGGCGAGGTTCTGCATCACCGCCATCAGGCCGAGCACGGCGCCGATGATGCCCAGCGTCGGGGCGTAGATGCCCATGCTTTCGAACACCTTGGCGCCGCGGGTGTCGTAATCCTCGCGGCTGCCGATGTCCACTTCCAGGATGCTGCGCAGGGTCTCCGGCTCGCTGCCGTCGACCAGCAGCTGCAGGCCTTTCTGCATGAAGGCGTCGGTTTCCTCTTCCGCCATGCTCTCGAGTCCCAGCAGGCCCTCCTTGCGGGCCACCTGGCTCCAGTTGACGATCTTGGTGATCGCCTCGGCGGGATCGTGCGGCGGCGGCTGGAAGATCCAGGCCAGCATCTTCATCGCGTGCTTGAAGGTCTCCAGGCGCACGTGCAGCAGGGTGGCCGCGAACGTGCCGACGATCACGATGACGAAGGCCGCGCCGTTCCACAGCGCGGCCAGCCCGCTGCCCTTGAGGATGCTGCCGCCGAGGATCGCGACCAGGCCGAGCGCCAGCCCGGCGACGCTGAGAACATCGAGGCGGCCGCGACCGGACGGGGCCGCGTCCTCGCCACCCTGTGCTTCCACGTCCTGACCGACAGATTGACCGGTTGCGCTCACTCGCTCCTCGCCATGTTCCTAGGGGCCCGGCCTGCTCAGCCCAGGCCCCCGTCTTCGACCCAGCTCGCCAGCCGCGCCCGCACCCGGGCCAGGGCCTGGCCGTGCAGCTGGCATACTCGCGACTCGGTGACGCCGAGCACGGCGCCGATCTCCCGCAGGTTCAGGTCCTGTTCGTAATACAGCGACATCACCAGCTGCTCGCGTTCGGGCAGGCTGTCGATGGCCACGGCCAGGTCGCGCCCGAAGGACTCGCGATCGAAGGCCCCGGCCGGTCCGACCTCGTCGCCCGGCAGGCGCTCCTCGAAGCCGCCCCCGTCCTCGGCCAGCTCGCTGAGGCTGAAAAGCCGCGCCGCCACCGTGTCCCGCGCCATCGCGTGATACTCATCGATATCCACCTCCAGCGCGGCAGCGATCTCGCGGGGCTGCGCCTCCCGGCCGGTCGCGTTCTCTACCGCCTTGATCGCCGCCGAAACGCGGCGCCCGTTGCGATGGACCGAGCGGGGCGTCCAGTCGTTGCGTCGCACTTCGTCCAGCATCGCCCCGCGAATCCGGATCCCGGCATAGGTCTCGAAACTCGCGCCCTGGCCGGCATCGAAGTGCCGCGCCGCTTCCAGTAATCCGATCGTTCCAGCCTGGACCAGGTCCTCCAGTTGCACGTTCGCGGGCAGCCGGCCAAGCAGGTGGCAGGCGATCCGCTTCACCAGGCCGAGATGCTCCTCGACCAGCCTCTCGCTATCCAGTTGTCGCGCGGCGCCGTACATGGTCAGACCGCCGCCTCGAACGCTTCTTCCCGCTGGCCCGGATCGGCCAGCCGGTCGAGAAAGAACTCGATGCTGCCGCTCATGCCGCGGGGCTCGGGGAGGTTATCGGCCAGGCGCGCCAGATCCTTGAATGCCCGCGCCGCCGGGCTGGTCGGGTAGGCCGACACGACCGGCGTCTGCATCTGCACGGCCCGCCGCAGCAGGGGGTCCTCGGGCACTGCTCCGAGGTGCTGGAGCGGGATGTCCAGGAAGCGGTCGCAGACCGCCTGCAGCTTGCCGTGGAGCCGCCGGCCGTGGGCGGCGGAGTCTACCCGGTTGGTGATGGTGTGAAAGCGGCGCACGCCGTGGTCCCGCGCCAGCACCTTCACCAGGGCATAGGCGTCGGTCAGGGACGAAGGCTCGTCACAGACCACGACCATCACGTCCTGGGCCGCGGCGCAGAACTGCAGCACGGACGGGCTGATGCCGGCCGCCACGTCCACGATCAGGATGTCGACCGGCTCCGCCAGGCTGCTGAAGGCCGCGATCACGCCGGCGTGCTCGGCAAGGGTGAGATCGGCCAGGCGCGCCACGCCGGAGGAGGCAGGCACGATTCTCAGGCCGCCGGGCCCGGGAACCACGATCTCCTCCAGCTCGCGCTCGCCGCTGAGCAGGTGCGAGAGGTTGTACGGGACCTCGAGGCCGAGCAGGACGTCCACGTTGGCCAGCCCGAGGTCGGCGTCCAGCAGCATGGTGCGCCGCTGCATGGCGGCGAAGGCGACGCCGAGGTTTACCGAGACGTTGGTCTTGCCGACCCCGCCCTTGCCGCTGGCGACCGCCAGCACGCGGACCGGACGGGGACGACGGAAACGGGCCAGGCCCTGGGCCTGGCCGGCCAGTTCAGGCTGACGCATGGCGCACCTCCAGGGCCGGTCCGGCTGCCGCTTGCCTGGCCCTGGCCGGGCCGGCCCCGCGCGCCGGCGGCGCCAGCGCCTGGCTCACCAGGTCCCGGGCGCGTGCCGGCCGGAGGTCTTCCGGCACGCGCTGGCCCTCGCTGACGAACGCCACGGGGAGTTGGCGCGCCAGCAGGGTCGACAGCGCGGGACCGAGGCGAGCCGCCTCGTCGAGCTTGGTCAGGATGCAGCCGGCCAGCCGCTCGCGGCCGAAGGCATCGACGACTTCTTCCATCACCTCCCGCTGCACATTGGCGGACATCACGAGATAACTCTCGAGGTCGGCCAGCTCGCTGAGCCTGCGGCTCTCCTCGAGCAGGCGCAGGTCGTGCTGGCCCAGGCCGGCGGTATCGACGATCACCAGGCGGCGGCTGCCGAACTCGGCCAGGTGATCGGCCAGCTCGCTGCTGGAGCGCGCCTGGCGCACCGGCACGCCGAGCAGCAGGCCGAAGGAGGCCAGCTGCCGCTGCGCGCCGACCCGGTAGTCGTCGGTGCTGATGAGGGCCACGGACTTGCTGCCGTAGCGGAGGCAGGCCCGCGCGGCCAGCTTGGCCGCGGTGGTGGTCTTGCCGACACCCGTGGCGCCGACCAGGGCGATCGCCCGGGCCTGCTCGAGCGGGTCGGTCGCGACCACCGGCAGGCGCCGGGCCAGGCCGAACAGGGCTTCCTGCCAGGCCTCGCCGAGGGTGGCGAGGTCCGTGGTGCCCGCGGCAATGCCGCGCGCCACGGCCTCGTCGAAGCCGGCCCGCGCCAGGCGCCGGACGATCTCCGCCCGGACCGGCTCGCGGCGGTCGTAGTCCGAGGTGGCCAGGCGGGCCATCTGGTCCTGCAGGATGGCCCGCAGGGACTTGAGTTCCTCGCGCATCGCGGACAGGGCGGGATCCTGCGCCCACTCCACCCGCGGCGGCGCCGGGCGCTCGGCCGGCGGCGCGGGTTCGGGGACCCGGGGCGGAGCGGCCGGAGCG
>NZ_JAALFH010000049.1 GCF_011058255.1 Thioalkalivibrio sp. XN8 | reverse complement strand
ACGGCGCCAGCATGGCCGGCACCACCGAGACGTGGCTGGCGCCTGCGGCCATCAGGACCCGCGCCGCGGCCGGGTCGAAACGGGGCAGCAAGGCCAGCGCGGCGCCGGCCACGAGCGCCCGCCACAGCGCGGCCAGGGCGCCAATGGTGTGCGGCGGCAGGCAGAGCAGCCAGCGGTCGCCGGGACCGAGGGCCGGCAGCACCTGCGCACTGGCCGCGACATGGGCGTCCAGGGCGGCGGCCGGGAGCATGGCGGTGCGCGCCGCGCCGGTGGTGCCGCTGGTCGGCACCCACAGCGCCGGCCCGGCCTCGGCGCCGGGGGCAAGGTCCTGCAGGGCGGCGGCCAGTCCGGGACGGCCCGGGTCCAGGACTGCAACTGGCTGGCCCAGTGACAATCCGGCCAGCACCTCGATGATGCATTCGACCGGGTCCTGCGCTGCTACGGGCACCGGGCCGGCGGCCTTCGCCGAACTTCGCAGTGCCTCTGCGCGCGCGGCGATGCGCGCCCGCAGCTCGCCGGCGCCCAGTACGCCGCCGGGCCAGCTCAGGACGGGATCCGCCGCGGGTCGCCGCGCCAGTGCGGCGAGCGGGGCGGGGAGAGTGGTCATGCCGGCCGGGAGCCGACGTGCAGCGCCGCGATCCCCATGCTGTAGTTGCGATACCAGACGTCGGTGAACCCGGCTTCGCGCAGGATGCCGCAGAAGGCCTGCTGGTCCGGGAAGCGGCGGATGGATTCCACCAGGTAACGATAGGCGGAGGTATCGCCGGCCACCATGGTGCCGATGGCGGGGATGGCCCAGCGGTTGTAGAACTCGTAGGGCACCCGCAGGGGCCCCTGCACGCGGGAGAACTCGAGGCACAGCAGCCGGCCGCCGGGCTTGAGCACGCGCAGGATCTCGGCCAGTGCGTCCTCGATGCGGGTGACGTTGCGGATGCCGAAGGCGATGGTGACGGCGTCGACGCTGGCGTCCGGCAAGGGCATCTGCTCGGCCGTGCCGGCGACCCAGCGCAGGGCGTGGTGCCGGCTGTCGCGCCCGGCGGCCATCATCTCGTAACTCGGATCCACCACGATCACCTGGCGATCCACGCCGGCGAGGCGGTGCGCGATGTCGCCGGTGCCGCCGGCGAGGTCCACGATGCACTGGCCGGGCCCCGGGTTCACTGCCCAGGCCATGGAGCGTTTCCACAGCCGGTGGATGCCGCAACTCATCAGGTCGTTCATCAGGTCGTAGCGCCGCGCCACGCGCCGGAACACGTCGCGCACGAGCTGCTCGCGCTCGCGCGGATCGACTTCCTGGCTGCCGAAGGTACGGGAAAGGTCTGACACGCTGCGCGCCCCTGGCTGTTGGCCGGGGTACCTTAAGGCAGGGCCCGGCGGGCGGCAAGAACCCGAATCCGGCCACCCCTTCCGGCACGAAAGCACGGCCATGAAAACGATCGTTTACTTCGACAGCGGCTGCCCGGTGTGCGCCGCCGGCGCGGCCCACTGGCGGGGCCGGGACTGGGCGCGGCGCACCGAGTGGGTGGACCTCATGGAACAGCCCGAGGCCCTGGCGCCCGAGGGCGTGAGCTTCGCGGCGGCGATGGAAACCCTGCACGTGCGCGACCGCTCGGGCCGGCTGGTGGCAGGCGGCGACGCCTTCCTGCTGCTGTGGGACCAGCTGCCGGGCTGGCGCTGGGTGTCGCGGCTGGTGCGGGCTGCGGGACTGCGGCGCTTGTTCGACCGGGCCTATCGCTGGCACAGTCGGGGCAGGTTCGAAAAGCGCTGCAGCAGCGGGACGTGCCCGGTGCCGGGCGCAGGGAGCAAGGCATGAAAGTCGCCCTGTTCGGCGGCACGGGCTTCGTCGGCAGCTATCTCGTCGACACGCTGGTAGCCCACGGCCACACGCCACGGCTGCTGGTGCGGCCCGGCAGCGAGTCCAGGGTGGTGCAGACGGAGCGCTGCGAGATCGTGCCCGGCGAGATCGAGGATGCCGGCGCCGTGGCGGAGTGCCTGGCCGGCGCCGACGCCGCGATCTACAACATCGGCCTGATCCGCGAGTTCCCCCGCCAGGGCATCACCTGGGAAAAAATGCATTACGAGGGCGCGGTGCGAGCCATGGACGCGGCGTCGCGCGCCGGCGTGCAGCGGTTCATCCTGATGAGCGCCAACGGCGTCAAGCCCGACGGCACGGGTTACCAGTCCACGAAGTGGCGCGCCGAGCAGTACCTCGCCGCGAGCGGCCTCGACTGGACGGTGTTCCGGCCCTCGGTCGTGTTCGGCGAGCCGCGCGGTCGCGAGGAGTTCTGCAGCATGCTGTACGCGCAGATGCTGGCGCCGCCGATCCCGGCCCCGCTGTTCCACGAGGGGCTGCTGCCCACGGACGCGGGCCGCTTCCGCATGTCGCCGGTCGCGGTGGAGAACGTGGCCGAAGCGTTCGTTCGCGCGCTCGAGACGCCGGCCAGCGTCGGTCGCATCTTCCCTCTCGGCGGGCCGCAGGCGCCGGAATGGCGCGAGATCCTGGACATCATCGCCGCCGCGGCCGGGAAGCGGAAGTTCAAGGTGCCGACGCCGGTGGCCCTGACTCGCGCCGCGGCAGCCCTGTTCGACCGCTTCGCCTGGTTCCCGGTGACGCGGGCCCAGCTCACCATGCTGCTGGAAGGCAACGCCTGTGACGGCAGCGAGGCCTGGCAGCTGTTCGGCATCGGGCCGCAGCGCTTCGAGCCGGGCAATCTCTCCTACGTGAAAGAAGCCGCCTGATGGCCCGCCGCCAGCCCCTCAACCTGGTGTTCGGCGCCAGCGGCTATATCGGGGGGCACCTGGTGCCGCGGCTGCTCGAAGCCGGCCGCAAGGTCCGCGCCGTCTCCCGCGACGTCGCGGCGCTGGATCGCCCGGGCTGGGAGGCGGTCGAGCGCAGGTCCGCCGACGCGCTCGAGCCGGACAGTCTCGAGCCCGTGCTGCAGGGGGTCGATACCGCCTATTACCTGGTGCATTCCATGGCGGCCGGCGAGGATTTCGGCCGGATCGACCTGGAGTGCGCCGGCAATTTCGCGGCGGCGGCCGAGCGCGCCGGCGTGCGCCGTATCGTCTATCTCGGCGGCCTGATCCCGGAGGGCGCGAAATCCGAGCACCTCGTCTCCCGCCAGGAGACGGGCGACCGGCTGCGCCACGGCAGCGTGCCCGTCACGGAGATCCGCGCCGGCATCATCGTCGGTCCCGGCTCGGCGGCCTTCGAGGTGATCCGCGACCTGGTCAACGCCCTGCCCGGGATGGTCACGCCGCGCTGGGTGCGGGCGCGCACGCCGCCGATCGCGCTCGACAACCTGCTGGAATACCTGGTCCGCATCCCGGAGCACGAGGAGAGCGCCGGCCGGATCTACGACGCCGCCGGGCCCGAGATGCTGTCCTACGAGGAGCTGATGCGCAGCTACGGCGAACTGGTCGGGCGGCGGCCCTTCATCGTGCCGGTGCCGGTGCTGTCGCCCACGCTGTCGTCTTACTGGCTGGGGCTGGTCACCGCAGTGCCGACACCGGTGGCGCGGGCGCTCATCGGCGGGCTCGCCCACGAGATCCCGGCCGACCCGGAGCCGCTGCGGCGGCTGGTGCCGCAACGCCTGCTGGACTACCGCGAGGCGGTGAGCGCGGCGCTGGAGGCGGAGCGGCAGAACGCCGTCGCGTCCCGCTGGACCGAGGGCGCGCTGATGTACCGCAACTACCGGCAGGACTACGCCTACTATGCCAAGCGCAGTTCCGGCAGCGCGGTGACGACGGCGACGCCGGCCGAGGTCTGGCGCGTGGTGACGGCCATCGGCGGGAAGAACCGCTATTACGCCCTGGACCTGCTGTGGACGCTGCGGGAACTGGCCGACTGGTTCATCGGCGGCCCGGGCACGAGCCGCGGCCGGCGCAATGCGGCCGAGCTGCGGGTCGGCGACACCGTGGACTCGTGGCATGTCATCGGGCTGGAGCCGGAACGCCGTCTCACGCTCTTGTTCGGCATGAAGGCGCCGGGCGCGGGCATCCTGGAGTTCGAGCTGGAGCCCGAGGGCCGGGGCACCCGCATCACGGCGACCGCCTACTGGCATCCCAAGGGCGCCTGGGGCCTGCTGTACTGGTACCCGCTGGAGCCCTTCCACGGGCTCATCTTCAAGCGGATGACGACGGCCATCGCGCGCCGCGCGGAAAACGGGGGCGCGGCGCCCGGGCTCCTGGCCGGCGAGAACTAGCTCCGCTTCCGGTTGCGCCCTTCGCGCGTAGCGGCCAGCTGGACCTCGCGATCGTAGGCGTCGGCGAACCGCGCCCCGATCACCGACGCGAAGTTCTCGTCGGCGAAGCCGGCGATGGACCGATAGGCGTCCTGGTACAGGTCCCAGTAGCGGGCTTTCGGCGAGCCGCCCAGCAGCCCGGCGGGCTTGGCGCCCTGCTTGAACCGCTCCTCGAGCGTTTCCGGGTCCAGGCGGTCGAGGAGGTCGCGGACCGCGACCTGCATGGCCTTGAGCGTAGCCGACTGGTGGATGCGCAGGTCGCGGACGGCATTGTCGACCGCTTCCAGCGGGCCGAGGTAGGCGCCGGGATCGCTCTCCTCCCGCAGGTTGAACATCTGCTCCAGCGCTTCCCGGCTCGTCGGGGCGAGCTTGAGCGGATTGTTGCCGGCCTCCTGGAATCCGGTCTGGCTGATCCGGAACTGGCTCTTGGTGAAGCCCCGCTGCTGCAACAGGGCCCGCAGGCCTTCGGCCGCGGCGTTCAGCATGCGCCCGGCCGTGGCGATGATTTCCTCTTCGTCCGCGCGCGACACGCTGCTGGCTTCCAGCCCCGCGTGCTCGAGCAACAGCCGGACGGCCTCGGTGAAATCGCGGCGGCCGGTCCCGGCCGGTGCCGGCGCGCCCCCCGCCGTGCCGGCGTCGAGTTCCAGCGCATCGCCGGTCGAGAGGAGCGCGGACTCGGCCTGCTTCAGAGCGGCGACCTTGTCGCGGTCGACCTCGGTCTGGGTGTCGAGCCCGGCGTCCGCGAAGCGGACGGTCGCCACCATCTCGTCCTCCTGGTCGCCGGCGTGCTCGCTCAGCAGCTTCACGGACAGCTTGGCCGGGTCTTCTTCCTTGCGCCGCAACCGCGGGCCGCGCGCTTCCTCTTCGTCCTGGCTGATCTCGATGATGCTGGCGCGGAACTGGTAGTCGCCCATGCGCAGCTCGTCGCCGTCGTAGAGCCGGATCGGGGTGCCCCGGCCTACCGGCTGCTCGGAGTGGTTGACGTAGACGCCGTTGGTGCTGGTGTCGCGCAGGAAATACGCGCCGTCGCGATAATCTATGCTGGCATGATGGCCCGAGATGAACCGGTCAGGATCGGGCAGCACCCAGTCGTTGTCCGGGGCCCGCCCGATGGAGCCGCCATGCACAGTGAATACCCGCACGCTGTCCGAACCCAGGATGTGCTTCTGCTTGCTGGTGATCTTCAGCGTAAGCGGCATATTCCATCCGGCGAAACATTGACTTGCGGACCCATGGGGCAAAAATAGTTGAACTCCGGCCGGGCCACAATGCTGCATTATGTGAACTGCATCACGAAACGCCGGGTATTCGGCCCCGAATCTACTCCCCGACAGTGAGCGCGATGACCAGCAAGCGAATCTTCAAGGTGCTGTTTCTCAACCAGGGCAAGGTCTACGAGATCTATGCCCGGTCCGTGTCCCAGGGCGAGCTGTTCGGCTTTCTCGCGGTCGAGGAGCTCGTCTTCGGCGAGCGCAGCTCGGTCGTGGTCGACCCCGCGGAGGAACGGATCCGGTCCGAATTTGCGGGCGTCCGGCGCAGTTACATCCCGCTTCATTCCGTGCTGCGGGTGGACGAGGTGGAGCAGCAGGGGATCAGCAAGATCAGCGCGGTGGAGGGGAGCAACGTCGCCCAGTTCCCGCTGCCGGTCTATGCCCCGGGCGGCGATTCCTCGGCGGGCAAGTAGGCCGCGCCGGTGCGTTTCGCCTGGCTGGCCAGTGGCAGCCGCGGCAATGCCGCGCTGGTCGAGGCCGACGGCTGCTGCGTCATGATCGACTGCGGGCTCGGGCTGAAAGCGGCCCGGTCGAGGCTGGCCCAGCTCGGGCGGGCGCCGGAGGACATCGAGGCGATTTTCGTCACCCACGAGCATGCCGACCACATCGGCGGCGTCGCCCGCCTGGCGGCCCGCCACGGTATCCGGGTGCTGGCGACGGCCGGCACGGCCCGGGGCTTTCGCCTGACGCCGCCGCCGCGACTGGAGCTGATCAACGCCCACGAGCCGCTGGCGCTCGGTCCCTTCGAGGTGACGCCGGTGCCGGTGCCGCACGATGCCCGCGAGCCCTGCCAGTTCCTGTTCGGCGACGGCGCGGTGAAGCTGGGCATCGTCACCGACCTGGGCCGCGTCACGCCGCACGTGGTCGCCAGCCTGCAGGGCTGCGACGCGCTGGCGCTGGAGTGCAACCACGACGCGGGCATGCTCGCCCGGGGGCCGTACCCGGAGGCCCTGAAGCGGCGGGTCGGCGGCGATCTGGGCCACCTTTCCAATGCCCAGGCGGCGGAGCTGCTCGCGCAGCTCGACATCGCCCGCCTGCGGCACCTGGTGGCGCTGCATCTCTCGGACCACAACAACCGGCCCCTGCTGGCACAGAGGGCGCTGGCGACGGTGCTGGACTGCCCGCCCGAAGAGATCGCGGTGGCGCGCCAGCACCACGGGCTGGACTGGCGCTCCCTCTGAAGCGGCCCGGCAACGGCCCGGCAGCGCGCCGTTCGGGTGGGCAGGCGGCGATGTCTGCAGTAGAATTCTGGCGGCCATCCAGCCCCGCCGTCCCCAGGAAACCATGCTGACACTGCCCGGTGCGCCGGCCTACTCGCAGTTCCGGCTCGACAAGTTCCTGGAGGACCTGCGCGCGGTGTGCCCCGCGGTCACCGAGGTGGCGGCCCGGCACGTCCATTTCGCCGCCGTCGAGCGCGAGCTGGAACCCGGCGAACTGCGGCTCCTCAAGCGCCTGCTGAGTTACGGGCCCAGCCGGGCCGTCACGTTCCCGGAGGGCGAGGTGCTGCTGGTCGTCCCCCGCTTCGGCACGATCTCGCCCTGGTCCAGCAAGGCCACCGACATCGCCCGCAACTGCGGCCTCGACGTGGTGCGGCGCCTGGAGCGCGGCGTCGCCTGGCACGTCGCCGCCCGGCGGCCGCTCGGCGAGGAGGACATCGAGGCCGTGGCGGCCGTGCTCCACGACCGCATGACCGAGTCGGTGGTGCGGCGGATGGATGAGGCGGCGCGCCTGTTCGAGCGCCACGAACCGGCCCCGCTCGGGTCTGTCGACCTGCTGGGCGGTGGTCGCGAGGCGCTGGCCCGGGCCAACGGCGAGCTGGGCCTGGCGCTGTCGGAGGACGAGATCGACTACCTCGCGGCGCACTACCTCGAGACCGCCCGCAACCCCACCGACGCCGAGCTGATGATGTTCGCCCAGGCCAACAGCGAGCACTGCCGGCACAAGATCTTCAACGCCGACTGGACCGTCGACGGCGAGCAGCAGCCGAAGTCGTTGTTCGGGATGATCCGCAACACCCACGAGAAGTCCCCCGGCGGGGTGCTGTCGGCCTATCGCGACAACGCCGCGGTGATGGCGGGCTGGCCTGGCGAGCGCTTCTTCCCGGCGCCGGCCGACGGCCGTTACGACTACGTGGCCGAGCCGGTCCACATCCTGATGAAGGTGGAGACCCACAATCATCCGACCGCGATCTCGCCGTTCCCCGGCGCGGCGACCGGTTCCGGCGGCGAGATTCGCGACGAGGGGGCGACCGGGCTGGGGGCGAAGCCCAAGGCCGGGCTGGCCGGCTTCTCCGTCTCGCACCTGCGGATCCCCGGCCACGAGCAGCCCTGGGAACAGGGCGGGCCCGGGTTCCCCGGCCGTATCGCCACGCCGCTGGAGATCATGCGCGACGGGCCCATCGGCGCCGCGGCCTTCAACAACGAGTTCGGCCGGCCCAACCTGGCAGGCTACTTCCGCACCTGCGAGCTCACCGTGGACGGCGTGGTGCGCGGCTATCACAAGCCCATCATGATCGCCGGCGGGCTCGGCAACGTCCGGCCCGGGCACGTCGACAAGGGCGAAGTCACCCCGGGCGCGCGCCTGATCGTGCTCGGCGGCCCGGCGATGCTGATCGGCCTCGGCGGCGGCGCCGCGTCTTCCATGTCGAGCGGGGAGAGCAGCGAGGACCTCGATTTCGCGTCGGTCCAGCGCGGCAACCCGGAGATCCAGCGTCGCGCCCAGGAAGTGATCGACCGCTGCTGGGCGCTGGGCGCCGACAACCCGATCATGCTGATCCACGACGTCGGTGCGGGCGGGCTGTCCAACGCCCTGCCGGAGGTGATCGACCACAGCAAGCTCGGCGGCCGCATCGAGCTGCGCGAGGTGCCGAACGACGAGCCGGGCATGTCGCCCATGGCGATCTGGTGCAACGAGGCCCAGGAGCGCTACGTGCTCGCGGTCGCGCCCGAACGCCTGGAGGCTTTCGCCGCCATCTGCGCGCGGGAGCGCTGCCCCTGGGCCGATGTGGGCGAGACCACGGCGGCGCGGCAGCTTTTGGTCAGCGACCGCCTGTTCGGCAACACGCCGGTCGACATGCCGGTGGAAGTGCTGCTGGGCAAGCCGCCCCGCATGACCCGCGAGGCGGTGCGCGTGGCCCGCCGCGGCGACGCGCTGCCGGCGGACATCGAGCTGGCCGAGGCGGCCCGGCGGGTGCTGCGGTTCCCGGCCGTGGCGGACAAGACCTTCCTCGTCACCATCGGCGACCGCAGCGTCGGCGGGCTGACGGCGCGCGACCAGATGGTCGGGCCCTGGCAGGTGCCGGTGGCCGACGTGGCCGTGACCACTACCGGCTACCGCGGCACGACGGGCGAGGCCATGGCGATGGGCGAGCGGACGCCGCTGGCGCTGCTGGACGGACCCGCGTCGGGGCGCATGGCCGTCGGCGAGGCCATTACCAACATCGCCGCGGCGGCCGTCCCCTCGCTGGGCCATGTGCGCCTGTCGGCCAACTGGATGGCGGCCTGCGGCGAGCCGGGCGAGGATGCCGCGCTGTTCGACACCGTGCGCGCGGTCGGCGAGGCACTGTGCCCGGCGCTGGGGATCGCCATTCCCGTCGGCAAGGACTCGCTGTCGATGCGAACCCGCTGGGAGACGCCGGCCGGCGAGCGGGCCGTCGTGGCGCCGCTGTCGCTGATCGTGTCGGCCTTCGCGCCGGTGGAGGACGCGCGCCGCACGCTCACCCCGCAGCTGCGGCTCGATCGCGGCGAGACCGAGCTGTTGCTGGTCGACCTGGGGGCCGGCCGCAACCGGCTCGGCGGCGCCGTGCTGGCGCAGGTGTACGGCTGTATCGGGCAGGAGCCGCCCGATCTCGACGACCCCTCGCGCCTCGCCGCCTTCTTCGCGGTGATCCAGGACCTCAATGCGCGCGGTGAAATCCTCGCCTACCACGACCGTTCCGACGGCGGCCTGTTCGCCACCCTGGCCGAGATGGCTTTCGCCGGCCACTGCGGGCTCGATATCGACCTGGCGCCGCTGGCCGGCGAACCGCTGGCAGTGCTGTTCAACGAGGAACTCGGCGCCGTGCTGCAGGTGCCGGCGTTCGCGAGCCCCGAGGTGCTGGATGTTTTCGCCGTGGCCGGGCTGCGCGCGTGCGTCCACCGCCTGGGCCGGCCGACGACGGACGGACGCCTCCGCTTCCGGCGCGGCGGGGAGGCGCTGCTGGAGGCATCGCGGCGCGAGCTGCGCGACGCCTGGTCCCAGGTGACCTGGCGCATGCAGGCCTTGCGGGACCACCCGGAATGCGCGCGCGAGGAGCACCTGGCCCGCCTCGACGACGAGGACCCGGGCCTGCGGTCCGCGCTCACCTTCGACCCGGCAGAGGACATTGCCGCGCCGTTTTTTGCCGCCGGCGCGCGGCCGCGGGTGGCAATCCTGCGCGAGCAGGGCGTGAACAGCCAGGTGGAGATGGCCGCGGCCTTCCACCGCGCCGGCTTCGAGGCCGTCGATGTCCACATGAGCGACCTGATCAGCGGGCGGCGCGGCCTGGCGGAGTTCCGCGGCCTGGTGGCCTGCGGCGGCTTCTCCTACGGCGACGTGCTGGGCGCCGGCGAGGGCTGGGCCAAGAGCATCCTGTTCAACGCGCGCGCCCGCCAGCAGTTCGAGGCCTTTTTCGCCCGCAGCGACACCTTCGCGCTCGGCATCTGCAACGGTTGCCAGATGATGGCGGCGCTGAAGGAGATCATCCCCGGCGCCGCCCTGTGGCCGCGCTTCGTGCGCAACCGCTCGGAGCAGTTCGAGGCGCGGTTCGGGCTGGTGCGGGTCGAGCCCGCCGCCGGCGTGTTCACACCGGGGATGGCCGGGAGCGTCACGCCGATCGTGGTCTCCCACGGCGAAGGCCGGGCCGAGTTCCGCAACGAGCAGCACCAGGAGGCCTGCGAGGAGGCCGGGCTGGTCTGGCTGCGTTACGTGGACAACTACGATCGCGTGGCGACGACCTACCCGGCCAACCCGAACGGCTCCCCGGCGGGCATCGCCGGCCTCGTCTCCGCCGATGGCCGCGTCACCATCGCCATGCCGCATCCGGAGCGCGTGTTCCGCGCCGTGCAGCATTCCTGGCGACCCGAGGAGTGGGGCGAGGACAGCCCCTGGATGCGCCTGTTCCGCAACGCCCGCGCCTGGGTCGGCTGACCCTGCCGCTGCCTGCTGCGCCGCGCGGGACTTGACGCGGCGCCTCCGGAGTCGTGAGATTCAGCGCTGCAGGCGCCGCATGGCGCCGGCACGGGCTGGTCACGAAGGAGCAGGTACCATGATCCTGGTCGCGGGGGCGACGGGCGAGCTGGGGCGGGCGATCTGCCATCGGCTCACGCAGAGAGGCGGAACGGTCTACGGGATGGTGCGGCCGACGTCCGCACCCGAGGCGGTCGCCGAGCTCGAGGCCATCGGGGTCAGGCCGGTCGAGGCGGATCTCGCCGAGCCGGAGTCCCTGCGCGAAGCCTGCAGCGGCTGCGATACCGTGGTATCCGGCATGACGGCCATGGGGCGCCCGGCCGAGAGCATCGACGCCGTCGACCGGGACGGGCACCTGGCGCTGGTGGCCGCGGCGGCGGAGGAGGGCGTGGAGCGCTTCGTCTATGTCTCCTACTCGGGCGCCATCGGCAAGGACGACCCCCTGACGCTGGCCAAGCGCGCCGTGGAACGGACCCTGAAGCACAGCGGCATGAGCTGGACCGTGTTGCGGCCGTCCTATTTCATGGAGTCCTGGCTGGCACCGGCGCTGGGGTTCGACCTCGCGGCCGGCCGCGTGCGGATCTACGGCGACGGGCGCGCCCCGATCAGCTGGGTGGCGCGCGACGACGTGGCGGATTTCGCCGCCGCGGCTGTCGACAGCGAGGAAGCCCGCAACGCGACGCTCGAGATCGGCGGGCCTGAGGCCCTGGCGCCGCTCGAGGTCGTGGCCTTGTGTGCGGCGCTGACGGGTCGCGAGCTGGCAATCGAGCACGTGGCTGCGGCGGACCTCGAGGACCGGGTGAAGCGGGGAGCAAGCCCCCAGGAGCGCAGCCTCGCGGCCCTGATGCTGGCCTATGCGCGCGGCAATGCCGTGCCGATGGAGGACGTCGCCGAGCGCTTCGGCCTCGAGCTCACCCCGCTGCGTGCCTGGCTCGAGCGGAGACTGCGTGCCGGGGCCTGAGGTCCGGTCCTAGGCGCCGACGAGGCGCGCGCCGAACTCGACCGCCCCGGGGGCGTCGGCGGCGAAACCGTCGGCGCCAAGCTTGCGCCAGATGTCGGGGGTTTCGCTGAAGGCCAGCCCGCCCACCATGACGCGCACGCGCCGGTCCTCGATGCGGCGCAGGGCGGTCACGGCGTCGGCGACCTTGGGGAGCTGGACGCTGAGCGCCGCCGAGATCACGACCAGGTCGGCGTCGAAGTACTGCACGGCGGAGGCCATCTCGCCGGCCGGGACGCTGGCGCCGAGATGCACCGCGCGCCAGCCCGCCATGTCGAAGAAATCCGCCAGCACGCGCACTGCGATATCGTGCGCATTGCCGGCCACGGCGGCGCAGACCACCGTCTTGCCGTTCGGCGCGGCCCGCTCGGCCCGGTGGGCGAGCAGGGTCATGAGCCGCTCCGTGGTGTAAGTGACCACGTGTTCCTCGACGATGCCGAGTTCGCCGGCATGCCACAGGCGCCCGATCTCGCGCTGGGCGGGAACCAGGACGTCGAGGTAGGCCTCCGGTACGGGCATCCCGGCCGTGACGGCATCGAGCACCCGCTCCATCCCCTTGCGGCTGTCGCCTTCCAGCACCGCGGCGAGATAAGCGAGCGCCAGCTGCCCCGGGCGGGTGCCGGGGTCGATATGGGCATCGGCGACTGCGACGGGCGCCTCCAGCCGGGCGGCGGCGGCGCGCAGCAGCTCGGCCGGTGCGGCGGCGGCCCCCGGGGGCAGCTCTTCGTCGAGCACTGCCTGCAGCGCCTCCAGGCTGTGGCGCAGGTCCTCCTCGGGCACGGCGCGCGCGCCGAAGGCCCGGCGCGCCCAGGCGACCCGGGCCTGGAACAGCTCGGGTTCCCCGAGACGCAGCGCGGTGGCCAGTTCCACGATGCGCTGGGCGAGCGCCGCCTTCCACGCGCCGGTGGCCTCGGCGCCGAACCGCGCCGCGACTTCCGGATGCGCCGCCAGCAACCGGTCGGCAGCCAGCGCCGCGTAGCCGGAGGCGCTGACCTCCAGCAGGTTGGCGGTGAACTTGTCTGCTTCGCTCATGCGTTGTTCCGCTAATGACAGCTTGTGCTGCGTGTTCGCGCGATCCTCCGGCCGCGGATTCGGGGGATTATAATGCAGGCCTCAGGGCGCCTGCCGGACGGGCGCCGCCGGACCGCAACCACGGAGCCGCCCGATGCCAGCCAGTGCCAAGGCCACCGCAGCAGACCCGCTCGACGCGCTGTACCCCGCCCACCACGAGGCGCTGTGTGCCCGCTACGGCCGCTTGCTGGAGAATACGCCGTTTGCGGCCGTCGCGGTTTATGCCGGCAGCCCCCGGTACCGCTTCCGCGATGACCAGAGCTGGCCCTTTCGCGCCGGCGCGTTCTACCAGCAGTGGGTGCCGGCGGACGACCATGCCGGCGCGGTGCTGCTGTTCCGCCCGGGACGCCGGCCGCTGCTGGTGCTGCAGATGCCACGCGACTACTGGCACTCGGTACCCGAGCCGCCCACCGGCGGCTGGGCGGCAGCCTTCGAGATCGCGGTGGTCGACGATGCCGCCGGCGTGCGCGCGGCGCTTCCCGGGGACCTGTCGTCGTGCGCGCTGGTCGGCGACAGCGACGCTGCCGTGGCCGACTGGGGCTGGGCTGCCGTCAACCCGCCGCAGCTGCTGCACGGGCTGGAGTTCGCGCGGCTGTACAAGACGCGCTACGAGGTCGAGTGCATGCGGGCGGCCAACACCATCGCCCGGCGGGGCCATGAGGCGGCGCGTGCGGCCTTCCTCGACGGGGCCAGCGAGTTCGGCATCCACCTGGCCTACCTGGAGGCAACCGGGCACGCGGAGGCGGAGCTGCCGTACGCCAACATCGTCGCCCTGAACGAGCACGGCGCGACCCTGCACTACGGCCGCCTGGACCGGGACCCGCCCGCCGAGCCGCGCAGTTTCCTGATCGACGCGGGCGCGCGCTGCCGCGGTTATGCTGCAGACATCACGCGAACCTGGCCGGCCGGGCCGCGCGGCGAGTTCGCCGCCCTGGTGGAGGCGCTCGACCACGCCCAGCAGGACCTGGTCGAAAGCTTGCGCTGCGGCCGCTCCTACGTGGACGTGCACGAGAACGCCCAGCTGGCGGTGGCGGTGATCCTCGAGGACTTCGGTATCGTGAACATGGCGCCGGACGACATGGTCGCCACGGGGGTCAGCAACGTCTTCCTGCCCCACGGCGTCGGCCACCATCTCGGCCTGCAGGTGCACGACCCCGGCGGCAAGCTGGCGAGCCCCGACGGCACCCTCCTGCCGCAGCCGGAGGCCTGGCCCTTCCTGCGCAACCTGCGGCCGGTGGAGGAGGACAACGTCTTCACCATCGAGCCGGGCATCTATTTCATCGACTCGCTGCTGGATCACCTGCGCGGCTCGCCGCTGGGCGCCAATGTCGATTGGGAGCTGGTGGACGTGCTGCGTCCCTACGGCGGGGTCCGCATCGAGGACGACGTCTGGATGGGGCCCGAGGGGCCGGACAATCTCAGCCGCTGAGGCGCGCGGGGCGTCCGGCTAGCCGTCCGAGCCGTTGCGGCGCAGGCAGTCGGTCGAGCCGGGCGGGTCCGCCTGCTCGGCCACGTAGCGGCGCATCATCATCGCCTGCTGCAGCCGGCCCTTGCGGACATAACTCTCGTAGAGGATGTCCCGCATGAACTCGAGCAGCACGCCGGCCTCGACGGGGGTGACCGCGGGCATGCCTTCCTTCACTGCGTCGGTGTCGAACAGCACGCGCCGCACGGTGTTGAACGTCGTGCCCTCGACTTCCGCCAGGATGCGGATTTCGTTGCATTGCTCGAAGATCCGGATCTTGCCGGTCTCGCCGAGATCCCGGAACACGAACTGGGCGGTGCGCCGGCACATCGAGGCGAAAGCGTTGAGCGCGTTCATGCTGTAGCACTCCAGCGCCTCGCGAAACAGCGCCTCGAGCTCTTCCGGCAGGTAGGTGAAGTCGAAGTGTTCCTTCGGCCGCTCCACCTCGGCGAAGTTGCTCGACAGCTCGACGTGGTCCTCGGTGTAGGCCTTGACCGGGAAACGCAGGAAGACCGGGGCATTGCAGTTGTCGCAGCGGAAGACCAGCCCGGTCTCCGGCGGCTTGTGGCGCGACAGCTCCTCGAAGGCGGGCACGGCCGTCGGGCTCATGTGGGAGAACACGCCGCAAGCAGGGCAGGTCAGCGCGAAATGCTGACCATGATCGTGGTGTAACCCACCTTCCCTGTTGACGTAGATGGGCATTCGCCCGCCCCCCGGAGCGCCGCGTCAAAAAGCCGTTGACGGCCTCGAGTGTAGCCGAATGTTCTCGGGCTACGCCAACCTGCTCGTTATGTAAAATCAATACCTTGGGCGCGGAACCTCAGGCAGGCTCCGCGCCCGGGCCGATTCCCTTCACGCCCTGGGAGCGGTGCTCTCAGGGCTTGATGAAGCGCAAGGTCATCCGGTCGCTCTCGCCGATGGCGAGATACTTGTCCCGGTTCTCTTCGCCGTGCCGCAGGCGCGGCGGCAGGGCCCACACCCCGCCGGGGTGGTCGGCCGTGTCCTTCGGGTTGGCGTTCACCTCGGAGGCGGCCTCGAGCTTGAAGCCGGCGGCCTCGACCTGTTCGATCAGCCAGGCCTGCGGCACGTAGCCGGACTCCCCCGCGGCCGCGGGGTCGGCGCCGGCGGGTGCCCGGTGCTGCACGATGCCGAGCCGGCCGCCGCTCTTCAGCACCGCGTAGGCGTCGGCGAGGAAGGCATCGAGCGTGCCGCCGCGGATCATGCCGTGGATGTTGCGGAAGGTGAGGACCAGGTCGGCGCTGCCGGTCGCGCCGAGCGCGTTGTCGGTGCCGGCCTGGTAGCCGATCACCTCGACCTGGTCGTAGACGGCGGGGTTCGCCGCCAGCTTGGCCAGGAACTCGCCCCGGACGCGCTGCATGTACTCGGACGTCGCATCCGCGGGGAAATGGGCGGCGACCAGCTTGCCGTGGCCGCGTACCGCGGGCGCCAGGATCTCGGTGTACCAGCCCCCGCCCGGGGACACCTCGACGATCACCAGGTTCTGGTCGAAGCCGAGGAACTCCAGCGTCGCCGCCGGGTTGCGCGCCGCGTCGCGGGCCGCGTACTCGGGCGTGCGGTGCTCGCCGGCCACGGCCTTGGCGAGCGCGTCGTGATCGTGCGCGGCGGCGGGAGCGCCGGCCAGCGCCGCCGCGAGCGTGAAGGCGAGGGTCGCGACAGTCGAAACAATGCCTGCTTTCATCGTTAGGTCTCCAGGATGACGGGGGCGAGTCGAGGAGCGAACTATAGCAAGGCCGGCGCCCGCTCCGGGCTTTCGGGCTTGTGTTCGGCCGGCGTAATCGGGAAGATTCGCGCCCCATGGCTATCGATACATTCCCCGTCGAGCTCGCGTGGCGGCGCCATGTGACGCCGCACGTGCTGCACCTCGCGTTCCGGCGCGCCGACGGCACCGCGCTGCCGTTCGTGCCCGGGCAGTTCCTGAACCTTCATTTTGCGACCGAGGCCGGCGGCACCCACCGCAGCTACAGCATCGCCAACCCGCCTGGCCCGGACGGACTGCTGGAGATCGCCATGTCGCCCGTCCCGGGCGGGCTGGCGAGCCTGGCCCTGGCGGCGCTGCAGCCGGGGGACGTGATCGAGGCCAGCGGCCCTTACGGTCGTTTCGTGCTGCGCGACGAGGCGCCCTGCCGCTACGTGCTGGTCGGCACCGGCACCGGCATCACGCCCTACCGGGCCATGCTGCCGCAGCTGCAGGAACGGCTGGCGGCCGGCTTCCGCGTCCAGATCCTGCTCGGCGTCTGGCGCCGGGAGGAACTGCTGTTCGGCGACGACTTCCGCGCCTTTGCCGACGCCCACGAGGCGGTCGAGTTCGGCGCCTGCTACAGCCGTGAGTTCCCGGCCGGCCCCGAGCCCTGGGAGCAGTCCGGCTACGTGCAGACGCGCTTCAGCCAGCTCGGGCTGGATCCCGAGCGGGATCTCGTCTACCTGTGCGGCAACCCGGCCATGATCGACGAGTCGGTCGAGATCCTGAAGGCCATGGGCTTCACCCTCAAGCAGCTGCGGCGCGAGAAGTACCTGTCGGCGCGGCCGGCGGGCTGAGGCCCGTCGCCGGGCCTAGATGATCTTGCGGTACCTGAGCCGGTGCGGCTGCGCGGCTTCCTCGCCCTTGCGCCGCTTCAGGTCGGCCTCGTAGTCGGCATAGTTGCCCTCGAAGAACACCACCTCGCTGTTGCCCTCGAAGGCGAGGATGTGGGTGGCGATGCGGTCGAGGAACCAGCGGTCATGCGAGATCACCACGGCGCAGCCGGGGAACTCCAGCAGCGCCTCTTCCAGCGCCCGCAGGGTTTCGACGTCGAGGTCGTTGGTCGGCTCGTCGAGCAGCAGCAGGTTGCCGCCGGCGCGCAGCACCTTGGCCAGGTGCACGCGGTTGCGCTCCCCGCCCGACAGGTTGCCGACATGCTTCTGCTGGTCGGGACCCTTGAAGTTGAAGCGGCCGACGTAGGCGCGTGACGGCGTCTCGTAGTTGCCGATGCGGATCACGTCCTGGCCGTCGGAGATTTCCTCCCAGACCGTCTTCTTCGGGTCGAGCGCGTCGCGGCTCTGGTCCACATAGGCCAGCTGCACGGTCTCGCCGCGCCGGACCTCGCCGCCGTCCGGCTGCTCGGTGCCGACCAGCATCCGGAACAGGGTGGTCTTGCCGGCGCCGTTCGGGCCGATCACCCCGACGATCGCGCCCTTGGGGATCTCGAAGGAGAGCCCGTCGAACAGCAGGCGGTCGCCGAAGCCCTTTTTCAGGTTTTTCGCCTCGATCACCAGGTCGCCCAGGCGCGGCCCCGGCGGGATGTAGATCTCGTTGGTCTCGTTGCGCTGCTGGTAGTCGCGCGACGACAGCTCCTCGAAGCGGGCCAGGCGGGCCTTGCTCTTGGCCTGGCGGCCTTTCGGGTTGGTGCGGACCCACTCGAGTTCCTGTTTCATGGCCTTGATGCGCGCGGCCTCGGCCTTCTGCTCCTGCTCGAGGCGCAGCTCCTTCTGCTCGAGCCACGAAGAGTAGTTGCCCTGCCACGGGATGCCGAAGCCCCGGTCGAGCTCGAGGATCCAGCCGGCCACGTTGTCCAGGAAATAGCGGTCGTGGGTCACCGCGATGACGGTGCCGGAGTAGTCGTGCAGGAAGTGCTCCAGCCAGGCCACCGACTCGGCGTCGAGATGGTTGGTGGGCTCGTCGAGCAGCAGCATGTCCGGCCGCGACAGCAGCAGCCGGCACAGCGCCACGCGGCGGCGCTCGCCGCCCGAGAGCCTGGTCACGTCGGCGTCCCACGGCGGCAGGCGCAGCGCGTCGGCGGCGATTTCCATGGTGCGCCCGGCCTCGTGGCCGCCCGAGGCCTGCAGCAGGTTCTCCAGCTCCGCCTGCTCCCTGGCGAGTGCGTCGAAGTCGGCGTCCGGCTCGGCATAGGCGGCGTAGATCTCGTCCAGGCGCGCCTGCGCCCCTTTCACGTCGCCGAGCGCATCCTCCACGTTGCCGCGCACGTCCTTGGCCGGGTCCAGCTGCGGCTCCTGCTCGAGAAAGCCGATCCGGATCCCTGGCTGCGGCCGCGCCTCGCCCTCGATCTCGGGGTCCAGCCCGGCCATGATCCTGAGCAGGGTGGACTTGCCCGCGCCGTTGAGCCCGAGCACGCCGATCTTGGCGCCGGGAAAAAAGGACAGGGAAATGTCGCGCAGGATGTACCGCTTGGGCGGCACCACCTTCGCGACGCGGTTCATCGTGTAGATGTACTGCGCCATGGTTCTCGTGGGGCGTGTTGCTGCGAATGGGGGCGGCATTATGCGCCAGCAGGGCCCCGCCGTGAAATCCACCGGCGGGTTCCCGGGCGGCCCGGAGCCATGTCACTTTGCCGGGCGGTGGTTTATGCTCGAAAAAAACCGTCCCCAACGGAGCACCTGGGTGTTTCTCAAGCGCAGGAAAAAAGCCGACGTCCGGGTCCTCGCCGGAGAGTCCATCGCCGAGTACGGTTTCGGCAACGGGCATCCTTTCGGCCAGGACCGGCACGACGTGTTCCTGCGCGGGCTGCGGGAGCACGATCTCGAGTCGCGGGTCTGGATCGAGGACCCGGAACGGCCGGCCAGCCGCGCCGAGCTCGAGCTGTTCCATACCCCGCGGCACGTCAGCTTCATCGAGCGCATGTCGCAGGAAGGCATCGGCTTTCTGGACGAGGGTGACACCCCGGCCTTTCCCGGCGTCTATCACACCGCCGCCAACGTGGTCGGCGCCACGCTGCAGGCCGGGGAGCTGCTGGCCACGGGCGAGGCCAGGCGCGTGTTCGTGCCGATCGCGGGCCTGCATCATGCGGCGCGGGACAAGACCTCCGGGTTCTGCGTGTTCAACGACATCGGCGTGCTGATCGAGAACCTGCGGCAGCAGCACGGCATCCGGCGCATCGCCTATGTCGATATCGACGCCCATCACGGCGACGGCGTGTTCTATGGCTTCGCCTCGGATCCCGACCTGATCTTCGCCGATATCCACGAGGACGGCCGCTTCCTGTTCCCGGGTACCGGCGATCGCAGCGAGACCGGGATCGGGCCGGGTGAGGGCGCCAAGCTGAACATTCCGCTCCATCCGGGTGCGGACGACGAGGAATTCGTCGAGGCGTGGCGCGAAATCGAGGCCTTTCTCGAGGATGCGAAGCCGGAGTTCTACATTCTCGTCGCCGGCGCCGACAGCATCGCCGGCGACCCGCTGACCCACCTGCAGTTCAGCGAGGAGGCGCACGGCGGCGCGACGCGCGCAATCTGCCGGCTGGCCGACCGGCATGCCCAGGGCCGGGTGCTCGCCCTCGGGGGCGGCGGCTACAACCGGCGCAACGTGGCCAGCGCATGGAGCCGGGTGGTGAAGGAGTTTGCCGACAGCGTGTGAGGTAAAATGTCGGCCTGGCCCCGCCCCCTGGAGATGCTCCATGTTCAGCCCCGACATGAAAATCGCTGGTTTCGATGACGAACTCCAGGCCGCGCTCGATGCCGAGCTGCGCCGCCAGGAAGAGCATGTCGAGCTGATCGCCTCCGAGAACTACGCCAGCCCGCGGGTGCTCGAGGCCCAGGGCTCGGTGCTCACCAACAAGTACGCCGAGGGCTATCCGGGCCGCCGCTACTACGGCGGCTGCGAGTACGTCGACCAGGCCGAGGAACTGGCCATCGAGCGCGCCAAGGCGCTGTTCGGGGCCGACTACGCCAACGTCCAGCCGCATTCGGGCTCGCAGGCGAACGTGGCCGCCTTCATGGCCATGCTGGAGCCGGGCGACACCATCCTCGGCATGAGCCTCGCCCACGGTGGTCACCTGACCCACGGCGCCAAGGTCAACTTCTCCGGCCGGGTCTATCATGCCATCCAGTACGGCCTGGACGCCGACGGCAACGAGATCGACTACGCCCAGGTCGAGGCGCTGGCGCTGGAACACCAGCCGAAGCTCATCATCGCCGGCTTCTCCGCCTATTCGCGGGTCGTCGACTGGGCGCGCTTCCGGGCGATCGCCGACCGGGTCGGCGCCTGGCTCATGGCGGACATGGCCCATATCGCCGGGCTGGTCGCCGCGGGCGTCTACCCGAGCCCGGTGCCCCACGCGGACGTCGTCACCTCGACCACCCACAAGACCCTGCGGGGGCCGCGCGGCGGCATCATCCTGGCGAAGCAGAACGAGGCCCTGGAGAAGAAACTGAACTCGCTGGTCTTCCCCGGCACCCAGGGCGGGCCGCTGATGCACGTCATCGCGGCCAAGGCCGTGGCCTTCAAGGAGGCGCTGCAGCCAGAGTTCAAGACCTACCAGCAGCAGGTCGTGACCAACGCCCGCGCCATGGCCGCCACGCTGATCGAGCGCGGCTACCGCATCGTCTCGGGCGGCACCGACAACCACCTGTTCCTGGTCGATTTGATCGACAAGGACATCACCGGCAAGGACGCGGACGCGGCGCTCGGGCGCGCCAACATCACGGTGAACAAGAACACCGTGCCCAACGACCCGCGCTCGCCCTTCGTCACCAGCGGCCTGCGGATGGGCACCCCGGCCATCACCACCCGCGGTTTCGGCGAGGCGGAGTGCCGCACCCTGGCCGGCTGGATTGCCGACGTGCTCGACGACATCGAGCGCGAGGGCACCATCCGCCGCGTGCGCGACCAGGTGGTCGAGCTGTGCGGCCGCTTCCCGGTCTACGGCTGAGCCGGCTGCCGGGCTGAGCCCCGCCTGGAGCGAGCATGTACTGTCCTTTCTGCCGGCACGAGGAGACCAAGGTCATCGACTCCCGGCTGGCGGGCAACGGCCTGCAGGTGCGCCGGCGGCGGCAGTGCCTCGCCTGCGAGGAGCGCTTCACTACCTTCGAGAGCGCCGAGCTGGTCCTGCCCCGGCTGGTGAAACGCGACGACCGGCGCGAGCCCTTCGACGAGACCAAGCTGCGCGCCGGCGTGATGCGCGCGCTGGAGAAGCGGCCGGTGGCCGCCGAGGACGTGGAGGAGGCCGTCTCGCGCATCCTGCAGCGGCTGATGACCACCGGCGAGCGCGAGCTGCCCTCGAGCTTCGTCGGCCAGCTGGTGATGGACGAACTGCGCGGCCTGGACGAGGTCGCCTACGTCCGCTTCGCCTCCGTCTACCGCAGCTTCCAGGACGTGGAGGAATTCCGCCAGGAGATCGAGCGGCTGCGCGACGCGACCCCGGTCGGCAAGGAACAGATGTCCCTCCTGCTGCCGCGCGAGCGCAAGTGAGCGGGTCGCCCGGCGGGTCCGAGCCCGACCGCCGCTGGATGGCCCGCGCCCTGGAGCTGGCCCGGCACGGCCTGTACAGCGCCGCGCCCAACCCGCGCGTGGGCTGCGTGATCGCCCGCGGCGACACGCTGCTCGGCGAGGGTTTCCACGCCCGCACGGGCGGCCCGCATGCCGAGATCGAGGCGCTGGCCGCCGCGGGCGAGGCGGCGCAGGGCGCCACCGCCTACCTCAATCTCGAGCCCTGCAGCCACCACGGCCGCACGCCGCCCTGCGCCGAGGCCCTGGTCGCCGCCGGCGTGGCCCGCGTGGTGGCGGCCATGGCGGACCCCAACCCGCAGGTGGCCGGGCGCGGCTTCGCCGTGCTGCGCGCCGCCGGTATCGAGACGGCCAGCGGGGTGCTGGCGGCCGAAGCGGCCGCGCTGAACGCGGGCTTTGTCAGCCGGATGACCCGGGGCCGGCCGCGCGTGACGCTGAAGATGGCGGCCAGCCTGGACGGGCGCACCGCCATGGCGTCGGGGGAGAGCCAGTGGATCACCGGCCCCGAGGCGCGCGCCGACGTGCAGCGGCTGCGCGGGGAGAGCTGCGCCATCGTGACTGGCAGCGGCACGGTGCGGATGGACGACCCGCGGCTGGACCTGCGGCTGGACGAAGCCCTGACGCGCGGCCGGCAGCCGCTGCGGGTGATCGTCGACAGCCGGCTCCAGACGCCGCCGGGGGCGCGAATCCTGGCTTCGCCGGGCCGGGCCCTGGTCTGCGTGCCCGACGCCACGGCGGCCGGCGCCGCCGCGCTGCGGGCCGCGGGGGCCGAGGTGGCGCAGCTGCCGCGGGCGGCCAAGGGCCTGGACCTCGAGGCGCTGCTGGCGCTGCTGGGCGCGCGCGAGTGCAACGAGGTGCTGGTGGAGACCGGCGCCCGCCTGGCCGGCGCGTTCCTTGCTGCCGGGCTGGTCGACCGGCTGGTGGTCTACCTGGCGCCGTCCCTGCTCGGCAGCGAGGCCCGGGGGATGTTCCACCTGCCGGGACTGACCGGGCTGGCGGACCGGTTACAATGGCGTTTTACCGACGTCAGCCCGGTCGGCGACGATCTCAGGATCACCGCGGTGCCGGGCTGACGCCGCTCGGCAGCAGGAGAGTCCCGCCCGCATGTTCACCGGCATCATCGAGGCCGTCGGCAGCATCAGCGCCCTGGAGCCGCGCGGGGGCGACGTGCGCCTGCGCGTGCACGCCGGCGGCCTGGACCTGTCGGCCGCCGCGATCGGGGACAGCATCGCGGTCAACGGCTGCTGCCTCACGGCGGTCGAACTCGGGGCGGACGGTTTTGCCGCCGACGTCTCCCGCGAGAGCCTGGGCCTGACGACGCTGGGGGACCTGGAGCGCGGCAGCAGGGTGAACCTCGAGCGCGCCCTGACGCTGGCGAAGCCGCTGGGCGGCCACCTCGTCACCGGCCACGTCGACGGCGTCGGCCGCGTGGCAGGCCGGGCCGATGACGGGCGCTCGGTGCGCTTTCGCATCCGGGCCCCGCAGGCGCTGTCGCGCTACCTGGCGCGCAAGGGCTCGATTTGCGTCGACGGCGTCAGCCTGACGGTG
Source organism: Thioalkalivibrio sp. XN8 (assembly GCF_011058255.1). Classification (GTDB taxonomy): domain Bacteria; phylum Pseudomonadota; class Gammaproteobacteria; order Steroidobacterales; family XN24; genus XN24. Next base: position 29,691 of record NZ_JAALFH010000049.1, on the reverse strand, counting down.
AACGAGGTCGACGGGGCGGAGTTCGGGGTGAACATCGTGCCGCACACCCTCGAGGCGACCGTGTTCGGCAGCTACCGGACCGGCGCCCGGGTCAACCTGGAAGTGGATATCGTGGCGCGCTACCTGGAGCGGCTGGTCGGCGAGGCCGGCGGCCTGAGCCGGGAGCGCCTGGAGGAATACGGGTTTGGCAAAGGTCAGTGAACTGAAGGACGAGGGCCTGCGCCTCGATCCCATCGACGACGTCCTGGCGGACCTGCGCGCGGGGCGCATGGTCGTGGTGATGGACGACGAGGACCGGGAGAACGAGGGCGACCTGGTGATGGCCGCGGGCAAGGTCCGCGCCGAGGACATCAATTTCATGGCGCGCTACGGGCGCGGCCTGATCTGCCTGACGCTGACGCCGGAGCGCTGCCAGCAGCTGCGCCTGCCGCTGATGGTCACCGGCACCGACCGCGCCCGCAGCACCAACTTCACGGTGTCGATCGAGGCGGCGGAAGGCGTCACCACCGGCATTTCCGCGCACGACCGGGCTCACACCATCCAGGCGGCGGTGGCGCCCGACGCGCGGCCGGAGGACCTGCGCCAGCCGGGCCACATCTTCCCCCTGATGGGCCAGCCCGGCGGCGTGCTCACGCGCGCCGGCCACACCGAGGCGGGCTGCGACCTCATGCGCCTCGCCGGCCTCGAACCGGCGGCGGTGATCGTGGAGATCCTCAACGAGGACGGGACCATGGCGCGGCGGCCGGACCTGGTCCACTTCGCGCGCAGCCACGGGCTGAAGATGTGCACCATCGCCCAGCTGATCCGTTACCGCCTCGAGAAGGAAGAATCGGTCGAGCAGATCTCGGAGGACCGGGTCGAGACCGAGTACGGCGCCTTCCGCATGGTCTGCTTCGAGGATCACGTCCACCAGGACGTGCACCTGGCGCTGGTGCGGGGCGACATCGGGCCCGGCGCCGTGCCGCTGGTGCGCGTGCAGCTCACCGATACCCTGCGCGACCTGGTCGGCGTCACCTCGGCCCAGCTGGGCTGGCCGCTGCGCGACGCCATGCGCCGGATCGCCCAGGAGGAGCAGGGCATCGTGGTGCTGCTGCGCCGCCACGAGCTGCCGCGCGAGCTGGTGGATTCGGTGGCGCTGCTGTCCGGCCGGCCGGTGGCGCCGGCCGACCACCGCGACGGCCAGGAGTCCCGCGTGCTGCGGACCTACGGCATCGGCGCGCAGATCCTGCGGGCGCTGGGCGTGCGCAAGATGCGGGTGCTGTCGGCGCCGAAGCAGATGCTCGGCCTCTCGGGCTTCGGCCTGGAAGTCGTCGATTACGTGAACCATTGAGCCGCGCGTGGGCGAGGACGGGAACATGGACAAGCTGAGGAAGATCGAGGGCGAGCTGACGGCGCGGGACCTGCGCATCGGCATCGTGGCGGCGCGCTTCAACGAGCTGATCGTAGACAGCCTGGTGCGCGGCGCGGTGGACGCGCTGCTGCGCCACGGCGCCAGCGAGACGGACCTCACGCTGGTGCGCGTGCCGGGCGCTTGGGAGATGCCCTGGGCGGTGAAGAAGATGGCGGCCAGCCGTCGCTACGACGCCATCATCGCGCTGGGCGCGGTGATCCGCGGCGCCACGCCCCATTTCGACTACGTCGCCGGCGAGTGCGCCAAGGGCATCGCGCAGGCCGGGCTGGCGGCGGACACCCCGGTGGCCTTCGGCGTATTGACCACCGACACCATCGAGCAGGCGCTGGAACGCGCCGGCACGAAGGCGGGGAACAAGGGCGCGGATGCGGCCATCTCCGCCATCGAGATGGCCCGCCTCGCGGCGCGGCTGGAGGGCTGACGTGGCCGGCGGAGGCCACAGTCGCCGCCGCGGCCGCAGCGCGTCCCGCGAGCTCGCCCTGCAGGCGCTCTACCAGTGGCAGCTCGGCGGCCAGCTCGGCAAGGACGTGCTGCTGGAGTTCCTGGCCGAGCGCATGCCGGCGGGCGCCGACGTGGAATTCTTCAAGGAGCTGGTGCTGCAGGCGACCGAGCGCGCCGCCGCGCTGGACGCCGAGCTGGCGGAGTTCTCCGACCGGCCCGTGAACCAGCTCGATCCCGTGGAGCATGCCGTGCTGCTGATCGGCATGTACGAACTGCTGCACCGCCCCGAGATCCCGTGGCGGGTGGTGATCAACGAGGCCGTCGACCTGTGCCGGCGCTACGGCGGCACCGACGGCCACCGCTTCGTCAATGCGCTGCTCGACCGGGCGGCCCAGCGCCACCGCGCCCTCGAGACCGGGGCCGTGGGCCAGGCCTAGGAGGTCCCGCATGCCCCTGTCCGAGCCGGTAGCCCGCGAGGCCATCCACCTGCGCCAGATCGAGTGCCGCGGCTTCCGCCGCGGCGACGGGCTGTGGGACATCGAGGGCCGCATGACCGACACCAAGGAATACGGCTTCGACAGCCGCTACCGCGGGCGCGTCGAGCCGGGCACCCCGGTGCACGACATGTGGCTGCGCATCACCCTCGACGACCAGCTGGAGATCAAGGCCATCGAGGTCGTCTCCGACGCCCATCCCTTTCCCAACTGCGCCGAGATCGAGTCTGCCTACCAGACGCTGGTGGGCACCCGCCTGCGGCCCGGCTGGACCAAGCTGGTGATGCAGCGGCTCGGCGGCGTCGCCGGCTGCACCCACCAGACGCGGCTCGTCCAGGAACTGGCGGTGGTGGCGCTGCAGACCATCATGCCGCTGAAGAGCCGCGACGAGGCGGTCACCGAGGGCATGGCGAAGAAGCCGCCCCATCTCGACGGCTGCCATGCCCTGGCCACCGACGGCCCCATCGTGCGCGAGATCGCGCCGCGCTGGTACCGCGGGGAGCAGTGAGCGCGGGCGAGTTCGAGCTGATCCGGCGGCTCACGCGAGCCGTGCCCTGCCGTCGGCCGGATGTGGTGCTGGGTCCCGGCGACGACGCCGCGGTGCTGCGCCCGCCGCCCGGCATGGACCTGGTGCAGACCATCGATACCTGCCTCGAGGGCGTCCATTTTCCGGCGGGGCTCGACCCGGCGGATCTCGGCTGGCGCGCGCTCGCGGTCAATCTCTCGGATCTTGCGGCGATGGGTGCCGAGCCGGCCTGGGGCCTGTTGTCCCTCGCCCTGCCGGAGGCCGATGAGCGCTGGCTGGACGGCTTCGCGCGCGGGGTGGCGGCGCTCGCCTCCGAGGCGGGGCTGGACCTGGTCGGCGGCGACATGGTGCGCGGCCCGCTGGCGGTGAGTTTCGCGCTGACGGGTTTCGTCCCGGCCGGCGCAGCGCTGCGGCGCAGCGGCGCCCGCGCCGGGGACGAGATCTGGGTGACCGGCCCGCTGGGCGGCGGCGCGGGCGGCCTGGCGGCCTGGCAACGCGGCGACCGGGCGCGGGCGCGGGCATTCCTGCGGCCGGAGCCCTGCCTGGTTGCCGGGCGCGGGCTGCGCGGCCTCGCCAGCGCGGCCATCGACGTGTCCGACGGGCTGCTGCAGGACCTGGGACACGTGCTGGAGGCCAGCGGCGCGGGCGCGGTGCTCGAGCTGGAGCGGCTGCCCGTCCATCCGGCGGCGGTCGGCGCGGACCCGGTCGCCATGGCGCTCGGCGGCGGCGACGACTACCAGCTGTGTTTCACCATGCCGCCCGAAAAACGCGATGCGCTGCTGGCGGCGGCGGCGGACTGGACCGGGGCGCCGGTCTGTATCGGCCGGGTGCGGGCCGAGCCGGGCATCGAGCTGCGCCGGGACGGCGAGCCCGTCCCGCTGCCGCCGGCCGGCTGGGATCACTTCCGGGGCGCGGGGCCGTGACCCGCGTGTCGGCCGGGCTGCTGCGCGATCCGGTCCATTTCCTGGCGCTGGGATTCGGCGCCGGCCTGGTACCGGTTGCGCCGGGGACTGCCGGCACCCTGGTCGGCGTGCTGCTCGACCCCCTGCTGCGGCTGCTGGGTTTCGAGCTGCGGGTCGTCATCGTCGCGGCCATCGCCCTGGCGGGCGTGTGGATCTGCGGGGAGAGCGCACGGCGGCTCGGGGTCCACGACCATCCCGCCATCGTCTGGGACGAGATCGCCGGTTACCTGGCGCTGATGCTCGTGGTCCCGGCCGGCTGGCCCTGGGCGCTCGCCGGCTTCGCCGTCTTCCGGCTGTTCGACATCTGGAAGCCCTGGCCGATTCGCCAACTGGATCACGCTGTGCCGGGCGGTCTGGGCATTATGCTCGACGACCTGGTGGCAGCGGCCTGGGGCGCGCTGCTGATCGCGGCGGCGCTGGCCGCCGCCGGACATTACTGAAGGGATTGGCATGGCCGTAAGGCGCGAACAGTCGACGTTGCCGGAGAAGATCGGGAAATACCGCATCGTCCGGGAAGTCGGGCGGGGCAGCTCCGGCATGGTGTACTTGTCGCATGACCCGTTCTACGGGCGCGACGTCGCCATCAAGCTGTACACCGACGTCGGCACGCAGGATGCCCGCGAGCAGGAAGCCGCCCGCAAGATGTTTTTCAACGAGGCGCGGCTGGTGGGGCGCATGCAGCACCCCAACATCCTCCCCGTCTACGACGCCGGCGAGGAGAATGGGCGGCGCTACGTGGTGATGGAGCACGTACAGGGCGCGCGCACGCTCACGGCCTATTGTCACCAGGGCAACCTGCTGCCGATCCCGGAGGTCGTGCGCATCATGTTCAGCGCGGTGCGCGCGCTGCACTATGCCCACACCCGCGGCATCGTCCATCGCGACATCAAGCCGAGCAACATCATGCTCACCATCGACAACGAGGTGCGGGTGATCGATTTCGGCATCGCCCAGTGGACCGACGGCGAGGTGTCGGGCATCCGCGGCGTGGCCGGTTCGCCGAGCTACATGTCGCCGGAGCAGGTCCGCGCCGAAGAAATCACCCCGCGCTCGGACCTGTATGCCCTCGGGGCGGTCATGTACGAGCTGCTGACGGGTGCCCGGCCGTTCAAGGCCCCGAATCTCGCCAAGCTCCTGCACGAAATCGTGTTCGCCACGCCGCAGCCGATTCACCGGCTGCGTGCGGACGTGCCGGAGGACCTCGAGGAGGTGGTCTGGCGTGCCATGCGCAAGAAGCCCGCCGACCGCTTCTCCAGCGGCCTGGAATTCGCCGCCGCGCTCACCAGCGTGCACCAGTCGCTGCGGAGCGCGCGCAACGTCATCGACGCGCGCGAGCGCGTGGCCAACCTGCGCGGCCTGCGCTTCTTCCATGATTTCTCCCACAACGAGATCCGCGAGCTGATCAAGGCGGCCGAGTGGCGGGAGTACAGCGAGGGCCAGGACATCGTGCGCCAGGGCGACATGGACGATCGTTTCTACGTGATCGTCAGCGGCGACGTCGCGGTGGAGGCGAACGGCGCCCAGCTCGGGCGCCTCGGCGCCGGCGATTGTTTCGGCGAGAGCAGCGTGATGCCGAACGCCCGGCGGCAGGCGACCATCCGGGCCCTGGGCCCCGTGGTCGTGCTGCAGGTGAGCTCGACGCTGCTCGAGACCCTGTCCGCGGCCTGCCAGCTGCGGTTCAACCGGATGTTCCTCAAGGCGCTGATCGCGCGCCTGCAGGGCTAGCGGTTGGCGGCCGGCGGCGCCCCGGAAGTGCTGGCGCTGCGGCTGTGGCGGCGGCTCGGCGGCCGCCCGGCGGGCCGCTGGCTGTTCTCCCGCATCGTATGTTTCAAGGCGCCGTACTTCGGCTCGATCAGGCCGCTGCTGCTGGCGCTGGAGCCCGGCCGGTGCCAGGCGCAGCTGCGCCAGCGCCGCCGCGTGCAGAACCACATCGGCACCGTGCACGCCATCGCGCTGTGCAACCTGGCGGAACTCTGCGCCGGCCTGGTCACCGACGTCAGCATTCCCGCCGACATGCGCTGGATTCCCAAGGGCATGGACGTGCGCTACCTGGCGAAGGCGCGCGGCACGATCACGGCCACGGCCCGGCCCCGCGTCAAGCCCGAGTCTTCACCAGAGCCCTACAACCTGGTGATCGCGGTCAGCGTCCGGGACCGGGAGGGCGTCGAGGTTGCGGCGGCGGACATCACCATGTGGGTGACGCCGCGCACAAGGTCGCGTCAGGCGTGAGTTCGTGGTTGGAATGCCCGGCGGCACGCGCCCCCTTTCCGGGGCCGCCGTGAATACGTCCCTGTAGGCTCGCTCGCGCACGTCCTGTGCGCGAGCGCCCCGGAAAGGGGGCACATACCGCCGGGCAGCCCAGGCCGCGCACCCGGTCGACACGCGCTTTGGTCCGTTCCTGGTGGCGCCCGCGGAGGATCGTGCCTGGCGTCGTTCGGGCGGCCGGACCAGCGTGCGCCCGGGCTGGCAGGGCTTGGGGTGTCTGGGGCTTGGGGGTAGCTGCGTGATGTGCGGCAGGCCGATGCGGGGCGCTCGCGCACAGGGACGTGCGCGAGCGAGCGTACAGGGATGTATTCACAGCGTCCCCGCAGGGGCCTGCCGCGCAGCGCGCAGCGGCGGGCAAGCCCCGGATCGGCCGTCAGCCCGGCAGCGGCCCGTCCCGGTCCTTGTCCCGCTCGATCAGCGCGTAGGCCGAGTGGTTGTGGATGGACTCGAAGTTCTCCGACGCCACCGTGTAGGCACGGATCCGCTCGTCGGCATTCAGCCGCCCGGCGATGTCGCGCACCAGGTCCTCGACGAACTTGGGGTTGTCGTAGGCGCGCTCGGTCACCCACTTCTCGTCCGGGCGCTTGAGAATGCCGAACAGCTCGCAGGAAGCCTCCTGCTCGGCCAGCTCGATCAGTTCCTCCAGCCAGACCAGCCCGTCCACCTTGGCGGAGATGGTGACATGGGAGCGCTGGTTGTGGGCGCCGTAGTCGGAGATCTTCTTCGAGCAGGGACACAGGCTGGTCACGGGGACCACCACCTTGACCCAGATGATGCTCTCGCCGTTGCGCCGCTCGCCGATCAGGCTGGCCTGGTAGTCCATCAGGCTCTGCACGCCGGAGACCGGGGCGGCCTTGTTGACGAAGTAGGGGAAGGTCATCTCGATATGCCCGGACTCGGCGTCGAGGCGCTCGGTGAGTTCGCTCATCATGTCGCGGAAAGACTTCACCGAGATCTCGCGTTCGTGGTTGTTCAGGATCTCCACGAAGCGCGACATGTGGGTGCCCTTGAAGTTGTGGGGCAGGTCCACGTACATGTTGAAATTGGCGACCGTGTGCTGCTCCCCGCCGCTGCGCTCCTTGATGCGCACGGGGTGATAGATGTCCTTGATCCCGACCTTGTTGATCGGGATGTTGCGCAGGTCGGCGCTGCCCTGGACGTCGGCTATGGGGTCGATGTTGATGGCTCCGGCCTCGCTCACGTCTTTCATGTCACTGGTCCCGGTTTAGGCTGATTGCCCGGGTTTTCGTTGCATCGCCGCGGCGGGATTCACCCCGCGCGACGGGTTCAGGATTCTCCCACGGTACGGAGGTCCGGCGCGCGCCGCCAGGCGCGCACCGCCTCGAGCACCGAGCCGGCGTCGAGCCCGGCTGCCGCCAGGCACTCGCCGCGCGAGCCGTGCTCGATGAAGTGGTCGGGAATGCCGATATTCAGCATCGGCACCAGCACGCGATGCGCCGCGAGGCATTCGCCCACGGCACTGCCGGCGCCGCCCATCACCGCGTTGTCCTCGAGCGTCACCAGCGCGGAGTGGCTCTTCGCCAGCGCCAGCACCAGTTCTTCGTCCAGCGGCTTGACGAAACGCATGTTCACCACCGTGGCGTCCAGCGCCTCGCCCGCCTGCTCGGCCACCGGCACCATGGCCCCGAAGGCCAGCAGGGCCACGCCCTTGCCGCGCCGGCGCACTTCCGCCTTGCCGAGCGGCAGCGCCGTCATGCCCGTCTCGATGGGCGCGCCGGGCCCGGTGCCGCGCGGATAGCGCACGGCGCTCGGCCCGTCCAGGGTGATGCCCGTGTACAGCATCTGGCGGCACTCGTTCTCGTCCGCCGGCGCCATCACCGTCATGTTCGGAATGCAGCGCAGGAAGGACAGGTCGTAGGCGCCGTGGTGCGTCGGCCCGTCGTTGCCGACCAGGCCGCCGCGGTCGAGGGCGAACACCACCGGCAGGTTCTGCAGCGCCACGTCGTGGATCAGCTGGTCGTAGGCGCGCTGCAGGAAACTCGAATAGATGGCCACCACCGGCCGCGCACCCTCGCAGGCAAGGCCCGCGCCCAGGGTCACGGCATGCTGTTCGCAGATGCCGACATCGAAGTAGCGCTCCGGAAAGCGGCGCGAGTACTCGACCATGCCGGAGCCTTCGCGCATCGCCGGCGTGATGCCGATCACGCGCTCGTCCGCCGCCGCCATGTCGCACAGCCAGTCGCCGAAGATGGCCGAATAGGTCTTGCCCTTGGCGGGCGCCTTGTGGATCTCGCCCTTGCCCGGGTCGAAGGGGCCCGGGCCGTGCCACAGGATCGGGTCGGCCTCGGCCGGCGCGTAGCCCTTGCCCTTGCGCGTCACCACGTGCAGGAACTGCGGGCCGGGGAGGTCGCGCACGTTGCGCAGGGTCTTCAGCAGCACGTCCACGTCGTGGCCGTCCACCGGGCCGATGTAGTTCAGCCCGAGCTCCTCGAACAGCGTGCCCGGCAGCACCATGCCCTTCATGTGCTCCTCGGAGCGGCGGGCCAGCTCCCATACCGTCGGCATGCGGCGGATCAGCTTCTTGCTGCCTTCGCGCATCTGCGAATAGAGCTTGCCGGAGAGCACCCGGGCCAGGTAGTTCGACATGGCGCCGACGTTCTCGGAAATCGACATGTCGTTGTCGTTCAGGATCACCAGCAGATCGACGTCGAGGCTGCCCGCATGGCACAGGGCCTCGTAGGCCAGGCCCGCCGTCAGGGCGCCGTCGCCGATGATCGCGGCGACGCGGCGTCGCTCGCCCTTCTGCTTGGCCGCGATCGCCATGCCCAGGGCGGCGCTGACCGAGGTGCTCGAATGGCCGACGCCGAAGGTGTCGTACTCGCTCTCGAAGCGGGTCGGGAAGGGCGCCAGGCCGCCTTGCTGGCGAATGCTGGCCAGCCGGTCCCGCCGCCCGGTGAGAATCTTGTGCGGGTAGGCCTGGTGACCCACGTCCCATACCAGCCGGTCGTGCGGCGTGTCGAACACGTAGTGCAGCAGCGTGGCCAGCTCCACGGTGCCCAGGTTGGCGGCGAAATGCCCGCCCGTCCGGGCCATCGTCTCGACCAGGTAACCGCGCAGTTCATGGGTGACGGCTTCCAGGGCCTCCTCCGGCAACGCCCGCAGGTCGGCCGGCGCCTGGATGCTGAACAGCAGGGGATATTTCTCCTCGGGATTCATGTCCTTGCCGGTTGCGCCGTCCTGCTGGAAACAAGCTCCCGATTATCCGCCAGACGGCGCGCCCTGTCCAAGGCGGGCCGGCCGCCCGTCAGTGCCGGCGCTCGGTGAGCCAGCCGGACAGCCAGCGCAGGGGCGCAGCCGCCTCGCCCAGCGGCGCCAGCGCCCCGACGGCCTCGTCGTGCAGTTCGCGCAGGCGCTTCTTGGCGGCCTCCAGCCCGGCCACGGCGGGGTAATTGGGCTTGTCGAGGGCGGCGTCCGCGTGCGCCCGCTTGCCGAGCACCGCGGTCTCGCCTTCTACGTCGAGGATGTCGTCCTGGACCTGGAAGGCGAGGCCCAGCGCCCGGCCGTAGTGGTCGAGCCCCGCCGCCGCGCCAGGCGGCAGCGTGTCCGCGCTGGCGGCGGCCATCAGCACGCTGGCGTGGATCAGCGCGCCGGTCTTGAGGCGGTGCATGTGTTCCAGTTCGGCCACGGACGGCACCTGGCCCGCGGCCTCGAGGTCGATCGCCTGGCCGCCCGCCATGCCGGCGGTGCCGGCAGCCCGCGCCAGCAGGCGGATGATTTCCAGCCGCCCGGCGGTTGCCGGCGTCATGGCGGGATCGTCGGCCAGGATCTCGAAGGCCAGCACCTGGAGCGCGTCGCCGGCCAGGATCGCCGTTGCCTCGTCGAAGGCCCGGTGGCAGGTGGGCCGGCCGCGGCGCAGGTCGTCGTCGTCCATGGCCGGCAGGTCGTCGTGCACCAGGGAGTAGGCGTGAATCAGCTCTACCGCGGCGGCCGGGCCGTCGAGTCGCTCCGGCGCCACGCCGAGCGCGCGCCCGGTGAAGTACACCAGCGCGGGGCGGACCCGCTTGCCGCCGCCGAGCGCCGCATAGCGCATCGCCTCATGCAGCCGGCAGGGTTTCCGGCCGGATGGCGGCAACCAACGCTCCAGCACGGCCTCGACGCGCGCGCCGCAGGCCGACAGTTCTTCGGCCCAGCTCATTCGCCGGGCTCGAACGGCTCGAGCCCGGCCTCGTCGGTGTCGCGCGACAGGATCTCGACTTTCTGCTCCGCGGCCCGGAGTGCCGCCTGGCAGCGGCGGGTGAGCGCGACCCCGCGCTCGAAGGACGCCAGCGCCTGTTCCAGCGGCTGGTTGCCGGACTCGAGCTCGGCCACGAGCAGCTCGAGCGCGGCCAGGGCCTGCTCGAAGTCCAGCGTGTCCGCCTCGGCCGGCGGCGGCGGAGCGTCGGTTTTCTGCTTGGGCATCGGCGTGATCACGGGATGATAAAAGAGGCGGCTACGATACCGGCGCGGCGGCCGCGGAATCAATCCGCAACGGTCGCGCGGCGCCGCGTCCGGTTGACAGCCGGAGGTGCCAGGACTAACCTTTCCGTGGTCATTTAGACTAAGTCTAAATTGAGTCCAAGTCGCATTAGCGGGCTGTATCCCCTGGGTCCGGTCCGACGGCGGCTGGAGCCGAAATTGTCCGGCCGCCCGGCCGGAATGGGAATCACCTCAGGAGGAAAAGACCCATGGCAGAACTGAAGGGCAGCAAGACCGAGAACAACCTCAAGGAGGCCTTCTCGGGCGAGTCCCAGGCTAACCGTCGTTATCTGTATTTCGCGTCCAAGGCCGACGTGGAAGGCTACAACGATGTCGCGACCGTGTTCCGTTCGACCGCCGAGGGCGAGACCGGCCACGCGCACGGCCACCTCGAGTACCTCGAGGCCGTGGGTGATCCGGCCACCGGCCTGCCGATCGGCGGCACCTCGGACAACCTGAAGGCCGCGATTGCGGGCGAGACCCACGAGTACACCGACATGTACCCGGGCATGGCCAAGACCGCGCGCGACGAGGGCTTCGACGAGATCGCCGACTGGTTCGAGACGCTGGCGAAGGCTGAGCGCAGCCACGCCAACCGCTTCCAGAAGGCCCTCGACAACCTCGACGGCTGAGCACCCTGGTGCAGGGGGGCGCCGCCGGCCCGGCCGGCGGCGCTCCGCCGTCGTCGCGGGCGGGCGCCCGCGCATGTTCCGGTTCCGGGCCCGGCATCTGCCCGGACAGATCTAAGGAGTTCGCCACATGTCGCTCGATACCCCCCGTCGTGAAGGCAGCCTCGAGGCGCCGACGCGGCATCCGGTCGCGTGGAAATCCACCGATTTCTGGGACGAAGAGAAGCTCTTCGCCGAGATGGAGCGCGTGTTCGACATCTGTCACGGGTGCCGGCGCTGCTTCAGCCTGTGCAACTCCTTCCCGCTGCTGTTCGACGCGGTCGACGAGTCGGACACCGGCGAAGTGGACGGGATCGGCCGCGAGGTGTACTGGCAGGTCGTCGACCACTGCTACCTCTGCGACATGTGCTACATGTCGAAGTGTCCCTACGTGCCGCCGCACGAGTGGAACGTCGATTTCCCGCACCTGATGCTGCGCGCCAAGGCGGTGCGCTTCAGGAAGGACGGCGCCAGCCGCCGCGACCGCATCCTGACTTCCACCGACGCGGTCGGGAAGCTGGCCGGCATCCCGGTGGTGGCCGAAGTGGTCAACGCCGTGAATGCGAGCTCCGGCGGGCGCAAGCTGCTGGAGAGCGTGCTCGGCGTGCACCGTGACGCGCCGCTGCCGAAGTACCACTCGCGCAGCATGCGCAGCCGCCTGAAGAACCAGCCCACGGCGCGCGCGGGCGAGCCCGTGGCGGGCACGCAGGGCCGCGTGGCGCTGTTCGCCACCTGCTACGGCAACCGCAACGTGCCCGAAGTCGGCGAGGACCTGGTCAAGGTCTTCGAGCACAACGGGATCCCCGTGAAGCTGGTCGAGAAAGAGCAGTGCTGCGGCATGCCCAAGATGGAACTCGGCGACCTGGAGGCCGTGGAACGGTCGATGGAAGCGAACATTCCCGCCCTGGCCAGGGCCGTGGACGAGGGCTGGGACCTGGTCGCGCCGGTGCCCTCCTGCGCGCTGATGTTCAAGCAGGAGCTGCCGCTGCTGTTCCCCGAGCGCGAAGACGTGAAGAAGGTTGCGGCGGCCATGTTCGACCCCTTCGAGTACCTGGCGCTGCGCCACAAGGGCGGCAAGCTCAAGACCGAGTTCGCCCAGCCGCTCGGCAAGGTCAGCTACCAGGTGCCGTGCCACCTGCGCGTGCAGAACATCGGCCTCAAGACGCGCGACATCCTGTCGCTCGTGCCCGATACCAAGGTCGAAGCCATCGAGCGCTGCTCGGGCCACGACGGCACCTACGCGGTGAAGAAGGAATTCCACGAGACCTCGATCAAGATCGCGCGTCCCGTGGTGAACAAGGTGAAGGGCGCTGCGCCGGACCATTTCGTCAGCGATTGCCCGATGGCCGGCGACCAGATCGCCCACGGCCTGCAGGACGGCACGCATGCGAAGCACCCGATGACGCTGCTCAGGATGGCCTACGGGCTCTGACGCGGGTAGCGACGGGGGAAGTCGCCCGGGGACCCAGCCAACAGATCGACGGAGAGATTGCCATGACCCAGCTGACAGCAAGCGACCTGATGAGCCTCGAGCAGTACGCGCGCGAGCGCCCTGCTTTCCGGGCCAAGGTCCTGGAACACAAGAAGCACCGCCAGGTGGCCCTGGGCCCCAACGCGACCCTGTATTTCGAGGACGAGCTGACCATCCAGTACCAGGTGCAGGAGATGCTGCGCATCGAGCGCATTTTCGAGGCCGAGGGCATCGAGGACGAGCTCTCCGCCTACAACCCGCTGATCCCGGACGGCCGCAACTGGAAGGCCACCTTCATGCTCGAGTACCCGGACGTGGACGTACGCAAGCTTGAGCTGGCCCGGCTGATCGGCGTCGAGGACAAGGTCTGGGTGCAGGTGGACGGCCACGACAAGGTCTATGCGATCGCCGACGAGGACCTGGAGCGGGACACCGAGGAGAAGACCTCCTCCGTGCACTTCATGCGCTTCGAGCTGAGCGACGAGATGGCCGCGGCGCTCAAGGGCGGCGTGGGCCTGGCCATGGGCGTGGACCACGACAACCTGAAAGTTGCCGTCACGGTGCCCGACAGCACCCGCGCCAGCCTGGTCAACGACCTGAACTGAACGCCCGAGGCCATCGCGCCCGGAGCGAGATACGCGGCGGCGCCCGCTGGGGGGCCGCCGCGTTTTTTCGTCCGTTCTAAGCCTCCGCGCCTTGCGTTAGAATCGTCTCCCGTTCGCGCGCTCGTGCGCGGACGCACGGGGAACCCATGAGCAACGACTACAACGCCTCCTCGATCGAGGTCCTCAGCGGGCTCGATCCGGTCCGGCGCCGGCCGGGCATGTACACCGACACCACGCGCCCGAACCACCTCGCCCAGGAGGTGATCGACAACAGCGTGGACGAGGCCATCGCGGGCCATTGCAAGAAGATCACGGTGACGCTGTTTCGCGACGGCTCGCTGCAGGTCGAGGACGACGGCCGCGGCATGCCGGTGGATGTCCATCCGCAGGAAGGCATCCCGGGCGTCGAGCTGATCCTCACGCGCCTGCATGCGGGCGGCAAGTTCTCCAACAAGAACTACCAGTACTCCGGCGGCCTGCACGGCGTCGGCGTGTCGGTGGTCAACGCCCTGTCGCGCAACCTCGAAGTGTGGATCAAGCGCGGCGGGCGCGAATACAACATGAGCTTCCGCGGCGGCGAGCCGGCGGGCGCGCTGGAAGATGTGGGCACCGTCGGCAAGAGCAATACGGGCACCACCATCCGGTTCTGGCCCGACGAGAAATATTTCGACTCGCCGAAGATGTCCGTGCCGCGCCTCAAGCACCTGCTGCGCGCCAAGGCCGTGCTCTGTCCCGGCCTCGTGGTGGTGCTGCACCTCGAGGCCGAGGACGAGACCGAGACCTGGCACTACGAGGGCGGGCTGGGCGACTACCTGGCGGAGGCGCTGCAGGGCCAGGCCGCCATCCCGCCCGAGCCCTTCGTCGGCAGCGTGCAGGGCGGCACCGAGGCGGCCGACTGGGCGCTCGCCTGGCTGCCGGAGGGCGGCGAGCCGGTGACGGAGAGCTACGTCAACCTGATCCCGACCGTGCAGGGCGGCACCCACGTCAACGGCTTCCGGGCCGGCCTGACCGAGGCGCTCAGGGAGTTCTGCGAATTCCGCAACCTGCTGCCGCGGGGCGTGCGGCTGGCGCCGGACGACGTCTGGGCCCAGGTCGCCTACGTGCTCTCGGTGAAGCTGGAGGACTCGCAGTTCTCCGGCCAGACCAAGGAGCGGCTGTCCTCGCGCGAATGCGCGGCCTTCGTCTCCGGCACGGTCAAGGATGCGCTGGCCATCTGGCTCAACCAGCATCCGGAAGCGGGCGAGAGCATCGCCCAGCTGGCGATCAGCAACGCCACCGCCCGGCTCAAGGCCGGCCGCAAGGTCGTGCGCAAGCGGGTGGTCACCGGGCCGGCGCTCCCCGGTAAGCTGGCCGACTGCACCTCGCAAGACCCGGAACGCACCGAGCTGTTCCTGGTCGAGGGCGACTCGGCCGGCGGCTCGGCCAAGCAGGCGCGGGACCGGGAGTTCCAGGCCGTGATGCCCCTGCGCGGCAAGATCCTCAACACCTGGGAAGTCGATCCGTCGGAGGTGCTGGCCTCGCAGGAAGTGCACGACATCAGCGTGGCGCTCGGCGTCGACCCGGGCTCGGTCGACCTGCGCGGGCTGCGTTACAACCGCGTCTGCATCCTCGCCGACGCCGACTCCGACGGGCTGCATATCGCGACCCTGCTGTGCGCCCTGTTCCTGCGCCACTTCCCCGCGCTGGTCGACGCCGGTCACGTCTACGTCGCCATGCCGCCGCTGTTCCGCATCGACGTCGGCAAGCAGGTGTACTACGCGCTGGACGACGCCGAACGGCGCGGCGTGCTGCACCGGATCGAGGCCGAGAACCTCAAGGGCAAGGTCACCGTGACGCGCTTCAAGGGCCTCGGCGAGATGAGCGCCATCCAGCTGCGCGAGACCACCATGGCGCCGGAAACGCGCCGCCTGGTGCAGCTCACGCTGAGCGCCGGCGACCGGACCCACGAGCTGATGGACATGCTGCTGGCCAAGAAGCGGGCCGGCGACCGGCGCGAGTGGCTGCAGACCAAGGGCAACCTCGCCGAGGTGGCGCCGTGAAGGAGCTGGAACTCAATTTCGAGGGCGTGGAGCGCCTGCCGCTGAAGGAATTCACGGAGAAGGCGTACCTCGATTACTCGATGTACGTAATCCTGGATCGCGCCCTGCCGCACATCACCGACGGGCTGAAGCCGGTGCAGCGCCGCATCATCTACGCCATGAGCGAGCTCGGGCTGTCGGCCGGGCAGAAGCCGAAGAAATCCGCCCGCACGGTCGGCGACGTGATCGGCAAGTTCCACCCGCACGGCGACTCGGCCTGCTACGAGGCCATGGTGCTGATGGCGCAGTCCTTCAGCTACCGTTATCCGGTGATCGACGGCCAGGGCAACTGGGGCTCGCCCGACGACCCCAAGGCCTTCGCGGCGATGCGCTACACCGAGGCGCGCCTCACGCCCTACGCCGCGACCCTGTTGGCGGAGCTCGGCCAGGGCACCAGCGACTGGCAGCCCAACTTCGACGGCACGCTGAGCGAGCCGGTCCGGCTGCCCGCCCGCCTGCCGAACGTCCTGCTCAACGGCGCCTCCGGCATCGCCGTGGGCATGTCCACCGACATCCCGCCCCACAACCTGCGCGAAGTGACGGCGGCCTGCATTCACCTGCTGGAGCACCCGGGGGCGACGCTCGACGAACTGCTCGAGCACGTGCGCGGCCCCGATTTTCCGACCGGCGCCGAGCTGGTCTCGCCGGCCGCAGACCTGCGCGCCATCTACGCCACCGGCAACGGCACGCTGCGCTTGCGGGCCGGCTGGGAGCGCGAGGAGGGCGAGATCGTCATCAGCGCGCTGCCGTGGCAGGTCTCGGGCAACAAGGTGCTGGAGCAAATCGCCGGGCAGATGCGCGCCAAGAAGCTGCCCATGGTCGAGGACCTGCGCGACGAGTCGGACCACGAGAACCCCATCCGCCTGGTGATCGTGCCGCGCTCCAACCGCGTGGATTACGAGGCGCTGATGGCGCACCTGTTCGCCACCACCGACCTCGAGCGCACCATCCGCGTCAACCTCAACATCATCGGCCTCGACGGGCGGCCGCGGGTCATGGACCTGCGCGGTCTGCTGGCGGAATGGCTGGAGTACCGCCTGCAAACCGTGACCCGGCGGCTGCAGCACCGGCTGGACAAGGTCGAGTCCAGGCTGCACGTGCTCGAAGGCCTGCTGGTCGCCTACCTCAACATCGACGAGGTGATCCGCATCATCCGGACCGAGGATGAGCCCAAGCCGGTGCTGATGGCCAGCTTCGGGCTGTCGGACACGCAGGCCGAGGCGATCCTGGAGCTGAAGCTGCGCCACCTCGCCAAGCTGGAGGAAATGAAAATCCGCGGCGAGCAGGATGGGCTGGCGGCGGAGCGGGACCGCCTGCAGAAGGTCCTGGGCAGCAAGGCGCGCCTGAAGAAGCTGGTGCGCGAGGAACTCACCGCCGACGCGGAGAAACACGGCGACGACCGGCGCACCGCCATCGTCGAGCGGGCGGCCGCGCAGGCGCTGGACGAGACCGCGCTGGTGCCGGCCGAGCCGGTCACCCTGGTGCTGTCGCAGCGCGGCTGGGTCCGCGCCGCCAAGGGCCACGAGATCGACCCGTCGAGCCTGAGCTATCGCTCCGGCGATGCTTTTCTCGCGGCCGCCCGCGGCCGCAGCAACCAGGCCGCGATGTTCCTCGACAGCACCGGCCGGGTCTACAGCCTGCCGGCGCACGGCCTGCCGTCCGCCCGCGGCCAGGGCGAGCCGCTGTCGGGACGGCTCAACCCGCCCGACGGGGCCAGTTTCGCCGGCGTGCTGATCGGCGCGCCGGAGGACCGGTGGCTGCTCGCCGCCTCGGACGGCTATGGCTTCCTGGCGCCGCTGGCTGAGCTGGCCTCCCGCAATCGCAGCGGCAAGCACGTGCTGAAGGCCAGCGGCAAGGCGCGGGTGCTCCGGCCGGCCCCGGCGACCCTGGCCGAGGGCGCGCTGGTGGCGACGGCCAGCAGCACCGGCAAGCTGCTGTGCTTCCCGGTCGCGGAGCTGCCGGAGCTGGCGCGCGGCCGCGGCAACAAGATGCTGGGGATCGAGGCGAAAAAGTTCGCTGCAGGCGAGGAGGAGATGGTGGCGGCCGTGGTGCTGCCGCCGGACACCGCGCTGAAGGTGACCAGCGGCCAGCGCGTGATGACCCTCAAGCCGCGCGACCTGGAGCCTTATCTCGGGGAGCGGGCGCGCCGCGGCGCGTTGCTGCCGCGCGGCTGGCGCAAGGTGGACGCGCTCGAGCCCGACCTCTAGCGATCCGGGGCTACTCGACGGCGAGCACGACCTCGGGCTCGCTGATCTGGTAGCCCTGGATGTACTCGACCCCGAGCTGCCACAGCACGGCCATGGTGTTGGCGTCCTCGACGCGCTCGGCGATGGTCTTGATGTCGCGGTCCTTGGCTTGCTGCACGATGCTCTTCACGCGTTCCTGCAGCGGCTCGTCGCCGGCCAGGCCCTGCATCAGCGAGCCGTCGATCTTGAGGAAGTCGATCGGCAGGTGGCCGAGCAGCTGGGCGGACGCATGGCTGGCGGTGAACGCCTCCAGCGCGAAGCCGAAGCCGATCTTCTTCAGCCGCTGGATCATGTCCAGGGTCTGCTTCAGCTGGCCGGACGCCACTTCCTCGGTGACCTGGAACACGATCGCGCCCTCGGGCAGGTGGCTGTTCTTGCGACAGGTTTCCAGCCAGGCCGGCAGCATGTTGTCCAGCAGCGTGTCCCGCGACAGCCGCACCATGGCGGTGGCCCCGGGGTGCTCCTTGCAGAACATGATCGCCGCGCCGATCACCCAGCGGTCGATGTTCTTGACCACGTCGTTGCGCGCGGCGGCGCTCATGAACTGCGACGGCATCACCTCGTCGCCCTGCTCGTCGATCATGCGGACGAACAGGTCGTGCAGGTCGCGTTCTTCGCCGGTCAGGCTCGCGATCGGCTGGTGGGCCAGGCGGAAGCGGTTTTCCAGCAGGGCGCGCCGGATGCGCTTGACCCAGAGCCGGTCCTGCTCCTCGATGCGGGTCGAGTCCTCCGCCCGCCGGCTCATGCCGACCTGGCCCGCCGCGGTCTCGGCCGCGCGGTGCAGCGAGTCGCTGGCATCGGCATGCAGCTCGTCGACGCTCATGCCGGCCTGGTCGACGATGGAGACGCCGGCGCTGAGCGACAGCGACACGGACTTGCCGCCCGCCTCGAACAGCGTGCGGCCGACCCGGGCGATCACGCTGGCGGCCCAGGCCTTGAGGTCGCGCCGCGTGCCGCGGGCGACCAGCGCGCCGAACTCGCTGGTGGCGAAGCGGCCGTAGAGATCGCGCGACTGCATGCTGTCGCGCAGCAGGTCGCCGACGCCGGCCATCACCAGCTCCAGGCCGCTGGCGCCCACCTGGCGCTGCAGCCCGGCCAGGTCGTCGACCCGGAAAACCACCAGCGCCAGGATGCCGGCCGGCAGTTCCTCGCGCAGCCGCGCGCCGATGGTCTCCAGCAGGTGGCGCCGCGTGTACAGCCCGGTGCTCTGGTCCAGCCGCAGCGCCTGTTGCAGCCGCGCGGCCAGTTGCTCCTCGTCTTCCTGCGGCCGCGCCGGGACCCGGACGCGCACGCAGTCCTCGTCGTCGAAGCGGGCCGGCTCCAGCTCCAGCACCAGGCTGAACGGCTGGTCCTTGCGATTGACGCCGTTGGCCTTGAGGCCCTGCGGCGGCCAGCGCCCCTGCATGCAGGCCACGAGGGCGCCCTTGATCGCCGGCTGGTGCTGGGCGGCGAAGAGGTCCATGAAGGTCAGGCCGGGCAGCTCGTTCTCGTCGTCGAAGCCGAACAGGTCGGCCCAGGCCCGGTTGGCGTCCAGCACCACGCCCTCGCCGACGTGGGCAATGGCGTCGCCCGTGCTGGCGACGACCTTGTGCAGCTGCTCCCGGTAGCTGGAGGCGCTGTGAATGGCGCTCTTGAGCGCGCGATTGAGTTTTTCCGTGCGCAGTGCCCGCTCGAATACCGCCGCGGTGCGGTCCTTGCGCTGCAGGGTCACGGCGTCCTCGGCCCCGTTGGCGATGTCGTCGGCGATGACGGTCTCGTCGAGCGCCTCCCGGCAGCTGA
This sequence comes from Thioalkalivibrio sp. XN8, assembly GCF_011058255.1. GTDB lineage: Bacteria > Pseudomonadota > Gammaproteobacteria > Steroidobacterales > XN24 > XN24. The sequence goes on along the minus strand of NZ_JAALFH010000049.1, from coordinate 10,269 downwards.
TCAGCGGGACTTCCGCGCCGACCGCTTCCAGCACGGCGGCGGCCGTGAGCAGCAGGTTCTCGCTCTCGTCGGCGAAAACTACCAGCAATTCGCACTGGTCCGGCGCCAGGTGGTCGGCCAGGTCGCCGGCGTCATCGAGGCGCAGCACATGGGCCGCGCGGCCGCTGTTGCGCAGCGCCTGGTTGATAGCTTCGGCGTTTTCTTCGTGCCGGCTCAGCACGACGACCGGGACCGCAGTGGTTTCGCTCAAGTCTGGTTCCTCTCCCGCAGGCGCGCCATTCTAGCACCGCAAACCGGTCACCCAAGGCCGGTGACGGGCAGCTTCGCCGGCGCGCCTTCGACCTCCTGCACCAGCCGCGGCACGAGGTAGCCGGGCAGCCGCGCCGCCAGCTCCCCATGCAATGCCACGGCCTCGGCTGCCGGCACCTCGAAGTGGGCGGTGCCGCGGGCGCGGTCCAGCAGGTGCAGGTAATACGGCAGCACGCCGGCGTCGAACAGTGCGGCCGAGAGCTCGGCCAGGACTTCGGCGTCGTCGTTGACCCCGCGCAGCAGCACGGCCTGGTTCAGCAGGCGGGCGCCGGTGCCCGCCAGGGCCGCCAGGGCGGCGCGCAGCTCCGGCGACAGCTCGCGCGGATGATTGACGTGCACCACCATCGCGACCGGCCACGGCAGCCCCCGCAGCCAGCCGAGCAGCAGCTCGTCGACGCGGGCGGGCAACACCACCGGCGTGCGCGTGTGAAGCCGCAGCCGCCGCAAGCCGGGCAGGCCGGCCAGCGCCGCGGTGATCCGCGCCAGGCGCGCCGTCGGCAGCGCCAGCGGGTCGCCCCCGGAGAGGATCACCTCGTCGAGCCCGGGGAGGGCCGCCAGTTCCGCCACCGCGGCCGACAGGCGCGTGGGCGTCAGGGCGCCGCTGTCGTAGGGAAACTCGCGGCGGAAGCAGTAGCGGCAGTTGACGGCGCAACCGCCCGTGGTCATCAGCAGCGCCCGGCCGCGGTACTTGGCCAGGACGCCCGGCGCCCGCAGGGCCGCGAGATCGCCGACCGGGTCGGCGCCGTAGCCCGGCGTCTCCAGGGTCTCGGCGCCCAGCGGCAGCACCTGGCGCAGCAGCGGGTCGTGCGGATCGCCGGGCCGCATGCGGGTGATGAAGCTGCGCGGAACCTTGAGGCCGAAGTGCGCCGTCGCCGCGCGCGCGCCCGGCAGCAGGCCCGGATCCAGCCCGAGCAGCTCCAGCAGCTCGGCGGGGTCGGTCACCGCGGCGGCCAGTTCGCGCCGCCAGGGCTCCAAGTGACGCGCCGCCGTCCCGGGCGTTATCATTGCCTGCTTACGCAAACCACTTTCCCCATTTCGGCCCGACACCGGCCCACCCGCGGGTAAATCCATGGCGACCTATAGTACCAACGAGTTCCGTTCCGGCCTGAAGCTGCTGCTCGACGGCGACCCCTGCGTCATCCTCGAGAACGAGTTCGTCAAGCCCGGCAAGGGCCAGGCGTTCAACCGGGTGAAGCTCCGTAACCTCAAGACCGGCCGCGTCAACGAGAAGACCTTCAAGTCGGGCGAATCCGTCGAGGGCGCCGACGTCGTCGACACCGACATGCAGTACCTCTACTACGACGGCGAGTTCTGGCACTTCATGGTGCCCGACACCTTCGAGCAGCATGCCGCCGACGAGAAGGTGGTGGGCGAGGCGAAGGACTGGCTGAAGGAACAGGATCTCTGCCAGGTGACGCTGTGGAACGGCCAGCCGCTGCTGGTCGCGCCGCCCAACTTCGTCGAGCTGAAGATCGTCGAGACCGACCCCGGCGTGCGCGGCGACACGGCCACCGGCGGCCAGAAGCCGGCCAAGCTCGAGACCGGCGCCGTGGTGCGCGTGCCGCTGTTCATCGAGGAAGGCGAGGTGATCCGCGTCGACACCCGCACCGGTGCCTACGTCTCCCGCGTCAAGTAATTCCCCGCCCTGGCAGCCGACGGCGTCGCTCGCGGCGCTGCGGCTGCGCGCCTCGCTGCTGGCGGAATGCCGCGCCTTCTTTGCGGCGCGCGGGCTGCTCGAGGTGGAGACGCCGCAGCTCTCGGCCGCGGCGGCCACCGACCTGCACCTCGAGAGCCTGCAGGTCCGGGCCCCGGGCGGCGGCCTCGAGGGCTGGCTCCACACCTCGCCGGAGTTTCCGATGAAGCGCCTGCTGGCCGCAGGCGTGGGCGACTGCTGGCAGCTGGCCCGGGTGTTCCGCGGCGGCGAGCAGGGCCGGCGGCACAACCCGGAGTTCAGCCTGCTGGAGTGGTACCGGGTGGGCTGGGACGCCGCCCGGCTGATGGACGAGGTCGACGGCTTCCTCCGGGCCCTTGCCGCGGGCCGGCGCCCGCTCGGGCCCACCGCGCGCCTGACCTACCGTGAGGCCTTCCGCGCGCACGCCGGCTTCGATCCTTTTGCGGTCGACGCCGCCGGGGTCGCGACGGCCTTGCGGGCGGCCGGGGTCGCCGCGCCGGCAGAGCTCGAGGACGACCTCGCCGCGGGCCTCGACCTGGCGCTGGCGCTGTTGGTCGAGCCGGCGCTGGATCCGGCGCGGCCCACCTTCATTCACGAGTTCCCGGCCAGCCACGCCGCCCTGGCCCGGGTTCGTCCCGGCGACCCGCCGGTGGCGGAGCGCTTCGAGCTGTTCCTGGGCGGGATGGAGCTGGCCAACGGCTTCCACGAGCTCACCGACGCCGCCGAGCAACGGTCCCGCTTCAGCGCCGACCTGGCCGCGCGCACCGCCCGCGGGCTGGCGGCGCCGCCGGTGGACGGGCGGCTCCTGGCGGCCCTGGAGCACGGCCTGCCGGCCTGCGCCGGCGTGGCGCTGGGTTTCGACCGGCTGGTCATGCTGCTGGCCGGGGCCGATGATATCCGCACCGTGCTGGCGTTCGGCTGGGGCGATGCCTGAGCCGGCCGTCGCGCGGCACCACGACTGAGGATTCAACGATGCACGAGACCAGCGCGCCCGATTACGCCGACAAGCCGGCTTTCTACCGCGAGCTCACCGCCCAGGCCCGCGCCCTGACCGCGGGCGAGCCCGACCGCGTGGCGAACGCGGCGAACGTCGCCGCGCTGGTGTTCCAGGCGCTGCCGCGCATCAACTGGGCCGGCTTCTACTTCCTGCAGGGCGACGAGCTGGTGCTGGGCCCGTTCCAGGGCAAGCCGGCCTGCGTGCGCATCCCGGTCGGCCGGGGCGTCTGCGGCGCCGCGGTGGCCGAGCGGCGCAGCCAGCGCGTCGACGACGTCCATGCCTTCCCCGGCCATATCGCCTGCGACGCAGCCTCCCGCTCGGAGGTGGTGGTGCCGCTGCGGGACGGGACCGGCGCGATCATCGGCGTGCTGGATATCGACAGCCCGGAGCCGGCGCGCTTCGATGCCGCCGACGCGGCCGGGCTCGAGACGCTGGCCGCAGCGCTGGCGTGGTAGCCGGCGGCCGGGTCAGGCGGCGAGCGTCTCGCCCAGCCGCACCCGGCGCTCGGCGCGGATGGTGTCAGCGAACCGCGGCCCGCCTTCCGGCAGGACCACGATCACCGTCGAGCCAAAATTGAAGCGCCCGAGTTCCTCGCCGCGCGCCAGGCGCACCGCGCCGGGCCCGCTCTCCGGGTAGCGCCAGGCGTGGGCCTGGCGGTCGGCGCCGGGCGCCACCTCGCCGGCCCAGGTGGTGGCGATCGAGCCGACATTGAGCGCGCCGACCAGCACCATGGCCATCGGGCCGAAGGCCGTCTCGAACAGGCACACCACGCGCTCGTTGCGGGCGAACAGCCGGGGCACGGCGCTGACGGTGGCGCCGTTGACGCTGAACAGCGCGCCCGGCAGGTAGCGCATTTCCACCAGGCGGCAATCGGCCGGCGCGTGAATGCGATGGTAGTCGTACGGCGCCAGGTACATGGTGGCGAAGCTGCCGCCCGCCAGTGCGGGCGGTGCCGGAGCGCCGAGCAGCCGGTCGAGCCGGTAGCGGAAGCCCTTGGCCTGCAGCAGCGTGCCGTCCACCAGGCCGGCGCACTGGCTGACCCGCCCGTCGACCGGGCAGGCCAGCGCCTGCGGATCGGCGGGCATGGGCCGGGTGCCGGGCGCCAGCGCGCGGGTGAAGAATGCATTGAAGCTGGCGTAGGCCAGGGGGTCGGGCTCGGCCGCCTCCTCCAGGTCCACCTGCCGGAACAGCGCGAGGAAGCCCCGCACCAGCGCGGTCCGCGCCCACGGCTGCTCGAGCCGTCCCAGCCACCCCACCAGCCGCGACAGCGCATGTTGCGGCAGCAGGTACTGGAACCAGGCGAACAGGCGCGCCGTCATTATTGGGCCGGCTGCCCCACCGGCGCCGTGAAGTCGATCCGGCTGCCGTCGGCCAGCAGCAGCGCGAGCGGGATTTCGCCCTCGCTCGGGATGGTCTCGACGGCCTGCATCAGCATCAGGTGCAGGCCGCCCGGCTCGAAGCTGACGGTGTCTCCCGGCGCCACGGTGACGCTGTCCTGGAGGCGCATGCGCGCCATGCCGTCCACCATCTCGGTGCCATGCACCTCGACGGCGTTGAACAGCGGGCTCTCGGCGCCGACGATCACCAGCGGCTCGCTGCCCGGGTTGGTGATTTGCAGATAGCCGGCGGTCATCCGCGCGGCCGGCGGCACCTGGCGCACCCAGGCGCCGGTGACGGCCGGCGCTGCGGCGGCGCTCGAGGCGGCCGGAGCGGCGGAAGTCGCGGCCGGCGGGGCATCCTGGTCAGGGGCGCAGGCCGCCAGCAACGCTGCGGCGGCGAGAACGATCAGTCTCATCGTCACTTCTCCAGTTCGATGATGCGGCGCAGGTCGCTGGCGACGCCGGCCGCGGTGTGGGGGGTCGGGAATACGGCCGCCACCCGCGCCTGCGGGTCGACCAGGAACAGCGACGCCGTGTGGTCGACGGTGTAGCTGTCGTCGCCGGCCGGCGAGTAGGCATAGGCGGCGCCGAAGACGCGCGTGAGCTCGGCCAGGTTCGCCGCCGGCACATGCACGCCGCGGAACTCCGGGTGGAAGAACGGCACGTACTCGGCCAGGCGCTCCGGCGTGTCGCGGCCCGGGTCGACCGAGATCATCACCACCGCCGGCATCTCCTCGGGCGGCAGGTCGTCGAGCAGCTGGCGCGCGCCGGCCAGCACCTGGAGGGTGGCGGGACAGATGTCCGGGCAGTGGGTGAAGCCGAAGAACACCATGGTCCAGCGGCCGCGGAGCGCCTCGGGGCCGAACGGCTGCCCGGCCTGGTCGATCGCCGGCACGGCGGGCACCGGCCGCGGGGTGGTGAGTACGCGGGCCTGTTCGGGCGGCTGCGGCGCGCCGAGATTGGCCGCGAGCCAGGCGCCGGCGACGGCCGCTGCGATGGCCAGCACGATGGCGATGGCGAGAAAGGTGTTCCTGGGCATGCCGGGCATTATCTCACAGCCTGGCGGCGCGACCGCCACTGCGCGGGGCTCGGTTATGATGAGCGTCCTGGCCCGCGGGGGGCCCCGGGACAAAGTGCCGCCGTGAGTTCCAACGACCATCCCTACCAGGGGCTGAAGACCATTGCCGACTTCGTGCGCCGGGGCGCCAGCCGCTTCGCCGCGGCCGGCCTGCATTACGGCCACGGCACCGACAACCCGGTGGACGAGGCGCTGGTGCTGGTGCGCCATGCCCTGCATCTCGGCCACGACCTGCCGCGCGAGTTGTACGGCGCCCGCCTGACGAAGCCCGAGCGCAAGGCGGTGGCGGCCCTGCTCGAACGCCGCGTCGAGGAGCGGGTGCCGGCGCCTTACCTCGTCGGCGAGGCCTGGTTCGCCGGGCTGCCGTTCCATGTCGACCCGCGCGTGCTGATTCCCCGCTCGCCCTTCGCCGAGCTGGCGGCGCAGGGCTTCCAGCCCTGGGTGCGCGAGGACGGCGTGACCCGGGTGCTGGACCTGTGCACCGGCAGCGGCTGCATCGCCGTCGCCTGCGCCATGGCGTTCCCCGCGGCGGAGGTCGATGCCGTAGAGCTGTCGCCCGGGGCCCTCGAGGTCGCGCGCCGCAACGTGGCGCGCCACGGGCTGGAGGACCAGGTCCAGGTGCTGGAGGGCGACCTGTGGGCGCCGGTGGAGGGCCGGCGCTACGAGCTCATCGTCAGCAACCCGCCCTACGTGGGCGACACCGAGATGGCCGGGCTGCCGCCGGAATACCGCCACGAGCCCGACCTCGCCCTGCGCGCGGCGGAGGACGGGCTGGCGATCGTGCGCCGCATCCTCGAGGGGGCGCGCGATCACCTCGCCGAAGAAGGCGTGCTGGTGGTCGAAGTCGGCAATTCCGCCGCCGCGGTCATGGACGCCTGGCCGGACCTGCCGTTCACCTGGCTGGAATTCGAGCGCGGCGGCAGCGGCGTGTTCCTCCTGACCGCGGAGGAACTGGTCTGATGTCGGGCAATACTTTCGGCCGCAGTTTCACCGTCACCACTTTCGGCGAGAGCCACGGCCCCGGCCTCGGCTGCATCATCGACGGCTGCCCGCCGGGGCTGGAGCTGGACGAGGAAGACCTCCAGCGCGACATCGAGCGCCGCCGCAGCGGCAAGTCGCGCCACGTCAGCCAGCGCCGCGAGCCCGATCGCGTCCGCATCATGTCGGGCGTGTACGAGGGTCGCACCACGGGCGCGCCGATCGGCCTGGTGGTGGAGAACGTGGACGCCAAGCCGAAGGACTACGCGAAAATCGCCGAGCTCTTCCGGCCGGGCCACGCCGACTACACCTGGGCCTACAAGTACGGCTTCCGGGATTACCGCGGCGGCGGCCGCTCGAGCGCGCGCGAGACGGTGATGCGCGTGGCGGCCGGGGCCGTGGCGCGGAAATACCTCGCGACCCGGCTGGGCGTCGACATCCGCGGCTGGCTGGCCCAGCTCGGGCCGATCCGGCTCGAGCCGGTCGCCCTCGACACGGTCGACGACAATCCCTTCTTCTGCCCGGACCCCGCCCGGGTGCCCGAGCTCGAAGCGTACATGGACCGGCTGCGCAAGTCGGGCGACTCCATCGGCGCGCGGGTGAACGTCATCGCCACCGGCGTGCCGCCGGGTCTCGGCGAGCCGGTGTTCGACAAGCTCGACGCCGACATCGCGCACGCCATGATGGGCATCAACGCCGTCAAGGGCGTCGAGATCGGCGACGGCTTTGCCGTGGTCGAGCAGCAGGGCACCGAGCACCGCGACGAGATCACGCCCGGCGGCTTCCTGTCCAACCATGCGGGCGGCACGCTGGGGGGCATTTCCTCCGGCCAGGCGATCCGCGTCAGCATGGCGATCAAGCCCACTTCCAGCCTGCGCCTGCCGGGACGCACGGTGAACGTGCGCGGCGAAGCGGCCGAGGTCGTGACCACGGGCCGGCACGATCCCTGCGTCGGGCTGCGCGCCACCCCGATCGCCGAGGCGATGCTGGCGCTGGTGCTGATGGATCACCTCTTGCGTCATCGGGGCCAGAACGCGGGTGTCGTGCCGGGCGCGCCGGCGCTGCCCGATGCCCCTGCCTGAGGCCGGCAACGCCCCGGCCCAGGAGGTGCCGGCGGGCCTGTATCCGCGGCTGTCTGCCTTCTACCTGTGCTACTTCGGCGCGATCGGCGTGATCGTGCCGTACTTCGCTTTCTATCTCCAGCACCAGGGTTTCAGCGCCGTCGCCATCGGCCAGCTGATGGCCATCCCGATGGCGATGCGCATCCTGGCGCCGGGCTTCTGGGGCTGGGCCGCGGACCGCAGCGGGCGGCGCGACCTGACCCTGCGCGTCGGGGCGCTGCTGGCCACCGGCGGCGCGGCGCTGTTGTGGGGCGCGTCGGGCTTCCTCGCCACGGCCATAGGACTCGCCGCCTTCGCCCTGCCGTGGACCGGCCTGCTGCCGCAGTTCGAAGCCACCACGCTGAACCACCTCGGAACCCGGCCGCATCGCTACGGCCTGGTGCGGCTGTGGGGCTCGGTGGGCTTCATCGTGGCGGTGATCCTGGGCGGGCTGGTGTTCGCCGGCGCGCGGGTCGGCCTGGTGCCGCTGGGGCTCCTGCTGATCGTGGCCGCGACCATGATCACGATCTGGCTGGTGCCGCCGGCGCCCGCAACCGCCGGCGCGAGCTCGTCCTTCCGCCTCGGCCCGGCGCTGCGGCGGCCGTGGGTGCTGGCCCTCCTGGTGGTCTGCGCGTTGCAGCAGGCCGCGTTCGGGCCCTACTACGTGTTCTTCACCATCTACCTCGATCGCCTGGGCTACAGCACCGCGGTCGCCGGGCTGTTCTGGGCCTGGGGGGTCGCCGCCGAGGTGCTGGTGTTCCTGGCCACGCCCTGGCTGATCGAGCGCTTCGGCTCGCGCCCGCTGCTGGTCTTCGCGCTGGCGGCGAGTTCGCTGCGCTGGCTGCTTACCGCCTGGGGCGCCGCCTGGCTGCCGGTCCTGGTGTTCGCCCAGACCCTGCACATGGCGGCCTTCGGCCTGTTCCACGCCGTGGCCGTGCTGCTGATCCACCGGGCCTTCCCGGGCAGGCTGCAAGGCAGGGGGCAGGCGTTGTACAGTGCGGTGGGATTCGGGGTCGGCGGCGCGCTCGGCAGCCTCGCCAGCGGCTACGCGTGGTCGGCGGGCGGGCCGGCGCTGACCTGGACGGGAGCCGCCGCGCTGGCCGGCATCGCCGCGCTGGTTGCCTGGCGCGGACTCGCCGGCTACGAGGGCGCGGCGGCGGCGCCGGCCGGGGCGACGGGCAGCGACGACGGGCATACGGGTGAGCGATGAGCAGTAAACAGGGCTTTTCGGTGGCGGTGGTGGGCGCGACCGGGCTGGTCGGCGAGGCCATGCTGGCCTGTCTCGAGGAGCGCAAGTTCCCGGTCCGGGAGCTGCACCTCCTCGCCAGCGAGCGCTCGGCCGGCACGCGGCTCGGGTTCGCGGGCCGCTCGCAGCTGGTCGGGGATCTCGCGACGTTCGATTTCGCGGGCGTGGACCTGGCCCTGTTCTCGGCCGGCGGCTCGGTCTCGCGCGAGCACGCGCCCCGGGCGGCGGCGGCCGGCGCCATGGTGATCGACAACACCTCCTGCTTCCGGTACGACGACGACGTGCCGCTGGTCGTGCCGGAGGTCAATCCCGAGGCGCTCGAGGGGGCGCGCCAGCGCAACATCATCGCCAACCCGAATTGCTCCACCATCCAGATGGTGGTGGCCCTGAAACCGATCTACGACGCCGTCGGCATTACGCGCATCAACGTGGCCACCTACCAGTCGGTGTCCGGCGCCGGCCGCAGCATGCTCGAGGAGCTCGCGCGCCAGACCGCGCAGCTGATGAACGGCCGGCCGCTGGGCGAGATGCTCACCCCCCGCCAGCTGGCTTTCAATGCGCTGCCCCAGATCGATGTCTTCGAGGACAACGGCTACACCCGGGAAGAGATGAAGATGTGCTGGGAGACGCGCAAGATCTTCGACGATCCGGCCATCGGCGTGAACGCGACCGCCGTCCGCATCCCGGTGTTCTTCGGCCACTCGGAGGCGGTACACTTCGAAACCGTGGACAAGATCACGGCGCGGCAGGCGCGCAGCCTGTTAAGGAAGTCGCCTGGGATCCAGGTTCTGGACCGCCGGCAGCCCGGCGGCTACCCGACGGCGGCCACCGATGCGAGCGGGGCCGACCCGGTTTTCGTCGGGCGTATCCGGGAGGATATCTCGCATCCCCGCGGCCTGAGCATGTGGATCGTGGCGGACAACATCCGCAAGGGCGCCGCTTTGAACAGCGTGCAGATTGCTGAAACTTTTGTAAAAAACCAGCTGTAAGTCTATATTCCGCAAATTATGTGAAACGGTTTTGTTGATGGCGCACGGCGGCCGGGCCTCGGTCGTGGCGCGCCTGCGCAGGGTCGCAGCCAGGGAGTGACAATGTCGCGCAAGCTGATTTTTATTGGGGTGCTTTCTCTGATCCTTGCACCGGGCGCGGCCTTGTCGCTCGGCCTTGGCGAGATTCGGCTCAACTCTTACCTCAACCAGCCCTTCGACGCCGAGATCGGCCTGAGCGTGGCTGGCCCCGGCGAACTCGAGAGCCTCGAGGTCGAGCTCGCTTCCGCCGATGCCTTCAGCCGCTACGGGCTGGCGCGGCCGGCCTATTTCGACGAGCTGCAGTTCCAGGTGGTGCGCAACGGCCCCGGCGGCGCGGTGATTCGCATCACCTCCGCCAGCGCGATCGTCGAGCCTTTCATGACCTTCCTGCTCGAGGCCAGCTGGAGCGGCGGCCGCATCCTGCGCGAGTACACGGTGCTGCTGGATCCGCCGGTCTTCCTGCCGGCGCCCGAGGCCGCAGC
>NZ_JAALFH010000048.1 GCF_011058255.1 Thioalkalivibrio sp. XN8 | reverse complement strand
GGCGAACCGGTGCTGGTCAACATGACAGCCGCCTGGTGCATCACCTGCCTGGCCAACGAGCGGGTCGCCCTGTCCTCGCCCCGGGTGGCTGCGGCGCTGGCGGCGAAGGGCGTGCGTTACCTGAAGGGCGACTGGACCCGGCGTGACTCCGACATCACCGCCTACCTCGAATCCCACGGCCGGAGCGGCGTGCCGCTGTACGTGCTGTACCCGGGCCAGGGCCGCGATCCCGTGGTCCTGCCGCAACTGTTGACCGTGGAACTCGTGCTGGACGCCCTGGACGAAATCTGACCCACCCATCGAGGAGAAAATCATGCACAAGACCCTGGGCATTGCCCTCGCGCTCACGCTCGCCGCGTCGCCGGCCCTGGCCTCCGACGCCAGGATCGGCGAACCCGCCCCCGCCTTCACCCTGAGCGACACGGCGGGCGTCACCCACAACCTGGCCGACTTCAGGGGCAAGACAGTGGTGCTGGAATGGACCAACCACGACTGCCCCTTCGTGAAGAAGCACTATGACGGCGAGAACATGCAGCGGCAGCAGGCCGAGGCCACCGGCGACGGCGTGGTCTGGCTGGTGGTGAACTCCTCGGCCGAGGGCAAGCAGGGCCATGTGACCCCGGCGCAGGCCGACCAGATCCAGGCCGACTGGAAGGCGCAGCAGACTGCCTACCTGTTCGACACCGACGGCACGGTGGGTCGCGCCTACGGCGCCAAGACCACCCCGCACATGTACATCATCGACCCCGAAGGCGTGCTGCGTTACAACGGCGCCATCGACTCGATCCCGAGCGCCAGCCCGGCCGACATCGAGAAGGCCGAGCAGTACGTCGAGATCGCCCTGGCCGAGCTGGCCGCGGGCCAGCCGGTGAGCCGGCCGCTGACCCAGCCCTACGGCTGCAGCGTCAAGTACTGACGCCGACCCTCGTCCCGGCAACGGCGCCGGCGCACTGCTGCGCCGGCGCCGTTATCATTGGGCGCTTTGCCGACCATGAACCGGAGCCCTGTTGCCGATGAGCCCGACCCGACTGATCCTGCCGCTCGCCGCCCTGCTGCTGGCCGGCCGCGCCCTCGCGGCCCCGGGCCTGCCGGACGGCCAGCCCATCGATGCCAGCGTGCCTGCGCCGGCCACCGTAATCGGCTTCGAGCCCGGCCAGCGTCACCCACGGCACGACCAGGTGGTCGCCTACTTCGAGGCGTTGGCCGCAGCTTCGGACCGCGTGCGCATCGAGCACACGGGCGAGACCCATGGCGGCCGGCCGCTGTTCCTCGCGTACTTCGCCCGCCCCGACCGGCTGGCGGACCTCGAGGCCCTGCGGGACGCGCGCCGCGACGCCAGCCGCACGGGCGAAGGCCCGCCGGTCGTCTGGCTGGGCTACTCGGTCCACGGCAACGAGGCTTCCGCCGCCTCCGCCGCCATGGTCACAGCGTGGCACCTCGCCGCCTCGCGCGACCCCGAGGTGCTGGACTGGCTGGACAACCTGGTCATCGTCATGGAGCCGGTGCTGAATCCCGATGGGCTGGACCGCTTCGCCCACTGGGTCAACATGCATCGCGGGCGCCATCCCTCGGCCGACCCGCTGGACCGGGAGCACCACGAGCCCTGGCCCAACGGCCGCACGAACTACTACTGGTTCGACCTGAACCGCGACTGGCTGCCCGCCGTGCACCCCGAGTCGCGCGCGCGGCTGCAGCACTACCACGCCTGGCGCCCGCACGTGGTCACCGACTTCCACGAGATGGGGGCGAACTCGACCTACTTCTTCCAGCCCGGCGTGCCGGGACGGGTCAACCCGCTCATCCCGGACAGCAACCAGGAGATTACCGCGCGCATCGCCGGCTTCCACGGCGAAATCCTGGACGCGGCCGGCGAACCCTTCTACGCCCGCGAAGGCTTCGACGACTACTACGTCGGCAAGGGCTCGACCTACCCGGACATCAGCGGCAGCATTGGCATCCTGTTCGAGCAGGGCAGCGCGCGCGGCCACCTGATGGACACGCCCTACGGCCGGCGCAGCTTCGCCGACGCCGTTGCCAACCAAGTCCGCACCTCGATCTCCACGCTGCGCGCCAGCCGCGCCATGTCGGACGAACTGGCGGCCTACCAGGCGGAATTCTTCCGCAACTCCGCGGAGCAGGCCCGGCGTGACCGCAATGCCGGCTGGCTGGTGTCGGACGCCGGCGACCCGGGGCGGGCGCGGGCCCTGCTGGCGACGCTGCTGGCGCACGGCATCGAGGTGCGCCCGGTCGAGCCCGACGAGCGCCAGGGGCGCCCCGAGCAGGCCTGGTTCGTCCCCGCCGAACAGGAACGGTACCTGCTCCTCAGGGCCATGTTCGACGTCTCCGCCGAACCGGCCGCCGACATCTTCTATGACGTCTCGGCCTGGCCGCTGCAGCACGCCTTCAACCTGCCGGTCGCCCCCGTGCGCCGGGCCCCGGATACCGGCGCCCCGCTCACGGCGCCGCCGGCACTGCCGGCCCCGCGCCTGCCCGTGGAGGCCGTGGCCTGGGTCGTGCCCTGGGACCAGCACGGCGCGCCGGGCTTGCTGGCCGCGCTGCTGGCCGAGGGCTATCGCGTGCAGGCCGTCGCGGAGCCGCTGGTCGCGGCAACCTCCGAGGGGCCGCAGGCGCTGGTGCGCGGGAGCCTGGTGATTCACGGCGGACTCCAGCCGGAGGACCGGCCGCCCGTCGACCGGCGCCTCGCCGCCCTGTCGGCGGAATTCAGCGCCAGGGTGTTCGGCGCCACCAGCGGCCTGGCCCAGGCCGGCATCGACCTGGGCTCACCCGCCGCCGAGGTGCTGGTCGCACCCCGCGCAGCCATGCTGACCGGCCGCGGGCTGAACCCCTACAGCGCGGGTTACACCTGGCACTGGTTCGATACCCGCCTGCAGCAGCCGCTGACGCGCATCGACTGGCAGCGCCTGCCCCGGCAACTGGACGACTACACCCACCTGATCCTCCCCGACGGCAACTACGGCGAGCTGCCCGAGTCGGTCGGCAAGACCCTCGAGGCCTTCGTGCAAGGCGGCGGCCAGCTGCTGGCGGTGCGGCGTGCAGCCGCCTGGGTCGAGCAGCTGGAGCTCGGCTGGGACTTCGTCGAGGCGCAGGACGACCAGGACGAGGCCGCAAGTGTCGCGCCCGAGCGCCGGCCCTACGGCCAGGCCCAAGACGATCGCGGCCGGGAACAGATCGGCGGCAGCGTGCTGCGCCTGCAGCTCGACACGACCCATCCGCTCGGCTTCGGCTATGCCCAGGGCGAGCTCAGCGTGATGCGCCGCGGCGCCCAGGTGCTGCGGCCGGTCGACAACCCCTACGTCCAGGCCGGCACCTATGCGGACGACCCGCTGGTCGCCGGTTTCCTCTCCCCGCGCAACCGCGAGCGGCTCGCCGGCGGACCGGCGCTGGTGGCGACGCGCCATGGCGACGGCCTGGTGGTGCGGATGGCGGACGACTATCTTTTCCGGGGCTACTGGCACGGCACCGAGAAGCTCTTTGCCAACGCCCTGTTCTTCGGCAGCCTGGTGGACCGGACCCCGGCGCCGGACGAGGACTGAGCCGTCGCCGGGAGACACAACATGAAAATGATCACCCTGCCCGCCCTGCTCCTGCTCGGCCTCGCCGGCTGCCAGCTGGCCCCCCAGGGCCAGCCGCTGGTGCTGCAGGGGTCGCTGTTCTATCCGGAGCGCATCGCCCTGCCGCCCGACAGCGTCGCCCGGGTCACGCTGAAGCGCTTCGACGCGACCGGCGGCCAGGTCGTCGCCACGCAGGAGATTCCCTTGCAGGGCCGGCAGGTCCCGGTGCCTTTCAGCCTGGAGGCGACGGCCTTGCCCGCCGAGGCGGCCGTCTACGAGCTGCGCGGCAGCGTCACGCTGGGCGCGGAGCCGTTCCGCATCACCCGGCCCGTGATGGTCGACCCGGGCGCCGGCACGGTGGATCTCGGCATGCTGCGGCTGCTGCCGGTGGAACAGGTCGCCCTCGGCACACACTATGTCTGCGGCGCCGAGGAGCTGTTGTTCAGCGCCGAGGGCGAGACTGCCCGCATGGCGATCCAGGGCCGCGTGGTGGACATGAAGCAAGCGCGAGCTGCGTCCGGCGTGCTGTACCGCGCGCTCGGCGACGAGACCACCTTCTTCCACGGCAAGGGGAATGAAGCCGTGGTCGAGATCGAGGGCCGCGGGCTGCCGACCTGCCGCCGGGCGGAGGCGCCGGCCGTGCCGTTCCGCGCGCGCGGCCAGGAGCCGCCGTGGACCGTGTCGCTGGCCCCGGGTGAAGCGGAAATCCTGCTCGGCTACGACCAGCGGCGCGCGGTCATGCCGCTGCTCACCGCGACCACCGAGGGCCGCGTGACGCGCTTCCGCGCCGCCGGGTCGGGCCATCGCCTGGCCATGGACGTGGCGCGGCGCAACTGCAACGACAGCATGAGCGGCATGCCCCACCCCTACATCGTGGCGGTCGAGTTCGACGGCCAGGTCTTCACCGGCTGCGGCGGCGAGCCGGTCGACCTGCTGGCCGGCCGGGAATGGGTGGTCGAGGACCTCGACGGCGGCGGCATCATCGACCGCTCGCGGGTCACGCTGGTGTTCGATGCGGCCGAGCGGCGCGTCCACGGCCGCGCCTCCTGCAACACCTACACCGGCGGCTTCGTGCTGACCGGCGAAGGCCTCAGCTTCGGCAACGTCGCCGCCACCAGGATGGCCTGTCCCGAGGCGCTGATGAACCAGGAGCGCAAGTTCTTCCGGATCCTCGAGGGCGTGAACCGTTTCGACATCGACGCCACCGGGGCCCTGCTGCTCTTCGGCGGCAACGGCACCATGAAGGCCTATCCGACGTCGCCCCCGCCCGGCGCAGCACCACCGCAGTGAGCAGCCCGCCTGCGACGGCCGGCGCCTTCCCGGTCGCGGCCGCCCCGGCGGTCTACGTCATCCACGAGAACGAGGAGTGGCTGGTGCCCCTGCGCGCGGCGCTGGAAGCCGAAGGCATCCCCTGGGTCGACTGGTTCGTGCACGAGGGGCACCTGGACCTCGACGCGGCGCCGCCCGCCGGCGTGTTCTACAACCGCATGAGCGCCTCCTCGCACACCCGCGACCACCGCTATGCGGCCGAGCTCACGGCCCAACTGCTGGCCTGGCTGCAGCAGCACGGCCGCCGCGTCGTGAACGGGCGCCGGGCGCTGCAGCTGGAAGTCTCGAAGTTCGAGCAGTACCTGGCGTTGCGTGCCCACGGCATCGCCACGCCGGCGACCGTCGCCGCCAGCGGCCGGGAGGACATCCGGGCCGCCGCCCGGGCGCTCGGCCGCACGCCCTTCATCCTCAAGCCCAACCGCGGCGGCAAGGGCCTCGGCGTGCAGCTGTTCGACGACGAGGCTGCGCTGGCGCGCTGGCTCGACGGGCTGCCCGACCCGGGCGCCTTCTCGCTCGACGGTATCGCCCTGCTGCAGGAATACGTGCGGCCGGCCGACGGGTGCATCACCCGGGTGGAGTTCATCGGCGGGCGCTACTACTACGCCGTCGAGGTGGATGCTTCGGCGGGCTTCGAGCTGTGCCCGGCCGACGCCTGCGAAGTCGGCGAGGCCTACTGCCCCGCGCCCGGCGCGCAGCCGAAGCACAAATTCCGGCTCGCCGCCGCGGCGCCCGAGCCGGACTTCCTCGGCCGGCTCGAGCGTTTCTTCCAGGCGAACGACGCCGAAATCGCCGCGGCCGAGTTCGTCGCCGACGCGCAGGGCCGGCGCTTCGTCTACGACGTCAACATGAACACCAACTACAACCGGCAGGCCGAACTCGAGGCCGGCGGCGGGCGCCGCGCCATGCGGGCGGTGGCCCGGTTCCTCGGGCGGGAGCTGGCGGCGGCCTCAGTCGGTGCCGATGATGGCGGCAGGGGCCGTTAAGATCGCGTAGACGGGCCCGCCGGGCTCAGCGGGGCGCCGGTTCCGTGATACAACATGCCCCCCGACACGCAACGCGAGGGTTCCACCGTGCTGCGCCCCGTCCCGGCTGCCCTGATCCTGCTCGCTGTCCTGCTGGCGGCCCCCCCGGCGATCGCGCGCACCATCGTCGACAGCGCCGGCCGCGAGGTCGCGATCCCCGACCGGGTCGACACCGTGTTCGCCTCGGGCCCGCCGGCGTCGATTCTCGTGTACGTGCTGCGACCCGAGGTCCTCAGCGGCTGGCCGCGGGCGCTCCGCCCCGACGAGGCGCCCTACATCGCCGCGCCTTACCGTGACCTGCCGGGTACCGGCCGCCTCACCGGCCGCGGCGGCGACGCCAACCTCGAGCGGGTGCTGGAAATCGAGCCCGACCTGATCATCGATTTCGGCTCGGTGCGCGATACCTACATCGACCTGGCGGACCGGGTGCAGGCCCAGACGGGCATTCCGTACATCCTGGTGGACGGCCGCTTCGAGGCGACGCCGGCGGCCCTCAGGCTGGTGGGCGAAGCGCTCGGCGTCCCCGAGCGCGGCGAGGCGCTGGCCCGGGACGTGGAGCAGACCTTCGCCCGGCTGGACGCCATCCTCGCCGCGACGCCGGAGGAGGAACGCCCGCGGGTCTACATGGCGCGCGGCCCCGACGGCCTCGAGACCGGCCTGAAGGGCTCGATCAACACCGAGATCATCGAGCGCGCCGGCGGCCGCAACGTGGCCGATCCGGGCGACGGCCGGCGCGGCCTGGTCCGGGCCTCCAACGAGCAGGTGATGGTCGCGAACCCCGAGATCATCGTGACCTGGGACCCGAACTTCTACGCCCATGTGTTCTACAACCCGCTGTGGACCGAGATCGACGCCGTGCGCGACGGCCGGGTCTACCTCTCGCCCACCGCGCCCTTCGGCTGGATCGACCGGCCGCCCTCGCTGAACCGGCTCATGGGCCTGCGCTGGCTGGCCGGCCTGTTCTACCCGGAGCAGTGGGAAGGCGACCTGCGGCAGGAGGCCCGCGACTTCTATCGCCTGTACTACCATGTCGACCTCGACGAGGCCGACCTGGACAGGCTGCTGGAATGGAGCGAGGGAAAACCGCCGCAATGAGCCGCGGCCTGCCGCTGCCGCGGCTGACGCTCGGCCTGGCCCTGGTGGCCGCGCTGGTGGCGCTGTCGCTGGCCGCCCTCACCATCGGCCCGTTCCCGCTGTCGGTGCCCGAAGCGCTCGCCGCCCTGTTCGGGGCCGGCGAGCCGCAGTCGCAGCTGGTGGTGCAGAACATCCGCCTGCCCCGGGTGGTGGCGGCCCTGCTGGTGGGGGCGGCGCTCGCGGCTGCCGGCGCCAGCTACCAGACCCTGTTCCGCAACCCGCTGGTCTCCCCGGACATCCTCGGGGTCTCCGCCGGCGCCGGCCTCGGCGCCGTGATCGGCATTTTCCTGTCCCTGCCGGTGGCCTTCATCCAGCTCTTCGCCTTCGCCGGTGGCATGGCAGCGGTGCTGCTGGTGATGCTGGTGGCCTCGGCGGTGCGCAACACGGACCACGTCCTGGCGCTGGTGCTGACCGGGGTGGTGATCGGCGCGCTGGCCGGCGCCGCCACCTCGCTGCTGAAGGTGCTGGCGGACCCCTACGACCAGCTGCCGGCCATTACCTTCTGGCTGCTGGGCTCACTCGCCTCCACCACCACCACCGACATCCTGCCGGCGCTGCCCGCCGTGGCCCTCGGCCTGGTGCCGCTGTTCCTGCTGCGCTGGCGCATCAACGTCCTGGCGCTGGGCGACGACGAGGCCAGGGCGCTGGGCGTGGAAGCGGGCCGCATCCGCTTCACCGTCATCGCCGCCGCGACCCTGGTCACGGCCAGCGTGACGGCGGTCGCGGGCGTGGTCGGCTGGGTCGGCCTGGTCATACCGCACATCGGCCGCATGCTGGTGGGGCCCAGCTTCGCGCGCCTGCTGCCGGTTTCCGCCGCGCTCGGCGCCGGCTACCTGCTGGTGGTGGACACGCTGGCGCGGACCATCGGTGAAGTCGAGGTGCCGCTCGGGATCCTCACCGCCGTGATCGGGGCGCCGTTCTTCGTCTGGCTCCTCGCCCGGGGCCGCCGGGGCTGGTCGTGAAGCTCGAGGCGCGCGGACTGTCGATCGGCTATGGCCGCCGGCTGGTCGGGCGGGACCTCGACCTCGAAGTCGCGCCCGGGCAGATCGTCTGCCTGCTCGGCCCGAACGGCTGCGGCAAGACCACGCTGTTCCGGACCCTGCTGGGGCTGATCCCGGCGCTGGGCGGCGAAGCGCTGCTGGGCGGCGCGCCGCTCCGGCGGCTGGCCCGCGCCGAGATCGCGCGGCGCATCAGCTACGTGCCCCAGGCCCACGCGCCGCCCTTCCCCTATGAGGCGCTGGAGATCGTGATGATGGGCCGCACCGCGCGGCTCGGGCGCTTCGCGCAGCCCGGTCCGGGCGACCGCACCGCGGCCTGCGCGGAAATGGAGCGGCTGGGCATCGCCGACCTGGCGCACCGCGACTACAGCCGCCTGTCCGGCGGGCAGCGGCAACTCGTGCTCATCGCCCGCGCGCTGGCGCAGCAGGCGCCCCTGATCGTCATGGACGAGCCGACCGCCAGCCTCGACTTCGGCAACCAGTCGCTGGTGCTGGGCGAGATCGGCAAGCTGGCGCATGCCGCCAGCCGCGACGGCCAGGGCGTCATCCTCTCCACCCACAACCCGGACCATGCCTTCGCGCTCGGCGCCGAGGTGGTGCTGATGCACGACGGCGCCATCCATCGGCGCGGCCGGCCCGAGGCGGCGCTCACGGCCGCTTCGCTGAGCGAAGTCTACGGCGTGCCCGTGATGGTCGAGCGCACGCCGAGCGGCCGGCACGTCTGCCTGCCGGGTCCCGGCGCCTGACCCGGCGGAACCGGGAACCGCGCCGCGCGGGCGCGGTCAAATCGGGATCGTCACCAGGGAGAGACCAGAGATGGATGCGAAGAAACTGCTCGACCAGTTCCTCGGCAGCGGGGCCGCGGGCGGCTTCGCCGGCGGGCTTGCCGGCGGCGCGCTGGCCAGCGCTTTCATGGGCAAGAAAGGCCGCAAGCTGACCAGGTCGGCGGCGAAGATCGGGGGCCTGGCGCTGGTGGGCGGGCTGGCCTACAAGGCCTGGCAGAACCACCAGCAGTCTGCCGGCAAACCGGGCGCCGTCGCCGTGCCGGCTTCGCCGGGCGGCGCCGAGCCGCTGCCGGCCGTGCCCCAGGGCACGGGTTTCCTGCCCGCGGCCGGCGACACCCGCGGCGCGGAGCAGCTCAGCCAGCTGATCGTCCGCGCGATGATTTCCGCGGCCAAGGCCGACGGCCAGATCGACACCCGCGAGAGCCAGATGATCCTGCAGCAGGTCAACGACTCGCAGCTGGACGAGGACGACAAGGCCTTCCTGTTTGCCGAGTACTCGCGCCCGCTGGATATCCAGGGCCTGGTGGCCGCCGTGGACTCGCCGGAGCATGCCGCCGAGGTCTATGCCGCCTCGGTGCTGGTGGCGCATCCCGCCTCCCCCGCGGAGAAGATCTACCTCGACACGCTGGCCCGCGCGCTGCAGCTCGAGCCGGGGCTGGTGCATGAACTGCACTCCGCTGTAGAGTCCAGCACCACCACCTGAGCCCACCCCATGCGCGAGCGCGCCACGCACTGGATCCAGCACCCGCGTTTCCAGACGACCATCATCGGCCTGATCCTGCTCAACGCCGCGATCCTGGGACTGGAGACCTGGCCCGCGGCGATGGCGACCGCCGGCGGGCTGCTGAAGGCGCTGGACCGGGCGATCCTCGCAGTGTTCGTGGTCGAGATCGCGCTGCGCATCTACGCCCACCGGGCCGCCTTCTGGCGCGACCCCTGGAGCCTGTTCGATTTCGCGGTGGTGGCGATCGCGCTGGTGCCGGCGGCCGGTCCGTTCTCGGTGCTGCGCGCCCTGCGCGTATTGCGCGTCCTGCGCCTGCTCACCATGGTGCCGTCGATGCGCCGCGTGGTGGGCGCATTGCTGGCCGCGATTCCCGGGCTCGGGTCCATCGCGCTGGTGCTGGCAATCATCTTCTACGTCTTCGGCGTCATCGGCACCAACCTGTTCGCCGCAACCCACCCCCAATGGTTCGGCACCCTCGGCCGTTCGCTCTACACCCTGTTCCAGGTGATGACCCTGGAGAGCTGGTCCATGGGCATCTCGCGGCCGGTGATGGAGACGCATCCCTATGCCTGGCTGTTCTTCGTCACCTTCATCCTGGTGGCGACCTTCACCATGCTGAACCTGTTCATCGCCATCATCGTCAACGCCATGCAGACCTTCCAGGAAGCGGAACACGAGGAGACGATGCAGGTCGTGCACGAGGCCCAGGACCACATCGAGGGCGAGCTGCACGCGGAGATGCGCTCGCTGCGGGCGGAGATCGCCGAACTGCGGGCGCTACTCGGAACCCGCGGCGGCCCCTAGGCGCTCGTTGCCGCACACTGCGCCCAATGCCTCCCGGTCCGCCGCCGACAGGGCCACCGGCCGGCCGCGACCGGGCTCCAGCGCCCCGCCCTCGTGCACCATGCCGTGCATGATCGCCCCCGGTTCGTCGACATGGCCGATGCCCAGCGCATGGCCGAACTCGTGCGCCAGCACCCAGACCAGCTCGTCGAAACTCGCGGCCCGGAACACCTCGATCCGGCGCCCCTGCTCGTAGTCGTAGCTGTAGCGGCCGGACTCCACCGGGTCGTCGGCGGCGGTGGCGTTGTACCGCTCGACCCGTGAGCGCATCTCCCCGGCCCGCCGTCGCGCGTCCTCGGCGCGCCGGTTGTAGGCATCGATGTCGGCCTTGAGTTCGTTCGTCCGGCGCTCCAGTGCAGCGAGCTCGGCCCGCAGCGCGGCGCCTTCGGCCTCCAGCGCCCGGCGCTGCGACTCCGAGCGACTGACGGGATCGGCGTTCCAGCCGGCGACGGCCGCCTCGTGCCGTTCAAGTCGCGGCTGCAGCTCTGCGGCGCGCCGCTCCCGCGCCGCCTGGTTGCGCTCGATCCGCTCGCTCCAGGACTGCAGCGTGGCCTGCTCCCGCTCCAGGTCGCCCTGGTCGAGCTCCAGCCGGCTGCGGAGCGAGCGGCGCTCGACGGCGCCCTGCTGGCGCTCGTCGAAGCTGAGCTCGACCTGCATGGCGCGGGGATCGGTGGACTCGATGAACAGCGTCCGGCCGGCTTCCGCCTGCCATAGGTTGACCGCCTCGGCCAGGGCGGTGACAGCCGTGATACGGTCCAGGCCGAAGCCCGGATCGACCTTGCCCAGGGCGTAGTGCACCGGGATGGCACAGGGCGCGTGGGCGTGGGGGTCGGGCGGATAGACGGTCCGCAGCATTTGACGAGCGGCTACGGTTACCCCGATCAGGAGCAGGCCGGCGAGGACGAGGTTGGCGGTGCGGGTCGGCATGGGCGCCAATGTTACCCGAGAGGATGGGGGCACCCCTGCAGGGACGCCCGCCCGGCCTCACGGCCGGCCATCGAACCACCCTCGCTCGTCTGAGGTTCGAATCTCGCAGAAGAGCCAACAAAAAAAACCCCGCGTTGGGGGTCTTTTTTATTGGCGCGCCCGAGAGGATGGGGGCGCCCCTGCGGGGACGCCCGCCCGGCCTGGCGGCCGGGCATCGAACCACCCTTGCTCGTCAGAGGTTCGAATCTCGCAGAAGAGCCAACAAAAAAGACCCCGCGTTGGGGGTCTTTTTTATTGGCGCGCCCGAGAGGATTCGAACCTCTGACCTTTGGCTCCGGAGGCCAACGCTCTATCCAGCTGAGCTACGGGCGCACGCGACGAGGGGGCGCAATCATACCGGCATGCGCCTGAATCGTCCATGCGCCCCGGGGCCCGGCGCGGGCCCTTCGGGCCCGCCCCCGCGGGCGTTTGGCGGCACTGCGGCAAACCCATATAATCCGCGCTTCCCCGGGAACCGGCACCTGCCGGCGGCCCGCCCGCATGCGAAGAGGAAACAGCGTTGACCGCAGAAGAGGATCGCAAGTTTTTCGACACCTTCATGCTGGTGCTCGGCGCCCTGGTGGTGATTTCCATCGGGATCTTCATCCTGGCGAACTCCATGGCCGCCAGGACCCAGGAAGTCCACATCAAGGAAGACCCGGCCTTCCAGCAACGCAACGTCGGACGGATCCGGCCCGTCGGCCAGGTCGCCGTGGCCGGCGCCGACAACTCGGAGATCCGTGATCCGGGCGGTCCCCGTCCAGCCCTGGCCGCCGCCCCGGCTGCCGCGGCCCAGCCCGCCGCCGACCTCACGGGAGAAGACGTCTACAAGGTGGCCTGCACGGCCTGCCATGGCGCCGGTATCGCGGGCGCGCCCAAGACCGGCGCTGTCGCGGCCTGGGAACCCCGGCTCGCGCAGGGCATGGACACGCTGGTGACGCACGCCATCGAGGGCTTCCAGGGCGAGGCCGGCTACATGCCGCCCCGCGGCGGCCTCTCGAGCCTGACCGACGAGCAGGTCCGCGACGCCGTGCAGTACATGGTGGACCAGCTACCGAACTGAGCTAGTCCTCGCCCAGCATCGACCGCAGGCCCGCGATGGCATTCTGCCCGCGGGCCTTTTTCTCGTCTGCGCTCAGCTCCGTGCGGCCCTCCCACTCCAGCACCTCGGCCGGCAGCTCCTCGAGGAAGCGGCTGGGCGTGCACTCCAGCGTCTCGCCGAAGCGCTTGCGCCGCCGCGCATAGCTGAGGAACAGGCGCCGCTGGGCGCGCGTGATGCCGACATAGGCGAGGCGCCGCTCCTCCTCCAGCCCGGGCCCTGCCAGGTTGGCGCGGTGCGGCAGCAGCTCTTCCTCGCAGCCGGCGAGGAACACCACCGGGAACTCCAGCCCCTTGGCCGCATGCAGGGTCATGAGGCGCACGCGGTCGTCCTGCCCCTCGCCGGCCTCGCGGTCCAGCATGTCCATCAGCGACAGCCGGCGCAGCGCGTCCGCCAGCGTCGGCGCCTCGTCGTTGCGCGCCGCTTTCGCCAGCCAGTCGAGCAGCTCGCCGAGGTTCTCGTTCGCCGTCTCCGCCTGGCGCGGGTCGCGCGCGTTCTCGAACAGCCAGTCGCGGTAGCCGATGTCCTCGATCAGCTCGCGCGCCAGCTCGTCCACCGGCGCGCCGCCCTCGGCCGCGTCGCCGAGCTCGATGATGCGCCGGCCGAAGCCGTACAGGCGCTCGACGGCGCGCGCCGGCAGCACGCCGTGCAAACCCGTCTCCATGCACGCTGCCAGCAGGCCCAGGCCGCGCTCGGAAGCCCAGCCGCCGAGTTTCTCCAGCGTCGCCGTGCCGATCTCGCGGCGCGGCACGTTGACGATGCGCAGGAAGGCCGCATCGTCGTCCGGGTTGGCGATCAGCCGGAGATACGCCAGCACGTCCTTGACCTCGCTGCGGTCGAAAAACGACGTGCCGCCGGTGACGGAGTACGGGATCTGCAGGGTGCGCAGCGACTGCTCGAAGGGCCGCGCCTGGTGGTTGCCGCGATAGAGCACCGCGAAATCCCCCCAGCTGCCGCCGCGCTCCATGCGCTGGCGCATGATCTCCATCGCCACGCGGTCGGCCTCGTCGGCGCCGTCGCGCGCCGCCATGACGCGGATTCGGTCGCCCGGCCCGTGCCCGCTCCACAGCCGCTTCTCGAACAGGTGCGGGTTGTTGGCGATAAGGCCGTTGGCGGCCTCGAGGATGCGGCCGGAGGAGCGGTAGTTCTGCTCCAGCTTGATGACCCGCAGCGCCGGAAAGTCCTCGGCGAGCCGCTTGAGATTATCGGGGCGGGCCCCGCGCCAGGCGTAGATCGACTGGTCGTCGTCGCCGACCACGGTGAAAGCGCCGCGCGTGCCCACCAGCTGGCTCATGAGCTGGTACTGGGCCTGGTTGGTGTCCTGGTACTCGTCGCCGAGCACGTAGCGGATGCGGTCCTGCCACGCCGCCAGCACCTGCGGCAGCTCGCGGAACAGGAACACGGGGCGCGCAATCAGGTCGTCGAAGTCCAGCGCGTTGTAGGCCTGCAGCGCGCGCTGGTAGGCAGCGTACTGGCGCGCGCGCGCGGCCTCGAGCTCGTCGCTCGCCGTCGCCAGCGCGGTGGGCGGATCCACCAGCTCGCTCTTCCAGTTCGAGATCGCCGCGCCGGCCATGTCCACGGCGGCCTCGGTGTCGGCGTTGTCGCTGCGCAGCAGCTCCTTCACCAGCGCGCGGCTGTCATGCGCGTCGAAAATGGTGAAGCCGCGCTTGTAGCCGAGGTTGCCGTACTCGCGGCGCAGGATGTTCAGGCCGAGGGTGTGGAAGGTCGAGATCTTCAGCGCCTTCGCCGTGTCCTTGTCCAGCAGGGCCGCCGCGCGCTGGCGCATCTCGCGCGCCGCCTTGTTGGTGAAAGTGACCGCCGCGATGGCGTAGGCGGGCACGCCGCCCGCCACCAGCGCGCCGATCTTGTGGGTGATGACGCGCGTCTTGCCGCTGCCCGCGCCGGCGAGCACGAGCAGGGGGCCGGCCGTGTAGTTCACGGCCTCTAGCTGGACGGAATTCAGGGACATCGGGCAGGGGCGTCGGCGTCTGGGACGGCGCGACTATACCCGAAGCCGGCGCGCCGCAGGCCGGCGGGATTCGACCGGCTCATTTGACAGGGCCTCGCGAGAGGGACTACCGTCGGCCGGCACTGCGCCCGCCCAAAAGCGGCACAATGCCCGACAAAACAAAAAGTTAATATCAAAGGGAGAGAGTCAATGAACGACCGCAAGAGGATTGCGCTGACGTTCGTCAGCGCCATGGCGTTGTGCGCCGCATCGATCGCGACGGCCCAGGAAGAAGCGGAAAGCCACATGCTTTCGATTCTCGAGATCCAGGTCAAGGCCGGGCACGACAGCGACTTCCGGGCCGGCCTCGCGGCCTGGAAGGAATGCTACCTGGCGAACGACGGCGAGGGCAGCTGGAACCTGTGGCGCCGGCAACAGGGCATGGGCAACGTGTACGCGGCCGTCTTCCAGATGAAGAGCTGGGCCGACGTGGACACGCCGGACGCGGCGTCCCAGGCCTGCCAGGAAGTGGCCCGCGACCAGATCATCCCCTTCACCCACGGGGAGAAGACGGTCAACTCCTATGCCTCCAGCATGCCGGACATCAGTCGCGCCGGGCCCAGCGGCGACGTGCTCTGGGTTTCCAGCTTCAGGGCGAAGGACGGCCGGCTGATGATGGACGTGGTCCGTAAGGTCAGCGCCGCGATGAAGCAGGTGGAAGGCGATTCCCGCGGCTACTGGTACGACGTGGCGGGCGGGCACGAGAAGGCCCCCGATTTCTTCGTCTCCACGCCGTTCGAGAATTTCGCCGCCCTCGACCAGGAGCGGGACGGCGTCTGGGACATCGTGACCAAGGTCCATGGCGCAGAAGAATCGGAGCGCCTGCGCGCCGATTTCATGAAGTCGATGGACGCGGGCTGGAGCTACATTTACCGGCGCGTGCCGGACCTGAGCCACAGCCAGTAAGCCGCCGCGCCACGCGGCAGGCAAGCCCGGGGCCGGCGGCCCCGGGCTTGTCTTATGCCGCCACCGGCCGGGCGGCGATCGCCTCGGCCAGGTGCGCGGTCTCGATGCGGTCGGCCCCCGCCGCATCGGCGATCGTCCGCGCCACCCGCCGTACCCGCGCCTGGGCGCGCGCGGACAGGCCCAACTGCAGGGCCGCGCGCGCCAGCAGCGCCTGTTCCGCGGCGCCCAGCTTCGCGTGCCGGTCGAGCGCGGCGCCTTCCAGCCCTGCGTTCAGGCCACCCTGGCGGGTCCGGCCGAGTGCCCGCACCTGCGCCACGCGGGCGGCGACGAGACGCGAGCCCTCGGCCGGCGGCCCGAGCAGCTCGACCGGCCCGGGTCGCGGCATCTCGGCCATCAGGTCGATCCGGTCCAGCAGCGGTCCGGAAATCCGCGCCCGGTAGCGTTGCACCACGTCGGCGCTGCAGCGGCAATTGCCGCGCGGGTCGCCCAGGTAACCGCAGGGGCAGGGATTCATCGCCGCCACCAGCATGAAGCCGGCCGGGAAGGTCCGCTGCAGGCCGGCGCGGCTGAGCGTGAGCTCGCCTGCCTCCAGCGGCTGGCGCAGCGCCTCCAGCGCGCTCCGGTTGAACTCGGGCAACTCATCGAGGAACAGCACGCCGCGGTGCGCCAGCGTGACCTCGCCCGGGCGCGGGTGATTGCCGCCGCCGGTGAGCGCCGCTGCCGAGGCCGAATGGTGCGGCGCCCGGAACGGCCGGCGGCCCCAGTCGGCGACCCGGAACGGGCGCCCGGCCGCCGAGGCGATGGCGGCTACCTCGAGCGCCGCCGCGGGCTCGAGCGGCGGCAGCAGGCCCGGCAGGCGGCGCGCCAGCATGGTCTTGCCGGTGCCGGGCGGGCCGATGAACAACAGGTTGTGCCCGCCGGCCGCCGCAATCTCCAGCAGCCGGCGACCGCGCTGCTGGCCGCGGACGTCGGCGAGGTCGGCAGCAGCGCCGGGCCCGCGCTCGGGCTCCGGGGCGGCGGGTGCAGGCAGCGGCTGGCGCCCGCGGAGATGCGCCGCCACGGCCAGCAGGTGCTCCGCTGCGCGCACGCCGCTGACCCCGGCCACCGCCGCCTCGGCGGCCGAGACCGCCGGCAGGACCAGGACGCGGCCGTCCTGCGCCGCCGCGATTGCGGCACAGAGCGCGGCGTGGATCGGGCGGAGGTCGCCGTTGAGCGACAGCTCGCCCAGGAACTCGGTCTCCCTGCAGCCGCGGCCCGGCAACTGGCCGGACGCGGCGAGCACGCCGATGGCGATCGGCAGGTCGAAGCGGCCGCCCTCCTTGGGCAGGTCGGCCGGCGCCAGGTTCACGATCACCTTGCCGGTCGGGAAGTCGAAGCCGCAATTGGCCAGCGCGGCGCGGACCCGGTCGCGGCTCTCGCGCACGGCGGTGGCGGGCAGGCCGACGATGCTGAAGCCCGGCAATCCGCCGCCGGCGTGGACCTCGACGGTGACCGGCAGGGCGTCCAAGCCGCACTGCGCGCGGCTGAGCACTTTGGCGAGGGCCATGACGGGCTCCGCGGGAACCAGCGCTCATGATGCCCCGGGCATCACCGCCGCCGGCAGGCCGGTAATCGGGGGACGGCGGCGGGAAATGCGGCGGCTAGGGACCGGGCGCGCCGACCCGCTGGAAGAACCGGTCGAGGTGAGCGCGCTCACTGTCGGTGAGGTAGTGCAGGTTGCGCCCGCGGTCCACGATCTCCCAGAAGTGGGGCGGCGCCTGCGTCATCAGCTCTTCGCGGAGCGTGGCCCTGGAATCCTCGGACATGTCGGCCATGTCGTCGGCGATCAGCTGCGCCCGCTGCTCCTCGCCTTCGGAAAGGTAGTAGACCCCGAGCCGGATCTGCGCCTTGCGGACGCCGCGCAGCCCGCGATAGTGGCGATGGGAGTGGCTGGCTTCCTCGGCGTCCAGCGCCAGCAGCTCGCGCAGCATCGCCAGGTCGCAGCCGAGGCGCTCGCTGTGGGCATAGCGGCACAGGCTGGCAATATCGTAGGCGACCGTCTCGGTGATGGCGCTCAGCTCGTCCTCGAACGCCAGGTACCCGTAGAACTTCAGGAACCGTACGCCTTCGCAGGCTTCGTCGCACAAGTCGCGCCGCAGGAGTTCCTCGATCAGCATCCGGTACTGCAGCAGCACGGCGTCCGCCGTCTGCTCGATGCGGCGGTCGATGGCGGCCCGCAGGTAGGAGTTGAGGAAGCGGAACACCATCCGGATCAGGTCGGTCTCGCGGTGGACGGCCCCGGCCTCGGCGAGGTAGCGGGTATCGATGGCCACCTGGGAATCGATGTCCCCCATCGACTCGAGCGCTTCGTGGTAGACGCGCAGGAACTCGTGCAGCGTCTTCCACTCCACCCACAGCCGGCGCGCCTCGAGTTCGGCCAGCAGCTCGCGGTCCATGGCGACGAAATCCGGATTCGCGCGCAATTCCGGACTGAGGTGGTACCAGGCCAGGTCCTCGCGCGGCTTGGTCGCGATGTAGTGGACGGTGAAGTCGCACAGGGCATCGATGGCGCGGCCCGCGATGATCTTGTCCCGACCCTCGATGGAGTTGTTGGCGATATCCGTGATCTCTTCCATCTGTTCCAGGACCCGGCCCTGCAGCTTGTGAGCTTCCTCCGTGGACGCGGCGGCGAGGCCGCGCCCGGTGAGCTGCGTGGTGTGGCGGCGCAAGCGGTCGATGATGTTGCCGGGCTCCAGGAACCAGAAGGTGTAGGCGAAGTACGGCAGCATCACGGCCAGGCCGAGGCTGGTGAGGATCATCACCAGCAGCAGCAGGCTGCGCGGTACGAAGTCGGGGCGCAATGTGACGCTGAGCCAGACTGCGCAGAGGCTGGCGACGATGTAGAAGCTGATGACGGCGATGTGGACCGGCTCGCGCAGGAACATGATCGCGACGCTGGTGTACCGCTCGGACGACAGCTGGACGATGATCGCGACGACCGTCAGCACGATGCCGAGCACCGCCACGATGGTCATGCCGAGCGCGGGCAGGGCGTCGGTGATGAGCTCGGCGTCGAAGGACAGGTAGTGCTCGAAGAGGCCGAGCGGGCCATGCAGGCCGGCCCCGAAATAAATCGCGTCGATGACGTAGAAGGCGGTGCAGAAAAACACGGCGATCGCGATCACGATCACCATCGGCAGAATCCAGGTGCGCACCACCGGCGGCGCCGCTGCCCGACCCGTGCGCGGCGCCGCGATGCCGGCGGGATGCCGCGGGCTCCTGCCACCCCGGTCGGGGATTTCAGACCGATCCATCGAAGTGCTGTCCTCCTGACCGGCCGTGCATCCGGTGCGGCCGTCGGCTAACTATGGACGCAAATTCACGGTCCCGCCACTGTGCGCGGCCATCGGCAGGGAATCCTGCGGGGAAGCGGCGGCGCCGGACTCAGTCGGGCGACTGCTCCAGCTGCGCCAGGCGCTCTTCGAGGGCCTCGAGCTTCTCGCGGGTTCGCCGCAGGACGGCGGCCTGCACGTCGAACTCCTCCCGGGTCACCAGGTCGAGCCGGGCCAGCCCGGCCTGGAGCACGGCGCGGAAGTTCTGCTCCGCGTCCTCGCGCAGCGCCTTCAGCCCGCCGGGCAGGCTGTCGGCCAGCCGCCGGGCGAGTTCATCAATGTTCGGCTTCCTGGGTTCCATGCTCGCTCCTCGCGCCCCGTGATGGGGCATAGGGGGATGCTGCCCTGCACCATGACGGTGCGCCAGTGCCCGCCGGCGGCCTCTTGCCGGGGCCAAGCCGTTGATTCCTCGAAGCTGGCACGCATCGTGCTATGCAGCATGCAACCGGGCCATGTCGACCCGGACCACGCTTTGCACTGGGAGGAACCAACATGACCCGATCCAAGTACCTGCTCGCGGCCCTGGGGCTGGCGGCCAGCCCGGCGGCACTCGCCGGCGATTTTAGCGCGAACGTCGGCATGATGTCCGACTACATCTTCCGCGGCATCAAGCAGAGCGATGCCTCCGCCTTTGCCGGGCTCGACTACGAGCACCAGAGCGGCTTCTACGCCGGCACCTGGGGCGCCGACGTCGGCCAGGGCATGGAAATCGACCTCTACACCGGGTTCGCCGGCTCGATCGGCGATTTCAGCTACGGCATCGGCTATACAGGTTACTTCTACACCGACGACTTCGACGACACCTACCAGGAAATCAACCTGACGGCCGGCTACAGCCTGTTCAGCGTCGAGTATTCCTTCGGCACCTACGACAACTTCGACGGGCCCGAGCTCGACTACACCTTCCTCGCGGGCACGGTCGAGTACGAGGGTTTCTACGCCACCTACGGCACCTTTTCGCAAGACTTCGACGGCAGTTACGGCGAAGTCGGCTACGGCACCGAGGTGTCGGGCTTCGACATCGGCGTGGCCGCCATCATGAGTGACAGCGACCTGTCGGCGACCGGCTCGAGCGAGACCTCGCTGGTGTTCTCCATCGGCAAGACCTTCGACCTGAGGTGAGCGGCATGAAACTGGTCACGGCAATCATCAAGCCATTCAAGCTCGACGACGTGCGCCAGGCGCTGGCGGACGTCGGCGTGAAAGGCGTCACGGTGACCGAGGTGAAGGGCTTCGGCCGCCAGCGCGGCCATACCGAGCTCTACCGCGGCGCCGAGTACGTGGTCGATTTCCTGCCCAAGATGAAGGTGGAGGTCGCCATCGACGACGAGCTGCTGGAGCAGGTCATCGAGGTCATCTGCAACACGGCGCGGACCGGCAAGATCGGCGACGGGAAGATCTTCGTCACGCCGCTGGAACAGGTCATCCGCATCCGGACCGGCGAAACCGGTCCGGAAGCGGTCTGAGGGGAGGAAGCAAGTGGAACAGATACTCGAACTGAGCTATGCGCTCGACACCTTCTACTTCCTGATGTCCGGCGCCCTGGTCATGTGGATGGCCGCGGGTTTCACCATGCTGGAAGCGGGACTGGTGCGGGCGAAGAACACCGCCGAGATCCTGACCAAGAACGTCGGCCTGTATTCCATCGCCTGCATCATGTACATGCTGGTCGGCTACGGGATCATGTACGGCGACGGCAACGGCATCATCCCGGGCATCAGCATGCTGGGCACGGCCGATAACACGGTGGCGGAAGTGGTAGCCGGCGGGGACGATGCGCCCTACTACTCCAACCTGGCGGACTTCTTCTTCCAGGTGGTGTTCGTCGCCACCGCCATGTCGATCGTGTCGGGCGCCGTGGCCGAGCGCATGAAGCTCTGGTCCTTCTTTGCCTTCGCGGTCGTGATGACGGCAGTCATCTACCCGGTGCAGGGCTACTGGACCTGGGGCGGCGGCTTCCTCGGCGAAAACTTCGGCTACACCGACTACGCCGGCTCGGGCATCGTGCACCTGGCCGGCGCAGCGGCGGCACTGGCCGGGGTGATCGTGCTGGGGGCCCGCAAGGGCAAGTACGGGCCGAAAGGGCAGGTCAACGCCATTCCGGGCTCCAACCTGCCGCTGGCCACGCTCGGCATGTTCATCCTGTGGCTGGGCTGGTTCGGCTTCAACGGCGGCTCGGAGCTGAGGGTCTCCAACGTCGAGTCGGCCAACAACGTGGCCATGGTGTTCACCAACACCAACCTGGCGGCCGCGGCCGGCCTGGTGGCGGCGCTGCTGCTGGCCAAGGCCTGGTTCGGCAAGGCCGACCTCACCATGGCGCTGAACGGCGCGCTGGCGGGCCTGGTGTCCATCACCGCCGACCCGCTGTCACCGTCGCCGTTGCTGGCGATGGTGATTGGCGCCATCGGCGGCCTGCTGGTGGTGGTGTCGATCGTGCTCCTGGATCGCAAGCTGCGCATCGACGACCCGGTCGGCGCCATCTCGGTGCACGGCACCGCCGGCATCTGGGGCGTGCTCGCCGTGCTGCTGTCCAACAGCGACGCCACGATCTCCGGCCAGCTCATCGGCTTGGCCGTGATTTTCAGCTGGGTCTTCTTCGTCAGCCTGGCAGTGTGGTTCATCCTCAAGTCGACGGTGGGCATCCGCGTCTCGGAGCAGGAAGAGTACGAAGGCGTCGACCTGCACGAATGCGGCCTGGAGGCCTATCCGGAGTTCACCAAGTCGGGCGACTGACTTTCGTTCGCATGGCAGGCGCAGGAAGCGCCTTCTCCGGCCGGGGGCAGACTGCCCCCGGCCTTTTTTTTGCCCGCTCTACACCCGCACGGGCCGGTGCTAGACTTCCCCCGGCCGGAATGACACGGAGAACGAAGATGAAAATGGTCTGCGCCATCATCAAGCCCTTCAAGCTGGACGACGTCCGCGAGGCACTCGCCGACCTCGGCGTGCAGGGCATAACTGTGACCGAGGTCAAGGGTTTCGGGCGCCAGAAGGGCCACACTGAACTCTACCGTGGGGCGGAATACGTGGTGGATTTCCTGCCCAAGGTAAAGCTGGAGCTGGCCGTGACCGACGACGCCCTGGAGCGCGTGCTCGAGGCGATCGTCAACACGGCGCGCACCGGCAAGATCGGTGACGGCAAGATCTTCGTCTACGACCTGCAACAGGCGATCCGCATCCGCACCGGGGAAACCGACGACAAGGCGCTCTGAGGAGGCCACGACATGAGAACGCTGCTGATCACCCTGCTGCTGGCGCTCGCGGCCTTCGGCGTCCAGGCCGAAGAGGTCTATCGCACCGTGCAGCCCGACGGCACGGTGGTCTACAGCGACCGCCCGATCTCGGCCGGCTCAGTGCGGGTCCAGATGCGGTCCCAGCCGGGACAGCAGGGCCAGGCGCCGGCAACGTCCGGCCAGTCCGGCTCCCCGCCGGCAGCCGGCAGCCGCGGGGCCGGCAACGGCGCCGATATGGCGGCGGCGCGCGCCGAGCAGTCACGGCTCAAGGCCGAGGCCTGCGCCGAAGCGCGCAAGGCCCTGGAAACCTACGAGAACTCCCCGCGGCTGTATGAGCAGCTGCCGGACGGGGGCCGTCGCTATCTCAGCGACGAAGAAGTGATCGAGGCCCGGCAGAAGGCGCGCCAGGCAGTGGCGAACTTCTGCGAGCCCGAGTCTAGCAACTAGCCGCCGACCCGGCCCTCCTGTTGCCCGCCTGAGCGCCGGCGCGGTACCCGTGCCGCGCCCTCCTCCCGTACCTGCAACCGCACCTCGATGCGCTATACTGCGCGGCCTTTTCCCCCGCCCTCCCACCCGACCGCCGGAGGCATGCCCGCATGAGCCAGGACCAGATCGAATCAAACCGGCGCCTGTACGGGATTTCCCGCTGGAGCGACGGCTACTTCGACATCGGGCCGAAGGGCCGCCTGGTGGTGCGCCCGTTCCGCAACGGGGCAGCGATCGATCTCGTCGAACTGGTTCGCCGCGCCCGCCTCGCCGGACTGGCGCCGCCGATCCTGTTCCGCTTCACCGACATCCTGCGCGATCGCCTCGACCGGCTGCACAACGCCTTCCGCAACGCGATGACCGAGCGCGATTACGAGGCCCGCTACCGTGTCGTCTACCCGATCAAGGTCAACCAGCAGCGCAGCGTGGTCGACACGCTCGTCGGTCACGGCGGCGCCCGCGTTGGCCTCGAGACCGGCAGCAAGCCGGAGTTGATGGCCGTGCTGGGCGTTTCCCCCCCGGGCGGCCTGATCGTCTGCAACGGCTACAAGGACCACGAGTACCTGGAGTTGGCGTTGATCGCCCAGCGCCTCGGCCACGAGGTCTACATCGTGGTCGAGAAGCTGTCGGAAATGGACCGCATCATCCAGATCGCGCGGGAGTTCGAGCTCGAGCCGCGGCTCGGCGTGCGGCTGCGGCTGTCCAGCGTGGGCGCCGGCAACTGGCAGGACACCGGCGGCGAGAAATCCAAGTTCGGCCTGACCGCCGGACAGCTGCTGGCGGCCGCGGAACGGGCCACCCAGGCCGGCATGGGCCATTGCGTGCGGATGCTGCACGTCCACGTCGGCTCCCAGGTGCCGAATTTGCGTGACATCCGCCGCGGCATGACCGAGGCTGCGCGCGTCTACGCCGACCTGCAGCGGGCCGGGCTGGGCCTCGGGCTGATGGACGTCGGCGGCGGACTCGGCGTCGACTACGAGGGCACGCGCTCGCGCAGCGCCAACTCGGTCAACTACAGCATCGAGGACTACGCCCGCACCGTCGTCGACACCATTGCCGACGTCTGTGACGCCGCCGGGATCGAGCGGCCCGAAATCGTGTCCGAGTCCGGCCGCGCCATGGCGGCGCAGCACGCCGTGCTGGTAACCAACGTCATCGACACGGACGTGCCGTCGCAGGCACGGCCGACCGAGCCGCCCGACGGGGCCGGCGCCGAGGTGCAGGGCCTGTGGCGGCAGTTCGAGCGGCTCGAGGACGGCTCGCCGGAAGAGGTCTACCGCGAGACCCAGCACCTGATGGCGGAACTCCACCAGCGCTATATCGGCGGCGAGCTCGACCTGCGCGAACGAGCCCATGGCGAGGCACTGGCCCGCGCCCTGATGCACGCGGTGCGCGACCGCCTGCTGGCGCAGGGCAACCCGCCGCGGGCCATCGTCGACGAACTCAAGCAGATTACTGCCGACAAGCTGTTCATCAACATGTCGGTGTTCCAGTCGCTGCCCGACATCTGGGCCATCGACCAGGTGTTCCCGATCATTCCGGCACAGCGCCTGGACGAGGCGCCGACGCGCCGCGGCGTGCTGCGCGACCTGACCTGCGACTCCGACGGCCGGGTCGACCTGTACGTCGACGGCGAGGGCATCGAGCACAGCCTGCCGGTGCATGCCATCAGCGCCGACGAGGAGTACCTCCTGGCCATCCTCATGGTGGGGGCCTACCAGGAAATCCTCGGCGACCTGCACAACCTCTTCGGCGACACCGACAGTGTCGACGTCTATCTCTCGCCGGCCGGCGACCCGGTGCTGGGCATGCCGCGCAGCGGCGACACGGCGGAACAGCTCCTGGCCTATGTGCATTTCGCCGCCGACGAGCTGCGCGCGGCCTACGCCCGCAAGATCGCCGCGGCGGGTCTCGACGAGGAAGACCAGAGTTACTTCCTGCGGGCGCTGAGCGACGGCCTCTCCGGCTACACCTACCTGGAGGACTGAACATGCTGCGCGTCGGCTTCATCGGCCTCGGCGCCATGGGCCTTCCCATGGCGCTCAACCTCCATCGCGCCGGGCTGCTGGTCGGCGCCTGGAACCGCACCCGCGCCAGGGCGGAAGCCCTGGCGGCCGAGACCGGCGCCACGGCCGCGGCCAACCCCGCCGAACTCGCGGCGGGCTGCGACGTGCTGGTGACCTGCGTCTCCGCCGACGACGACCTGCTCGAGGTGATCGATGCCGTGGCGCCGGCCCTGCCGGCAGGCGCCGTGGTGGTGGACTGCTCGACCGTCGCCGCCGCCACCGCGCGCGCCGCCGCGGCCAAACTCGCGGCCGTCGGCGCGGGCTTTCTCGACTGCCCGGTGAGCGGCGGCACCGAGGGCGCCGCGGCCGGCACGCTGTCGATCATGGTCGGCGGCGACGAAACCCACCTGGCCGCGGCGCGCCCGGCGCTGGAAGCGATGGGCGGCAGTATCGTGCACCTGGGCCCGGTCGGCGCCGGCCAGGCCGCCAAGGCCACCAACCAGATCATGGTCGCCGGCATCAACCAGGCCGTCACCGAGGCCCTCGCCTTCGGCCGGGCCCAGGGCCTGCCGATGGACCGACTGATCACGGCGCTCGAACAGGGCGCGGCCGGCAACTGGTTCCTGTCGCGGCGCGGACCGACCATGATCCGGGGCGAGTATCCACTGGGCTTCAAGGTCGGGCTGCACGCCAAGGACCTGGAGATCTGCCGCCGCATGGCCGCCGAGCTGGGCGTGAAGCTGCCCGTGGTGGAGATGACGCTGCTGCACTACGCGCGGCTGCCCGCGCCCAGCGCCGACGAGGACATCTCCGCGCTTTTCCGCCTGAAATCGGATATGTTCGACGCCAGCGACGACTGAGTCGCGCCAGCGCGACCCCCATGGAGCCGCACGAGTCACGCCAGGCCCGCCCCAGCGACGGGCCCTTCCTGCCCGATTTCTGCTCCGCGCGAGTAGCGCTGGCGGTCGTGCTGCTGGCGCAGCTGGTGGCGATCCTGCTGGCGCTGGCCCGCTACGAATCGAGCGACCGGTTCTGGGACGCGCTCGGCCGCATTTCCCTGTTCCTGCTCTGGTGCACCCTGCTGTCGGCCGCGCTGCTGTGCTGGACGCGGCGGCTGTTCGCCGGGCGGGGACCCGTCGCCACCAGCACCGCGGCCCTGGCCATCGTGCTGCTGGCGGTGTCGCTGGTATCGGTCGGCGCCTGGTGGCTGGCCGGCAACTGGCAGGGCATGCCGGTGCTGCTCGGCGGCGAACCCGGGGCACTGTCCGAGTTCCTGCTCGCCAACCTGGCGATTGCGGCCATCTTCACGGGGCTGTTGCTGCGCTATTTCTGGGTCACCGCCCAGTGGCGGCGCCAGGTCCGCGAAGAAGCGCGTTCGCGCATCCGCGCGCTGCAGGCGCGCATGCGGCCGCATTTTTTGTTCAACAGCATGAACACCATCGCCGCGCTGACCCGCAGCGACCCGGCCCGGGCCGAAGAAGCGGTGGAAGACCTTGCCGACCTGTTCCGCGCCTCGCTGTCGGACGCCGCCAGCACCGTCACCCTGCGGGAGGAACTGGAGCTCTCGCGCACCTACCAGCGCGTCGAGCAGCACCGGCTCGGCGAGCGGCTCCAGGTCCGCTGGCGCCTCGAGGACCTGCCGACCCGCGCCCGCATTCCCGCCCTGTCGGTTCAGCCGCTGCTGGAGAACGCGATCTACCACGGCATCGAGCCCCGGCCGGGCGGCGGCACCGTAATCATCACCGGCCGCTGCGTCGATGGCATCGTCGAGCTGTCGATCGAGAATCCCCTGCCCGCCGGCGCAGGCGGCAACGGCGGGCCGCGCGAGGGCAACCGGATCGCACTCGACAACCTGCGCCAGCGTTTCGAGCTGGCCTGGGGCACGCGGGCCTCGGTAGAAGCCGGCCCGCAGGGAGAGAGTTACCGCGTGGTGCTGCGATTCCCGGCTGAGGAGCAGCCGTGAGGATCCTGCTGGTCGACGACGAGGCCCTGGCGCGTGATCGCCTGCGCGCGCTGCTGGCCAAGATGGGCGAGCACGAGGTCGTCGGCGAGGCGGACAGCGGCGAGACCTGCCTGAGCGAAGCAGTGGCGCTGCAGCCGGACGTGGTGCTGCTGGACATCCGGATGCCGGGGATGCAGGGACTCGAAGCCGCCCGGCACCTCGCCGCGCTCGAGGCCCCGCCGGCCGTGATCTTCGTCACCGCCTACGACGCCTTCGCCATCGAGGCCTTCGAGGCCCAGGCCGTCGGCTACCTGCTCAAGCCCGTGCGCCGCGAGCGCCTCGCAGCCGCGCTGGCCCGGGCCGCGCGGCTCACCCGGCCGCAGCTCGATGCGCTGGGCCCCGGCGCCGGCGCGCGCCGGCAACGCATCGCCGCCCGGCTCGGCGACGCGCTGCAACTGATCCCGGTTGATACAATTCGGTTTTTCCAGGCCGACCAGAAGTACGTGACGGTCTACCATGAGGCCGGCAGGGACCTGATCGACGAGTCCCTGAAGGACCTCGAGAGCGAGTTCGCGGACGATTTCGTGCGCATCCACCGTAACGCGCTGGTGGCGCTCCGGCACCTGGCGGCAATCGAACGGGGCGAGGGCGGCCAGCTGGTCGTGCGGATCGAGGGCGTCGCGGAACCATTGGCAGTCAGCCGCCGGCACGCGCCGGAGCTGCGCAGGAGGATACAGTCGGGATGAACAGGACCATCAGGATCGCGACTCGGGAGAGCCGGCTCGCCATGTGGCAGGCGGAGCACGTCGCCGCCGAACTGTGCCGCCACCATCCCGGCCTGACCGTGGAACTCGTGCCCATGACCACCAAGGGCGACCAGATCCTGGACACCACGCTGGCCAAGATCGGCGGCAAGGGCCTGTTCATCAAGGAACTCGAGACCGCGATGCTGGAAGGACGGGCCGATATCGCCGTGCACTCCATGAAGGATGTCCCGGCCGAGATGCCGGCCGGCTTCGGGATCGCCGCCGTGCTGGAACGCGAGGACCCGCGGGATGCGCTGGTGTCGGCCGACTACCTCAATATCGCCGACATCCCCGCCGGCGGCGTCGTCGGCACCTCGAGCCTGCGGCGGCAGGCCCAGCTTCGCCACGCCCGCCCCGATTTGGCGGTCGAGCCGGTGCGGGGCAATGTCGAGACGCGGCTGCGCAAGCTGGATCACGGCCACTTCGCCGCCATCCTGCTGGCGGCGGCCGGCCTCAAGCGGCTCGGCCTGGCCGAACGGATCGCCGGCTTCCTGCCCTGCGAGGTATCGCTGCCGGCCGTGGGCCAGGGCGCCGTCGGCATCGAAGCGCTGGACAGCAACGCGGAGGTGGCGACCCTGGTGGCCGCGCTCGAGCACCCGGACACGCGCCGGTGCGTCGACGCGGAGCGGGCCTTTGCCGGGGGGCTGGGCGCGAGCTGCGAATCGCCGGTGGCCGGGTTCGCCGTGATCGAGGGCGATGAGCTGTGGCTGCGCGGCCTGGTCGCGACGCATGACGGCGCCTCCGTCCTGCGCGGGGAGCGGCGCGGCCCGGCGAGCGAGGCCGCGGCCATCGGCGCGGCGCTGGCGCAGGACCTCTTCGACCGCGGAGCGGCAGCGCTGCTCCAGGACCGCTGAGCGGATGACGGCGACCAGCCTCCGCGGCGTGACAGTGCTGGTCACCCGGCCCCAGGGGCTGGGCGAGGACCTCGTGCAGGCGATCGAGTCGCGGGGCGGCGAGGCCATCCTCATGCCCAGCATCAATATCCAGCCGGTCCAGCCCGACACCTCCGAGCTGGCCGAGCTGTCTACCGTGCCGGCCGGCGGCCTGGTGGTCTTCACCAGCCGCAATGCCGTCGCCTGGGGCGCCCGGTACCTGCCGCAGCCGCGCCCGCGCATCGCGGCCATCGGGCCCTCCACCGCCAAGGCCCTGGCCGAGCTCGGGCTGCAGCCGGACGTGCGCCCGGCCGGATTCACGTCCGAAGACCTGCTGGCGCAGCCCGAGCTGGAGAATCTCGCCGGCGTCCGGGTCTTCATCATCCGCGGCGAGGGGGGGCGCGAGGCCCTGGCGGCGGGGCTGAAGGAGCGCGGCGCTCGGGTGCGCTTCCTCGACGTCTACCGGCGGGCGCAGGCCACGCTGGACCCGGACCGCCGCCAGATCATCCTCGACCGCTGGGCCGGGGGCGAGATCCACGTTTTCACCGCCACCAGCGGCGACGTGTTCCACAACCTGTGCGGCATGCTGGGACGCGAGGGCGAGGCATTGATCCGGCGGACGCCGCTGGTGACCGTGAGCGAGCGTGTGTTACAAATTGCGACAGAGTGGGGCCACGACGCCGACCGGATCCTGGCGGACGGGCCCGACGACCACAGCCTCGCCGAGGCCATCGCCCGCTGGCATGCGGCCCTGGCGACAGACCGGACGGGAGCGAAGGAATGAACGATTCCCGGACTGACGAACCCAGGGACGACGCCATCGGCTCGAAAGCGCCCGACACCGAGAGTGCCGAGAGCAGCGCCCCGGCCGAACCCGGCCCCGAAGCCGCCGAGGCCCCCGAATCTTCCCCCCTGCTGGGCGACACGACGGCCCCCCCACCTCCGCCCCCGCCCCGCGATCCGCGGCCCGAAACCGGCCGCAGCGAACGGCGCGGCGGCGGCGTGGCGCTGCTGGCATTGCTGGTCGCACTGGCGGCGGCCGGCGGCGCCGGTTACCTCTACTGGCTGCAACAAGAGGCGCAGACCGCAAGGGCGGCGGCTGCTACGCGCGCAGCCGAGACTGCCGGCGAGCTGGCGGAGCTTCGCGCCGAAGAAGATGCGTTGCGTCGTCGGCTCGCCGCCCTGGAGGACGCCCAGGCGGAGCGCGGCCGGGCCGTCGCGACCCTGGAACAGCAGGTGCAACGACAGGTGGCGGCGGTCCGCGAGCGCCTCGAATCACTGGCGCAGGTGGACGCCGGCCCGGCGCGCGCCCCCTCGCTGGCGGAACTGGAGTACCTGCTGCTGCTGGCGGACCGGGAGCTGCACCTGGCGGACAACCCGCGCATCGCGCTGGCGGCGCTGCGCGAAGCCGACCGGCGTATCGCCCGCATGGACGAGCCGGCGCTGGCCGAGGTGCGGGCGGCCGTCAACGACGAAATCGCGGCGGTCGAGGCCGTCGCGGGGATCGACCATGCCGGCATCGCCATGCGCCTTGCCAGCCTGGCCGATCGTATCGAGGGCCTGCCGCTGCGGGGCAGCCTGGCGCCGCCGCCCGTCGACGGCGCGCCGGGCGACGAGATTGCGGCCAGCGGGTGGGAACGGTTCGTGGCCCGGGTGCGCGGCGCCGCTGCCGGGTTGTTCAGGGTCCGGCGCAGCGACCAGCCCGCGGCGCCCCTGCTGGCCCCGGACGAGTCGTTCTTTCTCTACCGCAACGTCGAACTCGACCTGAAGAGCGCCCGGCTCGCCGTGCTGGCGGGCGACAGCGCCAACTATGCGGCCGGGCTGGCGAGCGCCCGGGCTGCGCTGGTCGAGTACTTCGAGGCCGGCGACCCGGCGGTGGCTGCCGTGCTCGCTGCCGTCGAAGAGCTGCAGCAGCGCGATATCGAGCCGCAGTGGCCGGAGATCTCTCGCTCGCTGGCGCTGCTGCGCGGCGTGGGGACCGGAAACTAGATGCGCTGGGGCATCCTCCTGCTGGTGGCGCTCGCCCTCGGGGCGATTAGCGCGCACTGGCTGCTCGGGGACCAGGGTTACGTGCTGATCGACATCCGCGGCTGGACCGTGGAAACCTCCGTGCCGGGACTGGTGATCGCACTGCTCCTGCTTTACGCGGCCGTGCGGCTGGTCATCTGGCTCGTCCGCGCCCCGCGGCGCATGGGCGAGGCCGT
The DNA here is from genome assembly GCF_011058255.1 of Thioalkalivibrio sp. XN8. Taxonomy (GTDB): domain Bacteria; phylum Pseudomonadota; class Gammaproteobacteria; order Steroidobacterales; family XN24; genus XN24. Next base: position 34,005 of record NZ_JAALFH010000048.1, on the reverse strand, counting down.
CGGCGAGTACCGTGCCCGCCGGACCCAGCGCCACCTGGACCAGGCTTTCGCTGCCATCGCCGAAGGCCAGTGGAGCCGCGGCGAGCGGCTGCTCGGGCGCGCCGCGCGCGGGCCTGCGTCCCTGGCCGGCTACCTCTCCGCCGCGCGGGCGGCCCAGCACCAGGCGGCGGTGGACCGGCGCGACGAGTGGCTGCGGCTGGCTTACGAGGCCGACCCGGCCGCCACGCCCGCGGTGCTGCTGACGCAGGCGGAGCTGCAGCTGGACAGCGGCCAGCTGGAAGAAGCGCTGGCGACGCTGCAGCGGCTCGAGCAGACCAGCCCGGCCCACCCGCGCGGCTTGACGCTCCAGGCGCGCGCGCTGGAACAGCTGCGCGACTGGCAGGGGCTGGAGGCCCTGCTGCCGCGCCTGCGCAGCGCGAAAGTGCTCGACGACGAGGCCCTGCAACAGCTCGAGGTCCGCGCCGCCCGCGCGGCCCTGGAGAAGGCGGGCGATGCGGCCGCGCTGGAAGCCGCATGGAAAAGCCGCGCGCGCCGGCTGCGCCAGCGACCGGAGCTCATCGAGGCCTATGCCCGCCGCGCGGCGCAGCTCGGGCTCGCCGGAGAGGCAGAGGCCGTGCTGCGCAAGGCTTTGAAATCCGAGTGGGCGCCGCAGCTGGTAGGGCTTTACGGCCGCCTCGAGACCAAGGACCCGGCGGCCCAGCTGGCGGTTCTGGAGAAGTGGCTCACCCAGCGGCCCGAGGATGCCGAGCTGCTGCTGGCCTGCGGGCGGCTGTGCCTGAAGAACGAGCTGTGGGGCAAGGCGCGCAGCTATCTCGAGACCAGCCTCGCAATCCGGCCGCGGCCGGAAACCTGGCGCATCTATGGCGAGCTGCTGGTGCAGCTGGGCGAGTCCGGTGCCGCCTCCGAGGCGTTTCGCAAGGGCCTGGCCGCGGCCGCCGGCGACACGCCCGCGCTGGCCGCGCCCCGATCCGCCGCTGGCTGAGGCGGCGGCGTTCAGTCCGCCGGGCTGGAGAACTCGAAAGAATCGAAGAACAGCCGTCCCTGGGGCAATCCGCGGGCCGGGAACAGCTCCTGGATCACGGCGATCATCGGCGGCGGACCGGCCGCGTAGACGTCCACGCCGGCCAGCGAGGGGTAATCTTCCAGCACCGCCTGGTGCACCCAGCCGGTCCGCCCCGTCCACGCATCCTCCGGCAAGGCCTCGGACATCACCGGGATGAACTCCAGCCAGTCGTGCTCCGCCGCCCACTGCGCCACGAGGTCCCCTTCGTAGAGGTCCCGCGGCCGGCGCACGCCCCAGTAGAGCCGGACCGGCTGCACCGCCCCGGCATGGCGCAGGTGCGCCAGCATCGACTTGATGGGCGCGAAGCCCGTACCTCCCGCCACCATCACCAGCGGGCGCCCGCTGTCCTCGCGCAGCCAGAACCCGCCCAGCGGCCCCTCGAGCCGCAGCAGCGAGCGGGCGTCGATCTCCTCGAACACCTGGGTCGTGAACTCGCCGCCCGCGACACGACGGACGTGGAACTCGAGCCGTTCAGGCTGGTGCGGCGGGCTGGCGATGGAATAGCTGCGCCGGCGCCCGCCATGCAGCAGGAAGTCGACGTATTGGCCGGGCAGGAAGACGAAGGGGTCGAGCGCCGGGAGCTTCACCGCCATCCGCACGACGTCGTGGCACAGGCGCTCGTGCTTCTCGACCCGGCAGGGCAGCCGGCGGATGCGCACCTCCTCCGGCACTTCGAGGGCCCGCGCCTCCAGCTCGAGATCGCTGCAGGCGCGCGCCTGGCACAACAGCGCGCGCCCGGCCGCCACCTCGTCGGCGGTGATGCCGGGCGGCAGGCCGTTGGGGTAGCGCAGCTCGCCCCTGAGCACTCGCGCCTCGCATGCACCGCAGCTGCCGCCCCGGCAGCTGTGCGGCAGGTGCAAGCCGGCCCGCAGCCCCGCGGCGAGCACGGACTCCTCGTCGAGAACCTCGAAGGTTTCGCCGCCTGGCTGTAATCTGACGCGATGAGTCATGCAGAACTTCCCGCGGCCGCTCCCGCCGGCCTGACCGTGGTGGGCTGCGGCTACACCGGCCGCCGCCTGTGGCAAATCTGTCGGGCCCGGGACCGCGACTTCGTCGGCACGGCGAGCTCGGATGAAAGCCTCGCCGGCCTGCGCGCGCTCGGGATTCCCGCCGTGCGGCTCGATCTCGATCGCGCCGACGCCCGACTGGCGCCGGAGCAGTGCCGGGACCGGGCGGTGGTCTACATGGCGCCACCACCCGACACGGCCGACACGGATCCCCGGCTGCGTGCTTTCCTTGCCGGCCTGCCGGCTTTGCCGCGGGTTCTAGTCTACCTCAGCACCACCGGGGTCTACGGCGACACCGGCGGCGCAGTGGTGGACGAAGAGACGTCGCCGGCGCCGGGTTCAATCCGGGGCCGGCGCCGGCTCGACGCCGAGCAGGCGCTGCTGGCCTGGGCCGGGGAACGCGGGGTGCCGCTGCGCATCCTGCGCGTCCCCGGCATCTATGGCCCCGGCCGCCTGCCACTGGAGCGGATCCGGCAGGGGGCGCCCATCGTGCGGACTGGCGACGCCGGGCCGGGCAACCGGATTCATGTCGATGATCTCGCCGCCGCCTGCCTGGCGGCCGCCGATTACCAGGGGCTGTGCCGGGTGTTCAACGTGGGCGACGGCAACCATGCCAGCACGACCGAGTACTGCCGTGCGGTGGCGGCAGCGGCCGGCCTGCCCCCGCCTCCGGAGGTGCCCCTGGAAGAGCTGCTCGCGATGGTATCCCCGGCCATGCGCGGGTTCCTGGTTGAGAGCCGGCGGGTGGATACGAGCCGGATGCGGACGGAACTGGGTTTCACCCCGCGCTACGATTCGCTCGAGGCCGGCATCGCCGCCAGCCTAGGGACCGGTCCTTGGGACAGTCCCCAGCTGTGAAATACGGTATACAATCCACAGTATTTCCAAGCTGAAGGAGCGCTCCCATGGCTATCCAGCGTTCGAACCTGCGTGACCAGGTCCGCGAGGAGCTGCTCGACTGGCTGGCCGATGGCCGCCTGCCGCCCGGGCAGCGGCTCGAAGAGGAGCGGATCAGCCGGGCGCTCGGCGTCAGCCGCACGCCGCTGCGCGAGGCCCTCACCAGCCTGGCCAGTGACGGCCTGGTGGAAGCGATCCCCCGCCGCGGCTTCCGGGTCCCCAAGCTGTCGGCCGAGCGGGTGCGGAACCTCCACCCCGTCGTCGGCGCGCTCGAGGGACTGGCGGTGCGCCTCAGCGGGCCCCAGGCCCCACAACTCGCGTCACAGCTCGAGGCCCTCAATGAGCGGCTGGGCTCGGTCCATCTCAGCCCCATGCAGCGTGCCGACCTGGACCGGCGCTGGCACCAGACCCTGGTGAGCCGGAATCCGAACCGGGAACTGGGGCAGCTGCTGGAGCGGGTGCGTGCCCGCCTGCGCCCCTACGCCGGCAGCTGGGAGCGCAGCGCCCGGGACGTCGAGCAGGCGCGCAGCGAGCACGCGGAAATCGCGCGCCTGCTGGCGCGGGGCGAAGTGGACCAGGCAGCCGAAGCTGTCCTGCGCCACTGGGTCGGCGGCATCCGGGTCGTCACCGCCTGGATCCAGGGCGGCCACGCCGCCTAGTCCGCCGCGCCGGCCGCCCGGAGACGGTCAGGGACGGCTGGCGGCGCTGTCGAGCCAGTCCGTCAGCGGCGCCCACTGCTCCCAGTCCTGCCAGGCGAGGTATGGCGGCAGTTCGAACACGCCGAGGCCGCGGGCGTAAGCGCGCACGTAATTCTGGGCATCACGCAGCGTCGCGACGTAGGGCACGCCCAGCTTGCGCAGGAAGGCGTCCAGCTCGTCGAAGCTCACCGTGTGTTCCTTGATGCGATTGGCGATCACCGCAATCTTCGCCTGCTGGCGTGCCACGCGACCCACTTCCAGCAGCTCGGTGATGAAGTTGGCGGCGGCCCGCATGTCGATGGCCGACGGCAGCACCGGCACCAGCACCGTCTCGGCCCGCCGGACCAGTTCGTTCAGCTCCCGGCCATGGGCCCGCGCCGGGGCGTCGATCACCACTACGTCGGCGCTGCGCGGCACGCCGCGCAGCCCGTCCTCGAAGCCCGCCACGGCCGTGATCGGCGGAGCATCCGCCGGCCGCAGCCCGGCCCAGTCGAGGCTCGAGCGCTGGGGGTCGAAGTCCGCCAGCGCGACCGGCCGGCCGCGCGTGGCGTACCAGCTCGCGAGATTGGTGGCGACGGTGCTCTTGCCGCAACCGCCCTTCGGATTCATTACCAGGATATGCCGCATGAACCTCTCCCTGCGTCTGTGGGCGGCCGCAAGCGTACCACCAGCGGCCCGGATTATGTTTACTTCAGTCGATACCCAGCTCGGGCCAGAGCGCATCGATCCGGGCCTTGACCTCGGGGTCCATGCTGATCGGCCGGCCCCATTCCCGCTGCGTCTCGCCCGGCCACTTGTTGGTGGCGTCGAAGCCGATCTTGGAGCCCAGCCCGGACACCGGCGAGGCGAAGTCCAGGTAGTCGATCGGCGTGTTCTCGATGATCACCGTGTCGCGCGCCGGGTCCATGCGCGTGGTCATGGCCCAGATCACGTCCTGCCAGTTGCGCACGTCGACGTCGTCGTCCGTGACCACCACGAACTTGGTGTACATGAACTGGCGCAGGAAGGACCAGATGCCGAGCATCACGCGCTTGGCGTGGCCCGGGTACTGCTTTTTCATGCTCACCACCGCCATGCGGTAGGAGCAGCCCTCGGGCGGCAGGTAGAAGTCCACGATTTCCGGGAACTGCTTCTGCAGGATCGGCACGAACACCTCGTTCAGTGCCACGCCGAGCACGGCCGGCTCGTCCGGCGGCCGGCCCGTGTAGGTGCTGTGGTAGATCGGGTTGTCGCGCCAGCTGATGCGGTCCACGGTGAAGACCGGGAACTCGTCCACCTCGTTGTAGTAGCCGGTGTGGTCGCCGAACGGCCCCTCGGGCGCGGTGTCGCCGGGATGGAGATGACCCTCCAGCACGATCTCGGCGCTGGCCGGCACTTCGAGATCGGCGTGCGAGCACTTCACCACCTCGGTCCGCCCGCCGCGCAGCAGTCCGGCAAAGGCGTACTCCGAAAGGGTATCCGGCACCGGCGTCACCGCTCCGAGGATGGTCGCCGGGTCCGCGCCCAGCGCCACCGCCAGCGGGAACGGCTGCCCGGGATGTTTTTGCTGCCAGTCGCGGAAGTCCAGCGCGCCGCCCCGGTGCGACAACCAGCGCATGATGAGCCTGTTCCTGCCGATCAGCTGCTGGCGGTAGATGCCGAGGTTCTGGCGCGGTCGTTCCGGCCCGCGCGTGACGACCAGCCCCCAGGTCAGCAGCGGGCCCGCGTCGCCGGGCCAGCAGGTCTGGATCGGCAGCTTCTCCAGGTCCACGTCCGGACCCGCGACGAAGTTCTGCTGGCAGGCCGCCGAGCGCACCGTCTTCGGCGCCATGTTCAGCACCTGGCGGAAGATCGGCAGCTTCTCCCAGGCGTCGCGCATGCCCTTGGGCGGGTCGGGCTCCTTGAGGAAGGCCAGCAGCCTGCCGACCTCGCGCAGCGCCTCGACCGAGTCCTGCCCCATGCCCAGCGCCACGCGCCGCGGCGTGCCGAAGAGATTACCGAGTACCGGCATGTCGAAGCCCCTGGGCTGCTCGAACAGCAGCGCCGGACCGCCGCGCTTCAGGGTGCGGTCGCAGATCTCGGTCATCTCCAGTACCGGGCTCACCGGCGCGCGGATGCGCTTGAGTTCGCCCTGCTCCTCGAGCAGGCGCATGAAGTCCCTGAGGTCGGTATATTTCATCCCAGCACCCTGGTTGCGGCGCGCCCACTATAATTGCGCCCCAGTCATGAGCCAAACAGCCGCCAGCGCCGCTCCGCCTCGCCTGCACTTCCACAAGATGGCGGGCGCCGGCAACGACTTCGTGGTCGTCGACGCCCGCGGCGCGCCCTTTGTTCCCGACGCCGCGCTGGCGCGGCGGCTCGCCGACCGGCGCGAGGGCATCGGTTGCGACCAGCTGCTGGTCATCGGGCCCGCCCCGGACGCCGACACCGCCTTCAGTTACCGCATCTGGAACGCCGACGGCGGCGAGGTCGAGCAGTGCGGCAACGGCGCGCGCTGCCTGGCCTTGCTGTGGGGAACAGAGCTGGCGCCCGGCAGCACCTCGTTCCGCATGCACAGCGCCGGCGGGCAGGTCGAGGCCTGCGTGCGCGGCGGCGAGGCCGCCGTGGCCATGGGCGTGCCCGACTTCGCTCCCGCCGCCATCCCGCTGGCGGCCCGCGCCGAGGCGCCCCGTTACGTGCTCCGGGCTGCCGGGCGCCAGGTCGAGGTCGGGGCCGTGTCCATGGGCAATCCACACGCCGTGCTGGTACTGGACGAGCTGGGCCTCGGCCCCGCCGCCACTGCGCCCGTCGCGGAGCTCGGGCCGGCGCTCGAGACGCACCCGGATTTTCCGCGCCGCGTGAATGTCGGCTTTGCCGAGCTTCGCGACCGGGGACATGTCAGCCTGCGGGTCTGGGAGCGCGGCTGCGGCGAGACGCAGGCCTGCGGCACGGGCGCCTGCGCCGCCGTGGCGGTACTGCGGGACGCGGGCAGGGTAGACTCCCGGGTGAGCGTCGACCTGCCGGGGGGACGACTGGTCGTCGAGTGGCAGGGGCGCGGACAACCAGTCTGGCTCAGCGGGCCGTCCAGGAAAGTGTTCGAAGGAAGCATCGAATTGTGAGCAGCACAGAGCACAGCGGCGAAGCCGCCACTGCGGGCGACGACCAGGGCGTCGCGGACTACCTGTCGGAGAATCCCGACTTCTTCGAGCGCCATGCCGGCCTGCTGGAGCAGTTGCGCCTGCCCCATCACAGCGGCGCCGCCACGGTTTCGCTGGTCGAGCGCCAGGTCAGCGTGCTGCAGGACAAGAACCGGGGCCTGGAGCGGCGCCTGCGCGAACTGGTGCAGGTGGCGCGCGACAATTCGACGCTCTCGGACAAGATCCACGCCCTGGCCATCCGCCTGCTCCGGGCCGGCGACCAGGCAGCCGTGCTCGCGGCCCTGGAGGCCGGGCTGCGCGAGGACTTCGGCGCGCACGAGGCCGTGGTGGTCCTGTTCTACGGCAGCGACGAGCCGCTGCCGCCGGAGGGGGGCCGCTTCCTGCGCCATGCCCGCCGTGGCAGCAGTGAGCTGCTCGCTTTCGGCACCTTCATGCAGCAGGCCAAGCCCCGCTGCGGCCGCATCCGCGACGTGCAGCGCGATTTCCTCTTCCCCGGCGAAAGCGCCGTCATCGCCTCGGTCGCCATGGTGCCGCTGGGCGCGGGCTGCGAGCTGGGCATGCTGGCGATCGGCAGCAGCGACCCGCATCGCTTCAATCCGACCATGAGCACCGACTTCCTGGCGCGGATCGGCGACCTGGCCTCCGCCGCGCTGGCCGCCGTCCGCCAGCGGCAGTCGCGGGCTGCCGGCGGCGCATGACGACAGCGGGCCCCGAGCGGCTCTGGCTGGAGCGGTGGCTCGACCACCTGCGCTACGAGCGCCGCCTGTCGGCGCTGACGGTGAAGAACTACCATCGCGATATCGAGGCCCTCTACACCTTCCTCTGCAACGCCGAGGTGCCGGGCTGGGCCGAGGTCGACAGCGGCCACGTGCGCTCCTTCGCGGCCCGGCTGCACCGGCGCGGCCAGGCCCCGCGCAGCATCCAGCGCCGGCTGGCAGCGGTACGCAACCTGTTTGCCTTCCTGCTGCGCGAAGGGGTGGTGGACGCCAACCCGGGAGCGGACGTCACCGCGCCCAAGGCCCCGCGGCGGCTGCCCGCCACGCTGGATGCCGACGCCATGGGACGGCTGCTGGACATCCGTGGCGACCACCCGATCGCCACGCGCGACCGGGCGATCATGGAACTGCTGTATTCCTCCGGTCTCCGGCTGGCGGAACTGGCGACCCTCGAAGCCACCTCGATCGACCTCGAGGAGGGCACCGTGCGGGTCACCGGCAAGGGCGCCAAGACCCGCATCGTGCCGGTCGGCACCAAGGCCCGCGCGGCCCTGCGCGACTGGCTCAAAGTCCGGCCGCAACTCGAGAAGGAGCCGACCAGCGCGCTGTTCATCAGCCGCATCGGCCGCCCGCTATCGACACGGAATATCCAGGCCCGGGTCGAATACTGGGCCCGGCGCCTCGGCCTCCCCCAGGGCGTCAGCCCGCACACCTTCCGCCACTCCTTCGCCACCCACCTGCTGGAGTCCAGCGGCGACCTGCGCGCGGTGCAGGAGTTGCTCGGCCACGCCGACATCAGCACCACCCAGATCTACACCCATCTTGATTTCCAGCATTTAGCCCGCATCTATGACCAGGCGCACCCGCGGGCGCGCAAGCGCCGCTGAGGCGCCGACCCACCCGAACTCCGGAGCCAAGATGGACCAGTTTCGCGGCACCACCATCCTGTCCGTGCGTCGCAACGGTGTCGTCGCCGTGGGCGGCGACGGGCAGGTGTCCATGGGCAACACCGTCATGAAGGGCAACGCGCGCAAGGTGCGCCGGCTCTACGACGGCAAGGTGCTGGCCGGCTTCGCCGGCGGCACCGCCGACGCCTTCACCCTGTTCGAGCGCTTCGAAGCCAAGCTGCAGCAGCACGGCAACCTGACCCGCGCGGCCATCGAACTGGCCAAGGACTGGCGCACCGACCGCATGCTGCGCCGGCTCGAGGCCCTGCTGTGCGTCGCCGACCGGGACAAGAGCTTCATCATCTCCGGCAACGGCGACGTCATCGAGCCGGAAAACGACCTGATGGCGATCGGCTCGGGCGGGCCCTTCGCCCAGGCTGCCGCCCGCGCGCTGCTGGAGAACACCGAGCTCGACGCGCCGGCCATCGTCGACAAGGCGCTCGGCATCGCCGCCGACATCTGCGTCTACACCAACCGCAACCTGACCATCGAGACCCTGTCATGAGCAGCACGCCGATGACACCGCGCGAGATCGTGCAGGAACTCGACAAGCACATCGTCGGCCAGGAGGCGGCCAAGCGGGCCGTGGCCATCGCCCTGCGCGACCGCTGGCGCCGCATGCAGATCGACGAGCCCCTGCGCTCGGAGATCACGCCGAAGAACATCCTCATGATCGGCCCCACCGGCGTGGGCAAAACCGAGATCGCGCGGCGCCTGGCGAAGCTGGCGCGCGCGCCTTTCATCAAGGTGGAGGCCACCAAGTTCACCGAGGTCGGCTACGTCGGGCGCGAGGTCGACAGCATCGTGCGCGACCTGGCCGATGCGGCGGTGAAGATGACCCGCGAGCAGGAAATGGACCGGGTCCGCCACCGGGCCGAGGACGCCGCCGAGGAGCGGGTGCTGGACGCCCTGTTGCCCGGGACGAGCTCCGGCTGGGAGGCCAGGGGCGAAGAGGGCGAGGCCGCGCGGGGCGCCGAGACCCGGCAGAAGTTCCGCAAGATGCTGCGCGAGGGCCGGCTCGACGACAAGGAGATCGAGGTCGAGGTCAGCGCCGCGCCGGCGGGCGTGAATATCATGGCGCCGCCGGGCATGGAGGAGATGGCTAACCAGCTCCAGGGCCTGTTCAGCAACATGGGCCGGCGCAGCAAGCCGCGCAAGCTCAAGGTGCGCGACGCCATGAAACTGCTGGTGGACGAGGAAGCCGCCAAGATGGTCAACGACGAGGAGATCAAGCTCAAGGCGATCGCCAACGTCGAGCAGAACGGCATCGTGTTCATCGACGAGATCGACAAGGTCACCCGCCGCGAGGGCGGCATGGGTTCGGGCGCGGACGTGTCGCGCGAGGGCGTGCAGCGCGACCTGCTGCCGCTGGTGGAGGGCTGTACCGTCAGCACCCGCTACGGCATGGTGCGCACCGACCACATCCTGTTCATCGCCTCCGGCGCCTTCCACCTCGCGAAGCCTTCGGACCTCATCCCCGAGCTGCAGGGCCGCCTCCCGATCCGGGTGGAGCTGGACGCGCTGAAGGCCGACGATTTCGTCCGGATCCTCACCGAGCCCGACCACTCGCTGACGGTGCAGTACCAGTCCCTGCTGGCGACCGAGGGCGTGCAGCTCCGCTTCACCGACGACGGTATCCGGCGCATCGCCGAGATCGCCGACCAGGTCAACGAGCAGGCCGAGAACATCGGCGCGCGGCGCCTCCATACGGTGCTGGAGCGGCTGCTGGACGCGATCTCCTACGAGGCCGCCGACCGCGAGGGCGCGGAGGTCGTCATCGACGGCGCCTACGTGGACGAGGCGCTCGGCGAACTGGCCGCGGACGAGGACCTCTCGCGCTATATCCTCTGAGCTGTGGGGACTGTCCCCAGGACCGGTCCTGGGGACAGTCCCCACGCGCAATCAGTTAAAATGGCGGTCTTGTCCGGCCCCAGCCAGGTGACGCCATGAGCGCTGAAACCCCGACGCCGTCCGCGATCCGCATGCACCGCAAGTCGCGCGTGCTCCAGGTGGACTGGGAGGACGGCACCTCTTTCAACCTGCCCTGCGAATACCTGCGGGTGTTCTCGCCCTCCGCGGAAGTGCAGGGCCACGGGCCCGGCCAGGCCGTGACCCTGGTCGGCAAGGAGAAGGTGAGCATCGCCGCCATCGAGCCGGTCGGCAATTACGCCGTGAAGCTGATTTTCGACGACAAGCACGACTCGGGGCTGTTCTCCTGGTCCTACCTGCACTGGCTCGGCAGCAACTACGACGAGAACTGGGCCACCTACCTGAAGCGCTGCGAGGAAGTCGGTTACAAGCGCAAGGAAGTCCCGGCCGGATGAGCGCCGACAAGGACACCACGCACTTCGGCTTCAGCGAGGTGCCGGTCACGGAGAAGGCCCGCAAGGTGCGCGGCGTCTTCGATTCCGTGGCCTCGCGCTACGACCTGATGAACGACCTGATGTCGCTCGGCATCCACCGGGTCTGGAAGCGCTTCACGATCGAGAAAGCCGGGCTGAGGCCCGGCATGGAAGTGCTGGACCTGGCCGGCGGCACCGGCGACCTGGCGGCGCTGATGGCGCCGCGCGTGGCGCCCGGCGGCAAGGTCGTCCTCTCCGACATCAACGAGGCCATGCTGGCGCGCGGCCGCGAGCGCTTGCTCGACCGCGGCCTGGCCGGCGACCGGGTGGAGTACTGCCTGGCCGATGCCGAGCGCCTGCCCTTCGGCAGCGAGTCCTTCGACGTGGTCACCATCGCCTTCGGCCTGCGCAACGTCACCCACAAGGAGACGGCGCTGGGCGAGATGTACCGCGTGCTGAAACCCGGCGGCCAGCTGCTGGTGCTGGAGTTCTCCCGCCCCGTCCCGGCGCTGGCGCCGGCCTACGACGTGTATTCCTTCCGCGTGCTGCCGGCCATCGGCAAGGTGGTGGCGGGCGACGAAGACAGCTACCGCTACCTGGCGGAATCCATCCGCATGCATCCCGACCAGGACACGCTGCGGGACATGATGGCGGCGCAGGGCTTCGAGGACTGCCGCTACCACAACCTCACCGGCGGCATCGTAGCCCTGCACCGCGGCTGGAAGTACTGATGTTCGGGCCGCTGGCCAGCCTGCTCAATCGCGGCATCCGGCGGTCCACCGACGCCACCCGGCGCTGCCGCGAGCTCGACGGCCGCAGCTTCCGCATCGAGCTCGACGGGCTCGACCTCGGCCTGACCTTGCTGGCCCGCGAGGAGCAGGTGGAACTCGCCGACGACGTGACACCGGATGCCACCCTGGCCGGCTCGCCGGGCGCGCTCCTGCGCCTCGGCATGAGCGGCGACGAGAGCCTGCTGCGCAGCCGCGCCGTGCGCATCAGCGGGGATCCGCTGGTGGCCCGGGACTTCCGTGACCTGATCGCCATCGCGGCGCCGGACTTCGAGGAAGAGCTGGCGCGGCTGGTCGGCGACGTGGCCGCGCGCCAGGTCGGCAACTTCGTCCGCGGCCTCGGCGGCTGGGGCCTCGACGCAGCCGACCGGCTGTCCCGCACCACGGCCGAATACCTGCAGGAAGAGAGCCGCGACCTGCCGGCGCGCGCCGAGGTCGAGGCCTTCCTCGATGCGGTGGACCAGCTGGCCGAGGACATGGCCCGGCTCGAGGCGCGGCTGCAGCGGCTGGAGCAGGCGGGGTGATCCGGCCGCGCCAGCTGTGGCGCCTGCTGCACATCCAGCGCGTGCTGTTGAAGCATGGCCTGGACGAACTGGTCGCCGCCACCCACCTGTTCCGCCCCGTGGCCTGGCTGCGTCGCATCCCCGGCCTCGGCGTCAGCCGGGCGGCGCGGGCGCAGCCGGTGGGCGTTCGCGTGCGGGAGGCGCTGGTCGAGCTGGGTCCGATTTTCGTCAAGTTCGGCCAGGCACTTTCCACCCGGCGCGACCTGCTGCCGCGCGAGATCGCTGACGAGCTGGCGAAACTGCAGGACCGCGTCCCGCCGTTTCCCGCCGAGGAGACCCACCGCCAGCTCGCCGCCGCCTATCGCCGCCCGCTCACCGAGCTGTTCGAGCGCTTCGACGACGAGCCGCTGGCGGCGGCCTCCATCGCCCAGGTCCACACCGCCCGCCTGACTGACGGCCGCGAGGCCATCGTCAAGGTGCTGCGTCCCGGCGTACGGGCACAGATCCGGCGCGACCTGGAGGTGCTGCATGCGCTGGCGGCGCTGGCCGAGCGCTACTGGCCGGAAGGCCGCCGCCTCCGTCCGCGCGAAGTGGTGCGGGAGTTCGACCACACCCTGATGAACGAGCTCGACCTGATGCGCGAGGCGGCCAACGCGGCCCAGCTGAAACGCAACTTCGAGGGCTCGTCGCTGCTGTTCGTCCCCGAAGTCTACTGGGACTGGTGCCGCCCGACCGTGCTGGTGATGGAACGCATCTACGGCATCAACATCGGCCAGACCGACACTTTGCGCGAGGCGAGTGTCGACATGCACCGCCTGGCCGCCAACGGCGTCGAGATCTTCTTCACCCAGGTGTTCCGGCATAACTTCTTCCACGCCGACATGCACCCGGGCAACATCTTCGTGAACGTCGACAACCCGGCAAACCCGCAGTACATCGCGGTGGACTTCGGCATCGTCGGCAGCCTCAGCGCCAGCGACCAGCAGTACCTGGCCGAAAGCTTCCTGGCCTTCTTCAAGCGCGACTACCAGCGGGTGGCGCGGCTGCACGTGGAGTCGGGCTGGCTGGCGCCGGACACGCGCATCGACGAGGTCGAGTCGGCCTTTCGCACGGTGTGCGAGCCGATCTTCAACAAGCCGCTGAAAGACATCTCCTTCGGCCAGTTCCTGGTGCGGCTGTTCACCGTCGCGCGGCAGTTCGACATGGAGGTGCAGCCGCAGCTGATCCTGCTGGAGAAGACCCTGCTCAACGTCGAGGGCCTGGGCCGCGAACTCTACCCCGACCTCGACCTGTGGGAGACCGCGCAGCCGATCCTCGAGGAATGGATGCGCGAGCGGGTCAGCGGGCGGGCCATCGTCGAGCGTCTGCGCGAGCAGCTGCCCGAGGTCGGCGAAACCATCCAGGAACTGCCGCAGGCTGTGCACGCCATCCTGCAGCAGGCCGCCAGCGGCAAGCTGCAGGTGGAGGTGAAGCACCCGGGCCTGGAGCCGCTGCGGGCCGAACTCGCACGCGGCCGGCGCGAGCGCTGGCGGGTGACCGCGGGCGGGGCGCTGCTGCTCGCGGGCGTGCTGTGGCTGGGACTGGAGGCCGCGCCGCTGCCCGCCGGCTGGGCGCTGCTCGCCGCCGGCCTGGCCGTGCTGCTCTTCAGTCGGCCGGGCAGCTCCGCCTGAGGCAATCCGCCAGTGCCCGGGCCGCCGGCCCGGCGTCTTCCCGGTCGGCGAACACCAGGTAGAGCTCGACGTGCCGCAGCGCGCCTTCGGCCAGCGGCAGGGGCTGGAGCTGCCCGTCCGCCAGCAGCCCGGCGATCCGGTGCCGCGGCAGCCAGGCGAAGCCCATGCCGCGCGCCACGGCCTCGACCGAGGTCGCCAGGTGGCTGACCGTCCAGCGCTGCTCCGCGCCGAGCCAGCCCGCGTCCCGCGGCTCCCGCAGGCCCGAGTCCCGCACCACCAGCTGGCGGTGCTGGCGCAGGTCGCGCTGGGTCAGCGGCCGGCTGAGAGCGTGCAGCGGATGCTCCGGATGCGCCACGGCGATGAACTCGACGGTGGTAAGCGGCTCGCCGAGAAACCCCTGCGGCACCATCGCGGTGATCGCGAGGTCGGCCTTGCCCGCCACGAGCTGCTCGTTGGTGCCCGAGAGCACGCTCTCGATCAGCTCCACCCGCGTGGTGCCGGTGACGCTGGCGAAGGCATCGAGGCTGGCGAGCAGCCGCTCCTGGGGAAAGATCACCTCGACCGCCAGGCGCACCACGGGCTCCCAGCCCTTCGCGAGCATGCCGGCGGCCCGCTCGATCGCCAGCGCCTCGTCGAGCAGGTAACGGGAACGCCGCAGCAGCTCCCGCCCGGCCGTCGTCAGCACCGCCCGACGCCCCTGCATCTCGAGCAGCGCCACGCCCAGGCCGGCCTCCAGCCGGCGGATTCCGTAGCTGACCGTGGAGACCGACTTGGACAGGGCCTCGGCCGCGCCGGCGTAGCCGTCGTGGTCGACCACGGCCTGGAGCATGCGCCACTGTTCGAGGGTAACCCGGGGCCTCATTTCTAATTACTCGAAAAGAACTCGCGATATTTTGCTGTTTATCTTCGATCAAGTCGAATTTAACGTAGCGCCCATCGACAACTGATCCTTCGGGAGATGCACATGACTGCCAGACGCATTCGCCAGGTACTCACCGGCCAGCCCGCCTCCGACGGCGCCGGCGTGCGGATCCTGCGCACCGTGGGCCGCGGCCAGCACGACATGGACCCGTTCCTGATGCTGGACGAGATCCGCTCCGACCAGCGCGACGACTTCGTGGCCGGCTTTCCGCCCCACCCCCATCGCGGCATCGAGACGCTGACCGTCATGCTCGACGGCGGCTTCGAGCACCAGGACCACATGGGCCACCGGGCGGCGATCCGCTCCGGCGGGGCGCAGTGGATGTCCGCCGGGCGCGGCGTGATCCACTCCGAGATGCCGCTGCCGGAAGAGAGCAGGATCCACGGCTTCCAGCTGTGGATCAACCTGCCGGCGGCGACGAAGCTGCAGGAGCCGGACTATGCCCAGGCGGAGGCCGCCGAGCTGCCCGTGCAGGAACTCGAGGCCGGGCGCCTGCGGGTGCTGGCGGGTCGGCACGGCGAGCTGGTCTCGCCGATCGATCACCCGGCCTGCGAAGCCGTGGTGCTGGACCTGCAGCTGGCGCCGGGCGGGCGCTACCAGTGGGCCCCGCCGGCCGGCCACCGGGCGCTGGTGCGGCCTTATGCCGGCGCCGTCAGCATTGGCGCTGGCATCGACCAGCTGGACGGCCTGGAGAGCGGCCGCATGGCGGTGCTCCACGATGCCGGGCCGATCACGCTGCAGGCCGGCGAGGAGCCCGCCGGGATGCTGCTGCTGTCCGGCCGGCCGCTGGGCGAGCCGATCGTGCAGTACGGCCCCTTCGTGATGAACACGCCGGAGGAAATCCGCCAGGCCATTCTCGATTACCAGACGGGCGCGCTCGTGGCGCCCCGCCATTGATCAAGAAACCACGAACTGACCTCCAACCAGGAGAGAACCCATGGACAAACTGAACCCCTGGATCCAGCTGGCGGCGCGCCTGGCGCTCGCGGCGCTGTTCATCATCGCCGGCTTCGGCAAGATCGGCAGCTACGAGGGCGTGGCCGGCTACATGAGTTCGATGGGCGTGCCCGGCGTGCTGCTGCCGCTGGTGATCGCCCTCGAACTGGTCGGCGGCATCGCCATCGCGGTGGGCTATCGCACCCGCCTGGTGGCGTTCCTGCTGGCCGGCTTCTCGTTCCTCAGCGGGCTCATTTTCCACAGCCCGCTGGATCCCAACGAGCAGACGCAGTTCCTGAAGAACCTGGCCATCGCCGGCGGCTTCCTGCTGCTCGTGGTTCACGGCGCCGGCCGGTACTCGCTGGACGCGCGCCGGCGCTGAAACCTCGAGGCTGCCCGGCAGGCTCGCGGGCCTGCCGGGCCACCGCCCTGCTCAGCTGCGCAGCGCGCCGAGGAATTCGCCCGGCGCCTCGCCCCGCTCCAGCGCCTCGACCAGCGCCGAGCCCACGATCACGCCCGGCACCACCTGCCCCAGCTCGCGCACCTGCGCCGCGCTGCGCACGCCGAAGCCGGCGCAGACCGGCACCGGCGACTGCGCCGCCACGCCGGCGAGATAGTCTTTCAGCCCCTCGCCGGCCGCCTTGGCGCCGCCGGTAATCCCGGTGATGTTGACGGCGTAGAGGAACCCGCGCGTCGCTTGGGCCGCAGCTGCGACCCGCGCCGGCGGCGTCACCGGGCTGACCAGGTGAATGAGCGCCAGGCCCCGGGCGGCCAGGGCCTCGTCCAGCGGCTCGCTCTCGTCCAGCGGCAGGTCCGGCACGATGAAGCCGGCCACACCGGCCGCCACCGCCCGCTCGGCCAGCCGCTGGTAGCCCATGGCCAGCAGCGGGTTGAGATAGCTCATCAGCACCACCGGCGCGGCCGGCTTCGGCGCCATGGCCTCGATCTCGCCGAGGATCCACGACAGGGTGACGCCCTGCTCGATGGCGCCGCGGCTGGCGCGCTGGATGGTGAGGCCGTCGGCCATGGGATCGCTGAAAGGCACGCCCACCTCGACCACGTCGGCGGCCTGCGCCACCTCGGCCAGGGTCTGGCAGAAGGCGTTCTTGTCGGGGTAGCCGGCGGTGATGAAGGCGACCAGCGCCGTGCGCCCTTCCTCGCCCGCGGCGCGGATGGCGGCGCTGACCTGCTCGTGGGGCTTCATCGCGCGCCTCCCTTGGGAAACCTTGCCAGCGTCGGCATGTCCTTGTCGCCGCGGCCGGAGAGCCCGAGCAGGATGCGCTTGCCCGGGTTGTCCCGCGCCCAGCGCTTCGCGCCGGCGAAGGCATGCGCCGTCTCCAGCGCCGGCAGGATGCCCTCCAGTTCGCAGCACTCGTCCAGCGCGTTGAGCGCGTCAACGTCGCCGGCGTACTCGTAGCGCACCCGGCCGATGGTGTGCAGGAAGGCGTGCTCCGGACCCACGCCGGGATAATCGAGGCCCGCGGAAACGCTGTCCGTCTCGTAGATCTGGCCGTCGTCGTCCGACAACAGCAGCGAGTAGGTGCCGTGCAACACCCCGGGGCGGCCGAAGCTGATGGTCGCCGCGTTCTCGCCGAGCCCGGCGCCGCGGCCGCCGGCCTCGATGCCGAGGATCTCCACCGACGGGTCGCCGAGGAAACCGTGGAACAGCCCGATGGCGTTGCTGCCGCCGCCGACGCAGGCCACGACCAGGTCCGGCAGCCCCCCGGCGCGCTCAATCACCTGGCTGCGCGCCTCGCGCCCGATCACGGCATGCAGTTCGCGCACCAGGTAGGGATAGGGATGCGGGCCCACCACGGAGCCGAGCAGGTAGTACGTGCCCTCCGGGTCCGAGACCCAGTCGCGCAGCGCCTCGTCGATGGCGGCCCGGAGGGTGCGGTCGCCGCTGGTGACCGGCACGACCTCGGCGCCGAGCCGGCGCATGCGCTCCACGTTCAAGGCCTGGCGCTCGCAGTCGATCTCGCCCATGTAGACCAGGCAGGGCAGGCCGATCCGCGCGCAGGCCGCCGCGGAGGCGACGCCGTGCTGGCCGGCGCCGGTCTCGGCGACTACCCGCTGCGCGCCCAGCATCTTCGCCAGCATCGCCTGGCCGAGCGCATTGTTGATCTTGTGCGCGCCGGTATGCGCCAGGTCCTCGCGCTTCAGCCACACCTCCGCGCCCCAGGCCTCCGACAGCCGGGGCGCCGGGGTCAGCGCGGTCGGGCGTCCCACCCAGTCGCGCAGCTCGGCGCCGAGGCACCCCTGGAATTCCGGGGCATGCAGGTGTGCCGCCACGCCGGCCTGCAGCCGGTCCAGCGCCGGCACTAGCGTCTCCGGCACGTAGCGCCCGCCCCAGGGCCCGAAGCGCCCGCGGGCGTCGGGCAGCCGGCCGTCGAGCAATGCCTCCAGCTGCGCCGCCGGGTCCAGTTCCTGCCTTGCCGTCATGCTCATGCGTTCCCTTCCTCGCTCTGCTCGGCGCGCCGCACGGCGGCGACGAAGTCTTCCACCAGCGACGGGTCTTTCACGCCAGGCGCCGATTCCACGCCGCTCGACACGTCCACGCCCCAGGGGCGCACGGTCCGTATGGCATCGCGCACGTTGCCCGCGTCCAGCCCGCCCGCCAGGATCACGTGGGTGCGGGGCGCCAGCCGGGCCGCCGCCGCCCAGTCCGCCACCTGGCCCGTGCCGCTGTCGGGGCCCTCGAACAGGAGCAGCTCCGGCAACAGCGGCGGCAGCGGCGCACCGGAGCGGAACACCGGCAGCGCCTCGGCGCCGCCGAGGTCGGCACCCGGGAGATCCACCGCGTCGCTCTGCACCCAGTCGGCCGGGAATTCTTCCAGCACCTGCGCGATCCGGCCCGGCGGCGGATGCCGGAACACCGCCACGCGCTTCATCCCCGCCGGCAGGGCTGCCGCCAGCTGGCGCGCCTGGGCCGGCGTCACCTCCCGCGGCGACGGCGCGAACACAAAGCCGACGGCATCGGCCCGCGCCCGCACGGCCGCGGCCACACCCTCGGGCGTCGTCAGGCCGCAGATCTTCACGAATACCTTCATCACGCACACTCCCTTGCCTGGTTGCGGCCGGCGGCCAGCATGGCCCCGGCCAGGGTGCCCGGATCCTCGGCCCGCATCAGCGCAGTGCCGACCAGCGCCAGCCGGTAACCGAGCGCTGCCGCGGTCGCCGCATCGGCCGGCGTATGCAGGCCGCTCTCGGCCACCGCCGGCACGCCCGCCGGCAGGCGCGGCGCCAGGCGCTCCAGCCGGGACGGGTCCACCGCCAGCGTCCGCAGGTCGCGACTGTTGACGCCGACCAGCACCGACGCGCCGGGCACGCCGCCGCAGAGCGGCGCGGCACGCTCGAGGTCGGCCTCGTCGAAAGCCTCCAGCAGCACGAACAGCCCCTGCTCGCGGGCCGCCGCCAGCATCTCGCGCAGGACCGCGTCAGCCAGCATGGCGACGATCAGCAGCACGCCCCCGGCGCCGGCGGCCCGCGCCTCGAGTACCTGCCACGGAGCGACGAGGAAATCCTTGCGCATGGCGGGCACGCCGGTGCCGCTGAGCGCCGCCACGGCGGCTTCGAGGTCGTCGAGGCTGCCGCCGAAGCGCGCCGGCTCGGTCAGCACCGACACGGCAGCGGCGCCGGCCGCGGCATAGGCGCCCGCCCGGGCCGCCACGTCCGTCTCGGCGCCAAGCGCGCCCTCGGCGGGCGAGTGGCGCTTGATCTCCGCGATCAGCTCGAAGTCCCCGAGCCGCAGGCGCGGGGCGGCCGGGGCCTCGCGGCAGGCCGCCAGCAGCGCGGCCTCGCTGCCCGTCGCGCGGGCCGCACGCACGCGCTCGGCCGAGGCGGCCGCCATCTGGTCGAGAAAGCTCACGCCGTCGCCCCCGGGCCTGGCCGCCACGACAGGGACTCGAGCTGCGCCCGCGCCCGGCCGTCCTCCACCGCGGCCCGCGCCAGCTGGATCGCTTCCTGCGGGCTGCCCGCGCGGCCGGTCAACTCCAGCGCCAGCGCGGCGCTGAGCAGCAGGGCGTCGAGGTGCGCCCCGCGCTCCTCGCCCTGCAACGCCGCCCGCAGCCGCGCGGCGTTCTCGTCCGCGTCGCCCCCGAGCAGGTCGGCCACGCCGCAGCGCGGCAACCCCCACTCCTCGGGATCACGCGTGGTCTCGGTCACGTCCTCGCCCTGCACTTCGTACAGCACGAAGGGGCCGACCGGCGTGGCCTCGTCCCAGCCGGGCGAGCCATGCACCACGCAGGCCCGCTCCAGGCCCTCGAAGCCGGCCAGCGCCTCGGCCATCAGCCGCGCCGCCGTGGGACTGAAGGCGCCCAGCAGCAGGTAGTGGGGGGCTGCCGGATTGGTCAGCGGGCCGAGCAGGTTGAATACCGTGCGCACGCCCATCGCGCGGCGCACCGGCGCCACCGCCTTCATGGCCGGATGGAAATGCGGCGCGAACAGGAACGTGTAGCCGGTCGCGGCCAGGCGGTCCGCGGCTTCCCCCGCGTTCGCGGGCAGCTGCATCCCCAGCGCCTCCAGCACGTCGGCGCTGCCGCTGCGGCTCGAGACGCTGCGGTTGCCGTGCTTCACCACCGGGATGCCGCAGGCCGCCGCCAGCAGCGAGGCGCCGGTCGAAATGTTCAGGCTGCCCGAGCCGTCGCCCCCGGTGCCGACGATGTCGAGCAGCGGGGTGTCCGCCGGAATCTCCGGCGTGAGCGCCAGCGCCCGCATCGCGCGGGCGAAGCCGCGCACCTCGTTCGCCGTCTCGCCCTTGGCCCGCAGGGCCACCAGCAGGGCGCCCGCCAGGGCCGGCGGCAGGTCCTCGCGGGTCAGCGCCACCATCAGCTCCGCGGCTTCCTGTTCCGTCAGGTTGGTGCCCGCGAGCAGCTTCTCGAGCGTCTGGGTCAGTTCACGGGTGCTCATGCCTGCTCCTTTGCCGGCGCCAGGAAGTTGCGCAACAGCTCGAGTCCCTGCGGCGTCAGCACGCTCTCGGGATGGAACTGCACGCCCTCCACCGCCAGCTCACGATGGCGCACGCCCATCACCTCGCCGTCCTCGGTGTGCGCCGTGGCTGCCAGCTCGGCCGGCAGCTCGTCGCGCCCGACCGCCAGCGAATGGTACCGCCCGGCCTCGAAGGGCTGCGGCAGGCCCGCAAACACGCCGCGGCCGTCGTGGTGCACCCGCGAGGTCTTGCCGTGCATCAGGGTCTTGGCCGGGATCACGCGGCCGCCCCAGGCCTCGACGATGGCCTGGTGCCCGAGACAGACGCCGAGCACCGGCACGCGGCCGGCGAAGGCGCGGATCAACTCGATCGAGCGGCCGGCGTCCCGGGGCGTGCCGGGTCCGGGGGAGACCACGAGGTGGGTGGGCGCCAGCGCCGCGGCGGCCTCCGCATCGAGGGCGTCGTTGCGATACACCAGCACCTCCGCGCCGAGCATGCGCAGGTACTGCACCAGGTTGTAGGTGAAGGAGTCGTAGTTGTCGATCATCAGCACCCGCGCGCTCACAGGCCTTCCTCCGCCATCTGCAGGGCGCGCCGCAGGATGGCGCTCTTGGCCAGCACTTCGCGGTACTCCGCCGCCGGGATGCTGTCGGCGACGATGCCCGCCCCCGCCTGGTAACTGTATTCGTCGCCCTGGAAGGCCAGGGTCCGGATGGCGATCGCCTGGTCCATGCCGCCGCGCCGGGCGAAATAGCCGACCGTGCCGGCATACAGCCCGCGCCCGACCGGCTCGTAGGCCTCGATCAGCTCCATGGCCCGCACCTTGGGCGCGCCGACCAGGGTGCCGGCGGGGAAAGTGGCGGCGAACAGGTCGAAGGCATCCCGGCCGGCTTCCAGCTCGCCGGTCACGCCGCTGACGATGTGCATCACGTGGCTGTAGCGCTCGATGGCCCGGCTCGGCTCCACCCGGATGCTGCCCGGCACCGCCACGCGGCCCAGGTCGTTGCGCGCCAGGTCCACCAGCATCACGTGCTCGGCATTCTCCTTGGGGTCGGCCAGCAGCTCCGCCTCGCGGGCCCGGTCCTCGGCCGGCGTCTCGCCGCGCGGCCGCGTGCCGGCGATCGGCCGCAGCGAGGCGCGGCGCCCCTCCAGCTTGACCAGCGCCTCGGGCGACGAGCCGGCGACCGTCAGCCCGTCGAGTTCGAGAAAGTACATGTAGGGCGAGGGGTTCAGGAGCCGCAGGGCCCGGTAGGCCTCGAACGGCGAGAGGTCGCTGTGGCCCGAGAAGCGCACCGACAGCACCAGCTGGAACACGTCGCCGGCGGTGATGTTGCCCTTGGCCTGCTCCACCACAGCAAGGAACTCCGCCTCGCTCATGCTGGCGACCGGCGGGGCATGGCGGCCGCTGCGGCGGAAGGGCACGCCCCCCGCCAGCGCCTGCACCACTTCCCGGCGCAGCGCCTGCCGCTCGGCCTCGTCGCCCGCGTGCAGCAGTGCGGCGCGGCGCGTGAGATGGTCGAACACCAGCAGCGACTGCGGCGCCACCCACAGGCCCTCGGGAAAGTCCCGGCCGCCGTCCGGCACGCGTTCGAAATGGCGCACGATGTCGTAGGCCGCGATGCCGACCAGCCCGCCGTCGAACGGCAGCCCGGCCTCCGGCGACAGCGTCGGCGCCAGCGCCATGGCCTCCCGCAGGCCGGCGCGCAGGTCGCCGTCCACCGGGCGGCTGCGGCCGCCGAAATGCAGGCCGTCGCGGTCCAGCCGCACCTTGAGCGCATCGCCGAAACCGATGAAGGAGTACCGCCCGAGCCGCTCCGCGCCCTCCACGCTCTCGAGCAGGAAGCGCGGCCGGAACGGCGCCAGCTTCATATACGCCGAGACCGGCGTATCGAGGTCGGCGGCGATGTCGAAGGGCGTCTGCATCATTCCTCTCTCCAGCGAACCGGGGCCGTCCGGGAGGAGGTCGCGGGCACCCTTCCCCGGCAGGCTCCGGAGTCGGGTTCGGTACGTGGGCTGCGTCAGGCGGCAGCGCGCGACCGGACCCCCTCCGGGGACCCGGGCCACCACCAGTGGCTGCGCGCGCAGTTGCATTCAGTGTTCATGCTGGAAGGGATGTTACCCGCAGCCGGACGCCGGTCAACCCCCATTCAGCCCCCGGGGCAGGCTCCAGGGAATCCCGTAGGTCCACACCAGGGCCAGCGAGACCGCCAGCCATACCAGCACGGTAAGCGGCAGTCCGACCCGCAGGAAGTCGCGCGCCAGGTAACCGCCCGCCGTGGCCACCACCAGGTTCGGCCGCGAGCCGATGGCGGTGGCAAAGCTGAGGTTGGCGCCGAACAGCACTGCCAGCACGAAGGGCTCCGCGCCCACGCCCAGGCCCTGGGCGACGGCGACCGCCACCGGCACCGCCAGCAGCGCCACTGCCACGTTGGGCGCCAGGCTGCCGCCGAGTGCGACCAGCAGCACCACCAGGGCCAGCGAAGCCGCAGCCGGCAAGGTGCCGAAGCCGGCCAGGAACAACTGGCCGACGAAGGCCGCGGCGCCGGTGGCCACGGCCGCCTGCGCCAGCGCCAGGCTCATCACCACCATCAGCACCAGGGGCGCCGACAGCGCGCCACCCACCTCGCGCCAGCCGATGCACCCCGTGGCGATCAGCAGCGCGGCGCCCGCGACGGCCGCCACGCTGATCGGCAGCCACCCGGCGCCCGCGGTGACGACTACGCCCAGCGCCAGGGCCAGCGCGAGCGGCGCGCGCGAAGTCTTGGGGAGGTCCATCCGGCCGTCGAGCACCAGCATGCTGCCGCTGGTCCGCAGCTCGCGGATCCGGTCGGGCGGGCCCTGGACGAGGATCACGTCGCCCGCCTGGAGGATCGCGTCCTCGAAGTCGCCCGTCACCTCGCTCATCCCGGCGGCAGTGGCGCGATGAATGGCCAGCGGCAACAGGCGGAACCGCTGCCGGAAGCGGGTGGTCGAGAGCGTGCGACCGTACAGCGGCGAATCGGGCGTCACCACCAGCTCGGCCAGCTGCTGCTCCACCGCGCCATCGTCATCCGGCTCCTCGCCCTCCCCGGCAAACTCGCTGTGCATCCGCACGCCGAGCAGGCGCTCGAACTCTTTCAGGTGCTCGCGGGTGTCCGCCACCATCAGCCGGTCCCCGGCCTGCAGCCGCATCGACGGCAGCTTGGCCACCTGCAGGCCGTCGCCACGCTGGACGCGCGAGACGTTCATACGCCGGCCCGTGCGCTCCCGCAGTTCGGCCAGCGTGCGGTCCACGGCCCAGCTGTCCTCGCCGACGAAGAACATCGCCTTGAAGATGCGCGGCGCCGCCTGGCGGATCGGGGCGTCGCGCTCGGGGAGCATGCGCGGCGCCAGCAACCAGAGGAACAGCAGGCCGACCACTGCGCCGGCGGCGGCCGGGACGACGAAGCTGAACATGCCGAAAGCCGGGAGGCCGAGGCTCTCCGCCTCGGTCACCACCAGCAGGTTGGTGGAGGTGCCGATGGTGGTGGTCATGCCGCCCAGCAGGGCCGCGAAGCCCGCGGGCATCAGCACCCGGGAAGCGGGAAAGCGCAGCCGCGTCGAGGCGCCGACGAGCACCGGCAGCAGCGCCAGCACCACCAGGGTATTGGACAGGAAGGCCGACAGCAGCATGGCGACCAGCAGCGTCACGAACAGGGCCAGCGGGCGCGGGCCCTGCCATGCCCGCAACAGCAGCCGGGTCAGCGGCTGCATGGCCCCGGTGACCTCGAGCGCGCGGGCGACCACCAGCAGGGCCAGGATCGTGATCAGGCCCCGGTTGCCGAACACCGCCAGGAAGTTGCCGGCATCTACCATGCCGGCCGGGCCGGCGTAGGGAAAGATCTCGAAGCCCAGCACCAGCAGCATCAGCACCATCAGGCTGGCGGACTCCTGCGGCACGGCCGGGCGCGTCAGGGCCACCAGGGCGAACAGCGCGAGGCCGATGACGGCGAGGCCGTGATTATCCGGCAAGGCAAGGTTCGCGAGTGTTTCCATCAGGCCCGGGGTTGGCGTGGGGAGGCCACGTTTACCATGCCGGGCTCCAAGTCGCTAGCTGCGCAGGGCCACCGCCCAGGCAAAGCGCAGGGCCTCGCTATACCACTCGACATCATGCCCCGCAGCGGGGCGCCGCCAGCTGATGCTGTCGGCACAGGCCAGCGCCGGCAGGAGCCCGAGCGCATCCCGGCCGAGCTCGGGCGGCGCCAGGCTCCACGGCGACAGGCACACCAGGTGGGAATGCCGGGCCCCGTGCGCCAGGACCGCGCGCTCGCGGGGCCCGGTCTCCGCCACCTCCAGCCGGCCCGGCAGCGGGAACGGCGCCGGCCCGCCGCCGGGGCCGTGCTGGCGCGCGAGCCGCACCGATGCGGCGCAGGCGCCGTCGCGGAAGGCCACCAGCAGTCGTTTCACCCAGCGCAGGGTGGCGAAACTCCGCGGGTCCCGACCCCGGGCGACGGCGGCACGGGCGATCCCGTCCAGCTCCAGGGCAAGTCGCCGGGCAGCGCCTGCCGGCTGGCTGGCAACGCGCTCGTCCGCCGCTGTCACCAGGTCGGCGGCCAGCCGGCCGACCGCTGCCGGCTGCTCGCCCGCCACCGTGAGCAGCAGGTCGAAGTCCAGCGGCAGCCGGAGCCGCCGGGCCCGCGCCGGGATCAGCTCGCCCGCGCCGGGTGAGGGACCGGCCCAGGGGCTGCCGGGCGCGAGCCGGGTCACGCCGGGGCCCGGCGCCTCCGGCACCAGGCTGCAACGCGGGTCCGCCGCCGCCAGCGCCAGGAGCTCTGCCCACCAGCGCCGCGCATCGCCTTCGCCGCCGTCCGCGAGGACCAGCCGGCCCCGCCGCTGCACTGCCTCCAGGGCGGCGCCCGGCAACAACAGGTAGCGCGCGCCCGTAGACGGAGACGCCAGGCCCAGCTCCGCCGCCAGTGCCTCGGGAGCCCGCGTGGCGCCCGGCCAGGCCAGCGCCGCCGGCCCCTGTTCCGGCCCGCCCAGGCGTGCGGCGAGAGCCGCCAGCAGCGCGCCCGCCGGCTCGGGCTCGCAGGGGCCCACCAGGCGGAGCGTATCGCGGCAGCCGGCCCCGCGAGCCTCGCCGAGCAGCCGGGCAGCTTCGTCGAGGTTTTCCAGGGGGCAGGCGGAATCGAGCAGCACCACCCGGGCGGGGACCGGCGGCGTCCCTGCCGCCGGCCCCCGGATTGCATCGAGGTCCACCATCCCTGGTCCCCCGTTTCCTCCGTTACAGGAGGACGCAGTCTCTCCCGGCCGCCGCGCCCGTTGAAGGGCGTGAATGCGGCGACCGCGCCCGGAAACGTCCCGCGCGCCTTGCAGCGGCGCGCCGTGGACACCATGATTGAAAGCCCGGACGGGAGACGCACGTGAAGATCAGGGACCTGCTCGAGCACTGGGAAGGGACGCGCCAGCCGCAGCTGACCGCCGAGACCTACGCCATCCACCTGCCGGTGGAGTACGCCGCCCGCGTCCACGCGCTGGCCGAGATGTACCCGGCAGTCGCCGAGGAGGACATCCTGCGCGACCTGCTCGCCGCGGCGCTGGCCGAGCTGGAGGCCGCGATGCCTTACCAGGCCGGCACCCGGGTCGCCCGGGAAGACGAGTTCGGCGATCCCGTCTACGAGGACGCCGGCCCCACGCCGCGCTTCCTGGCTCTCACCCGCAAGCACAAGGAGCGCCTCGCCCCGCCCGGCTAGGCGAAGACACCATGCCTTCATTCGACGTCGTATCCGAACTCGACGGCCACGAGGTGGCCAATGCCGTGGACCAGGCCAACCGCGAGGTCGACACGCGCTTCGACTTCAAGGGCACGGGCGCGAAGTTCGAGCTCGGCGACTTCGTCGTCAGCCTCGAGGCGCCGGCCGATTTCCAGCTCAAGCAGATGCTCGACATCCTGACGCAGAAACTGGCGAAGCGCGGCATCGACGTGGCCTGCATGCAGATCGAGGAGCCAGAGATCGCGCTCAACAAGGCCCGCCAGAAAGTGATCCTCCGCCACGGCATCGACAGCGACAATGCGCGCAAGATCGTGAAGCTGGTGAAGGAAGCCAAGCTCAAGGTGCAGGCCCAGGTGCAGGGCGACCAGGTGCGCGTGACCGGCAAGAAGCGCGACGACCTGCAGGCCGTGATCGCGCTGCTGAAGCAGGCCGAGCTCGGCCTGCCGCTGCAGTTCACCAACTTCCGGGACTAGCCATGATCGAGCTCTACACCGCGCCGACCCCGAACGGGCGCAAGGTTTCCGTCGCCCTGGAGGAAATGGAGCTGCCCTACGAGGTGCATGCCGTCGACCTGATGGCCGGCGCGCAGAAGACGCCTGAGTTCCTGGCCATCAACCCGAACGGCCGCATCCCCGCGATCGTCGATCGCGAGGCCGGCGGGTTCCCGGTGTTCGAGTCGGGCGCGATCCTCCTCTGGCTGGCGGAGAAATCGGGGCGGTTCCTGCCGGCGGCGGCGAAGCCGCGCTCGGTGGTCCTGCAGTGGCTGTTCTTCCAGGTGGGCGGGGTCGGGCCGATGATGGGCCAGGCGAACGTGTTCTACCGCTACGCGGAAGAGAAGATCCCCTACGCCATCGAGCGCTACCAGCGCGAGGTGCGGCGGCTGTTCGAGGTGTACGACCGGCGGCTGGCGGAGCAAGAGTATCTCGCCGGCGAGTACTCCATTGCCGACATGGCCACCTGGCCGTGGATCATCTCGCACGACTGGTCGGGGGTGGTGGTGGACGGGCTCGAGCACCTGCAGCGCTGGCTGGGCGCGGTCGGCGCACGGCCCGCAGTGCGCCGCGGGATGGACGTGCCGAAGCCCTGGAACCCGCGCCCGAACGTCGAAAAGTTCGTCGCCGGCGCGCGCAAGATGCTGGTCTGAGCCGCGTGGCCGACTCCGCCCGCGAACCGCTGCATTTCGAGCCCAAGGACGCCGCCCTGCGGGAGGACGTGCGCGAACTCGGCGCCGTCGTCGGGGCGGTGATCGCCGAGCAATGCGGCGAGGCGGTGTTCGAGGCCGTCGAACAGATCCGCCAGGCCGCCATCGAGCAACGGGAGACGGGCCAGCGCGGCGACCTGCGGGCGCTCCTGGACTCGCTCGACACGGCCGCCGCGGGCGCGGTCATCCGCGGCTTCTCGACTTACTTCCAGGTCGTGAACATCGCCGAGAAGGTGCACCGTATACGGCGCCGGCGAGAGTGGCTGCGCGACACGCGCCAGCAGCGCTCCGACAGCCTCGAGGCGGCGATGCGGCTCCTGGCCGAGCGCCGGCCCGGCGCGCGCGATGCCCAGGCCTTCCTCGACGAGTTGCTGATCGAGCCGGTGTTCACTGCCCACCCCACGGAGCCGACCCGCCGCACCATCCTGCTGAAGCAGCAGCAGATCGCGCGGCGCCTGGTCGAGCGCATGAACCCCGCCCTCACGCCGCAGGAACAGGCCGCGCTGCTCGCCAATATCCGTGCCCAGGTCACCTCGGCCTGGCAGACCGAAGAGCATCCCAGCACCGGGATCACCGTGGGCGACGAGCGCGAGCAGGTCCTGTTCTTCCTGGCGGAGAGCCTCTACCGGGTCGTCCCGGCCGTCTACGAGCACCTCGAACAGGCCATTGCCGAGGTCTGGGGCGACGATGCCGACCAGCCGCGGGCGGGCATCATCTTCCGCTTCGGCAGCTGGGTCGGCGGCGACATGGACGGCAACCCGAACGTCGGCCCCGGGACCATCCGCGAGACCCTGGCCCTGCACCGGCGCACCGCACTGGAGTTGTACCGGGCCGAGTTGCGGCAGGTGGCACGCGAGCTGTCCCAGGCGCCCAGCCGCATCGGCTTCGATCCCGAGCTGCTGGCGCGCATCGAAGCCGGCCTGAGGGCGCACCCGGAGGCGCTGGCGGACGTCGCGCCCCGGCACCGCGACATGCCCTACCGCGTCTGGTGCGCCCTGCTCCGGCGCCGGTTGCAGCTGACGGCGCAGGGCGCGCCGGGCGGCTACGCCAACGCCGAGGCCTTCCTCGAGGACCTGGCGCTGATGTCGCGCAGCCTGCTCGAGAACAAGGGCGAGCATGCCGGGCGCTACGCCGTGCGCCGCCTGCAGCGGCGCGCCGAGACTTTCCGCTTCCATCTCGCCACCCTCGACCTGCGCCAGGACTCGGAAGTGCATCGCCGCTGCATCGCCCATTGCCTGCGCGACGAGGACTGGATGGAGCGGCCCCAGGCCGAGCGTACCGCGCGCCTGCAGCAGCTGCTCGACGAGGGCGCCCAGTGCCCGCTGGTGGAAGACGAGGAGGCGGAGAAGACGCTCGAAGTGTTCCGCGCTGCCGGCGAGTGCCTCGCCCGCTACGGCGCGCGCGCCATCGGTCCCTATATCATCTCCATGGCGCAGGGCGCCGACGACGTGCTGTCCGTCCTGCTGCTGGCGCGCTGGGCCGGGCTGGCCGACGAGCAGGGCGTGGTGCCGCTGGACATCGCCCCGCTGCTCGAGACGGTCGACGACCTCGAGCGCGGCCCGGAGATCGTCGCCGAGTTGCTCGACGACCGGGTGTACAAGGCGCATCTCGACACGCGCCGGCGCCGGCAGATGGTGATGATCGGCTACTCGGACTCCAACAAGGACTCCGGCATCGCCGCGGCGCGCTGGGCCCTGCACCAGGCCGAGGAGCGGCTGGTCGCCGTGGCCGAGGCGCGCGGGCTGGACCTGACGCTGTTCCACGGCCGCGGCGGCACCATCAGCCGCGGCGGCGGCCGGACCCACACGGCGGCGCTGGCGGCGCCCCGCGGGGCGGTGCGCGGCCGGCTCAGGGTCACCGAGCAGGGCGAAATCATCAACGCCAAGTACGGCCTGCGGGGCATCGCGATCCGTACCCTCGAGCAGGCGGCAAGCTCCGTGGCGGAAGCTACGCTGCGGGATGGCTCGGACCCGCCGCCGCAGCTGTGGCGTGACGTCATGGATACGGTGACCACCGAGAGCCGGCGCTGCTACCGCGCGCTGGTCCACGAGGACGAAGGTTTCTATCCCTATTTCCGCCAGGCCACGCCGATCGACGTAATCGAGCGGATGAACATCGGTTCGCGCCCGCCCTCCCGGCGGCAGATGCAGGGCATCCGGGACCTCAGGGCCATCCCCTGGGTGTTCGCCTGGACCCAGACCCGGGCCATCCTGCCTGGCTGGTACGGCGTCGGCGCCGGCCTGGCGGCGGCCGTCGAACGCCATGGCGAGGGCCCCTTGAGGGAAATGTTCGGCAACTGGCTGTTCCTGCGCGCCATGCTCGAGGACCTCGAGATGGTGCTCGCCAAGTGCGACCTCGGCATCGCGCGCCGCTACGCCGAACTCGCGGCATCCCCGGCCCGGCCCTACGTCGAGCTGATCGAGGCCGAGTACCGGCAGACCGTCGAGCTGGTGCTGCGTCTCAAGGGCGCCGACCGGCTGCTGGCGAACGACCCCACGCTCAGCCGCACCATCCGGCTGCGCAACCCCTACGTGGACCCGATGAGCCTGCTGCAGGTGGACCTGCTGCGGCGCTGGCGCGAGGGTGGCCGCGAGGACGAAGCGTTGTTCCGGGCGCTCCTGCTGTCGGTCAACGGCATCGCCCACGGACTGCAGAACACGGGCTGACCGCAGCCGGCAACCCCCGCCGCGCGGACTATACTCAGGTCAAGACTTGGGAAGGCCTCGTAGCTCGGGCCTTCGGACTCCATGGCAGCCCGCGAATCCAGCTGCGAGACCTCCTTTTGGCCCAATAGCAGAGGAGGACTGCCATGAAAATCTCGACGAGAATCATGCGCTGGCCGGCGCTCCTGCTGGCGGCGACCTTCACGGTCGCCTGCGGCAGCAGCGGCAGCAGCGGTGACGTGGTCGAAGACGATGTCATCGTCCTGCCGGTGTACGAGTACCAGCTGACCAGCACCGCCGACGATCCCATCACCGTTTCGCTGGCGGGTAGCCCGTTGTCAGTAACCATCGGCCACCTGTTCGAGGGGCCCGGCCTGTTCGGCGAATACAGCCCGGAAACCGGCGACTTCTCGGTGTTCTCGGGCTCGAGCCTGACGATCGAGGAGTCCGGCCCGCTGTTTGCCAACGACGCGCCGGCGGAGCTGATCACCCTGTTCGGTGACTTCAGCGTCGAGGCCACGGCAGACTGGACCGTGCCCGCGGATTCCGACCCGGAGAGCGGCGCCCTGGTGGTCAGCCGCGGCAAGGAACGCATCGAGGTGGCCGTGATCAACAATGGCGCCGGGGTCCGCGTCAGCTGGGATGCGGCCGGTGACGGCGTCTACGAGGAGTCGGAGGACTTCACCTGGAACGAGTTCGACGACCTGGAAGACGACCCGGCGGCGACCGAGTGGCAGCTGCTCGGCAACTTCGCCTACGAAGGCACCATCGAGTTCATGTTCGAGCTGGCCCAGGTCGGCATCGAGGCTTTCGACTTCATCAACGAGGGCCTCGCCCAGACCGGCGGCCAGGTGGTGGTCCTGTGCGACGCCTTCAGCGACCTGGGTCTCAGCGTGCCGCCGGCGCCGCCGACGTTCCCGAACCAGGGCGCGCTGACCTTCTCCTGGATCGACGACGGCAGCGATGGCGGCAGCGGTCCGGACGGCGCGGTCGGTGTCGGCGACAGCTTCGTCATGGCCTTCGACTACTGCCTCGAAATCGACCCGGACGACGATATCGACGACCTGGTCAACGGCGAGGTGGGGCTGAACAGCCTGACCGAGGCCTATGAGCAGCGGACGGCCGGCGAGACGCTCGTGCGCATCGGGTGGGAAGGCCCGGGCGTGGCCGAGCGGCCCGGCGGCATCGAGTTCCGCGGACTCGAGGAGTGGGAGATCTTCGACGCCGACGGTGACGGCGCCGGCACGGTTGCCGCGGCCGAACTGGTTTCGGTCATCGACGGCCGGATGACCCTCGTGTTCTTCGAGCCGTAGGCGCGTGAAGCAGGGGGTGTGCCCGGGCTCCCTCCCGGGCCGCCCCTCCGGCTCGACTCAGGGCGCAGGTGCGGGCACGGACGCCAGCACCTGCTGCACCGCCGCCGCCAGTTGCGCCGTGTCCGGCTCCGGCGTCGGGAAAGCCGACTCCAGCGTGCCCCGCCAGATCTCGGCGTTGGCCGCGACGTCGATGATGTCGATGGCGAGGTTGCCGGTCGTCCGGCTGCCGCCGAGCGGCAGGCTGACCCCGACGCTGCCGCCGACGTTCCCGCCCCAGCTGCCCGCGCCAATGCCGACGCTCACCGGCGAGCCGGGTCGCACGCCGGTGAAGACCACGCCGTGCACCAGGCAATCAGGCTGCGCCGGGTCGATCGTGTAGCCGCGCGCCTGCAGGCCCTCCAGCACCTCCGCCCGGAGCCGCTGCCCAAGCAGCGACGCCGGCACCTGCCCGGGTTCTTCCAGCCAGCCCACGCTGCTGCAGGGCCAGGGCTGGTCCAGGCTGTCCACGCTCAGCCGGGGCGTCGCGGCGCAACCGGCGAGGATCGCCACAGCCAGCGCCAGGCCGGCGAGCCGCCCCCGGGGGGGACGGCTCGCATGCTCGCGGATCACTCGGCCCCCGAGGCGCTCGGCAGCGCCTCTTCGAGGCCCGGCACGAAGCCGGCGCCGGCCGGGACCTGGATGCTCGAGCCTTCGAAGTCGTCGCCGACCGGCTCGTAGCGTCCGCCCAGGCAGTCGGCGAGGAAGGCCTCGGAGACCGCGAAGAAGCTGAGCCGGTTCTGCGGCACGGCGAAGCCGTGGCCCTCGTCCGGGTACAGCACGTAGGTCACCGGGATCTCGCGCTCGGTCATGGCGGCCACGATCTGGTCGCTCTCGGCCTGCTTGACGCGGGGGTCGTTGGCGCCCTGGGCGATCAGCAGCGGCTCCCGGATGTTCTCCACGTAGCTCAGCGGCGAACGCTCCGCCAGCAGGGCCTGGCCCTCCTCGGTGCGCGGGTCGCCGACGCGGCGCGCGAACTGCTCGAAGAACGACGCCCAGTACGGCGGGATACTGTCGAGCAGCGTCTTGAGGTTGGACGGGCCGACGATATCGACGCCGCAGGCGAAGCGCTCCGGGGTGTTCGTCATGCCCCAGAGCACGGCGTAACCGCCGTAGGAGCCGCCGTAGATGGCGACCTGGTCGGGAGTGGTGATGCGCTGCTCGATGGCCCAGTCGATCGCGTCGATCAGGTCGTCGTGCATCTTCCGGCCCCACTGCAGGTCGCCGGCGTTGACGAAGTCCTTGCCGAAGCCGGTCGAGCCGCGGAAATTCACCGACAGCACGGCGTAGCCACGGTTGGCCAGCCACTGGTGGTCGCCGCGGTAGCCGAAACTGTCGCGGGCCCAGGGGCCGCCGTGGACGTTCAGCACCAGGGGCACCGGCTCCACCGGGACGCCGTCACCGTCGGGATCCAGATGCGGCGGCAGCGACAGGAAGCTGACGAGCGTCAGGCCGTCGCGGCTCGTGATCTCTACCGGGAACATCGGCGCGAGCGTCTCGCCCTCGAGGTCCGGGCGGATGGTGAACAGCCTGGCGAGGCTCTTGGCCTCCCGGTCGTACAGCCAGTAGGCCGCGGGCTCGGTCACGCGATCGATCACCACCGACCAGAAGCGGTCGTCGTCGGTGCGGCTGGTGACCGTCCACTCACCGCCGGCTTCCCGGTCGAGGAACGCGATGTCGTCCTCGATGGCGTCGCCGATCGGGTACCAGCGGTTGGTCAGGTAGTTCTCGGCGTAGGCCTGGACCTCGCCGGTCACCGGGTGGGTCATGATCCCGCCGATGTCGGCCTTGCGGCCGCTGGCGATGACCTCGGTCTCGCCGCTCTCCAGGTCGAGCTTGACCAGCGCCCCGAGGTTACGGTCGCGTGAATCCAGCATGTAGGCGAAATCGGCGCCCTGCGGGATGCCGACCACGTTGCTGGTCAGCGCGTCTTCCGCCGGGATGGTGGTGAGCAGCGAGGTCTCGCCGTCGGCGCCGATGCGCTCGATGAGCAAGCCGCCATCGGGCGTGGGCTTGGCGGCCAGGCGCAGCTCCAGGTTGTCGTCGGCGACGAAACCGGCATAGCCGTCATTCTGGCGGACCAGGGTGATCTCACCGGTCTCCAGGTTCAGGCGATGCACGTCGTGCCAGCGCGGATCCCGGTCGTTGAGCCCGATCAGGATCGCGTCCTTGATCTGGCTGCTGGCGCCGACGAGGGTGACGCGCACGCCCTCGAAGGGGGTGTAGTTGCGGGTCTCGCCGCCCTCCAGGTCGACGCCGTAGAGCAGGAAGTTCTCATCGCCGCCCTTGTCCTGCACATAGAGAATCTGCGTGCCGTCGGGCGACCAGGAGTAACCGCGGATGGGGCGGACCTTCTCCTCCGTCACGGGCTTCGCCGCGGCCGGGTCGTCGAGCGGGGCGACCCAGACATTCATCACGCCGTCGCGCGGCGCCAGGTAGGCGATCCGCTGGCCGTCGGGGCTGAGCTGGGCGCTGGAGCGGGCGGGGTTGCCGAACAGCTTGTCGCGCTCGATCAGTGCCGGCGGCTC
>NZ_JAALFH010000047.1 GCF_011058255.1 Thioalkalivibrio sp. XN8 | reverse complement strand
TTCAGCCAGAACTGCGCTTCCATGCCAAAGTACCTGCCAAGTCGCAGTGCGGTGTCCGCAGTGATTGACCGCTTGCCGTGTACGATCTCACCAATTCGCCGCTGCGGCACGCTGATTTCCTTCGCCAGGCGATACTGGGAAATCCCCATAGGCTGAAGAAACTCTTCAAGCAGGATTTCTCCCGGCGTTACTGGCGCGAAGTCTCGCTTAGCCATAATTCACCTCATCAGTGGTAATCAACGATCTCAACCTCCAATGCATCACCGCCCTTCCAGACGAAGCAGATCCGCCACTGATCGTTGATTCGAATGC
>NZ_JAALFH010000046.1 GCF_011058255.1 Thioalkalivibrio sp. XN8 | reverse complement strand
GCGCCGCTGCTGTGGCCGGTGCCGGACCGACCGCCGCCCGGCGGGTTCGAGCTGCGGGTGTTCGACGTGGGCCACGGGCTGGCGGTGCTGGTGCGCACGCACCGCCGGGTCCTGCTGTACGACACCGGCCCGGCCTGGACCGGGAGCGCCGCGGCGGAGTGGACGGTGCTGCCGGCATTGCGCGCGCTCGGCGTCCGCCGGCTCGATGCAGTGGTGCTGAGCCACGGCCATGCGGATCACGTCGGCGGCTTCGAGATCATCCGGTCCCGTCTGCCGGGCGCGCCGGCGTGGGGTGGCCATGGCGCGGAGGACCTGGCCGGCAGGCCCTGCCGCGCGGGGCAGTCCTGGCACTGGGACGGCGTGCGCTTCACCATGCTGCATCCGCACGAGGGATTCCTCGGCGGTGCGAACGAAGGTTCCTGCGTGCTGCTCGTGGCTGGCCCCGGCGGGCGCGCCCTGCTGACCGGAGACATCGAGCGGCGGGGCGAGCGCACTCTGCTGCGTGCATCGCGCTCGCTCCGGGTCGACCTGGTCGTCGCGCCCCACCATGGCAGCAACACCTCCTCGGGCGCGCGCCTGGTGGCGGCGACGCGGCCGGCCGCGGTCGTGTTCTCCACCAACTGGAAAAACCGCTGGGGCTTCCCGGCCGAGCGGGTCGTGCGGCGCTGGCAGGCCGCCGGCGCACAACCGCTGTCGACCGAGCGCCACGGCGAACTCGTCTTCAGTTTTGCGCCCGGCGGGCCCGGCGCGCCGCGCCGGGGCCGGGGCCCGGGCTGTCCGCCGTGGCTGGACTGCGTGCGCTGACGGCGGCGTTCCATGCCGCGTGGGCTAGGTAGTTTTCCCTGCATGCAAATACGTAGCCGTTTCTCCGCATTTTCGGCCGGCCAGGCCAAAGGTAAGTTCTGCGCCACGCACGGTCGAGGGGACGCGACCGCGCCGTCGGTACGGAGGCCGACTCGGCTGTTGACACGCAATGTTGATCAACAACCATTTCAGAGGGCATACATCATGGGAGTTTCACGAAGAGAAGCGCTGGGCGTGATCGCCGGCGGGGTCGGCGTCGCAGTCGTGCTGGGGCACGGGGTTGCGGCGTAGGCGGCGCTCCCCAGCAAGCGCATCAAGCCTGAGCTGAACGAGAAGGGCAGCCTGAAGCACAATCCGCTGCCGTATGAGCCGGTAGACCCGGATTACGTCGGCCAGCTCGCCTACGACGCGTTCTACGAGGGCCGTTGCCAGTACGGCGTCACCGAGTCGATCGTCCAGGCGCTGTCCGAAAAGGTCGGCGGCCCCTACCTGACGTACCCGACTGCCGCCATGCGCTACGGCTCGGGCGGCGTGAACGGGTGGGCCACGCTGTGCGGCGCCTTCAACGGCGCGGCCTATACCATCCAGCTCATCTCGCCGGAGCCGAAGCCGATCATCGACGAGCTCTACATGTGGGGCGAGCGCACCGCGTTGCCCGACGTGGCCTTCACGCCGTCGAACGCCCGCTTCGAGATTACGCCGTCGGTCGCCAACTCGGTCATCTGCCATGCCTCGATCGCAGAGTGGACCAAGGCGTCCGGCCACAAGGCCTTCTCCAAGGAGCGCGATGACCGCTGCGGTCAGCTCACGGCTTCGGTGGCCCGCAAGGTCGTGATGATGTTGAACGACCAGCACGCCGGCAAGTTCGTGCCCGCTTTCGCGCTCTCCGAGGAGGTCCAGGAGTGCAGCGGCTGCCACCTGAAGGGCAGCCGCATGGAGAATACGCGCGGCAAGATGGAGTGCTACGCCTGCCACGCGGGCGTCCACGACAAGCAGTAAAGGAGTTCGCCTGACCATTGGCGGTCCGGGGGCTTCACCTCGTGCGGGGTGAAGCCCCTTCTCCTTTTGTGCGGCGTCGCCGCTGCAGCGTTGTTTGACCTTACTTCAAAAATAACTAATATGGCGCTGGAGTCGCCGGTCTTCAGGCGTCAACTTGTCGCCCCGGCGCCTCCTGGTCGCATGCAGGGGGGAGTGGCATGACGAGAGAAGTTGCTGGAATTCGGCATCCCGGGCAGCAGGTTGACGCTTCGCGGCGACGTTTCCTCGGCCAGGCCGGGCTGGGCGTGCTCGGCGCAGGCGTCTTGGGCTCCGGGCTGGCCTTCGGGTCGGATGGCCGCGTCATCAGCAGCTCGGCGCGCATCGTCATCGTCGGCGCCGGCGCGGCGGGGCTGGCCCTGGCGAACAGGCTGGACCGTTCGCTCGACGGGGCGCGCATCACCATCATCGACCGGCGCGAGCGCCACATCTACCAGCCCGGGCTGACGCTGGTGGCGACCGGCGCGTGGCCGACGGGCCAGGTGCTGGACGAGAACGCCCGGTACATGCCGCGCGACGTCGAATGGCTCAAGGCGAACGTGGCGGAGTTCGATCCGGACGCGAATTGCCTCTTCACCGACGAGGGGCAGCGGGTCGACTACGATTTCCTCCTCATCGCCACCGGGCTGCACCTGGATTTCGCTGCCATCGAGGGCATGAGCACCGAGCTCATCGGCCGCGAGGGCATCGGTTGCGTGTACGACAACCCCGAGCATGCGACCCGCACCTGGGCGATGATCGACGCGTTCACGGCGCAGGGCGGGGTGGGGCTGTTCACGCGCGGGCCGGGCGGCATCAAGTGCGCGGGGGCGCCGCTCAAGGTCACCATGCTGACCGAGGACCTGCTGCAACGGCGCGGCCGACGCGGTGCTGCCGAGCTGGTCTACAACTCGCCCGGCAAGGGCCTGTTCTCGCAGCCGGACATCAACGAATTCCTCAAGAGCCATTTTCCGGAGCGCGGTATCGGGCTCAACTGGAGCCACCGTCTCAAGGGCCTCGAGGCAGAGGCCCGGCGCGCCACTTTCGCTACCCCGGAGGGCGACGTGCGCCTCGACTACGACTTCATCCACGTCGTGCCCCCCATGCGCGCGCCGGACCCGCTGTTCAACAGCCCGCTGGCCTGGCAGGAAGGCCCGTTCGCGGACGACGGGCGCTGGCTCGAGGTGGACCGCTATACCCTGCGCCATCCCCGCTACCCGAACGTCTTCGGCGCCGGCGACTGTGTCGGCACGCCGATCGGCAAGACGGC
This sequence comes from Thioalkalivibrio sp. XN8, assembly GCF_011058255.1. GTDB lineage: Bacteria > Pseudomonadota > Gammaproteobacteria > Steroidobacterales > XN24 > XN24. Next base: position 5,943 of record NZ_JAALFH010000046.1, on the reverse strand, counting down.
GGCCAGCGTAAAGGCGCAGGTGCCGGTCGCGGCGCATAACCTGCTGCGCGTGCTGGCAGGCCGCGAGGAGGACGCGCGTTACAACGGCTACACCTCCTGCCCGCTGGTCACGGCGCGCGGCAGCGCGATGCTGGTGGAGTTCGATTACGAGCTCAAGATGGTGCCCTCGTTCCCGGTCATCGATCCGATGCGGGAGCAGTGGCTGCCCTGGGTGATGAAGGACCGGTTGCTGCAGGGCGCGTACAACGCCATGCTGCGCGGCCGGGTCTGACCGGGAGGACTGCAGAGATGGCATTTTCCCCGCTGGGTGTTTTCTCGGTCCTCCTCGAGGTCCTGCGGCCGTATCTCTGGCTGCTGCTGGTGGTGCTCCTGGTCGACCTCGCGCTGCTGGTGCTGGCGCTGCGCCGGCGCGGCGACTTCGCATGGCGCGGCTCGAGGCGCGTGGCGCTGTGGCTCGGCGCGGCGGCGGCGGTGCTGGCTTTGGTCGCGCTGCCTTACTTCACCGGCGCCACGCATGCGTCGCTGACCAGCTGGCTGGACTGGTTCGCCCTGGCTGCCGGCAGCGTCGGCATCGGCCTGGCCGTGGCCGTGCTCCTCTGGCCGCCGCTGCAACTGTTGCTGGGCCGCCGCTAGCACCAGCCTCCCGAACTTCCTGCTCTATTTGCTACCGGCTGCGACCGTCGCCGCCGGCGTTGTTGCGCTGCGAGTGAGAAGCAGTCTCATTATATGAGACTTAGGTAAATTTCCTACTACCGAAATACGCCCAACCCTTAGAAAATCCTGCTCGAAACGCTGGCAGGGGACTCTCTCCCACCGTTTCTCCGCGAGTCTTGCAAGTGGCTCGTCGGGCCATCACAAAGCTATTCAGGAGCGAGCGATGAAAGTTTCTAGAAGGGAGGCCTTGGGAGTCATTGCAGGTGGTGTGGGCGCTACGGTAGTGCTCGGGATGCGGGGGACCGATGCCGTCGCGGCCATTGAGAACCGCCCGCCGCCGGTACTCACCGAGAAGGGCACGCTGAAGCACCAGCCGCTGCCGTACGAACCGCTGGACCCCGTCTACGTCGGTAACCTGACCTACGAGGCCTTTTATCACGGGCATTGCATGTACAGCGTGGTCGAAGGCCTGGTGCGCGCCCTGTCCGAGAAGGTCGGCGGCCCGTACCTGACCTGGCCGACCGCGACGCTCGATTACGGTTTCGCCGGCGTCAACGGCTGGGGTTCGATCTGCGGCACGCTCAACGGCGCGGCCTACGCGCTGAATCTGATCTCCCCGAATCCGGGCCCGCTGATCGACGAGCTCTATGTCTGGTTCGAGCAGACTTCACTGCCGAACTTCGTGCCCGAAGGACCGAAGTTCGAGATCGAGGGCGCGGTGGCGAACTCGATTCTCTGCCACGTCTCCATCCTTGCGTGGACCAAGGCGAGCGGCCTCGGCGCCTTCACGCCCGAACGCAAGGACCGCTGCGGCCAGCTGGCGGCTTCGGTGGCCGTCAAGGTCACGGAACTGCTGAACGCCCAGGCTGCCGGCGAGTTCGTCCCGGCCTATCCGATCTCGGAAGAGACGCAGGAATGCCGCGGCTGCCACACGCAGAAGGCGAGCTACCTGGAGAACTCGCAGAGCAAGATGGACTGCTTCGCCTGCCACGAGAAGCATCCGCTGTAAACCGGTCCCCGGGCCAACAAGTCACGGGCTCGTCGCGGCTTCGCGCGGGCCCGTTTTCAAGCCTCAGCAAGGAAATCAGAGCCATGCAAAAGAGAAATGTACTGATTGCAGCGGGTGTGGCCGCCATTCTCGCCGCCCCCGTTTCGAGCGCCTTCGCGGCGGACGTGAAGTTCTCGGGCCGGGTGGCCCTCGATCTCGTTTTCGAGGACGAAGTCGAGAGCACGCGCTCCCTGAGCGACAACGGCACCGCGCGCTTCCAGATCGATGCCTCGCAGGAAGCAGGCGACCTCGTGATGTTCGGTCGCCTCGCGCTGGACATGCGGGATCGCGTCAAGAGCGACGGGCAGACCCGCTTCGGGCCGGAGTACCGCGACCGGTACATCGGCATCAAGGGCGGCTTCGGCAGCCTGCAGGCCGGCCGCATGGCCGGCGTCCTGAAGAACGCCGAGAAGGACCCGTACATCACCACCTTCCTGGAAGCGCGCAACACCGTCGCCGTCGGCGGCGGCAAGTACGGCTCGCAGAGTTTCGTCGACGACCTGCTGCAGTACTCCTATGACTTCGGCGCAGTCGGCATCAAGCTGCAGTACAACCCGACCACCGACGGCGCCGGCGATTCGGTCAACGACGCTGCCGTCATGTTCACCGGCAAGCTCGGCGGCTTCGACCTGTGGGCGGGCTGGAACAACGCCGGCGACAGCGACAACGACAACGTCAAGGTCGGCGCGAAGAGCAAGTTCGGCAAGTTCGCGGTGACGGCGCAGTACGAGATGCGGGACGGCTACGAAGACGGTGATCCGGCCAACCTGTTCGGCGACCGCGTGTTCCTGATGGGCGATCTGCCCTTCGCGAACGGCTACAGCGGCAACGCCGCCTTCGGCTCGAACCTCGACTCCGACGACACCTGGTACCGCCTGGCCATGACCAAGGCCCTGGCCAAGAATGCCAAGGTCTACACCGGCGTGACCTTCACCAGCGCGGACGTGGGCGAGGACGAGACGCTGTTCGGCGTCGGCGGCGAGCTGCGCTTCTGAGGCGCGAGCGGGGATCGCGGTCGCCCCCGGGGTGACCGCCGACCACGGACGGGGCCCTGCGGGGCCCCGTCTGCATTCAAGCCTGCAGTGGCCGCGGAGTGACACTTGCCGGTATCATCGCCGGCAGCCCTCAGGTCGCGAGACGTCATGATCGAAATCATCCGCGCCGGCGGGTGGCTGATGCTGCCCATCATCCTCTGTTCCATCCTCGCGGTGGCCATCACCCTCGAGCGGCTCTGGACTCTCCAGCGGCGGCGCGTGTTGCCGAAGGACCTGGTGACCCGCGTCTGGGAATGGGCCCGGGACCGGCAGCTGGACCGCAAGCACCTCGACATCCTGGCGGCGAACTCGCCGATGGGGCAGGTGCTGGCGGCCGGGCTTGCCAACCGCGGCCAGGACCGCGAGGTCCTGAAGGAGAAAGTGCAGGATACCGGGCGCCACGTCGTGCACGAGCTCGAGCGCTACCTCAACACCCTCGGCACGATCGCCGCCATCACGCCGCTGCTCGGCCTGCTCGGCACGGTGATCGGCATGGTCAAGGTGTTCACCGCCATCACCACCGCCGGCGTCGGCAACCCGGGCGTGCTCGCCGGGGGCATTTCCGAGGCGCTGATCACCACCGCGGCCGGCCTTTCCGTGGCCATTCCGACGCTGATCGCTTATCGCTACCTGCGCGGCCGGGTGGACGCGCTGGTGGTGGAAATGGAGAAGGAAGCCATGAAGCTCGTCGATGCGCTCCACCGCGGCGTGGCGCAGGAGCCGGCCGCCTGATGGACCTGCGTACCCGCCAGCGCGAAGAGCCGGAGATCAACCTGACGTCGCTGATCGACGTGGTGCTGTTGCTGCTGGTGTTCTTCATGGTGTCGACCAGTTTCATCAAGGCCACCGAGGTCCGCCTGCAGCTGCCGCAGGCCGATGCCATGCCGCGCGAGGAGCCGGCCCGTGAGATCGAGATCATCGTCACGGCCGCGGGCGACTACTTCGTCGACGGGCAGGAGCTGGTCAACCGCCGGCCCGAGACGCTGCAGCGCGCCCTGCAGCAGGTCGCGGGCGAGAGCCGCGAGCTGCCGGTCACGATTCGCGCGGATGCGCGCGCCAGCCACCAGTCCGTGGTCACGGCGATGGATATCGTCGGCCGGCTCGGCTTCGGCGAGATCCTGATCGCCACCGTCAGCGAGCCCGAGTGAGCCGCAGCCAGCCGAGTCCGCAGCCCGATGCTGCCGGCCGCGTATACCGGCGGTTGTGGGGCTATTCCGCCGCCTACCGCGGCATGTGGGCCGCGGCCCTCGTGGCCATGACCGTCTATGCGGGCAGCCAGACGGCCTTCGTCTACATCACCAAGCTGATCACGAACCAGAGCTTCGTCGATCGCGATATGGAGTTCGTCCGCTGGATGCCGTTGCTGATCCTCGGCATCTTCTTCGTGCGCGGCGTGGCCGACTATGTCGCGACCTACTCGATGAGCTGGGTCGGGCGGCAGGTGATCAAGCGCATGCGCGAGGAGGTGTTCGGCAAGTTCCTGGCGCTGCCGACGCGCTTCTACGACCAGAGTTCCTCCGGCGCCCTGCTATCGCGCCTGACCTTCAATATCGAGCAGGTGGCGCAGGCGGCGAGCCAGGTGCTGACGACGCTGTTCAAGGACATCCTGACCATCATCGGCCTCGTGGCCTACATGTTCTGGGTCAGTCCCCGGCTGTCGCTGTTCGTGCTGGTGGTGGGGCCGCTGATCGGCGTCGTCATCCGCAATCTTTCGCAGCGCTTCCGCCGTTACAGCACCCGCATCCAGAACTCCATGGGCGACGTGACGCAGGCGGCCGAGCAGGTGCTTGAAGGGCACAAGGTCGTCAAGGTCTTCAACGGCGAGGCGCACGAGATCGCCGGCTTCGAGCGGGTCAACGAGAACAACCGCAGGCTCAACATGAAGCTGGCGGGGGCCAAGGCCGCGAGCGCGCCGATCACCCAGCTGGTGGCGGCGATCGGGCTGTCCTCGGTGGTCTTCTTCGCCACCCGGGAAGATCTCTCGGGCGGCATGAACGTCGGCGAGTTCGTGTCCTTCATCGGCGCGATGCTGCTGATCATGGCGCCGCTCAAGCGCCTCACCAACATCAACGGCCCCCTGCAGCAGGGCGTCGCGGCCGGGCAGAGCATCTTCGAGCTGCTCGACGCGCCGGGCGAGGATCCGGGCGGCGACCGGCGCGTGGCCCGGGCGGTCGGCCACCTCGAGTTTCGCCAGGTGAGCTTTCTCTACCAGGCCGAAAAGGGCCAGGTGCTGCGCGGCATCGACCTCGTGGTGGCGCCGGGCGAGCGGCTGGCCATCGTCGGGCGTTCCGGCAGCGGCAAGAGCACGCTGGTGAGCCTGATCCCGCGGTTCTACGATCCGACCGAGGGCAGGGTGCTGCTGGACGGGCACGACCTGCGGGAGTACCGGCTCGACGACCTGCGGCGACAGGTCAGCCTGGTGAGCCAGGACGTCAAGCTGTTCGACGACACCATCCGGGCGAACATCGCCTACGGCGCGATGCGGGACGCGACCGAGGCGGAGATCGAGCAGGCGGCGCGCGCGGCCCACGTGCTGGAGTTCACCCAGCGCTTCCCCGACGGCCTCGACACCGAGGTCGGCGACCGCGGCGTCACGCTGTCGGGCGGGCAGCGCCAGCGGGTCGCCATCGCCCGGGCCCTGTTGAAGAATTCGCCGATCCTGATCCTCGACGAGGCGACCTCCGCGCTCGACACCGAGTCCGAGCGCCACATCCAGCAGGCGCTCGAGGCGCTGATGGCCAACCGGACCACGCTGGTGATCGCCCACCGCCTGTCCACCATCGAAAATGCCGACCGCATCGTGGTGATGGACCACGGGCGCATCGTGGAAACCGGCAGCCATGCGGAACTGATGGCGCGCGACGGCGCCTATGCGGCGCTCTATCGCATGCAGTTCGCCGGCGATGCGGCCGGCGCGGGGCGCTGACGCGTCGGCGCCCGGCCCGTGAAGACCACGCGCGAGCAGCGGCTCCTGGCCGCCTGGTACGAGGGGGCGCCGCCGCCGTTGTGGGCGCGCCTGCTCGAGCCTGTCTACCGTGCCGTCATCGCACTGCGGCGCGCCGCCTACCGGCGCGGCTGGCGGCATTCGGGACATCCGGGCGTGCCGGTGATCGTGATCGGCAACCTGACCGCGGGCGGCACCGGCAAGACCCCGCTCGCCATCTGGCTGCTCCAGGCGCTGGCCGCGCGGGGCCGGGCGCCGGCCCT
>NZ_JAALFH010000045.1 GCF_011058255.1 Thioalkalivibrio sp. XN8 | reverse complement strand
CAGGACCCGACCCCGCTGCACTGTTTCAGGGGGACGGCGCGGACAGCGCAGCGCGACCCCGCGGCAGTCCCCGGCACGTGCCGGCTCGGCTCGGTAGCCGACCGCGGCTGCCTTGGCCCGCGCAGCGCCAGCGCTGCTCGACGTCATGTGAGCCTGGCCCGCTGCCGCCGTGGCCGTGAACCCGGTCCGTGCCGTCCCTGAGGAGGCA
>NZ_JAALFH010000044.1 GCF_011058255.1 Thioalkalivibrio sp. XN8 | reverse complement strand
GGCCCGGCAGCGCGGCCGCGCTCACGCCATAGACCGGCGGCCCGGCCGCCAGCGCCACTTTCGCGCGGAGCACGAACATGCGCAGCCGCTTCAGCACCGTCTCGAGCAGGCCGGCGTGCATGACGAGCAGGAAGCCGTCGGGCGCCGGCAGCACCCGCAGGAAGGCCAGGACCCGTCCCTTGGGGTCGTGCCAGCCCGCCAGCTGGCCCTGGGTGCCCGTGACGAGGCCGAGATCGGCGGAGAGCTGGTTCTGCAGGAAGCTGCGGGCGTCCTCCCCGGTCACGCGGAGGCTGGCGAGGGCAGGGAGGGCAAAGGCAGTCTGGCTCATCGGTGATCGTGGCTCCGGGGCAGGGACCAGGCAGGAATTCTAACGCGGCGGGCGGACGCGCGAGATCCCGATGCTGGTCAGTTGTTGCGGTGCATGGCAAAATCCGGGGTCATGTCCGAGCAGGCCAAAGACAATCCCGGCAATCCCGAGACCGAAGCGGCCGACGCGGTCGCGCGCGCGGTGCCCGAAACCGCCGCGAAGCCGCGGCCGAAAGAAATCGGGGGACGCGAGGGCCCGGAGCCGGTGCGGTACGGCGACTGGGAAAAGAACGGCCGTTGCATAGATTTCTGATACTTGCTCGGCGCATCCGTCCCTCGACGGCTCGCCGTTCCGTGGTTCGCATGATCAAGCGCTCGTCCTGCCAAGGAGGACCAGGCCCATGACTGCCGGCAAAAGGCCCCTTTCGCCGCACCTGCAGGTCTACCGTCCGCAGATTACCTCGGTGCTGTCCATTTCCCATCGCTTCACCGGCGCGGTGCTCGCCGTGGGGCTGCTGCTCCTGGTGTACTGGCTGGCGGCGCTGGCAGCGGGCGAGGCCGCCTACGCGGCCGCGCTCGGCGTTCTCGGGTCCTGGCCGGTCCGGGTCGTGCTCTTCCTCGGCGTGTTCGCCTTCTTCTACCACCTGTGCAACGGCATCCGGCACCTGTGGTGGGACACGGGGCGCGGCTTCGAGATCGCCCAGGTCTACCGTTCCGGGTGGATCGTGCTGCTGGCCTCCGCCACGCTGACGCTGGTCGCCTGGGGCCTGCTGCTGGCGGGAGGTGGAGCATGAGCCTGCGCACCCCGCTCGGCCGGGCGCTCGGCCTCGGTTCGGCCGGCGACGGCACCGCGCACTGGTGGCAGCAGCGGGTGACGGCGGTCGGCCTGGCGCTGCTCGGCCTGTGGTTTGCGGTCTCCATGCTCGGCGCCGACCTGGGCGACCGCGCCGCGCTGGTCGCCTGGATCGGTCAGCCGCTGAATGCGTCGCTGCTGGTCCTGCTGGTGCTGACGGCGGCCTGGCACTCGCAGCTGGGCACCCGCGTGATCGCCGAGGACTACGTGCACGGCGCCATGAAGGTGCCGCTGCTGATCGCGCTCCAATTCATCCATGCCATCGCGGCCGCCGTGGGCGTCCTGGCGGTGCTGCAGATCGCCATCGGGGGACGCTGACATGAGCAGCGCATACAAGATCGTCGACCACAGCTACGACGTGGTGGTGGTGGGCGCCGGCGGGGCCGGCCTGCGCGCCACCTTCGGGCTGGCCGAGCAGGGCCTGCGCACGGCCTGCGTGACCAAGGTGTTCCCGACCCGCAGCCACACCGTGGCGGCGCAGGGCGGCATCAGCGCGGCGCTGGGCAACATGGGCGACGATGACTGGCGCTGGCACATGTACGACACCGTGAAGGGCTCGGACTGGCTCGGCGACCAGGACGCCATCGAGTACATGTGCAAGGAGGCGCCGGACGCCGTCATCGAGCTGGAGCACTACGGCGTGCCGTTCTCGCGCACCGAGGCCGGCAAGATCTACCAGCGGCCTTTCGGCGGCATGACCACGCGCTTCGGCGAGGGCCCGCCGGCGCAGCGCACCTGCGCCGCCGCCGACCGCACCGGCCACGCCATGCTGCACACGCTGTACCAGCAGTCGCTCAAGCACCAGGCGCAGTTTTTCATCGAGTACTTCGCCCTCGACCTGATCATGGACGAGGAGGGCGCCTGCCGCGGCGTCATGGCCTGGAACCTCGAGACCGGCGAGCTGCACCGCTTCCGCGCGCACCGGGTGATCCTGGCCACCGGCGGCTACGGCCGGGCCTATTTCTCCTGCACCTCGGCGCACACCTGCACCGGCGACGGCAACGCGATGGTGCTGCGCGCCGGCCTGCCGCTGCAGGACATGGAGTTCGTGCAGTTCCACCCGACCGGCATCTACGGCGCGGGCTGCCTGATCACCGAGGGCGTGCGCGGCGAGGGCGGCTACCTGACCAACAACGAGGGCGAGCGCTTCATGGAGCGCTATGCGCCCAACGCCAAGGACCTGGCGTCGCGCGACGTGGTGAGCCGCTCCATGACCATCGAGATCCGCGAGGGCCGCGGCGTCGGCGAACACCGCGACCACATTCACCTGCACCTCGAGCACCTCGGCCCGGAGGTCATCCACGAGCGCCTGCCCGGCATCGCCGAGACGGCGCGCATCTTCGCCGGCGTGGACGTGACCAAGGAGCCGATCCCGGTGCTGCCGACCGTGCACTACAACATGGGCGGCATCCCGGCGAACTACCACGGCGAGGTGGTGACGCTGCGCGACGGCAATCCGGAGCACGTGGTGCCGGGGCTGATGGCCGTGGGCGAGGCGGCCTGCGTGTCCGTGCACGGCGCCAACCGGCTCGGCTCCAACTCGCTGCTGGATCTCGTGGTGTTCGGCCGCGCGGCAGCCAAGCGTTGCGGCGCCCTGCTCAAGCCGGGCGAGCGCCACGCGCCGCTGCCGGCGGATGCCGGCGAGGCTGCCATCGAGCGGCTGGACCGGCTGCGCCATGCCGACGGCGACCGCCCGACGGCGGCGATCCGGCTCGAGATGCAGCGCGCCATGCAGGAGCACGCCGCCGTGTTCCGCACCGGCGAGGTGCTGGCCGAGGGGGTCGGGAAGCTCAAGGCGGTCGCCGAGTCCTTCGCCGACGTGAAGGTCGCCGATCGCTCGATGGTGTTCAACACCGACCTGCTGGAGACGCTCGAGCTGGACAACCTGCTCGGCCAGGCGCTGGTGACGATCGTCTCCGCGGACAACCGGAAGGAGAGCCGCGGCGCCCACGCGCGCGAGGATTACGCCGAGCGCGACGACGAGTCCTGGATGAAGCACACCCTGGCCTGGCGCACCGCGCCGACCCGGGTCGAGATCGACTACCGCCCGGTCCATCTCCAGACGCTCACCAGCGACGCGGAACCGATCCCGCCCAAGGCGCGGACCTACTGAGGGAGATGAGCTGACATGGCTGAATTCAGGCTGCCGGCCAACTCGAGGATTCGCCCGGGGAAGCAGTTCCAGGCGCCCGCGGACGCGAAGCAGGTGAAGCAGTTCGTGGTCTATCGCTACGACCCGGACACTGGCGAGAATCCGCGCCTGGACACCTACGAGTTGGACGTGGCGCGCTGCGGCCCGATGGTTCTCGACGCGCTGATCAAGATCAAGAACGAGGTCGATCCGACGCTGACTTTCCGCCGTTCCTGCCGCGAGGGGATCTGCGGCAGCTGCGCCATGAACATCGACGGCACCAACACGCTGGCCTGCACCAAGGCCATCGACGAGGTGAGCGGCGACGTGAAGATCTACCCGCTGCCGCACCTGCCGGTCGTGAAGGACCTGGTGCCCGACCTCACCAACTTCTATGCCCAGTATGCGTCCATCAAGCCCTGGATCCAGACGCGCACGCCGCCGCCGCCCGACAGTGAAAGGCTGCAGTCCAAGGAGGACCAGGAGAAGATCAACGAGCCCTCTGCCTGCATCCTGTGCGCCTGCTGCTCGACGGCCTGCCCGAGCTACTGGTGGAACAGCGATCGCTATCTCGGGCCGGCGGCCCTGCTGGCCGCCTACCGCTGGATCGTGGACAGCCGCGACGAGGCCACCGGCGAGCGGCTCGACGCGCTGCAGGATCCCTTCAAGCTGTACCGCTGCCACACCATCATGAACTGCACGCGGACCTGCCCGAAGGGCCTCAATCCCGCCCGGGCCATCGCCGAGATCAAGCTCAAGCTCGCCGAGCGGCAGTATTGATCGGGGACTGTCCCCAGGACCGGTCCTGGGGACAGTCCCCACTAAGCCGATAATTCCTCCGGATATTCCCCGATGACCCCGCCGCCCGACGAAGGCACCATGACGCCCGGTGAGCTCGGCCGCCTGCGCTGGCGCTGCCGGCGCGGCATGCGCGAGCTCGACGTGTTGCTGATGCGCTACATGGAGCGCGACTGGCCGCAGGCGGGCGCGGCGGAGCGGGCGGCGTTCGCGGCCCTGCTGGAATGGCAGGACCCCGAGATCCACGCCCTGCTCACGGACCGCCTCGCGCCCGACAGCGAGGCCCTGGCGAGTGTCCTGGAGTGCCTACGACGAGCTGATTGAGTTCCGCCCCGGGGCGTCCCGCGCCCTGGCGTCCTGGCTCGCGCTCGGCCACCTGCTGGCCGCCGGCGCCATCTTCCTCTCGATCCTGCCCACCGGCCTGCTGCTGGCAGTGATGGCCGGCCTGCCCTGGTCGCTGCGACGCGCCATCCGGCCGCTCGGCAGCGGGGTGGCCGCGCTTGCCTGGAGCCTCGACGAAGGCTGGCAGCGCGTTGGCATAGGGGATAACCGAGAGGACATGGAACTCAGGGGTAGTTCCGTGGTCACAAAATCCGCAGCGTTCCTGCATTTTGATTGCGGGGGCGCCGTTTGGCGAGTACTGCTGCCGCGGGACTCGATGGACTCAGACAACTGGCGGCGAATGATGGTGATTGTCGGTTGGTACGAAGGACGCGCTAGAATGCCGGCGGCTATTCCATCCGGCTTTCGAGGTACGCGCCCGCATGGGCACGAAGAGCAGCGACCAGCTGCTGGTCGAGAGGGTCCAGCAGGGTGACAAGGCAGCGTTCGACATTCTTGTCGGCAAGTACCAGCACAAGATCGTCAAGCTGGTCACCCGCTATGTGCGCGACCCGGACGAAGCCCTCGACGTCGCCCAGGAGGCCTTTATCAAGGCTTACCGCGCACTCGCGTCCTTCCGCGGCGACAGCGCCTTCTACACCTGGCTGTACCGGATCGCGATCAATACGGCCAAGAACCAGCTGGCCGCCAACAAGCGCCGGGCGGACGACCTCGGCCTCGACCTGCAGGATCCCGACCAGTACGAGCTGCACGGTCGCCTGCGCGAGGAAGACACTCCCGAGGGACTGGCGCTCTCCGAGGAGATTCGCGCGACCGTGAACGACGCGATCGAAGCCCTGCCGGAGGACCTGCGCACCGCCATCGTGCTGCGCGAGGTCGAGGGCATGAGTTACGAAGAGATTGCCGGCGCGATGGACTGCCCCGTTGGCACCGTGCGGTCGCGCATCTTTCGCGCCCGCGAGGCCATAGACAAGCGACTGAAGCCCCTGCTCGAGCCGGGGCGGTGAGGACGAACATGACGATGAATGCGCAAGAGCAGCTGTCAGCCCTGCTGGACGGCGAGCTTCCCGGGGCCGAGGTGCCGATGGCGGTACGACGGATGGCGCGCGACCCTGCGCTGCATCAGGCCACGTTGCGCTACAGCCTCATCGGCGACGCCCTGCGCAACGAGCTGCCGCCCGGGCGGCCCGCCGGGCTGGTCGAGCGGGTCCGCGCGCAGCTGGGCGACACCCCGGCGCCAGCCGCTGCCCCCGGCCGCACGCCCTGGCGCTACGGCCGTCTCGCCGGCGGCTTCGCGGTCGCCGCCTCGGTGGCCATGGTGGCGCTCCTGGCGCTGCCGGGACGCCAGCCGGAATTGCCGCCGCCCACCATTTCCGCCACTGAAGTCGCGTCGCCCTCGCCCGAGCAGCTGATGTCCATCCAGCCGGTCTATACCCGGCCCGCCGGCGGCGGGCCGGACCGGCTGACCCGCTACTATTTCAACCACAGCGAGTACGCCCCGGCCCTGAGCGGGCGCGGCACCCTGACGCGCATCATCGTCATCCAGCCGGAGGCGGCGCGCAGCGACGCCGGCCAGGCGGAAGACGCCGCGGACGTCCAGGAGGAGAACGGGACCACGCGATGACGCGCCTCATCGTGCAGCCCCGGGTGCTGGCGGCGGCCCTCTGCATCCTGCCGGCCGCCGCGCTGGCCGACGAGGCCCGCGAGTGGCTGTCACGCATGGAGCAGGCGGTCGAGTCCCTCAGCTACGAGGGCACCTTCGTCCACATGGTCGGCAACCAGGTGGAGACCATGCACGTCATCCACCGCGCGGTGGACGGGGAGGTGTCGGAACGCCTGTTCTCGCGGGACCAGCCCGGGCGCGAGATTTTGCGCCGCAACGGCAAGGTCACCTGCATCTTCGCCGACCAGCAGACCGTCCTGGTGGAGCGCCGCGCCGGCCGCCATGGCGCGCCGCTGCTCGGCGCGCTGCTGGAAGGCGCAAGCGACATCGAGCAATGGTACGACTTTGCCGAGGCCGGTACCGACAGCAAGCTCGGCCGCACGGCGAAGATCATCGAGATCCGGCCCCGCGACGAGTTCCGTTACGGTCATCGCCTGTGGCTGGACCAGGTCACGGCGATTCCGCTGAAGATCCAGTTGCTCGATCCGGCGGGCCGCACGGTGGAGCAGATCCAGTTCGTCAGCATGATCGTGCCGGCGGAAATCTCGGATGCGCGGCTCCAGCCCGACGTCGCCACCGACGGCTTCACCTGGTACGAACAGGAGCCGTCGCGGGAGCGGGCCGGCGCGGGAGCCGCCATGCCCGGCTGGGAGGTGACGGATCCGCCGCCCGGCTTCGCCCTGCGCGAGGCCCGGGTACGTCCCATGCCCGGCACCGAGCATGAGGTCGAGCACCTGGTGTATTCGGACGGCCTGGCCTCGGTGTCGCTGTTCGTGGAACCCGCGGAGGGCGGGGACGGCGAGCTTGCCGGGCTGTCACGGATGGGCGCCGCCCACGCCTTCACGCTGGTCATCGAGGGCCGCCAGGTGACGGCCGTCGGCGAAGTTCCGCCGAATACCGTGGAACGGCTGGCGCGCTCCCTGCGCCCCCTCGACCCGCCCCCGCAGTGATCACCGAGACCGGCCGCGTGCTCGAAGTGCACGGCGAGTGGGCCCTGGTGGCCTGCCGGCGCCAGGTCGAATGCGCCCGCTGTGCCGAGGGCCGCGGCTGCGGCGGCGGCGTGCTCGGCAAGCTGCTCGGCGACCGCCTGCACAAGGTGCGTGCAGCAACGGGCGCAGTCGCGGTGGCGCCGGGCGACCAGGTGCTCATCGGCCTGGGCGAGGATGCCGTGCTGCGCGCGGCCCTGGCCGTCTACCTGGTGCCGCTGCTGGGAGCGCTGGCCGGCGCGGTGGCGGCCGGCGTGGTGCTCGGCGCGGGCGAGATCGGCACCATTGCCGGCGCCGTCGCCGGCTTCCTGCTCGGCTTCGGCTGGGCCCGGGCCTACGGCCGCCGGCACGCCGGGGATGCGGCATTGCAGCCGATGATCCTGCGGCGCACGGACGGCGCGGGTTGCGGCAGCCGATGAGCGCTGCCGGGCTGGTGATCTACACGCGGCGCGACTGCTCGTTGTGCGAGCAGATGGAGGCGGCGGTCCGGGAGGTCGCCGGCGCCGGCGCGGAGGTCGCGCTGGTGGATATCGACGACTCGCCGGCGCTGTCAGCGCGGTTCGGGCGCGACGTCCCGGTGCTGTGCCTGGACGGCGAGGTCGTCTGCAAGCACTTCCTCGACCCGGAGCGCCTGCGGGCAGCGCTCGGGCAGCCGCCGGCCTGAGCCTGCGCGGCGAAGGTGCCGGACCGTTATAATGCCCGGCCGGCGCGAAGCCGGCGTGCTGCGTGCCCGCCATGGAACTGATCCGCAACTTCTCCATCATCGCCCACATCGACCACGGCAAGTCGACGCTCGCCGACCGCTTCATCCAGGTCTGCGGCGGGCTGGCCGACCGCGAGATGGCGGCCCAGGTGCTCGACTCCATGGATCTCGAGCGCGAGCGCGGCATCACCATCAAGGCGCAATCGGTGTCGCTGCAGTACCGGGCGCGCGACGGCCGGGAGTACCAGCTCAACCTCATCGATACCCCGGGGCATGTGGACTTCTCCTACGAGGTTTCGCGCTCGCTGGCCGCCTGCGAGGGCGCGATCCTGATCGTGGACGCGGCCCAGGGCGTCGAGGCGCAGAGTGTCGCCAACTGCTACACGGCGGTCGAGGCCGGCCTGGAGGTGATCCCGGTCATCAACAAGATCGACCTGCCCTCGGCCGAGCCCGAGCGCGTCAAGGAAGAGATCGAGGAGATCATCGGGATCGAGGCCCGCGACGCCGTGCTGACCAGCGCCAAGACCGGGGTCGGCGTCGAGGACGTGCTCGAGGCGATCATCCAGCGGATCCCGCCGCCCGGCGGCAACCCCGACGGCCCGTTGCAGGCGCTGATCATCGACTCCTGGTTCGACAACTACGTCGGTGTGGTGTCGCTGGTGCGGGTGGTAAACGGCGTGCTGCAGCAGGGGGCCCGGATCCGCGTGATGTCCACGGGGCGCGCCCACAACGCCGACCGCGTCGGCATCTTCACGCCCAAGCGGACCGACCGCGAGCAGCTCGGCACCGGCCAGGTCGGTTTCCTCATCGCCGGCATCAAGGAGATCGACGGCGCCCCGGTAGGGGACACGATTACGCTGGACAACGCGCCCTGCGCCGCGCCGCTGCCGGGCTTCAAGCAGGTCCAGCCGCGGGTGTTCGCGGGCCTGTTCCCGATCAACTCGGAAGACTACGAGGACCTGCGCGAGGCGCTGCACAAGCTGCGCCTCAACGACGCGGCGCTGCATTTCGAGCCCGAGACTTCCACTGCGCTGGGCTTCGGCTTCCGCTGCGGCTTCCTCGGCATGCTCCACATGGAGATCGTCCAGGAGCGGCTGGAGCGGGAGTACCGCCTGAGCCTGATCACCACGGCGCCCACCGTGGTGTACCAGGTGCTGCAGACGGACGGCAGCGTGATCGCCGTCGACAATCCCTCGCGGCTGCCGGGCGGCAACCTCGTGGCCGAGATCCGCGAGCCCATCATTACCGCCAGCATCCTCGTGCCCCATGCGCACGTCGGCGCGGTGATCAAGCTCTGCGTCGAGAAGCGCGGCGTGCAGAAGCGCATGCATTACACCGGCAGCCAGGTCCAGCTCGAGTACGAGCTGCCGTTATCGGAGGTGGTGCTGGACTTTTTCGACCGCCTCAAGTCCTGCAGCCGGGGGTATGCGTCCTTCGATTACCGTTTTGAGCGCTACCAGGTCGCGCCCCTCACCAAGCTCGACATCCTGGTGAACGGGGAGCGGGTCGACGCCCTGTCGGTGATCGTGCACCGGGAGACCGCCTACCGCCGCGGGCGCGAGGTGGTGGAGAAGATGCGGGAGCTGATTCCGCGGCAGATGTTCGAAGTCGCCATCCAGGCGGCGATCGGCGGCCAGATCATCGCCCGCAGCAGCGTCAAGGCGCTGCGCAAGAACGTCACGGCCAAGTGCTACGGCGGCGATATCACCCGCAAGCGCAAGCTGCTGGAGAAGCAGAAGGAAGGCAAGCGGCGGATGAAGCAGGTCGGCAGCGTGGAAATTCCGCAGGAAGCTTTTCTCTCGGTCTTGCAGGTCGAGCGGAAATAACGAATACTCCACGCGAATAATCGAGGGCAAGCATTGGATTTTTCTCTAATTCTCGTTCTGCTCACCTTTGCGATGGGCTTCATCTGGGCGCTGGACGTCGCCCTCCTGAGGGGCCAGCGCGCGGCGCGGGCCGCCGCGGCGGGCGAGGGCGCGGAGCCGCCGCGGGAGCCGGCGCTGGTGGAGTTCAGCCGTTCCTTCTTCCCGGTGGTGCTGGCGGTGCTGCTGATCCGCTCCTTCCTCTTCGAGCCGTTCCGCATCCCCTCGACCTCGATGATGCCGACCCTGCGGGTGGGCGATTTCATCTTCGTCAGCAAGTTCAGCTACGGGCTGCGCCTGCCGGTGCTGAACACCGAGATCGCAGCGCTCGGGCGGCCGGAACGGGGCGACGTGGCGGTGTTCCGCCTGCCGTCGGACCCCGGCACCAATTACATCAAGCGCGTGGTCGGCGTCCCCGGCGACGTGGTCTCGCTGCGCGACAAGCGCCTGTGGATCAACGGCCAGCCGGTGCCGCTCGAACTCACCGACGAGATCGAGCGGGTCGAGTGCGGCGGCTTCTGGTTCGATGCCCGGGTCGCCTACGAGACGCTGAACGGCGAACGCCACCGCGTCTTCCTCGGCGCCCAGCGCGACCGGAGCAGTCCCTTCCTGGACCGGCCCGTGCCGGCCGGGCAGTACCTGGTCATGGGCGACAATCGCGACTGCAGCCGCGACGGGCGTATCATCGGCTACATCCCGGAGGACAGCCTGGTGGGAGAGGCGGTGAGGATCTGGATGAACTGGGATGCGGAAGCCGGCCGGCCGCTGTGGCATCGTATCGGCAACCGCATAGAATGAACCGGCCGATGGGCCGCCGCGCCACGGGTTCACGCAGCCTTCGAAGGGGAATGGCAATGCGCAAGAAGCAGCAGGGAATGACACTGATCGGGATGGTGATCGTCGCGATGATCGCCGGCGTATTCGTGCTGGCGGGCATCCGGCTGGTCCCCGTCTATCTCGAGTACATGAAAATCGATTCCACGCTCGACGCGGTCAAGCGGGACCTGGACGGCAGCAATGCCGGGCCGGCCCAGATCCGCACCTCCATCTCCCGTCGCTTCGACATCGACAGCGTCCGCGCGATCACCGCGAAGGACATCGAGATCGACCGCACGGCGAACGGCTACCAGGTGCAGGCCAAGTACGAGGGGCGCACCCCGTTCCTCGCCAACATCTATTTCGCGGTGGAGTTCGACAAGGCGGTCGAGGTCGTGCGTTGACCGATGATTCCCGGTGGCTCGAGCAGGCGCTCGGCCACCGCTTCACGGACGAGTCCCTGCTGGCCCTGGCGCTGACTCATCGCAGCGCCGGCGGCCGTCACAACGAACGGCTGGAGTACCTCGGCGACGCCGCCCTCGGGCTGGTGGTGGCCGAGCTGTTGTACCGGCGGCTGCCGGAGGCGCCCGAGGGCCATCTCAGCCGGCTGCGCGCCAGCCTGGTCCGGCGCTCGAACCTGGCGCCGATGGCGCGGGACCTCGGCCTGCCGCGCCGCCTCCGGCTGGGCCCCGGGGAGCTCAAGAGCGGCGGCTTCCGCCGCGACTCCATCCTGGCGGACGCCCTGGAGGCCATCCTCGGCGCGATCTACCTCGACGGCGGCCTGGCCGCGCTGCGCCCGGTGGTGGAGCGGCTGTACGGCGGGCAGCTGGACGAGCTGCCGGCCCACGAGGACCTGAAGGACCCCAAGACGCGCCTGCAGGAGCGGCTGCAGGCCCGCGGGCTGGCGCTGCCGGAATACCGGGTGGACACCGTGGCGGGCGAGGATCACGCCCAGCACTTCAGCGTCACCTGCCGGGTCCCGGCGCTGGAGGCCGAGACCGCGGGCCACGGCCGCAGCCGGCGCGCGGCGGAGCAGGCGGCGGCGGCCGACATGCTGGGGCAGCTCGATGACTGAGCCGGCTTACCGCTGCGGCTTCATCGCCGTCGTCGGCCGTCCCAACGTCGGCAAGTCGACCCTGGTCAATGCGCTGGTCGGGCACAAGGTCAGCATCGTCACCAGCCGGCCGCAGACCACCCGGCAGCGGGTCATCGGAGTGGCGACCGGGCCGGCGGCGCAGCTGCTCTTCGTCGACACGCCGGGCATGCACCGCCGCCAGGACAAGGCGCTGAACCGCGCCATGAACCGCAGCGCCCAGGCCTCGCTGGCCGACGCCGACGCGGTGGTGCTGGTGACCGAAGCGGGGCGCTGGACCGGCGAGGACGAAGACGCGCTGGCGCGCGCCCGCGCGGCGGGCAGCCCGGTGTTCCTGGTATTGAACAAGATCGACCGGGTCCGGCCGCGGGACGCGGTGCTGCCGCTGCTGCAGGAGGCGGCCGGGCGCGGGGAGTTCGCGGCCGTGGTGCCGCTCTCGGCGGAGCGGGGCGACAACCTGGACCGGCTGCAGGCATTGCTCGAGCAGGCGATGCCGGCGGGGCCGGCGCTGTTTCCCGCGGAGCAGTGGAGTGATCGCGACGAGCGCTTCCACATCGGCGAGGTGATCCGCGAGAAGCTGATGCGCCGGCTGCGGGAGGAGCTGCCCTATGGCGTCGCGGTGGAGATCGAGCACCTGGCCGAGAGCGAGTCGGGCGGCCGCCTCGAGGTGCGGGCGGTGATCTGGGTCGAGCGCGAGTCCCACAAGGCCATGGTCATCGGCAAGGGCGGGGAGATGCTCAAGGCGGTCGGCCAGGCCGCCCGGCTGGAGCTGAAGGCCCGCTTCGGGCGGCCGGTGCACCTGGAGCTCTGGGTCAAGGTCCGCGAGCGCTGGACCGACCGCGAGGCGGACCTGCGGCGGCTCGGCTACGAGGGCGACTGAGCGCAGTGCTGCGCGTCGAGCTCGAGCCCGGCTTCATCCTGCATCACCGGCCCTTCCGGGACACCAGCCTGCTGCTGGAAGTGCTGTCGCAGGCGCATGGCCGGGTCGGCCTGGTGGCGCGCGGGGCGCGCGGCAGCCGCAGCCGGTTGCGGCCGCTGCTGCAGCCGTTCCGGCCGCTGCTGCTGTCATGGCAGCTGCGCGGCGAACTGGGCACTCTCACGGCCGCCGAGCCGGACGGGGCGGCACGGCCGTTGCCGGCCGGCGAGGCGCTGCTCGCCCTGTATTACGTGAACGAGCTGCTGCTGCGCCTGACGGCCAGGCTGGACCCGCACGCCGGCCTGTTCCCGGGCTATGCGGCGACTCTCGAGGCGCTCCGGGCGCCCGGCTCGCCGGCGCCGGCCCTGCGCCGCTTCGAAAAGCTGCTGCTGGACGTGCTCGGCTACGGGCCGGACCTCGGTTTCGACCAGGCCGGCCAGCCGGTGACCGGTGCGCAGTGCTACCGCTACCACCCGGCCGGCGGGCTCACGCCCTGCGCGGCCGATGCCGAAGGCGCCCTGCTGGGTACCTCGCTGCACGCGCTCGCCACCGGCGAGCTGGCCGACGCCCGGGCGCTGGCAGATGCGCGGCGCCTGCTGCGCGCGGCGCTCGACGTGCATCTCGACGGGCGCCCGCTGAAAACGCGCGAGCTGCTGCGGCAGTTCCGCGGCTGAGTTGGGGACTGTCCCCAGGACATGTCCTGGGGACAGTCCCCAAGCGGTGGTCACGGCCGGTATCATGGGCGGGTGATCGCGCGCAGCGCAGGAGCCCGCATGAAACACAGCATCGCCCTCGGTGTGAACATCGACCACGTCGCCACCATCCGCCAGGCGCGCCGTACCCGCTATCCCGACCCGGTCTACGCGGCCCTGATGGCCGAGCAGGCCGGCGCCGACAGCATCACGCTGCACCTGCGCGAGGACCGCCGCCACATCCAGGACCGCGACCTGCGGGCCATGAAAGACGTGCTGCAGACCCGCATGAACCTCGAGATGGCAGTCACCGACGAGATGATCGACATTGCGCTGGACGTGCGGCCGCGCGACGTGTGCCTGGTCCCGGAGCGCCGCGAGGAACTGACCACCGAGGGCGGCCTGGACGTCGCCGGGCAGCTCGAGCGGGTGCGCGCCGCCGTCGACCGCCTGGCGGCCGCCGGCATCCGGGTCTCGCTGTTCATCGACCCGGAGGCGAGCCAGCTGGAGGCGGCCGTAGCCGCCGGCGCGCCGGTGGTGGAGTTGCACACCGGCGCCTATGCGGATGGCGCGGACGAGACGGTGCGCCGGGCGGAGCTGCGGCGGGTCGAGGCGGCGGCGCGCCACGGCGCCGGGCTGGGGCTGGAGGTGAACGCCGGCCACGGGCTGAACTACCACAACGTCCAGCCGGTCGCCCGGATCGCCGAGATCGCCGAGCTGAACATCGGCCACGCGATCGTGGCCCGCGCCATCTTCGACGGCCTGTCGACGGCGGTGATCGAAATGAAGCGCCTGATGACCGAGGCCCGGCTGCAGTGATTTTCGGCATCGGCACCGACGTCGTGCGCCTGGACCGCATCGAGGCCATGTTCGCGCGCTTCGGCGAGCACTTCGTGCAGCGGCTGCTGATGCCGGAGGAGGAGGCGCAGTTCCGCCGCAACGGCCGCCAGGCACGCTTCCTGGCGATGCGGTTCGCCGGCAAGGAGGCCGTGGTCAAGGCCATGGGCACGGGCTTCCGTCACGGCATGTGGCTGCGCGACGTCGGCATCGTGGCCGACGACTGGGGCAAGCCCGAGATCGTTTTTTCCGCGCGCGGCCGGGCGCGCTGCGCGGCGCTCGGGATCGCCGGCGGCCACGTCAGCCTGACCGACGAGGCCGGGCTGGTGGTCGCCTTCGTCGTGCTGACGAGGTCGGCAGCATGAACACCCTGGTATTCGACATCGAGACCGTGCCCGACACGGATTTCGGCCGGCGTTACCTCGGGCTGGACGGGCTCGACGACGAGGCCGTCGCCCAGGCGATGTTCCAGCGGCGCCGCGAGCAGTCGGGCGGCGAGTTCCTGCCGCTGCACCAGCACCGGGTGGTCGCCATCTCCTGCGTGCTGCGCTCGCGCGAGGGCCTGAAACTGTGGACGCTGGGCGATGCGGACAGCGGCGAACAGGAACTGGTGGCGCGCTTTTTCGACGGCATCGAGCGTTTCACCCCGGACCTGGTGTCCTGGAACGGCTCGGGTTTCGACCTGCCCGTCCTGCACTACCGGGCGCTGCGCCATGGCGTAGTGGCGACGCGCTACTGGGAGACCGGCGACGCCGACCGGGACTTCCGTTTCAACAACTACCTGAGCCGGTTCCACTGGCGCCATCTCGACCTGATGGACGTGCTCGCCGGCTACCAGTTCCGCGGCGCCGCCCGGCTCGACGAAGTCGCGGTGCTGCTGGGCTTTCCGGGCAAGCTCGGCATGAGCGGCGACCGGGTGTGGGACGAGTATCGCGCCGGGCACCTCCAGGCGATCCGCGACTATTGCGAGACCGACGTGCTCAATACCTGGCTGGTGTACCTGAGCTTCGAGCAGATGCGGGGCCGGCACACGGCGAAGGAGCTCGAGCGGGAGTTCGCCCTGCTCGCAGAGACCCTGCAGCAGGACGGCCGCGCGCACCTGCGGGAGTTCCTCGAGGCCTGGGGACGGGCGTGAGCCGCAGGCCGGACGCAACCCCCTTCGAGGCAGAGATCATCGACCTGGCGCACGACGGCCGCGGCGTGGCGCGGCTCGACGGCAAGACCGTCTTCGTGGCCGACGCCCTGCCGGGCGAGCGGGTGACCGCCCGCCGTGTCAGCCGCCGGCGCAGCCACGACGAAGCGGAGCTGGTCGAGGTGCTGCAGGCTTCGCCCGACCGGGTGGCGCCGCCCTGCCCGCATTTCGGCGTGTGCGGCGGCTGCAGTCTCCAGCATCTCGCGCCCGCGGCCCAGCTGCGGGCCAAGGCGGACACCCTGCATGACAACCTCCAGCGCATCGGGCGCGTGGCGGCGGCGGCGCGCTGGGAGCCGGTGGCCGGCCCCAGCCTGGGTTACCGGCGCAAGGCGCGGCTGGGCGTGCGCAAGGTGGACAAGAAAGGCCGGGTGCTGGTCGGATTCCGCGAGCGCCGCGCGCCGCTGCTCGCCGACATGGACAGCTGTGCGGTGCTGGCGGGCGGCATCGGCGCAATGCTGCCGGCGATCGGCGAGCTCATCGGCAGCCTGAGCATCGCGCGGCGGTTGCCGCAGGTGGAAGTCGCGGTCGGCGACGATCGGCGCGTGCTGGTGTTCCGGGTGCTCGACCCGCCGACGGCGGAGGACCTGCTGCGGCTCGACCGATTCGGCGCGGCGCAGGACGTGGACGTGTGGCTCCAGCCGGGCGGCAACGACACGGCGCGGCCGCTGCACGAGGACGCAGCGCCGCCGCACTACCGCCTGCCCGGGTTCGGGCTGGAGTTCGAGTTCCTGCCGACCGACTTCGTGCAGGTGAACGCGGAGCTCAACCGGCGCGCCGTCAGCCGCGCGGTGGCATTGCTGGGGCTGGCGCCGGGCGAGAGCGTGCTGGACCTGTTCTGCGGGCTGGGCAATTTCAGCCTGGCGCTGGCGCGCCAGGGCGCCGAGGTGACCGGCGTGGAGGGCGACGAGGCGCTGGTCCGGCGGGCGCGCGACAATGCGGCGCGCAACGGCCTCGAGGTCGGCTTCCACGTGGCGAACCTGTTCGAGGACAGCCGGCAGCTGCCCTGGGCGCGCCGGCCGTACGACGCCCTGCTGCTCGATCCGCCCCGCGCCGGGGCCGAGGCGGCGGTCGGGCTGGTGCCGCGGCTGCGCCCCCGCCGCATCGTGTATGTCTCCTGCCATCCCGGGACGCTGGCGCGGGATGCGGGTATCCTCGTGCATGAGCACGGCTACCGGCTGGAGGGCGCCGGCGTGATGGACATGTTCCCGCATACCGCGCACGTGGAATCGATCGCCCTGTTCACCCGCGAGGACGGGGGCTGAGGGCGGGGCATGGCGGCTCCGGCGCGCATCCTGGTGGATCTCGCGGCGCAGGCGCTCACCTGGTCGCGCGGCGACCAGCCGCCCCGGCGCTGGCCGGTGTCGACGGCCCGCAATGGTCCCGGCGAACAGAGCGACAGCGGCTGCACCCCGCGCGGGCGCCACATCGTCCGGGCCCGCATCGGCGCCGGCCTGCCGCCGGCCGCCGTGCTGGTGGGGCGCCGCCCGACCGGGGAAACCTGGTCGCCGGAGCTGGCTGCGGCCTGCCCGGAGCGGGACTGGATCCTCTCGCGTATCCTCTGGCTCAGCGGCCTGGAGCCGGGCCGCAACCGCCTGGGGAGCGTCGATACGATGCGCCGTTACATCTACATCCACGGGACGCCCGATAACCAGCCGATGGGCGTGCCGGCCTCGCACGGCTGCATCCGCATGCGGAACGCCGACGTGATCGAGTTGTTCGAACTCACCCCGGCGGGCACCGAGGTCCTGATCACGGAGGGCGTGGCGTCGTGACCCTGGGGCCCGTGATGCTGGACCTGGCCGGTCCCGAGCTCACGCCCGAGGAGCGGGACCTGCTGGCGCACCCGAACGTCGGCGGCGTGATCCTGTTCAGCCGCAACTACCAGGCGCCGGAGCAGCTGCAGGCGCTGACCGCGGAGATTCATGCCATCCGGCAGCCCGAGCTGGTCATCGCGGTCGACCAGGAGGGCGGCCGGGTGCAGCGCTTCCGCGAGGGCTTCACCCCGCTGCCGGCCATGCACGCGCTCGGCCACAAGTACGACCTGGACCCGGAGCAGGGGCTGCACCTCGCGGAGCACTGCGGCTGGCTGATGGCGGCCGAGCTCCGGGCGGCCGGCGTGGACCTGAGTTTCGCCCCGGTGCTCGATCTCGACTACGGCCTGAGCGAGGTGATCGGCGACCGCGCTTTTCACCGGGATCCCGCCGTGGTGGGCCGCCTGGCCGGCCGCTTCGCCGCCGGCATGCGGCGCGCCGGGATGGCCGCGGTCGGCAAGCATTTCCCGGGCCACGGCGGCGTGGCGGCCGACTCGCACGTGGCGCTGCCCGAGGACCGGCGGCCGTACGCCGACCTGCTCGACGACATGCGGCCCTACGAGACGCTGATCGAGCAGGGGCTGGGCGGCGTGATGGTCGCACACGTGGTGTATTCGCGGCTCGACCGCCTGCCGGCGGGGTTCTCGCGCTGGTGGCTCAACAATGAGCTGCGGATCCGGCTGCGCTTCCAGGGCGCCGTGTTTTCCGATGATTTGTCCATGGCCGGCGCCGCCGTCGCCGGCGGCCCCGCCGAGCGGGCGCGGCTGGCGCTCGAGGCCGGTTGCGACGTGGTGCTGGTGTGCAACGACCGGGCTTCGGCCGTACAGGTGGTCGAGAGCCTCGGCGACTGGTACGAGCCGGCCGGGCACCTGCGGCTGGCGCGGTTGCGCGGTCGTGGCACCATGGCGGAGGGCCTGCAGGCTTCGGCGGAATGGCGCCGGACCGAGGCGCTGGTCAGGGAATTCGAAGACGAGCGCCCGCGGCTGGTCCTCGAGGGCGATTGAGGAACGAGAGCATCATGCGTGACGACTACGATGGGATCCTGCGCCGGGCCGAGCTGCTGGTGGACGAGGCCGAACTGGCGCGGGCGCTGGACGAGCTGGCTGCCGGCATTCGCCGCGACCTGGGTGAACACGACCCAGTGGTGCTGGCGGTAATGGTCGGCGGCCTGCTGCCGGCTGCCTGGCTGCTGGAGCGGCTGGCGTTCCCGCTGCAGCTCGATTACATCCATGCGACCCGTTATCGCGGCGGCACGCGCGGCACGCCCGAGCTGGAATGGGTAGTCCGGCCGCGGACCTCGCTGCAGGGGCGCCATGTGCTGGTGGTGGACGACATCCTCGACGAGGGTTACACCCTGGCGGCGATCCTCGAAGAGTGTCGTGATCGCGGCGCCGCCAGCGTCCGCAGCGCGGTCCTGGTCGACAAGCAGCATCCCCGCCGCTACAAGAACCTGCAGGCCGATTACGTCGGCCTGCAGCTGGAAGATCGTTACCTGTTCGGCTGCGGCATGGATTACCACGAGCACCACCGCCAGCACCGCGCCATCTACGCGCTCGCGCCGGAGGACGACCAGGGATGACCATGCTCGGCATCATCGGCGGCACCGGCATGACGCAGCTCGACGGGCTGGTCATCGAGCGCGAACAGGCGCTGGCGACCCCGTGGGGCGCGCCTTCCTCGCCCCTGCTGCACGGGCGCTTTGCCGGGATCCCGCTGGTGTTCCTGGCGCGGCACGGCTTCGATCACGACCTGCCGCCGCACCTGGTGAATTACCGCGCCAACTGCTGGGCCTTGCGCGAGGCCGGCGTCAGGCGGGTGGTGGCCGTGAACGCGGTGGGCGGCATCAGCGGCGACTGCGGGCCCGGCTCGCTGGTCATCCCCGACCAGCTCATCGATTACACCTGGGGCCGCGCCCACACCTATTGCGACGGCGAGGCCGAGCCGCTCCGGCATGTCGATTTCACCGAGCCCTACACCAACGAGGTGCGCGAGTGGCTGCTCTGGGCCGGCGCGGCGGCAGGGCTCGAGCCGCGTGACGGCGGCATCTACGCCGCCACCCAGGGCCCCCGCCTGGAGACGGCCGCGGAGGTGGACCGGCTGGCGCGCGACGGCTGCGACGTCATCGGCATGACCGGCATGCCGGAAGCGGCGCTGGCGCGGGAACTGGGGCTGGAATATGCCTGCTGCGCGGTGGTCGTGAACTGGGCGGCCGGACGGGGCGGGGATATCCACGAGGAGCTCGAGCAATGGGTCGAGACCGGCATGGCCGCGGCCCGCCGGCTACTGGAGTTCGCCCTCAGCGGGGAGGACGCTGCATGACCGGCCCGGCTCCCATGTCCTTGCCCGCGGGGCTGGCGCAGCCGGCGCTGGAGCTGGCGGACGAGGGCGTTGCGGTGCTGGAGGGCGGGGTCGCCGCGGCGCCGTTCACCTGGCTCAACAGCGCCTTTGCCCGGATGGCCGGCGCCGCCGCGGAGGAGCTGCTGGGCAACCCGCTGCGGTTGTTGTGCGCGGCGGACCGTGACCAGCCCGGCCTGGAGGAGCTGGAGGCCGCGCTGGCGGGCGAATCCGGCTGCAGTGTGCTGTTGCGCTGTTACCGGCCGGACGGCGGCATGTACTGGTGCCGCCTGCGCCTCGAGCCCTGGCAGGCGGAGGAGGGCCCGCGCTGGTGGCTGGTGTTCGCACGCGACGTCAGCGCGGAGCACGAGATGGAGCTGTTGCTGGGCCGCCGCACCCAGCCCGGCGGCGCCCGCGGCGGCGAGGACGCCGAGGCGACCGATCGCCTCACCGGCCTGCTGGCGGCGCGGAACTTCGAGCTGGCCCTCGAGCTGGCGTGTTTCTCCTGCGCGCGCGACCGGCGCTCGCTCACGCTGTTCCTGTTTGCGCCGGACTACTTCGACATCTATCTCGAGACCTTCGGGCGCGAAGCGGGCGACTCCTGCCTGCGGATGGTGGCGCGCGCGGTGGCCGGCGCCTTCCGGCGCGACAGCGACGTCGCCGCGCGCCTGGCAGACGCCTGCTTTGCGGCGCTCGGCGTGGACATGCCGGCCGAGGTGGTCGAGGGCCATGCCGGGAGAGTGCGGGAGCGGGTGCGGGCCCTGGCCATCAGGAACCCCCGCGCGCCGCGCGTGGCGAGCCTCAGCCTCAGCGCCGTGGCGTTGCGGGTCGCCCCGGGGCAGGCCGCGCGCTGGCAGGACCTGCTGGCACAGGGCCGGGCGACGCTGGCGGCCGCCCAGGCTGCCGGCGTCGAGCAGCAGGTCGTGCAGGACTATGGTGTGGCGGCGGCGGGCGCCGACTCGCCCGCCGGCGAATAGTCCACCGGCTGGACCAGCGCCAGCACGCCGAGGCGCGGGTGGTCGAAGTAATGCTCTTCGCCTGAGCGAATCCGGCGCCGCTGCGTCATCTCCGCCTCCAGCGACGGGCCGGGCTGCCACTGCAGATCCAGCCCCAGGTGGAGGAACCGGCCGCGGGTCAGGCTGACCGTCCCGTCCAGGCCGGGGGTTGCCCGGCCCTGTCCGAGCGCGGCGAGCAGCGGCAGCACGACGCCCTCGCGATCGCCGGGGGGCTGGATCCAGGCCTGGTGCCAGAGCGGCTGGTAACCGCGGCGCCGCAGGGCCTCGGCCGCGGCGGTCAGCGTGAGCGGCGCCCGCGGCGACATGAAGCCGGCGGGCAGCCCGGCGGCGGGCCCGGCGGGCTCCGCCTCCGTCTCGGGCACCGTCGGCAGGTCCTGCGGCAGCGGTTCGGGGGGCGGCGCCGGCGGCGGCAGCTCGGCGCTGATGCCCTCGGGCTGGAGGAACACCAGCAGCTCGACCTGGTAGTGCGTGTCTTCCCGGGCCACGGCGCCGGCGACCGGCGCCAGGGCCAGGAGCGCTGCCAGCACGAACGCGGCGGCGCCGCGTTGCGAGAGGTGCGACAGGTGACGGCTAATGGGCATGCTGCGGCTTCTCCTGGGCAACCCGCTCCGGCGCGGGAGACAGCGCATCGAGCAGGCGATGCACCGTCGCAAAGCGGGTCTCGGTCTCGGCCAGGTCGAGATTGAAGCGCAGTTTGTCCTGGCCGTCCAGCCGGAAGCGGCGCGAGTCGGACTGGATCAGGCGGATCAGGGCCACGGGATCGACGGGTGTGTCGGCCCGGAACAGGAAGCTGCCGCCGGCGGCATTGGCTTCGATGCGGCGGATGCCGAGGCCGGCGGCGCGCCGGCGTACGGCCGCGACCCGGAACAGGGTCTGGGCCGGCGCCGGCAACAGGCCGAAGCGGTCGATCAGCTCGACCTGCAGTTCCTCGAGGGCCTCCGCATCGGCCGCCCCGGCGATGCGCTTGTACAGGACCAGCCGCTGGTGCACGTCCGGCACGTAGTCGTCCGGCAGCAGCGCGGGCACGCCGAGTTCCACTTCCACGCCGGCATCCAGGGGCCGCTCGAGATCGGGCTCCTTGCCGCTGCGCAGCGCCTCGACGGCCCGCTGCAGCATCTCCATGTACATGCCGAAGCCGACCTCGTGGATCTGGCCGCTCTGCTCCTCGCCGAGCAGCTCGCCGGCGCCGCGAATCTCCAGGTCGTGGGTCGCGAGCGTGAAGCCCGCCCCGAGATCCTCCAGCGACTCGATGGCCTCGAGGCGCTTCACGGCATCGGGCGTGACGGCGTTGCGCGGCGGCGTCACCAGGTAGGCGTAGGCGCGGTGGTGCGAACGGCCGACCCGGCCGCGCAGCTGGTGCAGCTGGGCCAGGCCGAGCTTGTCCGCGCGCTGGACGATGATGGTGTTCGCCGTCGGGACGTCGATGCCGCTCTCGATGATGGTGGTGCAGACGAGGCAGTTGAAGCGGCGGTGGTAGAAATCGAGCATCACCTGCTCGAGTTCGCGCTCGCGCATCTGGCCGTGCGCCACCCGGATACGCGCCTCGGGCACCAGCTCGCCGAGCTTGCGCGCGGCTTCTTCGATGGTCTGCACCTCGTTGTGCAGGAAATAGACCTGGCCGCCGCGGCGGATTTCGCGCAGGCAGGCTTCGCGGACCAGGCCGTCGTGCCACTCGGTGACGAACGTCTGGACCGCAAGCCGCTCGGTCGGCGGCGTGACGATCATCGAGAGATCACGCAGGCCCCCCAGCGCCATGTTCATGGTGCGCGGGATGGGCGTGGCGGTAAGCGTCAGCACGTCCACCTCGGCGCGCAGCGACTTCAGGCGCTCCTTGTCGCGCACGCCGAAGCGGTGCTCCTCGTCGATGATCACCAGGCCGAGGTTCTTGAAGCGGACGGTGTGCTGCAGCAGCTTGTGCGTGCCGATGACGACGTCGACGGCGCCCGATTCCAGCCCGGCCAGCACGCGCTCGACCTCTTTCGGCGAGCGGAAGCGGGACAGCGCCTCGACCCGTACCGGCCAGTCGGCGAAACGGTCGGCGAAGGTCTGGTAGTGCTGCTGGGCGAGCAGGGTGGTCGGCACCAGCATGGCCACCTGGCGCCCGTCCTGCGCGGCGACGAAGGCCGCCCGCAGGGCCACCTCGGTCTTGCCGAAACCGACGTCGCCGCAGATCACCCGGTCCATGGGCCGCGCCATGGTCATGTCGTCGATCACCGCCTCGATGGCCCGGCGCTGGTCGGCGGTCTCCTCGAAGGGAAAGGCGTCGCGAAAGGCGTCGTAGTCCTGCTCGGCGAGGGCAAAGCCGTGGCCCTGGCGCGCGGCCCGGCGCGCATGCAGGTCGAGCAGCTCCGCGGCCACGTCGCGCACCTTCTCGGCGGCGCGGCGGCGGGCCTTCTGCCATTGCTCACTCCCCAGCCGATGCAGCGGCGCCGACTCGGGCGCGGCGCCGGTATAGCGGCTGATCAGGTCGAGCGACTGCACCGGGACGTAGAGCTTGTCGCCGCCGGCGTACTCCAGCGCAAGGAATTCGCCGCTGCGGTCGCCGACCTCGAGCGTGACCAGTCCCTGGTAACGCCCCACCCCGTGGTCCACGTGCACCACCGGCGCGCCGCTGCGCAGGTCCGAGAGCTCGCGGATCACCGCCTCGGGATCGCGCGCGCCCCGGCGCCGGCGGCTGCGCTGCCGGGCCCGCTCGCCGAAGAGCTGGGATTCCGCGATCACTGCCAGCCCGGCGGCGGGGAGCACCAGGCCTTCCTCCAGCGGCGCGATCGCGAGCCCCAGCGGCTCGCTGCCGGCCACGAACTCCGCCCAGCCGCCGTAAGACCGGGCCGCGATGCCGTGGCCGCCCAGCAGCGAGCGCAGCATTTCGCGGCGGCCCGGCGACTCGGCCGTGAACAGCACCCGCCCCTCGAACCCGACGAGGAAATCGAGCAGCGCCCGCGCCGGCTCGGACGCGCGCGGATCCAGTTTCAGCGGCGGCGGCGCTGCGGTGCCGAGGTCGTGGCCGCCCGGCTGCTTGAACGGGGCCAGCGCGATCGCGGGCAGGCGGCGCAGGGCGTCGAGTAGTTCGGGCGGCGGCAGGAACACCTCGTCCGGCGCGAGAATCGGGCGCTCGAGGTCGTGCGCCAGCTGGTCGTGACGCTCGAGTACGCCGGACCAGGTCTGTTCGAGCAGGCCGGCGACCGGCTCCAGTTCGACCACCAGGGTGTTACCGGGCAGGTAGTCCGTCAGTGCCGCCAGCTGGTCGAAAAACAGCGGCAGGTAGTACTCCAGGCCGCCGGCGGCAATGCCTTCGCCGACATCCCGGTAGACCCCGACGCGGGACGGGTCGCCCGGGAAGCGCTCGCGGAAGCGGCTGCGGAAGGCGCGGATCGCATCGCCCGAGAAGGGATACTCGCGCCCGGGCAGCAGGCGGATGCGCTCCAGCCGGTCGAGCGAGCGCTGGGTCGCCGGGTCGAACCGCCGGATGGAATCCACGGTGTCGTCGAACAGGTCGATGCGGTACGGCAGCTCGCTGCCCATGGGGTAGAGGTCGAGCAGCGAGCCGCGCAGCGCGAATTCGCCGTGCTCGGTGACCTGGGGCACGGCCAGGTAGCCGGCGTCCTGCAGCTGCTGGCGCAGGCGCGTGGGGTCGAGCCGGTCGCCCACCTCGATGTCCAGTCCCTGGGTCGCCGTCCAGGCCGGCGGCGGCAGCCGCTGCAGCAGCCCCTGCGCCGCCGTCACGATCACGCCGCGCGCCAGCCCGGGCATCTTCGCCAGGGCCGCCAGCCGCTGCGAGGTGATGTCCGGGTGCGGCGAAAAGACGTCCCAGGGCAGGGTCTCCGCGTCCGGCAGCAGCAGGACCTCGTCCGCGGCATCGCTGAAAAACGCGATCTCCGCCGCCAGCTGGTCGGCCTGGCGCGGCGAGCGCGCCAGCACCAGCACCGGACCGGGATGGCGCGCGGCCGCTGCGGCGATGGCGAGCGCCGGGGCGGCGCCGTAGAGCTGGCCCCACGGCAACGGCGTTCCGGCTGCCGCGGGCAGGGGCAGGTGTTTCCAGGGCGTGGTCATCGGCAGGGCAGTCGTCGGGCGCGGCGCCGCGGGAGGTTGCGGGCCGGGAATTATCTCACAAGGCCGGGCTCAGTCCCGGTAGCGGAGCAACAGGTCCCCGTAGGCGTCGATGCGCCGGTCCCGCAGGAACGGCCACATGCGGCGCACGCGCTCGGAACGCGCCAGGTCGATGTCCACCACCAGTGTTTCGGCCTCGTCGCCGGCGCGGGCGAGCACTTCACCCTGCGGGCCGCAGGCAAAGCTGTTACCCCAGAAGGTGATGCCGGCGGTGGCGCCGGAGGGATCGGGCTCGAAGCCCACCCGGTTGCAGGCCAGCACCGGCAGGCCGTTGGCCACGGCGTGCCCGCGCTGGACCGTCTCCCAGGCTTCCTGCTGGCGGCGCTGCTCGACCGGCGGGTCCTCGGCGGAGCGCCCGATGGCCGTCGGGTAGAGCAGGAGCTCGGCCCCGGCCAGCGTCATCAGCCGGGCCGCCTCGGGATACCACTGGTCCCAGCACACCAGCACGCCGAGCCGGCCGACCGAGGTCTCGATCGGGCGCAGGTCGTCGTCCCCCGGAGTGAAGAAGAACTTCTCGTAGTAGGCCGGATCGTCCGGGATGTGGGCCTTGCGATAGCGGCCGGCGATGCTGCCGTCCGCCTCCAGCACCACGGCCGTGTTGTGGTAGATGCCGGCGGCGCGCCGCTCGAACAGCGAGCCGACGATCACCACGCCCAGCTCGGCCGCGAGGCCGCCGAGCCACTCGGTGCCGGGACCCGGGATCGGTTCGGCCAGGTCGAACAGGGCCGGGTCCTCGACCTGGCAGAAATAGCTGCTCTGGTGCAGTTCCTGCAGCAGCACCAGGCGCGCGCCCTGCGCCGCGGCCTCGCGGACGCCGGCTGCGGTGACGGCCCGTGTCGCCGCGAGGTCGGCGCCTGCGGCGTGCTGGACCAGCCCGGTCCTCAGGATGCGGTCGTTCATCGACAGCGGGAGGTCAGTTGGCGGGACGCGGCGACCGGTCGCGCCTGACGACGCTGTGGATGACCCGGTTGTGCTCGAACACGACGACGAAGCGGTCGTAATTCCAGCGCGTGATCGGCGGCTCCCCGACCGGCCCGGCGACGCTGTCGGGCGCGCCGAACAGCTGCTGGACCCGGGCCATGGTCGCGCCACGGACCGGCATCTCGAGTTTCTCGGCCTCGAGCTTCTCGATAATGAGCACGTCGGCCTGTGCCGCCGGCACGGCCGCAAGCAGGAGGACGGCTGCCAGGGCGAAAAGCGTCTTGGGCATGGCGCAGCTCCAGTCGTAACTACGCGAGAATATACCACCGGCCGCCCTCTGTCGTCGGCACGCGCGTCTCATTTTGCCGCTCCGCCTGTGATTTAATGCGGCGCAATGTTCCGTCCGCTGGAAATTTCTATCGGCCTGCGCTACCTGCGCGCCCGGCGGGCGAGCAAGTTCGTCTCCTTCATCTCCCTGGTCTCGCTGCTCGGCGTAGGGGTGGGCGTGGCCGCGCTGATCGTCGTGCTGTCGGTGATGAACGGCTTCGAGCAGGAGCTGCGGGGGCGGCTGCTCAACCTGAGCACCCATGGCGTGGTGACCGCGCCCGACGGTGCGCTGGCCGACTGGCGGACGCCGCTGGCCCGGCTGGAACAGGTGCCCGGCGTGACCGGCGTGGCGCCCTATGTCGAAGTCCAGGCCATGCTGGCGAACGACGGCCTGCTGAAAGGCACGCTGCTGCGCGGCGTGGACCCGGCGCTCGAAGGCGCCGTGTCGGAAGTGGGCCGGCACCTGCTGGCCGGCCGGCTCGATTACCTCCAGCCGGGCAGCAACGCCCTGCTGCTGGGCCGGCTGCTGGCGGCGCGGCTGCGCGTCGGCGTCGGTGATTCGGTCAGCCTGCTGGTGCCGAGCGGCGGCGAGCGCGGGACGCGGCTGGTGCCGCGGCTGCGGCGCTTCACCGTGGTCGGCCTGTTCGAGGTCGGCATGGAGGAGCAGGACGGCGTGCTCGCTCTCGCGCACCTCGAGGACGCGGCCGCCGCCCGCGGCAAGCCGGGCCAGGTCTCCGGGCTGCGGCTGCGCTTCGAGGATTTGTTCGCCGCGCCGCGGGTGACGCGCGAGCTGGCCGCCACGCTGGGCTCCGGCTACGAGGCGCGCGACTGGACGGCGGAGAACGCGAGCTACTTCCGCGCCGTGCGCATCGAGAAGACGATGATGACCATCATCCTGTCGCTGGTGGTGGCCGTTGCGGCGTTCAATATCGTCGCGACGCTGGTCATGGTCGTCAACGACAAGCGCACCGAGATCGCCATCCTGCGCACCATGGGATTGCCGCCGGGCGGCGTGATGCGCGTGTTCCTGGTCCAGGGCGCGGCCATCGGCGTGGCCGGGACGGCGCTCGGCGTGCTGGCCGGCGTCCCGCTGGCGCTGCATGCCGGCAGCATCATGCCGGCGCTGGAGTCGCTGTTCGGCTTCAGCCTGCTGCCGCCGGAGGTCTACTACATCTCGCAGCTGCCGTCCGAGTTGCGCTGGCCCCAGGTTGCGCTGGTGACCTCCATCGCGCTGGCGCTGTGCCTGCTGTCCACGGTGTACCCGGCGCGCCGGGCCGCGCGCACGGAGCCGGCCGAGGCCCTGCGCTATGAGTAGGCGCTGGCGCTGGCTGGTGGGCACGCGCTACCTGCGGGCCCGGACTCACAACCGCTTCGTGTCGTTCATCTCCGCCATTTCCATCCTCGGCGTGGCCGTGGGCGTGGCGGTGCTGATCGTCGTGCTGTCGGTGATGAACGGCTTCGAGACCGAACTGCGCACGCGCATTCTCGCGCTCGCGGCGCATGCGCAGCTGGAAGGTTTCGGCCGCGGCATCGCGGACTGGCCGGCGGTGGCGGCGCAGGTCGAGGCCGACCCGGAGGTCAGCGCGGCCGCGCCCTACATCCAGGGCGAGGGCATGCTGCTGCGGGACGAGCAGGTCAGCGGCGTCATGGTGCGCGGCATCCTGCCGGCGACCGAGGCGCGCGTGTCCGCCCTGCCGGCGATCATCACCGAGGGCAGCCTGGAGGCGCTCACGCCCGGCGGCTGGAACATCCTGCTGGGCAGCGCGCTGGCCCGCGAGCTCGGCGTCGGCGTCGGCGACAAGGTCGTGCTGGCCATCGCCCAGGGGACGGTGACGCCGGCCGGGCTGGTGCCGCGGCTGCGCCGTTTCACCGTGGCCGGGATCTTCAGCGCCGGCATGTACGACTTCGATCGCGGGCTCGCCTACGTCCACCTCGACGACGCCGCCCGCCTGTGGCGCCTGGGGGAGAACGTGACCGGCCTGCGGCTGGACCTGCCGGACATGTTCCGGGCGCCCGAGGTGGCCCGCCGGCTCGCAACCGAGCTGGGCGGCGGCTATTACGTCAGTGACTGGACCCGCCAGCACGTGAACTTCTTCCGCTCCATCCAGCTTTCCAAGCAGATGATGTTCACCATCCTGCTGCTGGTGGTCGCCGTGGCGGCGTTCAACATCGTCTCGACGCTGGTGATGGTGGTGCAGGACAAGCAGGGCGACATCGCCATCCTGCGCACCCTGGGCGCTTCGCCGCCCGAGATCATGAGCGTGTTCATGATCCAGGGGACGCTGATCGGGCTGGTCGGCACGCTGGCCGGCCTGGGCCTCGGCGCCCTGCTGGCGCTCAACATCGAGCAGCTGGTCCACCTGCTGGAGGCCGCGGTCGGCACCACCTTCCTGGCGGCCGACGTGTATTTCATGAGCGATCTCCCGGCCGAGCTGCGGGCGGGGGACCTTTGGCGCATCTGCGGCACGGCCTTCGTGCTGACGGTGCTGTCGACCATCTACCCGGCCTGGCGCGCCGCGCGCAGCCAGCCGGCGGAGGCCCTGAGGCATGAGTGAGCATCCCGTGGTCCTGTCCTGTCACGCCCTCGGCAAGCGCTTCGTCGAGGGACCCAACGTGGTCGAAGTGCTGGCCGGGGTGGAGCTGGAAGTGCGCGCCGGGGACCGGCTCGCCATCGTCGGCGCCAGCGGCTCGGGCAAGACCACGCTGCTGCAGTTGCTCGGCGGGCTGGACCTGCCGACCAGCGGGCGGGTGGAAGTGCAGGGGCAGGACGTATCCAGCCTGGGCGCGACCGAGCGCGGCCGCCTGCGCAACCGCGCCATCGGCTTCGTCTACCAGTTCCATCACCTGCTGCCGGAGTTCTCGGCCCAGGAGAACGTGGCCATGCCGCTGCTGATCCGCGGCGAGGAGGTGGCGGCAGCCATGGCGCAGGCGGCCGCCCTGCTCGAGCGCGTCGGCCTCGGCGCGCGGCTGTCGCACCGGCCCGCCAAGCTGTCGGGCGGCGAGCGCCAGCGGGCGGCGGTGGCGCGCGCCCTGATCACACGGCCGGCCGTGGTGCTGGCCGACGAGCCCACCGGCAACCTGGACGCGCGCACGGGCCAGACCGTGTTCGACCTGATGCTCGAGCTGAACCGGGAGCTGGGCACGGCGCTGGTGGTGGTTACGCACGACCTGCGTATCGCGGCCCGGATGGGGCGCATGCTGGAGCTGCGCGAGGGCGCGCTGCACCCCGTCGAACCGGCTTAGCCAGGGTCGCCGCGACGCCAGGGATGGAACTGCCGCCGCTCGCGGAAGCGGCGCCGTGATACCCGGATCCAGACCTGGTTCAGGATCCCCACGGCAAGCGTCGTGACGATCGCACCCAGCACGAGGCAGCCGAGCAGCAGCGGTTGCCAGATGCGCCCGATCTCCGCCCACAGCCATTCGAAATTCACCGCCTCGGGAAACTGGCCCGGGTGGCGATCGAGCAGCCATGAACCGACCCGGTAGCCGGCGTAGTACAGCGGGCCCATGGTGAGCGGGTTGGCGACCCACGAGGCCGCCACGGCGACGGCGACGTTCACGCGCAGCCACACGGCGACCATCACTGCCAGCGGCGTCTGCCCCGGAATCGGCAGGAAACAGGCAAAAAGCCCCACTGCCAACGCCTTCAGCACGTTCTTACGATGAGTGGCCCAGAGCGCGGGGTCATGCAGCAGCGCGTTGAACGGCCGCAGGAACCAGCGGTCCCGTAGCCGGGCCCGCGTGGGCAGCACACGTTGGAGGAGCTTGCGGGGCATTGCCACTCGTCAGCCGGCAGAAGCCGCATTATCCCGCAGCCGTGGCTGGCGCGGCCATCTTTGTGCTCGGACTGGGCCTGCTGGCCGGGGCATGGCTGGGGGTCCGGGCAGCGGTTTCCGCCTGGCTCACCTGGGGCGTGGCGGTGGTGGCGCTGGCTCTCCTGTGGCGCGGCCACTGGTTGCGCGGCGGGGTCGCGCTGGGCTTCGCGGTCGCGACAGCCAGCCTGGCGGGCGTGCTGGCCGATCGCCTCGACCCGGCGCTCGACGGCGCGCGCCGGGAAGTCACTGGCGTGGTGCTCGACCTGGCCCGGGAGGAGGGGCGCCGTGTCGTGCTGCTGCTGCGCGTGGAGGCGCCCGCGGACTTGCCGCAGCGGCTCCGGCTGTCGTGGTACGAGCCCGGCGCCGTGCCGCGACCCGGCGAACGCTGGCGCTTCCAGGTGAAGCTGCAGCGGCCGCGCGGGCTGGTCAATACCGGCTCGAGCGCGCGCGAGGCCTGGCTGTTGCGACAGCGCGTCGGGGCCACGGGCTATGCCGGCGGCCCCGCGTCGGGCCGGCGGCTCGCCACCGGCGCCGACCGCCTGCTGGAGTGGCGCGGGGGCGCAGCCGAGCGGATTCGCACAGTGGTGCCGGACCCGGCCGCGGCGGCCGTGCTGGTCGCCATCACGCTCGGTTTCCGCAGCGGGCTCGATCCGGCGACCCGCGAGGCGCTGGCGGTGACCGGCACCGGCCACCTGCTGGCGATTTCAGGCCTGCATGTCGGCCTGGTGGCCGGCGCCGGCGCGCTCTTCGGCCGGTGGCTGGCGCGACGGCTCGGGCCGGGGCCCAGGCCGGTGCAGGACTGGGCGGCACTCGCCGCGGCCCTCGCGGCAGCAGCGTACTGCGTGCTCGCCGGCATGCCGGTGTCGGCGCAGCGGGCCCTGCTGATGACGCTGGCCGGCCTCGGCGCCCTGGTCGCGCGGCGGGGCCGCTCGGTGATGGCGGCTTTCGGGCTCGCGCTGGCGGCCGTCCTGGCCGTGGACCCGCTGGCGGTGCTGGATCCGGGGCTGTGGCTGTCCTTCGGCGCGGTGGCGACCATCCTCGCCGTGGTCGCGGGTCGCCGGCAGGCCCCCGGGCCGGTCCATGCCGTCCTGCGCATCCAGGCGGCGCTGGCCGCCGGCATGCTGGTCTGTACCGTGGCCTGGTTCGCGCGCGTCTCCGTCATCGCGCCGCTGGCCAACCTGCTGGCGGTGCCATGGTTCAGCTTCCTGGTCGTGCCGCCCGCGCTTGGCGGCGTGGCCCTCGGCTGGGTCGTGCCGCGGGCCGGCGAGGCGGCGCTGCTGTTCGCGGCCGAGGCTACGCGGCGCGCGCTGCAGGGGATCGAGATCGTCGCCGCCTGGCCGCTGGCCGCGTATGCGCCGGCGGCGGC
>NZ_JAALFH010000006.1 GCF_011058255.1 Thioalkalivibrio sp. XN8 | reverse complement strand
GCTCGACGCCCGGGCAGGCAGCAATCTCGCCGGCCAGCGTGTGCGCGAGGCCGGCGCGGCCGCGCAGGGCGGGAATCTTCAGGCGCGCCCGGCCCGGCGCAGCGTCATGCAGCAGCTCGATGCGCCAGCGGGCCGGAGAAGTTGGGACCGGGCGGGCCATGACGTCGCGGCCGCGACAGCGGCTTCACCTCCCTTCAGTCGAGCCTGGCGGCGTACCAGAGCAGCGTGAGCGCGGGCACCATGATCTGGCCGCGCACGGCCTGCACCAGCGCGAGCAGCACCAGCACCGGCACCAGGGCGTCTGTGCCGCGGCGGGCCCTGGCCGGCTCGGGCGCGGGCGGCTCCAGCCGGAACCAGCCCTGGGTCTCGGCCAGCGAGCCGATGCGCCGGACGGCGAGATCATGGCCTTCCACCAGCAGCGAGGCCCCCGCGGGGCTGGCGCTGACCCGGCTGATGCCCGGATACGCGGCGATCCCCGCGCGCACGGCCTCGAACCACTCGGCATCGCCCCGCATCTCGGGGATGCGGATGCGGCTGCGGCCGGCGATCGAGTGCAGCGTCAGGGCGGTGGCCGTCATCGCCGTGTCCCCGCCTGCGCGGGCTGCGCGGCGGGCGGCTCGGCCGCGGCGGAGCGTTCCACGGTGCCGGCCGGCCCGGCCTGGACCTCGGCGATGAAGTCCTCGAGCACCTCGAGGGTCTCGATGCCGGCCTCGCGCGTCTTCTCGCGCAGGATGCCGCCGATGCGCCGCGCCGCGCGCGCCGCCGGCGTTCCCATGCCGCTGACTACGATGAACGTCACCGGAACGGCGACGACGACGGCCGCCCCTACGACGGCCCCCGTGAGAAAGTGCCTGGTGGACATGCGCTCGCCTCCCGACCATGCCTGGAGCTTCCTCTCAAGCATAGTCAGGCCGCCGGCGATTGCAGATACGGGGAAGGCGCAGGCGGGGCGCCCGGCCTATTCGCCGACGCCCAGCTCCAGCTGCAGGAACACCAGGTTCTCGTCCGCCTTCGGCGCCTCGGCCGGCTCTGCCACCGAGATGCGGGCGGGATCGAGGCCGCCGCTCTCGACCAGGTGGTTTTGCACCGCCGCGGCCCGCTCCAGGCCCAGCAGGCGGAGTTCCTGCGGGTCGACGGCCTGCTGTTCGAGCAGCGCCGCGCGCAGCGCCTCGAGGTAAGCGCTTTCGTCCAGCACCGGCTTGTCGCTGCCCTCGGGAATCGACGAGTGCTCCCCCTGCAGCGTGGCCGGCGCCTCAGGTCCCGCGGCCTCGGCGTACATGGCTTCCATGATGAGCCGCACCGGGTCGCCGTCCTTGCCGCTGCCTTCGCCCGCCTCGAAGCGCGCCGAGATGGCCTCGTCCAGCAGGCGTTGGCGGATGGCGCGGCCGTCGCGCTGGGCGTCGAAGGCGGCGCCGACCTGCAGCGCCAGCTCCGGCCGTTGCGCCAGCGCCGTGGCCAGCTGGCCCAGGTCTTCCGCCTCCGGACCGCGCAGCGCGGCGTCCCCGGCGACGAAGCCGACGAACTCGAGATCGGCGTCCTCGGCGCCGCCGCCCAGCAGCGAGGCGAGGAAGCGGAAGGGCGCGGTGACGATCTTGGCCAGCACGTTGCCCAGCGCCTTGAATACCAGCGGCGCGTAGCGGAACTGGGGATCGTTGAGATCGCCGCTCACCGGCACCTCGAGGTCGATGCGGCCCTCGGTGTCGGTCAGCAGCGCCACCGCCAGGTCCAGCGGCAGGCTCATGGCGCCGGGGGACTCCACTCTCTCGCCCAGCTCGAGCTCGTTGATGACCATGCGGTTCACCGACTCCAGCTGGCCGTTGCGGATCGACCAGCTGAGATCCACGTCGAGCCGCCCGGCCGCGATCTCGCGCCCGGCGAACTTCACCGTGTAGGGCGTCAGGCCCTCCATCTCGATGTTGCGGAAGTCGAGTTCCAGGTCCATCAGCCGCTTCGGGTCGACCAGGTCGAGCGCGCCGCGCACGGTGGCGGCGCCGTACTCGTTCACGTCGCCGTCGAGCTCGATGCGGGCGGGCGTCGGGCTGCCCGTGGTGATGGTCGAGATCTCGCCCTCCATCGGCTCCACCAGCGCCCGGAAGGGCAGCGGCAGGTTCAGGTCGGTGAAGTCCATGGTGGCGGCGCGGATGTCCACGCTGCCGATGCCGACCGTGAAGGCTGCGTCTTCGCCGGGCCCTGGCGCCGGGGCCTCGGCCGGGGCCGTCGCCGCGGCGGCCGCATCGTCCGACCCGTCCGCGCCCGCCGGCGCGATGGCCGCCAGGTTCAGCGCCCCGTCCTCGTTCACCAGCACCCGCAGGAAGGGCTCGGTCGCAATGATCTTGCCGATCCTGAGCGCCCGCTCGGCCAGCGACAGCTCGACGCCTTCGGCGTCCAGCGCCTGCCAGCCCACCAGCCGGGCGTCTTCGCCGGGGAGGTTGCTCTCCAGCGCCCGCAGGGAAGCCGTGCCGGCATAGACGAAGGGCTCGTCGCCGGTGAGCGTGACCCGGCCCGCGGCGGCCGCGAGCAGGCTGGTGATCTCGAGGTTCATCGCCTCGGCGGCATAGGGGAGGACCGGGACCAGGGACAGTCCCTCCACCGACACGTCCAGGCCCACGTCCAGCGGCGCGCCGCGCACGCTCCCGGACACAGCCAGGGTCCCGCCGCTTGCGGCGGCCGCCCGCGCCTCCACGGCGGCGCTGTGCCCGTCGGCGCTGCGGTAATTGGTGACGGCGAGGCCGAGGTCCTGCAGCTCGACGCGTACCGGCTGCGGCGCGGCGCGGTCCTCGAAGGCGACCCGGCCGCCGTCGATGCGCAGGGCGTCGAGCTCGATCGCCAGTGCCGCGCCGGGCCCTGCAGGCTCTGCAGGCGCGGTGGGCTCGGTCGCCTCGGTCGCCTCGACCGGCACTGGCAGCGGGTCGTCCCCCGCCGGCGCCAGCGCCGCCACCAGGTCGAGGCGGCCGTTCGCCAGCCGCCGGAGGTCCAGGCCGGGTTCCGCCAGGTCGACCGACGCCACGCGCAGCAGCGCCGTGGCGAGGTCGAACTCGGCGCCCGCGGCGGCCACGCGCGGCAAATCGAGCAGCGGCTCGCCGGTGCTGGCCCGCGCCACGGCCAGGCCGGTCAGCTCGGCGCGGCCCTGCCGGAGCCGGAACTGCGGGGTCTCGCCGGCCCCGTCGAAGGCGTAGTCGAACGCCAGGCCGAGCCGTGCGTCGCCGGTCAGCTCGGCGTCGTACTGGTGGCGCACGTATTCCCAGAAGGGCGCCACCGCGATGTTCGCGAGCTCCACCGTGCCGGCCGAGTGCAGCGGCCCGACCGCGAAGCTCCCGCTCCAGCGGGTCCGGCCGCCGCGCGGCCCGGTGGCCTCGAGCGTGTACACGCCTTGACGCTCGGGCAGGGTGGCGAAGTCCTGCATGGCGAAGCTGAGCGGGCCCAGCGCCAGCGACCAGGCTTCCGGGTGGGCCTCGTCCTCGATCGCCAGGCGCCCTTCGACCAGGCTGACGTCGTGCAGCACCAGCCGCGGCAGGTCGCCCTCCGGCTCGGGTTCCGCCGGCTCGGCCGGGGGCGGCAGCCGGTCGAGCATGCGCTGGAGGTTGCCGATCCCGTCCTCGCCCCGGTGCAGCCGCAAGGCCGGCTGCTCCAGGGTCAGCTCGCCGAAGGTCCAGGCCCGCCGCCACGCGCTCGACAGCGAGAAGTCCGCCACCAGCCGCTGGAAGGCGAGCATCGGCCCCGATACCGGGTCCTCGACGGACAGTCCCTCGACCGTGAGCTTGAACAGGTAGGGATTGAAGCGAACCTTCTCGATCGCCAGGTCCACGCCGAGGTGCTCCTGCGCGAGCTTCGGCGCCTGGTTGCGCGCCAGCCACGGCAGGAACAGGAAGCCGAGCAGGGTATAGGCCAGCACGGCCGCGACAGCCCATAGTCGCCAGCCCTGCAGGCGGGCCTGTTCGCGCCAGTTCCTCACAAGGTCTCCCAGCGGCGGGCGGCGAGCCGGGCGCCCGCCAGGAACGCCGCCATCATGGCGAGCATCACCGCGACCGGCAGCAGCACCGGGGCGAGGCTCGCCAGCACGCCGGCGCCCGGGTCGTCGTGCCAGAACACGCCGAGGAAGGCGTCCATGGCCCAGCCGTTGAAGGTGAAGCGGCCGAGCGTCTCCATGGCGTCCGGCATGATGAAGCGCGGCACCATGCTGCCGCCGACCGCGGACATGATCAGGATGACGATGGTCGACAGCCCGCCCAGCTGGCTGCGGCTGCGGCACACGGTGGCGAGCAGGAGGCCGAAGGCAGAGGCGGACAGGGCGGTGACCGAGGCGACCACCACGAAGCCGGCGAGGTAATTCGCCGTCCACAGCGGCAGCGCGAAGGCCAGGTTGCCGTAGACGAACATCACCGTGACCTGGGCGAAGCCGAGCGCGGCGTAGAACAGCCACTTGGCGGCCAGGATGGTCGTCAGCGAGGTCCGGGACATGAGCAGGCGCTCCAGCGCGCCGGATTCCTCTTCCTCGAGGATCGAGCCGGCCGCGCCGGTCATGGAGAACAGCAGGAACATCACGCCCATGCCCGCAGCATAGTACGCAATCATCGAGTTGCGGCGCGGCGCATCCTCGGGCGCCCCCAGGGTGCGGACATTGACGCTGTCCACCGCCACCAGGCCGCTGAAGGCGGCGTTGCCGGAGCCGCCCGTCGCGCTTTCGTCCGCGGCGCCGTCCGTGCTGCCGGGGAAGCCCTCGGCGAGCAGGGCCTTGAGATCCTCCACGGCCTCGCGCTGGGCCGGCGTCAGTTCGCCGCCGAACTCTTCCAGCGCCTCGATCCCGCGTTCGAACAGGATGTCCGGCGCGGCGCTGAAGGCCGCCGCCTGCAGCATGCCGCCGACGGCGAACTCCGCCACCGGGTTGCTGGGGTCGTAGACCAGCTCCACCGCCTGCGCGCCGCCGCCGAAAGCCGGGAACTCGGCGCCGAAGCCGGCCGGGATGACCAGGGCGGCATGGAAGCGGCCGGCGCGCACGGCCCGCGCGGCCGACTCGCGGTCTGGGGCCTGTCCCGGGGACAGTCCCCGGGACTGTCCCCGGGACAGGCCCCGGCCTTCCTCGACCGGCAGTTCGGTCGCCACCTGCAGCCCGGCCTGCTCGTCGAGGGCCTGCACCAGCCGCCGGCTGACCACCGAGTCGTCGAGATCCACGGCGAGCACGTTCAGCGGGCGCGACTCGCTCGGCCCGGCGTTGCCCATGCCGCCGAAGATCAGCGCGAAGATGGTGAAGAAGGCGATGGGCAGCAGGAAGGTGAGCGCCAGCGCCACGCGGTCGCGCCGCAGGTTCAGCCAGGTGATCCTCAGCAGCGCTCTCATTCGCGCAGCGCCCGGCCGGTGAGGTGGATGAACACGGCCTGCAGCGAGGCCTGCCGGACGCGCGGCTCGGGCTCGGGCTCCGGCGCGGCGTCACCGATGCCCGCCACCAGCTCCGCCAGCGTGCCCGCGGCGATCACCCGGCCGTGGTCGATGATCACGATCCGGTCGCACTGGTTCTCGGCCTCGTCGAGCTGGTGCGTGGTGAGGACGATCGAGGTCCCGGTCGCGCGCAGTTCGTCGAGCATGTGCCAGATGCGCTCGCGGCTCTGCGGGTCGACGCCCACGGTCGGCTCGTCCAGCAGCAGCACGCGCGGCCGGTGCAGCACCGAGCAGGCGATGTTGAGGCGCCGCTGCATGCCGCCCGAGAAGGTGCCGACGCGGTCGTCGCGGCGCGCTTCCAGGCCGCTGAAGGCCAGCGCCCAGTCCACCCGCCGGGCCAGCTCGCCGCCGTGCACGCCCTGCAGCGCGCCGAAAACCTCGAGGTTCTCGACGGCGGTCAACAGCGGGTAGAGGGCGATCTCCTGGGGCACCACGCCGAGCGCCTCGCGGCCCGCGCTGCCGCCCGGCTGGAGCGACCGGCCCAGCAGGCGCACCCGGCCGGCGTCCGGCCGCACGCGCCCGGCGATGATCCGGACCAGGGTGGTCTTGCCGGCGCCGTTGGGGCCCAGCAGCCCGAGGCACTCCCCGGCGCCCAGCGCCAGGCTCACCCCGCGCAGCGCATCCTGGTCGCCATAGCGCCGGGCCAGGCCGTCGATC
This sequence comes from Thioalkalivibrio sp. XN8, assembly GCF_011058255.1. Lineage (GTDB taxonomy): Bacteria > Pseudomonadota > Gammaproteobacteria > Steroidobacterales > XN24 > XN24. The sequence goes on along the minus strand of NZ_JAALFH010000006.1, from coordinate 2,407 downwards.
TCGAGCACCGTGTCCATCGGGGCCCGAGTCTACCGGCTAGTCTTCGATGATGAAGCTGCGCAGCTGCTCCGAGCGGGTCGGGTGGCGCAGCTTGCGCAGCGCCTTGGCCTCGATCTGGCGGATGCGCTCGCGGGTGACGTCGAACTGCTTGCCGACCTCCTCGAGGGTGTGGTCGGTGTTCATGTCGATGCCGAAGCGCATGCGCAGCACCTTCGCCTCGCGCGGGGTCAGGCCGGCGAGCACCGCGTGGGTGGTCTCCTTCAGGCCCTCGCCGGTCGCGGACTCGATCGGGGAGAGCACCGAGATATCCTCGATGAAGTCGCCCAGGTGCGAATCCTCGTCGTCGCCGATGGGCGTCTCCATGGAGATCGGCTCCTTGGCGATCTTCAGCACCTTGCGCACCTTGTCCTCGGGCATCTCCATGCGCACCGCCAGCTCGTCCGGCGTCGGCTCGCGGCCCATCTCCTGCAGCATCTGCCGGCTGATGCGGTTCAGCTTGTTGATGGTCTCGATCATGTGCACCGGGATGCGGATGGTGCGCGCCTGGTCGGCGATGGAGCGGGTGATGGCCTGGCGAATCCACCAGGTCGCATAGGTCGAGAACTTGTAGCCGCGGCGGTACTCGAACTTGTCCACCGCCTTCATCAGGCCGATGTTGCCCTCCTGGATCAGGTCCAGGAACTGCAGGCCGCGGTTGGTGTACTTCTTGGCGATGGAGATCACCAGGCGCAGGTTGGCCTCGACCATCTCCTTCTTGGCCCGGCGCGCCTTGGCCTCGCCGATGGACATCTGGCGGCTGATCTCCTTGATGTCGGAGACGGTCAGGCCGTTCTCCTGCTCCAGCGCCACCAGCTTCTTCTGCGCCCGCTCGATCTCCGGCCGCAGCTTGCCCAGCTGGGAGGAGTGCTTGCGCTTGGCGCGAATCTGCTTCTCCAGCCACTCGGAGCCGGTCTCGTTCTGCGGGAAGGTGGCGAGGAAGTCCTTCTTCGGCATGCCGGCCTGCCGCACCGCCAGCGCCATGATCTGGCGCTCCTGGTTGCGGATATGGGCCACCGTGCCGCGCAGGTTGTTGCACAGCTCTTCGAACAGCTTCGGCGCCAGCTTCAGCTGCATGAACTCGTCGGTCAGCTGCGCGCGGGCCTTGCGGGTCTTGGCGTGGTCGGGCCCTTCCTTGGCCAGCAGGGTCTTCACCTGCTTCTGCAGCCGGGCGATCTTCTTCATCCGGCGGTTGACCTCGGCCGGGTCCGGGCCGGTGTCCACCTCCGTGCCGGAATCGTCGTCCTCGTCCTCGTCCTCGTCGTCGTCGGCGGCCGCCTTGCCCTTGCCCTTGGCCTTGGCCTTCGCCTTGGCCTTGTCCTTGTCGTCGGCGCGGTTGCCCGGCTGGGCGACCTCGTCGGTCTGGTTCGGGTCGATGAAGCCGACCAGCAGGTCGGCCAGGCGGGCCTCGCCGGCCTCGACGGCGGCATACTGGTTCAGCAGGCAGTCGATGGTGCCCGGGAACTCCGACAGCGCGTGGCGGACCTGCTCCAGGCCCTCCTCGATGCGCTTGGCGATGCGGATCTCGCCCTCGCGGGTCAGCAGCTCGACCGTGCCCATCTCGCGCATGTACATGCGGACGGGATCGGTGGTGCGGCCGAACTCGCTGTCGACGCTGGCCAGCGCCGCGGCGGCTTCCTCGGTGTCGTCGTCGTCGGCCGAGACCGCGGTGTCGGCCAGCAGCAGTTCTTCGGCATCCGGCGCCTTCTCGTAGACCGTGATGCCCATGTCGTTGATCGTGTTGACGATGTCCTCGATCTGCTCCGGATCGACGATGTCGTCCGGCAGGTGATCGTTGACTTCGGCGTAGGTCAGGTAGCCCTGTTCCTTGCCGCGGGCGATCAGCAGCTTGATCTGGGACTGCTTCTCGTCAGGGAGAGGATTGCGTCGGTCGCTCACTCAGGGGCCCTCGTGCCGGTAAAAATCGAATCGCACAGTATAGCACTGGATATAGTGGTTGGACGGGAAAATTCAAGCCGTGGTTCCGCTGCGCCGCGCCAGGCGGGCGTCCAGCGCCTTCAGCTCCGCCCGTTCCTCCGGGTCGAGCCGGCGGCTGCGGGAGATCTCGAACAGTTCCTCGTGCCGCAGCCGGACCTGGTCTTCCTCCAGACGCTCCAGGCAGTCCTGGAGTTCCGCCGTGGCCACCTCCTCGGTGGCCAGCATCTCGGCGGCGGCGAGCTTCTGCAGGTGGGGCCAGGCCTCGTGGTCCCGCCAGCGTTCCAGCAGGCCCCCGGCGCTCATGCCCGGCCGCACGTCCGCCAGCAGCGCCAGCAGCAGGTCCATGCCGGGGCGGTCGAAGTGCGCCAGGCCGGCCGGCACCGCCACCTCGGCCGCCTGGCCGGGGAAATGCACCACCAGCGCCACCGCCCGG
>NZ_JAALFH010000043.1 GCF_011058255.1 Thioalkalivibrio sp. XN8 | reverse complement strand
ACGATCTCAACCTCCAATGCATCACCGCCCTTCCAGACGAAGCAGATCCGCCACTGATCGTTGATTCGAATGCTGTGTTGTCCAGATCTATCGCCTTTTAGTTTCTCAAGCCGGTTCGATGGCGGAACCCGTAGCGTATCCAGGTTGCCGGCCGCGGCGAGGATTTCGAGCTTCCTGGCAGCCAAGCGTTGAACATCTCTAGGCAGCC
>NZ_JAALFH010000042.1 GCF_011058255.1 Thioalkalivibrio sp. XN8 | reverse complement strand
GCGCTGAGCGGCATCAGACTTCCAAGCGAAGGGCGCCATGCATGGCGCGGCCCCGCGGTCAGGTCTTGCAGGGGCCGGCCCCGCGGTCAGGTCTTACAGGGATCGGGCAAGCGGTCAGGGCACCGCGCGTGCCGGCACCGGCGGCATCGCATCGGTCAGGCGGGCCGTCTCGCCCGAGAGCCGCCAGCGGAACACCGCCTCGCTGGCCAGCACCCGCTGCACGTAGTTGCGGGTCTCGCGGTAAGGCATCGAGTCGACCCAGGCGTCGGCCGGCAGCGCGCCCTGTTCCGGCAGCCAGCGGTCGACGCGCGTGGGGCCGGCGTTGTAGGCGGCCGTGGCGAGCACGCGGTGATCGCCGAAACGGCCCAGCATCTGTGCGAGGTAGGTGATGCCGAGGGCGATGTTGGTTTCCGGGTCCACCAGCATGGCGGCGCCGCCCCAGGGCAGGCCGGCCTCGCGCGCCAGCTGGCGGCCGGTGGCCGGCATCAGCTGCATCAGCCCGAGGGCACCGGCGACGGAGCGCGCGTCGGGAATGAACAGGCTCTCGCTGCGGGCCACGCCGAGGGCCCAGGCGGTATCGATGCCGGCCTGGCCGCTGTACTGCTCGAAGGCGGGTTGCCAGGCGAGGGGGAAGCGCAGCCCGAGGTCGTCGTTGGCGCCGGCCACGGTGGCCGCGGTGATGGCGCGGGAATGCCAGCCCCAGCGGCTGGCGAGGATGCCGGCCTGGGCGCGCGCGGCCGGGTCCAGTTGCGTGAGCACGTCCTGCCACTCGCCGCGGCCGTAGGATTCCAGCCCGACCAGGAACAGCTCGCGGCTGCGCCGCACGTCGGGACGCTGCGCCAGCGCGGCCAGCACGTCGTCGCGCGGCGCAGTCGGGGCGTCCTGCCAGGCGTAGGGGGCATTGAGGTGGTCGGCGGCGAGGAAGCTGTAGTAGCCGCGCTCGCCGGACAGGGTGGCGTACACGGCCCGCGCCTCGTCGCTGCGGCCGGTGCTCTCGAGCAGGCGCGCGCGCCAGTAGCGCCAGGTCGGTTCCTGCGCCTCGGCTGCGGGCATGGCGTCGAGGGCGCGCTCGAGCGCGGCCCAGTCCTGCGCGCGCAGCGCGATGCGCGCGCGCCAGGCGCGGGTGTCCTCGTCCTGTGCCGCCGCCGGCAGCGCGTCGAGGAGCCCGGCGGCGCCGGGCAGGTGCCGCCAGGCGTGGATCAGCGCGATGCGCTGCTCGATCTCGGCGCGGGCGGCGGTGCTGAAGCTGAAGCGATCGCGGAAATACGGCCAGCGCCCGGCGGCGATCTCCGGGTGGGTGGCGGCGAGACGCCGGAACCCGTAGTGCAGCAGCTCGCGCCCTTCCGGCGTGTCGTGCCAGCTTGCCGGGCGGACCAGCCGGCCGAGCGGATCCTCGTGCATCTCCTGCCGGCGGGCGATGGCCGCCAGCTCGCTGTCGCCCAGGGGCCGGGCCAGCCAGCGGGCCAGGCGGAACTCTCCCGCCTCGAGCGCGAGCTGGACGCGGGCGCGGCGGGTGGCCGGGTCGATGCCGCCCTCGCGCTGCAGCCAGGCGAAGGCCGGGTCGCAGGCCTCGGGCTGGCTGGCCGGGGCCAGCCAGCGCTGCCGCACGGCGGCGGCCAGCCCGTCGAGGCGTCCCAGCGCCAGGCGCGCGCTGAAGGCATGGCACGCCAGCACGGTGTCGTCCGCGCGGGCGAAGTGGGCCTCGTACAGGGCGAGGTATTCGGCCCAGCGCTGGCGGCTGGCGAGGGAGCGGGCCCACTGGCGGCGCAGGCCGGGCGCGAAGCCGAGCCCCTCGTGCGCCGCGAGGAAGGCGCCGACCTCGGCGTCGTCGATCCGGCCGAGCCGGGTGCGCAGCCAGGCCGCCCGCAGGTCGGGCAGCAGTACATAGCCCTGGAGATCCCCCAGCAGCGGCTCGACTTCGCCCCAGCGGCCGGCTTCGGCCAGCGGCAGGGCGCGGCGGAACACTTCGCGCTGGGCTTCGAGCCGCGCCTCCGCGTCCAGCGCCGCGCCGGCCGGCTGGCCCGCGGCGAGCAGCACGAGGAAGATCAACAGTGGGCGCAGCGGCATGTGGTCGGCCTCCATGGCACGGCGGCAGCCTCGCAGGGCTGGTGGCGAACCATTATGCTCCCGCCACTGCCGTTCACAACCGGAGCGCGGATGCCGACGCCGCTGGTCATGTTGCTGCTGTTCCCGGCCATCGGCGCCGTCTCCGGCCTGCTGGCCGGGCTCTTCGGCATCGGCGGGGGGCTGGTGATCGTGCCGGCGCTCAACGCCGCCTTCGTGGCGGGCCTGGTGGCGGTGGACCCCGCGATCCGCATGCACGTCGCGATCGGCAGCTCGCTGGCGGTGATCGTCTTTACGGCCCTGTCCTCGGTGCGGGCGCACCACGGCTACCGCGCCGTCCTGTGGCCGGTGGTGCTCGGCCTGGCGCCGGGCATCGTGGTCGGCGGCCTGCTCGGCGCGGCGCTGGCCGACGCGCTCGCCACGCGGGCGCTCGAGTTGTGGTTCGGCGCCTTCGTGCTGCTGATGGCGGCCCAGCTGGCGCTTGCGCCGCGGGTGCAGGCCGCCGGCGGCGCCGGCCTGCCGGGACCGGGGCGGAACCTGGCGGCGGGCACCGGGATCGGCGCCGTCTCGGCGCTGGCGGGCATCGGGGGCGGCATCATGACGGTGCCGTATCTCGCCTGGCATGGCGTGCCGCTGCACCAGGCCGTGGGCACGGCCGCCGCCTGCACGCTGCCCGTGGCGCTGTCCGGCGCGGTGGGCTATGCGCTGGCGGGCCAGGGCGCCGGGACGCCGGCCTTCTCGACCGGCTACCTGTTCTGGCCGGCTGTCCTCGGCATCGCGGTGGCGGCGATCCTGACGGCTCCCCTGGGGGCGCAGCTGGCGCACCGGTTGCCGGTGCGCCAGCTGCGGATCCTGTTCGCCGTGCTGCTGGTCGTCGTCGCCGCCGACATGCTGCGCGGCTAGCGCCGGCCGTTAGCGGATCGGCAGGATCAGGTTGGCGTTGCCGCGCCGGATGTTGAGCAGCAGCGAGCCGCTGTCGGCGTACTGCTGCAGGTCGGCCAGGCTGTCGACTTTCTGCCGGTTCACGCCGGTGATCAGGTCGCCCGGCCGCAGGCCGCGCTGGGCGGCGGGGCTGCCCGGCATCACGTTGGTCACCAGCACGCCGGCCTGGCCCTCGTAGTCCGGCGAGCTCTCGTCGAGCGTCTCCAGTTCGGCGCCCTGCAGGCCCGGGTGCAGGTCCTCGGCGGCCAGCTGCGCGCTGACCGCCTGCTCGCCGAGCTTGGCGCGGAGGGTCCGCTCGCGCCCGTCGCGGACGATCTCCAGCGTCACGGTGTCGCCGCTGCGCTTGAGCCCGATGGCGTTGCGCAGCGCGTTGGCGTCGGCCACCGCCTCGCCGTCGACCTTGCGGATGATGTCGCCGGCCTCGACGCCGGCCTGCTCGGCGGCGGAGCCGGGCAGCACCTGGGACACCAGCGCGCCCTTGTTGTCCTTGATGCCGTAGGCCTCGGCGATGTCCGGCGTGATGGTGTAGATGTTCACGCCCAGCAGCCCGCGCCGCACCTCGCCGAACTCGAGCAGCTGGTCCATGACGCTGCGCGCCATGTTGCTCGGAATGGCGAAACCGATCCCGATGTTGCCGCCGCCGCGGGAAATGATCGCGGAGTTGACGCCCACCAGCTCGCCGCGCAGGTTGACCAGCGCGCCGCCGGAATTGCCCGGGTTGATCGAGGCATCGGTCTGGATGAAGTCCTCGTAGCCTTCCGGGTTGATGCCGGAGCGGCCGAGGGCGCTGATGATGCCCGAGGTCACGGTGTGGCCGAGGCCGAAGGGGTTGCCGATGGCGAGGACGAAATCGCCGACCTGGGCCGCGGCGGAGTCCGCCATCCGGATTTCGGTCAGGTTGTCGGCCTCGATGCGCAGCAGCGCGATGTCCGACGCCGGGTCGGTGCCGATGATCTCGGCCTTGTAGTTGCGGTCGTCCTGCAGCGTGACGTCGATCTCGTCGGCCCCGTCGACCACGTGGGCGTTGGTCAGCACCAGGCCTTCCTTCGCGTCCACGATCACGCCGGAACCGGCGCTCTGTGTCTGGCGGCGGCGCGGCTGGTCCGGCATGTCGAAGAAGCGGCGGAAGAACGGGTCGTCCATGAAGGGGTTGTTGCCGCGCAGTTCCACGCTGCCGCGGGTGGCGATGTTGACCACGGCCGGCGACGTGCGCTCGACCACCGGGGCCAGCGACGGCAATGGGGTGCCGTCGACCACGGCGGGGAGCTGGGCAGTTGCGGGCATTGCGGCCGTCAGGGTCGCCAGCGCCGCCAGGATGGCGAGTGAGCGTGAAATCATGGGAGGGGTCCCTCCAGGTGGTAGTCCGGTAAATATAGTCAGGATAGACGATGCCGCTGCGACCAAAAGGGTCGCAGCGGCTCGCTTCGGGGGGGATTCGACCGGCGCCGGCGCCGTCAGTTCACCTTGACGCTGATCCGGCGCGGCATCACCCGCTCGTGCTTCGGGATCACGACCTCGAGCACGCCGTTGGTGCTGGCGGCGGTGATGCCTTCGGCATCGGCGGTGTCGGGGAGGGTGAAGCGACGGAAGAAGCGGCCGGCGATGCGTTCCACGCGGCGGTAGCCGTTCTCCTCGTCACCCCGGGTCTCCTCGCGCGACCCGCTGATGGTCAGCACGCCGTTCTCCATCGTGACCTCGATATCCTCCGGTTTCACGCCCGGGATATCGGCGTGCAGGAGGAAGCGGTTCTCTTCCTCGCGGATGTCCACCGGCGGCGTCCAGTTGGCGACGCTGGCGCTGGTCTCGTCGAGGCCGAGGCGCTGCTCGAACAGGCGGTCGATGTCTTCGTGCAGGGACCGCATCAGGCCCCAGGGCTGGTAACGAATGAGGCTCATGGTTGACCTCCTTTGAGGGATCGGTTGGATTGGCTCATGGCCCGTGAAATAGGGGCTCGGCGCCGTTTTTCAAGGCCCCGGAAGCGCCATTCCGGGCCGTTTTGGCGCCCCGCCGAGACACAACATCTAGTGTCGCGGTGCAGCATCAGCTTTTTTTCCATGATCCGCCCGAAAACCATAGATGATTTCTATAAAAGATCTGTAACTAACTGTTTTTTAATAAAACATAACGTCATGGCGATTTACCGCAAAGTGCTTGACAGCACCCCCTCAGGCCCTTAACTTAACGCTCCCGTAACACAACATCTTGTGTTTAGCCGTCGTCGCCGCCACAGGCGGCCCGCAGGGAAGGCAAATACCAAGGCAAGCATCGCCCGGGGGGGTTCAAGGCATAATGAAAACCGCGCTTCAAGAACAGGTGATTCCGGTGGAGTCCGTCAACGACATCCCGTTCCAGGCTGCATCCCTGGATATTTGGGAGAAGAAGTATCGCCTCGTCGCCAAGGACGGGACGGTGCTCGACCAGACGATGGACGACACCTATCGCCGGATCGCGCGGGCGCTCGCGGACGTGGAGCCGGAAGACCGCCGGCAGCACTGGTACGAGCGCTTCACCTGGGCGCTGCAGAACGGCGCCATCCCCGCCGGGCGCATCGTCTCCAACGCCGGCGCCCAGGCGCACAAGCCCGCCACCTCGACCATCAACTGCACCGTGTCCGGCACCATCCGCGACTCGATGGACGACATCCTCGACAAGGTGCACGAGGCCGGCCTGACCCTGAAGGCGGGCTGCGGCATCGGCTACGAGTTCTCCACGCTGCGGCCCCGCGGCGCCTATGTCACCGGCGCCGGCGCCTACACCTCGGGCCCGCTGTCGTTCATGGATATCTACGACAAGATGTGCTTCACCGTGTCCTCGGCCGGCGGCCGCCGGGGCGCGCAGATGGGCACCTTCGACGTCGGCCACCCGGACGCGATGGAGTTCGTGCGCGCCAAGCGCGAGAACGGCCGGCTGCGCCAGTTCAACCTGTCGCTGCTGATCACCGACGAGTTCATGCAGGCGGTGGCTGCCGACGAGCAGTGGCGCCTGGCCTTCCCGATCAGCCTCAAGGAGCTGAAGGACGAGGCGCTCGACCTCGACGACGAGGAGACGGTGGTCTGGCGCGAGTGGCCGACCGACGGCGACTACGTGCGCAACGACGCCGGCCTGGTGGCCTGCAAGGTCTACAAGACGGTGCCGGCCCGCCGCATGTGGGACGTCATCATGACGTCGACCTACGATTTCGCCGAGCCCGGCTTCGTGCTGATCGACCGGGTCAACGAGATGAACAACAACTGGTTTTGCGAGAACATCCGCGCGACCAACCCCTGCGGCGAGCAGCCGCTGCCGCCCTACGGCTCGTGCCTGCTGGGCTCGGTCAACCTGACCCGCTTCGTGGTCGATCCCTTCACCCCCGAGGCGCGCTTCGACTGGGAGCGTTTCCGCGAGGTGGTGCAGGTCTTCACCCGCATGCTGGACAACGTCGTGGAGGTCAACGGCCTGCCGCTGGGCCCGCAGCGCGACGAGATCTTCCGCAAGCGCCGCCACGGCATGGGCTTCCTGGGCCTGGGCTCGACCATCACCATGCTGCGCATGAAGTACGGCGACAAGGCCGCGGTGGCGTTCACCCAGGACGTATCGCGCGAGCTGGCGCTGGCCGGCTGGGAAACGGCGCTGGAGCTGGCCCGCGAGAAGGGCCCGGCGCCGATCATGGAAGAGGAGTTCACCGTCACCGAGGAGATGCTGCGCAAGCGCCCCGAGATGCGGGCGGACGGCTGGCGCGTGGGCTCGCGCATCAAGGGCCGGATCCTGCATGCCCGCTACAGCCGCTACATGCAACGGGTGGCCGACGCCAGCCCCGAGCTGGTGGACGAGCTGGCCGAGGTCGGCGCGCGCTTCACCCACCACAGCTCGATCGCGCCGACCGGCACCATCTCGCTGTCGCTGGCCAACAACGCTTCCAACGGCATCGAGCCCTCCTTCGCGCACCACTACTTCCGCAACGTGATCCGCGAGGGCCGCAAGAGCAAGGAAAAGGTGGACGTGTTCTCCTTCGAGCTGCTGGCCTACCGCGCCCTCGTCAACGAGCGCGCCATGCCGACCTCGGACGACCCGCAGGAGCAGCTGCCGGACTATTTCGTCACCGCCGACGACATCACGCCGCGCCAGCACGTGGACATCCAGGCTGCGGCGCAGATGTGGGTGGATTCCTCGATCTCGAAGACGGCCAACGTGCCGACGGACTATCCCTACGAGGACTTCAAGGACATCTACACCTACGCCCACGAGCAGGGCCTGAAGGGCTGCACCACCTTCCGCTTCAATCCGGCCGCTTTCCAGGGCGTGCTGGTGAAAGAGCAGGACCTGAAGAACACCACCTACGTGTTCGAACTCGAGGACGGCAGCACGGTCGAATTGAAAGGCGACGAGGAAGTCGAGTACGACGGCGAGATGCACACTGCCGCGAACCTGTTCGACGCCCTCAAGGAAGGCTATTACGGCAAGTTCTGAGCCGCGCGCCCGTCGCGCCCCGGAACCCCCGCCGCCACCCCCCCAGACACAGGATTACCGCTCATGGCCGCAATGAAGATTGGCAAGAAGATCGTCGGATACCACGTCGCCAAGCCGGAAGAGAAGCCGGCGGCGCCGAAGCCGCGCGTGGAGGAGGGGACCGAAGGCAAGGTCATCCGGATGCACGAGAAGCTCGAGCGCCCGGAGATGCTCATCGGCGCCACCTACAAGATCAAGCCGCCGGTGGCCGAGCACGCCATGTACGTGACCATCAACGACATCGTGCTCAACTACGGCACCGAGCACGAGAGCCGGCGTCCTTTCGAGATCTTCATCAATTCCAAGAACCTCGACCATTACCAGTGGATCGTGGCGCTGACGCGGATCATGTCCGCGGTGTTCCGCAAGGGCGGCGACGTGACCTTCCTGGTGGAGGAGCTGAAGGCGGTGTTCGACCCCCGCGGCGGCTACTGGAAGCCGGGCGGCAAGTACATGCCCTCGCTGATCGCCGAGCTGGGCGAGGTGGTGGAGAAGCACCTCGTCAGCATCGGCATGATGCCGGCGCCGGGGCTGGACGAGCACCAGCGCGCGCTGATCGAGCAGAAGCGCGCCGAGTTCGAGGCCCGCGGCGCGCAACAGGACGCCTTCGCCGAGAACGCCTTCCCGGAGGGGGCGCAACTCTGCGCGAAGTGCAACACCACGGCCGTCGTCATGATGGACGGCTGCATGACCTGCCTGAACTGCGGCGACTCGAAGTGCGGCTAGCCGGGGACTGTCCCCGGGACTGTCCCCACCAGCGCGGACGCCGGCCGGCCGGTTCGTTGTCGCAGCCCAGGCGGCTCCCCGGCTGACCAGGACGCCGCGCCCGGGCGCGAGTTCAATGTGACTCTCAGTCGCTCGTGTGAAGCTGCCGCGGGCCGCGGTAAACTCCCGCCATGCCGCAGCCCCGCCATCCCGCCCGCCTTCGCTTCCCGCTCTTCGCGCTGTTCCTGCTGCTCGGCTGGCAGGCCGCCGCCGCCTGCAACCCGGCGCCGCCGCGGCCGCCCATCCTGCAGGGCTATACCTACGACGCGATGGCGGCGGGCGCGCTGCTGCGCGACGCCGATGCCGTGGTGAGTGCGCGACTCGTCTCGCGCATCGACCTGCAGCTGGCGCCGGGCACGGCGCCGGCGGGCGACACCGCCAGCTATGTCTTCGAGGTCATCGAGGGCTGGCAGGCCGAGCGCCCACAGCGGCTGGTGCTGGCCGGCGTGTGGGTGGACTGCGAGCTGCCGCTCGAGCGGGGGCAGGTGTTCCTGCTCTATCTCGCTGGCGAGCGGCTGCTCCATGCGGTGCCCGCCGAGGCGCTGTCGTTCGAGTTCGACCTGCTGGGGGACCCGGCGTGGTTCTACGACGCCGGCGGTCGCCTCGTGCGCCTGGAGGAAGAGTGACGCCACGCGTCCGGCGCGCGCGCCACTGCGGCCTGCTACTGGCCTGCTGCCTGGTGCCGGGGGGGCCCGCCGCGACGGCGCCGGCCGCCACCGCCACCGCCACCGCCACCGCCACCGCCACCGCCACCGCCACCGCCGAAGCGGACCTGGTCGCCGACCTCTCGGGCATCTCGCTGCGCCAGGCGCGGGTGATCGGGCTGCTGATCGAGTCGGCCCGGGCGATCGACGAGCTGTACCAGCGCCAGCTGGCGCCCGGCGGCTTCTATCCTGCCGACATGGGGCGCGCCGAGTTCGAGGCCTGGGCCGATCCCGGGGCCCAGCCGAAGGCGCGCGATCCCCACCATGCCGTGCGGCGCGGTCCCGACGGCGGGCTGGTGGCCGTGCCTTACCACGAGGCCTGGCCGCATGAGCTGGGCACCGTGGCGCGGCTGCTGGCCGAAGCCGCCGAGATCACCGCGGACGAGACACTCAAGCACTACCTGGCCCTGCGTGCCCGCGCCCTGATCGTGGGGGACTATCCCCGCGCCGACGCCGCCTGGCAGGCCGTGCGCAACAGCGACGTGGACCTGCTCATCGGCCCGCTCGGCGCCGATGCGGACCGCGACTTCGGCCTCAAGGCCGGGTTCGGCGCCTACGTCCTGCTGCGCGACTGGGCCTGGGGCGCCCGCGTGGCGCGCTTCAAGGTCTTCCTGCCCGAGCTCCAGCACGAGCTGCCGGTGTCGGCGGCCTTCCGGGACGAGGTGCCGCAGGTGGACGCCAAGCTCGCGGTCTACGACCTGCTGTACCACGGCGGCTACGGCATGCCGCCCGCGGCGGGGCGGCCGGACTCGGTGCGCGACGGGCGCGTGCGGCTGGAACGGGGGCCGCGCCAGCTGCAGCTGCGCAACGTCATGCGGGCGCGGTTCGAGACCCTGGTCGAGCCGGCCGCCGCGCTGCTGCTGGATCCCGCGCAGCTGGATGCAGTCCGCTTCGAGCCCTTCTTCCTCAACCTGATGCTGCGGGAAATGGCCCATGCGCTCGGGCTGAGCCGGACCGTCAGCACCGGGGAGCCGGTGGCCGTGGCCCTGGGGATCCACGCCGAGGCCATCGAGGAGGCCAAGGCGATCGTGCTGTCGCTGTGGCTGGCCGAGCGGCTGCACGCGCGCGGCGAGCTGCCGGACACGACCCCGCTCGAGCATTACGCCAGCTTCCTCGCCGGCAGCCTCCGCACGCTGCAGCTCGATCCCGGCTCGCCGGCCGGCCGGGCGCGGCTGCTGGTCTTCAACCACTGTCGCGACCGGGGCGCGATCCGGCGCGACCCGGCGACCGGCCGCTACCGGATCGACGCGGCGGCGATGCCCGCGGCCCTGGCGGCCCTGGCCGCCGAGCTGCTGACCCTGCAGGGCAGCGGGGACCGGGACGGCGCGGGCGAGTTGCTGGCTTACGGGGCGACCCTGCGGCCGGAGCTGGCCGCGGATCTCGAGCGCCTGGCGGCGGCCGGGCTGCCGGACCGCATCGCCTTCCGCCAGGGCCCGGCGCTGCTCGGGCTGTGAGCGTCCGTTACAATGCCGGCCGGACACCTCCCGGAGGAAACGCCATGAAGGCATGGTGCTGCCTGCTGGTCCTGCTGCCGGTGCTGCTCGCCGCCAACCCCGTCCGGGCCGACCGGGCCCAGGGCGGCGTGGCCGAGGCCTACCCGATGGCGGACGAGCTGGTGGTGTTCAAGGCGGAGCGCCGCCTCGAACTGCGGCGCGGCGGCGAGGTGCTGCGCAGCTTCCCCATCGCCCTCGGCGGCAGCCCCGAGGGCCACAAGGCGCAGGAGGGGGACCAGCGCACGCCCGAGGGCCGCTACCTGATCGAGGGACGCAACCCGAACAGCGCCTTTTTTCTCGCCCTGCGGGTCTCTTATCCGAACGCCACGGACGCGGAGCGGGCCCGGGCGCGCGGCGTGAGCCCGGGCAACAACATCATGATCCACGGCCTGCCGAACGAGCCCGAGCATCCCTCGCGCCAGTACCTGCAGGCCGACTGGACCGACGGCTGCATCGCGGTGAGCAACGCCGCGATGATCGACATCTGGCTGTCGGTCGAGGACGGCACGCCCATCACCATCCTGCCCTGAACCGGATCCCGCCTTGGACAAGCTTCCCGACAGTGTCACCGTCTACCCGCTCGGCAGCATGGACCTCCTGTCCCAGCTCGAGGTCGCGAAGCTGCGCGACATCGGCGCGGGCGAGGTCCGGGAGCGCTTCCGGCGCTGCGCCCTGGCGGTGCTCAACACCGGCAGCGACTTCGACGACGCCCGCGCCGTCTACGAGCACTTCGCCGATTTCGACATCGAGCTGCTGCAGGTGGAGCGCGGCATCCGCCTGCGCCTGGTCAACGCCCCGGCCCAGGCCTTCGTCGACGGCGAGCTGATCCGCGGCATCCGCGAGCACCTGTTCGCGGTGCTGCGCGACGTCATCTACTACAGCACCGAGATGGAGCAGCGCGCCGAGGCCGACGCGCCGGCCCGGATCACCGACATGGTGTTCCAGCTGCTGCGCAACGCGCGCGTGCTGCACACCCGCGTGGAGCCCGACGTGGTGGTGTGCTGGGGCGGGCATTCCATCGACCGCGAGGAATACGACTACTCGAAGGCCGTCGGTTACCACCTCGGCCTGCGCGGGCTCAACGTCTGCACCGGCTGCGGGCCCGGCGCCATGAAGGGGCCGATGAAGGGCGCGGCCGTGGCGCACGGCAAGCAGCGCATCAAGGACGGACGCTACATCGGCATCTCGGAGCCGGGGATCATCGCCGCCGAGCCGCCGAACCCGCTGGTCAACGAGCTGGTCATCATGCCGGACATCGAGAAGCGGCTCGAGGCTTTCGTCCGCTTCGGCCACGGCATCGTGGTGTTCCCGGGCGGCGTCGGCACGACCGAGGAGCTGTTCTTCGTGCTCGGCGTGCTGCTCAACCCGGCCAACGGCGACCTGCCCTTCCCGGTCGTGCTGACCGGCCCGGCGGAGGCGGCGCCCTATTTCGAGCAGGTCGACGCCTTCCTGCGCGGCACGCTGGGCGCGGCCGCGGCGCAGCGCTACCAGGTCGTGCTGGGCGACCCGGAGAAGGTCGCGCGGCTCATGCGCGAGGGGTTGCGGGAGGTGCGCAATTTCCGGCGCGACCAGGGCGACGCGTGGTACTTCAACTGGCGCCTGCGGATCGAGCACGAGTTCCAGCAGCCCTTCGAGCCGACGCACGAGGCCATGGCCGCCCTCGACCTGGGCGGCGCGCAGCCGCCGCACCTGCTGGCCGCCAACCTGCGGCGCGCCTTCTCCGGCATAGTCGCCGGCAACGTCAAGGACGACGGCATCCGCCGCATCGAGGCCCACGGCCCCTTCGAGCTCCGCGGCGAGCGGCAGGTGATGCAGCAGCTGGACCGGCTCCTCGAGGCCTTCGTGACCCAGCAGCGCATGCGCCTGCCGGGCGTGGAATACCACCCCTGTTACCGCCTCGTGACCTGATCCCCGCCTGCGCGTGACGCCCTTCACACTACCGCGGTCGAAGTTGTGCATCGGCACCCGGGTGTGACCCCCGTCACGGTGGCGCGCGCGGGCCCGTCGCCAGAATGGCGCCCTGTTCCATGCACAAGGCTGCTTCCATGGCGGGATCAACGCGCAAGCGCCAGGGGCCGAAGAACCGGCTGCCGGTGGCTGCTGCGGGCATGCCCGGAGTGGCTGCCCGGCTCGCGCCGCTCGGTCGCCGCCCGCCCGTGCTGGAGGAAGATTCCATTTACACCCTGCGCGGCTACAAGGCGTGGGCGGCCCGCGTGAAGGCCGCCTGGGACGCCGAATCGTGAGCCGCCGCCAGCCGCCCCCGGAGGGCGACGCGATGACGGAAGACGCTGTGCAGCGCGCCGGCGAGGCGTGCGGCCCGTCCACACTCGATGCCTGGTCCTGGGTGGCCCGCGCGCGCGCGGCTGCCAGGCGCGCGGTCGAGCCGGCCGGCCCGGCGCCGGAGGGAGACGCGCATGAGTCCGACAACAGCGCGGAGGCCCGGCCCGGCTAGGGTCGCGGCACCCGGCGCCGGCGCGAGACTGTCGTGCCGGCCCTGAGCCTGTTGCTGCTGCTGCCGCTGCTGGCCCTGGTCGGCTGGCTGGCGCGCGCCCGCCGCCTGCGCGGGGCCCGCCGGCGCCGGATTCACGACGTGCTGCTGCAGACCAACTCCGGGGACGATTGCTTCCTGGCCGACACCCTGGACGCGCTGCCGTTCCCGGCCGAGAAATACCTGCGCCACGCGCTCGTGCCGGGCGCCCCGCTGCCGCGCTCGGCGGATATCCGGCTGCGCGGGACCCTGCGGGTCGGCCCCGACGACTGGGTGCCCTTCGAGGCCCGCGAGCGGGTCAATGCCGAGCGGGGTTTCGTCTGGGAATCCCGGATCGGGGTGGTCGGGCGCATGATGCTGGAGGGCGCCGAATGGCTCCTGGTCGACGAGGCCGGCGCGGCCTATGCCCTGGCCGACTGGGTGCCGGCCGTGGAGCGCAACGGGCCGGAGCTGGCCCGCTCGGCGGCCGGGCGCCTGCTGGTGGACCTGGCCTGGCTGCCGGCGGCGCTCACGCCGCAGCGCGGCGCCCGCTGGAGCCGTGGCGACAACCAGCGGGCTGTGGTGACCATCCCGGGCCATGCCACGCCCATGACCGTGGCGATCCGCGACGACGGCCGTCTGCTGGAGGTCAGCCTCCTGCGCCGCCGGGTCGGGCCGGACGGGCGCTCCTCGCTGGCGTCCTACGGCATGGTGGTCGAGGCCGATGCCCGCTTCGGCGACCTCACGGTGCCGAGCGAGCTGGTGTTCGCCTGGGGCATCGGCACCGACGACCGCTACGACTTCATGCGCGTGGTCGTCGAGAGCATCGACTGGCTGTAGCGCGCTTGCGCGGGACGAGCTCCCTGCACTAAGGTGCCGGCTTTCCTTGATCGAATGCCGCTGCAGGAGCACCCATGCGCCGATTTGCCATGCTGACTGCGACTTTTCTCGCCCCCGCGCTGACGGGGTGCGGTCCCGGGGCCGAAGGCCCCGCCCAGATGCCGGCCGAAGCGCCCGCCGAGCTCGTGATCATCGAGCTGGCCGCGGGCGAGGGCCCGGCGATCGCCGCCGGCAGCACCGCCGTGGTGCATTACACCGGCTGGCTGTTCGACCCGGCGGCCGAAGACCGCAAGGGCGCCAAGTTCGACAGCTCGGTCGACCGCGGCCAGCCCTTCCGTTTCCCGCTCGGGGCGGGCCGCGTGATCCGCGGCTGGGACGAGGGCGTGGCCGGCATGCAGGTCGGCCAGAAGCGCACGCTGATCATCCCCCCGGACCTCGGCTACGGCAGCCGCGGCGCCGGCGGCGTGATCCCGCCGAACGCCACGCTGGTGTTCGACGTCGAGCTGCTGGGGATCGAGTAATGGCGCTCGGCCAGCGCAGCGTCGCGGCGCTCGCCGCGGCGGTCATCCTCCTGTCGTCGGGCGCGGCTGACGCCGCCACCCTGATCCACGCCGGCCGGCTGATCGACGGCCGCGCCGACCAGGCGGCGGGGCCGTCCACCATCGTGGTCGAAGGCGAGCGCATCGTGGCCGTGGAAGCGGGTCATCGCGCACCCGGGCCGGGCGACCGGGTCATCGACCTGTCGGACGCCACCGTGCTGCCGGGGCTGATGGACATGCACACCCATGTCTCCAGCGAGAACAGCCGCAACTCCTACATCGAGCGCTTTACCCAGGACGCGCCGGAAGTCACGCTCCAGTCCACGGTCTATGCGCGCCGGACGCTGGAGGCCGGGTTCACCACCATCCGCGACCTCGGCGACCGCTACAACGTCTCCATCGCCCTGCGCGACGCCATCGCAGGCGGCAAGGTGGTCGGCCCGCGCATCTTCACCTCCGGCAAGTCCATCGCCACCACCGGCGGGCATGCCGACCCGACCAACGGCTGGGCCGAGCACATCGCCGGCGACCCGGGACCGCGGGAAGGGGTGATCAACGGCGTGGCCGACGCGCGCAAGGCCGTGCGCCAGCGCTACAAGGACGGCGCCGACCTGATCAAGATCACCGCCACCGGCGGGGTGATGAGCCTGGCGAAGAACGGCCTCAACCCCCAGTTCAAGGAGGACGAGCTCGAGGCCATCGTCGACACCGCACGCGACTACGGTTTGCGCGTCGCCGCGCACGCGCACGGCGCCGAGGGCATGAAGCGCGCCGTCGAGGCCGGCGTGTACTCCATCGAGCACGGCACCTTGATGGACGACGAGGTGATCCGGCTGATGAAGAAGCACGGCACCTGGTACGTGCCGACCATCCACGCCGGCAAGTTCGTGGCGGAAAAGGCGGAGGAGCCCGGTTACCTCCCTGACGTCGTGCGGCCGAAGGCGGCGGCGATCGGGCCGCAGATCCAGGACACCTTCGCCAAGGCCTACCGGGAGGGCGTGAACATCGTCTTCGGCACCGACTGCGGCGTGGGCCCGCACGGCACCAACGCGCGCGAGTTCGGCTTCATGGTCGAGGCCGGCATGCCGCCGATGGAGGCCATCCAGTCGGCGACCTCGGTGGCGGCGAAGTTCCTCGGCATCGAGGACCGGCTCGGCACCATCGAGGCGGGCAAGCTGGCCGACATCATCGCCGTGGAGGGCGACCCGCTCACCGATATCGGCGCCATGAGCGAGGTGCGCTTCGTGATGAAGGAAGGCATGGTGTATCGCAACGACGCCTGGAGCCCGGCCGGATCGTGAACCGGCCGCTGCAGTTTTTGGGCTTCGCCGGCGCCGCCACCATGGTGGTGCTGGCGCTGATGGTCGGCGTGCTGTGGGGCTTCGGGCTGCTGGACCAGCCCGAGGACGAGCTCGAGACGCACCCGGTCGAGCTGCTGTCGCGGACCGACCGGGTCGACCTGGGCGCGCTGCTGAGCCGCGAGCGCCCCGACCCGACGCCGCCCCCGCCGCCGACCGTCGAGCCGCTGGAAATTCCCGCGCGCCAGGTTTCGGGTTTCGTCCAGCTCGAGGTCGAGACCGATGCCGAGGGGCGCGTCGTCCGCGCCGAGGTGGTGAACGCGCTGCCGGCCGGGGTCTACGAGGCCCGGGCGCTGCGCCAGGTGGAGCAGCGCCGCTACCCGCCGCGCGAGGGCGGCGGCAGCTACGTCGAAGTGGTGCCGTTCCGGGTCAGCCCGGACGAAGTGCCGCCGCAGCCCTGAGTCAGGCCGCCGGCACGTCCGGGTTGAGCGAGTAGAGCCCGGTCACCTTCGCGCTGGCCAGCACGTGGCCGATCAGCGCCGTCTCCACCTCGTCGGGGCTGAAGGCGCCCTCCACCGGGCAGCGCTCGAGGTCGGTGGCGTACAGCACGAAGTGGTAGTGGTGCGGGATCTCGTCGTTCCACGGCGGGCAGGGGCCGTCATAGCCGAGGTACACGCCGCCCATTTCCTCGTCGCCCTCGAACCAGGCCGTATAGTCGTTGCGGCCCTGGCGCGAGCCCTTCGGCCCCAGCGGCGAGCCCTTGCCCCGCGCGACCACGCCGTTGCTGCAGCTGCCCTCGGCGATGCTGCCGGGCTTGGGCGGCAAATCCACCATCACCCAGTGATAGAACTTGCCGCGCGGCAGCGAGGCCGGCACGGTCCGTCCTTCCTGGTTGACGTCGTCCGGCTTCGTCGGCACGTCGTCGTCGACGCAGACCAGCACGAGGGTCTTCGTGCCGTCGGGCAGGTCCGCCCAGCGGATGCCGGGGTTCAGGTTCCGGCCCAGCCGCACGTGGTTGTCCGGGTCCTGCACCCCGAAGGCGAACTTCTCCGGGATGGCCTTGCCGTCCTCGATGCCTTCGACGATCAGTTTCATCGCTTCAATCTCCTTCAGTCAGGACGAGGCGCAGCTCCTCGACCGCCCAGGCCAGCAATGCCATCGGGATTGCCAGGGGCGGCGCCAGCCGGACCACCGTCTCGTGGGTTTCCTTGCTCAGCAGGCCGCGCGCCATCAGCCGCTCGACCACGGCGCGCGCGGTGGACCGCTTGGGGTCGATCTCGATGCCGATGAACAGCCCGCGGCCGCGCACCTCGCGTACCAGGGGGCTGTCGATGCCGCGGAGTTCCTCCAGCAGCCAGGCGCCCTTGGACGCGCTCTCCTCGACCAGGTTCTCGTCCTCGAGCACCTGCAGGGCCTCGAGCCCGACCGCGGCCGCCAGCGGGTTGCCGCCGAAGGTGCTGCCGTGGTCGCCGGGACGGAACACTTCCATCAGCTCGCGCCGGGCGAGGAACATGGAAACCGGCAGCACGCCGCCGCCCAGGGCCTTCCCCAGCACCAGCCCGTCCGGCTGCACGCCCTCGTGCTCGCAGGCGAGCAGCTTGCCGGTCCGGCCGAGCCCGGTCTGGACTTCGTCGGCGATCAGCATCACGTTGTGGCGGCGGCAGATCTCGGCGCAGGCCGCGAGGTAGCCGTCCGGCGGGATGACGATGCCGCCTTCGCCCTGGATCGGCTCCACCAGGAAGGCGGCGGTGCGCGGCGTGATCGCGGCCTCGAGCGCGGCCGCGTCGCCGTAGGGCACCGTCTTGAGGCCGGGCGGGAAGGGGCCGAAGCCCTCCCGGTACTGGCGCTCGGTGGACAGCCCGCAGATGGCGATGGTGCGACCGTGGAAGTTGCCCTCGCAGGCGATGATTTCCTGCTTCCCGTCGGGGACGCCCTTGACCTGCCAGGCCCACTTGCGCGCGGCCTTGAGCGCCGTCTCCACCGCCTCGGCGCCGGTGTTCATCGGCAGCGCCATGTCCTGGCCGGTGAGGCGGCAGATGCGCTCCAGGAAGGCGCCGAGCCGGTTGCTGTGGAAGGCGCGCGAGACGATGTTGAGCGAGCGGGCCTGCTCGACCAGGGCATTGACGATGCGCGGATGGGCGTGGCCGTGGCTGACGGCCGAGTAGGCGCTCATCATGTCCAGGTAGCGATTGCCCTGGTCGTCCCACACGTAGTGGCCTTCGCCGCGCACCAGCACCACGGGCAGCGGGTGGTAATTGTGCGCGCAATGGCGCGACTCCAGCTCGATCAGCGGGTGCATGGGGTCCTCGCCTTCGGGCATCCTATGGGACATGACCGCATTGTACCGTGACCAGCCGTGGCGCCCGCCACGGCCGCAAAACGTCGTGATTCCGGGGCCGGCCGGCCCGCTGGAAGCGATTGTCGAGGACCCGGCCGAGGAGGGCGGCGGGGAACCCCCCGCGCTGGCGGTGGTCTGTCATCCTCACCCGCTCTACCAGGGCACCATGCGCAACAAGGTGGTGCACACGGTCGCGCGGGCGGCCAACCGGCTCGGGGCGCCGTCGGTGCGCTTCAACTTCCGCGGCGTCGGCGCCAGCGCCGGCGGCTGGGACGAGGGCCGCGGCGAGACCGAGGATGTGCTGGCGGTGATCGAGTGGGCGCGCCGGCGGTGGCCGGACCGGCCGCTGTGGCTGGCCGGCTTTTCCTTCGGCAGCTACGTGGCGCTGCAGGCGGCCGCCGCGGCCGCGCCCGCCGCGCTGGTGACCGTGGCGCCGCCGGTGCAGCGCTTTCCCCTCGGGGAGGGCCCGGCGCCGCGGCTGCCCTGGCTGGTGGTGCAGGGCCAGGCCGACGAGCTGGTGGACTGGCAGGCGGTACAGGCGTGGGTCGAGGCCCGCCCACAGCCGCCGGAGCTGGTGCTGCTGCCGGAGACCAGCCATTTCTTCCATGGCCGGCTGAATGAACTGCAGGCCGCGGTGCAGGATTTCCTGCAGCGCACGGCACGAGGAAGCGAGGCATGATCGAGCGACTGAAGGCATTGCTGCACGACGCGCTGGGCGGGGCGCCGGGCGAGACGGACGGGCCGCCCGGGCACGACCTGCGGCTGGCCACCGCGGCCCTGCTGCTGGAGATGGCGCGGGCCGACCGCGGCGAGACCGAAGAGGAGCGGAACGCCGCGGGCTTGGTGCTGGCCGAGCATTTCGCGCTGGAGCGGGAGGCGGCCGAGTCGCTGCTGGCGCAGGCCGACCGCCGGCTCGAGCACACGGTCTCGCTCTACGAGTTCACCCGGGTGCTGAACGATACCCTGGCGCCGGAGGAGCGGCGCGAGGTGGTCCGCATGGTGGCCGAGGTGGCGGCCAGCGACGGCCGCTTCGACTCGCACGAGCAGCACCTGCTGTCCAAGCTGGCGGACCTGCTGCACCTGCGCCGGGCGGAGTACGCAACGATAAGGGCGTCCGTACTGCGCAGTACGGACGCCCCGGAATAAGCAGGGCCCGGCACTGCCCGGGCCCGCAGCCCCGCAGGGCTCAGATCATATCCTTGAGGCCCTTGAGCGCGGTGACCTTGACGGCCTTCCGGGCCGGCTTGGCCTTGATCATGATCTCTTCGCCGGTGAAGGGGTTCTTGCCCAGGCGCGACTTGGTGGCGGGCTTCTTCACCACGCGGACCTTCATCAGGCCGGGCATGGAGAATTCGCCGGCGGACCGCAGCGACTTCTTGATGATGACGTTGAGCTCGTCGAACACGGCGCCGACGTCTTTCTTCGTCTGACCCGTCTTCTCGGAAATCTGGGTAATGATCTCAGCCTTGGTCGGCGGCTTCTTGGCTGCCGGGGCTGCCTTTTTCTTTGCGGCCATGAAGTTCTCCCTTGAGGTTCCTGGAGTGAGGCGAGCGAGCGCTGAAGCCTCCTGTGCATTAGCGGGATAACTATAGCTCAAAGTTTGCCGCTCGGCGCATTTCGCGGAGACGATTTCGTAAGGATATTTACTAGGTTTCAGGCCAGGTAGCCGGGCACGCGCAAGACGATCATCAGCGCCTGGAGACCGATCAGCACGAACAGCGGCGACAGGTCGAGCCCGCCGATGGGCGGTACTACGCGACGCACCGGTCGCAGCACCGGGTCGGCCAGGCTGTGCAGGACGCTGATCAGGGGATTCCAGTGGCCCGGGCTCACCCAGCTGATCACGACGTGGGCGAGGATCACCACGAAGTAGAGATAGAGGAGGCTCAGCAGGATGCGGAGCACCGCGTAATAGAACAGCATGCCGCTGCCGCTGATGCCGTCGGTGGCGATGAACATCAACAGCGCCGTGGCGACCAGCTGGAGCAGGAGCAGCGCCACCAGCGAGGCCAGGTCGAGCCCGCGCCACGTCGGCACCACGCGGCGCAGCGGGCGGACCAGCGGGTCGGTGACCCGCAGGATGAACTGCGACAGGGGGTTGTGAAAATCCGCGCGCGACCACTGCAGCAGGAACCGCAGCAGGTAGGTGAGCAGGTAGAGGTTGAGCAGGGTCTTGAAGACGAAAAACAGTGCCGCGTCCATCGGGGTTTATGACTCTCTTTGTTCCTGTCCGAAGCGATCGGCCAGCTCGCGCGAGCGGGCCTCGGCCCGGCGCAGCGCGGTGGCCACGAGTTCCCTGAAGCCGCCGGCTTCGAAGGCGTGCAGGGCGGCCTCGGTGGTGCCGCCCGGCGAGGTCACCCGGCGGCGCAAGGCATCGATCGGCTCTTCGCTTTCCAGCGCCATGCGCGCCGCGCCCAGCGCGGTCTCCACGGCCAGCAGCCGGGCGAGGTCCTGGGGCAGCCCGAGGTCCGCCGCCGCGTCGGCCAGGGCCTCGATGAGGAGGAAGAAGTAGGCGGGGCCGCTGCCGGAGAGCGCCGTGACGGCATCCATCTGGTCTTCCTGCGCCACCCAGCTGACCGAGCCGACGGCGCGCAGGATGGCTTCCGCCAGCTCCCGCTGGGGGTCGCTGACGGCGCCGCCGGCGTACAGCGCCGTGGCGCCGCAACCGAGCAGGGCCGGCGTGTTCGGCATGGCCCGGACCACCGCGGCGCCCGCGCCGAGCCAGCGTTCCAGGTCGCTGCTGCGGATCCCGGCGGCGATGGAGATGACCAGCGCGCGGTGATCGGCCACCGCGGTCGCGATCTCCCGCGCCACTTCCGGCGCGACCTGGGGTTTCACCGCCAGCACCACCACCTCGGCCGCGGCTGCGGCCGCCACGTTGTCGTCGCCGACCGCCACGCCGAAGTCCGCCTGCAGCGCGGCGCGGCGCGCGGGGTCGGGCTCGGCGACCTGCAGGGTGCCCGCCGGGGCGCCGTCGGCCAGCAGGCCGCCGACGAGGCTGCGCGCCATGTTGCCGCCGCCGATGAAACTGATGCGCGTGGCTTCCATGGGGTGACAGGATAGCGGAGTGGCCGGCGGCCTCAAATCGGGCCGGCCGGGCGCGGGCCGAAGACCGCGGTGCCGATGCGGACCATCGTGGCCCCCTCGGCGATGGCGGCCTCGAGGTCGTCCGACATGCCCATCGACAGGGTGTCGAGGGCCAGGCCGTCATGCTGCAGTGCGCGAAAGAGCTCCGCCAGCTGCCGGCACCAGGCGCGCTGGCGGGCCGGGTCGGTCTCCGGGGGCGGCACCGCCATCAGGCCGCGCAGCCGGAGTTGCGGCAGCCCGGCCACCTGGTGCGCCAGCGCGGCCGCCTCGGCCACGGGCACGCCCGCCTTGCTGGCCTCGGCCCCGATGTGCACCTGCAGGCAGACATTCAGGGGCGGCAGCTCGGCCGGGCGCTGGCGCGACAGCCGCTCGGCCAGCTTCAGCCGGTCCACGCTCTGGACCCAATCGAACCGGGCCGCCGCCACGGCGGTCTTGTTGGACTGGAGCGCGCCGATGAAATGCCATTTGGGACCGGTCCTGGGGACTGTCCCCGGGACAGTCCCCAGGACCGGTCCCAGCGCATCCATCTTGGCGACGGCTTCCTGGACGAAGTTTTCCCCCAGGTCCGCCAGGCCCGCGTCGATCGCGGCCCGGATAGCGGCCACCGGCTGGCGCTTGCTGACCCCGACCAGCCGGATTTCCGCCGGGTCCCGGCCGGCCGCGCGGGCCGCCGCCGCAATGCGCTCGCGCACCGCCCCCAGCCGCGCCGCAACCGGCCGTTCTGAGACGTCCGTCATGTTGCCGGGCAACAGGTTATGTATACTGCGGGCGACCCTCGGCGCGGCGCGTTCGGCGGTCGGACCGGGCGGTAAAACAAGGGATTAGCGATGGCTGTAGACATCGAGCAACTGCTCCGTTTCTCCGTCAAGAATGGGGCTTCGGACCTGCACCTGTCTGCCGGGGTGCCGCCGTTGATCCGTATCGACGGCGACGTCAAGCGCATCAACATGCCGCCGCTGACGCACAAGGAAGTGCACAGCATGGTCTACGACATCATGAACGACAAGCAGCGGAAGGACTACGAAGAGTTCTTCGAGACCGACTTCTCGTTCGAGATTCCCGACCTCGCCCGCTTCCGCGTCAACGCCTTCAACCAGCACCGGGGCGCGGGCGCCGCCTTCCGCACCATTCCCTCGAAGATCATGACGCTCGACGACCTCGCGGCGCCGAAGATCTTCAAGGACATCGCCATGTACCCGCGCGGCATCGTGCTGGTGACCGGGCCCACCGGCTCGGGCAAGTCCACCACGCTGGCGGCGATGATCGACCACGTCAACAACAACCGTCCCGATCACATCCTCACCATCGAGGACCCGATCGAGTTCGTGCACGAGAGCAAGAAATCGCTGATCAACCAGCGCGAGGTGCATCGCGACACGCTGGGCTTCGCCGAGGCCCTGCGCTCGGCCCTGCGCGAAGACCCGGACGTGATCCTGGTCGGCGAGATGCGCGACCTGGAGACCATCCGCCTGGCGCTGACGGCGGCCGAGACCGGCCACCTGGTCTTCGGCACCCTGCACACCAGCTCCGCCGCCAAGACCATCGACCGCGTGGTCGACGTCTTCCCGGCGGGCGAGAAGGAGATGGTGCGCTCGATGCTGTCGGAGTCGCTGCGCGCCGTCATCAGCCAGACGCTGCTGAAGAAGATCGGCGGCGGGCGCATCGCGGCGCACGAGATCATGATCGGCAGCGCGGCGATCCGGAACCTCATCCGCGAGGGCAAGATCGCGCAGATGTACTCCGCCATCCAGACCGGCCAGGCGATCGGCATGCAGACGCTCGACCAGTGCCTGACCGAGCTGCTGCGCAAGGGCCTCGTCAGCCGCGAAGAGGCCCGTTACAAGGCCCAGAACAAGGACGCCTTCTGATGGAACGCGACCAGGCTATCCGCTTCATCCACGAGCTGCTGCGCAAGCTGGTGCAGGTCAACGGCTCGGACCTGTTCCTCACCGCCGGCTTCCCGCCGGCCATGAAGGTCGACGGCCGGGTGAAGCCGGTGACCGACCAGCCGCTGACGCCGCAGCAGAGCGCCGCGCTGGTCCGCTCGATCATGAACGACAAGCAGACGCGCGAGTTCGACGCCACCAAGGAGTGCAACTTCGCCATCGCGCCGCCGCGCATCGGCCGCTTCCGCGTCAGCGCCTTCATCCAGCAGAACATGGCCGGCGCGGTGCTGCGCACCATCAACACCACCATCCCGACCATCGAGGAGCTGGAGCTGCCGCCCATCCTGAAGGACGTGGCGATGACCCAGCGCGGCCTGGTGCTGGTGGTCGGCGGCACCGGCAGCGGCAAGTCCACCACGCTGGCGGCCATGGTCGGCTACCGCAACGAGAACTCCAAGGGCCACATCGTCACCATCGAGGACCCGGTGGAGTACGTGCACACCCACCGCAACTGCATCGTCACCCAGCGCGAGGTCGGCATCGATACCGACTCCTGGCACGTGGCGCTGAAGAACACCCTGCGCCAGGCGCCGAACGTGATCCTGATCGGCGAGATCCGTGACCGCGACACCATGGAGTACGGGATCCAGTTCGCCGAGACGGGCCACCTCTGCCTGGCCACGCTCCATGCCAACAGCGCCAACCAGGCCCTGGACCGCGTGATCAACTTCTTCCCCGAGGAGAAGCGCGACCAGCTGCTGATGGACATGTCGCTGAACATCAAGGGCATCATCGCCCAGCGCCTGCTGCCGCGCTCCAGCGGCTCCGGCCGGATCGCGGCGATGGAGATCATGCTGGCCTCGCCCCTGATCTCGGACCTCATCTTCAAGGGCGAGGTCACGGGCATCAAGGAAGTGATGGCGCGCTCCACCCGCCTGGGCATGAAGACCTTCGACCAGGCCCTGTTCGACCTGTTCGAGGACGGCAAGATTTCCTACGAAGACGCCCTGCGCAACGCCGATTCCCGCAACGAGCTGCGCCTGCGCATCAAGCTCGAGAGCAAGCGGGACTTCAAGGCGCACGACGAGGGTTCCGAAAGCCTCCGCCTGGCCGAAGACCAGAAGACGCAGCACTATGGCAAGGACCTCTGAAACGGGGGACATCACGGCGCCCCCGCGGCCGTCGGTGTTCAACCTCAAGCCATACCTGAAGCTGATGGCGGACAAGGGGGCGTCCGACCTCTTTTTCACGCCCCATGCGCCGATCAAGATCAAGATCGAGGGCCAGATCATGCCGGTGGGGAAGGAAATCCTCACGGTCGACCTGGTGAACCAGATCGCGCTCTCGGTGATGGACGAGGAGCAGAAGCGCCACGTGGCGCGCGAGATGGAGATCGATTTCGCCATCTCGGAGCACGGCCTCGGCCGCTTCCGCGCCAACGTCTTCAAGCAGCGCGGCAATTACGCCATGGTGCTGCGCTACATCACGCTGGAGATGCCGCGGCTCGAGGACCTCGGGCTGCCGCGGGTGCTCGCCGACCTGTCGCTGAAGAAGCGCGGCCTGATCCTGATGGTGGGCGCGACCGGCTCGGGCAAGTCCACCACGCTGGCGGCGATGATCAATCATCGCAACGAGTCGGCCAGCGACCACATCATCACCATCGAGGACCCGATCGAGTTCCTCCACTCGAACAAGCGCTCCATCGTCAACCAGCGCGAGCTCGGCCTGGACACGCTGTCCTACGCCCGGGCGCTCAAGAGCGCGATGCGCTGCGCGCCGGACGTGGTGCTGATCGGCGAGATCCGCGACGAGGAGACCATGGCGACGGCCATCACGCTGGCGGGCACCGGCCACCTGTGCATCGCCACGCTGCACGCCAACAACGCCTCCGAGACGCTCGACCGCATCATCAACATGTTTCCCCAGGCCCAGCATCGGCAGGTGCTGATGGACCTGTCGCACTACCTCTCCGCGGTGATCGCCCAGCGGCTGGTGATCGGGAAGGGCGGCAAGCGCGTCGCGGCGGTCGAGGTGCTGCTGAACACGCCGCATATCGCCGACCTGATGCTCCAGGGCGACATCGGGGGCATCAAGCAGGCGCTGCGCGAGACTTCCCAGGGCGACATGCAGAGCTTCGACATGTCGCTGTACAAGCTCTACAAGGAAGGCGTCATCGACCTCGAGCGCGCCCTGGCCTACGCCGATTCCGCGGTCGACCTGGAGGCCCGGATCAACTTCGGCTGATTGCCTGCTTGCAAATAGGAATCATTCGCATATAGACTGCGGGCAAGCCTGAGCCCGGAGTCCTCCATGCCTTCCAACCAGTGGCAACTCGAAGTCCAGCGCAGCGGCGGCGATGCCGAGCTGCGCCTGGCGCATCCCTCCGGCCTGTGCCGGCACTGGACCGGCGACGTCGCCTGCCGGCTTTGCCAGCGTCTCGGCCTCGACACCGGCCGCTACCCCTGTCCCAAGTCCAGCGCCTGGCGGCTGTTCCTGCTCGCCCATGACCTCGAGAAGGAGGCAGGGCCGGTCCTGGGGACTGTCCCCAGGACCGGTCCCAAGGACTGGGACCCGAAACTGCGGGAGCACGGCCTGCGCCCGACCCCGGTGCGGCGGGCCGTCGCGGGCCTGCTGCTGGGCCAGCCGCGCCACGTCACCACCGAGGAGGTGATCGCCGAGCTCGCCCGCACCGGCCGCAAGTACACCTGGAACACCGTCAACCGCACCCTGAAGGAATTCGCCGAGTGGGACCTCTTGCAGGTGCTCGAACTCGGCGGGGGCGTGGTCTTCTACGACACCGTGACCACGCCCCACCCGCATGTCTACAACGTCGACACCGGCGAACTGTCGGACCTGAGCCCCGAACAGGCCTGGATCAGCGGCGTCCCCGAGCTGCCTGCGGGCGTCCGCCTCGAGGGCGTCCAGCTGGTGTTCCGCGTGCGGGGCCCGGGCAACGAGCCCTAGTCCTGGCGCACCGCCTGGTTGGCCAGCCGGCCGTCCCGGGCGATCCGCCGCAGGCTCCAGTTCAGCACGTAGGGCGTCGCGTCGCCGCCGGTCGGGGCACTGGCCGTCGCCAGCCCGACCTCGTGGTCGTGGCCGCCGCTGCCGCCCGGCCCGCAACCGCCGGTCTTCAGGCTGACGCGCAAGGTGTACTGCTCGGGCCGCCGGCTGCCGTAGTCCGGCAACGGGCATGCCAGCGCGGGGTCGCGCTGCCAGCCCGGCCGCAGCGGCCGGTCCGCCCAGCAGATGATGGTGCCGGCAGCGTCGATCACCTGCAGGCAGAGGCCGCCCGGGCCGCCGGCCCCGCCGCAACCGTCGCCTTCCTCGTGGCTGCTGCCGTCCTCGTGGCTGGAGCCGCCCGAGCTGCTGGCGGCGATGGCGGTCTCGTGCTCATCGCCATGGTCGCCGCCGCGCCGTCCCTGCACCTGGAAGATCTCGCTGTCCAGGTCGGCGAACAGCACTTCGCGGCCGCTGCTGGCGAAGATGAAGTCATCCGCCGTGTTCGCCACCGGATCCAGCACGCCGGCCAGCGAGCGGACATCGGCTTCGCGCACCACCTGGCCGTAGGCCGGCGCCGCGAGCGTCGCCGCCGCCGCGCAGGCCAGCAGCATCGCGCAAGTCCTGAGTAAGCTGTTCATCGTTTGCCCCCCTGTTGCCGTCGGCGGCCCGCCGTGAGGCGAGCCGCCTTCTTCGTTGCCCCGGGGCTTGCCCCCGGGGGGATATCAGTTCCCGCTACGGGCAATACTCAAGCAGTTCGACCGGCATCGGATTCTCGTGCACCCAGTTGATCACCGCGCGCGCGTCGTCCACTGCCCGGGAGAAGCCCCAGGCGTTACTGCCGATGAAGCCCGTGTAGCTGTAGCCATCGCCGGCGCCTGCGAAAAAGCCGCCCGCTGGGTATGCCGCGCCTTCCGGCAGTGCCGGGAAGACCACCTGCAGGATCGGCTCGCTGACCACTTCGGCCGTCACGACGGCGGGATCGGTCCCGCTGACGTTCATCACCTTCAGGTAGCACACGTCGCCGGCATAGGTGGCCGCGCGGTCGTAGCTGAAAGTCGAGAAGTCGAAGTAGAGGAACGGCGTCTTGCCCTCTTCCTGGCCGATGTTCGGCTCGCCGAAGATGCCCTTCGCCTCGGCGGTCATGTCGTCGCCGATCTCCATCAAGGCGACCACGTACATCAGTTCGTCCAGTCCCATGGGATGGAACTTGTCGGCCGCCGCCCCGAACATCGCCGCGGCGCGGTCGAGGCGCCTGAGCGCCACGTCACCCGAGCGATCCGGCCGCTCCGGCAGCAGGTCTTCCACCCCGGCGCCCCCGTTCACTTCGGGATGCGAGAGCCCGGCCGTCTCCAGCAGGCGCTCGAAGCCCGCGAGGTTCTCGCGTGGCGCATCGATGGTTTTCACCACCGTCAAGTCGTCTTCCTCGTACGTCACCATCACCCGACCGGCCTCGTCCAGGCCGACGACTGCGGCTTCGGTGCTCAGCGTGGTCACCAGTTCGAGCAGCGCGGCGTCCAGCACCTTGGGCGGCGACCGGACCGCGCTCAGGCGGCCGAAGTCGGCCTCGGTGACGCAGCCCGCGGAGCTCTCGGGGACCTCGCCGTCGACCAGGGGGATGCGATAGGCGTCGATGCCGAGCTCGGCGTAGACCGAGCCGGTGCCGAGGATCACGTAGTCCGAGGATGGATCTGCCGCGAGCAAATCCAGTTCCTCCGCCGTCAGCGGGCACTCCGTCGTGCCCAGCTTGTCCGGGAAGACGATCGGCGCGCGCACCCACATGTACTTGTCCTTCGGCCCGAGACCCCAGGCCAGGATCGGCACGCCGTCGACGTCGCGATCGACCAACGCCATGTCGCCGTAGAAGTCGTCGACCGTGGCGCCGGGCTTGCCGCTGCCGTCGCCGCCACCGCCGCCGCCCGGGCCGCCGCCGCCGCCACCGCCTTTACCGCCGCCACCGCCACCAGGGCCGGCGAGCGCCAGCGAGGCGGCCAGTCCGGCCACCAGTACCAACAGGATTTTTCTTGCCCCCAACATGACTGCTTACCTCCGTGTTCCGCCCAGGGCGAGCTTCGCCCTGCCTCCTGTATATGGGTCTCCACGACCGGGGTCGCCATGGGGTGAACACCCCATCCCGGTGCTAGACTCAGGCGGTGCCAGTGTTGCGCCGGGACAGCGGATCGTCCCGGGTGGCCGAGCAAGGAGCTTGGAACCTGGGGACGCGGACGTGGCGGGTGGCCGCCATGGTCGCGGCCGTGGCCATGGTCGGGTGGCTGGCCTGGCACGCTATCTCGGCGGCTATCGTCCTGCGCGAGCTCCAGGCGTCCCATGCCGAGGCCGCCGCCATCAAGGAAGCGCTGTGGGACCTGGAAGCCGAGATCCAGCGCACGGCCCAGCTGGCCATCGCCACCGGCGACGCGGGCTGGCTGGCTCGCCATGCCGACTCCGAGCAACGCCTGCGTGGGCTGGTGGTCGACCTGGCGGCGGCCGAGGCCCCGGGCGACGAGACGCTGGCCGAGGCCCTCGGCGCCCTCGAAGAACTCAGCCTCATCGAGGCGCGTGCCCTGGCGCTCCAGGAGGATGGGCGCGAGCGCGCGGCCTTCGAGCTCATCACCGGCGAGGAATACACGGCCCGGCTGGCCGCGCTGCGCCGGGCTATCAATACCTTCGACGCCCGCCATCACGCCCTGCTGCTGTCGCGGGAGGCCGGCCTCACGCGCAACGAGGTCGCCTCCCTGTTCGGCGCTCTCGTCCTGTTCGCCCTGGCGATCGCCGCCTGGCTGCTGCTCGTGCGGCGGCTGGACCAGGAGAAGGCGTTGCTGCGCGCGGAAATCGAGGCCCGCCGCCAGGCCGAGGACGAGCTGCGCGAGACCGAGAAAATGAAGCTGCTGGGCCAGCTGTCCGGCACCATTGCGCACGATTTCGACAACGTGCTGGCCGCGCTGGCCGGCTACGCCGGGATGGCCCGCCAAGAGGCCCAGCGCGAGCGTGCCCTGGCGGGACTCGAACAAGCGATCCGCCAGGGCGAGGAGCTGACCGACAACCTGCTGTTGTTTCTCCGCGGGGAAGAGCCGGGTCGCCGGCCGGTCGAGCTGGGTGCGCTGCTGCGCGAAATGCGGGACTGGCTGGAGCCGCTCATGCCCGCCAACCTCAGGCTGGATTTCGACGACCAGGTCGAGGGCGAGGTCTGGGTGGAGGCCGATGCCAGCCAGCTGCGGCAGGCGCTGGTCAACCTCGCCCTCAACGCCCGCGACGCCATGCCCGAGGGCGGCGTGCTGCGTTTCGTGCGCTGTGATTCCGGGCTCCCGCCAGGCTGCGGCCCCGGCGCCGACGGCTACGCCTGCCTGTCCGTGATCGACACTGGCCCCGGCATGGACGCGGCGACCCTGCAGCGCGCCGGCACGCCGCTGTTCACGACCAAGGCGCCGGGCAAGGGCACCGGGCTGGGCCTGGGCTCGGTCGAGCGCTTCGCGCGCGGCCACGGCGGTCGGCTGGAGATCACTTCCAACCCTGGCGGCGGCACGCGGGTGCGCATCCTGTTGCCCCGGATACAGGCATGAACGAGCGCATCACCGTCGTGCTGGCCGACGACCATGCCGTGCTGCGCGAGATGCTGGCGCTGCGGCTGGAGCAGGAGCTCGACTTCCAGGTGGTGGCCGAGGTTGCGGACGCCGGCGAGGCACTGGCGGCTGCACGCGAGCACGACGCCCGCCTCCTGGTGCTGGACATCGACATGCCCGGGCTCTCGCCCTTTGCGGCGGCCCGGCAGTTGGGCGAACAAAGCCCGGGGACCCGGATCGTGTTCCTCAGCGGCCACCTGCGCGACCGCTACCTCGACCAGGTCCTGGAGGCCGGCGCGGCCGGCTACCTGCTGAAACACGAGCACCTGGACACCATCGTCAACGCGCTGCGGCTGGCGGGCCGCGGCCGGGCCGTCTTCTCGCCGGCGGTGCGGGAGCGCATGCGGCCGGCCGCGGCGCCTGGGGGCGGCCAGGCCGCGGGACGTCTCGACCAGCTGAGCCCCAGGGAACTCGAGGCGCTTCGCTATCTCGCCGGCGGCCTGAGCCACAAGGAAATAGCCCAGGTCATGGCGATCAGCCCAAAGACGGTGGAGCAGCACTGCACCCACCTGATGGACAAGCTGGACATCCACGATCGCGTCGAACTGGCCCGCTTTGCCATCCGCGAGGGGCTGCTCGAGCCCTGAGCTGCATGCTGCCCGGGTGGGGTCTTCACCCCATATCGCGGCGCCGCCTTCACCGCCAGCATTGGGTTGAGGCCGGAGTTCCGGCCCTTTGCATGGAGGACGGGTAATGAAACTCAACAGACTGATGACGGCGTTGCTGGCCGGCGTGCTGGCGGCCTATGCCCTTCCGGTGCTGGCCCAGCAGGGCCAGGGCAAGGGCGAGCCCGCCCGGACCGGCCAGTCGACCCAGGAACGGCAGATGGAGCGCATGCAGTCGCGCGAGCAGATGATGAAAGGCGAGCAGGTGCAGCAGCGCGACCAGGACCGCCTGCAGCAGCAGGACCAGGACAAGGACCAGCTGCAGCAGCAGGACCGTGACCAGGACCAGGACCGCGACCAGGACCGTGATCGCGAGCACATGATGGACGGCATGGGCAAGGCCATCTACGGCGGCGAACTCATGACCGAGCAGGAGCGCAACCGCTATCGCGAGCAGATCCGGACCGCCGGCTCCGAGCAGGAGCGTGAGCAGATCCGGGCGCGTCACCGCGAAGAGATGCAGCTGCGGGCCCGTGAACGCGGTGTCGAGGTCGAGGAGCCCGTGCCGCCCGGCGGCACCGGCCAGTAAGCCCCGTGAACACCCGGTGCAGCCCCCGCGGAGGGCGTGAAGCAGGTTGGCTGCCCGCCGCTACGGGTGTCCTCCTGGCGCTCGTCGTCCCGGCTTCGGCCGGGGCGGCGGGCGACCGCGAGGCCGGCATCGCGGTCGGCACCGAGTTCGTTTCCGGCGAATACGGCGGCGAGGAGCGGGTGGAGGAGTGGTATACCCGCTTTTCGGGCTGGGTTCGGCTGGGGCGGGTTTCGCTGCAGCTCACGGTGCCCTGGCTGAGCGTGGATGCGCCCGCGGGCACCGTCATCGACGGCCCGGGCGGCCCGGTCATCGGGGACGGGCCCCGCCGGACGGAAAGCGGGATCGGCGACGTCACGGCGGCGGTGACGCTGCGCGACGTCTGGCAGGCGGCCGACGGCGCCGCAGCGCTCGACCTGGCCGGCGAGGTCAAGCTGGGCACGGCGGACGAGGACCAGGGACTGGGCAGCGGCGAGACCGACATCACCTTGCGGGCCGACTACCTGGCGTTCTTCGACCGCTGGACCGGGCTGGCCTCGCTGGGCTACACGGTGCGCGGCGATCCGGCCGGGTTCGAGCTGGACGACGGCATCGTGGCGGCGGCGGGCGGCTTGTTCCGGGTGACCGCAGCAAATCGGGCCGGCGTGTTCCTCGAGTATCGCCAGGCGGCATATTTTGCCAATGACGACCCGCTGGAGCTGACCGGCTTCTATTCCTGGCGCGCAGGTCCATGGCGGACCAGCCTGAGCCTGCGGGCGGGACTCAGCGACAGCGCGCCCGACTGGGGCGCCGGCCTGTCGCTGGCGACCACCTTCTAGCTGCCGGCTCGCCCGGCGGGCTGCCTCAGTCGTAGCCCAGCCCGCTGAAGGTGCAGTCCTCCGGCCCCGCGTAGCCGAAGGGGCAGGTGTAGGCGCCGAGGAACAGCAGGTCCGGGCTCATCAGCGCGCCGGCGATGCCTTCCTGGCCCAGCGAGTCCGCGAACTCGCCGCGGTACATCCCGAAGTCGGTCTCGAGCACGTCGAAGTACAGCGTGGCGGCGTAGCCGTCGGCCGCCACGGTGTCGCAGCGGGCCTCGCCGCACACCGCCCAGGACGCCTGCACCAGGCCGGGGCCCCAGTCGCCGTACGCCTCGCGGCCGCTCCACTGGCCGTCCAGGTCATTGAAGAACCAGCCGGGCAGTTCGGTCGCCCCGCGCTCGAGCACGGCGAACTCGAAGAAATCGTTCACCATCACGAGATGGCGGCGCGCCGGGTCGGCCAGCAGCCGGAACCAGGTGCCGTCGCTGAGCCGGCCTTCCCAGGCGCCCGCGCCCGTCTGCCAGAGCTGGCCGGACACGCTCGAGGCGAAGCCGTTGACGTACTCGCGCGTGATCCGGTCGCCGCACACCTGCCATTCCAGGGTGAACAGGGCGCCGGTGTCGTCTTCCATGGCGCCGAACCAGCGGCCGTCGAAGCCGAGGTCGGGACCGGGGCAGTCGATGACGATGACCTCGGTCTCTTCGGTGCAGCCGGCCAGCACCAGGGCCGCCAGCAGCAGGGCGGCGATTCTCAGGCGTGCAGTCATGTCGGTCTCCCGCGTCAGCCAGGGGCAATGCCCACGGGACCCGAGTCTGCGGGAGCGAAGCTGAACGGAAGCTGAGCGGCCGGCGGGGGCGCTCAGGCGGCCTCGCGGTCGGCCTCGCGGCTGGCTTCGCGGGCGCGGCGGCGGTGTTCCTTGCGGTGCTGGGCCAGGTCGAGCCAGGTCTTCAGCGCCACCATCGCTACCAGCATCGGCGCCGCCGAGCCGCCGCCCAGGGCGATGATCATGCCGCCGCCGGCCAGGATGGCGACGTGCATTACGGCGATGCGCCGGTAGGGATCGCCCATGATCTTCTGGGCGCTGCGGCCCTGGTCCTCGCCGCCGACGATCACGTGCTCGACGAAGGACAGGCCGTGGCTGACGACGAAGCCAAGCAGCGGCAGGAACAGCAGTGCCGGCATCTCGCGCCCGATCCAGTCGAGCAGGTTGGCAAGCAGCAGGAAGGGCAGCAGCGGGAAGATCGCGTCGTCCGGGAATACCTCGTCGGCGGGGTTGGCGGCGGCGCCGAGCGACGCGATGGTCAGCACGAACACGCCATGGATGGCGCAGAAGAAGCCGTAATGGAAGACGAAGAAGGCGCCCGCGCCGAGCCCCTTGAAGCCCTCGGCGCGCACCATCCTGAGCAGCGTGTAGGCGCCGATCACCAGGTTCTCGAGCCAGTAGAGCAGCAGCAGCGCCAGCGCGTCCCAGCCAAAGAACAGCACGCCGGCGAGCGGCACGAGATTGGCTAGTACCAGCGCCGCCTGGACCGGCATCAGTGCTGCATCGCTCCCCAGTCCACCGCCGCCGCCTCGAACACCGGCCCGTCCACGCAGACGCGCTTCATCGCCGGGCCCGCGGGCGTGTTGACCTGCACCACGCAGCCGGCGCAGCCGCCCACGGCGCAGGCCATGTATTCCTCCAGCGAGACCTGGCAGGGCAGGCCGAAGTCGCGCGCCAGCGCGGCGGCGGCCTTGAGCATCGGGGTCGGGCCGCAGGCGAAGATCTCCACTTCCTGCAGGGCGCCCGCATCCAGGCCCCGCAGCCATTCGCGGCCGAGCTCGGTGACGTAGCCCGGGTAGCAGCCGGGAAAGCCGCCGAGCGAGGCCAGACGGCTCGGCACGCCGAGGTTCTCCATCAGCGGCATCGCGGCCACCACGCCCTGCGGCAGGTGCGCCACGTCGAGCCGGGAGTCCGCCGGGTCGAAGGGGAACGGCACTTCCGAGCCCATCAGCACCAGCCCGTCGCGCGCCGCCGGGCCCAGCGCCTCGGCCAGGAACACCATCGGCGGGATGCCGACGCCGCCGCCCACCAGCAGCGGCCGGCGGCGCCCCGGCGTCGGCGTGAACGGCCGGCCGATCGGGCCCATGACGCTGACCGTCTCGCCCGGGCGGCGCTGCGCCAGCAGCCGCAGGCCGTCGCCGACGATCTTGAACAGGAACTCGATCACGCCCGAGCCGGGATCGGCGCGCATCAGCGACAGCGGCCGGCGCATGGGCAGCGCGGGATCGCAGGTGACGTGGGCGAAGCTGCCGGCCCGCGCGTGGGCGGCGCACTGCGGCGCCACCAGCCGCATGATGAACTGCTCGGCGGGCCAGGCCTCGACGTCGAGCACCTCGGCGTCCTCGACGAAAATCGTGCCGCGGTGCGGGCGATCCTTGGCGGCGGCTTCAGTCATGGAGCGTCTCCATCACGGTCTGCATCACGGCCATGCGCACCGCCACGCCGTTGGTGACCTGCTCGGTGATCACCGACTGCGGCGAGTCGGCCACGCTGCCGGCGATCTCCACTTCGCGGTTCATCGGTCCCGGGTGCATCACGATGGCGTGCGGCTGCGCCAGCGCCAGGCGCTCCGGCGTCAGCCCGAACTCGCGGTGGAAGTCGCTGCCGTCGGGCGCCCGGGTCTGCTCCATGCGCTCGCGCTGGATGCGCAGGCACATCACCACGTCGGCGCCCCGGACCCCGGCGTCGGTGTCGTCCAGCATCACGGCGCCCGGGAACTCGGCCGGGTCGGGCCTGAGCGCCGGCGGCGCGACCAGCCGGAGCTCCCCGACGCCCAGCGTGCCCAGCGCATGGTGGGCCGAGCGCGCCACGCGCGAATGCTGGATGTCGCCCAGGATGGTCACCACCTTGTCGGACAGGTCGCCGAGGTGGCGGCGCATGGTGAGCACGTCCAGCAGGCCCTGGGTCGGGTGGTTGAGATGCGACTCGCCGGCGTTGAGCACCGCCACGTGCGGCGCGACGTGCTCGCAGATAAAGGCCGGGACGCCCGACTGGGCGTCGCGGATGACGAAAATGTCGATCTGCATCGCCTGCAGGGTGTAGATGGTGTCGAGCAGGCTCTCGCCCTTGGCGCGCGAGGAGGTGCTCACGTCCAGGCTCAGCACCTCGGCGCCGAGGCGCTGCGCGGCCAGCTCGAAGGAGGCCCGGGTGCGGGTGCTGGGCTCGAAGAACAGGTTGGCGATGGTGCGGCCGGCGAGGGCGTCCGAGCGGGCCGGCTGCGCCCCCATGGGCGTGAGGAAGGACTCCGCCCGGTCCAGCAGCGCGGCCAGCTGGGTCCGCGGCATGTCCTTGAGGGTGACCAGGTGCCGGAGCCGGCCGTGCGCGTCGAACTGGGATGCCATGGGGTCCCTCAGCTGTGATGGTCGAGCCAGTGCTGCAGGATCACCGCCGCCGCGGCACTGTCGATGTCCTGTTTGGCGATGCGGCCGCGCTGGCCGGCGCGGCGCTCCGCCTTCAAGCCCGCATAGGCCTCGGCGGAGCTGAGCTGCTCGTCCACCGTGTCCACCGGCAGGTCGAAGCGGCCGTGCAGCTGCCGCGCGAAGCGCTGCGCCTCCGTCGCGATATCGTCCGCGCCGAAGCCGCCGCCATTATACGGGACGCCGACCACCAGCCGTCCGGGTTTCCACTCACCCAGCAGCGCGGCGATCCGGTCCCAGTCCGGGCCGGCGTCGGTGGCCGCCACGGTCGCCAGCGCCCGCGCCCGGCCGGTGAGGGTGTTGCCCACGGCCACGCCGATGCGGCGCCGACCGTAATCGAAGGCCAGCAGGGTGTTGGCGGCCGCGGCCATGCTCAGCCGTGGCCCGCCTCGGAGGACAGCGCGGTGATGTCGATGCCGATGAGTTCGGCGGCGGCTTCCCAGCGCCGCTCGAAGGGGACGGAGAAAATGATGGCGGGATCGGCCGGCACGGTCAGCCAGGAATTCGCCGCCATCTCCGCTTCCAGCTGGCCGGCGCCCCAGCCGGCGTAGCCGAGCGCCACGATGGCGCGCGGCGGGCCCTTGCCGGCGGCCATGGCGGCCAGGATGTCGCGCGAGGTGGTCACGCACAGGCCGTCCGGCACTTCCAGGGTGGCGCCGAACTCGGTCTGGCCGTCGTCGTGGATGACGAAGCCGCGCTCCGGCTGCACGGGCCCGCCCTCGAGCACGGGCTGCACCACCAGCGCGTCGTCCTCGGCCTGCAGGTCCAGCTGGGCGAAGATCTCGCCCAGCGCCATGCCGATCGGGCGGTTGATGACGATCCCCAGCGCGCCGTCGTCGTTGTGCTCGCAGACGTAGGTGACGGTGCGATCGAAGTTCGGATCGTCCATGGCCGGCATGGCGATCAGGAACTGCCCGGTCAGGTACTGGCCCTCGGTCATGGGCCTAGTATATCGCCGCGCCCGTCGATGAACCGCCACTCGTAGGCGAAGCGCAGGGTGTCGTACTGGGCCCGCACTTCGGGCGGGAAGGGATCGAAGGGGCTGGCCAGCCGCACCAGGTCGAGCGCCGCCTGGTCCAGCGCGCCCACCCCGGAGGAATGGGTCACCCGCGCCTCGGCGATGGTGCCGTCGGCGTTGAGCGCCACTTCCAGCACCGGGTTGCGCTGGTGGCGCTGCCGCGCCACTGCCGGGAAGTTCACCGTCCCCAGCCGTTCCATGCGCGCCTTCCAGCCGGCCAGGTACTCGGCGAAGAGGCTGGCCCGGGTGTCGATGGAGACGAAGAACTCCCGCGGGTTGGCGTCGCTGATGCGCGTCGGCCCGCCCTCGGGCTGCGGCGGCACGGGCTGCGGCGCGGCCTCGGCGGCGGGCGGCGCGATCGCGACGGTGAGCGGGCCGGCCCAGGACTGCACCACGGCGTCGGCCGGGTCGGGCGGCGCCAGCGGCTCGGCGGGCACGGCCTCGGGCGCCGGCGGTTGCTCGTGGAACTCCGGCCGCAGGGACTCGGCGGTGTTGCCTTCGCCCTGCTGGTTCTCCTGGGCGAGATACCGGGCGTCGTCCGGCTCCAGCTCGTCCGGCACCGGCGATTCCAGCAGCGTGACCTCCAGCGTCGGGACTTCCTCGGGGCCGGCGCGCTCCGGCTGCGAGAAGCCGACGCCGAGGATCACCAGCCCGTGGACGGCGGCGGCCAGGAAGAGCGCCCAGCTGAGGCGCTCGCCGGCCAGCCACTGCGGCGTGGCGGGACTCATGGTCGCGCCGGCTCCGGCCCGGCGAGTTTTTGCAACACGATCGCGGCGATCACGCCGCTCACGATACCGAACACCAGCGCCGCGGTCAGCAAAAACGGCGCCAGCTTGAGCAGCGCGGGATGCGGGATGAACAGCTGCCAGGCCAGCAGCACCTGGGCGCCCATGTGCGCCAGCGCGGCGCAGACGCTGTAGCCCGGGGCGCCCAGCCAGCGGCCGAACAGCCGCTGCGCCAGCCACAGCGCGGCCAGCGCGGCGATCGCGCCGCCGGCGCTGAGGATGAAGGTGGGGCTCAGGAACGTGCCGACCAGCAGGCTGCCGGCCAGCACCCGCAGCCCCGCGACCCAGGCCGCGATGCCCCAGCCCCAGCGCAGCAGGACGACGACGGTGATGACGTTGGCCAGGCCGGGCTTCACCCCGGGCAGGGGGCTGGGCAGCGCCGCTTCCAGCACGTGGATGGCAATGGCCAGCGCGGCGAAGCCGGCGATCAGCCGGTCGCGGCCGGCCCCGGTCGGCGCGACGCGCTCAGTGGCTGACGGCATCGAACTCGCGCCGGCCCCCGCCGACCTCGACCACCACGCCGTTCGGCAGGCAGGCGGCGACCTGCCCGCTGCGGTCGAGCCAGCCGCTGTGCACGCACAGCCGGCCGACGCAGGGCGAGTCGGTGAAGCGCACCCGGCCGTCGCGCACCTCCAGCGTGCTCGGGCCGAGCCGCCCCGCGACCTCGGTGACGGTGTCGGCGTCCAGCGGCAGCGTCTGCGCCGCCGCGGCGGGCGCGGTCACGACGGCGAACTCCGCCGGGCCGCCGCCGGACCAGAGCGCCGCCCACGACGCCCCGACCAGCGCCGCCGCCGCGGCGAGCACCACCAGGTCGCCGGCGCGGAACAGCTTCACGGCAGGGACCGGACCCTGGCCTGGCGGCCGTAGTCCTCGCTGGTGAACCACACCCGCGGTTGCATCGCGGGGGTCAGCTCGATGCGGCCGTCGTCATGCACCACCATCACCGCCTCGAGGCCCAGCGCGGCCGCCGTGGCGGGCCAGTCCGCCGGCCCGGCCACCGCCAGCGCGGTGGCGGCGGCGTCGGCCAGGGCGGCGTCGGTGTGCAGCACGGTCACCGAGGCCAGGCCCTCGGTCGGGTAGCCGGTGCGCGGGTCGAGGATGTGGTGGTAGCGCCGGCCCTCGAACTCGAACCAGCGTTCGTAGTCGCCGGAGGTGAACACGGACTCGTCGTCCCCGGCCTCGAGGGCGGCCATGACCTTGCCGGCGTCGCGCGGGGCGCGAATGCCGATGCGCCAGCGCCGCTCGCCCTTGCGCCCGATGGCCCGCAGGTCGCCGCCGGCGTTGACGATGGCGTGCTCGATGCCGCGCGCCTGCAGCAGCTCGATGGCGCGGTCCACCGCCACGCCCTTGGCGAAGCCGCCGAGGTCGTACTCCACCGGCCGGGTCGCCAGCCAGGCCGCGATGGCTTCCGGGGGCGGCGGCGCGGCGGGCATGGTCTCGTCCGAGCCGAAGCCCCACAGCTTGACCAGCGCGCCGAGGCGCGGGTCGAACAGCCCCCCGGTGGCCTCTGCCAGCCGTTCGGCCTCGGCGATTAGCGTCGCCAGGTCAGTGGGGACTGTCCCCGGGACAGTCCCCAGGGCGTGGTTGAGCTGTCCCAGCGCCCCGTCCCCGTATGGCTGCCACTCGCGGTGCAGCGCGTGGAACAGCGTCTCGACTTCGCGCGCCGCAGCTTCGGCCTCGGCCGCCGGCACGCCGTAGAGCGTGACGTCGACCAGGGTGCCCATGGCCATGAAACGGTGGCGGGTCTCGGCTTCCTCCGGCCCCGGCCCGCAGGCCGCCAGCAGCAGGATCGCCGGCAGGAGCCAGGCGCGCATCATGCGCCGGCGCGACGCCCGGCCAGGCGCCGCTCGATGGCGTCGAACAGGCCGGCCAGGATGTTCGCGCCGTAGAGCTTGTCCAGTTCGCGCACGCCCGTGGGGCTGGTGACGTTGACCTCGGTGAGCTTGTCGCCGATCACGTCCAGCCCGGCGAACAGGATGCCCTTGTCGCGCAGCACCGGCCCGACGGCGGCGCAGATCTCCCGCTCCCGGGGCGTCAGGTCGCGGCCCTCGCCGCGGGCGCCGGCTGCCAGGTTGCCCCGGTTCTCGCCCGCCGCCGGGATCCGCGCCAGCACATGCTCGAAGGGCTCGCCGTCGACCAGCAGGATGCGCCGGTCGCCGCCCGCGACGATCTCGGGGATGTACTGCTGGATCATGGCGAAGCGCGTGTTGTGCGCCGTCAGGGTCTCGAGGATCACGCCGGTGTTGGCGTCGCCCGGCCGCAGCACGAAGATCGAGCGCCCGCCCATGCCGTCCAGCGGCTTGACCACCGCCGCCCCGTAGCGCTCGACGAAGCGCCGCATGTCGGCCATCGAGCGGGCCACCATGGTCGGCGGCGTAAACTCCGGAAACCACATGGTGTAGGCCTTCTCGCTGACGTCGCGCAGCGCGGCCGGCTTGTTGACCACCAGCACGCCGTGCTCCTCGGCGCGCTCCAAGAGGAAAGTGGTGTAGATGTACTCCATGTCGAAGGGCGGATCCTTGCGCATCAGGATCACGTCCAGCTCGCCCGGGTCGGCCTCGCGCACCTCGCCCAGCGCGTACCAGCACTCCGGGTCGTCGCGCACCTCGAGCGCGCGCATGCGGGCCCCGAGCCGGCCCTCCAGCACCCACAGGTCGCCCTGGGTCATGTACTCCAGCGCATAGCCGCGCCGCTGGGCCTCCAGCAGCATGGCCAGGGTGGTGTCCTTGGCGGGCTTGATGTGCTCGATCGGGTCCATGACCACGCCAAGGCGGATCGGGGCGTTACTCATCGGCCGGGCTCCATGGGTGCGGCGCAACTATAGCAAGGGGCGGCGGGTCGCGGCGCGGCGGTGGCGGACGCGGGCTTAAACGAACAAGAGCATACTATTGACAGATGATAG
Source organism: Thioalkalivibrio sp. XN8 (assembly GCF_011058255.1). Classification (GTDB taxonomy): domain Bacteria; phylum Pseudomonadota; class Gammaproteobacteria; order Steroidobacterales; family XN24; genus XN24. The sequence continues at coordinate 13,389 of NZ_JAALFH010000042.1, read as the reverse complement.
TAAAAATACTATAAATCGTCCGGCCTCTTATCCGACACCTGGTTTCTGGACACAGTGAGCACGCGATGGGACGACTACCCAAGACCACAGCCGAGCAAGTGCACAACCGACTGGCGGTGTTGCGGGCCGAGCGGCAGCTGAGCCGCCAGGAACTCGCCGACGCCATCGGCGTGCACTACCAGACCATCGGTTACCTCGAGCGGCAGGAATACAGCCCGACCTTGGCTCTCGCGCTGCGCATCGCGCAGTTCTTCGAGCTGCCGGTCGAAGCGGTTTTTTCCCTCCAGCCGTTCGCGCCGATGAGCGAATCCCTCTACCGGCAACCCGGAGACACACGATGACCAAGCCTGACCCGCGCGACCCGCGCGAAACTGCCATGGCGCGCGACGCCGCCGCCATGCTCAACGACACGCGCTTCGACGGCTGGCGCGCCGCCCGCCGGCGCCGCCTGCTGGTGGTCGCGGCCGCCCTGGCGATCGCCCTGACCGTGGCGGCCGCCTGGTACGGCAACAACCTGCTCTTCCTGCCGGCGCTGGCGCTCGCGGGCGGGGCCTGGTGGCTGCTGCGCCAGGTGGTGCGCGGCATGGCCGACCTGCCCGACGAGTTCGTGGACGAGCGGATCCGCTCGGTGCGCAACGAGCATTACCTCTACGCCTACCGTGCCCTCAGCGGCCTGGTGGCGCTCGCGACTCTCGCGATGTACCTGGCCGCCGACGCGACCCGGGTGGGGTGGCAGCCTGGCGCCGACCAGTTGCATGCGCTGTTCTGGGGCGTGCTGCTGCTGGCCGGCATGCTGCCTTCGATGCTGCTCGCCTGGAGCCAGCGCGAAGTCTGAAGGCCGCATGGCGGGTCCACGCTCAATATGTTAAAAATCGGGAACTTCAAGCGGAGGTACGTGGTGGACGCAGACGAGTCGCGCAGCCTCAACGGGCTCAAGGTGCTGGTGGTGGACGACAGCAAGACCATCCGCCGGACCGCCGAGACGCTGTTGACCAAGGAGGGTTGCGAGGTCTACACGGCCGTCGACGGCTTCGACGCCCTGTCGAAGGTGGCCGACCATCACCCGGACATCATTTTCGTCGACATCATGATGCCCCGGCTGGACGGCTACCAGACCTGCGCCCTGATCAAGCACAACAAGGTGTTCCGGTCGACGCCGGTGATCATGCTGTCGAGCAAGGACGGGCTGTTCGACCGCGCCCGCGGGCGGATCGTCGGGTCCGAGCAGTACCTCACCAAGCCCTTCACGCGCGACGAGCTGCTGTCCGCTATCGGCGCGCACGTCAAGTCCTGAGCGCCGCGCCAGGCGGAGGAGCGACATGGCCCTGGTTCTGATCGTGGATGATTCCCCGACCGAGGTGCACGTTCTCGGCGGCTACCTCAAGAAGCACGGTTTCGATATCGCCGCCGCGGCCGATGGTCGCGAGGGGATTGACAAGGCCCGGATCCTGAGTCCCGACCTCATCCTGATGGACGTGGTGATGCCGGGCATGAACGGCTTCCAGGCCACCCGCGAGCTGGCCCGCGCGCCCGACACGGCCAGTATCCCGGTGGTGATGGTGACCACCAAGGGGCTGGAGACCGACCGGATCTGGGGCCTGCGCCAGGGCGCCCGGGACTACCTGGTGAAGCCCGTGTCGGAGGCCCAGCTGGTGGCGAAGGTGCGCGCCGTGCTGGAGCAGACTGCGGCGGGCGAAGCGGGGGCCAATGACTGAAGCGCCGCTGGCAGAACTGCGCGCCGACCCCTGGGCCCTGCTCCGCGCAATGGAGCGCCGCGCGCTCGCCAGCGCCGCGGCCAGTGACGCCGAGACCGAGTCCCGCGACTGGGTCGGGATCGGTTTCCGGCTGGGCGAGGAGTGCTTCCTGGCGCCCCGCGAAGAGGTGCGGGAAATCGTCGCCTGCCCGGCGGCCCTGGCCCGCGTGCCGGGCGCGCGCCCCTGGGTGGCGGGGATCGCCAGCCTGCGCGGCCAGCTGCTCACCGTGATCGACATGAAGAGTTTCCTCGGCGGCGGCACGACCCGGCGCGGGCGCGATTCCCGCGTCATCGTGCTCAACCATCGCGAGCTGCTGGCCGGCCTGCTGGTGGACGAAGTATTCGGCTTCCGGCGTTTCCCCGAGAGCGAGCGCGGCGAGCCGGGCCCGGAGGGCGAGCTGCGCTGCCGCCGCTACCTGGCCGGCGCCTTCGGCGGGGACGACGAGTCCTGGCCGGTGTTCAGCCTCCAGGCGCTGGCCGAGAGCCCGAATTTCCTGCAAGCGGCGCGCGACGACTGAGGGCCCGCGGCAATGGTTTCCACGACGGACAAAAACATGAGACAGCATTCACGGGGTATGGCCCTGTTGCCGGTACTGGGCCTGGTGCTGGTCGCGGTGGTGCTCGCCGCGGTCGTGTTGACCTGGCGCGGCCTGCCGCCCGGGTCGGGACTGGCGGACGAGGCGGCCTGGCCGCTGTGGCTGGCGACCGGGGCGCTGTTGCTGTCGCTGGCGCTGACGGTCGGCCTGTTCCGCGGCGAGGAGCTGCGCCGGCGCGCCGCCGAGCAGACCCGCCAGAACGACCGCAACCAGGCCGCCATCCTGCGGCTGCTGGACGAGCTCGGCAACCTGGCCGACGGCGACCTGACGGTGCAGGCCTCGGTGACCGAGGACATCACGGGCGCCATCGCCGACTCCATCAACTACGCCATCGAGGCGCTGCGCGAACTGGTCGAGACCATCAACCAGACCGCCATCAAGGTGGACGCCGCCGCGCGCCAGACCCAGGCCACCGCGACCCACATGGCGGAAGCCAGCGACACCCAGCTGCGCCAGGCCAGCGACGCCACCGAGTCCATCGCCCGCATGGCCGCCTCTATCGAGGCCGTCTCCGGCGACGCCGAGCGCGCCGCCGACGTGGCGCGCCACTCGGTGGACGTGGCCCACAAGGGCGGCGCCGCGGTACGCCGCACCATCGAGGGGATGAACACCATCCGCGAGACCATCCAGGACACCTCCAAGCGCATCAAGCGCCTCGGCGAGAGCAGCCAGGAGATCGGCAACATCGTCGAGCTGATCAACGACATTGCCGAGCAGACCAACATCCTGGCGCTGAACGCCTCTATCCAGGCCTCGATGGCTGGCGAGTCGGGGCGCGGCTTCGCCGTGGTGGCGGACGAGGTGCAGCGCCTGTCCGAGCGCGCCGCCAATGCGACCCGCCAGATCGAGGTGCTGGTGAAGACCATCCAGTCCGACACCAACGAGGCGGTGACCTCGATGGAGCGCAGCACGACCGACGTGGTCGGCGGCGCGCTGCTGGCGGAGAACGCCGGCGCGGCGCTGGACGAGATCGAGAGCGTGTCCAACCAGATCGCCACCCTGGTGCAGAACATTTCCCGCTCGGCGCGCGACCAGGCGACGGCGGCCGGCGACATCACCAGCAACATGAACGTGCTGCGCGAGATCAGCGAGCAGACCGCCGACGCCACCGGCGCGACCTCCCAGTCGATCGGCAAGCTGGCCGACCTCGCCACCCAGCTGCGTAATTCCGTGGCCGGCTTCCGGCTGCCGGAGACGCCGCCGAAGTGAGCGCCCACGCCTCGCCACAGCTGCTCTGGGTGACCACCGAGGTCACCAACGCGATGAACGACGTGCGCATGGCGCTGGAGGAGTTCGTCGAGAAGCCGGACCAGGCGGAGACCATGGAGCGCTGCGCCGACCTGCTGCACCAGGCCCACGGGGCGCTGCGCATCGCCGAGGTCTACGGCGCCTCGCTGCTGGCCGAGGAAATGGAGCAGCTGGCCCAGCACCTGCGGCGCAACGCCACCACCGCCCAGCCGCCGCAGGAGGCGCTCGACGCGCTGTCGCGCGCCGTGGTGCAGCTGCCGCCCTATCTCGAGCGCGTGGTCAGCGGCGGGCGCGACGTTCCGCTGGTGCTGCTGCCGCTGCTGAACGACCTCCGGGCCGCCCGCGGCTCCGCGCTGCTGTCCGAGAACACCCTGCTGCTGCTGAACCTGCCCAGCGATCGCAAGCCGTCGGGCGGCGACGTCGCCCTGCAGCCTTCCGGCGAGGACGTGGTGAAGCTGGGCCGCCAGCTGCGGCCCCGCTACCAGGCGGCGCTGCTGGCCTGGATCCGCGGCGAGCGCCCCGACAGCAGCCTGGCCGTGATCGCGGACGTGGCGGCCCGGCTCGAGCGGGCCTCCACCGACCCGAATGTGCACCAGTTGTGGTGGGTGCTCGGCGGCGTGGTCGAGGCCTTGCGCCAGGGCGGCCTGCCGGCCAGCGCCTCGGTGAAGCGGCTGCTCGGCCAGGTCGACCGCCAGGTGCGGCGCATGATCGACGAGGGCGAGGAAGCCATCGGCGCCGAGCCGCCGCTGGACCTGCTCAATGCACTGCTGTTTTACGTGGCGCGCGCCGGCACCCAGGGCAGCCGCGTCAGCGCCATCCGCGACGCCTTCAGCCTGGGCGACCTGTTGCCCGAGCAGCCGGACGTGGCCCAGGCGCGCGACAGCCTCGGCGGGCCGAGCGTGCAGCTGATGCGCACCGTCGCCGGCGCCATCCGCGAGGACCTGGCCAAGGTCAAGGACGCGCTCGACCTGCATGCCCGCACCGGCACCATCCCCACCGAGGTGCTCGAGCACCAGTGCGGCATGCTGGGCAAGATCGGCGAGACCCTCGGTGTCCTCGGGCTGGGCGAGATTCGCGAGCAGGTCCGGGGGGAGGCGGAGCGGCTCAAGGCCCTGCTGCACAAGGACCGGGCCGATACCGAGGACGAGCTGCTGGCCGTGGCCGCCAGCCTGCTGCGGGTGGAAGACCGGCTCGACGAGCGGCTGATCGGCCTGGTGCTGGACGAGCCGCAGCCGGTCGTGCGGACGGAGGCCGAAGACGAGCAGGCCGACGCCATGCGCCAGGTCACGGAAGCGCTGCTGCGCGAGTGCCTGGTGAACATGGCGCGGGTGCGGGACGCGGTCAGCGAGCGCCTGAGCGGCCCCATCGACCCGCAGCTGGCCGACGCCGTGCCCGGGCTGCTGCAGGGCGTGACGGCGGCGCTGCTGATGCTGGAGCAGCGGCGGGCCGTCGGCGTAATGGAGCAGGTCACCCGGTACGTGCGGCGCCTGCTGGAGCCGGACGGCGTGGAGTTGTCGCGCCACGCCCTGGACCGCCTGGCCGATGCCATCGTCAGTCTCGAATACTTCATGGAGACCGTCCGGGCCGGCCGCACGCCGCCGGAATTCATGCTGGACAACGCCGAGGAGTGCCTGGCGGCGCTGCAGGCGCGCGAGGCCGAGGCCGAGGCCGCCGCCGCGGCGCCGGCCCCGGAGCCCGTGCCCGAGCCGGAGCCCGTGCCCGAGCCGGAGGCCCCGCCCGAGCCGGAGGCCCCGCCCGAGCCGGAGGCTGCACCGGAGGAAGCTGCGCCGGAGGAAGCGGAACCGGAGGAAGCGGAACCGGAGGTCGCGGAGCCAGAGATCGCCGCGTCCGAGGCGGAGCCGGAGGCCGCGCCGGAAGAGACCGCGCCCGCGCCCGCAGCGGCCGGCATGGCGGTGTTCGAGGGCGGCGAGCAGCCGGACACCGAGCTCATCGAGCTGTTCATCGAGGAGGCCAAGGAGCTGGACGCGCTGTCGCGCCAGCATTACGCCCAGTGGTCGGCGACCAACGACCGCGACGACCTCGGCACCCTGCGGCGCGCGTTCCATACCCTCAAGGGCAGCGGCCGCATGGTGGGGGCGCGGCGCATCGGCGAGTTCGCCTGGAGCATCGAGCAGATGCTCAATGCCCTGATCGAGGGCCGCATCGAGCGCAGCGACGCGCTGGCGCAGTTCCTCGGCGAGGCGGTGGCGCAGGTCCCGGCGCTGATCGAGCAGATCGAGAGCGGCCAGGCGCCGGCCGCCGACATCGAGGCACTGATGGCCCAGGCGGCCGACTTCACCGCCGGACGGGCCGCAGCGCCGGCGGTCGAGGCGGCGCCCGAGCCCGAGCCCGAGCCCGAGCCGGAGCCCACGCCGGAGATGGACCCGGTGTTGCGCGAGATCTTCACCCGCGAGGCCAGCGGGCATCTCGCGGAGCTGCGCGCCTTCATCGAGGACTGCGCGCTGCGCACGCCGCCGTTTGCCGTGACCGAGGCCGTGCACCGCGCCTGCCATACCCTGGCAGGCAGCGCCAACATGGCCGACGTGGCGGCCGTGGTGACGGTGGCCCGGCCGCTGAACGACTACCTGCGCCAGCTCTACGACGACCACGTCGGGCTGCCGCCGGAAGGGATCGCGCTGCTCGGCCGCGCCGTGGAGGCGATCGACCGCGTGGTGCAGGCGGTAGAAGCCGGCGAACCGACCGGGCCGCCCGACGAGGCGCTGGCGGAAGAGATCCGGGCCCTGCACCAGGACTACGAGCTGCGGGCCCAGGCCGGCGCCGTGGACACCATCCTCGAGCAGCCCGATTTCGATTTCGAGATCCTCGGCATCTTCGTCGAGGAGGCCGGCGAGATCCTGGACGAGTCCCAGGACGCCATGGCCGCGTGGCGGGCGCGGCCCTCGGACCAGGAGCCGCTGCACGCGCTGCAGCGCTACCTGCATACCATCAAGGGCAGCGCGCGGCTCGCCGGCGTGACTACCATCGGCGATTTCAGCCACGAGCTGGAGAACCTGTTCCAGGCCCTGCGCGAGGGCCGGCGCCAGGTCGAGCCGGGACTGGTCGAGGTCGTGCAGCGCTGCATCGACGCCCTGCACGGCATGCGCGACGCGGCCGCCGACGGGCGCATGCCCGAGATGCCCGCGGACCTGGTGCGCCAGCTCGAGGCGCCGGGGGCGGTCGAGGAAGCAGCACCGGTCGAGGAAGCGGCGCCCGCCGAGGAAGCAGCGCCCGCCGAGGAAGCAGCGCCCGCCGAGGAAGCGGTGGCAGAGCCAGAGGCGCCGGCGGAGGAGGAGCTGCCGGCCGAGGAAGCGCCCGAGGAAGCGCCCGAGGAAGTGCTCGAGGACACGGCGGCTTTCGCGCCGGCCGAGCTGCCGTCCGTCGAGCCCGCGCCGCTGGTCGAGCCCGAGCCCGAACCCGAACCCCAGTTCGTGCCTGCGCCGGCCGCGTCCGTCCCCGCCGCGCCCCCGGCGGCGGCCATGCAGCGGCAGGAGCTGGCCCGCGTCGACGCCTCGCTGCTGGAGAAGCTGCTCGACAACGCCGGCGAGGTGGGCATCTACCGCAGCCGGCTGGAAGAGCAGCTCGGCTCGGTCCAGTTCAACCTCGAGGAGCTGAACGCCACGTTCGTCCGCCTGCGCGACCAGTTGCGCAAGATGGAGATCGAGACCGAGACCCAGATCCTCCACCGCCACCAGGGCGACGTGGACCGGCGTGGCGACTTCGACCCGCTGGAACTGGACCGCTACTCGACCATCCAGCAGCTGTCCCGCGCCCTGGCCGAGACCGCCAGCGACGTGGCCAGCATCCAGCAGCTGATCAGCGAGCGCATCGGCGAGGCCGAGAACCTGATCGTGCAGCAGTCACGCGCCGTCAGCGAGCTGCAGGACGGCCTGATGCGCACCCGGCTGGTGCCTTTCAACCGCCATGCGCAGCGGCTGTCGCGCCTGGTGCGCCAGATCGCCGCCGAGTTCGGCCGGCGGGCCGAGCTGCAGGTGGTCGGCGGCACCGCGGAGCTGGACCGCCAGATCATGGACCGCATGCTGGGGCCGATCGAGCACCTGCTGCGCAACGCCATCATCCACGGCATCGAGGCGCCGGAGCGGCGGCGCGCCGTCGGCAAGCCCGAGACCGGCCGTGTCACCGTCGACGTGCGGCGCGAGGGCGCCGAGGTGGTGGTGGAGGTGAGCGACGACGGCGCCGGCCTCGACCTGGAAGCGATCCGGCGCAAGGGCCAGGGCCTGGGCCTGGTCGGGCCGAGCGAGACGCTGAGCAGCGAGGCCGCCTGCCTGATGATCCTGCGGCCGGGCTTCAGCACCGCCCGGCAGCTCAGCCAGGGCGCCGGCCGCGGCGTCGGCACCGACGTGGTGGCCAGCGAGGTGCGCCAGCTGGGCGGCTCGCTCGACGTGCGCAACCGCTCCGGCGAGGGCATGACCTTCGAGATCCGCCTGCCCTTCACCCGCGCCATCACCCAGGCGCTGGTGATGCGCGCCGGGGACGAGTGGTACGCGCTGCCGCTGCCGGCGGTGGAGGGCGTGGTGCGGGTGCCGGCGGCCGAGCTGGGCCGCTACTTCGGCCCGCACGCCATTCCCTTCCGCTACGGCGATCACGACTACCACTTCGAGCACGTCGCCGCGCTGGTCGACGGCGAGGCCGCGGGCCTGCCGGAGGCCGGCACGGTGTCGGCCATCCTGGTGCGCGCCGCCGAGCGGCCCACCGCGCTGCTGACCGACGAGATGCTCGGCGCGCGCGAGATCGTGGTGAAGCCCCTCGGGCCGCAGCTGGCGGGCATCCGCGGCGTGGCCGGCGCGACCGTGCTCGGCGACGGCAAGATCGTGCTGGTTCTCGACGTGGCGGCGCTGATCCGCGCCCGCGTGCGCGGCCCCGAGCCGCCGCCGGTGGCGCCGCCGAAGGCCAAGGAGGACGACCGCACCTTCGTCATGGTGATCGACGACTCCATCACCGTGCGCCGCGTCACCGAAAGACTGCTCGAGCGCAACGGCATGCGCGTGATCACGGCGAAGGACGGCGTCGACGCCGTCGCGCTGCTGCAGGAGCACACCCCGGACATCCTGCTGCTGGACATCGAGATGCCGCGCATGGACGGCTACGAGGTGGCCAGCCACGTGCGCAACGATGCCCGCCTGCGCCACATCCCGATCATCATGATCACCTCGCGCGTCGGCGAGAAGCACCGCGCGCGGGCCATGGAGATCGGCGTCGACCACTACCTCGGCAAGCCCTACCAGGAGAGCGACCTGCTGAACGCCATCCGCACCCTGACGGGCGAGGAGCAGCGAGCCGCGGAGAGCAGCGATGAGTGAAGAAGAAGCTGCCGAGGACCTGCTGCACGCGCTGCTCCTGCCGCTGGTCGGCCGCCGCCTGCTGGTGCCGCGCGCCGGCGTGGCCGAGGTGATCGGTCTCGGCCGCATCCGGCTGCGCGAGGAAAAGCCCGACTGGCTGCTCGGCGAGGTCGCCTGGGGCGACCGGATGGTGCCGCTGGTGTCCTTCGAGGCGGCCTGCGGCGACCCGGTGCCCGAGATCGGCGGCCGCAGCCGCGCGGTGGTCCTGCGCAGCCTGACCGGCCAGCTCGGCCGCGGCGGGCTGGCGCTGCTGTGCCAGGGACTGCCGCAGCTGGTGCGGCTCGGCAAGGACGTGATCGAGCTCGACGCCGATAGCGGCGAGGGCAACGGCGCCTCCGACGATGCCCCGGTACTGTGCCGCGTGCGGGTCCTCAACGAGACGCCGGCGATTCCCGACCTCGAGCGGCTGGAGACCGACGTCGCGAACGTGCTCCAGGGCGAGTGAGCTCAGCCGCGCCGCAGGCGTGACTCGGTCGTCAGCAGGGTATTGACGAAGTCCGGCTTCGCGATCGCGGCCGCCACCAGCGCCAGCACCCCGTCGGCCAGCGCCAGCAGCGGGTCGGCGTGCAGGATCGCCAGCAGCAGCACCGCCACCGGGATGACGTCGAGCAGCGCCGCGGTGCGCATGGCGGCGAACTGCACCCGGACGAAGGCCTCGCCCTCGACGTCGCCGTGTTCCAGTTCCCGCCAGGGCTTCGCGCCCGCCGCCACCCGGTCCGGCGCCATGCGCTGGCGGGTGAAGGGCCGGCCGGCCGCCAGCAGCAGGGCGAGCGCCACCAGCGACCCCTGCCACAACAGCTGCCGCGGCAGCCACTCGACCATCGGGCCATAGGGGATGGCCAGCATGATCACCGCCACCAGCAGCGGCCCGCCGAGGGCGGTGTACCAGAGCATGTTCAGCATGCGTTGCTGGAAGCGCTTGTCCATGGGGTCGTGCATGGCGCAAGGGTAACCGGCCGCGGTGCGGCCGGTCACGGCAGTTGACGCAGGTCATAACGCAATGGCGCAGGCGAACTAGCTTATTGGGTAGACGCGGTGCGTCGCGCCGCAGTGCGCGGCCGCGTGCCTGACCCGGGGTTTCCCCGGGCCTCCGAACGGAGGAACCGCCATGTCCTGCCGCCGCAGACTCGAAGCCCGCATCCGTCTCACCGCGCCCGCCTGCCTGGTCTCGCTGGCCGCTTTCCTGGCGCTGCCGCCGTGCCTGTTCGCGGCGCCGGACCCCTGTGAAGTCAACGTCGACACCGGCGAACTGGACTGCCGCGGCGACCAGTCGGACGGCATCGAGCTGGCAGCGCCGCCGGTGGCGCAGCCGGTCCGGGTGGGCGAACTGGCCGGCCCGATCCAGGTGACGGGCGACGCCATCCGCTTCACCAGCGGCGCCGGCAGCGACCTGGTGCTCTACACCGGCGCGCCCGGCGCGAACGTGGTGCTCTCGACCACTGGCGACAACGGCCGCGGCCTCTACCTGCGCAGCGTCGGCCAGTCGCCTGCGCCGCCGAACGATCCCCTGCTCGGGGTGCCGGTGCCCGGCACGCCCGGCGTCGCGGGCGGCGTGATCACGGCCGAGAACCACGGCGAGATCGACACCGCGGGCCGCGGTGCGCACGGCATCTACGGCTACAGCAGCACCAGCGGCTATCCCGACGCGATGATCACCGCGCTGGAGAATTTCGACCCGGCCGGCATCACCTTCCAGCTGACCGGCGCCGCCGACCCCGACGGCGGCGAGCTGCAGGCCGTCACGGCCGACGCGCCGCTGACGCTCGACGCCCGCAGCGTCGAGATCGTCGAGCTCGGCAACGAGGTGGACCCGGATGCGCTGACGCCCACCAACGAGGTGCAGTACGGCGCGATCGCCGGCAGCTTCACCGTCAACCTGGACGGCAGCTTCAGCTTCGATCCCGGCGACGATTTCGCCGACCTGGCCGACGGCGAGGCGCGGACGGTGAAAGTGCTGGTTTCCCTCGACGGCTTCCGCGGCGGCCCGGACCCGCTGCGCACCGGCGAGACCGGTTTTCTCAGCGCCCGCGTGGAAAACGTCGACGGCACGCTGGTGACCCGGACCTTCGTCGAGTTCGATACCTTCGGGCTGGTGGAGTTCGGGGAGGCGACCACGGGCGTCGCCTGGCCCGACCTCGACCTGTACGTGAAAGGTGACCCGGACAACGAGATTCCCGGCCTGCTCGGCCAGGCCCGGGGCGTCTCGGGCGGCGCCGGCAGCACCGTCAATATCTCTCATCTCGGCGGCACCATCGCCACCACGGGCGCGGCGGCGCACGGCGTCTATGCCCACAGCCAGGGCCAGCGCGGCACCGACGGCCGCGATGGCGGCGGCTTCTGGACCTTCGGCGCGCGTCCGCCGACGGCCGGCGGCCACGGCAACGACGGCGGCGACGTGAACGTGCGCATCGAGGGCGAGGTGATCACGCGCTTCGAGCCGGCGGCGGACGCCGAGGCCGACGCCAGCGTCGGCGTGCTGGCCCACAGCCAGGGCGGGCGCGGCGGCGACGGCGGCGCGGGCGGCTTCTACTACGGCGGCCGGCGCGGCGGCGCCGGCGGGGCCGGCATGGCGGTGACGGTCACCGGCTCCGGCGCCATCGAGACCTTCGGCCGCTTCGGCAGCGGCATCCTCGCCATCAGCGAGGGCGGCGACGGCGGCGTCGGCGGCGACGGCGGCGTGTTCGCCGGCGGCACGCTCGGCGGCTTCGGCGGCCTGGCGGGCGACGTGCGGGTCGAGGGCGACTGGACGGTGACGACCCATGGCGACGAGGCCCACGGCATCTGGGCCAAGAGCGCCGGCGGCAATGCCGGCGGCGGCGGCAGCGGCGGCTGGCTGGTCGGCGCGGCCGGTGGCGGCGGCCAGGGCAGCGACGGCGGCGACGTGACCCTGCTCAGCGGCGGGCTCATCACGACCCGGGGTGCGAACGCCTTCGGCCTGTTCGGCCAGAGCGTGGGCGGCTTCGGCGGCAGCGGCGGCACCGGCCGCAGCCTCTTCTATTCCCGCGGCGGCGACGGCGAGAGCGCCGGCAGCGGCGGGGTCGTGGCGGTGACCCAGGTCGCGGGCGGCAGCGTCACCACTCACGGCGACGGCTCGCACGGCCTGGTGGCGCTCAGCGTGGGCGGGGGCGGCGGCGCCGGCGGCAGCGCCGGCGGGCTGGTTGCCGTGGGCGGCGACGGGGCGTCGGGCGGCAACGGCGGCGCGGCCAGCGCCAGCAACGAGGGCAGCCTCGTGACCTTTGGCGACTTCGCGCGCGGCCTGTACGCGCAGAGCGTGGGGGGCGGCGGTGGTGATGCCGGCAGCGGCGGCGGCCTGGTGGGCATCGGCGGCCAGGGCGGCGGGGGCGGTGATGGCGGCACAGTGAGCGTGGCGAACCGGGGCGTGATCGAGACCACCGGCGCCTGGTCCGAGGCCCTGTTCGCGCAGAGCGTGGGCGGCGGCGGCGGCAGCGGCGGCTCGGCCGTGGGCTGGTTCTCCATCGGTGGCGAAGGCGGCGCGGGCGGCCAGGCGGCCGCAGTCCGGGTCGATAATACCGGCGCGCTGACCACGCGGGGTGACGACGCCAGCGGTATCTTCGCCCAGAGCGTGGGCGGCGGCGGCGGCAGCGGCGGCAACAGCGTGGCCGTTGGCCTGTTCGGTTCCCTGGCCATCGGCGGCACCGGCGGCGACGGAGGGCCGGGCAGCTCGGTGGTCGTCAACACCGCCGACAGCGCAATCTCCACCAGCGGCGACCGGGCGCGCGGCATCGACGCCCAGAGCGTGGGTGGCGGCGGCGGCCGGGGCGGGTTCGCCATCGCCGCGTCGGTCGGTCTCGGCGCCTCCTTCTCGGTCGGCGTCGGCGGCGACGGCGGTGGTGGCGGCGACAGCGACACCGTGACCGTGACCAGCGGCAGCGATATCCACACGCGCGGCGACGATGCCCAGGGCATCTTCGCCCAGAGCGTGGGCGGCGGTGGCGGCAGCGGCGGCTTCAGCATTGCCGGCGCGGCCAGCGACGGCATTGGCGTGGCCCTGGCTTTCGGCGGCCAGGGCGGCACCGGCGGCGCCAGCGAGGCAGTGACGGTCGCCAACGACGGCAGCATCGCCACCGAGGGCCTGCGTGCAGTCGGCCTGTTCGCCCAGAGCGTGGGCGGCGGCGGCGGCAGCGGCGGTTTCAGCATCGCCGGCAGCGGCGGCGGGCTCGGCGCCTTCAGCCTGGGGCTCGGCGGTGACGGCGGCGGCGGCGGGCATGCCGCGGCGGTCGAGGTCGATAACAGCGGCGCCATCGCGACCCTCGGTACCGAGGCCCACGGCATCCAGGCCCAGAGCGTGGGCGGCGGCGGCGGCAGCGGCGGCTTCAGCATCGTGGCGGGCGGCGGCGGCGTCGGCGCGGCCACCGTCGGGATCGGCGGCAAGGGCGCCGGCGGCGGCTCGGCCGACGCGGTGGACGTGGCGACT
>NZ_JAALFH010000005.1 GCF_011058255.1 Thioalkalivibrio sp. XN8 | reverse complement strand
ACGACTTGCTCCGGCAACGTGGCGACCACGGTGGTGCCGGTCGAGACCGTCGATGCCGAGTTTGGCCGCGTGGCCATCCAGGGCAAGCCGCGGCTACCGAGCGTGCTCGGCGGTGGCGAGCTGATGGCAGTTCGTGCCTTCACCCCGACCTACGACTGGGAGCTCGGCACGGATGATCCGGCGCCGGCGCGTCGCGCTGTCGTCGACAGCAGCCTGTGCCTGGATTGCCACGTTGGCTCCATGTACCAGCATGGCGGCAACCGCGTCGACAATGTCGACATGTGCTACCTGTGCCACAACTCGGCGGCCAACGACCAGTTCGTCCGCGTCGATACCTTCGACGTTGATGCCACTGAGGCCTATGACGG
>NZ_JAALFH010000041.1 GCF_011058255.1 Thioalkalivibrio sp. XN8 | reverse complement strand
TGGCGACCCTCAGGGAATGCCTGCGGGACCCAGCCGTTCTGGTACGCATGCGCCTTCAGCACGGCTTCCACAGCGGGATCGCCGCTGCGATGGCAGGTCATGCAGGAGGAGGCCAGGGCGCCCTCGAGCACATCGTTGAGCTGGTCGCCGAAGGGCGGCTCACCCGTCTCGACCGTCGAAGCCATCGCCACGTCGGCACCCGGCAGGATCGCGAAGTCTTCCACATGGCAGGCAGCGCAATCGTTCAGCGCCCGCGGATAGGTCGGGCTGGCAAACACGTGGTTCGTGACCACGGGGCTGCCCGTGCCGTCATCGGAGCCGAACACCGGCAGACGA
>NZ_JAALFH010000040.1 GCF_011058255.1 Thioalkalivibrio sp. XN8 | reverse complement strand
CCACGGCGGCAGCGGCCCAGGCTCGCCCGGTCCCGGCTCGGTCGGGGCGCAACGCGGCCCGAGCAGCCGCGGTCGGCCACCGAGCCGAGCCGGCATGTGCCGGGGACTGCCGCGGGGTCGCGCTGCGCTGTCCGCGCCGTCCCCCTGAAACAGTGCAGCGGGGTCGGGTCCTGTAGGGTCCCCTGAGCGGCATCAGATTTCCAAGCGAAGGGGACCCTACAGGGGCCGGCCCCGCGGTCAGGTCCCTCAGGGGCCGGCCCCGCGGTCAGGTCCCTCAGGGGCCGGCCCCGCGGTCAGGTCCCCCAGGGGCCGGCCCCGCGCTCAGGTCTGACCGGCCGTGGCGAGCAGCCGCCGCATCTCGGCATCGCGCTCCGCTGGCGGCAGCCCGCCGATCCTGGCGGCCTCGGCGTAGAAGGCCTGGAGGTCGCCGTCCAGCTCGGTGAGCAGCAGGCTAAAGGCGGGCACCAGCCCGCGGTAGGTGGCCGAGGGAATGAGCCGGGCGTTGTTGAGCGGCGCGTCGAACCAGCGATCGTAGCGGTCCCAGCCGTCCCACGATGCCTTGAGGGCGGCATATTCGCGGCGCAGCCGGGCGAAGGCGGCCGCCTTGCCGGCGCGCAGTTCGGGTTCGGCAGCGCCGGAGGCGTACAGGGCCTGCAACTCGCCGCGGGTGCGGGCCAGCAGGAACTGGAAGGCCTCGGCGCGCCGGCTGGACGCCTGCCAGGCGGCCAGCGCCTCCTCCCCGCCGCGGGCCAGCAGCCAGCGGCGCACGCCCTCTTCCTCGACGGCCGTGGCGAAGGCCTCGTTGAAGGCGGAGTCGTCCTCGACGTAGAGCTGCTGGTGGGCCAGTTCGTGGAACAGCAGGCCGGCGAGCCGGGCGTCGTCGCGATACAGCATGGTGGAGAGGACGGGGTCTTCGAAGCGGCCGAGCGTCGAGTAGGCGGACGCGCCGCCGACCCAGGTGTCCCACCCCTCCGCTGCGAGGCGTGCGGCGGTGCGTTCGGCGTCCGCGCGGGCGAAGTAGCCGCGATAGACGACGCAGCCGGCCACGGGGAAACACCAGCGCTTCGGCTCGAGCGAGAACTCCGGCGCGGCGTAGACGTTGTAGACCACGGCCGGGCGATCGAGCTGCACGTAGCTGGTGTAGCTGCCGTTGTCGGGCAGGCCGAGCTCGGTCACGGCAAACTCGCGCGCGGCCTGTGCCAGCTCCAGCCGCTCCCGCACCGCCGGCGGCGTGGCCGGGTCGGCGATCACTGCCGGCAGCGGCTCCCGCGCCGCCATCAGCTCGAGATGACCGCTCACGGCCTGGGCGTAGTAGCCGGCCGTGCTGCAGCCGGCCAGCGGCGGCAGCAGCAGGAGCAGCAGGGCCGCATGCAGCGGCCGGGTCCGGGCGACGGGACTCATGGCCCAAACGATAGCAGGGACCCGCGCGGCCGGCAGGCCCGGCCGGCGGGACGCGGCGGCGCGTATACAATGCCGCCATGGATACCTACCTGGTCGGCGGCGCGGTGCGCGACGAGTTGCTGGGCCTCCCGGTCGGCGACCGCGACTGGGTGGTGGTCGGCGCCACGCCCGCGGCGATGGAGCGCGCGGGCTTCCGCGCCGTGGGCCGCGACTTCCCGGTGTTCCTGCATCCCGAGACCGGCGAGGAATACGCCCTGGCCCGCACGGAGCGCAAGACGGCGCCCGGCTACCGCGGCTTCGTGGTGAATGCCGCGCCGGAAGTCACGCTGGCGGAAGATTTGCAGCGCCGCGACCTGACCATCAACGCGATGGCGCGCGCGGCCGACGGCACGCTGGTGGATCCCTGGGGCGGCCGCGCCGACCTGGAGGCCCGGCTGCTGCGCCACGTGTCGCCCGCCTTCGCCGAGGACCCGGTGCGGATCCTGCGCACGGCACGGCTGGCGGCCCGCTTCGCGCCGCTGGGCTTCACGGTGGCCGAGGAAACGGTGGCGCTGATGCGGGACATGGTGGCCGCCGGCGAGGCCGACGCGCTGGTGCCGGAGCGCGTCTGGCAGGAAACGCGCCGCGCGCTGGAGACGGACTGCCCGGACGAGTTCGTCCGCGTGCTGCGCGACTGCGGCGCGCTGGCGGTGATTTTTCCGGAGCTGGAGGCGCTGTTCGGCGTGCCCCAGCCGGCGCGCTGGCACCCGGAGATCGACACGGGCCGGCACCTGCTGCTGTGCCTGCGCGCCTCTGCGCGCCTCGGCCTGGAGCCCGAGGCGCGTTTCGCCGTACTCACCCACGACCTGGGCAAGGGCACCACGCCGCGGGCACTGTGGCCGGCGCACCATGGCCACGAGGAGCGCAGCGTCACGCTGCTGCGCCGGCTGTGCGAGCGGCTGAAAGTGCCGACGGCGTTCCGGGAGCTGGCCGAGGTCGTCGCCCGCTATCACGGCCTGTGCCACCGGGCCGCCGAGCTGCGCCCCGCGACCGTGCTGAAGCTGCTCGAGGCAGCCGACGCGCTGCGCCGGCCGGAACGCTTCCGGCAGTTCCTCGGCGCCTGCGAGGCGGACATGAAAGGGCGCGACGGCCTGGCGGATGCGCCCTACCCGCAGGCGGAGCTGCTGCTGCGGGCGCTGGCGGCGGCGGCCGCCGTCGAGCCGCGGGCGCTGGTGGCCGAGGGGCTGTCGGGCGAGGCGCTCGGCGAGCGGTTGCGGGCCGAGCGCATCGCCGCGATCGCCGCCGCCTGCCCGCGCGACTAGCTCAGAGATAGATCCAGAGCAGCACGCCCGCCAGCAGCAGCCGGTAGACGGCGAAGGGCGCCATGCCCATGCGCCCGAGCAGGGCGATGAAAGCGCGGATCGTCAGGTAAGCCACCACCGCGGCGCTCACCGCGCCCACCGCCAGCGCCGGCCAGTCGGCCGGCTGCGGGTCCTGCGCCAGTTTCAGCAGCTCGTAGCAGGTGGCGGCCAGGATCACCGGGATCGACAGCAGGAAGGAGAAGCGCGCCGCCGCCTGCCGGTTGAGGCCGAGGAACAGCGCCGCGGTGATGGTGATGCCGGAGCGCGAGGTGCCGGGGATCAGCGCGACGGCCTGGGCCAGCCCGACGATGAGCGCCTCGCGCCAGCCGATGTGGTACTCGTCGCGGGTGCGGGCGCCGCGGGCGTCGGCGACCCACAGCAGCACGCCGAACACGCCGGTGGTCACGGCGATCACCAGCGGGGAGCGCGCCAGGGTGCCGACCTGGCCGGCGAACAGCGCGCCGCACACCACCGCCGGGATGGTCGCGAGCACGACCCACCAGGCGAGGTCCGAGTCCGGCGTGCGCGCGCGTCCGCGCAGGGTGCCGATGGCGTCGCGGGCCATGGGCCGGAGCTCGTGGCGGAAGTAGAACACCACCGCGGCCAGCGTGCCGAGGTGCACGGCGACGTCGAAGGGCAGGCCCTGGTCGGGCCAGTCGAAGAACACCGGCACCAGCACCAGGTGCCCGGAACTCGAGATCGGCAGGAACTCGGTCAGCCCCTGCACCACCGCCAGCACCAGCGCCTGCACCAGGTCCATGCGTGTTTCGCTCCTACAGGCGGTTGGCCAGGTCCAGCAGGCCGAAGCCGGCGAGTGCCGGGCCCAGCCCGCGACTCAGGCCCAGGACGCGAAAGCGCTCGCCCATCTCCCCGGGCAGCAGCAACTGCCGGGCCTGCTGGGCCTGCATGATACCCGCTGTCCCGCCCGGCGCGGCCGCCAGCATCTCCTCCAGCCCGTTGCCGGCGAGGAAGGCCGCCTGGGTGGTGAAGCCCTCGAGCGTGAGGCCGGCTGCGACGCCGGCCGCGGCGACGGTGGTGAAGTCCACCCAGGCGGTGAGGTCCTGCAGGCCCGGCCACCGGAAGGGATCGTCGTGGGCGCGGTGGCGGTAATGGCACATGAACGTGCCCATGCTGCGCTCGGGCGCGTAGAGCTCGCGCCGCGGCAGGCCGTAGTCGATCACCAGCACCAGCCCGGCGGCGAGGCTCTCGGCCAGGCTGCGCACCCAGGGCCCCAGCAGCGGACTGTGCTCGCTGGTGTAGCCCTCGGGGAAGGGCGCGCCGCGTTCCCGTTCCAGCGCCTGCACCGCGGCCGCCAGTTCGGGCGGCGGGTCCAGCAGCGCCCAGCCCGGCGCGCCCGCCGTGTCGAAGCGCACGCCGAGCTGCCGCAGCTCGCTGTCGGCGATAGTGAAGCGCTCCACCGGCAGGGCGTCGGCCACCTCGTTGGCCAGGACGACGCCGCGGAAGCCGGCCGGCAGGCTGTCGAGCCACTCGACCCGGTTCCCGAGCCGCTGCTGCTGGCGCTGGCGCAGTTCGGGGCTGGGCTCGAGCATGAGCCAGCGCAGGCCTGCGCCCGCCTCCGCCAGGGCGGCCTCGGCCAGGGCGCCGCTGCCGCCGCCCAGCTCCAGCACGGCGCCGCCGCCGAGGGCCTCGAGGGCGGCCAGCGCCTGGCGGGCAAGGCAGCGGCCGAACAGCGGCGAGAGCTCGGGTGCGGTGACGAAGTCTCCGGCGGGCCCCAGCTTGGCTGCCCCGCCGCTGTAGTAGCCGAGGCCGGGGGCATACAGCGCCGCCTCCATGAAGCGCCTGAAGCTGATCGCGCCGCCGGCGCGAACTGCTTCCTCCCGCAGCTGCGCCAGGAGTGCGGCGCTGCGGGCCTGCGCCGCGGGCGGCGGCGCGGGCCAGTCGGCGGGGCTGGAGGACACTGGGTGCAAAGTTCGCCACAATGACGCCGCCCCGGGGGCGGCCGATGAGCGAGGAATGCTACATGAGCAACGACACGGACAACCACAGCCTGGCGGGCCGCGTGGCGCTGGTGACCGGCGGCGCGCGGCGCATCGGCGCGGCCGTGGCCGAGGCGCTGCACGAGGCCGGCGCCAAGGTGGCCGTGCACTACCGCGGCTCGCGGGACGAGGCCGTGGCGCTGGTGGGCCGGCTCGATGCGCGCCGCCCGGGCTCGGCGCTCGCGCTGCCGGCCGACCTGCTCGACACCGCGGCGCTGCCCGGGCTGGTGGACCAGGTCGCCGCAGCTTTCGGCGGGCTCGACCTGCTGGTGAACAACGCCTCGAGCTTCTATCCGACGCCGGTGGGCAGCATCACGGAGCAGCACTGGGACGAGCTGGTGGGCAGCAACCTGAAGGCGCCGCTGTTCCTGTCACAGGCGGCCGCGCCGTTGCTGCGCCGGCGCCACGGCCTGATCGTCAACCTGGTGGACGTGCATGCCCGCCGGCCGATGCCCGGCTATCCCGTGTATTGCGCCGCCAAGGCCGGACTCGAGATGCTGACCTACGCGCTGGCCCATGAGCTGGGACCGGAGGTGCGGGTGAACGGCATCGCGCCCGGCGCCATCCTCTGGCCGGAGGCCGGGGCCAGCGAGGCCGAGCAGGCGGCGACGCTCGCCGGCATCCCGCTCAAGCGCACTGGCGCGCCGGCGGACATCGCGGCCTGCGTGCTGTTCCTGGCGGGGGCCGGCAGCTACGTCAACGGGCAGGTGATCGCCGTCGACGGCGGCCGCCACCTGGGCTTCTAGCCTGGGGACTGTCCCCAGGACCGGTCCTGGGGACAGTCCCCACTAGTACGCGTCGTTCAGGCGCCAGCGCGGTTTCCGGGCGGGTTCGCGTTCCAGCTGCTGGAAGGCCTCGGCCGCCACCTGCGGGCACGCCCCGGTAGACAGCCATTGCACCGCCGTGTCGAAGGAACTCTCCCCTGCCGCGCCAAACGGCAGGGTGGGGTCGTCGCCCGCGACGCAATCAGGCCCGATGCCGTCGAAAAAGTCGCCTTCGCCAAGCGCGTTGACGAACTCGAACGTCACCGGTCGCAGCACCTGCTCGCAGAAGCGGAAGCCCGACTGGCCGACCGGCTTGCCGAAGGTCGTGCTGCCCACCGTGACGGTCTCGACGTAGGGCGGCAGGCCGTTGATCAGCAGCTCCGAGGCCGAAGCCGTTGCCGGCGTCGTGATGAACACGACCTTGTCGAGAGAGAGCGCGATCGACAACGGATTCGCCGCCAACAGGAAGGTCTCGTTGCGACCGCTGTTCTGGTCGTTGTACCAGAGGCTGTAGAAGGGCAGTCCGGGGTTGTCGCGGCTGGCGAGAAGGTTGGCGAAATACTCCGCCACCCGCAGCAGGCCGCCACCGTTGTAGCGCAGGTCTACGATCAGCTGCGTTACCCCGGCGCTGCTGAACTCGGTGAAAGCCGTGTTCAGGGCGGCGATGCCGGGATCAACGAAGTTGCGGAACACCAGGTAACCGGTGGTGACCCCGTCCAGGTCGAACACCTGCGTGGCGGTCACCGGCGGAATGGTCACCGTGTCCTTGACTAAGGTAGAGGTGATCTCGGCGCCGGCCTGGTTGCGAAACGTCAGCTCGACTTCGAAGCCGATCTCGCGCGGCCCCAGCGCGTCGGTGAGCCCGCCTTCGATGGCGAGGATATCGGCGATCGGCACGCCGTCGATCGCCAGGATGCTGCTGCCGCGATCCAGCCCCCCGGCGGCCGCGGGCCCGCCCTCGAAGACGTCGAGGATCGTCACCGAATCGCCGTCGACCTGCTGGCGGAAGCCGAAGCCGATGAACTGGCTGGCGCTGAACAACGCGTCTTCCTCCGCCTGGGTGGTGAGATAGCTGAAGCGATCGACCGGGTCGGCGACCGGCGCGATCAGCGCGTCCAGCAGCGCCTGCTGCGAGGAGAAGGAAGCCGGGTCCACGACCGGCAGCTCGTCGTACCAGAGGTACCACTGCTGCATGATGTCGTAGATGGTCTCGTTCTGGCTCGCAATGGAACACTCGTCGGGCTGGGTCACCGTCCCACCCGAGCTCGAGCCGCCGCAGGCGGCGACCAGGGTGGCGCTGCCCAGCGCCAGCAGGATGGAATGAAGTCGCTTGGCACGGTTCATAGGGCCACCTCCGCAGCAAAATCGCCGGGCACCCGCTCCAGCGGATGCCGCGCAGCGTCGAAATTCTCCCACAGCTCGTCGTAGGTCTGCCCCAGCACCGGGTGGGGACTGTCCCCAGCCAGGTCGGCGAGCGGCTTGAGCACAAAGGCATAGCGCGTGATCTCGTCGCGCGGCAGCTCGACCCCGTCGATCACCCCGACCGCGTCGCCGTACAGCAGCAGGTCCAGGTCGAGGCTGCGCGGGGCGAACTTGGCCTCGCCCCGGCGCCGCCCGTTGGCCGCCTCGATGGCCGCCAGCGCCGCCGCCAGCTCGCCCACCGGCTCGTCGGTCTCGAAGGCGATCACCAGGTTGAGGAAGTCCTCGCCCTGGAAACCCACGGCCTCGTTCCGGTACACCGGCGAAAGCCGCAGCAGCCCGTAGCGTTCCGCCAGCGCGCGCAGCCCGGCGCCCAGGTGCGCGCGGGGCTCGATGTTGCTGCCGGCGCCGACGAAGACCTCAGGCATGAAAATCCGCCGTGGTGCGCTCGATACACACGCCGACGTCGCGCGCGCCCCGGATGGCCCCCGGCTTGTTCAGGGTCACCTTGACGCGGCTGACGTCGAACTCTGTGACCACGATCCCGGCGATGCGTTCCGCCAGGGTCTCCACCAGCTGGAAGCTCGAGGCCTCGACGAACTCGATCAGGCGCTTGGCCACGGCCTTGTAGTTCAGCGTGTCCTCGATGCTGTCGGAGGCCGCGGCGCGCCGGATGTCGGCCGCGATCTCGAGGTTGATGCTGACGGTCTGGCGGATACGCCGTTCCCACTCGTAGATGCCGATGACCGTTTCGACCCGCAGGTCGTTGAGGAAGATAGTGTCCACCCAGGTCCTCTAGACGCTGGCGCCCGGCGGGCGCAGGGTTTCAAGATCCCACCGGGCGCGTGCCTCGATGGACGATGACGCGGCCTCGCCGGCCTTGAGCCGCAGCATACCCGCGTAGGCGATCATGGCGCCATTGTCGGTGCAGAACTCCAGCCGCGGGTAGAACACCTCGACCCCCAGCGCGGCGGCGTCGCCCGTCAGCCGCTCGCGCAGCCGCCGGTTGGCGCCGACCCCGCCCGCCACCACCAGGCGGCGGATGCCGGTCTGCTCGACCGCCCGCAGGCTCTTGCCCACCAGCACGTCGACCATGGCTTCCTGGAACTCCCAGGCCACGTCCGCCCTGGTTTTTTCGTCCAGCTCGAGGTCGCGGATTCCGATGATCACGGCGGTCTTCAGGCCGCTGAAGCTGAAGTCCAGCCCCGGCCGCCTGAGCATCGGCCGCGGCAGGCTGAGCCGCCCCGGGCCGCCCGCCGTCGCCAGCTGCGCGAGCGCCGGGCCGCCGGGATAACCGAGACCGAGCACCTTGGCCGTCTTGTCGAAGGCCTCGCCGGCGGCGTCGTCGAGCGTCTCGCCCAGCACGCGGTACTGCCCCAGGCCCTGCACCTCCACCAGCATGCTGTGGCCGCCGGAAACCAGCAGCGCGATGAAGGGGAACGCCGGCGCCGGCGACTCCAGCATGGGCGCCAGCAGGTGGGCTTCCATGTGGTGCACGCCGATCGCCGGCACGCCCCAGGCCCAGGCCAGGCTGCGCCCCGCGCAGGCCCCGACCAGCAGCGCGCCGATCAGTCCCGGGCCGCCGGTGTAGGCCACGCCGTCGAGCTCCGCCGGCGTCGTGCCGGCCTCCGCCAGCACCTGGTCCACCAGCGGCAGCAGCTTGCGGACGTGGTCGCGGGACGCCAGCTCGGGCACCACGCCGCCGAACTCGGCATGCAGCCGGACCTGGCTGTAGAGGGCGTGCGCGAGCAGCCCGGCGCGGTCGTCGACCACCGCCACGCCGGTTTCATCGCACGAGGTCTCGATGCCGAGTACCCGCAAAATCGTTGTCCTCCTGCCTACTGGCTTTCATCCAGCGACGCCGCTACAATGGCCGGTCTTTACCCCGGCCCAGGCGGCCGGATCAAGCTGACTTCAAGCCAACTTCTAGGATGGTGAGCTTTTCAATGCCTGGTGTACGCGTACGCGAGAATGAGTATTTCGACGCCGCCCTGCGGCGCTTCAAGCGGGCCTGTGAGAAGGCCGGCGTCCTGACCGAGCTTCGTCGCCGTGAGTTTTACGAGAAGCCGACCCAGGAACGCAAGCGCAAGAAGGCCGCGGCGGTGAAGCGTCACGCCAAGCGCCTGCAGCGGGAGCAGTCCCGGCGCAAGCGTCTCTACTGATTCCCCCGCCCACAGGACCCCGCCCGGTGTCCGTCAAGACCCAGCTCCGCGACGACATGAAGCAGGCCATGCGCTCCGGCGACAAGGCCCGCCTCGGCGTGGTCCGCATGGCGCTGGCGGCGATCCAGCAGCGCGAAGTGGACGAGCGGGTCGAGCTCGACGATGCGGGCGTGCTCGGCGTGCTGGAGAAAATGATCAAGCAGCGCCGCGAGTCGGTCGAGCAGTATGCCGCCGGCGGCCGCCAGGACCTGGCGGACAAGGAATCCTTCGAGATCGAGGTCCTCTCCGCCTACCTGCCCGAGCCGCTCGGCGCAGCCGAGCTGGCCGCCCTGGTGGACGCGGTGATCGCCGAGACCGGCGCCGCCTCCATGAAGGACATGGGCAAGGTGATGGCCGAGCTGCGCCACCGCGCCCAGGGCCGTGCCGACATGGCGGCGCTGAGCGCACAGGTGAAAAGCCGGCTCGGCTGAGCTATTTATAGCGGGTGCAGTACCCGCCTCCCCCACTTTCCCGTCCGCCGCGCGGCTCGCGGCCGGAGTGCCGATGGGCCTGATCCCGGCCAGCTTCATCGACGAGCTGATGAGCCGCACGGACATCGTGGAGGTGATCAACGCCCGCGTGCCGCTGAAAAAGGCCGGCCGCGAGTACAAGGCCTGCTGCCCCTTCCACGGCGAGAAGACGCCGTCGTTCACCGTCAGCCCGACCAAGCAGTTCTATCACTGCTTCGGCTGCGGCGCGCACGGCACCGCGCTCGGCTTCCTGATGGATTTCGAGCACCTCAGCTTCCCCGAGGCGGTGGAAGAGCTGGCCTCGCTGGCCGGCCTCGAGGTGCCGCGCGAGGAATCCCAGGGCAGCGAGCGCCGCACCGACCTGTACGGCCTGCTGGACGCAGTCGCCGCCTTCTACCGCGACGAGCTCAAGCGCCACCCGCCGGCGATCGATTACCTCAAGGCGCGCGGCATCAGCGGCCCCACGGCGGCCACCTTCGGGCTCGGCTGGGCGCCGGAGGCCTGGGACGCGGTGCTGAAACGCTTCGGCCGCGACGACGAGACCGTCCAGCGCCTCGCCACCGCGGGCCTGCTGGTCGAGCGCGACGGCGGCGGCCACTACGACCGCTTCCGCGGCCGGGTGATGTTCCCCATCCGCGACGCCCGCGGCCGGGTGATCGCCTTCGGCGGGCGGGTGCTCGGCAAGGACGAGCCCAAGTACCTCAACTCCCCCGAGACGCCGCTGTTCCACAAGGGCCGGGAACTCTACGGCCTGTACGAGGCGCGCCAGGCGCTGCGCCAGATCGACCGGCTGCTGGTGGTCGAGGGCTACATGGACGTGGTCGGCCTGCGCGAGGCCGGGATCGCCTGGGCCGTCGCCACCCTGGGGACGGCCACCACGCCGGACCACCTCGAGCGGCTGTTTCGCGTCACCGAGGAAGTGGTGTTCTGCTTCGACGGCGACCGGGCCGGGCGCCAGGCCGCGTGGCGGGCGCTGGAGAACGCGCTCCCGACGCTGCGCGAGGGCCGCCAGGTGCGTTTCCTGTTCCTGCCCGAGGGCGAGGACCCGGACTCGCTGGTGCGGGCCGAGGGGGCGGAGGCCTTCGCGGCCCGGCTCGACCACGCCCGGCCGCTGTCGGAGTACCTGCACGACGAGCTGGCGGCGCGCGTGGACATGGACAGCATGGACGGCCGCGCCCGGCTGGCCGAGCTGGCCAAGCCGCTGGTGGCCAGGGTCCCCGAGGGCGTCTTCCGGGCCCTGCTGGTCCGGCGTATCGCCCGCGCGGTGGGCATGGACGAGGCCGGCTACGGCCGCTTCGTCGAGGCTGCCGCCGGCGAGGCGCCCCGCGCCCCGGCG
>NZ_JAALFH010000039.1 GCF_011058255.1 Thioalkalivibrio sp. XN8 | reverse complement strand
CTGGCGATGGAGCGGGCGGCGCGGCTCCTGCCGCTGCCGCGGGGGGTCACCATGCACGCGGCGGGCGCGGAGTATCCCGGCAGCGCCTGGCTGCTGCCGCCCGGGGCCGGCCCGGAGGCCATGGCGGCGGGCCCGGCGCTCCTGTACCTGCACGGCGGCGGCTTCGTTCTGGGCTCGCCCCGCAGCCACCGCGCGGTGGCCGCGACCCTGGCGCGCGAATGCGACCGGCCGGTGCTGCTGCTGGACTACCCGCTGGCGCCCGAACACCCCTTCCCGGCGGCCCCGGACCAGGTGCTCGGCGCCTGGGAGCGCCTGACCGCGGGCGGGATGCGGCCGGCGGCGGTGGCCGGCGATTCGGCGGGCGGCTGGCTGGCCCTGTGGCTCGCGCGGGAAGTCATCGCCACCGGCCTGCCGCGGGCGGGCGCCCTGGCGCTGTTCTCCCCGCTGCTCGATCTCGGCCGCGCCGCACGGGCCGGGCAGGGCGACCTGATGCTGCCCCCGGGCTTCGTGCCCGAGGGCATTGCGGCCTTCTGCGGCCGGCTGCCGGCGGGCGATCCGCGCTTCAACCTGCTGGCCCATTCCATGGGCGGCCTGCCGCCGTGCTTTCTCGCCTGTGATGCCGACGAAATGCTCGCGGACGACACCCGCCGCCTCGCCGCGGCGCTGGGCGCCGCCGGCGTCCGGCACCGGGTGGAGACTGCACGGGGCCTGTGGCACGCCTGGCCCCTGCTGGCCGGCTGGCTGCCGGAGGCGACGGCGACGCTGCGCCGCGCCGCGGCCCTGCTGGCGCCGCGCCACGGAGCGGGTGGATGAGGCTGCTGGCCAAGCCGACCATCCGGCTGCTCTGCGGCGCGGCGATGATCAGCTTCGCCCCGGTGTTCGTGCGCCTGACCCCCGTCAGCCCGACCGAGAGCGCGTTCTACCGGACCCTGTTCGGCGGCCTGATGCTGGCGGCCTGGGTATTCGCCCGGCGCGCCCCGGTGGAGCGGCGCTCCGGCGTGGCGCTGGCGGCGCTGCTGGCGGCCGGCCTGCTGTTCGCCGCCGACCTCGCCGTCTGGCACCGCAGTATCTGGTATGTCGGCCCCGGCCTGGCCACGCTGCTCGGCAACTTCCAGGTCTTCGTGCTGGCCCTCGTGGGCATCCTGTTCTTCCGCGAGCAGGCGCGCTGGGAGCTGCTGCTGGCGATCCCCATGGCCTTCCTCGGCCTGGGCCTCATCGTGGGCTTCGAATGGAGCTCGCTGGATGCGGACTACCGCTGGGGCATTTTCTTCGGGCTGTCCACCGCGCTGTTCTACTCCGCTTATATCCTGGCCCTGCGCCGGGCCCGGGCGGCCAGCCCGGCGGGCTCGATCGCCTCGGACCTGATGATCGTCTCACTGGTTTCGGCCGCCTGCCTCTACGTCGGGTCCGCCGCGGCCGGCCCCGGCATTGCGCTGCCTGCTCCGGGGGCGGCCTGGATGCTCGCCGCCTACGCCCTGGTGGCCCAGGTGGTGGGCTGGCTGCTGATCTCCGGCAGCCTGCCGCACGTGCCGGCCTCGCGGGTCGGCCTGATCCTGCTGCTGCAGCCGACGCTGGCCTTCATCTGGGACATCCTGATCTTCTCGCGCGCCTTCGGGCCGCGCGAACTGGCCGGCGCGGCGCTGGCCATTGCGGCCATCGGCCTGGGCTCCCTGCCGCGGCGGCGCGGGGCGGGTTGACCCGCAGGACTCAGGTCCAGAGCCCGAGCACGCCCGGCGCGATCTCGATCTCCAGCCGCGTCAGTTCCAGCCCGAGCAGTTCCCCGTCGGCCTGCGCCGGCAACGGGGCCGCGCTGGTGATTTCCAGCCGGCACGCGCGGGCCGAGTGGGCGACGGGCAGCCGCGGGTGCGTGCCCCGCATCACGCTGGGCGCGTGGCGCAGCACGCCGAGGCGACCCAGGCCGTCGGCCCAGACGAGGTCGAGCCGGCCGTCGTCCAGCCGGGCCTCCGGCGCCAGGTGGAACAGCCCGCCCGCATACTGGCCGTTGCAGGCGGCCACCAGCGTAACCGGCCGGCGGTCTTCGCCCCCGTCCCAGCGCAGGGTGCAGACCGGCGTGTCGATGCCGGCCCGCAGGGCGTCGAGCAGGCCGGCAGCGTAGCCCAGCGCGCCCGGCAGCCACTTGTAGCGGGCCGTGGCCGCGGCGATCGCGGCATCGAAGCCGAGGCCGACGGCATTCACGAACCACCGCCCGTTGACCGTCGCCGCGTCCAGCCGGCGGGGCGTGCAGCCGCCGGCCAGCGCCGCGCAGGCCCGGCGCCAGTCGCGGGGCCAGCCGAGCGACTTGATGAAGTCGTTGCCGGTCCCCAGCGGCACGATGCCGAGCAGCGTCGGCGTCGCCGGCACCGACAGCAGGCCGCGGGCGACCTCCGACAGGGTGCCGTCGCCGCCGAGGGCGACGACGCGGGCCCGCCCGCCGGCCGCGGCCGCCGCGGCGACTTCCGCCAGGTGGCCCGGCCCCCGGCTGACGACGGTTTCCACGCGCAGTCCATGCTGCTCCAGCAACCGCGCCGCGCGGCCGCCAACGGTGGCGGCGCGCCCGCTGCCGGCGGCCGGGTTGGCGAGCAGGAGCACGGCTTCGGGCATGGCTTCCTCCGGGGAGACGCCGCGCAGCATAACGCAGGACGCTGCCGGCGGCCCGGTCCCGGCGAGCCCTGATCCGGGATAGAATCGGCGCGAACTCCTCTGCCTCGGCCCCGCGCCCCATGCTCGAGCTCGCCTGCAAGTTCCTGCTCGGTTATCTCGCCGGCTCCATCGTCGGCAGCCTGGTGCTCGGCCGGCTGCGGGGGGTCGACATCCGCCAGCTGGGCAGCGGCAACGCGGGCGGGACCAATGCGCTGCGCACGCAGGGCAAGGGTTTCGCCCTCGGCGTGGTGCTGATCGACGTGCTGAAGGCCGTCCTGCCCATCCTCCTGCTCACCGGCGCGGCCCTGCCCGGGATCGCCGTCGATCCGGCGGTGAGCCGCGAGGCCGTCGCCGTCGCGATCGGCGCGGGCGCGGTGGCCGGCCACGTCTGGCCGGTGTTCTTCGGCTTCCGGGGCGGCAAGGGCATGGCCACGCTGCTGGGCGCGTACGCCGCGATCCAGCTGAGCCTGCTGGCGCCGGTGATGCTCACCTGGGTGCTGGTGGCCGGGATCGGCGGCTACGTCGGGGTCGCCACCATCACGGCCGCCGCCGTGGCGCCGCTGTGGCTGGCGCTGACCGGCGGCGCGGGCAGCCCCCTGTTCTGGTTCGCCCTGGTGATGGCGGGATTCGTGGCCTGGACCCACCGCAGCAACATCGCGCGCATGCGCGCCGGGGTCGAGCACCGCATGTTCCGCGGCCTGGCAGGCCGCCGCCGGTGAGTTACAACGCGGCGCTCCTGGCAGCGCTGGCCGCGGGCGAGCCGGTCTCGGGCGCGGCACTCGGGCGCCGCCTGGGCATCAGCCGGACCGCCGTATGGAAGGGCGTGCAGCGCCTGGGCGAGCTCGGCCTGGAGGTGGCGGCGCAGCCGGGCCGGGGCTACCGGCTGGCGGCGCCCCTGGAGCTGCTCGATGCCGACGCCATCCGCGCCGCCATGCCGGCCGGGGTCGCGGACCGGCTCGGCCTGCTGGAAGTGCTCCCCGTCACTGCTTCCACCAACACCCGGGTGCTGGAGGCCGGCCGGCCGGCCGGCGAGCTGGTCGCGAGCCTGGCCGAGTACCAGACCGCGGGCCG
>NZ_JAALFH010000001.1 GCF_011058255.1 Thioalkalivibrio sp. XN8 | reverse complement strand
CGGGCGTTCCGCAACCGGCTGCGGCGTCGGCTCGACCATGGCCGGCGGCTCCGGCTCCGGGCGGGGCTCGGGGACAGGGTCGGGCTCCGGCTCCGGCGGCGGCTCGGGTTCCGGGACGGCTTCCGGCGCCTCTATGTCTTCCTCGTCGTGACGGTCCGGGTCGCCCTGCGTCCCGCCCGCCGGACCGAGCGAGATCTCGATCCCGCCGGTGCCGGCCGCCAGCGCGGCGCCCTCCGGCGGCGCCGGGCGCCACAGCAGCACGGCCGCCAGGCCCAGGTGCAGGCCCAGCGCCAGCAGGGCGGCGAGCAGGTAATGACGCCGCCCCAGTCCCATCAGTCCTCCTGCCGGGCCTGCGTCATCAGCGACACCTGCTCGAGCCCCGCGGCGCGCAGCGCCTCCAGCAGCACCACCGCCCGGTTGCCGGGCGTCCGGGCATCGGCCTTGAGCTCGACGCGCAGGCCCGGATCGTCCGCCAGGGCCGCGGCGAGCGCGGCGACAACGGCGGCTTCGTCCAGCACCTCGCCGTCCAGCGCCAGCCGCCCGTCGGCGCCGAGCAGCAGGCGTCGCGGCTCGGTCTCCGGCCGCGTCTCGCTCGAAGAGTCCGGCGCCGTGACCTCGAAGGGCTCGCGCACCGCCAGCGTACCCGCCAGCATGAAGAAGATCAGCAGCAGGAACACCACGTTGATCAGTGGCAGGATGCGCTCCTCGGTCGGCGCCGGCCGGCGTTGCGTAAAGTGCATCAGTCGCTCCCCCGCGGGTCCTGCCAGCCCGGGTCGCGCACCAGGGTCAGCGGCTCCACGCCGGCGCCGGCGAGCGTGTCGAGCACGTCCATCACCCGCTGCAGCGGCGTGTCCCCGTCCGGCTGCAGGCGCACCCCGACTTCCGGATGCTGCTCCAGGTGGGCCCTCGCCGCGGCGATCGCCTCGGCCTCGCTCACCGCCGCGTCGTCGAGGCGCAGCCCGTCCCGTCTCACCACCAGCGTGAGCAGCGGCACGTCGCTGGGCGGCGCCGCGGCCCGCACCGCCGGCGTGTCCATGGTGACGTAGCGCCAGTCGAGGAAGCTCGTGGCGAGCATGAAGAACACCAGGAGGATGAACACCACGTCGATCAGCGGCGTGAGGCTGATCACCGTCCGCCGGCGCGTGGCCGCTGCGGCGAAGCTAGGCGTGGCGGGCGGCAAGGGAGGCTGCATGGACCGGGTTGCCGGGGTTGGTGGAGTCCGCTGCACGCCGGGTGGCCGGCGCGCCCGCGTCGAGATCCAGCGTGAAGACCTGGGTGACCATGTCGTCCATCTCCTGCGCCAGGTGATCGACGCGTCGCTCCAGCCAGTTCAGCAGCGCCACCACGGGGATCGCCACGGTCAGGCCGACTGCCGTCGTCAGCAGCGCCTCCCAGATGCCGCCCGAGAGGATCGCCGGATTGACCTGGTTGCCGGCGGCCTCGAGCTGGCGGAAGGCTTCGATCATGCCCAGCACCGTGCCCAAAAGGCCCAGCAGCGGGGCCAGCGAACCGATCACTTCCAGCGGGCGCAGGCCGCGCCGCAGCTCGAACAGCGCGCCGCTGCCGTAGCGCAGCACTTCCTCGCGCACCAGCGGCTCGGGTACGCCGCGATGTTGCCCGCGCATGGCCCGCGCCAGCGCCTGGGCCGCGGGGCTGGGGCTGGTCGTCGCGCGCTCGATCGCCGCCTCGGCCCGGCCCGCGCGCCACAGCGACAGCGCCTCGCGCGCCGCGCGTCGCTCGCCGACCCGGCAGCGGCGGAACTGGATCAGCTTGGCCAGCACCAGGGTCAACGCCAGCACCGACATGAGCAGCAGGACGAGCACCACCGGTCCGCCCGTCTCGAGGAAGGCGGCGAACTGCGTCATGGCGCCGTCGGCGGCCGTCGGCGCCGGCGCCTCCAGCGCCTCCGGCATGGCCGGCGTCGCAGCCGGGTCCTCCTGCGCCGCCGCCGCTGCCGGGAGGATGGCGGCCAGCGAATAAACCGTAGAGATCACTGCTCGCATCACGTTCATTCTTCCTGTCGTTGGCCCTGCCTGCTGCGCAGGGTCGTGCATCATGCGTGTGCTCAAAGCACGACGCTCAAGCCCACCTTGGCAATCGTCTCCGTCCGCAGCGCCCGGAAGTCGTCGTCCAGGGTGCCGGTCTCGTGGTTAACGACCAGGAACAGGTCCTGGTGTTCCGCGAAGGTCCAGCGCAGGCGTCCGTTCAATCCCAGCCGCTCGGAGACGTTGTCGTGCTGGGCGGTGAGATTGAGCGCCAGGCGCGGGTTGAAATTCACGTTCAGGTTGGCCTGCGCGACGCGGACGATGAAGCGCCCCTCGCGCAGGTCCAGGTCCGTCACTTCGTATTCCAGCTCCACGTTGTAACGCGGGCCGGGCTGCCACAGCAGCTCGAGCTCGTAGTCGCGCCGGTGCCCGGTGAAATACTGCCCGGCGGCCACCGAGACCTCGACGGCTGCGTTCCGGTCGCGGCTGGTGCCGGCGCTCAGCAGCACCCGGTGATACTGGTAGTCGCCGGCGGGAATGACAATGCCGGGCAGGATCTCGAAGGGCGCGAACAGCCGCTCGCGCTCGAACCGCAGCTCGGGGAAGACGTAGTCGCCGGCGCGGTTCTCCACGTAGACCTCGGGATTCAGCAGTGTGTACTCGAGCCCCTCGTCGAGGCGCTCGCGCACCTGCCAGTCGAGCTGCGGAATCACCGCGTCGTAGCCCGCCGGGCGCAGCCAGTAGCCGAGCTCGCCGAAGGCCTCGCGCACGCCGGCCTGGAAGACGAAGCCCAGCGCCGGGTCGTAGTCGGCGCCGATGTGGTTGAAGCGGGCGTTGGCGACCAGGCCGGTGTTGGGGTAGTCGAGGGCGAAGCCCCAGGCCGCCCCGTCGGGCGCGTCCTCGGTCGCGGTGCCCTGCCACCAGGCTTCGGCGGTGAGCGTCTTGCCCGCGCCGCCGACATCCGGGTTGCTGTATTGCAGGTCCGCGCCCAGGGTGCGGGCGTCGCGGTCCGCGCGCGGG